>AP018318.1:1367500-2642500 GCA_003990705.1 Nostoc sp. HK-01
GTATCTAATCCCATTCGCTCCCCTAGCTTTCGTCCCTCAGTGTCAGTTACGGCCTAGCAGAGCGCCTTCGCCACCGGTGTTCTTCCTGATCTCTACGCATTTCACCGCTACACCAGGAATTCCCTCTGCCCCGAACGTACTCTAGCTATGTAGTTTCCACTGCTTTTACAAAGTTAAGCTTTGCTCTTTAACAGCAGACTTACATCGCCACCTGCGGACGCTTTACGCCCAATCATTCCGGATAACGCTTGCATCCTCCGTATTACCGCGGCTGCTGGCACGGAGTTAGCCGATGCTTATTCCTCAGGTACCTTCACTTTCTTATTCCCTGAGAAAAGAGGTTTACAACCCAAGAGCCTTCCTCCCTCACGCGGTATTGCTCCGTCAGGCTTTCGCCCATTGCGGAAAATTCCCCACTGCTGCCTCCCGTAGGAGTCTGGGCCGTGTCTCAGTCCCAGTGTGGCTGATCATCCTCTCAGACCAGCTACTGATCGACGCCTTGGTGCGCTCTTACCACACCAACTAGCTAATCAGACGCGAGCTCATCTTCAGGCAGCAAGCCTTTCACCTTTCGGCACATCCGGTATTAGCCACCGTTTCCAGTAGTTATCCCCGACCTGAAGCTAGATTCTCACGCGTTACTCACCCGTCCGCCACTATCTCCGAAGAGACCGTTCGACTTGCATGTGTTAAGCATACCGCCAGCGTTCATCCTGAGCCAGGATCAAACTCTCCGTTTTGTTGTGTTTCGAGTTTGTTATCTAGAAAAACTTGCCTTCCAGATTCCTTGCTATAACAATTTTTAAGTTTTTGGGATACCCCAAAACCAATTTACTTGACGAGGATTGGTTTATCTTTTAAGCTTTCAAAGTATTATTTTTTCTCGGTTCAGTCGTCTTGGCTCTTGCCTTGACACTTATCTAGATTAACAACTGATTATAGGATCGTCAAGGGTTTGGCAAAATTTTTTTCTAAGCATTTCTGGAAAGGAAAATAAACTTAAAGAAAAGCACATAAATGAGCTTAAGTTGAGAATTATCGAAATATTGCCCATTTAAAGATATTTTTTACTTTAATTATTGAGAAATTTCCTGAATTTACATCTTAAAGTACCATCAATTCACTGTGAACTTGTTTGTCTAATTTTGTTGGAGACTACAAAAATTTTCAAATTACTTACGAGGCTGTCCTTGATAAGTTGATTCCAAAATATGGGCAATCGCACTGTAAGAAACAAATTGTGATAGTTTTAGTTTTCCAGAAGACGACCATATAGTGTCTGGCGCGTCTTGGTGTTTTATTCTAAATCTGTAGAACCTTCTCAAATACAGATCATGAAAAAGCTGATCAATCAGCCAGAAGATTTTGTAAAAGAAAGTATCGCTGGTATGGCGATCGCCCATTCAGATTTAATCAAAGTCAACTATGACCCTACCTTTGTCTACCGAGCCAGTTCACCAATCCGGGGTAAAGTGGCAATTATTTCAGGTGGAGGTAGTGGACACGAACCGATGCACGCTGGGTTTGTGGGTCAGGGAATGTTAGATGCAGCTTGTCCAGGGGAGGTGTTCACGTCACCTACCCCCGACCAGATGCTGGCTGCGGCGCAACAGGTAGATGGTGGTGTTGGCATCCTTTATATTGTCAAAAACTATAGTGGCGATGTGATGAACTTTGAAATGGCAACGGAGTTAGCCCGAAGTGAAGGCATCCGTGTGCTAAATATTTTGATTGATGATGATGTGGCAGTGAAGGATAGCCTCTATACTCAAGGTCGTCGTGGTGTGGGAACAACGGTATTAGCGGAAAAAATTTGTGGTGCTGCGGCGGAACAAGGTTATGATTTGCAAAAAATAGCCGATTTGTGTCGTCGGGTAAATCTAAATGGTCGGAGTATGGGGATTGCCTTAACATCTTGTACCGTACCGGCTAAAGGTACACCAACGTTTATATTGACTGAACGCGAAATAGAAATGGGTATTGGGATTCACGGTGAACCAGGTAGGCAAAGGATTTTATTAAAATCAGCAGATGAAATTGCTGAGATATTAACCCAAACCATCATTGATGATGTTGGCTATAGTCGTATTGTGCGGGAGTGGGATGAAAACCAAGGTGAATGGGTTGATATGGAATTAATCGATCCACCTTTACAAGCAGGCGATCGCTTGTTGGCTTTTGTTAATAGTATGGGTGGTACACCTATCTCGGAACTTTATCTGATTTATCGCAAACTGGCAGAAATCTGCGAAAAACAAGGAATGCCCATTGTCCGCAACTTAATAGGCTCTTATATTACGTCTTTAGAAATGCAGGGTTGCTCAATTACATTGCTCAAGTTGGATGATGAACTGATCCGGTTGTGGGATGCACCAGTACACACGCCAAGTCTGCGATGGGGTATTTGATATGGTAACTCAAGCCCAGATTCTCCAATGGTTAAAAATCTTTGAATCTGAGATAGAACAAAATAAAGAATATTTAACTAACTTAGATGCAGCGATCGGTGATGCTGACCACGGTATTAATATGAGTCGTGGTTTTAAAAAGGTGATGAGTCAGTTACCAACAGTAACTCATCAAGATATTGGCAGTATTTTGAAAACTGTTAGTATGACACTGATTTCTAGTGTTGGTGGTGCTAGTGGCCCTTTATACGGCACCCTGTTTTTGAAAGCAAGTTCTGTAGCGGCTGGTAAGCAAGAACTAACTACACAAGAGTTACTAGAATTACTACAAGCTGGGTTAGATGGAGTGTTACAACGTGGTAAGGCTCAATTAGAAGATAAAACAATGGTTGATGTTCTGTCTCCGGCTGTAGTGGCTTTTAGGCAAGCTATTGAGGAAGGCAAAGACTCTTTAGCTGCAATGCAACAAGCTGTAGCAATATCAGAACAAGCGTTAGAAAATACCAAACCGATGCTGGCGAAGAAAGGACGTGCTAGTTATTTGGGAGAACGAAGTATTGGACATCAAGATCCAGGTGCAACTTCGTCTTATTTAATGTTGAGGAGTTTATTGAAAAGTATTAAAGATAGTGAGTAAGGAAAGATTTCCCAATGAAGTCTGAAGGATACAATTTCACACTTCAGACTTCGCACTTCAGACTTTAGCCAAATACTCGGTGTTGCAAAGAAGGCATTTGACGACGAACTTGTTCTAAACGCGAGGGGTTAATTTCTGCGATCGCAATTCCGGGTTTTTCGCCAGCATCAGCTAAAATGACACCCCAAGGATCAATAATCACGGCGTGGCCGTGGGTTTGGCGACGGGCGTAGTTTGTGCCAGTTTGGGCGGGTGCAATTACGTAACAAGTATTTTCAATTGCTCTGGCTTGTAATAATACCTGCCAGTGGTCTTTGCCTGTAAAAGCGGTAAAAGCCGCGGGAATAAACATCACATCGGCTCCTTTATTAGAAAGATGCCGATATAATTCTGGAAAGCGCACATCATAACAAACAGAAAGACCTATACCGCCCAGTTCTTCCGAAAAATATACTGAAGGCAATTGTGTACCAGCTACCACAGTGCTAGATTCACGATAAGTATTGCCGTCAGGAACATTGACATCAAATAAATGTACTTTTTGGTAACGGGCAATTTCTAGACCACTCAGATCAATCAGTGTTGAAGTATTATAAACTTTGCCTGTACCCTCTACCAAAACTGGAAAGCTGCCGCCTAAAATAGTGACTTGGAAACGTTGAGCCATTTTTTTAAGAAATTGCTCTGTTTCGCGGGTGATACTTTCTACTTGGGCGAGTTTATCTTTCTCTTCACCCATAAAAGAAAAGTTTTCTGGTAGCCCAACTAATTCAGCACCTCGACGCACAGCAAGCTCAATTAATTCTTCAGCCTGTGCCAAATTTTTGTATAAATCTGGCACACTTGTCATTTGAATAGCGGCGGCTAAATAAGATTTCATAGCTTTAACAACAAAAAGTAGATGTGTGCAGGACAGATACTCAAATATATCGTTACTTAAAGAACTTCGGAACTTGAGCCGCAGTCAGTAAATATTGCTTTTCTTTAAGGAGCTTGCTATCTCTAATGTTTCACTCTAGCCAGTGTCACCGGATTTTAACACTCCGGCAGCTTTTAACCTACTAAAGTTTTACACACCTAAGTTGTATTCAACAGGGGAGTGAGATTAAATTAAATCTGGAATAGCTAATTATGCTGAGTACATTAATAATTACTAATTTCACCCCCAAGGCGATCGCGACAATTAACCTACTATTATGCTTTTTCAGGTGGCGATCACTACAAAATTTTCTTCGTATCTCAATCCCAACTGAATCAGGTAAGATTATTCGCATATTTTCCGAATATCCTTCAACATAAGAAATAAGTGCAGATGGTCAGTCTGACTAGGTTCAAAATCAAAGTTTTCATACTATTGGCTTCTGGCTCTTCAAATAGGCTTGGGATATCTCTTGTCAACAAAATTAAAAATAGCTAATCGCTAGGTTTTAAAATTACCAGCAATTAGCTATTAATGATAGTTAACAATTGACTTGTCCCTAAGTCAGTGCTTCTGCACCACCGACTACCTCTAAAAGTTCCTGAGTAATAGCGGCTTGTCGGGCTTTGTTGTAAGACAGCGATAGGTTTTTAATTAGTTCACCAGCGTTATCACTGGCGTTACTCATAGCTGTCATCCGTGCTGCTAGTTCGCTGGCAGCAGATTCTTGTAATGCCCGTAGTAATTGATTGCTCAAATACAGAGGTAGCAAGGAATCCAGAATTTGTACTGGGTCTTGCTCAAAAATCATGTCGCGGGCTAGAGGTTGGACTTGAGCCGTTACTTTTTGCCGTTCAACTTCAAATTGACCGCCACGAGTTGTCAGACGGAAAATTTCATCATCTGCTGCTTCTAAACCTTGGGTATCAAGAGGTAGCAAAGTTTGAACGACAGGACGAGAACTAACTAGAGAGACGAAACGAGTGTAGATTAATTCGATGCGGTCTACTTTTTCCGAGAGGAATAAAGACAGCAACTCTTCAGCAATTTTATTTGCTTCGTCGGCAGTAGGAATTTGCTCTAAGCCGCTGTAGGTAGCATCAATGGGCTGTTCACGGCGTTGGAAGTATTGGGTAGCTTTACGACCAACCAATACAAATGTGTAGTCTATACCTTCTGCCTTAAGTTCCTTAGCACGGTTTTCAGCACGACGAATGACGTTGGTGTTGTAGCCACCGCACAAACCTCGGTCGCCAGAAATTACTAACAAACCGACTGATTTAACTTCGCGTTTTCTTAGCAGAGGTAGGTTTGCGTCTTCAAACCGCAGACGGGTTTGCAAACCATATAATACTTGCGCTAGTCTGTCAGCGAAGGGACGAGTAGCTAATACTTGTTCTTGCGCCCGACGTACTCTCGCCGCCGCTACTAGCCGCATGGCTTCTGTAATTTTTTTGGTATTTTTGACCGACTGAATGCGATCGCGTATTGCTTTGAGGTTAGGCATATTTTTGTCCTTTGTCCTTAGTCATTGGTCATTTGTCCTTGGTCATTAGTCATTGATTTTTTACTAATGACTAATGACTAATGACTCTTGACTAATTACGCTGTTGCTTTGAAGGTCTTTTTGTAGTCGTCTAAAGCAGCCTTCAATGCGGCTTCTTCATCATCAGCGAGTACTTTTTTGCTTTGTACTGCACTGTAATAAGGAGACTTACCTGTCTTCAGGTATTCACGGAAACCTTTGGTGAAAGTGGTTACTTTATCTACAGCGATATCATCTAAGTAACCGTTAATTCCAGCGTAAAGAATTGCTACTTGTTCAGCAACAGATAGAGGCTCGTTTTGGGATTGCTTCAAAAGTTCCCGCAAGCGTTGACCGCGTGCCAATTGGTCTTGGGTAGCTTTATCTAAGTCAGAAGCAAATTGCGCGAAAGCTTGGAGGTCGTCAAACTGTGCTAGTTCGAGCTTAATCTTACCAGCAACTTTTTTCATTGCTTTGGTTTGTGCCGCAGAACCTACACGGGATACAGAGATACCTGGGTTTACAGCGGGACGAACACCAGCGTTGAACAAATCAGAAGATAAGAAGATCTGACCGTCGGTGATGGAAATTACGTTTGTAGGAATGTATGCGGAAACGTCACCTGCTTGGGTTTCGATTATGGGTAGAGCAGTCATACTGCCTTTACCTAACTCATCGCTGAGTTTAGCAGCTCTTTCCAACAAGCGAGAGTGGATGTAGAATACGTCTCCAGGGTAAGCTTCCCGTCCGGGTGGACGACGTAGCAGCAAGGACATTTGGCGATAAGCTTGTGCTTGCTTGGATAAGTCGTCGTAAATTACTAGAGTAGCTTTGCCTTTGTACATAAAGTACTCAGCAATGGTAGCTCCGGTGTAAGGAGCCAAGAATTGTAGGGTAGCGGGGTCACTGGCGTTAGCTGCAACAACTACGGTGTAGTCCATTGCGCCTTTTTCTTGTAGGGTTTGAACTACGTTAGCTACAGTAGAAGCTTTTTGACCAATGGCTACGTAAACGCAAACTACATCTTCACCTTTTTGGTTAATAATGGTGTCAATGGCGATCGCAGTTTTACCTGTCTGACGGTCTCCAATAATCAATTCGCGCTGACCCCGACCGATAGGAATCATGGAATCGATAGCGGTAATCCCGGTTTGCATAGGTTCGTGTACAGAACGGCGTGCAATGATACCGGGTGCAGGAGATTCAATCAAACGGCTTTCTGTAGATTTGATGTCGCCTTTTCCATCTATGGGACGACCCAAAGCATCAACAACGCGTCCAATTAATGCTTCACCAACACCAATTTGGGCAATTCTCCCAGTGGCTCTGACAGAACTACCTTCTTGAATGCTGTTACCTGTCCCCATGAGTACCGCACCCACGTTGTCTTCTTCCAAGTTTTGGGCGATACCAATGGTGCCATCTTCAAATTCCAAAAGTTCCCCAGCCATAGCCTTTTCTAGGCCATAAATCCGGGCAATACCGTCACCGACTTGCAGAACGGTACCAACGTTAGCAACTTTGACTTCTTGGTCGTATTGCTCAATTTGCTGTTGAATAATGCTGCTAATTTCGTCAGGTCTAATTGATATGCTCATGGTGTATATTTTTCTTTTGCAACACGGAAGAATTTGTTAGTACAGTGCTGAGTGCTGATTGCTGAGTGCTGAGTAATAAATTCTCCTCCTGCCCTCTGCCTTCTGCCTCCTGCCTTCATTTTCTAGCCATTGGTTAGGCGCAAGGACAAGCGTCGTAGTTGACCACGTAAACTAGCGTCGATTACCTGTGAGCCAACTTTGATAATTACACCACCAATCAATTCACTATCTACTCTCGTTTCTAGTTCTACTTGACGAGCATTGGTGATGGCAATGACTTTTTGTTTAATCGCTTCTTCTTGCTCTGATGAGAGAGGAATAGCCGAACTTACTTCCGCTAACACAGTTTGATTCAGCTGCCGCAGCAATGCTAGATACTGCTTTAAAATCTGGTCTAAGAAGAAAATGCGTCGTTTATCTACTAGCAGTAGCAAAAAGTTGCGTAAGTAAGGATTACCGCCTTCACCTAAGACTTGAGTGATTACCGCTTTTTTGCTTTCAGAGGCAACAAAGGGATTGTCGATCAAGTTCCGCAGTTGTTGAGAATTTTGCAACAAGTCTAGTAAGGAACGAGCATCATTACCGAACTCTTCTGTCAGATTTTTTGACTGAGCTACTGACATCAACGCCTGTGCATAAGGCTGGGCGATTTCGGCTGTTTCGATATTACTTTTCATTACCGTCCTCCCACCTGAGCGATGCTACGGTCAATTAGTGCCTGTTGAACATCGTCAGCAACACCTGATCGCAGTTGTGCTTCGACTTTTTGTAATGCCAAAGCGGCTACTCGCTGCCGCAATTCGGTAAGCGCTCGCTCTCTTTCGGTGTTTAAATCAGCCGCTGCTGTTTGTTTCAAGCGCTCTACATCTTGCACTGCTTTATCTAACAGGGCTTGTTTAGCTGCCTGAGCGCTTTCTTCGGCTGCTTGGCGGATACGTTGTGCCTCAGCTTGAGCTTGGGTCAACTGTCCTTGTGCTTGAGAAAGAGCAGTTTGTGCTTCTTGCAAGCGTCCTTCTGCTTCCTGAATGGCAGTTTCGATATTGGATCTGCGCTCGTTCAGGATATTGCTTAAAACTTTACGTCCAAAGTAGAATAATATGCCAATCAGAATCAATAGGTTTATCAGATTGGTTTCTAAAATGTCTAGGTTTAGACCGAAACCACCTTCTGCTGCGCCTTCTGCCAATTCAGAGTGAACAGCTTGAGCTTCTGCGGCAAGTAATAAGAAAGTGCCCATGATACCCATCTACAAGTGCGCTGCTCGCTTGCTAATCAGTTTTGTGTTCCCGGAGGAAAAAGTGACTACGAATTTTAGATTTTAAATTTTAGATTTTTTGGTTTATGCTCTAGCAAAATTTTAGATTTGTGATTTCTAGATTGGGTAATTGATCAATCGGCAATCCAAAATCTAAAATTGGCTCGGTTATTCCAAAACACGTTCGCAGATTTGCTAACGCTACGCTATCGGCAATCCAAAATCCAAAATTGGCTGACACTTCATTAAGCGCTCTGGGACAAATGCCCAGTTGCGCGGATGCTTTCATTAGGCCAATAATCTTTTAGCTTATCTAGCTAGACTAGGCCCTAATAGTTTTTCTAGAATCTGCCTACCAAGAGCATCAACTTGTTGTTCTAAAGAACGCATAGCTTCCTGCTTTTGTTGCTCTATTTCTATAGCAGCTTTTTCTCGTTGAGCTTGAGCTTCTTGTTGTGCCTCAGCAATTTTCTGGGCAGTAATTTTCTTAGCTTCAGCCTGGGCGGTTTCTACAGCAATTTGCGATTGCCTGCGAGCTTCTGCTAGTTGCTGTTCATATTCTTGAGCTAGGCGTTCAGCTTTAGCTAGACGTTCCTTGGCATCAAGAGTATTGGTGCGGATGTAATTATCGCGCTCGTCCAGTACTTTTGTCAGTGGCTTATAGAAAATTACATTCAACAAGGCTGCCAACAGCAGGAACTGCAATGCCATAAAGGGCAAAGTAGCATCGAAATCAAACATTTCTCTCCTCTTTGGCTGGAGTAGCAGTTTTCATGGCTAGGAACGTTATCCAACCTTTCGTAATTTTAGAGACCCATAGCCACAAGGGTCAGGCGACATTAAAACCACTTAATACCCAAAGTCTTTCAGATGTAGAGGCGTGATAGTTCACGTCTCTACAATCAAAACTTTGAGTTCTTATGCGAAGGGGTTAGCAAACAACAGTACTAGGGCGATTACCAGACCGTAGATAGTCAAGGATTCCATGAACGCCAAGGTTAACAGCAGAGTACCGCGAATTTTGCCTTCTGCTTCTGGCTGACGAGCAATACCTTCTACTGCTTGACCAGCAGCGTTACCTTGTCCAATACCAGGGCCGATCGCAGCCAAACCAATTGCTAGAGCAGCAGCCAGAACTGAAGCAGCAGAAACTAATGGATCCATGTTGATTTTCCTTGCTTTAATTACAGAACTAACAAAAGTAAATTAACTAGTCAAAGACGTGTTTTTTCACGCTGCACCGAGTTCTCGCAAATCGCGCTTTGCGACGTTTTGAGCATTGACGCTCGTCGGAACTGTGCTAACAACTGAGGGCGTTAATGCTCCTCATGCTCTTCGCCGCCGTGTCCTTCCATCGCCTCATGAATGTATGCCCCTGCTAGGGTAGCAAACACTAGGGCTTGAATGGCACTGGTAAATAAACCCAAGGCCATTACAGGTAGAGGTACAAATAAAGGCACGAGCAGCACTAGCACCGCTACTACCAATTCATCCGCCAAGATGTTACCGAAAAGACGGAAGCTTAGGGAGAGGGGCTTAGTGAAATCTTCGAGAATGGCGATCGGCAATAATACGGGTGTTGGCTCTATGTATTTCTTGAAGTAGCCCAAACCACGTTTGCTGAAACCTGCGTAAAAATAAGCGAGGGAAGTCAGCAGTGCCAATGCTACCGTCGTATTGATGTCGTTGGTGGGAGCCGCTAATTCACCAGATGGCAGCTTGATTAGCTTCCAAGGGATTAACGCACCTGACCAGTTCGATACGAAGATAAACAAGAATAATGTACCAATAAATGGTACCCAAGGGCGGTACTCTTTCTCACCAAGTTGGTTTTTTGCTAGATCACGAATAAATTCCAGGGCGTATTCCATTAAGTTCTGGATACCACTGGGAACTTTTTGTATGTTGCGAGTAGCAGCAATGGAAGCTACTACTAGAATGCTAATCACAAACCATGAGGTGAGAAAAACTTGCCCATGAATTTTCAGATTGCCTAATTGCCAGTAGAAATGTTGACCTACTTCTAATTCGGCGAGGGGAAAAGAATTAAAGGCGTTTAAGACACTAAGCATTTGCATTCTTCAAGCATTTTCCCCAACAAGCGAGGATGGGTGTATTGTCTTTGTGAGTCTGATTTTTTAAGAATCAGAAATGAACGCAGTTTGCACCGTATAGACGAGGAGCGTGGCTTTGTATGTGAGAAATCCCAAAAATATGGGCAGTACATGTAGATCGTGCCATTGAGTTGCTAGTACAATCAACCCAACAAATAGAGCAAAACGATTTTTGCTCAAACGATTTTTTTCAGCGCCGAGTTGCTCAACGTCTTTAGCCAGCATCTTTAAGTAAACCACACCTGTACACGCCCCAATTAAATAATTCAGGGCAGTGTTTAAGGAATAAAAAATCCACACAGAGATAAATATAATCCCCGTCAAAACAAGTGTGATTACCAACAACTTCTGATAGAGTTGATGAAACTCCTGCATAGAAGTGTTTACTGATTCTGTTTCCTCAAAACCAGATGGGGCATCTTGTTGTGTTGTCGGAGTGGGTGCAATTGGTTCTTCTGACAAGCTCACGGGACTTGAAACTAGTACAGCTAACTATTATGACTGCACATTCAGTCAGCTGAATCATATCACGATCCGGTAACAATACTTTAGAAAAAAACAATTAACTTCTTGTCTTTTAGCTAAAAGCAACACAAACAAACTCTCTACACACGCAAAGAGTAAATTGAGGAACTAGGCAAGGTTAGGATGTCATACGATCGCCTAAAATATTCCTACTTGATGTATAGTCGCTTTTTCCTCAGATAATTAAGTGACCTCCAGAAGCGTTGTGTAATCACCTATTGAATGTTTCGGAAAAGCTGGTGTTTAGAAAATTAGTTGGCGCTTGAAGAGCGTAGACGCAGAACGTCTTGTCGTTAGACATCACACCAAAGCTGAATCTAGCTAAACTCCAGCCTGTTGAATTTGTACTACCCACTGAAAAGGGCATTGCTGTGTACATTCTTAATTTACATTAGATTGGCCAAAATTGCTTGGCTCATTCTGCTTCACCGATTAGGGTAAATGCTGCCCAGTTAACTGGGAGAGATTGTTCTTTAATTCTGCCTAGCATAGCTTGGCGTAGTGCTTGGGCTTTATCTGGATTCTTTTGCAGCTGTTGGTAAAACTCAGTCATGAGTGGCTGGGTTTCTTCGTCGGGAATTAGCCACAGGGAAACTAACACACTGGGAACACCAGCAGAAATTATCGAACGAGATAGCCCAATGACACCATCACCTGTTATGCGTCCTCGTCCGGTTTGACAAGCACTGATGACAAATAATTCGGCTTGTAGTCGCAAATCTAATATTTCTTCAGCAGTTAGTAAGCCATTACCTGTTTCATTTTGATTTTTTGGGTTTGGTGCGAATGCAATCCAACTTCCTAAACCGCGAATATCATCCGCCCATCCGTGGGTTGCTAGGTGAATAATTCGGGCTTTTGGTAAAAGTTTTAAGATTTGCGCTTTGGTTGCATCTTTACCGATGATAGCTTTGGTATTTAATAGCCGCGCAATTGCTTTGGCTTCGATTTCTGCACCGGGTAAAGCTTCTAATTGTTCTGGTTTTTCCCCAACTTTAAAAGCTACACGGGGCATGATGGGATTACCGACAACTAGGGCATTTTGACTAGGTGCGTTTCGTGTTTGGATGCGTTGTTTATGGGTTAAATCTAATACCTGAATTGAGGGTGCAGTGAGGATGGTGTGTTTTTCAATTAGGTATTTATTGTCTGCATCTTTTAGGGCTGGGAATGGAACAAAAAATAATGATTCTTGAGGGATAAAGATAACATGAGCATTAGGGTTTTTGGGTAATTCTTGGGCGATTGGTTGGATCAGAATTTCATGGAGTTGCTGTAGAGGTTTTTTCCAAAGACGAGTGTTTGTGCCAAGAACACTTTTAACTAAATTTGCCAGATTGGTGTTTTGTGTTTGCCACAATAGTTTAAGGTCTTGGCGGTGAAATGTGACTTCACCGTTAGGTTTAATTACCCAAATATAGAGTTCTGATTCTTGCGTTGTTGGTTTACTTTCTACTTTGAAATTATCGTAAATAATTGAGTACTGCACCAAGGTAGAATTTTGTTGTTTGGCAATTTGTTTTATATCACTTATTGTTGGTGCAGAGAGCGATTTCATCTGGCTATTATCTTTATTCAAGCGAGATGATAGTAACTCAACAAACGCCCTAGCACGTCCACGTTCTGATACTTCTAAAGCTGCATCGGTTTTATTTTGGGCAATGAGGACTTTTTGTAAAGTACGGTAAGTGCTTCTTTGCGTCTCGAAAATTGAGACTTTGTTGGTGTCATTTAATTTTTGATCTCGCAGAGATTCATAAACCTTAATTCCCTCGTACAGCGTTTTTTCTGCTGCGGCGAGATTACCAGATTTGTAGAAAGCAACTCCTAAATTATTTAAAGACTGTCCCTCACCAAGACGGTCTTTAATTTCCCGTGCGAGTGCTAAACTCTGCTGGTGGTATTCAATTGCTTTTGGGTAGTCTCCTAGATTACGGTAAGCAACACCGAGATTTCCTAGTGCTGCACCCTCACCTCTAGGGTCTTTGATTTGACGGGCGATCTCTAATCTCTGCTGGTGGTATTTAATTGCTTTTGGGTAGTCTCCCAAAGACTGGTAAGCAACACCGAGATTTCCTAGTGATTGTCCCTCACTGTTACGGTCTTTGATTTCCCGCGCGAGTGCTAAACTCTGCTGCTGGTATTCAATTGTTTTTGGGTAGTCTCCCAAAGACTGGTAAGCAACACCAAGATTTCCTAGTGCATTACCCTCACCGTTACGGTCTTTGATTTCCCGCGCGAGTGCTAAACTCTGCTGCTGGTATTCAATTGCTTTTGGGTAGTTTCCCAAAGACTGGTAAGCAACACCGAGATTTCCTAGTGCTGCACCCTCACCTCTAGGGTCTCTGATTTGACGGGCGATCTCTAATCTCTGCTGGTGGTATTCAATTGCTTTTGGGTAGTCTCCCAAAGACTGGTAAGCAACACCGAGATTTCCTAGTGATTGTCCCTCACCATTACGGTCTTTGATTTCCTGCGCGAGTGCTAAACTCTGCTGCTGGTATTCAATTGCTTTTGGGTAGTCTCCTAGATTACGGTAAGCAACACCGAGATTTCCTAGTGCATTACCCTCACCTCTAGGGTCTTTGATTTGACGGGCGATCACTAAACTCTGTTGGTGGTATTTAATTGCTTTTGGGTAGTCTCCCAAAGCACGGTAAGCAACACCGAGATTTCCCAGTGCATTACCCTCACCTCGACGGTCGTTAATTTCACGAGCGATCGCTAATCTCTGCTGCTGGTATTCTATGGCTTTCGGGTAGTCTCCTAGATTACGGTAAGCAATACCAAGACTTCCCAGTGCGGCTCCTTCACCCTGACGGTCTTTGATTTCTCGATAAATAATTAGTGCTTGTTGCCAAGACTGTAATGCTGCTTCAAATTGACTGGTTTCAAACTGCTGATTACCTTGCTGAAAGAGTTTATCTGCTTCTTGGGTTTTGCGTGGATCTGGAGTTTGTGCTGAAGCAACTGAATTGGAGTTGAGAAGAAAATTTAGTTTGGGTAAATCTAAGTTGACGCTGAGAATCGCAGTCAGTAAGGCAATGAGAGTATATTTGCAGAGTTTGAGGTGCATCACTGTGAGTCGTGGCCAGGGTTGAGGTTGATTTTGATACCACAACTGATTGCCAAAATTAGTGTGATATTAAAATTATATTGCTTCAAACTGCGATATCAATTCGTAATTAAGAAGGTTAGATTACTTCTGAGTTTATAGGTTTTTATTTGTAGCTTTTATAAAAAACTTGTTTATGAGTATAAAAGACTCATTAATGGATTTCCAATACTCATTTACGACTATAAAAGACTAGTCCACAAGTATCGAAGACTCATTAATGAAGTTCCTAACCTCATTCACGAATATCAAAGACTCGCTCACGAGTATCGAAGACTCATTAATGAAGTTCCGAGCTTCATTCGCGAATATTAAAGACTCGCTCATGAGTATCAAAGACTCATTAATGCAGTTCCGAGCCTCATTCACGAGTATTCAAGACTGATTAATGAAGTTCCAATACCATTTCACTTTATCAATGATACAAATACAGATGTAAGGGCGAACGGACGTACCCTGCGGGAACGCTAAAAGCGAACGCCCCTACTGTGTACTTCATTTGCCTGAGAAAGGCTATATAATTCAATGGATTTGTACAAAAATCTGAAATTCTTTTCCCCTCTGCACCCCACCCCTTGCACCTCTGCTAACTAAATGTAGAACGGACTACCACTCGGTTCCACGGAAAGGGTAGTTTCTGGGAATGATGTATTCTAGTCCTTGTAGTAGGAAACCAAAATCTACACGGGAGAAGGGATGAGTACCGATGTTTGCAAAGTATAAGCGACCATCGGGCTTCACGAGAAATACCGCAGGTTCGCTAAACAAGACGGGTTCACTTTCAAAATGTCCTTTGGTGAGATATAGTCCCCAACGGCGCATTTCATCGGGAGTCAGGCTGTACCCAATTGTGAGATTTTGGATATTGGCTTTGGCTTGGAATTGTTGAGCTTTTTCTAAGGAATCGCCGCTGAGGGCGATCGCTTCTACACCTAGTTGTTTAAAATCATCCAGTTTTTGCTCTAAATCGGTAATATATTGTTCGCAAATGGGACAGTGTAAACCTCGGTAAAACACAATCATCGTGTAGTTTTGAGGGGTTTGGTCAGCTAGTTTCCAAATTTTTCCGTCTAAAGTTTTGACTTCTAAAACAGGGGCTTGATTGCCCATAATTAGTTTAGGAGATGTCGTTGTTTCGGATTGAGTAATCATAATTTTGCCGCCGATTTTATATATGCGTTTTGTTGACTAAATCCGGGTATTAATTTACCTCACGCAGAGGCGCAAAGGCGCAAAGAGAAGAAGTAAATAATGTTTTTTTAATTTCCTTGTCTAGAGATATTGCTCAAGGGAAGATTAAGTTAATTAAAATCGGCGGATTTTAGCAAGTTTTAATGAAATAAGGTAATAGAAAAATAATTCACCGCAGGATGAATCTATTTTGCGGAGATTATAAATTACAAAAAGCTCACAAAAATCACTACTATATTTTGATTTTTCATGTAAGCTTTCAAAAGCAGTTTTCATGCTCAGAACTATGACGGTCAGTAGCCCTACAATTTTAGCCTTAGACTTTGACGGAGTAATTTGCGACGGACTAATTGAATATTTTGAGGTAGCATGGCGTACCTATTGTAAACTTTGGTCGCCAGCTAACGATACGCCACCTGATGACTTGGCTTTGAGATTTTACCGTCTTCGACCAGTAATTGAAACAGGTTGGGAAATGCCTGTTTTAATTAAGGCTTTGTTAGAGGGAATTTCTGATGAACAGATTCTTCAGGAATGGACAACGATTACTCCACAAATTTTGTTAACAAATAATTTGCAAGCCAGAGAAATCAGTGCCAAACTAGATCACCTGCGGGATGAATGGATTGCGACAGATTTACAAGGTTGGCTGAATCTGCACAAATTTTATCCAGGTGTGATTGAAAAAATTAAATTGACGCTGGCTAGTAATGTGGAATTTTTCATAGTTACCACTAAAGAAGGGCGGTTTGTGCAGCAATTGTTGCAGCAAGAAGGGGTGAATTTGCCTGAAACAGCTATTTTTGGCAAAGAGGTGAAACGTCCCAAATATGAAATTCTGCGAGAATTAATTCAGACAGCCAAGCAACAGCCAGTTCGTTTATGGTTTGTTGAAGACCGAATCAAAACTTTGCAGTTAGTTCAACAGCAAGCTGACCTGGAAGATGTGAAGCTTTTCTTAGCAGATTGGGGCTATAATACTCAACCAGAAAGGAAAGCTGCTCAAGATGACGAGCGAATTCAGTTACTATCGCTGTCACAGTTTGCCAAGAATTTCTCAGATTGGTTGTAAAAAAGTTGTAGAGACGTGATATCTTGCGTCTCTATATAATGGCTTCAGTAGGGTGAATCACCTCTAAAAATTTATGCTTGACCTGACAAAATTAGCGCGACAAATGCAAGGTTTAAGTCAGCATCTATCACTAGAAGCTGTTGCTGGTCGTCAGCGTTTAGAATTAGCGCAACAACATTTAATAAATGCTTACGCGTGTCAGCAAGATTTAATTGAACGTCAAGAAAAATGGCGCGATCGCATTCTCTTTGCTAATGCTACCCCAATTGAGCCATTAGAAACTCGGATTGATATTCCTGTGCCGCCCAAGGTGCATACTGTGATTGCTACCGACGGTTCACAAATTGCACCCAGTCACCATGAAATTGCTTATTGCTATCTCTTAAATATTGGCAGAGTTGTTTTACACTACGGTCAAAATCGCCATCCACTGCTTGATAGTTTGCCAGAGGTATTTTACCGCCCCGAAGATTTATATGCGTCACGTCAGTGGGGAATTAGAACTGAAGAATGGATGGGTTTTTGTCGGACAGCGAGTGAAGCAACGGTATTGGCTGAATTAGCTTGTGCGGCTAAGAGTGATGCGCCAACCTTAGCAATGGTGGATGGTTCCTTAGTTTATTGGTTTTTGGAACAGTTACCGCTTGATGCCCGCGATCGCATTTTACTGCCGATTTTGCAAGCTTGGCAGCAGCTACGGGAAGCGGGAATTCCGTTAATGGGTTATCTGAGTGCTTCTCGTAACGTTGAAGGGATTAACTTTTTGCGGTTGATGGCTTGTCCTCATCCAGTCCCTGACTGTGTAAGTTATTGTCCCAATCAGTTAGAAAAGGTTCCTTGCAAAGTTTTTGAACCTTTACGAGATACATCTTTGTGGTCTACTCAACTTCAACCAGGACAACGCGGCCCTTTATGGCGGAGTAATGCGCGAATTTTAGAATTTTATGAAGGACAAAGCATTTATTTTTGCTATGTTCATGTTGGTACGGAAATTGCCCGGATTGAAGTTCCAGCCTGGGTTGTAGAAAATAAAATTATGTTTGATGAAGCATTAGGTTTAATGCTGGCGCAAGTGCAAAAAGGATATGGCTACCCAGTAGCGATCGCCGAAGCACATAATCAAGCTGTGGTCAGAGGTGGCGATAAAGCTCGTTTCTTCGCCCTTTTAGAAAAACAAATGATTAAAGCTGGCTTGAAAAATGTTGGTACTTCTTACAAAGAAGCTCGAAAACGAGGCAGCATTGCTTAATATTTGTAAATAATTATCAATCTTTGCCAAAGGTAGTTAAATCTGCTTTTGTAACACTTCTTATTTTAATTTGATGTAGTTCATGTTTAGTTAATATTTTTTTAGGGAAATATATACTTAGTAAATTGGGTAACAAAAACTATTCGTACTCGACAACACAAAGTTATCAGGTGAATATAATCACCAAAAACTAGCATGGAAGTGTAAAGGCGGCCGTGGATAGTAATAATTTTTTATTGCTAATAATCGACTAATTTTATCTTGTCGAGTTGCTAGTAATTAATTGGCATGACTTGGGAAATTGTGAAAATAAACTAATTCTCACAAATCAATATTTTCAAAATTTATAAAGTCAAACAAAACTGGCAAACTTGATTATGCAAATACAAGTGCAATTAAATCATCACCAATCAAAAGAACAATATTCTCGATTCTTTTCTTTATCTTTAGACTTATTATGTATTGCTGGATTTGATGGTTATTTTAAGGAAATTAATCCAGCTTGGACAAAAATATTAGGTTGGTCAGAACAAGATTTATTAGGTAAGCCATTTATTGAGTTTGTACATTCTGAAGATAAAAATAACACGATTTTAGAAGCCCAAAAACTAGCAATGTCTTTTGAGACAATTCGCTTTGAAAATCGCTATTTATGCCGTGACGGCTCATATAAATGGCTTTCCTGGTCTTGTACTCCATTTAGCGAAGAAAATTTGATTTATGCTGTAGCTCGTGATATCACGCTGCAAAAAGAAAATGAGATGGCATTGCAAAAAAATATTCAAGAGTTAGAAGCATTCAAATTTGCTTTAAACGCTCATTCTTTAGTCGCTATTACTGATATAACTGGAAGAATAAATTACGCCAACGATAAATTCTGTGAAATTTCACAATACTCTAGAGAAGAATTGTTAGGGCAAGACCATCGCATAATTAATTCTGGATATCATTCTCAGGAATTTTTCGCAAATTTATGGCAGACTATTGCCGCAGGCAAAATCTGGAGAGGAGAAATTAGGAATAAAGCTAAAGATAATAGTTTTTATTGGGTAGATACACTAATTGCACCCATGTTAAATAACGATGGTAAACCACACCAATATGTAGCTATTCGCACCGATATCACACAACGTAAGTTTGCGGATTTAGCTTTATTTGAGCGATCGCGTTTATCATTATTAAGTGCAGAGGTCAGTTTAGTCTTATCTCAAAGTGGCACGTTGTCAGATATTCTCCAAAGTTGTCTAAATACGATATCGAGTTATCTTGATGTTAACTTGGTACATATCTGGACTTTTGAACAGCAAACACAGCCATTAGAGTTCCAAGCTGGTGTGCATTGCCAAGATGCTAATTGTAGGGCTTTAAGTAATAACCAAGATTTTCCTAATCATATCATCATAGCCAACAAAATTGTTGAGCTAATGTCTCATAATTATCAACCAATTTTGAATGAAGAAGTCAGCATTCATTCTCAAGATAACTTACTTGATTCAACATCTGCCATTTTGCGGTTTTCTGCTTATCCCTTAATTGTAGAACAGCAATTAATTGGCATCATGACTTTGTTTAGCCAGGAATTATTTAATGAAACCACTCATAACTTGTTAAATTGGATTGCTAATAATATTGCTGTTGCTATTGATAGAATTTGGGCTAGGGAAGAACTATTAAGTCGTCGAGAAGCCTTATTACTACAACTTGCTAGTCAAATTCGGAGTTCTCTTGACCTCGATACAATTTTAGAAACTGCTGTTAATGAAATTCGCAATTTATTACAAGTTGACCGTTGCTACTTTCTGCAATATTCTCCCGATTTTACTCAAACTATTCTGACGATTACTCATGAAGCACTGAACCCTAAATTACCTCCTATGTTAGGTAATTTGTCGCTGCAAAAGCATGATCTATTAGCAGAAATGCTCTTAACTAAAGAATTAGTCTGCATCAATAGTAAGCACGAAGATTTTTCTAGTCAGCCACGGATGCAAGCACTATTAAGTGAATTTGGCATTACAGCGCAATTACTATTACCAGTTAAAAGCAATTCTGGTGAATTTGGCGCAATCGTTTGCAGCCATTGTGATGGCGATCGCATTTGGAGTAATAGTGATATTGGATTGTTGCAAGCTGTGACAGATCAATTAGCGATCGCCATTGATCATGCCCAATTATATACTCAAAGCCGGGCTGCAACTCTAGCCGCCCAAACTCAAGCAGAACAACTCACTCAAGCTTTACATCAATTGCAGCAAACTCAATCTCAACTAATTCAACATGAAAAAATGTCAAGTTTGGGACAATTAGTAGCTGGAGTTGCTCATGAAATCAATAATCCAGTTAACTTTATTCATGGCAACATTAATTATGCCAGTGAATATGTTGAAGACTTAATTAAGTTGCTAAATCTTTATCAAGAACAGTATCCAGAACCTACATCAGAAATTGCCGAACTGGCGACAGAAGTTGATTTAGACTTTATTACCGATGACTTATCAAAACTTCTAACTTCTATGAAAATGGGAACTAACCGCATTCGAGAAATTGTTTTGAGCTTGCGAAATTTTTCCCGCCTGGATGAAGCTGATAAAAAATTAGTTGATATCCATGAAGGTATTGAAAATACTTTGCTAATTTTGCATCATCGCTGGAAGAATAATGGCATTGGGTTAAATATATCTATTATTAGAGAATACAATGATTTGCCGTTAGTTGATTGTTATCCTGGACAATTAAATCAGGTATTGATGAATATTTTAACCAATGCGATTGATGCTTTAGAAGAGTCAATAATTCAGGCAAAAAACTCAGCAGACAATCACAAAGAAGCACTGCAACCTCTCATTCTGATTCGTACAGAATATTTGGACAATAATTTTATCTCTATCAAAATTGCTGATAATGGTTCTGGGATGACAGAAGACGTTATAAACCGTTTATTTGATCCATTTTTCACCACCAAGCCTATAGGTAAAGGCACAGGTTTAGGTTTATCTATTAGCTACCAAATTATTGTAGAAAAACATGGCGGTAGCTTGGAATGTGTCTCAAAACCTGGCAAAGGGACAGAATTTTTAATTAAAATTCCCGTAAGGTTAAATTAGAAACACTGCCAGCGATCGCCTAAACTATCTAACATAGGAATAGTGATACAACGGTAAGCTATGCAAAATACCAATCAAGTTAGCACTACAGAGCTAAGTTTAGAGCTATTCCATGTCCAGACAAACACTGCTTTTAACTTACCACCAAATCTGATGGTGATTCGGGTTGGTAAGCCAAATGATCAACATCCACCTGATATTGATGTTTCTAGTTTGCCAAATGCAGAGGTAGTTTCTCGCATTCATGCTCAAATTCGGATAGATTCTAGCAATTACTTAATTGAAGACTTAGGTAGTGTTAACGGCACATTTGTCAACGATATCAAGCTAGAACCTGGGATTACACATCATTTAAAAGTAGGCGATCGCATCGACCTTGGGCAAGGACATTCTGTCACTTTTATTTTTCAAAATTCCCCAACACATCCACAAATATTACTGACATCTGCTCAAATCACTCAAATTGCACCCCAACTAGTTGAACAAAATAAACCAATTGTGGTAGATAAAACAACTAAGCTCATAGGTTTGACTTTGATAGTTGCCAGCATCGTAATTTCCACCGCCAATATTAGAATTGGCATATTTTTCGGTCTTCCAAGCGTAATTTTATGTTTTGTCGGAATTTTTGTATTATGTCAACAAAGAATTAACCGCAATCTAGGCTGGATTTTGATTGCATTAGGCATCGCCATTATGATATTTACCGGGCGAATTTTTGCCTCAGTCAACCTCTTACTTTTACTGCTAACCTCAACTTTATTTTTTACAGGATATTTACTTTTTACTACGGGTAAAATATTTGGTTATGATTGGCGATCGCTGCAAAAAATAATTAATCAATAGAAAAAGGTTACGCTGTGAGCATAACCTTTGTTTTCTGTACTATTTGAATTTAATAATTGGGTTTTTGCAAGTTTTTAAACAATCACAAAATTGCTTACATTCAATGCAGGCGCACCAGATAGTTGTGCTAGTTGCACCTGTCTAAATGCACCAGCATTGCCATCTTGGTCAAAATACAGCGCACCAGTCGTGTTGTTATAGACAAATCGCTGATCACCTGTAGTTGCAGATGTACCCAAAGTAAACTGACTAATTGATAGCGCACCTGCTAATAAACCACCACCAAAACCAGCAGCTGATATCTGAATGATGTCATTAGTGATGCTGAAGTCAGTAATAGTGTCAGTCCCTTCATTGAAACTATTAAAGACAAAAGTATCTGCACCGCTACCGCCAGTAATGAGATCGCTACCTCTGCCACCTATGAGAAAATCATTGCCATTACCACCGATGAGGGTATCATTACCCAGTCCACCGTTGAGGGTGTTATTCCCAGTCGCACCCACAGCCGACAGAGTATCATTCCCACTGTCACCAGAGAGTAGGTTATTGCCGCTGGAATAATCCACAGTTAATATATCGCTACCATTGCCACCGTAGAGTGTGTTATTCCCAAAAGAACCAATGGCAGACAATTCATCATTACCTACACCACCATCAAGTAGGTTAATTCCTTCGGAATATTCCACACTTAATCTGTCATTACCACCTCTGGCGGTGAGGATGTTATTACCTATTGAAGTATCTGCCAACAACACATCATCAGCATTATCACCATTGAGGGTGTTATTGCCGCTAGATTGATTCACATTTAAGATATTACTCCCAGCGCCACCATTGAGGGTATTATTACCAGCTGAACCAATCGCCGACAGATGATCATCGCCACTACCACCATCAAGGGTGTTATTACCGATTGATTCATCTGCATCTAATGTATCGTCGCCAGCATTACCGATAAGAGTGTTATCACCCTCGGAACGATAAGCAGTCAGGATATCGTTACCGTTGTAACCATTGAGTAGGTTATCTCCTGTGGAATCATGAACATCTAGCGTATCATCACCTTCGCCACCGTTGAGGTTGTTATTCCCAGATGTTCCAATGGCAGAAATATAATCATTACCAGCGCCGCCGTTAATTACATCATCACCACCACTACCACCAGAAAGTGTATCGTTACCGTTAGTTCCTACAATATTGTCATTGTAGGCTGTACCAATAAGGGTTAGGGTTTCGATGTTGCTGTAGTTAACCCGATTTGTACCTGCGGTGATTCTACCGCTGTTGGTTAAAGCATTATATGTGGAGGTAATACCAGCGGTAGCATGGCTGTAATCAACTGAAAGGCGATCGTATCCTTCTCCACCATCAACTGTCTGTACAGCCAGTGGTGTTAATTCTTGCAATGCAGTGCTGAGGTAGATTGCGTCATCACCTGCGCCGCCATTGAGGGTGTTATTCCCCGATGCACCAAGGGCAGAAAGCGCATCATTACCAATACCACCATCAAGTAGGTTATTACCTGTGGAGTTATCAATGTTTAAGGTGTCGTTACCTTCACCACCATTGAGGGTGTTGTTCCCAAAAGCACCAACAGCAGAAAGTTCATCATTACCAATACCACCATCCAGTAGGTTATTGCCACTGGATTGATCCACAATTAATCTGTCGTTACCGCCTTCACCATTGAGGGTGTTATTCCCCTCGGAACCAACCGCCGACAGATAATCATCATTAGCACCACCATAAAGCAGGTTATTGCCGGTTGACTGATCGACATTTAAGATATCTGCCCCATTACCACCGTTGAGGGTGTTAATTCCCGATGAAGCGATCGCCGAGAGATAGTCATCACCAGCACCACCGTTGAGAGTATTGCTACCAGTTGATTCATCCGTATCTAATGTATCGTCACCAGCATCGCCGCTGAGGGTGTTATCGCCAGATGAACGATAAGCGGTCAGGGTATCGTTACCGTTATTCCCATTCAGCTGGTTATCCCCTGTGGAATCACTTACATTCAATGTATCGTTCTCATTACCACCGTTGAGGATGTTATTTCCCTGGGAAGCAACTGCTGAGAGATAATCATCACCCGCATCACCATTGAGGGTGTTATTGCCTGTAGAATTGTCAGCGCTTAATGTGTCTTGATTGTTACCACCTTTAAGGGTGTTATTGCCAGCAGCACCAATAGCAGACAGTTCATCATTACCAGCACCACCTTCAAGTAGGTTACTTCCATCAGAATCATCCACAATTAGTCTGTCGTTACCTGCATCACCTCTGAGGGTATTATTGCCAAATGAAGCAATGGCAGACAGTTCATCATTATCATTGCCACCATTCAACACATTATTGCCGATTGAGTGATCGACATTTAATATATCTTCCCCATTTGCGCCGATGAGGGTGTTATTCCCCTTGGAAGCAACTGCTGACAGATAATCATCACCAGCACCACCATTTAACACATTATTGCCGATGGACTGATCGACATTTAAGATATCGTTCCCATTGGCACCGATGAGGGTGTTATTCCCTGATGAAGCGATCGCCGAGAGATAGTCATCACCCGTACCACCGTTGAGAGTATTGCTACCAGTTGATTCATCCACATCTAATGTATCGTCATCTGCACCACCGTTGAGGGTGTTATCACCAGATGAGCGATAAGCGGTCAGGGTATCGTTACCGTTATTCCCATTCAGTTGGTTATCCCCTGTGGAATCACTCACATTTAAGACATCATCACCTGTACCACCAGTAAGTCGGTTATTTCCAGATGAAGCGATCGCTGTAATATAATCATTACCCTCACCGCCATTGAGTCGGTTATTCCCTGTAGAATCGTCAGCGTTTAACGTGTCTTGATTGGTACCACCATCAAGGATGTTATTCCCAAAAGTACCAACAGCAGAAAGCTCATCATTACCGGTACCACCATCAAGTAGGTTGTTACCGATGGATTGATCCACAATTAATCTGTCGTTACCACCTTCACCATTGAGGGTGTTGTCATTTCCCTCGGAACCAACCGCCGACAGATAATCATTACCAGCACCACCAAAAAGCAGGTTATGACCGGTTGACTGATCGATGTTTAAGATATCGTTTCCAGTACCACCGTTGAAGATGTTAGTTCCAGATGAAGCGATCGCCGAGAGATAGTCATCACCATCACCACCGATGAGGATATTAATTCCAGTTGATTCATCCGCATCTAATGAATCGTCACCAGCATTGCCGCTGAGGATGTTATATCCAGATGAACGATAAGCTGTCAGGGTATCGTTACCGTTGTCACCATTTAGCTGGTTATCCCCTGTGGAATCGCTCACATCTAATGTATCGTCCTCATTACCACCGTTGAGGATGTTATTCCCAGATGAAGCGATCGCCGTAATATAATCATCTCCTGCACCACCATTGAGGGTGTTATTACCTGTAGAATTGTCAATGTTTAACGTGTCTTGACCGTTCCCACCATTAAGGGTGTTATTTCCAGCAGCACCAATAGCAGACAGTTCATCATTACCAGCACCACCTTCAAGTAGGTTACTTCCGTCAGAAGAATCCACAATTATTCTGTCGTTACCGGCACCACCTCGGAGGGTGTTATTGCCAAATGACGCAATGGCAGAAAGATAATCATCATCATCTTCACCATTCAACAGATTATTGCCGATTGACTGATCGACATTTAATATATCTTCCCCATTTGCGCCGATAAGAGTGTTATTTCCCTCGGAACCAACTGCCGACAAATAATCATCACCACCACCACCATTGAGTCGGTTATTGCCGGTTGATTCATCCGCATCTAAGATATCGTTCCCATTGGCACCGTTGAGGATGCTATTTCCTGATGAACTATAAACCGAAAGGGTATCATCACCAACCCCACCATCTAGATTGTCGTCACCGCCATTACCTGTGAGGGTATCATTTCCCGCAAAGCCTCTAATAATATCATTGCCTGGTGTGCCAATGATATTATCATTGCCATTGGTGCCATTAATTGCCATAACTTTTACCTAAAATAAATCGATTGTTTCAGTAACTAGAAAGTTTTCAAATTACAGATTTTGCTGTTTTAAGCAACAAAAAATTTCCCAAAAGTTGTGACTTTCAGCATATTTTTGTCAGCCAGAAGCAATACAATTTGGTTAAATTTCCAAGGCACAATTTGCAACATAATGTTGGCTTTTGCTGTCGCATTAACTAAGTACAAACATATTTAACTGAAGCATATTAGCTCATATAATGACAGTAATTTTTTATAAAGTTTTACCTATTGATTAAAAAAAACACAAATGGATAACATGTTTATTTTCCCGCCTTATTACTAATTATGATTGAATATGATTCTTAAAAATCTCTTATGCTCAGGCGGTGAAAAGCGCTATCGAAACAATACCAATTTAAATAATCTCGACTATACATTAATCTTTCAAACAAGCGAAATTCCACACTCTGTAATTATTATCAAAGAGTGAATATATGCTCCTAGCCAGCTATCTGCTGTATTGTGTTTCTTAAATTGGTATGTATTATATTTTTAGTCGTTATCTCTGCACTATTCGTGCCTCTATTAATTCCCAGACAAACATTTATGTTTAGGCTTTATTTCAACCATCCTTTGATCATTAGCGATCGCTAATCAAGTATCTAAAAATCAAGCTTAAAGATGTATGTGACACAGAAAGGCGCTCCCATGATGTCATTGTGGGCTATTGCCTATGATTATTTAGCTTAGTAGCTAGGTAATATCTAAATAATTTATTTAAATTGTACTGTATATTTACTGAGGTGTCTATTCTCACCAAAGGCATCTTTACATACTCTTTACAGTCATTAGCAAAGGTATATAAATAAGCATACCAATACTTGTATTTGTGTATTATTCACTTTTTGATAGCAAAGAAATATGTTAAAGGAAGTAAATAGAGAAATTTCCTTTAATAAAACAGGGCTTACTTCATTCGCTTTGGGTAGATATTGCCAGGATAATTATGTAATCCATAATGAATGAAAAATAAAAAGATTATTACCTATTTCTTTATCTATGGTGATGAGGATTTATAATTACTATTCAAGCTTTTGTAAATTTTCGGTATTGATAAAGATTGTTAATTTTTTTGTAGACATGAGATGTTTTGCGGAAATTTACAATCAATTTATAACTCCTGAATACAACTTGTGCATGATACAAAGTCTTGATGTACTAGCCAAAGTTTGGATATGGGATAATTCACCTAAAGGAAAGCATAAATCGAAAATTTTGCTTAAATTATTTTTTGCGAAGCTTATATTTTAGATTGAAAAAAGAATTTTATCCCTTAACATTTTTTCAAGTCAGCCATTTAACTGGAATAACAATAAAAATTATTTATTAAAAGGCGCATATCTGTAAGTCTGACATTAAGGCTTGCACTAGTACTGCAAGGCGGAAGCCAAAAGTCAAATAATTTTAAATTAGCAAAATTGCCCAGCCTGGGATTATTGATAATGTTGCAAGATAGGATTTACGAGAAATAGATCTATTTCTCGTTATTTTTGGGGTAGTCCGTCTTGAAAAACTAGCAATTCTCCAGGTTGGATGGTTGTCCAGACTTCATTATCAGTGAGGGGGGTAGTAGCAATGACGGCGACGCGATCGCTTGGCGAAGTCAACTCCCGAAAATCCACAGTCATATCTTGATCAATCAAGTGGGCGGCGGCAAAGGGGGCTTGACGTACAATGTAGGTGAGTTTCGTTGAACAGTGAGCAAAAAAGTGTTCTCCATCCGATAACAAATAGTTAAAAACACCTACTTTGGCTATTTCAGCCGTAATTTGACGGAGGACAAAATTAAGTTTGTCTAAGGGAGGTTTACCATGCGGAAAAGCTTCTCGCAAAGTTTCTAGGATGATGCAGAATGCTTTTTCACTATCCGTGTTTCCCACTGGTTCGTAAAAGCCCATATTTTGGGGATGAAAATCTGGTAAATTGCCATTATGGGCAAATACCCAATACCTACCCCACAGTTCCCTTTGGAACGGATGACAGTTTTTTAAGGCTACCTCGCCCTGAGTTGCTTTACGGATATGGGCGATAACATGGGTAGAGTGGATGGGATAGCGCCGTACCAAATCTGCTACTGGAGATGTAACAGAAGGTTTGTCATCTAACAATAGCCGACATCCCTTTCCTTCAAAAAATGCAATCCCCCAACCATCACTATGATCATCTGTTTTTCCTCCTCGTGCTGAAAAACCCTCAAAGGAAAAACAAATATCTGTGGGAACATTGCAATTCATCCCTAGCAGTTGGCACATAATTACGAACTATTAGTTTGATGTTGTGAAAAATGCAAGAATCAGATACCGGACTTCTTAAAGCAATCCGGTATGTCATTGTTATAAAGTATTAAAAACACATTACTGTAGATAATTTCAGTTCAAATAGTGCAGAAAAACATTTGTTGAGGAAAAATTCCGAATTCCTAACTTTCTCTCGTTTCCCGACGTGCTTTTAGTTTTAACAATATTTCTGCGTGCATTTCACGAGTAATAGGGTAAAAATATGTCAAAACTAAACCGCAAATTAAACAAACAGTTGGTATAGGGCCAACAGCAAAACGAATAGCGGTGAGTGCAGATTCTGGTTGAATAGGTAGAGTTGTTTGTCCAACTACAGCTTCTTTAAAGCCAGCAGATTGTAAGGCATTACCTACTAAAAATAGCCCAAAAGCTAATCCAAATTTCTGCAACAAAACCATAAAACCATAAAATATACCTTCTCGGCGTTGTCCAGTTTGGAGTTCATCTAATTCAATCACATCGGGAATCATTGACCAAGGAACTAAATAAGCTGTAGACACACCAACGCCAGCCATTACAGCCATGACATACATTAAAACCAATTGACCTGGCTGTAAGAAAAATAGTCCGGCTGCGGCGATAATCCATAAACTCATACCGAGAAAATAAACCAATTTTTTGCCAATTTTTTTACTTAAATTGCTCCAGACGAATAACATAACTAAGGCAGTACCTTGAACCGCAATCATCACTGTAGGTACGTCTGCTTCTTTCAGACCCATACAATTAGTCACAAAATAGGGAATGATGCTGGCAGTGATCTGCACCCCTAGCCAAGAAAAAAGATATATGCCAATGACAAACAGAAACGGTCGATTGGTAAAAACGATTTTTAACTGTTCAAAAAATGGTAGAGATGGGGGTTCTGGAATTTGGATACGTTTAGCTTCAAAGGCTAAAATGCGATCGCGGACTCCAAAAATACACCAATATAAAGAGACTACAGAAATTACAGTACAAATTACAGCTAAGACAAAATATTGTTGTTGGCGGTCAGCAATTTGAGAAAAAACTATTTGCGCCAAAATCAGCGATAAAATACTACCACCAATGGAAAAAGTAAACCGGAAACTGTTGAGACTGGTGCGCTCATCATAATCTTGAGTAAGTTCAGGAGTCATTGCCGTATAAGGCAAATTCACCACAGTGTAAAAAACCTGAGAAATCAAGCCAATTACCACGTAATACCAAAACAAAGCCGAAATATTAGTACTGCGATCGCTACTAAATTGCGGTACAATCCACTGCAAGAAAAAGAAAATACCAAAAGGAATTGCACCATATAACATCCACGGAAGCCGACGACCCCAACGCCGAGATTTTGTTTTATCAGTCAACGTTCCGACAAAAGGATCATTGACTGCATCCCAAATTTTGCCAATTAACAATACGCTACCAGCTATCCCTGGGGGCAGACCAGCGACATTTGTAAAAAAAACTAGCAAGAAAAATATCGAAATATTGGCAGTAATCGCTGGGCCTAAATCGCCCGCACCATAAGCTAGTTTTGTTTTAAAGTCCAGTTTTCTACTTAAAGTCCCATTTTGGGCAGAATCGTTCATAATATCTGGCGCTCGTACTAGAATAAAAAATTTGCGATCGCTATCAGTATTACCTCAAAATCACTTTCTTTATGCCAGACCTTTACGTTTCTTGGTCAGAATATCACTATAAAATTGAACAACTGGCGGTTCAGGTGTATCAATCTGGTTGGGAATTCAACCAAATTGTCTGCCTAGCCAGAGGCGGACTGCGAGTCGGAGATATTATTTCTCGAATTTATCAAAAACCACTAGCAATTTTAGCTACATCATCCTACAGTGGCCCCGGTAAACAAGAAAGAGGCAATCTCACCTTTTCTCATCATTTGACGATGACTACTGAACAGTTGGGTTCCCACATTCTTTTAATTGATGATTTGGTAGATTCTGGCATCACCCTTCAGCAAACTGTTCCCTGGCTAAAGGAAAATATTGATTCTCCCATTGCAGAAGTCCGCAGCGCCGTTATTTGGTATAAAGCCTGTTCGGTGATCAAACCCGATTATTACGTTGATTACTTACCCGATAATCCCTGGATTCATCAGCCTTTTGAACATTATGAACATACAAATCCCGCAGCTTTGGCAGAAAAAATGAGTCAACTATGTTGACAAAATTAAACCGCTTGAAAGGATGGGATAGAATCCAAAATCTAAAATAGCCACAGCCAAACAGGTAGAGTCATCAGCAACAGTATTACTCCCAGTGCTAAGGAAGTCACGGCGAGGTCGCGGTCAAGATTGAAGGTTTCGGCTAACACCATTGTGGCAAATGCTGGCGGCATGGCCATTTGCAAAACAATTACCTTAGCAGCGGAACCAGACACGCCAAAAAGTGATAAAGTACTGCCGAGAAGCAGGGGAACTAGGAGCATTTTAATTGCCAAGCTGACGGCTGCTTGTGGGACTCTTTGCCAAGAATTGAGCCGAGAAAGTCGCATTCCAATTAAGGCTAGAGATAAAGCTACAGCACACCAACCCAATTTCTCTAAATAAAATTCCGCAGTGGTAGAGATACTAACTTGACGAAACAGTAAGCCAAAACCAAAACTCCACAGAGCGGGATTAATCAAGATAGCCTGAGCCATTTGCCAATAGTTTGTCCCACCATCGCCAAACCTAGATGCTAGGGCGACACCCAGACCGTAAGCGCCAAACAATGACCCTAGTAAATCGTAAAATAAAGCCCAAGCAAAATAATCTTGGCCTACCATTGCTAAAGTCACAGGAAAGCCGATATAACCTGTATTGCCAACCATTGCCGCTAAAATAAAACTTCCCTGAGTTGGGTGCTGGAAAGTTGTATTTGTTAGATAAGCTTGGCCTTTAATAGTTAACCAAGCCAAAAATGCCCCCAAGAAAATTGCTAAATGAGCGATCGCCGGGGCAATCCAAATCTGTGCGGATAAGTCAGCTTGACGTAAAAAAGCAACAATACTTACAGGTACTCCTACCCAAAAAAGCCACTGACCCAAACGCGTTGGAACTGTGGTAGGTAGTTTCCGTCCCAGGAAAAATCCGATTAAGATTAAGCCTACCAGTTTGACGTATAGTTCTAGGAGGTTTGCCAAAATTTCGCCAACAAAGACAGATGTAAAATGTACCGAATATGCTAATCTCTGTCCAGTCTACAGTCTGTTATGAATTTTGCACAAAAGCAGGAGTTAACCCTTGAATAAAGCTGGGTTTTCTGGAAAACCCCCAAATTCGTCCGGTGATACAGGTGATGACATTCCAGTGGCTTTACGCGATACTCCTGATGTCGCCTCTAAGACACCTTTACAACCCTTGGTTTTGCTCATTGGGGGAGTCGCGGGATTTATCCTGCTGGCTATAGTTAGTGGTTTTTTCTTTTCTCTCACTACACCGAAAAAAACCGCCGATTCTCAATCATCGCCTACTAATTCTCTCAGTACAACTCCAACCACTAATAACTCTGGAAATTCTCAAGATAATAATGTGGTATTGGGGCATTTAGCATACCCAGAAGCGCCAGAGTCAGAGTTAGCGCCAATTACCGCAGATCGCCGGATGAGAATGCGAAAGACGGCGGCGGAAAAGTTTCGCGCTATGACGCAAGCAGCGCGGAGTTCAGGTGTAATTTTGGTGCCAATTTCTGCTTTTCGCTCTGTGAAAGAACAAGAGCAATTATTTTTTGATATAGGAGCGCAGCGAAATCAAACCCCAGCCCAAAGAGCCGCCCTGAGTGCGCCGCCTGGCCATAGTGAACATCACACGGGTTATGCGGCGGATATTGGAGACGGCGCAGCACCTGTGACTAATCTCCAGGCTGACTTTGATAAAACTAAAGCTTTTGGGTGGCTACAAGCCAATGCAGCCCGCTTTGGTTTTGAGATGTCTTTCCCTAAAGATAATGTGCAAGGTGTGAGTTATGAACCTTGGCATTGGAGGTTCGTAGGCGATCGCCAAAGTCTAGAAATGTTCTATAAAGCGAGAAATTTAAAACCAGCTAAGACATCACCTTAAAGAAGAAGATAAAAGTCAGAATTCCGCATCAATTAGTGGCTGGTCTTTTCCCCACTAATTGACAATCTAAAATTCAATTCTGAATTCTGACTCCTTAATTTTTACGAGTGACAAACAATTTTTGGGGTGACTTTATTTTTCCGCATTTTCAAAATCTGTTAATGCACAGGCAAACTCTCTAAAACATGTTTTAATTAACACCTCTCTCATTCCTCTATCTAAAGAAGAATTACGGATCATATCTGTTAATTCTAAGAATAGATAGGAAACAACAAAACGGTCTTGGCGGTCAAATTGTTTGAGACAATTTAATATAAAGTCATAAAGCTCGGTTTTTCTGGGTTTACTTTGTTCTTCCCAGATTTTGAATGCAAGTTGAAAAGTTTTTAGGCGAATCTCACTGATATTGTAGGAAGTGTCTTTGTAGCGAATTGACACGCGTTGAGGCAGTTCCATAGGTTTTGGTGTAGAGAAATTATGTGAAGTATTATTCAGTCGTTTTTTCCTTTATCCGGAGAAATGTCTAATAATTCAAGGAGATGATTTCAACTTTTAACTTGCCTAACTTTAACTATGTATTAAAGTACTTGTGTTGCATAAAGTAGCTTGATCATCAGATTTTACCTATCTTTAATCCATAATTATTATTTTTATTTATTATCATCAGTGTAGATTATTATATTTGTATAATTGATTTTATTAAGATTGACAAAAAAGAAAATATATGGTTGGGTAAAAAGTAAGTTGTAAGCTGATAACCCACAAAGAACTGCAAAAAATGTTGCAGTTAAGCTGAGGGAATATGAATTTAATCAAAATATTAGAGAATCAACCTAAATGGTGCATAATATTGCTCAGTGCCTTATTTATAACCTTGATAGGTTGGTTAGATTACCAGATACCACCAGAAATTTTAATAGCAATCTTTTATTTAATTCCGATTGGAATTGCCACATGGTTTGCTGATAACTGTAGCGGAGTAGTAGTTTCTTTGATTAGTGCAGTTACAAATTTTTTGGTCAATCAAAGACCAAACTTTCACTATTTACACCCTCTAGTACCTTATTGGAATACGATTGTAGTTTTAGTGTTTTTTTTATTTACAAATTATCTTTTATCACAACAAAAAAATACATTAAAAAATTTAGAAAAGCTGGCGCGTACTGATAATTTAACAGGATTACATAACAGGTCATTTTTTTGGGAATTAGTAAATATTGAAATTCATAAATCTTTAAGACATAAAGAGCATTTAACTATTGCTTATTTTGATGTAGATAATTTTAAATATATTAACGACCAATTTGGACATACTGTTGGCGATCGCCTACTATGCTTAGTAGCAGAAAATGCTAAAAATAATCTGCGTAAAATTGATATAATTGCCAGAATAGGTGGTGATGAATTTGCTATTTTATTACCACGCACTGGTTATGAAGCATCAGAAATAGTATTACAGCGATTGCAAAGAACTCTATCATCTGCCATGCAGGAACAAAATTGGCCTGTAACATTTAGTATTGGTGCAATTACTTTTATTAAACCACCAACTTCAGTAACTGAAATGCTTGAGAGAGCCGATAATTTAATGTATGGTGCCAAAAAAAAGGGGAAAAACTTACTCCACCATGAATTATCAACAAATTAGGCTTGAACATAAAATCTAAAATTTAGCATTGCTAGTCGTCATTTTGACCTATTTAAGACTACCCTTTGTTTAGTCAGTTAATGAGGTAATAAAAATGGTAGCAGAAGTTAAAGAATTAGAGGCGCAACATTGGGTAAAAACTCGCTCTTCTCTCGACTCTAGTGAATCTACATTTTTAAGTTGGAAAGGTAAAATTTATAGTTTTATTCCAGGAGAGAAAAGAAAACTCTTATTTAAAATGTTGGGAGTGAGTGTTAGTCGGTGTATTTCCACAGAAGAAGGTAGTTGGGATTTTACTTCTCGTGAACTGACTTATTACTTAAACCCAGAAACAGAAGAAATTTTGCCCAAATGGGAAAATCCCTGGACTGGTGAAACTGTACCTGTGTTACACGTTGCAAATAATCCCGTGCAAGGACATTTTAAAGGTAAATTTCCGGCGCAAGTCGAGGGAGACAGTACAACTTTTGTCTTTGATATTTTTCCAACATATCCAAATCCCCTGGCAGAAAATCCCAAATTTGCCGAATATAGCCCATATAAAACTTACCAAGCCGCAGAATTATTTAAATTAACTGTCCCCACCGCAGATTTATTTAATCCAGAACTCAATTCAGTTTCGCAGCTGAAGCTGAGTTGGGATAGGATTGGTCAATGGCTACCTTGGATGAAAATGGGTGATCGCACTGGTAATCTCATTTATAGTGCTGTGGGTAGCAAAGTTAGCGGTTTAGCAGGATTACCCCAAGTACTACAAGATGAAATTAATCACCGCCTTCCTTTATATAAACAAGCTCCTAAAGCATTTTCTGATGGAGAAGATATGACTTCTTGGCTGTATTTTCAAAAGCATTTTGATGCTTACCTAGCAGGTGAAATCTTTCCCTTACCAGCAGCTGAGGAATGATAATAATTTGGATAATTTGGTGTTGCTGAACTGGTGAATAGTTGAATTCAAGCTTCTTCATTCATCAGCTTTGTCATCAGAAAACGCGCATGTTTTTGATAGCCAACTCGATGGTAGAGTTTTTGAGCTTTGATGTTTTCAAAGTCTACCTCTAGATGAAGGGCTTGAACACCTAAATTATGGCAAATTTCCTCTGCAAATATCAAAGTCTGCGTACCGATACCTTGTCCACGATGCTTTGGACGAAGATAAAATTCATCCACAAAAGCATCTCGACCCCGGTATTCTAGGCTGTAACCTAACGTCAAAACAATATAGCCAATGACCTCATCTTCTTGCAAAATCAGCCATATTTGTCCAAAAGATTCATTCCTCAACAACTCTATGAGTACATTGCGATCGCTATTTTTATCAAATGGGAGGTTTTCAGTTTCATGAAACTCCTCAACAAGTTCCAAAAGAATCGTTAGATCGGAAATAGCCGCTTTTTGATAGTTAATATTCACAATACACCTTTAGATTCTTAAAATCGAAATAATAGGCTATACCAATCATTCTCGCTATCTGTAAATTTAGCTGACAATTTCTCATCGTAAAGTATGGACTCTCACGAAACACATTGCATCGGGTCAGAAATAGGATGAGTTAAGCTTCTGACTCCATAGCACTGTGTGTGGTCTATTCCGCATTCAACGCCTTGCGGAACACCACCTTATCTTCCCCTGCCTTGTAAAAGTCACGAATACGCGCCTCCTCTTCAAAACCGCACTTTGTGTAGAAAGCCCGCGCTCGGTCATAGCTGGGAAGCCCCGAAGTCTCGACCAAAAAAATCCGCTGACCACTTGCCCGTAAAGTATTTTCCACATACTCCACCAGTGCTTTTCCTCGCCCTTGCCTCTGGTAGTTGGGATGCACAACAATCATTAACAAGTCCCATGTCCCATCCGTAAACGGGGCAGGCGCGTAGTAGGCGACTCCGCACGGCTCCCCATTCTCCTCATCGGTGAGCCACACATGACCCTCGCCGATGTTGCCGCTGAAGTAACTCTCCAGCACGTTGCTCAGTTCTTCGGTTTCGTTTGCGGGGAATAGCTCTGCTGCTACAGCGATCGCAATTAACGCCGCTGCATCATCGGGCGTACTAGCTCGAATCATAGGCAACTCCAGTACTGTCTGTTCATCAAATGTATGCGTGTTTGTACTGCTTACCAATGTACATGATGCAGATAGCTTTTCTCCGCACACTGATGACTTATAGCATTTGAGATTTTGGATGGGGAATTACTGTCAAATCGAAATTAGCTTGATGGCAAGTATTCGCTATCTCAATCCTGCCAAAATTAAAACTTTCGCATATTGTTCTTTTCAGGGTCAAATCCTCTAGAAAAGTGGGTGCTTTCATCATAATAAGCACCACTTAAATCTGCACCATACAGCTTAGTAAAGTTGAGTTTTGCACCCCGGAGATTCGCTTCTTTTAATTTGACACCGCATAAATTAGCTCGTGTCAAATTCGCCTGAGCCAAATTAGCTTGACTCAAGTCTGCTCCCCAGAGTTTAGCTTTGGCTAGGTTAGCTTGACTCAAGTCTGCTCCCCACAAATTAATTCCTGGTAAATAAGCGGAGATTAATCTAGCTCGACTTAAATTTGCTGCGGGAAAATATCTTTCACCTGCGGCGTAACTGCGCTTGAGTTGTTCAGCATCCATGAGTTGTGTTGACCTTTTTCAGTAATAGAGAAGTAATATGTTCCCATTCCTGGTTTAGCTCGCCTATAAACTCTGGTTGACTACTGCGGTGATACCAGTAACGTGCATTATGCAAGTCACCTTCTTGGCGATGTAAGTAGGCGTGAACCCAAGCACTATCAACATCATTGGCATTTTGGACTATTTCGTGAGCTTGGTTCCAATTTCCTTTTTTGTCATACCACAGAGCTTGCAGCGCTTTTGGTAGGGTTTGGGGACATGAGACTTGTTTGTCGATCAATCGTAGGAATTCCTGAGTATTCATGATCGCCACTCCACAACTATCAAACCTATTTCTAAGATACTTGGCGATCGCCCTTGATTACAATTATTGTTGCAAACTGGAAAATACAGCTAAGGTAAAGTTATTCTTCAGGAGGTAAATATGGCTTTTAGTAGTTATAAATCTATTAGCGAAGTTCTCAAAACATTTCAGATTATCTATACAGAATCTAATTTTGTTCTAGCAACAGAGTTTAATATTACTGATTATTTTCGAGAAGACTTAGCAATTGTTATGCGCGAAGGTGTAGTTGATAATTCCGAGTTTGCTATTTGTGAGAACTTAATTTATCCAGTTCTGAAAGAAGTTTGGAAGCAGTACAACAGTAAGTTTACTTTATGGAGTCATCAATCACTAAATTATGATGAGCAATTATCAGGTTTTCCTGAATATATTTTGGCTAGACGTTCGCCTTTAGGGAAAATAGTTTTTGATAAACCATACTTTATTTTAGTAGAAGCCAAGCAAGATAATTTTGAAGCAGGTTGGGCGCAATGTTTAGCTGAAATGATTGCTGCTCAAAGACTAAATCAAGATTTATCTGTAGTTATCTATGGGATTGTTTCTAATGGTGCAGTCTGGCAATGTGGTAAACTAGAAGCACAAAACTTTACCAGAAATATTACACCCTACACTATTTATGAATTAGACAATTTATTTGCCGCAGTCAATCATATTTTTCAACAATGCGAATTACAACTAGATAATTTACTGATATCTCACCCTAATTTCTCAACTTGACTCCGCATCAATTTCTGTACACTCACTAACGCTCGATTCAGTTCATAATTGCGTCTTTGGGGATTTTGTAAATATGCTTGTTGTTCTTCCTCAATCATTTCTACATCTTGAACTACTAAACCTTCCAGTAATTTTTGGGCTGCATTAAATAAACTATCTTTAATAAATCGGCGGAACCATATAGGTAATTTATGTAATCGCCAAAAAGCATTAAGTGATGTGAAATGAATTAAATAAGCTTTGGTTTGAGTTTCACTAACAGGACATAATAAACAATAAATTTTAAAATCTTTGCCTAAAGTTGATTGCCAATGAGGATAAATATAACTGACATCCAATGGTTCAGGATGTAATCGTCGCAAAGCTGGAAAAAATAACTGGGATATTGACCAGATTTTATCTATTTTGTAATAACTTTGGGCTGTATAATGAGCATCTACACGGTGATTATCTTCGTCAATATGCTGTAAAGCTGCTGCCGCCCAAGCTTGTAAATCTTGATGTAAATGCCCGTGATACATATCCATCAAGTTTTCAATTAAATAAGAATAATGGGCTTGACAGTTAATCACTGCAACCGAAGCAATATAATTCAAATGTTCCCATTCTGGCAGACCTAAAGGTTGATTAGATGCTTCTGTATCACCAGGAAATAGCCAAATAAAACCGTCTTGTTCTTTGACTGGGTAGCGACGAATTTGACAGTTTGGTAATTTCTGATTTGCTGCTAAATAAGGAACTTCTGTACACTCACCAGATGAATTGAAACGCCAACCGTGATAAGCGCATTCCAATTCATTACCGATAACTTGGCCGTGACTTAGTTTAACTTGGCGATGGGGACAGCGGTCTGCTAATGCGTGAATTTTGCCTGTACTATCGCGGTAAAGTGCGATCGCCTGATGCCAGATTATCACGCCCACAGGTTTATTAGTTACCTCCTTACTCTGTGCAACTACATACCAGTGATTAGGATTAATACCCAATTGACGCACATCACAAGTTTGCACAGCTTGAGAGAGAGATGACATAATTTAGCCCATCCTTTTTCGCGTTAGCCAGGTCACTGATGACCAGATTATCACCTAGGGAGCTAAAACTAATTTTGCTGACAAGTTATAAAGTATGTGTAGTTACAGCAGAATTCAGGAGTCAGATTCCAAAAATCAGGGAAATGGGCATTTAAACCCGTTTATTTATCCGCTAGTTGAACAGTATTCATACTGAATTCTGAATCCTGGCTGCTGAATTCTATGTTGATCCACCAGTAAACATATTAAATCTATAATTTCTATGGCAAGCTACCAAGAAACCTTAACTAACGATGAATTCATTCAGGAACTACTTGAGGAGACAGCAACTATCAACCATCTAGAAGTAATTGAAAACGTCATTGACTCTTTAGAACAAGACGACAGTGCAATGGTTAGCCACACTCCAGAAGGTGCTTATCTCTGGAAGTTTAACTACGGTAGCGTGGAAGTGTTTGTTCAACTCACAGGTACAACTGATGAAGACACAATCACAGTGTGGTCTGTGGTGTTAAAGTTACCCGCCAACGATGAACCAAAATTAATGCGTCAACTCTTGGAAATGAACTGCTCTAGTACTTTTGAAGCTCGATTTGGGATAATCGAAAATAAAGTCGTGGTGATTTCAACACGTACCCTAGCCGAGTTGTCTCCAGGGGAAGTTTCGCGCTTAATTACAATTGTTGCCACGATCGCCGATAACAACGATGAAGTTTTACAATCTAACTTTGGTGCAGCTTAAGTATTAATTAATGTCTAACAAGCAGGTATGGCGACTGATTCCTTTTTTAGAAGCCTCTGGTAATGTGCAGATGGCGATTGATAAATGGTTATTAGAACAGCACCATTCCAGAAAGCATCCTCCAACTCTGCGCTTTTATACTTGGTCGCCAGCTGCTATTTCTCTCGGTTATCATCAAAAACAATATCCCCAAGCATGGGAAAATTTAACTTGGCAAGGTAAAAAACTAGATGTAGTGCGTCGTCCTACTGGTGGTAGAGCAGTATTACACCAAGGCGATTTAACTTACGCTGTAATTACATCGGGTTTAGCTGGAAACCGTTTACAAGCATATACAAAAATTTGTGAGTTTTTAATTAGAGGATGGCGATCGCTCGGCGTAGAATTAACCTATGGTACAGCTGGGCGGGGCTACATCCATAACCCTAACTGTTTTGGGACGGCGACAGGTGCAGATTTAATTTTACCCAATGGTGCAAAACTCATCGGTAGCGCCCAACTCAAACGCGGTGATGTAATTTTGCAACATGGTTCCATTCGCTTACAACCAGATGCGGAACTGTTTGCGGAGGTGTTTGGTACAGAGTTATTAACTAACTTGCAGTTTCCCTACAGTCTCGAACAAATGATGACAGCCTTGATTACTGCGGCTCAAGATTTTTTTGCGATGGAAATCGAAGTCCAAGCATTATCCCAACTTGAATGGGAGGAAATTATGATCTACTCAAATCATCAAAATGCCGCATTTTCATCGTTGAAGAGTTGAACCTCAGTAACTTGGTTATTTATCACCTGAACCGAAGCAAAGCTCCCATCTCCTAAAAATTTATTCAAATAAAGATCCGTACCATACTCTGCTAATACGGTATATTCTCCAGAAGGCAACCCAACCTGAAACTTTCCATTAGCATCACTCATTGTCCAACCAATCAACCTAGGATGTTTTTGTGCTTTGTCTAAAGGCCAACGGGGAGAACCTGTGCTGAGAATTTTTCCAGAAAATATCCAAATTTTTGTCCTAACTGGCTGTGAATTTCCTCTCGATTGATCAGATTGATTCGTCGGCATCTGATTACCACTAAGATAAACAACAAAACCACTAATTCCTTGAGACTGATGAGGAAGTTGTTGTTGGGAAAGAGTAATCGGCCCAGAAAAACTTACCTGTGTCATTGAATCAGAACCTCCAACCAAATTTCCCCCTGTTAATGAGGCACTACACCCCAAGATCAAAACTAATATTCCTTGCTTGATTGTTCCAAACTTTTTGATCAGCTTCATAGGTTAAATTGCGGCGCTAGGAACAAGAATTAATGTTAGCGGAACATTGATATACCTATGTTCCGCTTGGCAGATGAGTGGCAGAAACTAGAACAATCTGACACTAGAGTCAGTGAGAATACTTCGCACTTGAGCATGGGTCAGGTTACGATTCGCACTTAACATCAGCGCTACCACACCAGCCACATGGGGAGCCGCCATAGAAGTGCCACTGGAAAAGCCATAGCTATTACCAGGAATAGTTGAGTAGATCTGAACTCCAGGCGCAACGATATGCTGTATGGCATTGTTAGTACCTGCGCGGTTGGAGAAGTCAGCAATATTACGGTTAATATCAATTGCACCAACAGACAAACCATACTGAGTTGCATAATAAGCAGGAGTACCAGGAGAAGCAAGACTACTATTACCTGCTGCACTGACTGTAATGACGTTGCGGCTGGCTGCATAAGCTAGAGCATCTCTCAATTCGGTAGAATCAGTCCATCCCAAACTCATATTGATGACATTGGCACCATTATCTACGGCATAGCGAATTGCGGCAGCAAGACTACCAGCATTGGTGAATCGTCCTTGATCATCAACATCTCCCATCCGAATCGCCATGATCCGAGACTGGTGAGCAACCCCTGTAATACCTACCCCATTATTACTAGCAGCAATTGTTCCAGCTACATGAGTTCCATGTGTTTGACCCCTAGAAGTTGTTCCTGGTAGGACATTATTGTTATTTTGATTCTGACCAAAATTCCAACCATTTACATCATCTATGTAGCCGTTGCGATCGTCATCAATTCCATTCCCAGCAATTTCTCCAGTATTACGCCAAATGTTATTTCTGAGATCAGAGTGGTTAATATCTACCCCTGAGTCAATCACAGCTACTACCACACCTTGCCCTGTATAACCCCTAGCCCAAACTTCGGGAGAATTCACCAAATCATTCCCCCAATTGTTACCGCCTAAATCTGCAACATTGGCAAAGGGAGCTGTCTGCCCAATTGCCCTAGCTACAGCGGCAGCAGCATTCACCAAACCATATCCATAGGTAGGGCTAAAATCACTAGATGCGGCACTGGCTGTCAGCACCAATTGATAGTTAGTATTACCAGTGGAAAAAGGATAAACTCGAACATAGTAAGTTCCTACCCCTAAAGTGCGAGTAATTAATTCCGAACCCAATCCACTGGCAACTGAACTGGCAATAGTCTGACCGCTACTGTTTAGCAATTGCACATCTGCATCCGCACTCAATCCACTTAAAGCCAGATTAAAATTACTATTTTGGGTGACGTTAAAACGATAGTAATCATTGGTATCACTACTACCAACAAAATCTTGGAAGGTACGACTGCCAGTTAGAGTACCAATGTTTCGGGCTGTTGCTAAAGTATTACCAGCACCATCAGTTGACGTAACGGCTGTGGCAGAAAGAGTTAAGTTGTAGTTGGTACTACTAGTATAAGGATAAACCCGAATATAGTAAGTACCTGCATTCAAGGTACGGGTAATAGATTCAGAGAGAGAATATTCTCCATAAGACCCTTGAATTAATCCACCAGTACTATTGAGCAGTTGTACATCTGCATCTGCACTCAGACCATTCAGGAGCAAATTAAAGTTACTAGTTTGAGTGAGGTTAAAGCGATAGTAGTCGTTGGTATCAATTGTGCCTACAAAGTCTTGGAAAGACTGACTACTACTAAGAGTGCCAATGTTGCGAGCCGTGGCTAAAGTATTACCAGCACCATCTGGCTGAGACACTGCGGTAGCAGCAAGTGTTAGGTTGTAATTAGTATTGCCACTGTAGGGATAGACTCGAACATAATATGTCCCTGCTGTTAACTGTCGGTTGATGCTTTCAGCATTTGAGCCACTAGCGGCTGAACTGACAATTACCCCACCAGTACTGTTGAGCAGTTGTACATCTGCATCCGCACTCAAACCATTCAATGCCAAACTAAAATTGCTATTCTGAGTCAGAGCAAAACGGTAATAGTCGTTGGTGTCAATACTACCCACAAAATCTTGGAAAGAACGACTGCTGCTCAAGTTACCAATGTTTCGGGCTGTGGCTAAAGTATTGCCCGCACCATCAACTATAGTAGGAATGGCAGTTGCTGAGAGAGCCAAAGTGTAATTTGTATTTCCACTGTAAGGATATACTCGGATGTAGTAATTTCCAGCAGTTAACTGACGGCTGATATTTTCTGATGCTGTTCCCGCTAACGCAGAACTTTGAATAGTCGCACCACTACTATTGAGCAATACGACATCTGCATCCGCCGACAAACCACTTAAATTCAAGCTAAAGTTACTGGCACTACCAAGGGTAAAACGATAGTAATCATTTAGGTCGGTACTACCAACAAAATCGTTGAATGTGCGAGTACCGCTTAAGGTGCCAATATTACGAGCTAAAGTTAGGCTGTTACCGGCATCGGCACTGGCTGTCAGGCTGAGGTTATAAGAAGTGTTCACACTACCGTAAGGATATACTCTGACGTAATAATTCCCGGCGGCCAAGTGACTGTTAATACTCTCTGATGTTGTACCACTTAAAGCAGAACTAGCGATCGCCACTCCACTACTATTAAGCAATACGACATCGGCATCCGCCGACAAACCACTTAAGTTCAAGCTAAAGTTGCTGGCACTACCAAGGGTAAAACGATAGTAATCATTCAGGTCTGTACTACCAACAAAATCGTTGAATGTGCGAGTACCGCTTAAGGTGCCAATGTTACGAGCTAAAGTTAAGCTGTTACCAGCATCGGCACTGGCTGTCAAACTGAGGTTATAAGAAGTAGTGGTACTACTGTAAGGATATACCCGTACATAGTAGTTTCCAGCAGTTAAGTGACTGCTAATGCTTTCAGAACTTGACCCACTATTCAGGGAACTAGCGATCGCCACTCCACTACTATTGAGCAGTTCAACATCTGCATCCGCCGACAAACCACTTAAATTCAAGCTAAAGTTGCTGGCACTACCAAGGGTAAAACGATAGTAATCATTCAGGTCTGTACTACCCACAGAGCCAGAATAAGTTCGATTACCGCTTAATGTACCAACATTTACAGCTGTTCCAATGGTGTTATCAAATTCAACAGCAACATCTACACCATCTAAATTTAAAGTACCGCGATCGTCTTCTCCTCTTAACCGAGCTAACTCTTGATCGCTAATTGCTGTACCTAACACAATCTGGCTCAACAGTTCACCCTCGTCTCCTGGTGTATCACCGCCAGAATTAAACTGCTGATCTAGAGCATGACCATACTCTTCTAGTAAAACCTTTGCCAGCCCTGTCAACGGGTCTTGCTGAGTCAGAGTTTCTGACAAATAGATTGTATTTCGTTCAGCAGAATAAGCCCCAAATGCACCTTGCAACTCTGCATCACTTAAAAAGAGAATGTCTGGACGATCTGTGAAAACTTTATTCTGCCAGTCTGCTAAACGAGTATTTACTGCACTGGCATTTTTAATATCAAAAACAAAGTTCAGCTTTTCATAAGCATTAGGAGCCTGGGCGAATTCTTGCAGCTTACTCTCGATGAAATCTAGTGCGATCGCTAGAGAATCAGAAATTTGGCTTTGACCAAGTTGTGGTTTGGATAAGTTTTGCAGTGGATTTTGTAACGGATCTAGTTGATTGGTCAGAGGGTTGAGAAATGGTAGATGCTCGTTAGTGTTGCTGTATAAGGTATTCATAAATGCTCTGTTTTGGTATTTAGCTTCAATAATTTGGGAATATTTGTCTTGACAACAGACTTAATGGGTATGACAAAGTGAGCATTGTTAATTGCCTGGAGCAAAAAACTATGCTTTAGCTGATATACATATAATGCTGCTTATCGATAAAGGCTTTTACGCGTTATATGTTAACACCAAATGTAATCTTCTTAAGAAGACACTTTACGTAAATATACTTGTTATGTCAATTAAGTAACTAGATAATGTTCATCAAAAGTCAACATATCAATAGCAAAACTCTTGCAAACATTTGCGGGGATTGCCATCTCAGGATTTTTGAGTCGTCCAGCGGTAATAGCGATCGCTAGTGTACCTACCATTTTGAATTCCCACTTCAATGGCTATACAGATTTGCTGAGGAGGATTAAGTTTAAATAGTTTGCTAATGTAAAAACCCGCCAGCAAATAAGTAGGTCGTCGTAAATATTTATCGTCAGGATAAGGCAGAAGGCAGGAGTGAAGAGGTTTTTAGCTTAGTTAATCTTTCGTAACATAGTTAAGTTTTTTCCCACCGATTTACTTACTATTCAACAGCAATACACCAACTCCTACTTACAAGCGTATATACGAGTATTAATGCCAAGGAAAACCCATTGCAAAAATAAAAGGAACACAAAATAATAGTGTCCCTAAGTAACTAATTCAAGATGCTAGTTGCCAATGTGGATTTAAGACTGGCGATAACAGGCAAATTCCATTGAAAAAGTCGCCATACCCGCAGTGAGCGATCGCAAGTCTGTAGAATAGCCAAACATCTGTACTAGTGGTACTTCGGCGCGAATCACAGAGTATCCTTGCATTGTCTCGGAACTCAGCAGCAAGCCGCGACGGGATGATATATCACCCTGGACTCTACCTATAAACTCGTTTGGTGTTTCCACTTCGACGAGCATAATTGGTTCGAGTATATAGGGTTTGGCTTGGGCGATCGCATTTTCTAGTGCTTGATGAGCAGCAGAACGAAACGCCAATTCCGAAGAATCAATTGGATGATAGGAACCTCCATCCAGCAAGACTTTCACCCCAGTTACCGGATAGCCTGACAGTTTTCCTGTTGTCATCGCCTCGCGGAAACCTTTTTCACAAGCGGGGATATATTCTTTGGGAATTGCACCACCAACTACCCGATTTTCAAACACAAATGGTTCATCGCTTGGTTCAATCCACCCAGTTACATGAGCATATAAACCAGTACCACCAGATTGTTTCTTGAGTCGGTAATCAAATTGAGTTTTTTGGCTAATGGTTTCCCGATACGCCACGGCTGGAGTACCGACATAAACCTCAGCATTATATTCCCGTTGAATCCGCTCTAAGTAAATCTCCAGATGCAGTTCACCCATACCAGAAATCAAAGTTGCTTTTGATTCTGGGTCGATACTTACTCGAAATGTCGGGTCTTCCCGTTGAAAGCGGTTGAGGGCTTTGGCTAGGCGATCGCTATCTTCTTGTTTTTTTGGTGTAACTGACAGTGTAATCACTGGTTCCGGGACAAACATTCTTTCTAAAAACACTGGTGTGTCTCCCGTGTATAATGTATCGCCCGAAGCACAATCAACACCCAACAAAGCCACAATATCTCCAGCCACAGCCACTGGCAACTCTTCGCGCTTGTTGGCGTGCATTCTCACCAAGCGCCCGATTTGCACTCGTTGTTCAGTACGGGAGTTATACACAATATCACCCGGTTTTAATGTGCCGGAGTAAATGCGGGTGTAGGTTAGCTGACCGAAAGATTCGAGAGTGAGTTTGAATGCCAAAGCGACCAAAGCAGCATCAGGCTCAGGGTAAATACTGACTGATTCTGCGGTTTTTACTACTTCCCTATCGATAGGAGATGGTAAATAAAGGGCGATCGCATCCAGCAGGTTTTGCACTCCTTTGTTTTTGAATGCAGAACCCAGCAGTACAGGTGTCAGTTCCAGCCTCAAGGTTGCTTGGCGGATAACTTGCCAAATCAGTTCTGAAGGAATCTCCTGATCTGCCAATAGCATCTCAGTCATCTCTTCTGAGAACAAAGACAAGCTATCTAGCAATTTTTCCCGCGCCTGTTGTGCTGCGACTACAAGAATCTCAGGAATTGGTTGTTTTACCCAATTTTCGCCATTTTCGCCTTCAAAGTAGTGTGCCTGCATTGTCACTAAATCAATCACACCTTGGAAGTTATCTTCGCTACCGATGGGATATTGCAGCAACACAGCATTTAATTGCAAGCGATCGCGGATAGCCTGGACTACACGAAACGGATCTGCACCCATTCGATCCATTTTGTTAATGAATGCCAGCCGCGGTACACGGTAGCGTTTCATCTGCCGATCCACTGTGATGGACTGGGACTGCACACCCGCCACAGCACACAACACCATCACTGCCCCATCCAGCACCCGCAAGGCACGCTCTACTTCTATAGTGAAATCCACATGCCCTGGAGTATCAATTAAATTAATTTGGGTATCACGCCACTGACAAGTTGTGGCTGCGGAGGTAATGGTAATTCCATGCAGCTTTTCCTCCGGCATAAAGTCCATTGTTGCACCCTTGCCGCCTCCCTTCACCTCCTCAATAGCATGGATTCTGCCCGTATAGAAAAGAATTCGCTCTGACAGAGTAGTTTTACCAGAGTCGATGTGAGCAGAAATACCAATATTGCGGACGCGTGTTCGGGGGATCATAACCTTTCCTTTTGTTTAAGCGACAAATAGTCACTATGAGAGTGGTATTATATTATGTATTATAAATGTAATATATAATAGTGACAAGCCCAATGATACAGAAATTGATATTCGTCATCATTCATTGTGCTGGGCGCGAGATCCCCGATTTCTTTAAGAAGTTGGGGATCTGACCAATCAGAGTACTCTGGTTTGACAAAAATTCCCCTATCACCTGACGGTATCAAGGGGGAAATAGCTAAGCTCAGAGGATATCAAACTTGTTTAACCAAATTTACCTGCGGTTGAGGCTATGAGGAAGGCGGCATAAGTGAGGATGTAACCTACAGTGAAGTGAGCCAAACCAACCAACCAGCCTTGGACAATGGATAGAGCAACAGGCTTATCTTTCCAACGAACTAAGTTAGCTAGTGGAGTGCGTTCATGCGCCCAAACAAGGGTTTCGATTAACTCTTGCCAGTAACCACGCCAGCTAATCAAGAACATGAAACCAGTTGCCCAAACGAGGTGTCCAAAGAGGAACATCCAAGCCCAAACAGATAAATTACTTGTGCCGTAGGGGTTGTAACCGTTAATTAACTGAGCAGAGTTCGCCCACAGATAATCACGGAACCAGCCCATAAGATATGTAGAGTTTTCGTTGAACTGAGCAACGTTACCTTGCCAAATGCCTAGATGCTTCCAATGCCAGTAGAAAGTTACCCAGCCTAGGAGATTCAACATCCAGAACATAGCGAGGTAAAAAGACTGTTCCCAAGAAGAAGTTTGGCAAGTACCGCCACGACCAGGGCCATCACAGGGGAAGGTGAAGCCAAAGTCTTTTTTATCAGGCATGAGCTTGGTACCACGGGCATCTAACGCACCTTTCACACAAATTAAAGTGGTGGTGTGCAGACCAAGTGCGATCGCATGGTGTACTAAGAAATCTCCTGGCCCAATGGTCAAGAATAGAGAGTTAGTACCAGAGTTAATCGCATCTAGCCAATTGGGTAGCCAAACGTTACCTTGATTCGGCCAAGCTTTATAAGCAATGCTATCTGTATTAGATAACAAAGTGTTCATCCCATACAGTAGTTTGCCGTGAGCCGATTGGATAAATTGAGCAAATACTGGTTCAATCAAAATTTGCTTTTCGGGTGTCCCAAAAGCCACAACAACATCGTTATGAACATATAGTCCTAGGGTATGGAAGCCTAAGAAAAGTGACACCCAACTTAAGTGAGAGATAATCGCTTCTTTGTGTTTCAGTACTCGCTCAAGAACATTACCTTTGTTTTGTTCTGGGTCGTAGTCGCGTATCCAAAAAATTCCAGCATGGGCAAAGGCACCAATCATCAAGAACCCAGCAATATATTGATGATGAGTGTATAGTGCCGCCTGGGTTGTGTAGTCCTTCGCTATAAAGGCGTAAGGTGGCAAGGAATACATGTGTTGTGCCACTAATGAAGCAGCTGTACCCAGTGCAGCCAAGTGTAGAGATAACTGAAAGTGCAGGGAATTGTTATAGGTGTCGTACAACCCTTGATGAGGTAAATTAAACTGACCTTCGGTTTGAATACCAAAGAATTGTCTGGAGTTGAGCATTTCTTTGATGCTGTGACCAATCCCGAAGTTAGTGCGGTACATGTGACCAGCAATAATAAAGATGACGGCGATCGCTAAATGGTGATGCGCCATATCAGTCAGCCATAATGACTCTGTTTGGGGATGGAAACCACCTAAAAAAGTCAGAATAGCCGTTCCTGCACCCTGAGATGTGCCAAATACATGGTTAGTTGCATCGGCATCTTGGGCGTACACACCCCAGTTCCCTGTCCAAAATGGTGTTAAACCTGCGGGGTGAGGCAAAGTAGTTAAGAAGTTTCGCCAGCCTACATGCACACCGCGAGATTCGGGGATGGCAACGTGAATTAAGTGACCAGCCCAAGCTAACGAACTCACCCCAAATAAACCTGCGAGGTGGTGATTTAAACGAGGTTCAGCGCTTTTAAACCAGGTCAAGCTAGGACGGTATTTAGGTTGCAAATGCAGCCAGCCAGCAAACAAGAATAATGCTGCTAATAACAACAAGAACACGGAACCTTGATAAAGGTCATTATTTGTCCGCATCCCAATGGTGTACCACCAATGGTAAACACCAGAGTAGGCAATGTTAACTGGATAGTTAGCACCACCTTGGGTAAAGGCATCTATGGCTGGTTTACCAAAGTGAGGATCCCAAATAGCATGGGCAATAGGACGAATATGTAATGGGTCTTTAATCCACGGTTCAAAGTTACCTTGCCAAGCTACGTGGAATAAAAGACTTGATGCCCATAAGAAAATGATTGCTACATGACCGAAGTGAGTAGCGAAAATCTTTTGGTAAAGATTTTCCTCAGTCATACCATCATGACTTTCAAAATCATTTCCTGTGGCGATCGCGTACCATATTCGACGTGTAGTTGGATCTTGAGCTAGATCCTGGTTAAATTTAGGATATTTTGTCGCCATGTATTTTAGTCATATCCTTCTGAAACGCTAATCCAAATTGCTAGGTATCATGACCTAGCAAATATTCGCAATTGCATCAAAATTTTTTTAGCCTTCAAATGGAGGTCAATCTTAATAGTTAAAGCTGGTGATTGTGAGGATAAAACACACTGAGTTTATAGACTTACATCGTGAGGCAATATGATGCAATTCATTTCCTTTTCTTTCAACTAATAAACAAATTAATTCTTATACATTCCATCTAACTAGAGATTGATTCTAAATTCTCATTATTAACTGAGTATGTAGTGTCTAATACAGTGGTGATTGTGTCTGTAGTAGATACAATTTCTCTTCATCAAATGAGCTTAATATTTACTAAAATTTGTGTTTTTTGCTAAAAAATATGTAGCTGATTTTTGTGCAGAAATTTGTTTTGTCATGATAGGTTAGGGGTGCGATCGCTCCCAGCACTAATCAAAGAGAGTTTGTCAGACTTTTGAAGTGCAACGTAGTAGGATCATTCAAGTGAATGGGTCAGCCTGATGCAATTGATTAGCTATTGCCATCAGAAACCCTAAAATTGAAGCAAAAGACGATTCCTAAAACAAGCACACTCCATGCGTATCTCTTTGAACTGGCTGCGGGAACTAGTAGAAGTCAAACTAAGCCCAGAAGAATTAGCTCATACCCTGACAATGGCTGGGTTTGAGGTAGAAGATATTGAAGACCGCCGCACTTGGGCAAATGGCGTTGTTGTGGGGAGAGTGCTTGAGCGTCAACCCCACCCCAACGCTGATAAATTAAGTGTGTGTCAAGTAGATGTTGGTGCGGCAGAAACTTTAAATATTGTCTGCGGTGCAGCTAATGTCCGCGCAGATATTTTTGTGCCAGTCGCCACCGTTGGCACTTATTTACCGAACATCGATTTAAAAATTAAACCGGCAAAACTGCGCGGTGTCCCTTCTCAAGGCATGATTTGTTCTTTAAAAGAACTGGGTTTGCCGAATGATGTAGATGGAATTCATATTTTTTCTGAAGAAAATCTATCGGTGGGTAGTGATGTCCGTCCGTTGCTGGGTTTAGATGATGTAATTTTAGATGTGACTGCGACTGCTAACCGTGCTGATGCTTTGAGTATGGTAGGCATAGCGCGAGAAGTTGCCGCATTGACTGGTGGTAAATTGAGTATTCCTGAACCTGGGGAAGTAGTAATCACGCAAAATCCAGGTAAGTTAGGTTTAAAAATTGCTGATACCCAAGCTTGCCCTGCATACATTGGTACAGTCATTGAACAAGTAAAAATTGCCCCATCACCTGAGTGGTTGCAACAACGCTTACGGGCTGCGGGTGTGCGCCCAATTAGTAATGTAGTTGATATTACTAACTATGTATTGTTGGAATGGGGACAACCACTCCACGCTTTTGACAAAGACCGTTTACAAACTGTTGCTGGCAATGGCAATTTAACTATTGGTGTGCGGTTTGCTAATCAAGGAGAATCCCTGAAAACCTTAGATGGGCAAACTCGCACTTTAACAACCCAGAATTTGTTAATTACCGCTAACGAAAAACCTGTGGCTTTAGCCGGAGTTATGGGGGGAGAAGAAACGGAAGTCCATGAAGGTTCGCAAAACTTAGTTTTAGAAGCAGCTTTATTTGATTCCGTAGCTATTCGTCGTTCTTCTCGTAGTGTGGGTTTACGCAGTGAAGCTTCTGGGAGATATGAACGGGGAGTAAATCGGGCAGAATTAGAAATCGCCTGTCGTCGTGCTTTAGCTTTGATGAGCGAATTAGCTAACGGTGTAATTATTCATCAAGAAATTGCTGATACTCGTCCCGACCCAGCGACTTGGAGTCGTTCTATTGCACTGCGGTTAGATAGAGTTAATGAAGTATTAGGGCCTGTTGACTTAGGTGAAGACACAGGGGAATTACAAGAAAGTGATGTTGTGAGAATTTTAACTGCCTTGGGATGTCAGCTAACATCAACAGACGAACGGACTTGGAATGTGGCTGTTCCTCCCTACCGTTACCGTGACTTAGAACGAGAAATTGACTTAATTGAAGAAATTGCTCGTCTTTACGGCTATGATCATTTCTGCGATACCTTACCCCAAAAAGCGGAAGCTGGCTATTTGCCAATAGACCAGGAATTGGTGCGGAAATTGCGTGCTTCTTTCAGGGCGGAAGGTTTGACAGAATTAATTCAGTATTCCTTAGTCAAACCAGGGGACGATCGCCAGATAGTATTAAGTAATCCCTTATTTACAGAATATTCGGCATTACGTACAGAGTTACTTTCTGGGTTGATTGATGCTTTTCAATACAATTTAGAACAAGGTAATGGTTCTCTTAACGGCTTTGAAATTGGGCGAATTTTCCAGCAAGAAGAAGACGGTTTGCGCGAAGCAGATGCGATCGCTGGTATTTTAGGAGGAGATAGAAACCTGGGCAAATGGTCAAAAGGTGGACGGGAACAACCAATGACTTGGTTTGAAGCCAAAGGTATTCTCGAAAGCATCTTTCAACAATGCGGAATCTCAGTAGAATATCAACCAGATTGTCGTGATGAGCGTTTACATCCTGGTCGCACTGCTTCTCTGTGGATAGGAGGAAACCGACTGGGTGTATTTGGTCAATTGCATCCCCAACTGCGGCGCGAAAAAGATTTACCAGATTCTGTATATCTGTTCCAATTAGATTTAGATGTCTTTTTGGATGCTTTAGATCAAGATGAAATTCTCATTCCCACATTCACATCTTATTCTACTTACCCAGCCAGCGATCGCGATATCGCCTTTTTCGCCCCTGTAAAAGTTTCTGTGGGAGAAATTGAAAAAGCAATTACCAAAGCAGGTAAAGGTTTACTAGAATCTGTCGAAATTTTTGATGAATATCGTGGCGAAAATGTCCCCCAAGGACAACGGAGTTTAGCATTTCGTCTAGTATACCGAGCCAGCGATCGCACTCTCACCGATGCCGAAGTCGAACCTGTACACAACAAAGTTCGTGAAGCCTTGGTTGAAAAATTCGGCGTTAACCTGAGAAGTTAAACATCAGCAGTGATGAGTTGATTTATAGCTCATCACTCACTACTATTCATTGTGAAATTTGCGTTTTTAATTGATTAGCTATGCCTAAATATGTACTCTGGGGAACTTACTGCGACGACGTTCTAGAAAAACGCGTTCCTTACCGTCAAGCTCATTTAGATGGTTTAGCCCAACAAAAAGAATCTGGTGTGTTAATTACCATCGGCCCAACCAAAGATATCACCAAAGTTTTTGGAATTTACGAAGCTGAAGACGAAGCCACTGTCCGCCAATTAATTGAAAATGACCCCTATTGGCAAAATGGTATTTGGACAGAATACTCTATCAAAGAGTGGATTCAAGCTGTTTAAATTAGCAAACTCAGGAGCAAAAAATCTAGCTCCTGATTTTTGCTTTATATATTTAATTATTGCTGTCTATGTGGCAGTTTATTTGTTGTCCACTAATGTACCGCAACAAATTCTCAACACACGTTAAAATTACTAACTTTTAGTAGATGTAATGAGTTTTGTATGTATGTAATTATCAAAATATGCTGATCGACGATAATGTTGCTGTTGTCTAGAATAAACAAGTGTTAGCGATCGCACATAATATTTAATTGTTCACCAATCGTTTGATTTTTGAGAGGGTACTACCCATGCAACACATCCTAAAACGTGTATTTCTACCTGGTTTGATGGCTGCTAGTTTAACCAGCATCAACTTAATTCCGGCTCAACCTGCGGCTGCTGATGACCGAGTTCTGAATAATGCGGCAATTGGCGCTGGTGCTAGTGCGTTAACAGGAGCATTAACAGGTTGCGGTTCTTTCTTAAATAATGCGGCTACTGGTGCGGCGGCTGGTGCGGCTGTTAATGGTGCTAACGGTTTAAGAACCAGAAGCGACAGAAGAGTTAACGGACGTAATATCATCCGAGATGCTGGCGTAGGTGCTGGTGCTGGTGTAGTCGCAGGTGCAATTACTGGCGGCTGTAGAAATACCTTGAAAAATGGTCTTAATGGTGCGGCTGCTGGTGCGGCTGTGCATATTTTAGATCGCCGACCTGCTAAAAGAAGAAGATAATTTATGATGGATAATTCGTAATTTTTATCCCTAAATACGAATTATCTATTGTGGATTATGTCAACGAAAACAGTCTGATAATAAAATAGATTATTTTTAGGGGTGCAGAGGTTTGCACCCCTACTTTGTTTGTTAGATTGTTTCTAATTTTTCAACAAGACTATACAATTTTGGAGGGGAAAACAGTTATTATATAGCCTTTTGAGCAATCTATCCTTCGTCATCATTTTGCCAACTGCTATTGCTAATTCATTAGTCAGCACTTTGCTATAAAAATCTAGTTAAAGTACTATTTTATTAAAAAAAATAAACTTGGTCTTGTTGTTAGCAGCAGAATATCAAGAAACTTAAGGTTAAATTGTCTATATACGGCAATATAAATTCTACTTAATGTTTATTTTATAAATAGCTTATCAAGACAGTTAAGACATTTAATAAAATAAGTTTAAACAGTAGTAGACAGTTAAGACAATTAAGATATTTAAGCAAATTGAAGAAAATTTAAACGCTAAAAATAGTTTGATTTTACCTAAAAAAATTGCAAAATTCTAGTAAGATGATGGCAGTTAACTAATTGCCTTGATAAATATTAAATAATTCTAAAATAGAATTTCTCTCTTCTTTGGAAGATGCGTAACTCAATATGAAATATCAAGTTGGTGGTAGTCTCCCTAGTGATGATCCAAGTTATGTTATTCGTAAGGCAGATGAACAACTCTATTCTAGTTTAAAAGCTGGAGATTTTTGTTATGTTTTAAATTCCCGTCAAATGGGAAAATCATCTTTATTACATCGCACAAGTTATCATCTCACAGAAGAAGGTAATAGTTGTGTTTACTTAGATGTGACTCGCTTAGGCGGTGAAGATATAACAGCCGAACAATGGTATAAGGGTCTGATTCTCAGTCTTTTTTATAATTTAAATTTAGCAGATAAAATCAATTTTAAAACTTGGTGGGAAACCCAAACAGGTCTTGCTCCTATCAAAAAGCTAGATCAATTTGTCGATGAAATATTACTGTCGCCTGACGGAAGTCAAAATATATTTATTTTTATTGATGAAATTGATAGTTTATTAAGTTTAAGTTTTTCGGTTAATGACTTTTTTGCTTGGATTCGTCATTGTTATAACCAAAGAGCGTATGATGCCAAATATCAACGCTTAGGATTTGCACTTTTTGGCGTAGCTAGTCCCGGCGATTTAATTACCGACAAACGCCGGACACCTTTTAATATTGGTAAAGCGATTGAATTAGCAGGTTTCCAACTAGATGAAGCTACACCCTTACTTAAAGGATTAGAAGGTGTAGTTAGTCAATCAGAAATAGTTTTACAAAAGATTTTAGAATGGACGAGTGGACAACCTTTTTTAACCCAAAAACTCTGTCAGTTAGTTGTGCAAATTGCTTGGGAGACACCCAACGGCAAAATTGATTTACCTCAAGGTACAGAAGGTTATTGGGTAGAACAACTGGTAAAAAAGCAGATTATTCAACATTGGGAATCGAAAGACGAACCAGAACATTTTCGCACAATTCGCGATCGCCTGTTATTTGATGAACAAAAAGCTGGACGCTTGTTAGGGCTGTATCAACAAGTGTTGCAAGCGGAAGCAGAAACTCAAACACCTGTGACCTTGAATGATAGCCGAGAACAAACAGAATTATTGCTATCGGGTTTAGCCACAAGACACAAAGGCTCTCTCAAAATTAAAAACCCAATTTATCGCCATGTCTTCAATCAAGAATGGGTGACAAGACAATTAGATAATCTCCGTCCTTACTCGCAAATTTTTAATGCTTGGGTATTATCAAATTATCAAGATGAGTCACGCTTGTTGCGGGGACAGGCGCTCAAAGATGCTCAAAATTGGGCGCAAGGCAAAAGTTTGAGCAATTTAGATTATCAATTTTTCGTCGTTAGTCAAGAATTTGAACGGCGGGAAGTGCAAACTGCCCTAGAAGCCGCACGGGTAAAAGAAATCGAAACCAGGCTAACACAAGAGAAAAAAACGGCTTTATTGCAGAGATATTTGCTAATTGCCGTATGTATTGGTTTGTTCGTCTCTAGTAGCTTGGGTATAGGCAGTTTTATATTGTATCGCCAAGCCAAAACAAGTGAAACTCAAGCCAAGAATAGTGAAATGCGGGCGCTGATATCTTCTTCAGAAGGAATGTTTGCCTCAAATCGTCGCTTAGATGCACTTGTAGAAGCAATCAAAGCTAAACAAAAACTCCGCAAACTCAGTCCAGTCAACTCCAAAATAGCTCAAAAAGTTGATGCTGTATTACGGCAAGCAGTTTATGGTGCAGACGAATACAATCGTTTTTGGGGTCACACAGCAGCTGTTTTAGCCGTTGATGTCAGTCCTGACAGTTCGTTAATTGCCTCAGCCAGTGTAGATAAAACAATCAAACTCTGGCGACGTGATGGTACAGCAGTCGCTACTCTCACAGGTCACACAGCCACAGTTAGAGCCGTAAAATTTAGTCCTGATGGTCAGATGTTAGCTTCAGCGAGTGAAGATGGCACTGTCAAATTGTGGACAAAAGAAGGCACGTTATTAAAAACACTCAAAGGTCATAATGCTTCAATTTGGGGAGTCGTCTTTAGTCCCGATGGCCAGACTATTGCTTCTGCCAGTTATGACAGAACTGTCAAACTTTGGCAACGAGACGGCACATTGCTCAAAACTTTTGCTGGTGAGAGAGTGGGGTTTTGGGGAGTCGCTTTTAGTCCAGATAATCAAATTTTGGCAGCCACAAGCATCGACGGAGTTATTCAACTCTGGAGACGAGAAGGTTCAGACTGGCAAAATGCCAAGCTTGTGCAGACTCTCAAAGGTCATAACGCTTGGGTAATTGCTATAGCTTTCAGTCCTGATAGTCAAATTATTGCTTCCGCCAGTGAAGATAAAACCGTCAAACTTTGGCGACGCGACCCCAAAAATAACAGCTATCGCTTAGATAAAACTTTGCAAGGTCATAGTGCGGGAATTTGGGGAGTAGCTTTCAGTCCCAATGGCCAAACTATTGCTTCCGCCAGCCTCGACAAAACAATTAAACTTTGGAACATTGATGGCACAGAATTAAACACTCTAAAAGGACACACTGCCTCAGTTTGGGGCGTAACTTTTAGCCCTGATGGTAACTTTATTGCCTCAGCGGGTGCAGAAAACGTTGTGCGACTGTGGCAAAGTGAAAACCCATTTCAAAAATCTATAGTTGCCCATAAATCCGGAATTTGGTCATTAGATATTACCTCTGACAGTTCCATTGTTGGGACAACTGGTCACGAAAACATGGCTAAACTTTGGAGTCGTCAAGGTAAATTGCTAAAAACTTTTACTGAACCTGGGGGAGCAATTTTTGAAGTTTCTTTCAGTCGTGGTGGTAAGTTAATTGCCCTTCGCACTTATGGCGATAAGATTAAACTCCAGCAGCGAGACGGGAAATTAGTTGCTACTTACAAAGATCCCCTGGGTAAACTCTTAGCCGCTGTATTGAGTCCTGACGGTCAAGCGATCGCTATGTCAAATGTTGATAAAATTATCCAAATATGGCAACGCAATCAGCCTAAACCGCAAATTCTGCCAGGACATCAAGCCGAAGTTTGGCAAGTTACCTTTAGTCCTGACGGCAAAATGGTGGCATCTGTTAGCGGTGATAGCACAGCTAAATTGTGGACTGTGGATGGTAAATTACTCACAACCTTGGTAGGACACACAGCAACAGTTTGGAAAGCAGCATTTAGTCCTGACAGTACAATGGTGGCAACTGGCAGTGGGGATAATACCGTTAAATTATGGACAATTGACGGCAAATTACTGCAAACTTTCAAAGGTCACACAGCAGCAATTTGGGGAGTAGCATTTAGTCCTGATGGCAAAATACTGGCTTCTGGCAGTGTGGATGCAACTATTAAACTTTGGCACTTAGATGGTAAAGAAATTACCACCTTGAGTGGACATACCGCAGCCATTCGCAAAATTGCCATTAGCCGCGATGGAACTTTTTTGGCTTCTGGTGGTGATGATAACAACCTAATTTTGTGGAATTTGTCACGCATTCTCAATCTCAATCCACTTAATTATGGTTGTTCTCTTGTACAAGATTATTTGAAAACTAACACAACATTAGAAGAGAGCGATCGCTCTTTGTGTCCATAGAAAATATTCAGTACTGAAAAAATAAAAAAAGCTCCTTCATTTACTTGTTTGAAGGAGCTATGATGAGCCTTTATTGAAAATTTTTAGATAACTGCATCAACGCTCAACTATTTTCTGCGTGGAGAGCGTTTAAAGCAAGTTCCGCTGGATGAGCTACACCGTTACCTGCGAGATTCACTTTTTCTAATCTGCGGAGTACAATCATTCCACGAGAACGATTGGAAGAGGAATCTTTATCTACACAAGCCGCATACATCCGTTGTATGGGACATTTCCAAAACCGAGTGTATCTTTTGGGATTGGTATCTGCAATAGTGACTTCTTGAGTTTTCGGGTCATAATCTGCTAACAAAGAGAAATGACCACCTTCTAAACTAGGATTTTCATGTGCAATTCGAGTATTGAAGTTGAGAATGTGGACATCATTTTCATTACAAACGGCCGCTTCAACTTCGCGGGTGAATGCTTCGAGGGTGATACTCGGCTTATCAAAATGATCCATTTGAATGGATAGAGGTAATTTCTTTCTTTCTATGTAAATTTTACAAGTATCGTAAGTTTCTGCTAAAGTCATGCCATCATCTAAAACCGATGCGATTGGCAGTTGAGTAACATAAAAAATTTCATCAACGGTTGTTAAATATCCTAATGCAGTGAAAGCATAGGCGATCGCAGTCACATTACAACAGTAAATAGGTTGTTGAAATTGATGTAGTTGGATGATTTCTAAATCGCGTTTAGAAATTTGACCGATGTTATCAATATCCATTTATTTGTACTTTATTAACTATCCCTGCATTTGCCAGGTTTTTTTATGCTGATAAATTTTCTGAGGATTTTGGCGAATAGACAAGGACAGTTAAGACATTTAAGCAAATAAATAGGGACAGTTAAGACATTTAAGAAAAATCAAGTATTTATTTTGTATAATAAAAAACCTATAAATCAAGTTAATTCCTCTGTGAAGACATTCATTGACTCACATTGTGAATGTATTGGCTTACATGATGAATGTATTAGTTTACATTGTGAATGTATTGGCTCACATGATGAATGTATCGGTTTACATTGTGAATGTATCGGCTTACATTGCGAATGTATCGCTTAAAACAAGGAACGGAACAATACAGGCTGATCTTAACCGGATTGAGATTAGGTCTTACTCACAAACCTGTCGCCAGAGAGAAGTTAAGATTTTTTAGGAATGATAGGAATATTCTGGTATGTTAGCGATCGCTGCTTAAGATTAGACTTTTATGAATCGTTCCGCCTGCCTCATCTTTAATCCAGTTGCGGGTCAAGGCAACCCAGAACAAGAACTGCTAGAGATTCGTTCATTATTAGAACCCACTATTGACTTAGATATTCATTTCACCACAGAAGAAATCGATGCTGATCAACTGGCTGAAGCCGCAGTGCAGCGAGGAGTTGATGAGATTATCGCTTCTGGGGGTGATGGAACACTCTCCGCAGCAGCAACGGCTGTGATTAATACTAATATTCCCTTTGGGATTATTTCGCGGGGGACAGCCAACGCTTTTGCTACAGCTTTGGGAATTCCTGACACAATTGAAGCAGCTTGTCAAACAATTTTACAAGGAGTAACTCGTGATATCGATGTAGCTTATTGCAACGATCGCCCATTAATTTTACTAGCAGGTGTTGGCTTTGAAGCGGAAACTGTGGAAAAAGCCAACCGCGAAGCCAAAAATCGCTTTGGCATTATCGCTTATATCTTAGCTGGTATTCAACAGCTACGAGAATTACAGAGTTTTGATGTCGAAATTGAGACAGACGAAAAAATCATTAAAACCACAGCTGCCGCCGTCACCGTAGCCAATGCAGCACCACCAACATCAGTTTTGGCACAAGGGCCAGCGGGAATTATTTATAATGATGGCTTGTTGGATGTAACAATTGTTGCTCCTGTAAATAAAGCAGGGGCGATCGCCGCAACATATCATTTATTTCAAAGTGCTTCGGCGGGTAATGCAGCTGAACGGGATGATATTGGTTATCTCCGCGCCAAACATTTTAAAATCACTACTGACCCAGTACAAAAAGTTGTCGTAGATGGCGAACTAGTAGGGACAACGCCGATAGAAGTTAAATGTGTTCCCGCTGGGTTAAAAGTGTTTGTCCCAACAGTGGAAGAAGCTGAACTCGCTGAAAAACTCGAAGGACTGCCAAATTTAGTAATTGAGTTAAAAAATCCCCCAGAAGGAGAAGCAGAAACGTTAGAGTTAAAGGAGTAAAATGTTTTGAAGCTTGTTTCTGATCCAGCGATCGCCAAAAAAATTCAGAAGATGAACCAGCGCGTCCGCTGGCAAGATCCTTTAATTAAACAGCGGGGTATTGACCAAACTCAGCTTGTACTAGAAGATGGTCAAGCTGATACTCCTGAATTTTCTTTTTTGGTAGTGGGAGATAGCGGTTCTGGTAGACATGGCGGACAAAATCCCCAAAGGCGAGTAGCCGAACTGGCGTTACCTCATCTAGATGACTGCCGTTTTATGCTACATACAGGCGATGTCATTTATTTAGTTGGGTCGAGTGAATATTATCAGCAAAACTTCATTCAACCTTATAAAGAATATCTTGTTGGTGGTGAGCATCCCAAAAAGATTGCTTACGACAATATGACTTTCCGTGTACCGATTCTCCCTGTACCGGGAAATCATGATTACTATAATTTGCCAGTTGTCTTTAACTTGCTATCAATTACAACATTACCAATTCGGCGGTTATTGCGATCGCGCCTGGATATGGATGTTGGTTTACATGGTTCAGCAACAGGTGATGCTTATGCTAAAGCATTTCTTGATTACCTCAACGCCTTAAAGTTTCCTGGCGATTTAGACCGACACTTAGACACACACTACACAGCCAAAACAGACACAGGCCGTTGTTTAGCTTATCAACCAGGACAGTTTACGCGGTTGCCCAATCGTTATTACACTTTTCGTTATGGTGACATTGACTTCTTTGCTTTAGATTCCAATACATTCAACAATCCACCACCAATACCAGAAACCGCCGCAGGCGACGCAGAACGCATCACTTTAGAACAACGCCGCCAAGACTTTGAACAAGAGAAACAGCAAATCTTAGACAAATCCAGCCAGTTAAATCCTGATAACCCCAACGAAGCCGAATATTTAGATGATTTATACGTCAAGCTGTCGCAAATTGAAGAACTAATTGTTGATATTGACAAACAATTAGCACCGCAACAAACAGCCGACACCGATATAGAACAGTTGGAATGGCTGAAAAACAAATTAATTGCATCTTGGCATAACTCCCAAGTGCGCGGACGCGTCGTTTATTTCCATCATCCTCCCTACGTCACCGAAGCAACCAAATGGGAACAAGGACAAACATTAGCAATTCGGACTCGCTTGCGAGAAGTATTTAACGCAGTAGCAGAAACCGTGGGTGATGTAACTCAAAATCGTCCTGTAGTGGATTTAGTCTTAAACGGCCATGCTCATTGTTTAGAATATCTGCAAACATATAACACTGGACACGCAGATTCTTCCATGAACTGGATTGTGTGCGGTGGAAGTGGGTTTAGTTTGCGCCGACAGAGAACTGAAGGCGCTGATTTAGTTGAGGAAAATAAATTAATTGCGCGGTCGCATTTATTTGTAGGTCGCAACGGTCATGGTTCTACAAAACGCCGTCCTTACTCATGTTTGCGAATTGATGTCACAGGCGAAAAACATCCTCGATTCATTGTCCGGCCTTTAGTTGCCGAATGGTATCAGCAAGAATGGCATAATCATCAATTAGAACCTTTTGTAATTTGAGATTCATAACCGCAGATAGACTTAGATAAAGCATAAATGTCTCACGCAGAGGCAAAGCCGCCCAACGCGCTGCCTCTCCTTTGTGGTTCGTTGAAAAAATTCCCGTAAACTACAACTTTTGGAAACATACTTTACCCCTTAAGAAAGTGCCAGCTAAAGAATTTAGTAATTAGCGTAGAAAGTAAGCCAGTTGCTTTTTGAGTAACTGGAATTAAACGAGCATGAGTGAGAAAATACTATGCTTCAAATTTTTGAGAATTCTTTAGGGTTACATTGGCTGGGTAGTGGATTAGTAGCCATAACCAGAGTTCAAGAACTACTAACTCCAGAACAAGCATCATTAGTTTTTTCTGGGCCTAAATTTTTAGTTTCATTAGTGGCTGGTGTCTTAATGGCATTTGCCTTTCAACTATTACTAACTAACTTTGCAGTCGCTTTCAAAATTTCTGCCACAGGAGACGATTCATCTTCTAGTGATGATGACGAAAGTTTAGGTACTACAATTCGTAAAGTAGAAAATAAAGTTGGATTTTGGGCATTAATTAGCGTTACTATTGCATTATTTATTGCTTGCTTTTTAGCAGTAAAACTCAGCTTAATTGAGAGTGCATTTTTAGGCGCAATTATTGGTGTAGTTATCTGGTCTGCTTACTTTTCAATCATAGTTTGGTTTGGTTCCTCAACTGTTGGTTCCTTAATCGGTTCAGTTGCGAATACTGCTAATGCTGGTTTGCAAGCATTAATGGGAACTGCAACTAGCGCGTTGGGTGCGAATTTAGCACAAAAGCAGATGGTTTCTACCGCGGAAGATATTACAGCCGCAGTCAGAAAAGAATTAACTTCTGGGTTTGATGTTGACAGTATTCAAAATACGCTGCAAAGTTCATTAAGTACTTTGCCAAAACCGCAACTAGATTTTAAAGATATCCGTAGCCAATTTGATAAAATATTCAGCGATATAGATTGGAAGTCTATACCTGATGGTGATTTGGCGCAAAATTTCAATCGTCAAACCTTTGTTGATTTAATTAGCGATCGCACAAATTTTTCTAAAGCGGATATCAATAAAATTGCTGACCAATTAGAAGCAGCTTGGAAACAAACTGTTAATCGACGCAATCCCGCACAGCAAGTAATTGACTTACTCACATCAGCAAGTCCCGAAGAATTGCAATCAGATAAGTTAGGCGATCGCTTGCAAGAATTGGTAACTGTTGGCGGTAACGGTAACGGTAGCAATGGCGGTATCAAGCAAGCCATCCAATCGGGATTAACTGCTGCTTTACCAATAGTTTTAGAAAAAGTAAATACTTCTAATCTAGATGTGAACAAAATCACCAATCAGTTGCAAAAACTGAAAGATAAAGTTCAAGATTTAGATATTGAAGATATTACTCACCAATTGCAAGAGACGATTACAAAAACTACCAAAACCGGAGATAATTCATCAAACTCTCATTATCGCCAAGATATAGAAGCTTACATTCAAAATTCTTTACCTTGGCACTTTAACCGCATCACCATTAAAGATGAATTCCGCGATGTCATCTATGACCCGCAAGCAGATGCGTCCACTATGCGCCGTGAATTAGAAAGATTAAATCAAGAAGAGTTTGCTAATTTGCTAATTCGCCGCAGTGATATTAGCGAAGTCAGAGTAAAAGAAATTGCTCAACAGATGGAAGAAATTCGCCAAGAAGTTTTAGAAACTTTGCAACAGGCGGAAGCAAAAGATAAAGGTCAAGATTTACGGAACCGTATTGAAAATTATTTGCGTTCGACTGGTAAAGAAGAACTAAATAATGAAGCTGTTGAGCGAGATTTTACTAATTTACTCACAGAATTGAAGACTGATGTTGAAGATTTAAATGAACGCTTACAGGGATTTGACCGCAATGTATTGCAACAAGTCCTATTGCAGCGTCAAGACTTCAGTGAAGAGGAAGCGAATAATCTCTTAAATCAGCTAGAAAATATCCGGGTTTCTGTCTTAAATCAATTAGAAGAACAAGGGAGAAGCAAAACAGAAGAACTACGGCAAAAAGTAGAAGACTATCTCCGCAATACTAATAAGGAAGAACTCAATCCTGAAGGTATTCGCCGTGAGTTCAGCACGTTACTTCAAGACCCCCAAGCGGGATTTAACTTGTTGGGTAAGCGTTTATCTCAGTTTGATCGGGATACTTTAGTTAAACTGCTAACTCAGCGTCAAGATTTAAATGAAGATGAAGTTAATCAAATTCTTGATCAGCTTGAAGCCGTGAGAGATAATATCTTGCAAACGCCGCAAGCTGTAGCCGACAAAGCTAAAGAACAGTACACACAAACCACAACTAAAATTGCTGAATATCTCCGCAACACCAACTTAGAAGAACTCAACCCCGAAGGTATCCGCCAAGATTTGGAAAAATTGCTGGTTGATCCTCAAGAGGGGGTTTCTGCAATCCGCGATCGCTTGTCGCAAGTTGACCGAGAAACTTTAGTTAAACTCGTGACTCAACGTGGTGATTTAAGCGAAGAACAAGTTCAAAAAATCATCGACCAAGCGCAAGATGCAATTCAAGATATCATCAAAGCACCGCGCCGCTTGGCAAAACGTACGGTTCAGCGAGTTGTCGATTTTGAAGCAAATCTCGAAGATTACCTGCGTAACGCCAATAAAGAAGAACTCAACCCCGACAGTATCAAGCGTGATTTACAATTGCTGTTGCGCGATCCTCGCGCCGGAATTGGTCAATTAAGCGATCGCTTTTCTCAAGTTGACCGTTCCACAATTGTGGCGTTATTATCCCAACGCGAGGATATTTCCGAAGAGGAAGTTAACCGCATTGCCGATCAGATAGTATCTGCGCGTGATTCGATAGTCAAACAATACCAGCAGATTCAGCAAGGAATTAAATCAGCCACCGATCAGGTAACAGGGAGAATTCGCAATTACCTTAATTCCCTGAATCGTCCTGAACTTAATTATGAAGACATCAAACATGATTTTGCTAAATTGTTTGATGACCCCCAAGCCGGATTTGAAGCCTTGCGCGATCGCTTGAGTCATTTTGATCGTGATACTTTAGTCGCGTTGATCAGTTCACGGGAAGATATTTCTCAAGAAGATGCTAACCGCATTATCAACCAAATCGAAGCCGCCCGCGATAGCGTCCTGCAACGCGCCGAACGCATTCAGCAAATCACCAAGGAACGCTTACACAGCATTAAACACCAAGCGAAAAAACAAGCCGAAGAAACCAAGAAAACCGTTGCTAACGCCGCTTGGTGGCTATTTGGGACAGCACTCACCTCACTTGTCGCCAGTGCAATTGCAGGTGCTATAGCTGTAACAGGTGTAACTATCTCTGCTATTGGCTAGTTTCCATTAGCTCTAAAATTAATGCTTGTAACAACAAGCTGATAGCCATTACCCAACAGTTACCAAAATTACGTCTGGGTGATGGCTTTTTCAATTGCCGCTATTACTGATGAGCAGGAAAAATAAAGTAAAAATTTTACTATATACTCTGTATAGTTACTGAGTTATTGAATTTTAGTTTGATATTGAGGAATTTAAAAATGTCTACCGAAGCGCATATAGTTGCTGACATTCAAGAAAGTGAATTTAATACGCTTTTAACTCAAGAAAAAATTCTAGTTGTTGATTTTACTGCTACTTGGTGCGGCCCATGTCGCCTCATCAGTCCGTTGATGGAACAACTTGCAGAGGAATATCAAGGACGCGCCAAGGTCGTTAAAGTAGACGTAGATAACAACAAACCACTATTTAAACAATATGGTCTCCGCAGCATTCCCGCTGTTTTAATCTTCAAAGATGGTGATTTAGTCGAAAAAATTGTTGGGGTTTCACCTTACGAAGAGTTCAGCGGCGCTGTGGAAAAGCTTCTTGGATAGCGTTCAAATACTCGTAAATGAGCTTAAACAACTCATCTACGAGTATTTGCTTCAAGAATGCAACTTCCTGACCATCGCCAAAATCCTGGGGTATAGGGGTGTATGTATCTAAAATCCTTACACCCCTATACCCTGATACCCTGGCCAAAACACTTGATTTTTCGTTTTTACGTGTTAAGTCCTAACATCCTACTCTGTGGCTGTGATTGGTTTTATTCTGGATTCTCCATTAACTTGAAACCCCAAGGTCTTAAAGCGGCGATCGCAATTTCCAGATCTACCCCTTCATAAGCCTCCCATTCATAAGGATGATCTTTTGGGTGTCCATCACCGACATTACCTGCAACTTTGACTACCGGAAAATTCGCCACACGATCGCGTTCTAGGCGTTTTGGGACTACAAGCCGAATTTTATGGCCGATAAACTTCGTTGTACTTGCATTCGCTACAGATTCCCGGATTAAACAGATATCACCAGCCTTTCCCCAAGTAGTTTCATAGATGTAGAGAAAAGATATATAAGTGGCTGGTTTGATGGGTCTTTTTATAACTGACATTATCTGTAATCCTTACAAGATGCGTGAAAAATCATACAACTGCTGTCTATACAATAGCTACAGCCATTTTAATTTTAAAACTCTAATCAAAATAACGTTTATAGCGTTTTGCTAACAACCGTGGAGAAATACTAAATAACAATATCCTTAATTTCGTTGGTCAGCCGATGCTCTGCACCTTTTGTACGTAAATCAAGATTATAAGCGATCGCCCATTCTCCCCCACAATTATGGAAAATAATAAATTAAGTCGAGTATCACAATACTCACTACATTTCCTCATTTCTTCTAGGAAAATATGACTCATCCTTTCCTTGAACGCCTGCGTAGTCCTGATAGCCCAGTTCTTGTTTTTGACGGGGCGATGGGGACTAACTTGCAAACTCAAAACCTCACCGCTGAAGATTTCGGCGGCGCACAATATGAAGGTTGTAACGAATATTTAGTTCATTCAAAACCCGAAGCCGTTGCTAAAGTGCATCGTGACTTTCTCGCCGCTGGTGCTGATGTCATTGAAACCGACAGTTTTGGCAGTACCTCAATTGTATTGGCAGAATATGACTTAGCAGACCAAGCCTACTACCTCAGCAAAAAAGCCGCTGAACTTGCCAAAAGCGTCGCCGCTGAATTTTCCACACCAGAAAAACCTCGGTTTGTGGCGGGTTCCATCGGCCCAACAACCAAACTCCCAACCTTGGGACATATTGACTTTGACACGATGAAAGCGTCTTTTGCTGAACAAGCCGAAGCACTAATTGATGGTGGTGTGGATTTATTATTGGTTGAAACTTGCCAAGATGTGCTGCAAATCAAAGCCGCACTGAATGGGATAGAAGAAGCTTTTGCCAAGAAAGGCGATCGCCTACCTGTGATGGTTTCTGTGACAATGGAAAGTATGGGGACAATGCTGGTAGGTACAGAAATCAGTGCTGTCGTGACAATTTTGGAACCTTATTCCATTGATATTCTCGGTTTGAACTGTGCCACAGGCCCAGACTTGATGAAACCACACATCAAGTATTTGGCAGAACATTCGCCCTTTGTGGTTTCTTGTATTCCTAATGCGGGTTTACCAGAGAACGTTGGCGGTCAAGCACACTACCGCTTGACACCGCTAGAATTACGGATGTCATTGATGCACTTTGTTGAAGATTTGGGTGTCCAAGTGATTGGGGGTTGCTGTGGGACACGTCCAGAACACATTCAACAATTGGCAGAAATCGCCAAAGAGTTAAAGCCAAAAGTGCGACAGCCAAGTCTAGAACCTGCGGCGGCATCAATATATACTACTCAGCCTTACACTCAAGACAATTCTTTCTTAATTGTTGGAGAACGTCTCAACGCCAGCGGTTCTAAAAAGTGCCGCGATTTACTCAACGCCGAAGACTGGGACGGATTGGTATCAATGGCGAGGGCGCAAGTCAAAGAAGGCGCACACATCTTAGATGTTAACGTCGATTATGTCGGGCGTGACGGTGTGCGAGATATGCACGAACTCGTTTCGCTCATTGTGAATAATGTTACCCTACCCTTAATGCTCGACTCCACCGAATGGGAAAAAATGGAGGCTGGGTTAAAAGTTGCGGGTGGTAAATGTTTGCTCAACTCCACCAACTACGAAGATGGCGAACCGCGCTTTTTAAAAGTGCTGGAGTTAGCGAAACAATACGGTGCGGGTGTAGTCATTGGCACTATCGATGAAGAAGGTATGGCGCGGACAGCCGAGAGAAAATTTGCGATCGCCCAACGTGCCTATCGTCAAGCTGTAGAATACGGCATTCCTCCCACAGAAATATTCTTTGATACCTTAGCCCTACCAATTTCTACGGGGATTGAAGAAGACCGAGAAAATGGCAAAGCCACCATTGCAGCCATTCGCCGCATTCGCCAAGAATTACCAGGATGTCATGTAATTTTGGGTGTCTCAAATATTTCCTTCGGACTTTCCCCCGCCGCGCGTATTGTCCTCAACTCAGTGTTTCTCCACGAAGCGATGGCGGCGGGAATGGATGCAGCAATTGTCAGCGCCAGCAAAATCTTACCACTGTCTAAAATAGACCCCCGTCATCAAGAAATTTGCCACCAACTAATTTATGATGAACGGAAATTTACGGGTGATGTCTGCGTTTACGATCCTCTAGGAGAGCTTACCACAGTCTTTGCTGGAGTCAGCGCCAAACGTGACAAAGGCGTTGACGAAAATCTCCCCATTGAAGAAATTCTCAAACGCCACATCATTGACGGTGAACGCATCGGTTTAGAAAAGCACCTGACAAAAGCCTTAGAAGCATACAAACCCCTGGATATTATCAACACTTTCTTGCTAGATGGCATGAAAGTAGTCGGTGAATTGTTTGGTTCAGGACAAATGCAGTTACCTTTTGTTTTGCAGTCGGCAGAAACCATGAAAACGGCGGTAGCTTACCTAGAACCGTTCATGGAAAAATCTGAGGCGGGTAATAACGCTAAAGGAACGGTAATTATTGCCACAGTTAAAGGCGATGTTCACGACATTGGCAAAAACTTAGTCGATATTATCTTGTCCAACAACGGTTACAAGGTAATTAACCTGGGCATTAAGCAGCCAGTAGAAAACATCATCGAATCTTACAATCAACACAAAGCTGATTGTATTGCTATGAGTGGTTTGCTAGTGAAGTCAACCGCCTTCATGAAAGAAAACTTAGAGATATTCAACGAAAAGGGAATTACTGTCCCGGTAATTTTAGGCGGTGCAGCGTTAACACCTAAGTTTGTTCATGATGATTGCCAAAAAGCCTACAAAGGTAAAGTCATTTATGGCAAAGATGCTTTTTCTGACTTGCATTTCATGGATAAATTAATGCCAGCCAAGGCTGCAAATAATTGGGATGACTTGCAAGGATTTTTGGATGAAGTCATTGATGAACCAGAAACTACTCAGCACTCAGCACTCAACTCTCAGCACTCAACTCTCAGCACTCAGCACGGGCTAAACGCCCCGCTACCACTAACAGCACTCAGCACTGAAGTAGACACCCGCCGTTCCGAAGCCGTCTCGGTAGATATTGAACGTCCCACGCCGCCATTTTGGGGAACGCAGTTATTACAATTGACTGATATTCCTTGGGAGGAAATATTCTGGCATTTAGATTTACAGGCTTTGGTTGCGGGACAATGGCAATACCGTAAACCGAAGGAACAATCTAAGGAAGAATATCAAGCTTTCTTGGCTGAGAAAGTCTACCCCATTTTAGAAACTTGGAAACAGCGAATTATTGAGGAAAATTTATTACATCCTCAAGTAATTTATGGTTATTTTCCTTGTCAGGCTGAGGGGAATACACTGTATGTTTATGAAACAAACAACTCAGCACAGGTAAAAGCCAGTTTTGAATTTCCCAGACAGAAGTCTTTAAGAAGGCTGTGCATTGCAGATTTCTTTGCACCGAAGGAATCAGGGATAATTGATGTCTTCCCGATGCAGGCGGTAACTGTGGGGGATGTGGCTACAGAATTTGCTCAAAAGCTGTTTGCAGATAATCAATACACAGATTATTTGTATTTCCACGGTTTAGCGGTACAAGTAGCCGAGGCGCTGGCTGAGTGGACACACGCCAGAATTCGCCGCGAGTTAGGTTTTGTTGCTGAGGAACCTGATAATATTCGGGATGTTTTAGCGCAACGCTATCGCGGCTCACGCTATAGTTTTGGTTATCCAGCTTGTCCGAATATTCAAGATCAGTACAAGCAGTTGGATTTGTTGGAGACTGGCAGAATTAATCTGTATATGGATGAAAGTGAACAGCTTTATCCCGAACAGTCTACAACGGCGATGATTGCTTACCACCCAGTAGCGAAGTACTTCAGCGCATAACGTAACTAAGGGTGTAGGGGTTGAGGTGTGTAAGGGTCTAGGGCTGCCGTGTACACACAAGTAATCTGATCCCCCTAAATCCCCCTTAAAAAGGGGGACTTTAACTCCGGTTCCCCCCTTTTCAAGGGGGGTTAGGGGGGATCGAAACGCTGTTGGGTGACTTTCTCAGACTTGTGTGTACACCGTAAGGGTCTAGGGGGAAGAAAATATGCGTTTTCTACCATACTCCTTATACCTTTTATTCTCTAATTTTCTTTATTCCTTATACCCTTACGCTCCCACACCCTTACGCCCTTTTTCTCTTACGCCCCTTATTCTGATAGATAGAATCTAGTCTTGTAGTATTTAGTATGGCGTGCTAAAAGTGTGTAGTTGAATTCTAAATAAGAGGTCACAACTGTGTCTCTTGAATGTTTATACTGCACTAACATTACCTCAAAATTCAACTGAATGCTCTGTAAGGAAACATGGTCAAAGCAATGTCTGAAAAGTTTGAAGAAAAATCATTCCCGGAAGAACCAGAAAAATTTTATCCCACACAACACCTAAAGGTCTATCAAACGAGTGATGCGGGACAGCTATTAATTTGTGAGTGTCGTCACTGCTTGACTCCATTATCTATTGATGTGGTTTTTCTCACACCACAAAATTCTAAACCTAAACCAAAAAATAAACCTGATACTCAGCAAGATGATGTGATGAAATGTCCCAATTGTGGACGAGTTCCCATCTTTTTAGAAGGCTGTGCTGTGCAGTCTATTGACCAACTACCTTCTTCACCGTGGAAATAGTTTTTTACCCAATCATGCAATTTGATTGAGTATCAGAAAGTGCTGAGTATAAATCCACGAACTACGACTGTTGTAGATGATGAAATTATGATTGGTATTCCTGTCAATTTGGCAGGTAATACAAAAATCATGATGAGATTATTGAGAAATATCAGGTGTTGCTATATACAAGATTACAAATATACTTGAAAACGTCATATTAATATTTATATGGGTCATAACAAAACCTAGTTTACTTGTAAACATACCTTGGTATCACAAAAATCAAGGTATTTATCCCACTTTTCGTATTGGCTAAAAATTTCTATGATTCCCCAGGAAACTGATGTAAAAGAAGCTAGTGCGTCATCAAAAGTATGGCGTAGTTGGCGAGAAAATTTAACTTTAGTAGCGATCGCTTTATTATTGGCAGTGTTTATCAGAACTTTTGTGGCGGAACCTCGCTATATACCTTCTGATTCTATGGTGCCTACTTTATATGAAGGCGATCGCTTAGTGGTAGAAAAACTTTCTTACCATTTTCAAGCTCCCGCCACTGGGGATATTGTAGTTTTTCAAGCCCCCGCAGAATTGCAACGTCGCGGCTATCCCAAAGACCAAGCCTTTATTAAACGGGTAATTGGTACACCGGGAGAAATCATTAAAGTTGCTCATGGCAAAGTTTATCTCAACAATCAACCGTTGCAAGAAGATTACATCGCCGAACCTGCAAATCAGCCATTCCCCGCCGTACAAGTTCCGGCTGATGAATTGTTTGTGATGGGAGACAACCGTAACGATAGCAATGACTCTCGTTATTGGGGATTTCTACCAAGACAAAATATTATCGGTCGCGCAGTGTTTCGCTTTTGGCCGCTTAACCGCATTGGATTTATTTAACAGTGAACAGTTATCAGTTAAATCTTTGGGTTTAAGTCCTTCGTTATACACTCATGATTTCTGTTCACTGGTTTAAACTACGGAAATTTCCCTTCCCGCACCTCTACAGCGTAATCCTGTACAGCTTGAGTGATGATCTCCCGCAGGTTGGTGTAAGTTTTGGCAAATGGTGGTTGCTTGGCGGAAAGACCGAGAATATCGGAAGTAACTAATACTTGGCCATCGCAGTCAGCCCCCGCACCAATCCCAATTGTGGGAATGCTGAGTTTTTCGGTGATATTTCTTGCCAAATCTGCGGGGATATGCTCTAAGACAATAGCAAATACACCTGCTTGTTCTAAGGCGATCGCTTCATTTAAAATTCTTTCTGCTTGTGCTTCGGTTTTGCCTTGTTGGCGCAAACCTAGTTGATGAACTGATTGCGGTGTCAAACCCACATGACCCATCACGGGAATTCCCGCTTGGACTAAACGCGCAATTGTCTCAACCATCGCTGGGTAGCCACCTTCTAATTTAACGGCTTGCGCTCCAGTTTCCTTCAATATTCTGCCGGCTGAGTGCATGGCTTGGGCGACGCTTTCTTGATAAGTCAAAAATGGTAAATCAACCACAACTAAAGCGCGTTTTACACCACGACGCACAGCTTTAGCGTGAAATAGCATTTCCTCTAGGGTGATGGGGAGTGTAGTTTCATACCCTAAAACTACAGCCATCGAGTCCCCAACTAAGATTAAGTCTACACCAGCCGCGTCGATAAGTTGGGCGATCGCATAATCCCAAGCTGTTAAAGCTGCGATCGCTCGTCCCTGTTGTTTCCATTGAATTAATTGCTGGGTAGTAACTGGCATTTTTTAAGTGCTGAGTGCTAAGTGCTGAGTTATGAGTAAAAGAATTTTTAACTCATAACTCATAGTACCTATTACTTAACTGCGCGACTAAAAGCAAGATGAGGTTTTGCACCGTTCATTTTAGGCATTAACCAAGCTAAACCTTCACTAGTGCCTATCCATAATTTATTACCGATATCCGGTACAAGGGCAAGAACTCGACTAGAAGGAAGTCCCGCAACTTGATCTAAAAGAGCGCCTGTATGTGGATTTAACCGTAACAAACCATTGTTCGTCCCTACCCAAACGCTACCATCTTGAGCAAAGTTTACTGCTGTGACATTCCTTCCCCGCAATGGAGTTACAGACCGTAGTACTTTATCTGTTTTTGGATCAATCACTAGTAAATTATTCGCCATTCCTGCCCAAATTAAGCCTTCGGGACTAATAGCTAAAGTTTGCACAGTCGTGCCAGGCAAACCGTCAATCCGCTTCATAATATAAGCATTGGTAGTATTTATCCTTACCAGCCCATCTAAAGTTCCCACCCACAATTGACCTTCCGCATCCAAAGTCAAAGTGTTGGCGCTGACTCCAGGCAAATTTTTCACAGTCGTCATAATTAAGCCTTGGTCGGGACTAATTAAGGCTAAACCGCTATCAGTTCCCACCCACAAGTAGCCCCGCTTGTCAATTAACATCGATAACACGCGCTTGGAAGGTAAAAACAAATTTTGTGCCGTAATCTCATTAGTTCTGGGGTCAACTCGCATCAGTCCTTCATACGTTCCCACCCACAAACGCCCTACTTTATCTTGAGCTAAAGCACCAATAGCAATATTCGGCAAATTTACACGCGCCAATATCTTACCTGTCTTGGGATCAATCCGTGATAGTCCCCGCCAAGAACCCACCCAAAGATTACCTTTAAAATCTTTCAGCAAGTTACTCACACGGTAATCTGTTTCTATCGACCTTTCTTCTATAATCCGTTCATCAGGTAAAGGTTTGACTTGTGGCGGTGGTGCAGAAGCTGGGTAATAAGGAACTAACTCAGATGGCTGAATATCTGGAGTTTTCGGTGATAGAGTCCCATTTGTTTGCGCCTTGGCTGGTTTTGTCATCAGGACAACGCCAATGTTTGGCAAAGTGATTAACCCCAGCAAAATCGCAGTCATCAAAAAACTAGTCTGCTTGCGAAACAATACCACGGTGACATTTCCTCAAAAGACAGTAAGTTTAGCCATTGCCTAAACTGGCTGGCGGTTAAACTCAGTGTTCCCTTTGTTGATATTGTTTAAATCGTCTTCAAGAATTTTTCCCAGAAATTACTGAGTAAGAGTCAATGGTCAATAGTCTTTTGTACTTTTCCCCTACTCTTCATCCTAGTGTTCACATTTCTATACAGTTCAAGATGACTTTTGTAACATACTCCCCATTCTAGTACAGGTCGGCGTAAGTAAACAGACCATCTGGAATTGCTAAAAGGCTTGTGTATCACTATTCTTTCTTTTTCCTTTTGACCTTTTACTTTTGCCTTGTTGTACTAGTGTTCACATTTCCATACAGTTAGACGAAACATTTGTAAATTAGTTGTAACAAAATGTTTAAATCTTTATGTAATAACAAATTTAAATATATAAGTTAAAAATTTTCAAAGAATAACTTATGCAATTTATTGATATATTGTGAGACAAGTTACAAATTACGTTGTGTGCAATATTGTCTTTCGCTCACTACTCGACTAAATCAACATCCAGCAAAATTCTCTCCTGGTCTGTTTTCTATAAATTGAGAACACAGCAGGAGTGCGGATGCGGAGATGTTAGCTAGAAAGCTCATTTCCTGGAATAACCGGATATCAAAGAGAATAATCTCATACTTTCTGCAAAGTAGAGAGTTTTTGGTGAGGCTGAGAAAGTTTAGCGAGTCAAGAGGAATAAATAAAAGAAATTTTTTCATCCAACAAGGGCGCAAGCGCTAGGACATGAACTCCTGGTTCTACATAACACTGGTGAAAAGTCAAGTGTTAATAAAAGTAAAACTGCTGCCCTTTAGCGAAGACGACCTCTAAAAAAATGTGCCTAATCTTCTCCTCTGTTGATGCGGGTAAGAAAAATGGTGAGAGGAAGTTGTACAAAACGTGATTTGATAAGTAAAAAGAGTGACATCTTGGAAGGATAGATATGTCTTACGCTCAAACGAAGACTCAGGCAAAATCTGGGTATAAAGCCGGGGTTCAAGATTACCGACTAACTTATTACACACCTGATTACACACCTAAAGATACAGATCTTCTGGCGGCGTTCCGTGTTACACCCCAGCCCGGAGTTCCCTTTGAGGAAGCAGCTGCGGCTGTAGCGGCTGAGTCTTCCACTGGTACATGGACAACCGTATGGACAGACTTGTTAACCGACCTAGATCGCTACAAAGGTCGTTGCTACGATATCGAACCAGTTCCTGGCGAAGACAACCAATTTATCGCTTACATTGCCTATCCTCTGGATCTCTTTGAAGAAGGCTCCATCACCAACGTTCTAACCTCAATTGTAGGTAACGTATTTGGTTTTAAAGCTCTGCGGGCATTGCGTTTGGAAGACCTTCGCTTTCCTGTTGCTTACATCAAGACCTTCCAAGGGCCTCCTCACGGTATCCAAGTTGAGCGTGACAAATTAAACAAATACGGTCGTCCTCTGTTGGGTTGTACAATCAAACCAAAATTGGGTCTGTCTGCTAAGAACTACGGACGTGCTGTATACGAATGTTTGCGCGGTGGTTTGGACTTCACCAAAGACGACGAAAACATCAACTCCGCACCATTCCAAAGATGGCGCGATCGCTTCTTGTTCGTGTCTGACGCTATCAGCAAAGCTCAAGCTGAAACAGGTGAAATCAAAGGTCACTACCTAAACGTCACCGCCCCTACTTGTGAAGAAATGCTGAAGCGGGCTGAGTATGCTAAAGAACTCAATCAGCCCATCATCATGCACGACTACCTAACAGCAGGTTTCACCGCTAACACCACCTTGGCTCGCTGGTGTCGTGACAACGGCGTTCTCTTGCACATCCACCGCGCGATGCACGCAGTAATTGACCGTCAAAAGAACCACGGTATTCACTTCCGTGTATTGGCTAAAGCCCTACGTTTATCTGGTGGTGATCACATCCACACAGGTACTGTAGTAGGTAAATTGGAAGGCGAACGTGGGATCACAATGGGTTTCGTTGACCTATTGCGTGAAAACTACGTTGAGCAAGACAAGTCTCGCGGTATTTACTTTACCCAAGACTGGGCTTCTCTACCTGGTGTAATGGCAGTTGCTTCTGGTGGTATCCATATCTGGCATATGCCCGCCTTAGTAGAAATCTTTGGTGATGACTCCGTACTCCAATTCGGTGGTGGTACACTCGGACACCCCTGGGGTAACGCTCCTGGTGCAACCGCTAACCGTGTAGCTTTAGAAGCTTGCGTCCAAGCACGTAACGAAGGTCGCAACTTGGCTCGTGAAGGTAATGACATTATCCGCGAAGCTGCCAAGTGGTCTCCTGAATTGGCTGTTGCTTGCGAACTGTGGAAAGAAATCAAATTCGAGTTTGAGGCTATGGATACCGTCTGATCATCAAGTAAAAGGTAAAAAGTTAAAAGGTAAAAGGTAAAAGAAAATCTTTTTACTTATTACTTTTTACTTTTAACTTAAATTTGGGCTGGGTCAAGCATGAATCTCAAGCAAATAGCTAAAGATACAGCCAAAACTCTCCAAAGCTACCTGACTTATCAGGCGCTAATGACTGTGTTGGCGCAGCTAGGCGAAACGAATCCACCGTTAGCACTATGGCTGCAAACCTTTTCTGCCGGCAAAGTTCAGGACGGAGAAGCTTATATTAAACAACTTTTCCGAGAAAAACCAGATTTAGCCTTGCGGATTATGACGGTTAGAGAACATATAGCTGAAGAGGTAGCCGATTTCTTGCCAGAAATGGTTCGTAGCGGGATTCAGCAAGGCAATATGGAACAACGCCGCCAGCATCTAGAACGTATGACGCAGTTGAGTTTATCAGACCCCAGTCCTGAATCAGAACAGCAGACAATTTCCGAACCTGACTGGGATCACTAATCCCGCTAGGCTAGTACAAGTAATTATTTCCAAATAGCAACCCATTATCACCAGCTATGCAAACCTTACCAAAAGAGCGTCGTTACGAAACCCTTTCTTACTTACCTCCCCTCACCGACGTTCAAATCGAAAAGCAAGTTCAATACATTTTGAGCCAAGGCTACATTCCAGGTGTTGAGTTTAACGAAGTCTCAGAACCCACCGAATTTTACTGGACAATGTGGAAGTTGCCTTTATTCGGCGCTAAAACCTCCCGTGAAGTATTGGCTGAGGTTCAATCCTGCCGTTCTCAATATCCCACACACTACATCCGTGTTGTAGGTTTTGACAACATCAAGCAATGTCAAGTTCTCAGCTTTATCGTTCACAAACCCAACAGATATTGAAAAAGTTACGGGTAAAAGGTGAAATTCCTCATACCTGTGGTTTTAATATTTAACAGAAGAGAGGTAAAACTATTTACCTCTCTTTTTTTGGGCTAATCTACCAAATTCAACTATGATGTTTGTTGTTTACAATTTCTATAAAAGATAAACGCCGCACAACTGATAGAGGCAATAACTACGAATACAGAAAAATACTTGGAACTAGTGCGACCACTCAAATTAATTCTAGGATTGATAGTCCAATATTTTTCAGCAATATCAGTTCCTTGCTTCTCTAACCAAATTTTTACTTCTCCCTTTCCACCTTCAGTCACAAATCCACTTACCGTTATAGTTTCACCTTTTGGGTCTGGGTGAACATACTCCTCAATTTCATTCTTTTGTAATGAAATGATTAGATTAACTGGGGTGTTCGACTGAGAATTCTCTCTCAATGAAATATAAACTTCAGGTATACGAGTTCCCTTCTGTGTTACTAAAATATTAGGATCTGGATAGCCTGAAATATTGGCATAAAAACTGTGTTCAGCAATTTTGTTAGAAGTTAATTGAGCAATGCTAACATTACCCATATCTTTACTGAATGAGTGCGCTAATGAAATATTTAGTAAAACAAACCCGATAATTAAAATAATTATCGGCATGAGCGCATTTTTCAGAAGTTGGTTATTTGTTAAATCATCAATTACATTGAACTTTGTAGAAAATTCTCGCTCTGGATTTTGGCTTTGAAAGCGGTTACGTAAATAAGTTATTAAGAATACAACTGGAAAATGAAGGATAGCTACAGTTAAAGATGTCCACTGTTTACCAAACAGATTTAGCTGCATTTCTCCCAAAAATTTCACTAGTCCAGTATAGTGAAAAAGCCAATATGTTGTTAGGGCAAGATACGCAAAATAAGCTAGAGATAAATATTGTAATTTCTGCTTGTTACTCATTGCTCAAGTTTTAATCTCTACTCACTTTCTAACTGAGAAGAGATTGAATCGAGATCAGTAATCAGACGCAAATAAGAACAGACATATTTTAGTTAAGAAGAGAAAGTAGGTTGGATAGTGCGATCGCCTCAGAAATACTGCATGATTATAGTCTTTAGAGAATTGATCATGGATAAATCTCGTCATTAAATTGGCTTGGGCAAAGATAATTGTGGTTATTTTATCAAAGCGATCGCACACACATAGCAATACTGATAAAGTTGCAAAAGAACAAGCATCTAGTGTCAGCTAGGAGGAAAGCGTTGTGAAAGCAGTCTTAATGACAGCAGCAGGTAGTCCTGAAGTATTGCAATTACAGGAAGTACTAGCCCCAAGTATTCCTTTAGATAATACGCAACTTTTAGTCCGCTTAGTAGCGGCTGGGATTAACCCGATTGATACTAAACTTCGCAGACGTGGTACCTTTTACCCTGATAAAATGCCGGCAATTTTAGGCTGTGATGGTGCAGGTATTGTTGAAGCTGTGGGTGCTGGTGTACAAAAGTTTCGTCCGGGAGACGCAGTATATTTTTGCTACGGTGGCTTAGGCGGACACCAAGGTAATTATGCGGAATATACTATTGTGGATGAACGATTTGTGGCGCGTAAACCCGCATCTGTGTCTTTTGCAGAAGCAGCCGCAGCACCGTTAGTATTAATTACTGCTTGGGAAGCTTTATACGAACGGGGAAGATTAGAACCAGGAGAAAAGGTGTTAATTCATGCGGGTGCTGGTGGTGTCGGCCATGTTGCAATTCAATTAGCTAAACTCAAAAATGCTACTGTCGCCACTACGGTGAGTTCTCTGGAAAAAGCGAAGTTTGTCCAACAACTTGGCGCAGATTATCCAATTTTTTACAAACAAACAGATTTTGTCCAAGCAATCTTAGATTGGACTAATGGAGAAGGAGTAGATTTAGCTTTTGATACTGTTGGCGGCGAAACTTTTCAAAACACCTTTCCAGCGGTGCGGGTGTATGGTGATATTGTGACGATTCTAGAACCTGATGCGAATACTGTGTGGAAAATTGCGAGGAATCGGAATCTCCGTATTGGCTTGGAGTTAATGCTAACACCGATGCTATTAGGAATGGATGAAAGTCTGCAACATCATGCGGAAATTTTGGAACAGTGCGGGAGTTGGATGGAAGAAGGTAAGTTGAAAATCCAAGTTAATCATCAGTTTTCGTTAAAAGATGCAGCAAAAGCCCATGAATTAATTGAAACTGGTGCGATCGCAGGTAAAATTGTCCTGCTGATTAGTGATGAATGATTGACATTTGAGTAAATTATTTTTTCAACACCAAGGTACGCGGAGGTTTGCTGAGAATCTTATATTGGTGTTCCTCTGCGTTTTACTTTTGAGTTTTTTATTACCTTTGTCGGCTGTAGCTGCACAGACACAATTAGAACGTACACCCCTAACTCTGGAACTATTACAAGAAAGATTAAGCAAACCCATACTCCGCGAAGGTAATTTAACTGTGGATTTGCGAGAGATGGTGATTGATTTGCGTCCAGAAAATGGTAGTTTTCGGGATGCTTTTTATCAGTTATTGCGGAAAGAATTACAAAAAGCTGGTGCGAAACCTTTAGGTTTAGACCTCAGCTATTCTGTGATTCAGGGGGATTTTATTGGGAGTGATTTGGGTTTACGCACACCTTTATATGCTCAAGCGATCGCACCAATTTTTACCGCTACAGAACAAGCACAATTAGAAAGTTTACGTCTAGTCTGTTTACAATCACTAGCGAGCGCTTTACCTAACTCTAAAGATTGTCGCTCACTTTTGGCAACTGATGCAAATTCCTCTGGTGAAATTAATGTTTTTCGTGGTACTTTAACTCTGGTAAATACGCGCTTTAATGGGCAAGTACATTTCCTCAATACATTCTTTCTTCAATCTGTAGATGCCCAAAATGCAACTTTCTTACAACCAACAAATTGGAGTGAAGTTAGATTTAGTCGTCTGGTCAGCTTTATGAATGCTACTTTTCGACAAGCTAGTAATTTTCAAGGGAGTATTTTTTTTGATAAAGCTAATTTTAAACAAGTTCAATTTCAAGAAATTGCTGATTTTCATGGTAGTTTTTTTGCTCAAACCGCTAACTTTAACCAAGCGTTGTTTAAGCAGTTAGCTAAATTTAACAAAGTACAATGGCAAAGTAATACTAATTTTTCTGATGTACGCTTTGCTAATCAAGTTCAATTTACCAAGGCAAATTTTAATCAGTTTTTATTGTTGACAGAAGCCACTTTTGAACAAGCTGTGAGTTTTCGGGAAGCCCAATTTAATCAGCCTATAAATCTGCACGGTGCGAGTATCTTGAATTTAGCCGACTTTAGTGATGCGAGTTTTGCTAAAAATACTTTTTTAAATGTATCTGGATTAAGTTTTAACTCTAACCAAGCCAAAATTTTAGGTAATCTTGGTCAAATTGGCAAAATGTTTTGTGTAACTAGTTTACAAGGTAATCAAAATATTCTGCGGAATTTAGGACAAAATTTTCGTCAGCAACAGCAAATTGCCGATGCTAATCAACTGGAGTATACCAAACAGCGTCTCAGATTAATTGAATTAAGTCAAAGTTTACTGAGAACAAACATTAATAGTGCATCTATAAATCGTTTGATTAACTTGGGTTTTTCAGCAACACAAACAGACGCAATCATTAAGCGTCGAGCTATCAGAATGTTTCGTTATAGTAATGAGCTATTAACTTTAGCAGATATTGATTTAGAAACATATAATAAACTCAATAATCGCCTGAGTTTTACTGAACCTCTAGCTTTAGGCGGATGGATATTACAAGCTTGGAGTTTGTTCGCTTTAACTCTATTGCTGTTATTAAGTGGTTACGGCACAAATTTTTGGTTAGCTTTTGGTGTAGGTGGTGTGGCGATCGCTTATTTTGGGTTACTATTTTGGCTAGTAGATCGTTACCGTCGTCTCCGTCCTGTAGTAATTATTCCCACATATTACGAAACTGTCTCTATATTAATAGGTTTTAGCTGTTTAGAATTTTTTAGTTTGTTAGCTATCTTTCGCAATGCCGAACAGCCTTGGTTAACCTTGGGATGTTTATTGCTCATTATTATCCCTGTACCAATAACTTTAATAGTACGATTATATCAACAGGGACGCTATCACGATTTAATGGATGTTTCTTACTTCACTGAGGATGGAACTTTTCGACAATTAAGATTATTGATTGGACGTTTACCAGTGATACCGAGAAACTCTACATTTCGAGAAAGATATATGCCATTATTAAGCGATCGCCGCTGGAATTGGCTGAATTATTATGACTTTAGTCTCAACAATTTAGTGCGATTAGGATTTAATGATATTCGTCTGCGCGACCAACATTTACCAGGAATAATTGCTACCCTTGCTTGGTATCAGTGGAGTTTAGGTGTACTGTATATTACCCTAATTTTGTGGACACTTTCGCGCACAATTCCCGGATTGAATTTGTTGATTTATCTGAAATAATGCTCATCAGTGAATGTCTAATTCAAGCAACGGAGTTTTTTGTGTATACCTTAAAAACCTTGCAATCTGGTGATGAAGCATGGCTAGAAAATTTTCTATTGCAACACGCTGACACTTCCATGTTTCTGCGATCAAATTGGCGCGAAGCTGGACTACTCGACCAAGGTGGAAGGTTTCAAGGAACATACGTAGCTGCGATCGCTGATGCAACTATAGTTGCAGTGGCCGCCCATTATTGGAATAATATGCTTGTCATCCAAGCACCAGTGCATCTGGCGGAAGTGGTGCAAGCAACAGTAGCGCAGTCTCATCGCCCGATTTCGGGAATTGCAGGCCCAGCAGCACAAGTTGAGGCTACTAAGCAAGTATTGGGACTTGTGAAGCGACCAACTCAGCTTGATGAAAGCGAGAGATTGTTTTCTTTAGCATTGCAAAACTTACAAGTACCTCCAACTTTATTGGAAGAAGTAGAATGTCGATTACCTTATCCTGAAGAGTTTGATTTACTCAGCCAGTGGTGTGCTGAATTTAATGTGGAAGCATTAGGACATACTAAAACTCCTGATTTAATCTTAAATTGCCGCCGTGAGCTAGAAGCACGCCAAGCTAGAGCTAGACATTGGGTGTTAGTACTAAATGATACCCCTGTAGCTTATACGACATTCAATGCTTGGTTGCCAGAAATTGTGCAGATTGGTGGAGTCTGGACACCACCACCACTTAGGGGAAAAGGTTATGCCAAATGTGTAGTAGCTGGCTCATTATTAGAAGCGCGATCGCACGGTGTTGAACGCGCTATATTGTTTACCAATCAAAAAAACCACCCAGCCCAAGCAGCATACCAAGGTATCGGTTTTCGTCCGACTGGGGAAGAATTCGGTTTAGTAATTTTTGGTGATTAGTAACTCGAAAAATACTGCTAGTACAGACCACACTTCGACTACGCTCCGTGACTATCTGCAATTGCTAAAAGGCTTGTGGTATCACTATTCTTTCTTTTTCCTTTTTCCTTTTAACTTTTGACTTTTACCTTGTTGTACTAGACCTCTAAATCCACTCAAACCCCTGTGCAGCTAGATATTCTTTTGCCGGTTCCAAAACTTCTTTATTAATTACTAACTTGACTTTTGGCACACTTAGGTAAAGTCGAAAACGCTGCACAAACCAACTATTAGCAGGCTCAATTTTCCTAATCGCACTCCAAGGAATCAACAACGGCGGTAGCCCAAAACTAAACAAAGGAAAGATACTCAAATAAATTCCTTGGCGGCTAACACCAACATTCAAAGTTCCTTTGTAATAAAGCCAACCCACAGAACCATGTTGCATCCGCCAGAAGTTTGCAGGTGGTGATTCGTAGGTGCGATAGTGCTTGGCAAGACGATTCCAATTAAGATGCAAGACAAATATTGTCAGTAAAGGAAAAAATAGAGCAAGAGCCGTGAAATACCAATCAGGGATGCGCGACATTTGTTTGTCAAGATTGATGTTTTAACTGTCATAACATTTCTGCATCAAAGCTCATATAACGTTTTTAGTTTGATAGGACTTACGCACTCGTGATGAAAAGTCAGCCTTTGCGATTACTTCGCTTTGCTCGTAATGACGTAAAATCTTAGGCTGTGCGTAAGTCCTGTTTGAGTCATGATAAATAACAAATAGTAAAATTCTGAGGTAAATTAATATAAACTTTTCCGTTCCTCTTACTTAACAATTAGTTATAAACTATCTCCAGTTAGTTCTATTTACCGACGATGGATCATTTATTTTGTACATATATCTTAGCCCCTGATTGAAATCAGAAATTTAAATTTTATTTGCAATATAATAATTGCCAGTTTAACAAACTGTAAAAATTCCTGCTTAGGCAAAAAAGCTTAATAAAATATTTAGGAAATATCCTGTAAAAGACATTTAAAAAAGAGCATAATTTTTCTTAAAAGGAACTATTATTTAGCCTTGCTAGTTCTGTGAAGAGTTTTGATTTATTGGTGCAAACACTAGGGCTGAAACGACGGTATTTTAAGCTTTTTTGCTTCGTACTATATATGCTGAACAGACATATCTAAAAAGAACTAGTAGAAAAGCTACTCAAAAGTATAAATAGCGGATATGTTATTGGCATTAATGAGTCTATTTATTGGCACATTGGCATTGATGTCAAAATTGGCGATCGCTTAGTTTTTTTAAGGAGAATATCTTCTATGGCTCGTAAGAAAAAATCATCGGGTTCTAGATTTCAGCATTTACTACATACTAGATGTCCTATCTGTTGTATTGTTCCACCTCACATGTTGGAACATGTGGCTGTGAATGGTAATCCTCAGCAACGTTCTTGGGCGTTTCATACATTAAACGTTTCCGCACAGTTCCAGGGGCGACGGAATGTTGTCGGGAATATTTCCTTCTCTCCTTCTCCTGGTGAGAAGCGACGCACTATCTACGATGCAAAAAATGGACAGCAACTTCCAGGTACTTTAGTACGTGGTGAGGGTGATCCTCCAAGCACCGATGAAGCAGTGAATGAAGCTTACGATGCTGCTGGTGCTACTTATGACTTATATTATGAGGTGTTTGAACGCAACTCCATTGATGATAAGGGTTTACGTTTAGATTCTACCGTACACTATGGTGTTAAGTATGACAACGCCTTTTGGAACGGCGACCAAATGGTATACGGCGATGGTGACGGTGAATTATTTCAACGCTTCACTAAATGTATTGATATTATTGGGCATGAGTTAACACATGGAGTCACTCAATACGAAGCGGGTTTGCAATATTATGGTGAACCTGGGGCGTTAAATGAGTCATTTTCTGATGTTTTTGGTTCTTTAGTGAAACAAAAGCTAAAAAATCAAACAGCCGACCAAGCCGACTGGATTATTGGTGAAGGTCTTTTAGCACCGGGTGTAAAGGGTATTGGGATTCGCTCGATGAAAGCCCCAGGAACAGCTTATGATGATCCTGTACTGGGCAAAGATCCACAACCAGCACACATGCGAGATAAGTTTACAGGCTGGGAAGATAATGCGGGAGTGCATATAAATTCCGGTATCCCCAACTATGCTTTTTATTTAGCAGCAGTTGAGATTGGGGGCTATGCTTGGGAAAAAGCCGGGAAAATTTGGTACATTGCTTTGCGCGATCGCTTGCGTAACCAAGCACAATTTAAAACCGCAGCTAACATCACTATCCAAGTCGCAGGCGAACTTTATGGTATTGACAGCCTAGAACAAAAAGCTGTACAGAATGCTTGGCAAAAAGTAGGAGTACTTTAGTTGATAGTAATGAGCAATGATGAATCATGAATCAACAATGGCTTCATAATTCATGATTGATCATTCCGAATTTTTACTGTATTTTTCATTGTTGCTAAACTGGGAGAAGATAGTCATTTTCTCCCAGTTTTTGTATGCAACGGAGACTTAATCATGCGGATCACATTTGAACGCACAGGCGGCTTTGCTGGGATAACTAAAAAAACCACCCTTGACACCAACACACTACCAGCAAAAGAAGCAAAAGAACTACCATTATTAGTCCAAGCGGCTGATTTATTTCATTTACCTGCACAAATTCCCTCGCCTAATCCTCAAAGCGATCGCTTTCAATATAGGTTAACTGTAGAAGACAACGATAAACAGCACACAGTAATTGTCAGTGAAGCAGCCTTACCAGGAACTTTAAGACCTCTCATTGAATGGCTAAATAACGCAGCCAAGCAAAAATAATTTAAGAGGAACTAGAGACTAGTATTTTTACTCAGCACTTTTACAAAACTTCCCAAGCTGTACCTTTGTAACCATAGTCAAAAATTTCTGGATGCAGCATTTCTGCCAAAATTTCTAAAGAATCTACTAATCGTGGCCCTGGACGGTTGAAGTAAGCATTTCCATCAGTAATATAAACTCTGCCTGTTTGATTGGCGTGAAGTTGTTGCCATTCTGAACGTTGAGTTAATAACTCAGCTTCTTTGCGAGTACGAATTAAATCAAAGCCACAAGGCATAAATATAATCACATCTGGATTGGTGGCGATGAGTGTGTCCCATTCCAAAAGTACCGAAGGTTTACCTGGAACACTAAATAGTGACTGTCCGCCCGCTAAGTTGACTAATTCGGGAATCCAGTTTGCTGCTGTCATCAAAGGATCTGTCCACTCAATACAAGCAACTTTAGGCAATTCGTTAAGTGAAAGTCCCTGAATTTTTTGTTGAGTAATTTTAACTCTAGCTTCTAAATTTTCTAGTATTTTTACTGAATCTACATTAAAGATATGAGCAACTTGTTCAATATCAGCCCACACATCTTCAATCAGATTAGGCTGTAAAGAAATAATTTTTGGTGAAGTTGAGACAAAATTAGCAACTGCTTTTTCAACTTCTGGTAAGCTAACTGCACAAACATCACACTGATCTTGAGTCAGAATGTGAGTAGGTTGTAACTGCTCTAAAACCTCAGTTTTAATTTGATAAATACTCAGTGCCGATTGCAACAAATCATTGACTTTAGCGTGAATATTGCCGCTAGGCTCATCAGTGCTTAAGCGGGCTTGTGTACAGACAGGAAGATTTTTAATTTCTGGGGGATAGTCGCACTCATGCGATCGCCCCACAATTGCATCAGTTAACCCCAGCGTGGCTAAAATTTCCGTTGCACTTGGGATCAAAGAAACAATTCTGATATTGCTATTAGTCATCGCACCATCTCCAGAACATCTGCTTACAGTTCAATTTTTACAAACTTTAAATAAATAAGTATCTTTCTGTAGGAGAATGCCGCAAATTGTTACTGCCGTGATTAGCTGAATAAATTGACTATTTAAGAAAATTTTATAAATCAATATATTTCCGCACTGATTACTCCCATTGTATGAGATATCTTCTTCAGGAACGATACTATCTTTGTGCCTTCTATGCTATTGGGTGGTAAGCATTAATAAATAGTTCCGGAAATTAGGTGTATTTTGAAAGTGTATGAGCTTATTAATAGCATAGTAGCTATATGGAGTTTATCTATTAAACTCATAAAATTTTTAACAAGCAGCCATTCCGCACGTAGTTACATACCAGATGATTGCCAAAGGTGGATGACTAATAATAATGTAATTTTAGTGGTAGGTATTGCACTGACATCAAAGATTTTAATGAAAAAAAATATACAATCCGGATATGAAAAACCCTGTGGGGTAGTTGTAGTTATAAAAGATGGTTCTATTTCTGTGATAGCTCTGCCAGACGTGGTAATTACTTAACAGGTGTAATAGATGCAATTAGCAGTGTTTAATGATAGCAAACAAGAGATTGTGCAAATCAGAGAAAATGAGCAACGTAAACAGATTCAATCCCTAGTGCAATTGGCCAGGAGCAAGACATTCCAAAAAGGCAATCTCAAGGCAACCTTACAAGAAATTACCGAAGTAGCAGCAAAAACACTCGCTGTGGAGCGAGTTGGCGTATGGTTATACACTGCTGATCACACCTCAATTGAATGTAAAAATTTGTATGACTTGAAGAAAAAAATACATATATCAGGTCAGACATTATTAAAAGCAAATTATCCTAATTATTTCCAAAGTTTAGAAGTGGAGCGCAGTCTAGCAGTTAGTGATGCTATTAACGATAATAGAACCCAAGAATTAGCCGCATCTTATTTAAAAGTATTTGGCATTACATCATTACTAGATGCACCAATTTGGCTGGGAGGACGAGTGGTAGGTGTAGTATGCCATGAACACTTTGGAGACATCCGCCAGTGGACTGTAGATGAAGAAAACTTTGCCAGTTCAATTGCGGATTTTGTCGCCTTAGCCATAGAAGCGAGCGATCGCCATACCGTACAAGCAGCGCTACAAAAAAGTGAAGCCAAATTTCGCGCAATATTTGAGCGTTCGTCTATTGGTATTGGACTTGCAGATATCAAAGCTGAGATAGTAGATATTAATCCCACATTATCGCAAATGCTGGGATACAGTCGGGAAGAACTGTACGGTAAGTACTTTATCGATTATATTTCTCACCAAAAAGGAGATTTAGAGGTATATAAACAACTAATATCAGGAATGCGCGATCGCCTTGAAATCGAAAAATATTTCCGACATAAAAATGGTCAGTTAGTTTGGACTAACCTCTCAATTTCTATGATTCCTGGGAGTAATGGCACACCGGAGTTTTTTCTGGCAATTATAGAAGATATTACTGAGCGCAAACAAACAGAGTTAAAACTCCGCACATCTCAAGCAGCCGCAGAAGCTGGTAATCGCGCCAAAAACGAATTTTTAGCCACAATGAGTCATGAACTGCGAACTCCTTTAAATGCAATTATGGGATTATCACAGTTGTTGCAACATGGAATGGTTGGTTCTTTAAATGAAAAACAACAAGAATATATTAATTGTATATATAGTAGCGGAGAACATTTACTAGCAATTATTAATGATATTCTTGATTTATCAAAAGTAGAAGCAGGTAAAGAAGAACTAAATTTATCAACTGTATCGGTAGTAGATTTATGCAATTACGCCATTTCGACAGTACATGATCAAGCTAAAGAAAAAGGTTTAAACCTGATCAGCAAAATTGATCCACAGGCAGAAACTTGTAAAGTGGATATTCGTCGGATCAAACAAATGTTAATTAACCTGCTGACGAATGCGATTAAATTTACACCAGCCGGTCAGGTAAGTTTAGAAATTAATAAAGTTCCTGAAGGGATTACCTTTATAGTTGCAGATACTGGTATTGGTATAGATAGTAATCAATTTCAATTTCTCTTTGAACCATTTAAACAATTAGATAGCCGCTTAAATCGCCAGTATGAAGGTACAGGCTTAGGTTTAGCCTTGACACGTAAATTAGCCCGATTACATGGTGGAGATGTAACAGTCGAATCTAAATTGGGAGAAGGCAGCCGTTTTACGTTATTTCTACCAGATCAAGTAGATTTAACCACAGATATCAACATAGTAGATGAAAATATCAATAAATTTTATGCACCTGCAAACAAATTAAATGAAAAACGTATTCTACTTGCGGAAACAGAAGAAAATATAGCCATATTTTTACACGATTATCTCCAACTTATTGGCTATCAAGTTGAGTGGATAAATACTTTAGATAAAGTATTAGAAAAAATGACAAATTTTCAGCCAAACTTAATTTTGTTAGATACGCAACTTTTGCCAAGTCAAGACTCCAGTTTATACCAAATATTAATGCAGGAATCTGAATTGCAAAATATTGCTGTGGTATTTATGGGTGGTAACGAAAATGAATTGCCAGAATTGAACCTGGGACAAGCAGATAAATATAACTATATTTTAAAGCCAATTCGGATTGTTCAGCTTGAATCAATTTTGATGCGATATTTAAGCTAGTAACGTAAGGTGTAAGTCAAAAATCACAAATCATGTAAAGCAATTGGATATTGCAACATGAAAAAAGATTTAAATTGAGGAGCAAAAATTTCACAGTAAAATTATACTCAAAAAAATAGTTATAAATCGGTAAATGTAGCTTATTTTTAGGCTATTTTTAGCTTTTTATGCGAAAAATATGAATATAGCTGGCTTTTAAGCACTTGGATTACTCCGTAGTTGGTATAGCATTTCCCGAAGCTTGCATTGTTCACGCCAAAGTTATAGTGCTATGAACTATTGACCCTTGACTATGGAATAAATGAAAAATTGCTACTGACGATCCACTGATCTAGCGAAGTAAACTAGAAGGAATCTTATGACTCCTGTGGTGTAACACCAACCTATGTCGCTAAAAATAGATCGTGGACTGTTTAGATATGACTTTATAGACCATCATGCAGTTTTGTGCGTTTCAGTGGATGCGGATGTAAAAGAGATCCGCAAGCGTTATCTGCAAATTGCTCGTCGTTTGCATCCTGATAGTAATGCTTCTGCCACTCCTGGGGAAAAAAAGCTGGCTAGTGAATTATTATCTAAGTTGGTTAACCCAGCTTATGAGGCACTATCTGGCGATCGCAGCCGCACAGAATACATGATAATTTTGTCTCAAATGGGTAAGCGTTTGGTACAAGATTCGGCTTCTATAGAACTTACCACCGATTTAGCCAGACAGCTGGCGGCGGCTCCCAATATTGATCATTCCTATAAAACTGCGATCGCTAAAATTGCTGAAACCCAATACAATTCTTTACAGCAAGTAATACCTATCATTGCTCAAATTAGTGAGTTGAACTTAGTCTATTTAATGCGGAGTGCGGGTAAAGCTTTCTCTAGCCAATCGGCTGCACCTAAATCTGCACCGAGCGCCAACACTCCTCCAGATACAGCAGCAGCACCGCCACCACCGCCAGCGCCACCAAAAGAAGACTCAGCCGCGGAACAATATATTCGGCGGGCGCAAGGTCTAATTGAGAAAAACCAATTTGCTCAAGCCAAAGTCGAGTTGCAGGATGCACTGAAACTCGCACCCAAGAGTGGCCGCTGTCATAGTTTGATTGGCTTGGTCTATTTAAAGCAAAATCAGCTAAAAATGGCCAAGATTCATTTTGACAATGCTTTAAAATTAGACCCGACCGACCAAATAGCGGCCACATGGAAACCTAAAATAGATAAAGCTTTGGGTCAACAATCAGGTGGTTCTAAAGCGACTCCATCTGCCAAAACTGGGAATACACAACCAGATAAATCGGGAGGTGGAGGTTTATTTGGAGGTTTGTTTGGTGGGAATAAAAAATAATGGTGTATCAACCAGCAGCGGGAGCGAGGGATTTATTACCTTTAGATGTGGCTCAAAAACGCTGGATTGAAGATAGGTTACAGCAAGTGTTCCATCGTTGGGGATATCACAAGATTATTACCTCAACGCTGGAACGGATGGACACTTTGATGGCGGGGGAAGCAATTCAACGCCAGATGGTGATTCAACTGCAAAATTCGGAAAATGAAGAATTAGGATTGCGTCCAGAACTGACAGCTTCCATTGCTCGTGCTGTAGTTACGCGTATGGAAGCTGTTACCTATCCGCAACGACTTTATTATCATGCCAATGTCTTCCGACATATTTGGGAAAATCGGCACAATCGTCAGCAAGAGTTTTATCAAGCTGGTGTGGAACTTCTAGGTGTTGGCGGATTGCGGGCTAATGCTGAAGTACTGCTGTTGGTGGGTAATTGTTTAGACGCATTGGGTTTGAGGGATTGGCAGATAGTTTTAGGCGAGGCGGGAATTACCCGATCGCTTTTGCAAGCTTTTCCGGCTAATTTACAAGCAAAAGTGCGTCAGGCGATCGCTCACCTTGATCGTGTGACTATAGATACCTTGCCGCTAAGTGAAGATTTGCGCGATCGCGCCAGAATCATGCTCGACCTGCGCGGCAAAAGTCAAGACGTATTACAAAAAGTCAGTAGTCTGGGTTTAGACGCAGAACAGCAAGCAGCAGTAAATAGCCTCAAATCTCTAGTAGATTTACTAGAAAAAGAAAGGAATTTTCCTGTAATTTTGGATCTCAGTTTAATCCAGACCATTGACTACTATACAGGGATTGTCTTTGAAATAGTCAACAATAGCGATTACCCAGCCAGAGTTTTAGGGCGGGGTGGTCGCTACGACCAACTTTTAGGACTGTATCACCCCCAAGGCGAAAACATCCCCGGCATTGGTTTTGTCCTCAACATTGAAGATTTATACCAGGTTCTTTTATCTAGTCAGCAATTGCCGCAAGAAATTCCTGCCAGCAACTGGTTAGTAGTACCAGAAACCGAACATGCTGAGGCGGCAGCTTTTGCATATTCCCAAAAACTCCGTGATTCTACTCATCTAGTCATAGTAGAAATGGAATTAGGAGGCAGAGATGCACAAGCTATTCGTCAGTATGCCAGCGATCGCCGAATTGCCCAAATCGCTTGGATTAAAGCCGATGGCTCCCCCACAATAGAAAGTATTAGCCAATAGTTCAGAGTCAATGGTCAATGGTGAGCCAGCGCGGTCTTCTCCCAAAGGGAGAGGCTAACGCCCGCCGTAGGATGCCCAAAGGGCTGTAGGGGGTTTCCCCCATGAGCGACTGGTGTTAGCGCAGCGTTAGCGACGTTAGGAGCGTCACCCCGAAGGGGTCAATAGCAAAAACCATTGACTTTTGACTATTGACAAATGACCAATTAAGAGAGGGAATCTATCAAATGCCACACACAATTGTGACTGATGTTTGTCAAGGCGTTGCCGACTGCGTAGATGCTTGTCCTGTAGCTTGCATCCATGAAGGGCCTGGCAAAAATGTTCAAGGAACAGATTGGTACTGGATTGACTTTACTACCTGCATCGATTGTGGGATATGTTTCCAAGTATGCCCAGTAGCAGGGGCGATCGTTCAAGAAGAACGCCCAGATTTGCAAAAAACACCTTGAAGAAGAATTCAGAAGCTAGAATTCAGAATCAATTAGGCATTACTTGAGTTTAAGGGTGTGGGTGTATGGGAGTACAGATGTTCAAAATCCTCGCACCACTACATCTTTGCACACATATTATTCAACATATAGGCATTGGATTAACTTCACCAATGCCTATTTTTGTATTCATCCATAAGACTGCAACTCAGTACCGTATAAAAAATTTATATAATCTTGATATCTTCTTTGTAAAAGTTGATAGACTGTCTACTTGATTACCTCAGTTAGCAACCTCAGCTAAATCTGGAAAATAAGTAATACTTGCATTTCCTTTAGAACAAGATATTGAAATTCATGAAAAAACTAAGTAGTTTTTCTAGTGTTAAGTTTTTAACTTCTAGTATAGCTACGTTAGCTATTAGCTTGATCTCAAGTCAAAGTGCTACAGCAGCAACAATTGCTCTTGGCTTTACCAAGCTAACAGGTGTAACTGGTGGTTCTCCGGCAACTACTGCTGTTTATCGTGCCGAAATTCCGGTTTTAAGCTTTGGTGAGATTGCTTCCATTGTAATTAAAGATATTAGTAATGGGACTGGTGGCACTCCTGGTAATGTCAGTGGCTTTGATTTAGATGGGATCAAACTTAGTTACCTTGCTGTTGACAGCGCCGCCGCCGCGAAAAACATTTCTATTTCAGATTTAGTAGACGTTTTTGATTTTACTCCTACAGGAACTATCTTGACTCCAGGAAGCCAGCGTCCTCCTACAACTCCGCCATTGTTTGGTACTACAGGCGGTAATGTCAATAATGCTGTGGCTACGCTGGGAAATTTTGATGCTAATTCTACTACTGACCCCAGGAGAATTTTTGGATTTTTCAGTTTGGGAGACAATGGTCAAGTAGAATTTAAACTCAAAAGTCCTGTTTTTACAAATATTCCGTTATATCTTTACATCGGGGAAGTCGGCGACAATGGTGAAGTTGCAGCCGGAGAAGTGATTGTTTCACAGCCAGCCAGTCCTGTTCCAGAACCTAGTGGTCTCGCTGTGTTATCTTTGGCGGGGATATATTTGGCAGTTCGCCACCGCAAAAAAAACAAGTCTCAATAATTTTCCATAGAGTTATATACAATCTGATGTGATTGCTGAAATTATTTGTGTAGAGAGGAAACGGGGAACAGACAAAAGTTTCATTCGCGTTTCTGAGAGAGAAGACATAGCATTATAAAATTCGATTAATTTAAGGATTGTATGTCAGGTTCAGTTGATCACTCTGCCCCAATACTCGAAGTACACAATGTCCATGCTGGTTACGTCAAAGATGTGGATATTCTGCAAGGTGTGAATTTTCGGGTAGATGCAGGAGAATTGGTGACAGTAATTGGCCCCAACGGTGCGGGTAAATCCACCTTGGCAAAAACTATTTTTGGGCTTTTAACACCGCATACAGGCACAATTACTTTTAAAGGTGAGAATATTGCTGGACTAAAATCAAATCAAATTGTTAAGAAAGGCTTGTGTTATGTACCACAGATTGCTAACGTCTTTCCTTCTTTGAGTGTGGAAGAAAATTTAGAAATGGGTGCTTTTGTGAGTAATGCACCTCTCAAACCAGTCAAAGATAAAATATTCGCTATGTTTCCCAAATTGAGCGATCGCCGTCGTCAACGGGCTGGTACACTCTCTGGAGGAGAACGGCAAATGCTGGCGATGGGCAAAGCATTGATGTTAGAACCCAGTTTATTACTGTTAGATGAACCATCAGCGGCTTTATCGCCGATTTTGGTAACTCAGGTATTTGCCCAAATTAAGCAAATTAACCAGAGTGGTACTGCGATCGTACTTGTAGAACAAAATGCTCGGAAAGCCCTAGAAATGGCTCATCGCGGTTATGTTTTGGAGTCGGGAAGGGATGCAATTTCTGGCCCTGGTCAAGAATTATTAACAGACCCGAAAGTGGGTGAATTGTATTTAGGTGCAGGTAAGGGTCATTAAAAAAGAATAGGACTTACGCAAGTGTCAGATTTTTTTCGTTTAGGCTGTCAATAGTCAATGGTCAACAGTCCAAAAAACCCTTGATTTTTGTCCATTGACCTTTGAGTTTATGATTTAGTGTGCATACTAAAAACAAATATAAATAAATGCCAATAGCTCAAAAGTGGTTGACTAGAAAAGCTAATCAATCAGTGCTTGTTTTGCTGGTCGGAGGATTATTATTTCGAGCCATAATTGCTTTTTGGCTTTACCCTACATTTGATGAAGCTTACTACTACCTATACAGTTTGCATCTCAACTGGAGCTATTTTGATCATCCTGCGATAGTTGCTTTTACGACTGGGTTTGGTACTTGGTTAACTGGAGACGTATCACAGTTTACTATTCGTCTAGGAGCTATACTTTGCCATACAGGCAGTTTGATATTTTTATATTTGACTAGTCAGAAAATATTTTCTGCCAAAGCTGCCTATTTTACTTTGGCAATTGCTACCATCTGTCCAATTTTTCAAATTGGCTTTGGTATCTTGAGTCTACCAGATAGCCCGCTGATGTTTTTTTGGTCGGCTAGTTTATATTGTGCGGTGACAGAATTTCTGCGTCAGCCTCATGCATATATTCCTAGCTATCGTTTAGCTATTTTGGGAATTTTGGTCGGGTTAGCCTGTAATAGCAAATATCATGGGTTTATTTTGGGGCTAGGGTTACTTGGGTTTTGTTTCAGTAGTCCACCACATCGAGTTGTATTGCGATCGCCTTGGGCATGGTTCAGTTTAGGATTATTTATCATCACCATCTCCCCAATTGTGTTTTGGAATATGCAGCATGATTGGGTATCGTTTAGTTTTCAATCAGCACGAGCGGTACCGAAAACTGGCTACAATTTACTGAATGTTTTATTAGTTTATTTAGCTCAGGTAGCTTATTTATTCCCAACCCTAGGTTTTCCTTTATGGCGTGTCAGTTTGCAACCAATATTTAGAAAAATCAATCAAATTTTTACTAAAAAATCCATTACTTACAAAGATGATTCCCAGACAGAAAAACTCTTAATTTTATGGGTTTCTCTCCCCTTAATTTTAGGATTTACGTTTATTGGCGGATATCGGCAGATTCTACCAGCTTGGACAATGCCAGGATTTTGGGGAATCACTTTATTATTAGGACAACAAGCTGTCATTTGGGAGCAGAAATCTCGGCTTTGGGTGCGGCGATGGCTATTCGGTTCGGGAATCATGATTGCTAGTATTGTCCTAATTTTACTGTTGCAATTGACTTTAGGAATTTTCCAAAAACCCAGTCAATACGCCTTGTTAGGAGGATTCTTACCTGTTCAGAATGACCCTTCTACAGAACTAATTGATATTCAACAACTGCGCCGTAGTTTTAGTGAATCGCCAATTCTCAAAACAGCACTACAAAATTCTAGTTTTATCTTTACTAATCGCTATTATTTAGGTGGGCCAATTGCCATGTCTCTGGAACCTGTAGCGCAAATTCCCATCACTTGTTTTGATATTGGTAATGATAACCGTGGTTTTGCTTTTTGGTCGAGGGCTAAACAATGGGTAGGAAAAGATGCACTATATATTACTACTGCACCGTTTAACTTGCGAGAAGATTTAATGGCTAGTTATCGCAATCATTTTCGCAGTGTAGAAGAGATTGAACAAATAGTCATTCGCCGTGGTGGTGTGGCTGTGAATATTGTTTACGTCTATCAAGCTAAGACACTGCTTAAACCCTATCCCCGTGCTTATGGAGTTTGAGCCTTTGCATTTATCTGCACAGTAGCAATTATGAGGCAAATACCAACTAGCAAAAAGGCTAACCCACAAAACAACGCACTAATAACAGGTGTCATTTTTGCAACTTGGGGAAATAACCAACCGAATAAACTCATAGCTAAAGCAAACCCACCAAAGTAAGTTCCTATCCCCAAACCTGCCCATTTTGGAGATATTACGCCCAAAGCTAGGGGAATTGCGCCGTTGATGATGGTGCTAAAGCCGGCTACTAACAAGACTATCAGCGGTAAGATTGCACCAGTAAAAGCGATCGCCAATATTGAGATAATTGTTGTACCTACGCCTAGTAACATTGCCTGACAATTACCGATTTTGGTAGCTAAAACTCCGGCGGGTAAGGTAGCAAGAGCGATCGCCAGCCCAATGTACACTAGCAACATATCAATATTATTGGGATGAAATTGCGCCTTGAGCAATTGGGTTAGGCTATTCATCATGAGTCGCGTACCCCAAGCCACACCTAAACCAGTGGCGAACATTAAACCCAATTCTGGATAGGGAAATTTCCCTACTGTGGTGTCATGCTGAAAATTGGGTGTTTCGGGAGGATTCACCCAACGCAAGATCCCCGCCGTAGCCAGCATCACAAAAGAAGCGACAGCAAAGGCGAAAATTGCCCCCAAGCTGAGAATATACTGATTAGCAATTGGTCGAAAAGCCCCAATCATTCCCCCGACAAAAGTCACAACACTGACTGCTAATGGTAACTGGGGAGGTGTGGCGTATTTCCCTAATAAAACCATAGCGGGACTACGAAATATTGTCATAGCTAAAGCCCAGGCTACCAGAGTTATCGGTAAAAGCGATCGCCAAATTACTGTAGGCTGGACAAAAGTTACAATACATGGTATTGCAATAAAAAGTGTTGCAGAAAGGATGACACCGACAGAGATAAAGGGGAAGCGACTACCGAACCAGCGTTGAGATTTATCGGACAATCCCCCCATTAAGGGTTCTAGCAGCGCACTCAAGGCATTTTCGATGACTAGCAAACCAGCTGCTAAAGAGGCGGAAAAACCAAACTGTGTGAGAAGTTGGGGCAAGTATAAATTGTAAATTAACCAAGCCAGACTAATTGACCCTTGTACGGCTGCTAACCCCAATACTTGCAGCCATAAAACTTGTGCAGGCGATCGCGCAATACTCATAATAGAGAAAAGGGAGGTAACTTATATTACCTCTCCTCTGATTTCCACTGCTGGAAATGTGGATAATTATTAACGCAATGTGTGACCTATTTTGATAACCGCGTTGATTAATATTCTGGAACCGAAGGATCAACTTCTCGACTCCAAGCGGTGATACCGCCTTTGACATTTGTCCCCGTAATCCCTGCATCTTTAAGGATACTGAGGGCTTTGGCAGAACGACCACCCATCTTACAATGAGCAATTAAACGGTGTCCGTTCAGGATTTCTTTCACCTTAGCTACGCCATGACCATTTTCAATATCTGGTAGTGGTACTAAAACCGAACCAGGAATTTTCGCAATGTCGTACTCGTGAGGGTTTCGCACATCTAACAGGACAAAATCTTTTGCACCGCTATCTAGCAACGCCTTTAATTCTGTCACAGTCATTTCGGCAATTTCTTGCTGTTGTTTGGCTTCTTCCGCCTTAGCTTGAGTGATACCGCAGAATTGTTCGTAGTCTATCAGCTTCTCAATCACAGGGCGAATAGGGTTAGGACGCAGTTTCAATTCCCGGAATTTCATCTCTAAGGCGTTGTATAGCAATAGTCTTCCACTTAAAGTATTGCCATTGCCGAGAATAATTTTCACAGTTTCTGTTGCTTGGATGACACCAATAATTCCGGGTAAAATCCCCAAAACGCCACCTTCTGCACAGGAAGGAACCATTCCTGGTGGTGGTGGTTCTGGATATAAATCGCGGTAGTTCGGCCCACCTTCGTAGTTAAATACTGTTGCTTGTCCTTCAAACCGGAAAATCGAACCGTAAACGTTTGGCTTGTTTAGCAACACACAAGCATCATTGACAAGATATCTGGTGGGGAAGTTATCAGTTCCATCCACGACAATATCGTAAGGACGAATAATATCGAGGGCGTTTTCGGAACTCAAGCGAGTTTCGTATAAATCAACCTGACAATGGGGGTTAATTTCGTGAATGCGGTTTTTGGCTGATTCAATTTTGGGTTTACCTACCCAAGTAGTACCATGAATAACTTGACGTTGCAGGTTAGAAGTATCAACAACATCAAAATCCACAATACCAATGCGTCCGACACCCGCTGCGGCTAAATATAACAGCAGTGGCGCACCTAAACCGCCTGTACCAATACACAGTACACTAGCAGATTTTAAGCGTTTTTGTCCGTCTACCCCGACTTCTGGCAAAATCAGGTGGCGGGAGTAACGTTCGTAGTCGTCTTTAGTCAGCTGGATTTCTTCCAGGTTGGGATTTAACATAGCAATTTTGCTGTGGACGAGCGAATTATTAATGGTATCGAAAAATGATGTCGTTATTTAACTTAAGTAGCTAAATTTATAGTATCAATTGTCTCTGGTTGAAACTGATGCTGGTCGTCAAGACTCCAACTGAGGAGTTCATTAGCTTTGCCATTTTGGACGGAAACTATTATATACGAGTATGCAGTCCAAGCATACTGGCGATCGCATTCGGAAGGAATTGCTGGATTGTCAGGATGGGAATGATAAATGCCAATAATATTTAACGACTTATCCCTGGCAGATCTTTGTACTTGTAACATAACTTGGGGGGCGATCGCATATCTTCGTCTTTCGCTGTATTCTGTTTCGTTATGAGCGAAGTTGCTTGACTCAGCACTCCAGGCGTTTTCCGTGGGGATAATTTCGACGATGGTTTTGGTTTGATTTTCTAGACAACCAAGGATGATACCGCAGCATTCTTCGGGGTAGGTGCTTTCGGCGTGGCTGCGGATCATTTGGATGTGTTGTGGAAGGATATTAATAACTGCTGTATTCAAAAGTTCCGATTCTGCTGGTCAATAAACGAGACAAAAAGTTGCTTGAATTCTACTACACTGCTAATCAGGCGATCGTAATTAGATGAATTGAGTATATCTAACTCATAACAGAGCATAAGTCTTAGTTTAACGTTATTTAAACAAATAGGGTGAGCAATGCCCACCCTATTTGTCTCTACTCTTTTTTATGCAAAAATACCCACTCAGCAACTCAAATTGACTATAATCTGAGCCTATCAAAATTTACACTCTTTATTAACCAGATGCGGAACAAATCAAGCTACCAATGTGACTTTTCCTGTTGCTATCTCATAACGACCGCCAGCAATTCTTAGTTTCTTTTCTTTGATCAGGCTTCTTAAGATTGTTGAACTTTCTTCTAACCTTTTTACCTGATATTGAACATTAGATATTACAGAATTATCTTCTAAATTGCCTGGTTTATTTCTCACCATTTCTACGGCTGGTTTTATTTCTTCCACAAAAGCACCAATTCTACCTGGGAGTGGATCACCTTTAACAGCAGCTGAGACTGCGCCACATTTTGTATGTCCTAAAACTACTATTAATGGCGCACCTAATACAGCCGTGGCAAATTCTAAGCTACCAATACCTTCTGGGCTAACAATATTACCAGCTACTCGTACAATAAATAAGTCTCCAAATCCCTGATCAAAAACAATTTCGGCTGGAACTCTAGAATCTCCACAACCTAGTATTGCTGCAAACGGATATTGACCCGCAGAAATTTCTTGTAAACGCAATTTTGATTGATTTGGATTCATGCGTTTATCTTCTATAAATCTTTTGTTACCATCCATTAATGTTTTTAAAGCTTCTTGAGGATCTACTATTTGAGGTTTTGGTTCAGGCTTAGATGGTTGTTGGGCAATAGCTTTTTCTCCTTGCCAAATTATACTACCAGTGGCACTAGCACCAACAGCAACACTGCCTATACCTGCTAATTTAATAAAATTACGCCGCCCAACAAATCCATTAATTCTACTCATTAGTCAACCTCACTTCCAAAAGGAAATTTATCCTAAATTGCTGTTTTCAAAATCAAGTAAAATCCTGGTACCTGAAACTGCGATCGCCACTTAGCATATCGCGTTATCAAGGTAAAGATAAATTGATTGATTTAGCTTAGGAATTTCAAATTTTTACCATAGACTGAAATATATCAGAGTAAGGTATTTCATTTGAACTTAATTTGCATACAAGAATAATATGCTTAACTGTGGTGTTAGTCTATGGTTGATTTTCTTTGTATAGAAGCAATAAGTAGGGTTTATGATATTCCTAAATATTCCTCAACTACAAGAACCCCGACTTTTTCCAAAAGCCGAGGTTCTAAGCCTCTCAATTTTCACCAAATAGATCGGCTGGCTACATCTAGCTATAAATTAAGGAATGAGATTAACTTTGCCAGTATCGATATCGTAGCAAGCACCAAGAATTTTGAGTTTGCCTGATTGCAACCTCTGACCTAATATGGTGGAACTTTGTTGCAATTTTTTCGCCTGATACTGCACATTGGCAATAACCGCATCAGTAGAATTCAGTTTGTTTAATGCAGGTTTGATGCTCTCAGCTACACGACCAATCATACCAGGCATGGGTTCGTTTTTGATGGCTGCGGCAACAGCACCGCATTTTGTATGACCTAACACGACAATCAGTTGTGTGCCGAGTACGGCTATAGTATATTCCAAGCTACCAATAACCATATCACTGGCGACATTACCAGCAACTCGTACCACAAATAAATCTCCTAATCCTTGGTCGAAAATAATTTCCGCCGGAACTCTGGAGTCAGCACAACCTAAAATAGCCGCAAAAGGGTACTGTGCTTTGGCTACTAATTGTAAACGTGCTAATGATTGATGGGGATATTGGCGTTTATATTGGATAAATCGTTGGTTCCCATCCAGCAAAAATTTTAAAGCTTGATTTGGGTTAACTGGATTAGGGTTAGCTGGATTAACATCAGCGATCGCAGTTTTCTGACTATCACCTATCAGGCTACCACCAATCGTCGTAGCGGCGATCGCTAAACTACCTGTTCCGGCAAATTTCAAAAAGTTACGGCGACCAATAAATCCATTAATTCGCGTCATTAATCTTCCTGACAACATTTTCGTTGTGATCAGGAAGATATCAAACTTTAACTGGTAGGAAGAGTACCTGCTAATACCAATTCGTAATTCGTAATTAAGAAAGTCAGATATGGCATTGTTTTCGGGGTTTGAATGTGTTGCCTCATTTTAGAGAACTGATATAACACAGTTTTCTAGTTATTTAATATGGAAGTGATCGCACTAACCGATAATACAATAAGGACACAAGTAACCAATATCATCTGCTTTCTGTTTATAATCTTTGATGTTAATAAAAATGCTCTGCCCTCACGATGTTAATTAAGCACAATAAGTTTCTAAGTTGGAGAACTTGGTGATGCTGTTAAGGAAGTATGTGTATTTACATTCATTGCACCTTGAACTGTCAGCACTGAACAGGGTGCATGATGCAGGACGTAATTACTAACACTACCAAGAAACAATTCACTTATGCCACTCAAACCACGCCGACCGATAACTATGACATCGGCGTTCCAAGTGTGAGCGACTTCACAAATCATCCGACTAGGATCGCCTAGTTCTTGGGTAAATTCTGCTGATATACCTTTAGCGATCGCTTGATTTATCAGTAATGTTAAAAATTCAACTCCTTGTTGCTTTAATTTTTCCCATTCTCCTAAGTAATACTCTAAATTATGGCTTGGAGATGAGGTATAACCGCTATGTATTTCACCTTCGGAAGTGTTGAGAAAGTCATTATTAAAAGGAGAAATAACTTGCAACACCATCAATTCTGCATTAGTTAACATAGCTAATGATAGAGCTTGTTCAAATACATAATGACCAATTTCTGTATTGTTAACTGCTACTAAAATTTTCTTAAACATAAATTAAAATCCTTAATCATTGGTCTTTTGGTTATGGCAAAAAGTAGGAAGTAGAAGGCTAAAGCATAAAACTTCAGCCTTCAGACTTCACACTTCATTCTTTTGCTTCAGCTTTGGCAATTTCCAACAATGTCTTGAGTACCGAATCAGGGTTGAGACTGATAGAATCAATTCCTTGTTCGACTAAGAAACGGGCAAATTCTGGATAATCGCTTGGTGCTTGACCACAAATCCCAATTTTGCGACCATATTTCTTCACAGTAGCGATCGCATTGGCAATGGTTCTAGTCACGGCTTCATCCCGTTCGTCAAATAAATGGGCGACCAATTCAGAATCCCGGTCTAATCCCAAGGTCAATTGCGTTAAATCATTTGAACCAATAGAAAAACCATCAAAAATTTCACTAAATTTATCTGCTAGTTGCACATTACTGGGCAATTCACACATCACATAAACTTGCAGTCCGTTTTCGCCTCGCACCAAACCATGTTGCGCCATTTCGGCTAATACACGTTTACCTTCTTGGGGAGTCCGACAGAAAGGAATCATGAGAATCACGTTGGCTAAACCCATCTCATCTCGAACCCGCTTCATAGCCTGACACTCTAGGGCAAAACCTTCACTATAGCGGGGGTCGTAATAACGAGAAGCACCACGCCAACCAATCATCGGGTTTTCTTCTTTGGGTTCAAATTGCTTACCACCCAAGAGATTGGCATATTCATTACTTTTGAAATCCGATAACCGCACAATTACAGGTTTAGGATAAAAAGCTGCTGCGATCGTGCCAATACCTTGTGCTAGTTTATCAACAAAGAATTTAGATTTATCTTCATACTGGGCAGTTAACTCAGTAATTTTGTATCTTGCCAATTCATCTTCTAACTGATCAAAATGAATTAAGGCTAAAGGATGGGCTTTAATGTGGTTGTTAATAATAAATTCCATCCTGGCTAATCCCACACCATCATTCGGAATCGCTGTTAAACCGAAGGCTTCTTCAGGATTAGCCAAATTCATCATAATTTGCGTATGGGTGCGGGGCAATTTCTCCAAAGGCAATTCTTGTACTTCGTAAGATAATAAACCTTGATAAACTTTTCCCGTTTCACCTTCAGCACAACTCACGGTAATTTCTGTACCAGTTTTGATGACAGTTGTCGCATTACCACTCCCAACAAGTGCTGGAATTCCCATTTCTCTAGCGATAATCGCTGCATGACAAGTCCTTCCGCCAGAATTGGTAACAATTGCACTCGCCCGTTTCATAATTGGTTCCCAATCAGGGTCGGTGCGGTTAGTAACTAGCACTTCTCCCGGTTGAAATTGGTTGATTTGGCGCACATCAAGAATTACTCTGGCTTTACCTTGGCCAATCATCTCACCGACGCTGCGACCTGTTAGCAATATTTCACCCTTGTCTTTCAGTTGATATTGTTTGAGAACATTTTTGGTTTTTTGTGACTGGACTGTTTCTGGACGCGCTTGCACAATAAATAATTCATCAGTCAAACCATCTTTCGCCCATTCAATATCCATCGGGGTGTAAGTTCCCCGCACTTGGGAATAATGTTCTTCAATAATGCAAGCCCAGTTTGCTAGTTGGAGAATTTCTTCATCGTTGAGGGCAAATTGATTTCGTTCTGCTGGTGGAACAGAGATATTTTTTGTTAATTTCAAGCCTTCTAGGTCATAGACCATTTTGATTTCTTTCGTACCCAAGCGTTTTTGAATAATTGGGCGATAACCTTGTTTGAGAGTCGGTTTAAACACCAAATATTCATCGGGGTTGACTGCACCTTGGACAACGTTTTCACCTAAACCATAAGCTGCGGTAATCAAAGCAGCATCTTTAAAACCTGTTTCGGTATCAATAGAAAACATCACACCAGACACTGCCAAATCAGAACGCACCATTTTTTGTACGCCCACTGATAAGGCAATATTAAAATGATCAAAGCCTTTAATTTGTCGATATGAAATAGCACGATCAGTAAAAATAGAGGCAAAACACTTATGACAGGCTTCTAAAACGGCTTGCAGTCCGTGGACATTTAAATAAGTTTCTTGCTGACCTGCAAAACTAGCATCAGGTAAATCTTCGGCGGTGGCGCTAGAACGCACAGCTACATCAGTATCAGCACCGTATTCTTGGCAAAGATTTTGATAAGATTGAGCGATCGCTGTTTGTAATTCTGGCGGAAACGGAGTTTGCAACATCAACATTCTCGCTTTTTTGCCACATTGCCGCAGATTCTGCACATCCTCCACATTTAAATCTGCAAATATCTCTCTCAGTTGTGCTTCTAATCCTGCCGCAGAAATAAAATATCGATAAGCAAAAGCAGTAGTAGCAAAGCCTGTAGGTACCTTTACTCCTTTACGCCGCAATTGCTGAATCATTTCTCCCAAAGAAGCGTTTTTACCGCCAACTAAAGGGATATCTGCAATTCCCACATTACTTAAAGGTAAAACAAAAGCTTCTTCTGGAGAGGTTGAAGCTAAGTATAACAGGGTTTCTATCATAGTAGAATTTCCTATAAAACTATAGAGATACCTAAAAGCTTTTACTACACAAGGATTGCTATATACATAGCGTTGACTAGCTCCTAAGTCTCATAATCATGTTTATAGAAAGATAATTTGAGGATCTTGTGAGGAGCCAGTCAATAATAAATATTTTCCTAAAAAAGTAATTGAGCAAGGCACCAAGTAATGAATTGATAAACTAATGCTGGAGAGGATTTCGTTAACGTGCATTGTCAAACTAGGGGGAATTTCAGAACGATAAGTTTAAATTTATGCCAATGCGAAATACAAATCTTGCTACCAAAGATGAATATTCAGGCTAAAAGAGTGTTTAACCATCGAATATCATGAATTTTGCTCATTTATAATAATCAAGGAAATATGCAATAGGTATGGTTAGCTTTACACGTAATCAAGGCTTACTGAGTGAATCGAAAAATCAAGGGTTTAGATAAAGGTTTGGCTCACTTAAACGCCACATCCTTACACTCATCTACCTTTATTCCTCCACATTTAATCTCAATAACTAATGTTTCTACATTAGTATTAGTGAGAGTACGGAAAAATATAGAAGTTTACATAACATTTTATCGTTTAAATGTAGCAATTATTACGTGTAATTTCTTACTGTTCAGATGGTGAATATATATCTTGTATCGCAAAAATTATACTTAATATAATTAAAAAATACTTAGAAAAAATTTTTAAGTCATTGACAAAGAAAGCAGTAAAAATAAGTTTACTGTACGTTTGAACTCCATCTTATGACAGATGTTTCCTCGCTTGTTGAAAAATAAAAACTTTTTATCTAAAAATTTTAAGACTCTTTGTCATAATTTTTGAGAAAACTGTATTTTTTCCGTATTTATATTTTGTTACAACTTCTTAAATATTAATCGAATCGTTATATTTTATACTTTTGCTTTTATAAGTAAATGTTTTTTAATAACACTATTACTTCGTAATCTCACAGATGGCACACTGAATCCTTCAATGTATCTTTGTATGGTTATCGAGAATTCAAGTGTGTTCCCTGTGATAAAAAAGAGTTTCAGTATCAGCGCATCTTTAGCGCTTCCTTTGGTGTTGGCTAGTTCAATTAGCGCACAAGGGATCAAAGTGTCTTCCAAGACAATTGTTAATTCTTTAAATACTACTAAAGAAACGACAGTACCCAATCGCCAGCTGATCAGTCAAACAACTATTCCAGTTACATATTATGTAAGTGGTACTGGAAGTGACAGCAATAATGGTCTTTCTTCCTCATCTGCTTTTAGAACAATTCAAAGAGCCGCAAATCTGACCAATCCGGGAGATACGGTCATGATTATGAACGGATTATATACAAGTCAAGATTATGGAAAAGTGGTGTCCATTACTCGCTCAGGAACTTCAGGAGCATGGATTAAATACCAAGCATATCCAGGACATAAACCTAAAATTAAGCACCAATCATGGCATGGAATTTTAATTACCAATGGAGCAGCGTATATCGAAATTAATGGGTTAGAGGTTGAAGGAAACAATGCTAACATCACCCTTGATTATGCAAAGAGTCAGCAGTACACCGCTAATAACCCTCTGACCAGCGGAAACTGTATCAGTATTGAAGGGCGAAATACCAAACCTCCTCATCACATACGTATACTGAATAATAAAATACATGATTGTGGAAGTGCAGGTATTGGTTCATGGCAAGCAGACTACCTGACTATAGTTGGAAATGAAGTCTATAACAATGCTTGGTATTCAGTCTATGCAGCAAGTGGCATTTCCCTATACCAGAACCGGAATTATGACACTAATACGGGATATAAAATGTTTGTGACCCACAACAAGGTCTATAACAATCGCCAGTACATTCCCTGGATAGTAAACGGGAGAATAGTAGATGGTAATGGCATTATTATTGATGATGCCAGAAATACTCAGAACGGTTCAACTTTAGGCATATATCAAGGAAGAACCTTGATTGCTAACAACATCTCATATCAAAATGGTGGTTCAGGTATTCTTAGTTATAGCAGTGACCATGTAGACATAATCAACAACACGCTTTATTTCAATTGCCTAAGCCCAGAAATTACTAAATCGCAACTCTCTGCTGATGAGTCTTCTGATGTCAAGGTTTTTAATAATATTGTCTATTCTACCCTTAATAAGAAGGTTAACGGTGCTTGGCTAAGTACAGATATCACCTATAAAAACAATATGTACTTCAATAGTTCCATCATCGATCCTGTGGTTAGTAGTGATATTGTTGCTAATCCTCAGTTTGTTAATGCTTCAACAGGTGACTTTCGATTACAGTCTACTAGCCCAGCAATTAATAAGGGTGTTCAATTCATGAATGATGATTTTCTCAAAAATCCCCGTCCTTCTGGCACATCATCTGATATCGGGGCATACGAGTACCAATTCTAGTAACAAGGATTTTATGAGGTTGTGTAGCAAAGACTTTAATTATAGAGAAGAACTTCTATCTCCTATTTGCTTTTGTAACACAACCTCTTTTTTAAATTCTTGAGGGCTAAAATATTCTGAAGTATGGTAGAAATACTTGCTAGATTCATTTTTGTCAATAATGCCATTCACTACTAAACCTAAGACTTGATGATTGGCTCTGTCTAACATCTCCTGTACAGCAGATGCACTGCTAGAATCAATCACCCCAGGTCGGCCTACTAACAAAATGCCATCAGACATTTGGCTTAAAGCTAGAGCATCAGCAGCCAGGAGAGCAGGAGGAGCATCAATAATTACACAATCATATTTCGATGAAAAATCCTTAATTAATGCGGCCATCCGCTTTGAGTCAAGCAAAGCCAGGGGATTGGGAGGTCTAACTCCCGCAGTTAATACATTAAGATTATCCATTACTTGATTGACAGCAGTATCAACTTCTGACTGACCTACTAAAACTTCACTTAAACCTGCTACATTTGTAAGTTGCCAGAGATGATGCTGTGAAGGAACTCGCATATCTGCGTCAATCAGTAAAACTCGTCGGCCTAGTTGAGCGATCGCCGCAGCTAAATTTGCTGATACTGTAGACTTGCCTTCTTTAGGTACTGAACTAGTTACGACAATAGTTTTCAGCACCTTATCGGAACTGAGAAATTTCAGATTAGCTTGAATCATCCGATAGATTTCGCTAGTTAGAGAGTGAGGCATATCCCTAACAGCAATTTCGGGAGTAGTTAATTTTTTTGTGTCAAGCTTGCGGGAATGTGTTTTGTGAGCAGACAGAGGAATAACGCCCAGTAGTGGATATTCAAATACTTCTCTAATTTCCTTAAGTGTTTTGAGAGATTTATCTCTCATTTCTAGGAAGAGGACAGTAGTGGTAGACAAGAATGCCCCAAACATTACCCCCATGACTAAAATGATCAATTTTTTACCTGATGTTGGTTTTTCAGGAACTAGGGCTTGGGCAATAATCCTGGCATTGGCAGTATTTCTATTCTCTGCTAATTGTAATTCCTGAACTTTTTTTAGTAGGTTTTGATAAGTTGATTGGTCAACTTCAACTTTTCGTTCTAGTTCGTGCTGGGTTTGGATTAACTGAGGTATAAATCTCATCCGTCGTTCGTAAACAGAACGGGAATTATACAAAGAAGCTAATCTCTGTTTGAAGCCAAAGCTCTGCACTTCTAGTTGCAGAAAATTTTGGATCAAGTTTTGTCTGAGTTCACCAATTTGCAATAATCTTGGTGCGAATTGTGATTGTTGTCCCAACGTTTGTGTAATTTGCTGCTGTAGCAGGTTGGTTAAGTTGGCTTTTCTCGCTTCTAATCCGACGATTACAGGATTGTCATCTAGAAAACGACTGCGTTCATTCGCTAACTGTCGTTCTACATCTTGAAGTTGGGTTAAAACGCCTTGCACTGCTGGTGACTGACTCAACGCACTTACCGCAAGAGCATTTTGGGAATTTAGCCCTAGTTTTTGTCGAAGTTCACTACTTTGGGCGTTTACCTCAGCTAGTTGAGCCTGAATAGCATTAATCTCGTTATCTAAATTTGCAATAATCCCTACGGATGACTTTGTTTCTTCTGATAAATCTGCAATGTTATTCTTCTGTCTGAATACTCTTAGTGCAACTTCTGCTCTGTTAACACTAGCCTGAGAGATAGGCAACTGCTTGGCCATGAATTTACGAGTTGCTTCGGCTTCAGCACGACTTGTCAAAATATCATTTTCTAAATAAAGATTCATTAATGTATTGACTACTGCTGCTGCTTCTTCGGGGTTGTTACTTTGATAACTAACCCGCAACACATCCGTACCACCAATTATTTTAAGCTTTAGTTTCTTTTGTAGTTCTTCAACTTTCAGTGATTCACCATTTTCATCTTTGAGCTGTATTTTATCGATAATTTGCTCTAGCAAAAGTGGCGAAGAAATAACTTCTATTTGAGTACTGATAGGATTTTGGGTGGATACTAAGCTTTTCAAATCTCCTGCTTGATCCCCCTCATTGTTATTAGGCAAAAGATTAGTACCTACTGTCTTAAAAGAAGGCATTCTGAATAGGAGTTTTCCCTCAGCTTCATAAGAAGGTTTGATTAGCGTAGCTGCTAAAGCGCTGAGAGCAATTGTACCTATAACAATACTAGTTACACATAACCATCGTCTTTTTAATATCATTAGGTAATGGCTAAAGTCTAAATCAAGAGATTCTCTAGATTCCATAATGTTTTTTGCCATAAGTTTTTAATTCAATGTATTGTATGTTAATTCGAGAATCGGTAAATGATTTATAATAATGGCTAAAAAATTTGTATTTCATCCAGAAGTAATAAAATTTGCTATATTATTAATATAATTAAGAAATTAAGTATTATTAAAATATTTTATTGCCCTTATCAAAAAGGAAGTCCAATTATACTAGAAATAGTATAAACTGAACCGAGTAAAAAAATCCTTTTTTATATTATTTACCACGTTTTTAGCGTTTGGGAGCGTTCTCAAAAGCACGAGCGATGGCATTCCAAGCTAACTTGCGTTGCATTTGTTCATCAAGGGGTAGAGGACGCACCGAGGCTTTATCTGCTCTGGGTTGAAATTGACTTAACCAAGTATAGCGATCGCTCAATCCCCAAGTAATCACAGCAATGACGGCCTTTTCATCCAAGACAGCAGAGAGATAATCTTCATAAACTCCGGCAATGATGCGATCGCGCATTGCAATATCAACAGGTAACTTTTTATCTGTTATGTCCATTTCCGTGATCATAATTTTTAATCCTAAACTAGCTACATCCCGCAGAAATTTTCGCAGTTTCTCCGGGTTAAATTTATTATTGCCAGGTAACAAATGAGCTTGAATCCCAAGGGCATGAATTGGAGTACCTTGAGACTTTAAACGCTCTAACAACTTTAAAACCGCAGTCCTCTTAGCTTCATCCTTAGGTGTGTCATAATCTAAACCAAAATCGTTGTAAACTAATAACGCGTTTGGATCAGACTCAGCAGCTAGACGAAACGCTAAGTCAATGTAATTGGTGCCTAAAAGTTTGAGCCAAGGAGTTGTTCGTAAACCGTCAGATCTGTTATCACTCAGATCAATAGCTTCATTAACAACATCCCAAGAATGGATTGTACCCAGGTAACGCTGAACAACAGTTTTAATATGGTTTCCTAAAAACTCTTTTGCATTTTGGCTATTAACTGTACTCTTAAACCAGGGGGGTAAAGACTCGTGCCATATTAAAGTATGTCCTCGCAAAAGCAAACCATTAGCCTTAGCAAAATTTGCCATCCAATCTGCTCCAGTAAAATCAAAACTATTTGGGCTAGGGCGTAGAGGGTGCTTGCCAACAGACCACTTTAACTCCCATTCTGGGACAAGTATTCCGCACTCGTGCTTTACATGGTTTGCCAGTTCCCTATCCAATAACAATTGAGAGTATTGAATAGCTGCTCCATAAATTAATCTTTTGGCAGCAGCAAGCTCTTTCAAAGAAAGTTTGCCAGATATAGGAAACTCTCTGCGGGGATTGTCAAGTGCTTGAATTTGGTTATTAATATTAATTGCTTTAGAAGTTGCCACAGCACCTACGCCACCTGCAAGCATCCCACAACCTAATTTAACAGCACGTCGTCTAGTCAGTAAAATGTTATTATTCATCGACCATTAATTCCTGACTAAAATTTATCTAGTCTCAGTTTCTGCTTCACAACCAGCCAAATGAAGAGGGGATTACCAACTATATAACGCTGCCAAAGACGCTTTGGTTCTACCATCAAGCGAAACAACCACTCTAATCCACTTTTTTGCATCCAAACTGGAGCTCTTTGTACCATACCTGCAACAAGCTCAAAGCTGACACCAATACCAATAGAAATAGGTACATTTAACTGCTGATAATTGCTATATATCCATTTTTCCTGTTTGGGAGCGCCTAGACCTACAAATAGAATATGCGGAGCAGCCTCTTTGATCTTGCAATTTATTAGTGCAAGTTCTGCGGCATTTGATTCAAAACCATAAGGGGGACAATGAGTACCCACGATTTTCAAGTCAGGATGTCTAGCCTGAAGAATTTCTGCTACTTTCTTAGCAGCTTCAGGACGACCACCGAGCAAGAATAATCTTAGTCCTTTGGAGGCAGAAACTTCGCACAGCTTTTCAAATAAATCAGTACCATTCACCCGTCCCTTGAGTGGCTTTTGTAAAAACCGCGCTGCCCATAATAGTGGCACACCATCTGGCACTACTAGAAAAGCGTTGCTATAAATATTTTGAAAATGAACATCTTTTTGTAATGTTAAAACATGCTGTGCATTAGGCGTTACTACATATCTAGGGGAACCGTCAGAAAGTACATAGTCTACAATTATGTCAACCACTTCTTCAAAACTATACTTATCAATTTGTACACCAGTAATGTTAACTTTCATATGTTTTATCTAATGCTGACTAACCTTTTTATATTAAGTTCCTAAATCTACTGAAGTAGAAATTTTAGTGAATATGTGTGACAATTGACTGCAATATTCACGCACATCAAAGGGAATTACCGTTTCTCTAGCAAGCTCTCCCATAGCTCGCCTTAAATCCTCATTTTCTATTAGTGAGCGCATTGCCTGAGATAACTGTTCAATATCACCAGGAGCAACTAAAAAACCATTTTTATCAGAAATTACTAACTCAGCAATTCCCCCAACAGGAGTACTTATTACTGGCAAACCCCAAGCCATTGCTTCTAATATTGCCATTGGTAGTCCTTCATTATACGAGGGTAGTATGAATACATCAGCACTGGATAATAGCTCGTTTCTTTTTTCTGAATTTACCCAACCCAAAAAATTAATATGTTCTGTAAGATTTAGACTATCAACTAAATTTTGACCCTGTTCTAGTTCACCATCTCCTGCTAAGAGCAACTTTGAGGATGTTTTTATAGTCTCAGGCAATTTAGCAAAAGCCCTAATTAAATCAAACGTTCCCTTTCGTTGACCAACACGTCCACAAAAAATAAGGGTTACTTTTTTGACATTAAGACGTTGTGGTATCTGCATTGGCAATTCTGTGGGGTTAGGCAAGACAAAAACTTTTTCAGAGTCTAAACCTAGATTGATCATATAAAAATCTTTCCAAGTATTAGACAAAACAATAAAACCCTTACACCAACGTAATATAGCATTCAGCCATTTCTTTGCCCACACAGGTAAGACAGAGTAAGTTACATGAAATTCTGCTCCATGTGCATGTATTAATACAGGCTTACGGAATGGCATAACAAGCAGACAGATAATAGCTTTCCTTAAAAGACTACCGCCATCTGAAAGATGAATGTATACAATATCTAATTGTTGAAATATCAATCTCCATAACAAATTTACTAAAGACTTAGTGAATACTATAAGCCTATGTACAATAGACCCCTCATCATGGCTTGTAATATGCTCAATGGACACATCATTGGGAATATACTTTAGGATAAGCTTTTCAACAGTTGCTATACCTCCATTTTGCTCAAGACTAGCCCCTATCATGACAATTTTACGTTTACTCATTATTGATTTATTGATTTATGATTAAGTGAGTTTGATTAAATTGCTAAATTAATTTTATTAAATTAAGACAATCAATCTAATTTCTATTTAAATTTAAATCTTGAACAGGTAATAATACGGAATAAGCTATAGATACATATAATATCCAGAAAATATCGTTTTGTAGCATTAATGCACTTTCAGTTAAGTTTGATAGAATCATATAAATGATAAATATTAATGGCAAAAAACCCTCGGATATTTTGCTGTAGCGTAGCCAAATAAAGGACTTTGATAAAGTTTTTAAAAAACTAAGAATAAATATAATTATTCCTATAAGACCTATATTTAGCCAAAGATCTAATATTCCATTGTGTGCATTTGGAGCTTTCCAACCCACAGAATACCAAACAGATTCTGCTGTATCAGGGGAAAACCAAAATGCGCCATAACCATATCCTAGCCAAGGTTGCTTCCAAATCATATCTAGAACTGCTGACCATAAGTCTGTTCTCCCAGTTAAGCTTGCATCTTTACCAACCGCATTAAATAATATTTCTGAATTATTGTTAAACCAAATAACTAAGCCGCTAATTAAAGTAGCTATACCTATCATAAAAGGAATCATTACACGATACGGAAACCGCCAAGTACGCAATATTAATAATAGGTTAATAATAATCAGTAGATTTAGAATTGCTGAAGAAGACCTCGATAGTAAAAGAAGAAGTATCGATAAAATTAAGCCACAATAAACTAATAAATTATTCTTATTAGAACTTCGTATTAAAAATATGATTGTGCTGATAACCATCATTTTACCTAAAACATTTTTATGGTTATATATGCCTCGCAATGCTCCTGTATGAATACCTCCCATAATCCCAAATTTAGGCAATGCCACCGCAAAGATCAAACTGAGAAATATTACTGCCCCAAACGTCCAACTTAATATAACTATTTGTTTCTTTAACGTATAGCGAGATGCTAAGTACATCCCAAATAAAGTTGTTCCTAACAGGGCAAAAGAACGGCTGATTGTTGCTGATTGATTATAAGACCATATAATTGAAGCTGTAGAAATTCCTATCAATAAAAGTATATAGCTATCTTTTTGCCAAAGATAAACTAATTTTTTCCAACGAAGAGCTATTAGAAAAAATGTAATAAAATAAATAAATAAAAATGTTACTTTTATTAAAGTATTATCACTACCTTCATAAAATTCTACTTCTCCTTCATTAACTCCTCCAGATACTAATACAGTTAGTGGACCTCCTGTATATAGCATTAAAGCTAAAGTGGTAAATCCATATTCTAGAAAATCCCACATTTTTTTCATAAGTTTAATAATAGCGAAATCTTAAATATTCTATTGGTAAAGATTTTAAACATATCAATAAAATAAATTTTATTAAGCTATAGAAGGTTAATTTTTTATTTATTGTGTAACCCAAAAAATTGATATTTACCATGTTTTAATCAAGAATTTATATCACTTTATCTATATAGCTAATACTCATCAAAATTAAATATCTGTCTATATTGTGATAACGCTGCGTCTAATGAAAACTCACAACCTCTTTGCCGTAATAGTTGTCGATCTGGATTAGTTTGTATAGTATTTAGCATAGCGTCAGCTAAAGCTGTAACATCACCCACAGGTGCTAACTTTCCATACTGTCCATGTCCTAAAATTTCTGCTGGACCGCTTTCACAATCTGTAGAAACTACTGGTATACCCGCAAGCATTGCTTCTACTAGCACATTACCAAAACCTTCAAATACAGAGGAAAGCACAAATAAGTTTGCTTGTGCCATGTAAGCGTGAGGGTTAGCTACAAAGCCAGGGAAATCTACATATTCATTAAGTTTTAATTCCTGTACTAAAGCTATTAAGTTTGATAACTGTTTACCCTGTCCCAAAATTACTAAGCGAGCTTGATACTTCTGTCTAACTAATGCAAAGGCACGGATGAGAGTAGGAAAATCTTTCTGCGGTTCTAGTCGCCCTACACCTAATATAACAGGAAGTTGTTGATCCATAAACCAAGGATGATTTACAGGCTCATTATATTTATCGAGTAGATTGGAAGAAAAAATTGGATTATAAATAACTTTAACTTTTTCTTGAGGTAACCTAGTAATCTTGATAACATCTTCAGCTACTCCTTGAGACACAGCTACAATTTCATCAGCCCAAGAGTACAACCAACGCACAAATAGAGGAGTTAGTCGCTGTTTAAACTGAGTTGTCATTTGTACGCTGCGAGTAATATGCGTTTGTACAGTGATAATTACCCTAGTGGATACATTAGCCAACTTTTTAGCCAACAGAGCTATCGTATTCGGATCATCTAAAGTAGAAATTAAAACTTTAGGTTGGACATTCCTTAGATAATTCACAAGGAAAGGTAAGCTTGTTGCTAATCGTTCTTGACTGAGTTTTACTAGATTTACTTTAGGAGATACAAGAGATAAGTAATCTCCTTCGTATTTAACTAAAATGAGGTCTACTTTTAGCCCTTGTTCGGCAAAACCAGCAGCTAGATTTAGCATAGCTTTTTCTGCTCCACCGCCACCAAGGTCTCTCAAAAAAAAAGCTATATCTGTCATTTTTTCTCCTAAATTAAAACAACTAAAGTATTGTTTAATACCTATTTATAAAAAAACATTTTCTGCCAAACTACTTTTAGCCAACCAAAACTATAAGCGGCTATACAAGCAACAATAAAAATGTAAGAAGCTGTAGCAATACAAATGTCTGTTACTATATTAAATCTAAGTATTTTTAATATATAAAAAATTATTAATATCAAGATACTAATAATAATTGGACGAACTAATATCCGTGATATTCGTAGACTAAATAAACGAGTATAGACTGCATAAATATATTGGGTTGAGGTAGCAATTTGAACTATGAGTGAAGTTATTGCTGCTCCTATCAAATGATATTTTGATATCAAGGGTACACCGATTAGTCCAGTTAATACACTAGTGCTAGCAACTTCAATAAGATTAATACGCTCAAAACCATTAGCAACCAACAAATAGCCTAATGGGCGTGTAAATGCAGTTACAACTAATCCTAAAGCAACTATGTTCATTGCCAAAGATGCTTCAGCAAAACTAGAGTTACCATAGACTAAAGTTAGTATATCACCCCCAATAAATAATAGACCGATAATTAATGGTAATCCGGCACATTGCAACATCTCAACTACAATTTCGGCTAGGTGACGCTGCTTTTCTTTTCCTACTAAAACAGCTTTTGACATACTAGGAAATACAGCTACTACAAGACTGTGAGCAATAATTTCAAATGGCTGTAACAATTGAACTAAGGCCCCAAACAACCCAACTGTAACCTCGCCAGAGAATAAAGATAAAATAATTACTAGCATTCTACCTTTTAAAACAGCTACGCCTTCAATAGCTATAAATGTTTTTGATGCTTGAAAAGTTTCCCACATAAAATTCCAATTAATATGCCATATAGGTTCTACAAATGGTTTTATGAAATACCACTGTATAAGCATAATTAATGTTTCCGAAATAACTAGAATAGTACTTACAAAAAGTAAGTCATATTTGTTCATTAGTACCCAGATAATTATGATTAATCTCAGGATATAAACTGGAACAGTACTAATAGGGATATAGTACATTTTTTCTTGGGCTTGAAATATAGCTTCAGTAATATTAGAAAGGGAAAAAGGAATAATCATTAAACCCAAGGTGTAGCAAACATTAGATGTATCAGTACTATATGGCAAGATAAAAACAGTGAATACTAATGCTACGTAACCTATAATGCTAAAAATAAACTGTAATAAAGTTCCATTTACTAAATATTCTGGTATTTTATGTGGATTACATGAGATTTCCCTCGTGAATAAAGTCTTAAACCCCTGAGAAGTTAGGGTCATAAAAAGAAAATAGTATGTAAAAGCAAGTGTATATTGACCTAAATTAAATGTTCCTAAGAAGCGCCCAATAGAAGCTACTAATATAAATGTTGTAATACTTTGAGCTAATCTGTTGATTAATATTGCTAAAGAATTACCTATGATTTTACGTTTTTCCATTAGTTTTCTTTTTTGCTATGGCACTAGTATTTGTTTTCTAAAAAACTTTGCATTTGGAGTTATTATGAAATCTCAAATACTCTGTTTTGGATCAATTATTTAAACTGGTTACTTTTGAAGTATATATTTAAATTTGTTATTTCTCTATTGTGAAAAGTCTTTGATTTCTATTTTTTGCTAGGCTATCGTCTTGTTAGCATAGACTAACGAAGCCAATAAATTTTAAGCAAGCTATGTAAAAGAGGAATTTAACTAAGAGATAGGGAAGTCAGCACTTCTTTATATTATACTGAAATCAAGTTGAGTTCTCTTTTAATAAAGCCTACTTAGAACTTATTTTATAAAAAATTGTTCATTATTTTATCACTTAATATACATCAAGTTCTGTTTGCCTTTGTTGTAAACAAATATTCAATTTCTCAGCTACCACTCTAATATTTGGCTCTTGCATAATAGTTGTATGTTTGCCAGGGCAGTGATAAATTTCCACTCCGTCGGCCGCTAGCTGCGACCAACCTAAAGTATCATCTAGCTCAAAACCTACAGATCTTTGACTAGCAATAAAAAGAGACAATTTACCGGGGTAAACTGATGCTATATACGATTTGCGAGCTTTGTTCATAGTGAAAGCTACATCTAAAAGGCGCAGTTCTTGAGGTAGGCGTTTAATATAACGGATGTAAAATTTATAAAAAATGCTTAGTTTACCTGCTGTCAGATGCCACTCTAACCTCTGCCCTATATAAGTGAATTTGTCTTTTAAATTCAATCTCAATATTTGAAACAAATGTAAAACGATTTTTTTATTTAATGGAAAGGTTTTGCTCAATTGTGAAATTGAATTGTAGTTGTGATAATTAGGAGCTAAAGTATCTATTATTGCCAATAAAGCTATCTTATTTCCTTGTGCGTAAAGTTGCCTGGCCATTTCAAAAGCTATCACACCACCTAGGGAATGACCTACTAAAAAATAAGGCCCATTGGGTTGAATTTTTTTGATTTCTTGGATGTAGTTAGCTGCTATTTCCGTTATAGATGTACTGCCTACTTTTTTAATATCTAGTTCCTGTACTTGTAGTCCATATACAGGTTGATCTGGTTCTAAATAAGGTAATAATCCTCTATAAAAGAGAACATTGCCCCAAAGTGCATGAATACAAAATAATGGTGCTTTCCTACCAGTAGTTTGAATTGGTACTAAAGATGACTGAGCAACAAAGTTATCTTCTTGGCTTAAAACAGATGCTAACTGTTCAATAGTCTGTGCTTCAAAAAAATTAGCCACAGTCATTTTCTTACCTAAACTATTCTCGATTTCTGATATTAAGCGCACTAATAAGAGAGAATTTCCACCCAATTCAAAAAAATTATCTTTCACCCCAAAATATTTAATTCCTAAAACCCGTTGCCAAATCTGCTTCAACCTTAGTTCTAACTCATTACGGGGAGAGACATACGTGTCTTTTGACTCTTGTCTAACTGAATCAGGTGCGGGTAGAGCTGCACGGTCTATCTTACCGTTGGGTGTTAGAGGTAGAGCCTCTAGCATCACAAACGTAGCCGGTATCATGTAATCTGGTAGCTTATCTTTAAGAAAGATTCGTAGTTCTTTGTTTGTAAGTTTTCGTCCTGCTTTGAGAACGATATAGGCTACTAAGCTTGGTTCACCAGAAATATCTATTTTTCGGGTGACTACAACAACTTCGCGTACTGTTGGGTTTGCCAGAATAGTACTCTCAATCTCACCCAGTTCAATGCGGATACCACGAATCTTGACTTGAAAGTCGGCGCGACCAACACACTCAAGGTTACCATCTGGTAGGTAACGGGCTAAGTCACCGGTTTTGTAAAGACGCGCTCCAGGTTTTTGACTAAAGGGATGAGGGATAAATTTTTCTTGTGTTAGTGCAGGACGGTTGAGATAGCCACGAGCTAAACTAGCACCTGCAATGTGTATTTCACCTACTTCTCCTACAGAAACTGGTTGGAGATTTTCGTTAAGAAGATAGAGTTCGACATAGGGGTAGGGGCGGCCTATAGGTAAATATACTAATTCTTGGTCAACTTGATTGGGAATAGGGTAAGCGCAGACTCCTATGGTTTCTGTTTGACCGTAAATATTGACAATACGTGCTTTACTTTTGACTGTACTACGGACTTTTCTGAAAAGTTCGTTTGGTAGTAATCCTCCAGAAAATAAGAGTAGTCTTAGCTGAGATTCCAAGAGTTGCTCTCTAGTGAAATCATCAACTTCTTCTAGAGCCTGAAGTAGATAACGCCAAACTGACTGAACAGTATCGAATATTGTAACTCCCTGCTGTTTAATTAACTTCAATAAGGTAAGGGGATTTTTAATTTGTTCTTGTGTTGCCATGACAATTTTTGCACCTTGAGTTAAAGGAAGCATTAACTGTCTGAGTGAGGAAGAAAATGAAAAAGATGCTGTATGTAGATAGATATCTTTTGCATCAATTTGCAAAATTTGGTTAAGAGATTGCACATAGTTACTGATGCTGATATGAGGCATTTCTACCCCTTTTGGCTTGCCAGTAGAGCCAGAGGTGTACATTACATAAGCAAGGTTTTGAGGTTTTACTTGGCTGACGAATGTTTCTTGGTTTTCTGAAATAAATTCTTCTAGACCAATATCCATACAGACCACTGATGCTTGATAAGGTGGAAGCTCTTTTTTCAACTTCATTTGAGTCAAGATGATTGATACCTGGGTATCTTCCAAAATTGTTGATAGTCTTTCTTTTGGATATCGGGGGTCTAAGGGTACATAAGCACCACCAGCTTTTAGAATACCTAAAATACTAATGACAATTTCTACAGAGCGTTCCATGTATAGAGCGATTAACTTTTCCGGCTCTACACCCTGTGCTTGTAAGTGATGAGCGAGTTGATTAGCACGGGTGTTTAATTCTCTATAGGTAAGGGTTTGTTCTCCACAAATTAATGCTATTTTGTTAGGCGATCGCTTTACTTGTTCCTCAAATAGTTGATGAATAGATTCAGACAGTTTGTATTCAGTTTTCATGCTATGGCTATATTTCAAGTATTGGCTTTTACTAATGGGTATAATTTTTGTAAATCTATGTTAGTATGCGCCTTCTTTTTTCAAGACTACTTGAACTGTTTTCAGTAAAATCTCGAAATCCAATTGCAGTGACCAGTTTTCAATGTAGCTCATATCTAAATTGATAACTTGTTCAAAATCTAAAATGTTGGAGCGTCCTGATACTTGCCAAAGACCTGTTACCCCAGGTAAAACTTCTTGACGCAAGAAATGATGATCTAAGAATTTATCTACATCTCTAGTAGGCAGAGGACGAGGGCCAACCAGACTCATTTCTCCTAGTAGGACGTTAAACAGTTGTGGTAATTCGTCTAGGCTGTAACGACGGAGAAATTTGCCTATTCTGGTAATACGAGGATCATCTTTGATTTTAAAAATGATACCATCTTTGGTTTCGTTTAAAGCTTCTAATTCTTTTTGGAGTTTATCGGCATCCGGTCTCATTGTCCGGAATTTCCATACTTTAAATGCTTTTCCACTTAGACCAATACGAGTTTGCTTATAAAATACTGGACCTGGAGAATCTAGTTTAATGGCAATAGCGATCGCTAAATAAATAGGTGAGGCAAAAAGTAAAAACAAAGCAGTAAAACAAAAATCAAACATCCGCTTCAGCCAGAAGTCTCTACCAATGATTGTGGGACAACTCACACTTAAACAAGGCATTCCACCAACTTTTTGAATGTATACTTGTCTATGTATAGGCTTTAAGTGCATCGGGATAATATTTACGGTTATACCTGCTGCTTGAAATAGCCAGCATAAAAACATCCGATTTTTGATAGCATCCCAAGCAATAAAAACTTCTGTTATTCCTAATCTGTTAAGTTTTTCTAAAGTGGCTTCCCGATTATATCTATCTAAGGCTCTAGCTGTGTCAGTCCCTCGAATTATGTAACGTTTTTCGTTTTTAATAAATTTGGTAGTTTGTTCATAATATTCAGGTTCACAAATAACAAAAACGGAGTTACAACCTATTATTTTCCGCTGACGTAAATATTTCAGAGCTAGTTCAATTACTAATCTACCAGTAATTACAAAACTTGCACTTAGCAACCAAGATACAATTAATGTATATTTATCAGCTTCTATAATAGGTTGATACAAAACACTAACAAGTAAGATTAGACCTTGGGCAAAAGTTAGTGTTTTAATAATACCCAAATAGTCACGACGTTGCTGACCGGATTGATATGTACCTTGGAGAGCTAATGATGCTACTTGTATCACAATCAACTCATATATGTAGTTGTTTTGTGCATATCTAGAAGCATCTACAGGGAAGCCCTCATATTGCGCTAATTTCCAAGCAAGGAATAACGCAGAGCAATCGACTACTACTAATGTTAGTATTCGCAGCCACCAAGCGCCTTTACTCAGTTTAAGGAATGCAGCACCGCGTAAATCTGGAGCAGAATTACGCCAGTTATTGTAGGTTGTATGAGTAGTAGTACTTTGATGAGTCATATTCGTCGTGATATTGGTTGTGTTAGATAATCTACTTGAAAAATATGGAAGTAAATTGAATATCATTTCTGCATAAGGTTCACAGTGTTATCTACTGTGATATTTTTATTACGTAAATATGATTATTTACGTATGCTAATTATTTTACCCATATAAGTAAAACTACTATCATTTGAAACGATAGATACTCCCCTATCAACTGAGTAAATATTAAGTGCCAGTGGATAGAAAAATCGCTAAATAGTCAGTATCTTTATCGAAGTTTTACATTTTTTGGAGTTATTTGATATTTGTGCTTATGTAACTTGCCTTATGGTTATTATGGTGTTAAGTTTTTTTACTTAGTAAAAATATTTTATACAAGCAATACATGTACTACAGTAGTACTTAAGTATCGGCTTGAGTATAAGTTATCTAAGAACATCAAAATTATTTCAGAAATGTTGGCGATCGCATTTATGGCAAAGTGTTGAGTGCCGAGTAGACACTGAGTATTTACCCTACAGGAGTTTTACAAATCACAATAGTCCAAATCTATGTTTAGACTGCTATAACAATTAATTGGGCATTACATAAACATGGAATCAATCTCAATTCATCCATATTCATACAACGCCCAATATTAATGACATACATCAGGTACAATGGCATCCTCAAGATTTGCGCCGATGAGGTTAGCGCCTCGGAGTTTAGTACCAGTTAAGTTAGCGCCATTCAGATTCGCACCTGCCAAGTTGGCTCCTTGAAGGTGAGCATAACTCAAGTTTGCGCCTGTTAAGTCAGCTTCACTGAGGTTTGCTTGCAGCATATATGCGCTACTTAGGTAGGCATAGCTAAGATTACAACTGCACATATCTGTTTTGTAAAGGTAAGCGCCAATTAAATCTGCTTTGTAGAGGTTGGCTTTGCTAAGGTCAGATGTAATCAAGTTGGCTTCTATCAAGTTGGCATAAGCAAGGTTAGCACGAATGAGTTTAGCCGCACCTAAATCAGCACCTCTGAGGTTAGCATCTTTCAGGTCTGTGCCGATAAGGATAGCATTAGCGATCGCACTTTCTTTTAAATTTGCTTCACTTAAGTCAGCACCAATGAAATTGGCATAACTTAAATCTGCTTGTGTTAAAGTTGCACCCCTTAAATTAGCCACACTAAAGTTAGCTGCACTCAAGTTTGCTTCAATTAGCTTGGCTTGATAAAGGTTTGCACCACTCAAATCTGCACCGTTGAGGTTAGCACGTACAAGTAAAGCCTGACTCAAATCTGCTTTGGTCAAGTTGACTTTTTGCAGGTTAGCACCTCTGAGATTTTCTCCTTGCAAGTTTGCAGCGCTGAGGTCTGGTTGAATTTGAGGATTCTGCTGTCTCCATTCACTCCAGGTAACTGCACCTGCTTTCAATAAAACCAGATGCTCTTGATTTGCCATTTTCTCTCCTTTACTCCTGGCGGCCACTATTGGGATTTGTCCGGCCAGCTACATTTTCAATCGCGGTTAACGCTCCCCTTGCTCCTGCTAGAATATCCTGTTCTTGCCCACCTAAATACAGCCTGCCAAAACTACCTACAGCTTGTACTTCCAGAATATTAATTGATGCTGCTTTTTCTGCTTCATTAGCGGCTAACGCGGCGTAAGCAGCTGGTTCAACTTCTAATACATACAAAGTTTGTCCAGCTAGTAGCAGTTGTCCTCGGCGGGTGCGATTTATCAGTTGTGTTTGGTAAGCATCTATGTTGCGGATAATTTGGCTAGACACAACACGCGGTTTGAGACATTCTTCTCGTCTAACTCCTAACAAATCTAAAATGGCTTGACCAGCTGTGCGTGTTTCTCCTTGGGAACCAGAATGAACTTCTAATAAACCATATAATCTCTCAACTACCTGAACTCCGGGACGCACAGAGGCAGCTTTTAATGCTACATCAGTAATTTTATTGATTTCAATACCCGGAGAGATTTCAATCCACAGTGATGTATCTCCTGGTAATGGCAAGAAACCTTGAGCTACTGTTCCCATATAGGCTGCGTGTTGAGGTTGCAAGCTGTCAAGAAATACGAAACTGCGTAGTTCTATACCCAAGGTTTTGCTCTCCAGTCATGAGGTAAAGTTTACATATTGCAATAATATGCCTGTAACTTTAAACTACCATAACCCACGGTCAATACCTTAATGCTGCGTATGAAAACAAAGAAACCCCAGCTACTCAAAAGAAACTGGGGTTTTGAAATCTCGCAATTTTCATCTATATATATGAGATATTCTCTATTAGGAGATAGTCAACTTTAGCTCCCTAAATCTAGTTGCACCTCTAACCCATTATTACCATCTGTAGACTGAGCCGCTGGTTGTAAGAAAATAGAAGTACTGGGTAGTAAGACTGAGCGATTAAAACCTAATCCATTAGAGGGCGATTTATTTGTTTGGGTGTTGTTGGAGGGACGGTTGATATTTCCTCCTTCAAAGAATTTCATAAAGTCATTTTCTGCTGTTCTTGTACCAATTCCTTCTAGAGAATCACTAGTTATTTTGTAGCTTTCCTCATTGACAATGGGTGCAGATAGTGACTGAGCGCGAACCGGGCTTTCTAAGCTGACAATAGCTGCCATAACTGTTAAAGCAGCAATGATTTTAGCTTTCATAAATTTTATCCCAATTCTGTGGTGTTGGTTGCTATTATTATTTCAGCAAATAATTTAGTAACTTTTGCTATTAGATATAATCTACGTCTGCCAGTATTTTATTTAATATGTAAATTCTCTGTCAATGATTTATAGAGCTTGATTACAAAACACAATTTATACATAATGAAACTTCTGATTATTACTGCAAATTTATAATAATTATTAAGATTAAAGTCTGTGGTTAAAGTTTAGTAAAATTTAATTCCTCTATAGCAGAATATGAATTCTTGTTACATAAAAATATCCCCAATTTCTTTCAGAAGTCGGGGATATCAGGTTTTGGGTAAGCAGAAAAAAGCGTTACTCAGATTTTTTGGTAAAGCTATAAATTTTCTGCTTTTCCAGACTATCGCTAATAGATGAAGGCAAAGTATCTAAAGATAAAATCTGACGATCAAGTTGAACTTGCAAATTAGTCAGAGGGTCACAACCAGAAGAAATCAGAAATTCGAGTTTCTGAATGTAGGGTAATGTGGCTAGATTATCTATAATTTGGAAGACTGCTTGCAGGTAAGGATGGCCAGTTTGCTTGTACCAATCACAACTGGCTACTTTTGGTTGGTCAAACCCTAAGTGTACAGTCAAAGATGGTTCATCGAATAAAGCGATCGCCAAAGGACGGGCTTCTTCTTGCAACAATAAATCATTAGTTTTGGCAAAATGGCGCAATTTTTCCAACCGTTCATAACGTTTCGTGACTGATTGGGGGTCATCTTGCCAATGAATGGCGATGGTCACTAGATAGGTCTGCAACAGCATGTGACCTAACTTTTTCGCTTTGGTTGCGAGGTAATAGGAATTGTAATCGTTGGACTCAATTAATAAGGGTACGCGATCAACTACTTCCAAGCCATAGCCTTTAACCCCAGCAATCTTGCGGGGATTATTGGTAATTAAGCGGATATTTTTTACACCTAAATCCATGAGCATTTGCGCTCCCATACCATAGTCGCGCAGGTCGGCGGGAAATCCTAAACGCTCGTTGGCTTCTACTGTATCTAAACCCATATCCTGTAAGGAGTAGGCTTTCAGTTTATTAATTAAGCCAATACCCCGACCTTCTTGACGCAGGTAAACAACGACACCTTGACCCGCACTTTCAATCATGTTTAAAGCAGCTTGTAACTGCATTCGACAGTCACAACGCAAAGACCCCAAAGCATCACCAGTTAAACATTCTGAGTGCATCCGCACCATAACTGGTTCATCTTTAAAAGTGGCGGGGTCGCCTTTGACAATAGCAACGTGTTCGCAATTGTCGAGGGTGTGGCGGTAAGCGTAAATTTTGAAATGACCGAATTGTGTGGGTAACTCGGCAATACTTTCGCGGATCACGAGGCGATCGTGTTGCAGACGATAACTGATTAAGTCCGCAATACTGATAATTTTTAAATTGTAGTTTTTGGCGTACTCAATTAGCTGGGGTAGCCGCGCCATTGAACCATCGGGGTTTTGGATTTCGCAAATCACCCCCGCTGGGTAAAGTCCAGCCAATCGAGATAAATCTACAGCCGCTTCTGTATGTCCGGCGCGTTTGAGAACACCGCCTGCTTTGGCGCGAATGGGGAAAATATGCCCAGGACGACGTAAATCTAAAGGTGTGGTGGCGGGGTTGAGGGCAACTTGAATAGTCCGAGCGCGATCGTCTGCGGAAATGCCTGTGCTAACACCTAAATGAGGGCCAGCGTCGATACTAACTGTGAACGCAGTTTGGTTAGTGTCCGTAATGTTAGTTACCATCAAAGGTAAATCTAGCTCGTCGAGGCGAGCGCCTGTCATCGCTAGACAAATTAGCCCTCTTGCTTGCACCGCCATGAAATTGATCATGTCAGGTGTGGCAAATTGAGCAGCACAAATCAAATCACCTTCATTTTCTCGATTTTCGTCATCAACCACCACAATGACGCGACCCGCTTTGAGATCTGCCAAAGCAGCATCAATCGAATCAAATTTAAAAGTTGGTTGAGCAGCATGATCAGTGGTTTCTCCTGCTGGAGGAGCTACACTCATTTGCGAGTTATCGCTCTCAGCTGGATTGCCATAAGACTGCCGTGTAGGTTTAGGCATTGACACAAAAGACTTCCAGTTAGTGATAGTAAATTTTTTTTAACAATTTCTATATTTTGATTGTAACTCCTTTATACGGCGGAGAATACACTAGCAATGATTCGATAACATGGTCTAGTCTTTACCGTTAAAATTGGGATTTAGTCCAAAAAGCGAAGTCATAGTTAGGACTTACCCACAGACAATCTCTGTGGCGACTGGGTATAAGGGGAAAAGATTTAGGGTGTAAGGGTTTTAGCTACATACACCCCTAAACCCCCCTTATACCATCCCAAAAACTTTGATTTTTCGTTTTTATGCGTAAGTCCTAATAGTGCTGAGTGCTGAGGTAACAAAGGAAAAATGACAAATAACCATTGACCATTGACTCTTGACCATTGACTGATAAATTAATCAAAAGCGGATAAGGATTTCAGAATCATGGGCAATTTTAGGCGCGTACCCGTTGGGATTGTTGGCGCGTCAGGCTATGGTGGAGTGCAGCTAGTTCGACTACTTATGGAACATCCAGAGGTGGAACTAGTTTATTTAGGCGGTGAGAGCAGTGCGGGGAAATCGTTTGGGGATCTTTACCCACATTTGGCTCATTTAGTAAATTTGCCAATAGAGGCGGTAGATCCAGAAGTTATGGCTCACCGCTGCGAAGTTGTGTTTTTATCTCTCCCAAATGGTCTGGCTTGCCAAATTGCACCGCAATTATTAGAAAAAGGATGTAAAGTACTGGATTTGAGTGCCGATTATCGATTTAGTAATCTGGCAACTTATACCAGTTGGTATGGACAAGAAAGAAGCGATCGCACTGCGGCGGCTACAGCAGTTTATGGTTTACCGGAACTCTACCGCGATCGCATTAGCGAAGCCCAATTAGTAGGCTGTCCTGGCTGTTATCCTACTGCCAGCTTGTTAGCATTATCACCACTGTTAAAGCAAGGCTTGATTGTGCCAGAAACCGCCATTATCGATGCCAAGTCTGGCACATCTGGCGGTGGGCGGCAAGCCAAAGTCAACTTATTACTTGCTGAAGCTGATAACTCCCTCGCTGCTTATGGTGTCGTTCGTCACCGCCACACCCCAGAAATTGAGCAGATTTGTAGCGAATTAGCGGGTCATGAGGTGACTGTACAATTTACGCCCCACCTCATACCAATGGTGCGCGGTATTTTGGCGACTGTCTACGCCACACTCCGCGATCCCGGCTTGGCTAGAGATGATTTAATTACAATTTACAACGCTTTCTACCGTAACTCTCCTTGGGTAAAAGTTTGCCAAAGTGGTGTTTACCCCCAAACAAAATGGGCGTGCGGTAGCAATCTTTGCTTTATTGGTGTTGAAGTTGACCCGCGTACAGGTCGTGTAATTGTCATGTCAGCCATTGACAACTTGATTAAAGGACAAGCGGGTCAAGCCATTCAGTGTATGAACTTGATGCTGGGCTGGGAAGAAACCTTGGGTTTGCCCAAGTTGGGATTTTATCCCTAGAGGTTACAGGTTACAGGTGACAGAAACTATTACCTATCACCTGTAACCTGTCCCCTATTTTGCCCCTAAACCAACAGCACCAGCATAAATGGCGCGATCGCCTAATTCATCCTCAATGCGGAGTAAGCGGTTGTATTTAGCGACTCGTTCGCTACGACACAGAGAACCGGTTTTAATTTGACCTGCACGGGTAGCCACTGCCAAATCAGCAATTGTTGTGTCTTCGGTTTCACCAGAACGATGGCTAATCACTGACCGGAAACTGTTGCGTGTTGCCAAGTCAATTGTTTCTAAGGTTTCGGTGAGAGAACCGATTTGGTTGAGTTTAATCAAAATGGCGTTACCAGCTTTTTCGTCAATGCCTTTCCGCAAGCGGGTAGCATTCGTTACAAACAAGTCATCACCCACCAATTGCACCCGTGAGCCTAATTTCTGGGTCAGCAGTTGCCAGTTAGACCAATCTTCTTCATGCAAACCATCTTCAATGGAAACAATTGGGTACTGGTCAACTAATTGTCCTAAATAATCAATGAACTCAGCGGGAGAGTGAGGTTTACCATCGTAAACATACTGACCATTTTTGTAAAACTCACTAGCTGCCACATCTAAGGCCAAAGCTACTTCTTCTCCTGGCTTGTAACCCGCTTTTTTAATCGCCGCTACTAGCAATTCTAAAGCTACTTGGTTAGATTCTAGGTTAGGCGCGAAACCACCTTCATCGCCCACACCAGTCAGCAAACCCTTTTCATCCAAGACTTTGCTGAGAGTAGCAAATACTTCTGCACCCCAACGTAAAGCTTCCTTAAAAGAAGACGCACCCACTGGGACAATCATAAACTCTTGAAAATCCACATTGTTGGCTGCGTGTGCGCCACCATTAATTACATTCATCAACGGGACTGGTAACAAATTTGCCAAAGGCCCGCCCAAATAGCGATAAAGGGGAATCCCCAGAGATTCAGCACCAGCTTTCGCCGCAGCTAGGGAAACAGCCAAAATTGCATTTGCACCTAAATTAGATTTGTTAGCCGAACCATCAACCGCAATCATTGTTCGGTCGATTAATTCTTGGTTTAGGGCATCCAAGTTTAACAATTTTGGGGTCAGCACTTCTTTGACGTTCTGCACTGCCTTGAGAACGCCTTTACCGCCGTAACGGCTTTTATCATCGTCCCGCAGTTCGTGGGCTTCAAAAGTTCCTGTAGAGGCTCCACTGGGAACCTGCGCTAGTCCCACAGCACCATTTAGCAAATGCACCTCGGCTTCAACTGTCGGTCTACCTCGTGAATCGAGAATTTCCCGTGCCACAATCGCCTCTATGGCTGTATCTACAATGTTACTCATCTGTGCTTTGTCCTTTGTTCGAGTGCGTTCTTAGTGTTGAGCGCATAAAATCCAGTGGATTAACCTAACCGTTAGCATAGGCTGTTCAGCGACTTAATCGGCTGAGATTAAAGAAGATTTCCAGATATGTGGTCAATCGCTTTTTCAGATACGCGAACTTTGGATTTTGGATTATTTTTTAGGCAAAAGTCAACAGTAAGTAAAACCTGACTGAGGAGAAAGAAAGTCAGGACTTACGGATAATAGAGTTTTTCTAATTAAAGCGATCGCTCTGGTTGCCAACAATGATAATTTTAAGGATTGGGAACCCCTAAAAATCGAAGTTTATGAACGCAGCCGACGATAAAACGATTGTTCGTGAGTATTTCAATTCCACAGGGTTTGACCGCTGGAAGCGGATTTACGGTGATGGCGAAGTCAATAAAGTTCAGCTAGACATTCGCTATGGTCATCAACAAACCGTAGATAAGGTTATCGGCTGGCTGAAAAATGATGGCAATTTATCTGAGCTATCAATCTGCGATGCTGGCTGTGGTGTAGGTAGTCTCAGCATTCCCTTAGCTACTGAAGGTGCTAAAGTTTATGCCAGTGATATTTCCGACAAAATGGTGGAAGAAGGTAAACAAAGAGCTTTAGAAGCTTTGGGAAATTCCACCAATCCTAGTTTTGCCGTCCAAGATTTAGAATCTTTAAGTGGCAACTACCACACCGTAATTTGCTTGGATGTTCTCATTCATTACCCCCAAGACAAAGCCGATGAGATGATTTCTCATCTTTGTTCTTTGGCAGAATCACGGATAATCCTCAGTTTTGCACCCAAAACTTGCGCTCTCAGTCTCCTCAAAAAGATTGGCGGTTTCTTTCCAGGTGCCAGCAAGACTACTCGTGCTTATCTACACCGCGAAGCTGATGTGGTAAAGATTATCGAAAAAAATGGCTTTGCCGTCCAGCGTCAAGAAATGACCAAAACGCGCTTCTATTACTCCCGCTTACTGGAAGCTACACGGAAGTAAAAAGTGCTAAGTGCTGTTAGCGATAGCGGGGCGTTTAGCCCGTGCTGAGTTAAAAGACCGCCTTTCCCTGGCGGTTTTTTATTTTATAGCAGTAGGTAAGGTGCTTATTGCCTTGCTGTAGTCATAAGTCAATTTAAAATTGACTTATGACTACTAATTTATTTGCACAACTTGTTGGACAACAGCAAGCCATAGAATTACTGACTGAGGCTGTTAGGCAAAATAGAGTTGCGCCAGCTTATTTGTTTATTGGGACAGATGGTGTCGGCAGGAGTTTAGCTGCTCGGTGTTTTGTAGAATTATTATTTTCTGATACTGTCGAGGCGCGGTTGGTTGCATCTGTGCAGAATCGGGTGCGTCAAGGGAACCATCCTGATTTGTTATGGGTACAGCCAACATATCAATATCAAGGGCAAAGATTAACAGCCGCCGAAGCCGCCGAGAAAAAACTCAAGCGTAAAGCACCACCGTTAATTCGGTTAGAACAAATTCGAGAAATTACACAATTTCTCAGCCGTCCGCCTTTAGAAGCACCAAGAAATGTAGTGGTGCTAGAAGAAGCGCAAACAATGGCAGAAGCAGCGGCAAATGCTCTACTAAAAACTTTAGAGGAACCGGGACAAGCAACCATAATTTTAATTGCTCCTTCTCCTGAGTCTGTGTTGTCAACTTTGGTTTCGCGCTGTCAAAAAATTCCTTTTTATCGCTTAGATACAGCAGCTTTAACTCAAGTATTGCTGCAAAAAAATCATCAAGAAGTTTTGCAGCATCCGGCTATTTTGAATATAGCAGGTGGCAGTCCAGGAAGTGCGATCGCTTGTTATGAACAATTACAAGTCATTCCCCCTGAGTTACTCACAAATTTAACCTCAGCCCCAAAATCTTCTCGTCATGCTTTAGAATTAGCTAAAAAAATTGACAAAGATTTAGATACAGAATCACAACTGTGGTTAATTGATTATCTCCAACATTCTTATTGGCAACAGTGGCATCAATCGGGAATTGTTCATCAGTTAGAACAGGCACGTAAAGCTCTTTTAGTTTATGCTCAACCGCGCTTGGTTTGGGAATGTACTTTATTATCTGTCTATCAACAATGCAATCTGCAAAACTAAGATGTTTAAATCATTGCCAATGCCGCCTCTGCAATACTCTGATCTTGTATATAATTTCCTCCCGCAACACCAATTCCTCCAATGCAGTAAGCACCATCCATGATTGGAAAACCTCCTGGAAAGATAAAAATATGAGGATCTTTCCATAGTGCATTACTCATATCTGAATCATTTTTTGCAATTTGAAACAGTATATGCGTCGGAGTTTTAAAATTACAAGCAGCAACAGCCTTTCGACGACTAGCATCATTAGCTGAGTAACTTGTGCCATCTAAACGCGTGAACGCAACCAAATGTCCACCTAAATCTACAACTGATATGGCAACCGATAGTTTTTGTTTCTGAGCTTCATCAATTGCTGCAACTACTAATTTTTGTGCTTGGATATGACCAATTGAGTAATTATTCATCACTCCTCTCTTTGGTTGAGATAACAGTGAAATTCCTTTTTTAGAATTACTCAACCCAGCCAATTAAGCCTGTCGTGCTAGTACGTTGGGTTGATGTAATGATCAGTCTTTAAGCTGAAATGATATCATGCCACAGGTTTTATCTTTTGCTTGATCGTCGAGCGTGGTTTTTTGCGGTTTGATTTGCGCGTTCCGCCAGCCATGCCATACTCATAACTATCTTTGCCAAAGCGAGATGCAACACTCACCAGCATTTGTTCTGAAAAGTCATTCAAGCCACGTTCTGATTCTAATAAAGCATTCTGCGCTTTTTCTACCATGATTCGGGCTTGATTATAGGCGGCTAACTTCTCTCTTACGTCATAAATTTTCGTGTTGTAAGTAACGATTGAACACCCATTGCCAAAGTCTAACTCAGGGTTAATTGCTTGTATTCCTTCAATCCGTCGTTCAGCCTTGGTAAGTGCGATGGAATTGCGTTTCCGTTGCGCCATAAAGTTTTCCTGTTGAGAATCTACACGGAGTTTTTTAGATAACATTACTGTACGCAATAAATAGGTTTACTAGCTTGAGTAAAGCTACAGAACTTAGACTGCATTGGCATGAGTAAGCTAAGTAAATGCGAGTAATTTTGCTGAATTTTGGATAAAAAGTTTGGTATATGACTCAGGAAGTTAATATATGAACCAGAAATCTAATTTGCAAATCACAAATTTAATTTGCGAATCAAAAATCTAATTTACGAGTCAGAAATTTGATTTACGAATCACAAATCTAATTTGTGAGTCAGAAATCTGATTTACGAGTCCAAAATCTAATTTAAATTTCAAAACCTTTACAAACCATACACCTTTACTCCCTCACACCCCTTTGTAATTGATGCTGGTTCCCCTGCTGCCCTAAGCCTCGTATGATCAAGATATCCGCAAAATATAAAGTCGCCAGATTTTCACGGCATAACATGAGCAGTATTTGGGAACTCGATTTTTACTCTCGTCCGATTTTGGATGAAAATCAAAAAAAAGTTTGGGAAGTTGTAGTCTGCGAAAGTCCGTTGGATATTCGAGCGCAAACAGATTCGTTATTTCGCTATGCTCAATATTGTCCTAGCACCCAAGTCAATTCGGGCTGGTTGCGGACGGCGTTGCAGGAAGCCATTAACAAAGCCGGAGAAGCGCCCATTAAAATTCGCTTTTTCCGCCGCCAAATGAACAATATGATTACTAAGGCTTGCCAAGATTTGGGAATTCCGGCTCAACCTAGTCGCCGCACTTTGTTGCTAAACCAATGGCTACAACAGCGGATGGAGGAAGTTTATCCTCAAGAACCGGGTTATCAAGGCGGAAACAACCCTTCTGTGCGTTTAGACAGTCCTTTACCTCAGCGTTTACCTGATGCGTTAGAAGGACAGCAATGGGTGTTTGTCAGCTTATCAGCAGGGGAATTGGCAGAAATGCCAGAGTGGGATATTGGCTTTGGTGAAGCTTTTCCTTTAGAAATGGCGCAATTATCTCCAGAGACTCGCATTCCGGGAGTTTTGATTTTCTCACCCAGGGCTTTACCTTTAGCTGGTTGGATGTCTGGTTTAGAGTTAGCTTTTTTAAGAGTTGATCAGAGTGTTGGTACAAGGTTAATTTTGGAGACTGGTGCTACAGAAAGTTGGATTGTGGCAAATATCAAAAATCCCCAACTTTTAGTAGAAGCTAAAGGTTTTGCCGAAGCTAAACAAAAAGCCAATGGAGTGCATTTTATTGGTGTACAGTCAAGTCCCCAAGCAGAATCTTTTGCGGGGTTTTGGTTGTTGCAAGAGGTGACTTTGCTGTAGAACAGGTAAGAAAGACAAGGTGCAAGGAGCAAATACTCTCGCCTCTGCTCCCTGCACCCCGCACCCTGCCATTTTCTAGGTACAGACTTATACATACTGATGATTTTTGGGGAATTCTCTGCATTGATGGAACGCTGATAGATGTCCATGATTTGGGATAATTATCTGCGTCCCTCTCCGTTGTCAAAAGCAAATTGCTGATTTGCGCGGATAGGCTCCAATGATTTGGGATAATTATCTGCGTTTGCTTGCAGTTCAAAATCCGAAATCCACAATTCACCAATGGTCATGGGTTCTGAAAATTTCTCACACGATACACTAGCAGAACAACTGCTGGAACTAGCCATTAAATCGGGAGCCGAAGCCGCTGAGGTGTATCAGTCGCATTCGCTTTCTCGTCCGGTTTTTTTTGAGGCTAACCGCCTTAAACAACTAGAAACCAGTCAATCGGAAGGTACAACGCTACGGTTATGGCGCAATGGTTGTCCAGGACTAACTGTTGCTTATGGTAATGTTTCACCCCAGGCGATGGTGGAACGGGCTTTAGCTTTGAGTGAACTAAATCCGCCAGAAACAATCGAGTTGGTGAGTAACTCTAAGCCAGATTACCCAGACTTAGGGAAAAGTGTACCCATAGAAGTTTTAGTCAACTGGGGTAAAGAAGCGATCGCCATTATCCGCGATACTTACCCAGATGTGCTATGCAACAGTGACTGGGAATGTGATGTGGAAACTACTAGACTTGTGAATAGTCAAGGTCTAGATTGTTACTACACTGATACTACCCTGAGTTGTTATATGTCAGCCGAATGGGTCAGGGGTGATGATTTTTTGAGTGTTTCTGATGGTCAAACTCAACGCAATACTCTAGACCCAGAAAAGTTAGCTTATCAAATTTTACAAAGGTTAGTCTGGGCAAAAGAAAATGTTGCGCCCCCTAACGGTCGCATACCGGTTTTATTTACTTCTAAAGCAGCTGATATGCTGTGGGGAACTGCCCAAGCCGCTTTAAATGGTAAACGTGTGTTAGAAGCAGCTTCGCCTTGGGGAGAACGGATGAATCAACAAGTCGTTGCTCCTAATTTGACACTTTATCAAGACCCGGAAGCTGGCCCTTATAGTTGCCCTTTTGATGATGAAGGAACGCCGACAACAGCTTTAGTGTTTGTCAAAGATGGCATATTACAGCATTTTTATGGCGATCGCACTACAGGCTATCAACTAGGTGTCGGCTCTACTGGTAATGGTTTTCGCCCTGGTTTAGGTAGCTATCCCACTCCTGGGTTATTTAATTTCTTAATTCAGCCTGGTGCTGCACCACTGCGAGATTTAATTCGGCAATTAGATAACGGTCTAATTGTAGATCAAATGTTAGGTGGTAGCGGTGGTATTTCGGGAGACTTTTCCATCAACATTGATTTAGGCTACCGGGTGAAAAATGGTCAAGTTATTGGCCGTGTAAAAGACACGATGGTTGCAGGTAATGTGTACACAGCCTTAAAACACGTCGTAGAGTTGGGTAATGATGCGGATTGGAATGGTTCTTGTTATACCCCATCTTTAATAGTTGAAGGACTATCTACCACCAGCAGAAATCATTAAATATTCAATATGACAAATTTTGTCAATCGCCCAAACGATGCTATTCAACTGGATAGAGTTGTATTTCTTGGTCGCACTTTATCAGAGTATGTGAAATTTTTTGACCTAGATTTATCGCAGTGGCAAAAAGCTAAAATTTTAGATTGTCCGGCTGGTGCAGCTGCGGTTGTGGCGGAATTGCATCAAATGGCTATTGATGCTGTTGCTGGTGATTTGTTGTTCAATTTAGATGAACCAACTTTAAGAGCAAAAGGACAAGCCGATTTAGCTCATGTCTTGGAAACATTGGCTGATGTTACCCATAACTATAATTGGGATTTTTATCAAAATATTGCCAAATTAACTGAAGTTCGCCAGACTGCATTAGCAAAATTTCTGGCAGATTATCCTAATGGTCGGACAACAGGACGTTATATTCAAACTGTATTACCAAAATTGCCTTTTAGCGATCGCAGCTTTGATTTAGTATTAAGCGCTCATTTTTTGTTTCTCTACAGCGATTGTTTTGATTATGCTTTTCATTGGCAAACAATTCTCGAACTTTATCGAGTTTGTTCTCAAGAAGTCAGAATCTATCCTCTACAAGGAAAGGATGCTCAAACATATCCTTTTTTGAAAAATTTAATAAATGACTTAAATCAAGCTGAAATTTCAGCAGAAATTGTGAATGTGCCTTGGGAATTTATTCAAGGAAGCAATCAGATGTTGCGTTTGTGGCGTTAGCTAATCATCAGTAGGTGTCAAATTCCCTGTTCCCTTTTACGCTATAACTATGAACAGGAATCATAAATAAAACCTAAATTTTATATGATGTCGCTTCCTGTTCTGAGTCAGCGCTTGCGTCATTTGTGGCAGCCAAGAAAAGGTTTAGCGATCGCCGAAGCTTCTATAATCGGTCTTGTAGCGGCTTTATCTGCGGTATTCTTAAAAGTTGGATCGGGATGGTTAGGCGCATGGCGCGTTCATACATCCCATATTTTCCCTGCATGGATAGCTTTACCAGTAGTTGGTTTAGCTTTTGGATATCTGGCTGGTTGGCTTGTACAGCGGTTAGCACCAGAAGCTTCTGGTAGTGGTATCCCGCAAGTCAAAGCTAACCTAGCCAATGTGCCAATCAAATTATCTTGGCGTGTGGCAGCTGTCAAGTTACTCAGTGCCATGATTGTGATTGGTTCAGGCATAACTTTAGGCAGACAAGGCCCTACTGTGCAAGTCGGCGCAAGTTTAGCCGCAGGAATGAGTCGCTTTGTGCCTACTTCCCCAGATCATCGGCGACAGATGATTGCAGCAGGTGCAGGTGCAGGTTTAGCAGCTGCGTTTAATGCGCCCCTGGCTGGTGTAATATTTATTGTTGAAGAATTACTGCAAGATTTATCTGGGATAACTTTAGGAACCGCCATCATCGCTTCATTTATTGGCGGCGTAGTATCGCGGTTGTTGGGTGGTCGCAGTCTGCAATTAAATCTGCAAATGATTCATTCTTCGAGTCAGTTTTCTCTGCCAGAACTTCCCTTTTTCTTAGTGTTGGGAATCTTAGCAGGTTTACTAGCTGCGTTATTTAATTATGGTTTAGTTTTTAGTATCAAATCTTATCAAAGATTACATATTAGTTTGCCATTAAAAGTTGCTTTAGCTGGATTTATTTCCGGAATAGTAGTAGCGATGCTTCCAGAGTATTTTCGGAATAATACTGGCTTAAGGGAGTATATCATTACTAGTGAATCTAGCGCTTCATTAGCAGCGATCGCATTTATTGCTCAGTTTATCCTGACTTTAATAGCCTTTGGTTCTGGTGCGCCGGGAGGATTATTTGCGCCTAGTCTGATTTTAGGTTCTTGCTTAGGACACGTTGTTGGTGTTTGGGAATCTCACTTGTTAGGTATTGGTTCTCTCCCTACCTATGCTTTAGCTGGTATGGGTGGATTTTTTAGTGCCGTTTCTAAAGTACCAATCACCGCAATTGTGATTGTCTTTGAAATGACAACCGATTTCAATCTAGTTTTACCTTTAATGATTGTGGCTGTAGTAGCTTACCTAGTTGCCGATAAGGTAATGCCTGGATCGCTGTACGATAGACTTTTACAACTTAAAGGCATTACACTCAACAAAACAGCTTCATCTGAGGCTATTTTATCAAACTTAACGGCTAAAGATGTCATGCAAAAGCAGGTAGAAACCCTGGATGCAGACATGACCTTAGAAGAAGCCAAGCAAGCATTTTCTAGTTCACATCATCGGGGGTTTCCTGTCGTCAAAAATAATAAATTAGTAGGTATTGTTACGCAGTCAGATTTGACAAAAATCTCTAATCTGCATCTGCCAAATAATACTTTATTAAAGGAAATGATGACCTCTGCCCCGATAACAGTCACGCCTATACACAATTTGAGTAATGTGCTGTATTTACTTGACCGCTACCAAATCAGCCGTTTGCCAGTAGTGGAAGGGCGAAAACTCATTGGGATTATTACCCGTGCAGATATTATCCGTGCAGAAGCCGATCATCTCAATTGTGCAAATGCCATTTCCGGGCCACAACCAGAACCGTCTTATGTAGTTTACCAAACGCGATCGCCTAGTATTGGTAGAGGCAGATTATTAGTACCAGTAGCTAATCCCGAAACTACTACTACTTTATTGCAAATGGCCGCTGCTATTGCCCGCGATCGCCACTATGAAATAGAGTGTGTTCAGATAATGTTAATATCACGCCACAGTTCCCCATGCGAAACCCCAGTCAGAACTGCCAAAAGTCGGCGCTTACTACGACAAGCTGAAGTCATGGCGAAAAAGTGGCGCATTCCCCTACATACACAAATTCGCGTTGCCCATGATCCTGCCCACGCTATTTTAGAAACAATCAAAGAGCGAGATATAGACATGATTTTAATGGGCTGGAAAGGTAACACTTTCACCCCAGGCCGAATTTTTGGCAACATTGTCGACACCATAATTCGTCAAGCCACCTGTGATGTAGTGCTAGTCAAGTTGGGACAAGAGTTAAAGGAACAGGGAAGCAAAAAGCAAGAAGAAAATATTACTGTAAGTTCTCTTCTCAGTCCCCTACCCCCTACCGCCAATTCTTCATCTTCCCAATTCAACCGCTGGTTAGTCCCAATGGCAGGTGGCCCTAATTCTAAATTCGCGCTTAAATTGTTACCTGCATTATTAACCTTGGCAAATGACCCAGAAATTCACCTAACGCAAGTATTCAAACCATCCGAGTTAAAACCGAATATGCAGGTTTTAGACCAAGCCATCCATCAACTGATGCGTCACCGTCAATTATCCAAAAGTGTATTTGTGGCTACACCAGTACAAGCTGATTCTGTTTCTGAGGGTGTGATTAACTTAGTGAAAAAAGAAGGCTTTGATGTTGTAATTTTAGGTGCTACCCGCGAAGGCTTACTGCAACAAGCCATTCAAGGTAATATTCCCGAAGCGATCGCCTCTGGTGTAGAGAGTACAGTAATCTTAGTACGTGGGGCAATTAATACTTAAAGAATACTTGGAAATTAAAAATTCATTATTTTAATTTATTTAAATAAAGTAATAGTAATTATCATAATTTTATTAAGCAAATTCAATAACGAGATTCATCCATAAGCAATTTTCCCAAGACTATTTATCTAATTCCGTATTCTATTGAACTATTATTGTTTACAATCAGTTGCCTCTTTGGTATGAGGAGTAGCAGATAGGACGAGAGTAGGGTTGAAGATGTGTCTGTGAAACCAGACAACAACAAACAAGCAGGAGAATAATAATGGTTAACCTACAAGAGCGTCCCTCTGCTATTACCAAAATCACCAATCTTCAGGAAAAATTGCATTACGAACTCTGCGGTATGTATGACGCAGAATCTCGATTTTTAGAAGCTCAGCAAATGATGGTGCAATGTACTACAAATAAACAATTGCAGTCATTAATCGAAACTCACATTCGAGAGACTGAACAACAAATCAGAAACTTGGAGCAAGTTTTTAGTGCTATGGGACAACAACCAAAGCGGATTAATTCTGATGTTGCAGCAGCTTTCGTGAATGAAGGACAAAGGTGTTTATTGTTGACTAGTGATAATCCGAGTCTTTTAGATTTCACACTAGCAGGAGCATTAGCAAAAGTGGAAAATTTTGAGGTTATTTCCTATCAAGGTTTGATTACAGGTGCAGAACACATAAAACAAAAAGAGGTAGTCAAATTACTGCAACAAAACTTGCAACAAGAACAGCAAACAGCGCAAAAAATTGAGCAGCATATACCACAGTTACTTCAAGAGGCAATTTCAACTACTACTAGTCGCAAGTAATTACGAATAGGAGTAATTAGTAGAGACGCGGAATTTCGTGTCTCTACTGCGATATTGGCCAAATTTTGATGATATTCTCGGCACTACCACCACTAGCGATCGCTTTACCATCTGCACTAACAGCGACAGAATAAATATAGCCAGAATCGCGTTTCAATGTGCGAATTTCTTGACCAGTAGTCGGATTCCACAATTTAATCGTATTATCACTACTACCACTTGCCAAAATAATACCGTTGGCAGTTTCTTTATAAGCGACGGAATTGACTTTATCAGAATGCTGTTTCAGCGTGCGAATTGTCTCACCTGTTGCTAAATCCCAAAGTTTAAGTGTTTTATCTTTACTACCACTCGCCAGAGTTTTGCCATCGGGACTGAATGCTAGAGAAAGAATAAAGTCGGAATGGCCTTCGAGAGTGCGAATTTGTTTCCCAGTTGCCACATTCCAGAGTTTAATAGTTTTATCCCAACTACCACTAGCGAGAGTTTTACCATCGGGACTGAAGGCTATGGTTGCAACAGCTTGGCTATGTCCCATAAAAGTGCGAATTAACTTCCCAGTTGTCAGGTTCCAGAGTTTGATTGTTTTATCTAAGCTACCACTAGCCAACGTTTTACCATCAGGACTAAAAGCCACAGATGCTACCCCATCAGTATGTCCTGTGAGTGTGCGAATTTCTTCGGTTGTCGCCAGATTCCACAGTTTAATTGTCTTATCTGCACTACTACTGGCAAGAATTTTACCATCAGGATGGAATGCGATCGCCCAAATCCATTTCAAGTGTCCTTTGAGGGTTTGAAGTTCTGTTCCCGTTGCTAGATTCCACAGTTTAATTGTCTTATCATCGCTACCACTAGCCAAAATTTGCCCATTGGGTGCAAAAGCAACAGAATTAACATCACTCGCATGTCCCCTAAAAGTTTTAGGTTGTTCTGCACTTTCTGAGACTTCGGTAGTATTGAACTTAGGTAAAGACTGAAAATACCAAATTCCGCCTAATCCCAAAAGTATAATGACAACATTGACAAGCAATAATTTTTGCAAATTGTCATTGATTTTGAGTGCAAATAACCGCTGATGAGTTCCTGGAACTGTAAGTAAAGTTGGCGCTGCTGTCAATAAGCTGGTTGATGTTGGAGATGCTAAAGATTGTTTTTTCAAGTCTTGGATGACTTGATCTGCTACTTGATAACGTTGGCGGATATCTGTTGTTAGGAGTTTATCTAAAACTTTACCTAACTTTGCACCTATGGTTATCCTACCCCTGTCTGTACTTGGTAGATATCTTCGCCAATATTTCACCCAACCATAGCCTTGCTGCATCCATAATTTTGACGGTGCATTTCTCGTCAGCAAATAAAAGCAAGTGACACCTAAACTATATAAATCACTGGCTGGGAAAGCTTGTCCATCCTGCATTTGTTCGATGGGAGTATAACCATGTGAGCCGATGGTTGTACCTAGTTTAGTCTGAACTGTGGCTGTTAATTGCTTAGATGCACCAAAATCAATTAAGACTAATTTGCCATCACTCTGACGACGAATTATATTTTGTGGTTTAATATCTCGATGAATTACGCCGCGATCGTGAATAAATTTCAGTACAGGGAGTAAATCGAGTAAAACTCTAATCACTTGAGTTTCGTTATAAGTTACTCCTTGACGTAATTCCTCTAGTAAATTTTGTCCATCTATAAATTGTTGGACTAAAAATAAATAATTATCTTGCTCAAAATAAGCTAATAATGCAGGTATTTGCGGATGTTCTCCTAAATGTTGCAATCGTTGCGCTTCGTCTTGAAATAATTTAATTGCTTTCTTGATAGCACCAGCTTCTTGAACTTTAGGTGCGAATTGTTTAACTACACACCATTCATTGAGTTTATCTGCATCTTCCGCAAGATAGGTTCTGCCAAATCCGCCTTCATCTGATAATACTTTAATGACACGATAATGCCCTCTTAATAATCTTACTAATGGTGTATTGCAACTTTGACAATACTGGTTTGCATCAGAATTTAAAGGCTCAGGGCAATCGGGATTCAAGCAGCAGACCATACTGGGAATCCATTATCTGTTTGTATATATGTTAGTTGATGACGTATTATTTCGCTATAAAGTTGCTAGAATTTCCCTAGAAACTAATTCATTAATATACACTTATATTAGTGATTATAAATTCATGCTACCGTAATTTTATTGATTGTTGGTATTATTTTAAATACTGTTTATTATTTGTAATGTCTCAATTATATGTTCTCCACATAGAACAAAAGCAGTGCTGAGTAATAACTGTGGCAAAAAAATATTAGTTATTTTTTATCATCATTATTTATTAAATAAAAATATCTATCTACAGGCATAAAAAATCACAGAGAATTATCAAGAGGAGTGAACTATGGCAGAAAAATTTAATCAGCAATCTCCCTTGCGGATGAAATTGAATTTACTTGTTTCTATTAGTAGTAGTTTAGCGATCGCCAGTCATATCCTACCCATCAGCGCTTTAGAAATCCCCACACTTCCTAGACAATTCCAACTTGCTAAAACCCCCGATGAACGCCAACCAGAAGCAGTACAACAAGGTATTGAGCAAATTCCGGCTGCGGAACCACCTGTAACTCCACAACCTAATCAATCTATTGATTCACCGTTACCACCGCGTGTCCCACCTCAAGAAACTAATTCAACTCCGCAACCAGCGCCTGAAAACTCTACACCGAGAGAAACCAACTCACCACAACCAGCACCTGCAAACTCTACACCGAGAGAAACCAACTCACCACAACCAGCGCCTACTAGATCTACTCCTAGACAAGCTACACCGAGAGAAACCAACTCACCACAACCAGCACCTACTAGATCTACTCCTAGACAAACTAATCCCACACCGCAACCATCACAAACTCGTTCTACATCTACAACTCCAGGACGAAGACAAACACCAAACACTAATTCAGGTAGAACCAGAAACCAAAAACCCAGAGGCGTAGCTGCTGCATCCTCTGGAACACCTGCTTATAAAAAAATCAACTTTGTCGATATTGCTTTCGGGATTTTAGATAAAAAAGATTTTCAAGCTCAAGGTAGACCATATCATTTCTACCAATTTGAGGGTAGAGAAAACCAACTGATTCAAATTCGGCTATTGGGTAGTGCAGATCAACGACGTTCTAATAACTTAAGTTTACGTCCTTATATGTTTCTCCTCGACCCCAATAATAACGTTATCCTCAAAAGAGGCGGTGGAGAAACAGATAGAGATGCTTTTATATTTGCGCGATTACCTGTAGCGGGTACATATACGATCGCAGTCACCAGTCAAAACCCAGGTGATACAGGCCGTTATAGTCTTGCTATCCGAGATGATAGAGCCAGCTATATTTTAGATGAATCTGGAGAACTGAGTCAGCAAAACTTAGTCCTCAAACAAAATGGTACACCTTATAATGTGACACAATTTCAAGGCACAAAAAATCAACTAGTGAGTATTCGTGTAGATAGTGTAAATGAAGAGTTTTCACCTTATATAGTTTTACTCAATTCTCAAGGACAGAGGATTGCTGCTAATAGCGATCGCGATGGTAAATATAGCGCCCTCATCGACCGAGCTAGATTACCTGAAGATGGTACTTATTATATAGTTGTGACTTCTAGTAATCCCACCCAACGTGGTAATTACCGATTAACTTTGTTTTAAAAAAGTTTACAAAATCAAGGTTGACAATATCCCTTTTCTGTTGATTTAGTTAGCCACCATAAACATTGTTATATTTTTTGGTAGTCCTTGGACTGCTAACACAACGTATACTGCGGCTGACATCGCATCAATTGGGGTAGAACACAGGAAAATGTTTTTAGTCTTTTGTTGGGGGTTTTGACTAACTGTATATATAGCAGAAGGCAGGAGGAAAAGTCTTATTATTCCTGGCATTCCAGCTTTCAAATTGTCCTAACATATCTGACTACTGCTATAAAAGCGAACTGTCTTATACCATTTCACTAAATAAATGATACGAATAATTTCTCCTCCGCACCCCTGCTCCTCTGCCCACGCCAGTCGCTACAAGTCGGGAAACCCGCCCAACGCGCTGGCTCCCCTGCGGTCTATTTGTATCAAACTTAAAGTGAAACGGTATTACTCTGCGGGAAGGTGAAGCCTACGCTTCTACAAGTTTTGGCGAAGGTATATATCTTGACAAGCCAAATAATCAAGCAATATCAATTATTCTCAAGAGTTTTATTGAGAAATATATCTACATATTCAAATGTATTGATTTATAGACAGTTTTCAAACATAATTTTTTACTGTGCGATCGTTGCTTTTGTAAAACTTGAGATTTACTAGCAAATTTGCTTCATTAAAACTTTCATGTTCAGGTAAATTATTATACCTTATACTTTTCTGACTCCTGTTTATTTTTCTGCTTTATTTTTGGTGTGGGTGCTTCAAGATGTTCTGGCAATTAAAAGCGAGTTTGCAGCGATCGCACGTGCAGCATTACTGGGAATTGCTACAAGTATTAGTAGCAAGGAATTTAAATGTGCGTTACCGAGGCTCGTTTTTAGGAGTGTATTGGTCGCTGCTCAATCCACTACTAATGACAGGAGCATATACAGCAATTTTTGGTACGACTTTCGCTTCTTATTATGGCAATTCTATTTTCAACTATGTGCTGGCAGTATTCACCGGACTGGTAGTAATTAACTTCTTCTCAGCATCTACAGGTCAAGCCTTATTGAGTGTAGTGAACAATGGGACGTTATTGAACAAAATTAATTTGCCAACTAGTGTTTTTCCGGTATCAATGGTTGTCGCAAATATCTTTCAGTTTGCAGTCGGAGTTTTTCCTTTACTAGCATTAGTGACATTAATTAATTCCAAAAGCTTAGTCAATGTATTTTTGTTGTTGTTACCCTTACTAGCGCTGGTGCTTGTATGTATTGGAATTAGCTTGCTAGTGAGTGCTTTATTTGTATTTTTTAGAGATTTGCCTTATTTCTATGAATTGGTTGTTTCTCTACTTTGGTTAAGTAGCCCTATATTTTATCCAGTAGTAATTGTGCCAACAACAGTAAAGACATTTTTGGTACTGAATCCTTTGTTTCCAGTGATTGAAAGTATCCGTCAAATTTCTTTATCAGGAGCATTGCCAGAAGTTCACTTAATTGTACACTCACTTTTAAGCGGAATTATTTTTTTGGCTCTAGGAATAACTTGCTTTCGCTGGTTGCGAACTTCATTTATGGATTTGCTGTAGATGGAAGTCATTCGTCTAAATCAAGTTTCTCTGTGGCGACGTACGCAAGAAGAGTTTTCTTATGACTTGAAGAAAACTATCTTGTCTTTTTTAGAAGGAAAGTATCGTTACCCTGCTAAAAAGTTGGTGCTAGATCGAATTGATTTAGTAGTGAAATCAGGAGAAAAAGTAGGAATTATTGGGGCGAATGGAGCAGGAAAATCTACACTTTTGAAGCTAATCTGTGGAATTTTGCAGCCACAGCAGGGAGTTGTGCGAGTAAAAGGGAAAATTGCGCCATTAATTGAGTTAGGTGCAGGGTTCGATCCAGAAATTTCCGTGATGGCTAACATTATCTTTTATGGAGTAATGCTGGGATTTTCACGACAAGAAATGATGAAGAAAGCAGCATCAATTTTAGAGTTTGCTGAACTACAAGATTATTCCTTAGTACCAGTAAAAGTATTATCATCTGGTATGGTAGCACGGTTGGGTTTTGCGATCGCCACTGATGTACAGCCAGATATTTTGATTCTTGATGAAGTACTATCTGTTGGGGATGAAAGTTTTAAGAATAAATGCAAGCGGCGAATTGAAAAGTTTTGGGCTGCGGATGCTACAGTTTTGCTAGTTTCTCATGATTTGGATTTTATCAGACAGTCATGTGAACAGGTAATTTGGTTGGATCAGGGAAAAGTGAAATTAATAGGAGATGCTAACCACGTAATTGAAACATACCTCACAACTACAAAAAATTATTGAAATAACAATATTGTTCTTGGAAATTGAGTATTTATAACGCCTTTAATCACTAGCTTAGAAATTTAGCCAAATACATGAATAAATATCCATATAAAATTGCTTTTTTTTCTCCAGACTTAGAACAAGTAGTGCATCGGGGAATTGCAATTTATACAAAAATGCTTTTAAAATGCACTGACCGGCTAGGATATGCAAACTACTTAATTACAGGAGCAAAATGTACAAAAACTCATCCTTTAGTGCAGCAAATTCTTATTGAAAAGCATTTAGACAATCCGTCTCATCATCCTTCCGTCTCTAAGCTCATGGCTTATTGGCTTAAAAATCAGCTTGGTTTTTCACATTTAGTAAAAATAGAGCGTGAGCGAACTACAGAAACTAGCGATCGCATGACATTTTTGCATAACCTGAAGGGATTTTTAAATCAAAAATTGATTTATCAGCTAGTCCAAAATGTTCAACCAAGACTGCTTAAAAACCCTTATAAACTCAATATTAGCCCCAACTTTAATATAGTATTTTCTACATCTCCCTCTAATATTCGTGTTCCCCGCCAAACTAAGCTTGTGCAAACACTTCATGATATTATTCCGATTACGCGAAATGATCACCCCGATAATACATTTATCTTTTATCGTCGAGTGCAGAATATGTTGCGTCACTCAGATCTAGTTCTCAGCGTTTCTGAAACCTCACGTCGAGATATGTTGGCGATTTTTCCAGAATATGAACAGAAGATAGTCACAGTTTATGAACCACTAGCTGATCTGCCTTTGTTGGCTCTTAAACAAATAGATGAATCTCTAGTTTTAAATAAATATCAGATACAACGCCAAAACTACTTATTATTTATTAGTTCTTTAGAAAAACGTAAAAATGTTTTTCGGATGACTGAAGCTTATTTAGGAGTACAAGAAAAAGTTGGCTTACCTTTAATAATTATCGGAGAAAAAGATGTAGGTAATTCAGAAATTATCCCATTACTAAATTCGCTAAATTGTAAAAATAAAATTAGGTATTTAGGCTATATTTCTAATGTGGAAAAATTTATCTTATTAAGAAATGCCTTAGCTTTTATTTTTCCTTCACTGTATGAAGGATTTGGATTACCGCCTTTAGAAGCAATGCAAGTAGGATGTCCTGTTTTGGCATCTCAAGCAGGTTCACTTCCAGAAGTTTGTGCTGATGCTGCATTGTATATAGAAGATCCTCTGAGTACTTTAAGTATTGCTCAAGGAATCTTAAAAATAGTCAAAAACCAAGCACTACGACAGGAACTTAGTATGAAAGGATACATTAGAGCTAGTGAATTTAGCTTTGGCAAATATCAACAAAGGCTGAGTGAAATTCTAGAAAATTTGTTGTTTAGATACTAAGCTATTTCAAGTTTATTAAATAGGTAAGCATTAATAAACAAAAAGTTTATCGATAGTGATATTAAATATTTATAATGTTTTCTAATGAGAGTTGTAGTTGCTAGAACTTGTATTCCATTTGTTTTTGGCGGTGCGGAAATCCTTGCTGAAGAATTAATAAATGCTCTTCAAACTGCTGGTCATTTAGTCGATACTATTAATATTCCATTTACCAATTATTCACCGGAGAAGCTTTTAGATAATATTCTAGCTTGTCGATTATTAGAAGTAAGTCGTCCTGGAAAACAAGATATTGATCGCTTAATAGCTCTTAATTTTCCTGCTTACTTGATTCCTCATCCAAATAAAGTTATTTGGTTAATTCATCAATATCGAGCAGCTTACGATATGTGGGATACACCTTTAAGCCACTTACAGCAAGTATCTAACAATTTACAGATTAGAGCCGCAGTTTATCGGGCTGACCAAAACGCATTTTTAGAGAGCCGACAAATTTATACAATTTCTCGTAATGTTTCTCGCAGATTAAGTGTGTTTAATCACTTAGATTGCGAGTATTTATACCATCCTCCGCGAAATGCAGATCAGTTTTATTGTGATATTCCTAGAGATTATATTTTCTTCCCAAGTCGAATTACACAAATTAAGCGTCAAGAGCTAATTATTCAAGCTTTGTCATGGACGCAACAGCCCGTCAAAGTCCTGTTCGCTGGAACTGCTGATGTTGATGACTATATAAAAACCTTAGAAATTTTAGCTGAAAAATTGCAAGTTAGCGATCGCGCCATATTTCTTGGCAGAATTAGTGAGTCGGAAAAAATTCAATATTACGCCAAGTCTAGAGGGGTTGTTTATCCTCCAGTAGATGAAGATTATGGTTATGTCACCCTAGAAGCAATGCTATCTGCAAAACCTGTCATTACCTGTACAGATTCAGGAGAACCTGTAGAGTTCGTGCATTCAGGAGAAACTGGTTGGGTAGTAGAACCAACTCCACAAGCACTGGCAGATGCAATGGATAAACTCTGGGTTAATGCTCATCAAGCAGCCCAAATGGGTCAACAAGCTCGTGAAAAATACAAAAGTTTAAATATTGATTGGGTAACTGTTGTACAGAAGTTATTGAAATAAAGATGCAAACACAACTACTTATAAAGAAAAATGATTCATACAATTTAAAAATTAACTGGTTCTCTCCTATACCGCCAGCACCCACAGGCATAGCAGATTACACAATCGGACTGGTAAAAGAGCTTAGTAAGTTTCTAGAAGTAACAATTTGGACAGAACAACAAGTTTACGAGCCAGAAATTACCCATTATGCGATTGTAAAAACTTATGATTTCTCTTGCTTCCCTTGGGCGGAATTGCATGAAGCTGACTTAAATATTTACCACATAGCAAATAATCCAGATTTTCATACAAATATCTGGCAAGTGAGTCAGCAATATCCTGGACTAGTGGTTCTTCATGATGCAAAACTTCATCACTTATTTAGTGGAATATATCGAGATAAATGGCACGACCAAAAAACTTATTTACAATTAATATCTTATTACTATGGTGAGACAGGAAAAAGACTAGCTGATATATTTTTGGATGGACAAATCTCTATTGAGTGGATGTCTGAAAACTTTCCTCTGACAGAATTAGCAGTTGCAGGATCTATAGCAGTTGTTGTTCATAACTCAGAAACAGCACAAAATATACAAAATAAATTACATATACCTGTTCATTATTTGCCACTTTGTTATAACTTCACGTATTTACCTAGCTCTGTTACTGATCGAATTCTTGAACTTCCATATCAATTAATTACTTTTGGGCATTTAGGGTTAAATCGACGTATAGAGCAGGTATTAAAAGCATTACAAACTCTACCCCAACAAAAAGATTTCCATTGGCATATTTATGGTAGTATTTGGGACAAAAAATATTTCCAAAAACAAATCTGCACATTAGGATTACAGAATCACGTTAGTGTTCATGGATTTGTACCAGATCAAGTTTTGCATGAAGCGTTAAGTCAAGCTCATCTGGCAATTAACCTCCGCTATCCATCTATGGGAGAAGCATCAGGATCTCAGCTATGGATTTGGCAACACGCTTTGCCTAGCCTAGTCACAGATATCAGTTGGTATCACTCTTTACCATCTGATACAGTCGCTAAAGTGCGTCTAGAGTGTGAAATTCAAGATATTCAAACTCATTTACAGAACTTTCATACTAACCCCGATGCTTTTATGGCAATGGGTTTAAGAGGAAAAGCATTACTAGAAAAGCAGCACTTGCCATCAACTTATGCAAAACAACTTGTGCAAATTATCTCCACAATGACTGTATCTTATCGGTTATCTTCTAATCCCATTGTGCAAGACTATTTTGTCAAAAAAGTTGGTGAGGAGTTTCCAGAACTTTCCACAAATCTTTGGCTGCATTCAAATGTCGATGGAATTAACCAGGCAATCCGTTTTATTACTTCTTAAATTTTATTTTGATTTCCTTGGTATTCAGTAATTTTAAGAAGTACAGTTCCTCGTGTAGATAAAAGTTTGTTTATTATATGTTTTCTGAAAAAAATATAAAAATTGCAAAGTATTTAGCTATTTTTCTCAACAATATTGATAATATTAACATCCAAAAAGCACTTGATGAATTACAGATTTATAGCTTTCAAGGTATCCGCCAAATTTCAGATGAAGTGTTTGCGAATCATCAATATTTATCAACTTTTATCAATAATGTTCAGAACTATATTCAATCAACTAATTTGATTGAAGAAGACTCAGAAATTGCCTGCGATTTTTTTATTACTTTTTTATACAACATATTTTTAAGTAGAAATCCAGAGAATCAATTTGTTATTCAGCCTTGTGCTGAGATAACTATTAAACAAAAAATATGGGATTTTTTCCACTCACAAGAGTTTTTAGAAAAAACCGCAAAATCCTTAAGAATTGAATACAAATACCCAAATTATAATAAGGAAAATATACTGCTTATAGGTAATTGTCAAGCAGAAGAATTATTTAAAATATTGAGTATCTTTCAAGATAAGTTTAATATTTTTGTTTTATGTGTAAATTATGAATTAAGTCAATCATTTCAAGATACTACTTTCGTAGAAAGTCTGACTCAAAGATATAAATTTATTCTTACTCAAGAACTTTTTGATGAGAAAACATTTGGCAAGCTAATAACAGCCAATCTTCGCAGTCTAGCGCCAGAAAAAGTTATCATTTTACCAAATATTTATTTTCGAGGTCTTCATCCTGACCTAGTTGGTTATAAATTGTATTCATCTCCTTTTATTGATCATCACTCAAGCATTGCTTTCAAGCTTCATTATGATAAAATAACGGCAAAATCTAATGATAATTTATCCAAAAATATTAAGGGATGTATTGATTCGCTAAAAAAAGAGCAGATATTTATGAATTCTTTTTTAGAGTTAATCAAGAGGGATAAGCGATGGGATGTTAAAATATTTGATTTTATTAATAACAATTTACTATTTTTGCCGCTATTACTAACTTTTAGTCATCCTACAAATTTATTAATAACTGAGATTGCTAAAAGAATTATTAACTATTTAGAAATAAATGATAATAAATATTCTTTACCTAGCTCAGAATTTATTGTCACTGATTGGATAAATGCGCCTATTTGGCCTATCTATGATGAAATACAGAAATATTTTAGCTTACAATATAACACTCCCAAAATATTTCAGTGTAAAGGTTTATACAAATATGGTTTAACTATTGAAGAGTTCATTAATCTTAGTATGGATAAATATAGCGAAATTGAAGACGAAGAATTTATTCCTGTATACAATGAACTAGGAATTGCGGAAAATTTTTACTAAAGTAAGTCTGTTAGCACTGTGGTTAAATTCTGGTCACTAATATAGAATTTTACGATCCTAACAAGCAAGCTGATCCTGATTCAACTGCCACTTGACTCATGTATGTTGAAAGCCTAAATAATCAGGCGATCGCTTTTATTTTGAGTACTTATAGCAATTCTATTTGATTTGTGAATATCTAAAGAATAGTAATAAAATATGCTATCCCAACATGAAACAGATATTTTTGCGACATTAATTGAAAATTACAGTATGGCAGGAGAATATCTTTTAGAAGAGTCCAGTTCTGTGATTACTAAAACTAGTCTTAAGGATATTACTTGGGAAAATCTGCGGATAAAAGAAACAGAGATGTATGGTATGAGAATTTTAGGTTTTCCTGATCTCCAAAAAGAGACTTTTGATAATTGGATATCGATTAACAGCCAACCTTCCTTATTAAGTTCATGGATTAACAATCCCAAAGTGAATCTACTGTCTCGCACAGAGTATCACAACCTTTTCAATCAATATGATCATAGATGGTCTATGTTCTATACATTAACTCGTCCAGGTTTTTCGGATGATTTTTCTCAAGCGTTAATTCAGCTGACTGCTTTTTGTCCCATAACACCACAATATGGCAATTTGCTATATATGGAAAGAACTAGCAATAAATGGGAAACTAAATTAGATTATGGGCTATTTAATCAATAGAGATTTAAAAGATTTATGTCTGTTAAAAATCATCTCGCAGAAATATATAACTTCCTCCAAATATCAGATGCAATTGCCACTTCAGGACAACCAACTGCCGAACAATTTACAGCCATCAAAGCAGCAGGCTATCAACTAATAGTTAATCTAGCGTTACCAACATCAAGTAATGCTTTACCTAATGAACAAGAAATTGTCGAATCTCAAGAAATGCAATATGTACACATTCCAGTATTGTGGGAAAATCCGACGCTGGAAGATGTGACAAAGTTTTTTGGTGTAATGGAAACAAATTCAGATAAGAAAATTTTTGTTCACTGCGCTGCTAATATGAGAGTTTCGGCTTTTATGTATCTTTTTCGCCGCATACATCAAGGGTTGAATAATGCAGCAGCCGAACAAGATTTACATAAAATTTGGGTTCCGAATGAAGTATGGCAGAAATTTATCGAAGAAGTATTAAATATCTATCAATAAAAGTCAGAAAAACTAACGTGAGAAATACTCTGTGTCTCTCTGCGTTAACCTTAGCGCACCTCTGCGTTAAAAAACTTATTTCTGATTCACATTTGGCATCAAAACCCCATGTTTGGGACTAAATAACAATGCCAAAAGAAATAATCCTGATACTACCAAAACAATCGCCGGGCCAGAAGGCAAATTATAAAAGTAGCTGAGATACATCCCACTAATACTGGAAAATACACCAATTATTGCACCAATAATCATCACTTCGTGTAAGCGTTTGACCAATAAATATGCAGTTGCACCGGGGGTAATTAACAGCGATAGGACTAAAATTACACCGACAGCTTTCATACTGGCAACAATTGTTAAAGCAATCAGCAACATTAAACCAAAGTTTAGCCGATTGACTGGTAAACCTGCGGCTTGAGCGCCTAAAGGGTCAAAGGTGTAAAATAAAAGTTCTTTGTATATTAAAATAACTACTACTAAAACAATCGTGGCAATGATGGCTGTATCTCGCACTTCGTCAACGGTAACACCGAGAATATTGCCAAAAAGAAAGTGATTCAGATCGATTTTATTATCTTTTTGAACCACTGTAATTAAAGTGATCCCAAGGGCGAAGAATGCAGAAAAAACTATACCCATTGCTGCATCTTCTTTGATTGGCGATCGCGTCCTAATCCAGGCGATCGCCATTGTACTTAAAACCCCGGCGATAAATGCGCCAACAAAGATATTTGCGCCTATCATGAAGGCGATCGCTAATCCTGGTAAAACAGAATGACTGATAGCATCACCCAGCAGTGCGAGTCGTTGCACCATTAAGTAACTACCCACAACTGCACACAACAAACCAACTAAAATTGCAATGATGAGCGATCGCTGCATAAAGCCATATTGTAATGGCTCAATTAGTGCTTCTAGCATAGATATTGATTTACATGAACCGCCAAGAGTTATTAAGCTGCGTCGGAGAAGTAGATAACTTTACCGCCGTAAGCCAGATGTAGGTTTTGTTCTGTGAGGACTTGTTGTCTGGAACCTGTGGCGACTAATTCGCGGTTGAGTAAAATCAAGTCATCAAAGTGGGTGATGGATTCGCCTAAGTCGTGGTTGACGACTAGGACGATTTTGTTTTCGGCGGCGAGTTCTTGGAAGACTTCAAAAATTACCGCTTGGGTTTTTTGATCAATCCCTACCAATGGTTCATCAAAACAGAAGATGTCTGCTTGTTGTGTCAAGGCGCGAGCTAAAAAGACTCGTTGTTGTTGTCCTCCTGATAATTGTCCGATGGGGCGATCGCGAAATTCACTCATCCCCACTCTTTCTAAGGCGCTGTTGGCAATTTGGCGACTAACTCCCGAAAAGCTACGCAACCAACCTGTTTTCTTCACCCGTCCCATCATCACGACATCCCAAACTGTGGCGGGATAAGTCCAATCAATTTGGCTACGTTGAGGTACATAAGCAACTTTTGACCTCTGCTGCATCAAGGGTTGGTTTTGGTACTTCACCACACCACTACTAACAGGAACCAAGCCCAACATTCCCTTCATCAGCGTACTTTTACCAGCACCATTCGGGCCAAAAATCCCTGTCAATCTTCCTGGTTTGATCACACAGTTAATATCCCTCAAGGCTTCTTGAGTCCGGTAATGTACTCCCAAGTGGGCAATAGAAATTGCATCTGTGGAATTCATATCAATAGCTTTGATATACGATGCAGAACGTTCACCAATTTTCCGGGTATGTCCCAAGTTGGCGTAAAAAGAAACGTTTTCCATAAGGGTATTTTCATATTTATTACTTGAGCTTACTACAAAAATGAGAAAAATATGAAAAAATCTATAATAAGCAGTAATGTTACAGATAAATGAGTGTAATACCTGAGATAGAGGGCGTTCTCGTCCAACAAAAGTCCACCATCCCTAGAAGGAAACCAGAAATTTTTAGCTTGATTTTTGGGCTGTGTGTGGGAATGCTTTTACCATTGACTATGTTTAGTTGTAGTCAAAACAGCACCAACTCCACAACTGCCAAAGGTAGTGAGAAACCGTCGGTTGTAGCCACTAGCACCATCATTGCAGACTTAACCCAAGAGGTTGGCGGCGACGAAATTCAACTCAAGGGAATACTCCAACCTGGTGCTGATCCTCATGTTTATGAACCAGTTCCTGCAGATAGTCGGTTTTTGGAAAAAGCTGACTTGATTTTGTATAACGGTTACAACTTAGAACCAGGTCTAATTAAGTTAATGAATGCGGCGGGAAAAGGACGTAAAGTCGCCGTAGGTGAAATAGTAAAACCTTTGGAATTAGATAAAGGTAAAGGTGAAATCGTACCAGATCCCCACGTTTGGGGAAGTGCGGAAAATGCAGCCGCAATGGTAAACGTAATTCGAGATGCTTTGATAGAGTTATCGCCAGCCGATAAAGAAAAGTTTACGCAAAATGCTGCACAACTAACTGCTGAATTAAAACAACTGCATATATGGATAAATCAACAAATTCAAACTATTCCGCCAGATAAACGCCGACTCATTACCACCCATGATGCTTTTCAATATTATGGACATGCTTACAAAATTGCGATCGCCGGTACTTTAATTGGCATCAGCACCGAAGAACAGCCCAGCGCCCAAACTGTCCAAAGATTGGTAGAATCAGTGAAAAAAACAGGTGTCCCCGCAATTTTTGCCGAAACTACAATTAATCCCACCTTAATTAAAACTGTAGCTCAAGAAGCTGGTGTAAAACTAGCACCACATCAACTCTACTCTGATTCAATTGGCGCAAAAGGTAGTGATGGTGAAACATACATCAAAATGATGGAGGCAAATACACGCGCCATTGTTGAAGCTTTGGGCGGTAAATATACACCATTTCAACTGATAAAGACAACTGCAACTAAACAACAGCAACCTGTCGATAAGTAGTAGTGAGAAATTATTGGGCTATTTCTGAAGAAAGAGGTAAAATTTTATCTATCAAAGCTAATATATAACTCCAGATATGTAACTTTTAATTTCATCAGAAACTCTCTCTGAGGAAAGAATTAATCATGGCTGCAATTTTATAAATTAAGTTAGTAAATACATAGTTTTAATTTGTGAAATAGCCATGACTAAAGAACTAGAAAATCAAAATAATCAACCAGAAAATAACCAAGCAGAAATTGAACAGCCTGTTAGCAAAGATTGGCATTCTCGCGAAGAACCAACAGCTAAAGAAAGAAACTTAACAGCAAATCCAGGAGACAGAATCTCAGATAAACCTGAATCTGTTGAAGAAAAAGCAAAACAAGTTGCTGTTGATTCACCAGATATTACGGGCGACCATATTACAGTTCCCACATACTTTGTTGTGGAAGAACCCGATGGTGAGAAAAAAGCACTGCACCATGTTAAGGATGCGGAAGAAATTTCTGATGTAATTCGTCAAGCCAGAGTTGACGAAAACGGTAATCGGATTTGGTGGTAATAGTTGACTCTGTTAATGTTAACTAGATAGAGACTAAAAATGAGGCTTAGATCCCCGACTTCTTTAAGAAGTCGGGGATCTTGTTGTTTACAAATGATTTAGGACTGCTATAGTTTTACACTGCATGAGAATCTGGTTGTTTGCGCCATTGGCGTTTTTTCATAAAGCTTTGCCAACTTTCCATGTATGTATAAAACACAGGTGTTAAATACAATGTGAGAAATTGGGAAAACAGCAATCCCCCAACCACGGCTAAACCAAGGGGACGGCGTGTATCTCCGCCTGCACCCAAGCCCAGGGCGATGGGTAAAGTTCCCATCAAAGCGGCCATTGTGGTCATCATAATGGGGCGAAACCTGACGACACAAGCCTCATAGATAGCATCGTATGGAGTTTTACCGCTTTGTCGGGCTTCTATGGCAAAGTCAACCATCATAATGCCGTTTTTCTTCACAATTCCAATCAGCAGGATGATGCCAACAAAGGCGTAAATATTCAAATCAACTTGGAATAACAACAAGGTTAACAACGCCCCAAATCCAGCGGAAGGCAAACTAGAAAGAATTGTCAAAGGGTGAATAAAGTTCTCATAGAGAATTCCCAACACAATATAAATTACTAAAACCGCCACCAATAGCAATAATCCCAACCCTTGTAAGGAAGACTGGAATGCTTGTGCAGAACCTTGGAAACCTGTAGTGATACTGGCGGGTAATGTTTGACGGGCAATTTGTTCAATTTTCTCTGTGACGCTACCAAGAGATACACCGGGTTTGAGGTTAAAAGAAATAGTTACAGAAGCTAACTGTCCTGAGTGGTTGATAGTTAAAGGCCCCACACCTTTAGAGATGCTGGCTACTGCATTTAATGGCACTAGCTGTCCAGTCGGGGAGTGAATTGACAGCAATTCTAAAGCACTGGGGTCTCCCTGATATTTGGGTTCGACTCCCATAATTACTTGATATTGACTATCTGAAGCGTAGATTGTGGAAACTTGTCGTGTACCGTAGGCATTACTCAGGGCTGTTTCGATTTGTTCGGCTGTTAGCCCCATAGATGCAGCTTGATCACGGTTGATGTCAACTTGCACTTGGGGATTTTTGATTTGTAGGTCACTATTGACATCTTGTAAATCAGGTAGCCCCCGGAGTTTTTCTTCTAAAGTTGGCGCATATTGATATAACTCTTGAATATTCGGACTTTGTAATGAGAATTGATATTGGGCTTTGCTTTGTTGTCCGCCAATATTAATCGCCGGTGGGTTTTGTAAGAAAACCTTCATTCCAGGAATACGTGATAGTTTTGGGCGCAGTTCTTGGACAATTTCATCAGCACTCAATTTACGTTCTTCGCGGGGTTTGAGACTAATAAATAAGCGCCCAGTATTACTAGAAGAATTTGCCCCCCCTGCGCCGACGCTAGAGTTAATCGCCGCAATGTTGGGGTCACGATCTGCGATCGCCGCTACTGCCTGTTGATGTTTTACCATCTCATCAAAGGAGATATCTTCGGCGGCTTGGGTGGATGCGGTGATTTGTCCCACATCCGCAGTCGGAATAAAGCCTTTCGGCACAACCATAAATAAATAAACTGTGGCAACAACAATTGCTCCAGAGATAAACATTGTCGTGCGATGATATTTGAGCGATCGCTTTAAACTCCACTCATAGCCACCCAAGATGACATCGAAAAATTTTTCGGAAGTATTATAAAGTCCCCGGTTAAATCTTTGGATTTTACCTTTTAAACCTTTTCTCACTGGTTCTCCTTCATCTGCTTGCTGGTGATGAGGTGGAAGCAAGAAGCGAGAACACAGCATTGGGGTTAAACTCAGAGAAATTATTCCCGATACCAAAATCGCCACGCTGATAGTCACAGCAAACTCGCGGAACAATCGCCCCAAAATTCCGCCCATAAACAGTACCGGAATAAACACGGCGACTAAAGAAATAGTCATGGACAAAATTGTAAAGCCAATTTCCCGTGAGCCATTCAACGCAGCTTCTAAACGATTTTCACCCATCTCCATGTGACGGACGATATTTTCTAGCATCACTACCGCATCATCCACCACGAAACCGACGGAAAGAGTCAACGCCATTAGTGAAAGGTTATCGAGGGAGAAGCCCAGCAGTAACATCACGCCAAAGGTGGCAACTAAAGATAGCGGTACTGCCAAACTGGGAATAATCGTTGCTCGTAGGTTGCGAAGAAATAGGAAAATTACTAACACAACCAAACCAATAGTCAGTAACAGCGTAAACTGTACATCATCAACCGACTCGCGGATGGCTTGGGAGCGATCGTAGAGAATTTCCATATTCACGGCTGCGGGGATTTGTTCGCGGAATTTCGGCAGCAGTTTTTTAATCGCTTCCACGACTTCGACAGTATTAGTTCCTGGTTGCTTTTGAATTGCTAAAACAATTGCCCTTACACCAGAATTAGATGTTTTGTTCCGCTTTTCTGTCTTGGTAAAATACCAACTCGCAACTTTGTCATTTTCTACACTATCTAAGACTTGGGCAATTTCTCCGAGTTGGACTGGCGCACCGCCTTGATAGCTGACAATTAAGGAACGATAGGCAGCCGCATCATTAAGTTGTCCGTTGGCTTGGATTGTATAATTTTGTTCTTGACCGTAAAGTGTCCCCGTAGGTATGTTGGCATTACCTTTACTAATGGCATCGGCAACTTCATCAACTCCTATACCTTTGGCACTGAGAGATTCGGGGTCAAGCAAAACTCTGACGGCGTACTTTTGCGAACCGTAGACTTGCACCTGCGCCACCCCGTTAACCATTGATAAACGTTGTGCTAGTTGTGTTTCTGCATACTTGTCTACTGTGGACAGTGGCAGCACAGCAGAATTCAGCGATATGTAGAGAATAGGCTGATCTGCTGGGTTTACCTTGCGATAGGATGGGGGGCTGGGCATATCCGCAGGTAATTGCCGCGTGGCTTTGGCGATCGCAGCCTGCACATCTTGGGCTGCGCCATCGATATCTCGACTCAAGTCAAATTGCAGTGTTACCTGACTACTGCCCAAAGAACTAGTAGAGTTCATCGAACTCAAGCCAGCAATACTCGAAAATTGCGCTTCTAGTGGTGTCGCCACCGATGCCGCCATTGTCTCTGGATTCGCCCCAGGCAAGTTAGCACTCACCTGAATTGTGGGAAAATCCACATTCGGCAAGTCACTCACAGGTAACATTCGGTAACTCATCAGCCCGAAAATCAAAACGCCAACCATTACCAAAGTCGTCATGATTGGGCGACGAATAAATAACTCGGAAATATTCATAGATTTTCCTATTTTTTATAGCCAAGAGCATCTGGATAGAAAGTAAGAATGTCAGTAAGAGTAATTTTTACCTTCTGCCTGCTGCCTCCTGCCCTCTGCCTTCTGACTCCTGCCCCCTGCCTCCTCCTAATCCCTGCTTAACTTGCACTCCTGCCCCAGGTACAAGGTTGAATTGGCCGTCGATGACTACTTGTTCACCTGGTTTGATGCCTTGAGCGATCGCAGTTTCATTATTGACTGCATCTCCCACAACTACAGGGCGCATTTCTACTGTGTTATCAGGTTTAACAACATACACAAATTGCTGTTGCTGTCCAGCTTGAATGGCTTTGGTTGGTACAGTCACAGCATTGGGTATCTCAGATAATTTCAGAACGACATTGACAAATTGCCCTGGTAACAATCGCTCGTCGTTATTACTAAATGTGCCTTTGAGTTGAATTGTGCCAGTTTGAGTATTTACACCACTGTCAACAAAGGTGAGATAACCATGTACAGGATTCCCTGAATCTTTGGGGGGGATGACATCAACTTCTAATTTGTGGTTGCTGGTGTACTTTTTCAAGTCTGGCAACATTCGCTGGGGAATCGAGAAGTTAACATAAATCGGGCGAATCTGGCTGATGGTAATTAAGGGATCTGTGGAATTAGCAGTCACTAAATTACCTTGATTTAGCTTGAGACTACCCGTGCGCCCGGTAATTGGCGAATAAATAGAACTATAAGAAAGCTGGACTTTAGCATTATCAATTGCGGCTTCGTCTGCGACTACTGCGGCTTGGACATTTTTTACATCTGCCTTAGCGGCTTCTACTGCTGCTTGGGCGTTAGCTACTGCATCTTGGTCTGCTTTGACTGTTGCTGTTTGAGCAATGGCACTTGTTTGGTATTGTTCAGACTGCTCTTTACTAATCGCACCTTGTTGCAGTAACCCCGCATAGCGTTGTGCCTGGACATTGGCATTATTCGCCTGGGCTACATCTTTTAAGACTGTGGCTTTGGCTTGGTTAACTTGAGCGATCGCTTTGTTAACATTAGCCTCGGACTGCTTGACTAATGCCTGATCTTTGGCTTTGGCCGCCATTGCTTGCATCAGGGCTGCTTGCTGGGGACGGGAATCGATCTGAAACAGCAAATCCCCCTTTTTCACGTTCTGTCCTTGGCGGAAATACACCCCTGTTAACTGTCCCCCAATCTGTGACTTGACAGAAACAGTTGAATATGCTTCTACTGTACCTGTAGCCTTGATGAAAATTGGGATTGTTTTTTGAGTAGCAGTGGCCACCATGACAGGAACAGGCCGTTTTTTACCGGAATCTTTTCCTGTTGATTGAGCTTCGGAAGCTCGACCACAAGCCGAACACAAATAAGCCAAACTTAATATTAATAACCATAACTGCCTTGTAGGCAGCCAGTTGCGATCGCTAAAACTATTGGGTAAAATTTCCAACACAGGATTTGTAATCAAAACAGAAGCTAAACGGCTCATATTCACACAGAGTGGCTGGTGTTTTCCGCAAAAATGTTTAGTTTATTAGTTAAGCTCTATGTTAGTTTATCTAAAGATTAGAATGCTAACAATTTATCCTAAGTAATAGCCTAGTGGTAAGTATTGAAATTTTCCAGACATTTGGAAAGTGAATATAGATAGATTTTTTCTCCCCTGCACCCTTACTCAACATCTAAAATTCTGTCTTGAACCGCTGACTACCCCCTAGCCGCAAACGCTCAGTAGTGTAAAAATATTCCTACCTTCGTAGCTCCAAAAAACGAACTATGACCATAAATTCTGCACTGCAACGTGCATTTACCAACCGCAGCGTTCTGAAAGTTATTAGTGGTTTGCATAACTTTGACCGCGATCGCGTGGCTACTATTATTAAAGCTGCTGAAATTGGTGGCGCGACCTTTGTTGATATCGCTGCTGATCCGGCAATAGTCGCAATGGCGAAAAGCTTGATTAATTTACCAGTGTGTGTATCAGCAGTTGAACCAGAAAAATTTGTGCAAGCTGTAGCAGCTGGCGCAGACTTGATTGAAATTGGTAATTTTGATTCTTTCTACGCGCAAGGACGCAGATTTGAAGCTGAGGAAGTTTTAGCCTTGACTCAGCAAACCCGCGCACTTTTACCAGAAATCACCTTATCTGTGACAGTTCCTCACATTCTGGAACTAGATCAGCAAGTACAACTAGCAGAAGAACTCGTTAAAGCTGGTGCTGACATCATCCAAACCGAAGGCGGAACCAGCAGCCAACCTGCTCACTCTGGCACTTTGGGATTAATTGAAAAAGCTGCTCCCACCTTGGCAGCAGCTTATGAAATTTCTCGCGCTGTATCTGTACCAGTATTATGCGCTTCCGGTATTTCTAACGTTACTGCACCTTTAGCGATGGCGGCTGGTGCTGCTGGTGTTGGTGTTGGTTCTGCCATCAACCAACTCAACAGCGAAATCGCCATGATTGCTGCTGTACGTGGTTTAGTAGAAGCATTAGCAACTGCCAACAACCGCGCAGTTGTCTAAGGAGTAGGGAGTAGTAAATCAATAATTCTCAGTTTACCGTTATGAGTTTTTGTTGATCCCCCCAACCCCCCTTAAAAAGGGGGGCTATTTTTTCGTTTACCCCCTTAAAAAGGGGGTCGCCGCAGGCGGGGGGATCTTAATCTGGGATGAGCCAACTTTATATTTGAAAAGTATTGATGACTAGTACATTACTTCCCCAACTCCCGATTCCCCACTCCCCTTAAACCAAACAATCCTTCAGTGCATAAATCACCTGGTCTTGCTGCTGGGTTGTAAGTTCAGGGAACATTGGCAAAGATAAAACCTCATGACAGGTTTGCTCAGCTACTGGCAATTGCCCTGATTGATAACCCAAATGTTGATAAACTGGCTGTAAATGCAGTGGATAAGGGTAGTAAACCATTGAATTTATACCCCGTTCTTGCAATTGATTTTTTACCCAATCGCGCCGCGAAGCACTAGCACCATTGCGTGATTCACTAACTACACGAATTGTGAATTGATTCCAGACACTCTCGCCGCCAGGAAGTTCTTCAGGGACAACAATTCCCGGAAGTTGGCTGAGGAACTGTTGGTAGTAAGATGCGATCGCTTGTCTCTTTTGATTCCAATTATCAAGATAACGCAGCTTAATTTGCAAAATTGCGGCTTGAATGGCATCTAAGCGGCTATTTACGCCAACTTCCTCGTAGTAATAGCGATTTCGTTGCCCATGCTCCTTAATTACCCGCATCTTCGCTGCTAACTCTGGATCATTAGTTGTAATTGCCCCACCATCGCCACAACCGCCGAGATTCTTGGTAGGGTAAAAACTAAAGCAACCAATATGCCCTATGCTGCCAACTTTTTGATTATCCCAAACTGCACCTGTAGATTGAGCGCAATCTTCAATTATGGCTAAATTGTGAGTATTGGCGATCGCCATTAACTCTGTCATATCCACAGGCTGTCCGAATAAATGCACCGGAATAATCGCCTTGGTTTTGGGTGTAATCGCCCCAGCTATTTGCCGCAAATCTAAGTTAAATGTATTAATATCTATATCCACAAATACAGGCTTGGCTCCTACAGAGCTGATCACCTCAGCCGTCGCAATAAAGGTAAACGGTGTTGTAATCACCTCATCGCCTGCACCAATTTCTAAAGCTCGTAGCGCTAAGTAGAGTGCATCAGTTCCAGAGTTACAAGCTATACAATTAGTAACACCATGATAGTCAGCAAATTGTTGCTCAAAGCTTTCAATTATGGGGCCACCAATATAACGCCCGGAAGACAAAACTTCTAGCACTGCTGCACTCACTTCTGCTTCGATAGTGACGTATTGCTGCTTGATATCAAAGGCAGGAACAGAATTTACGCTTTGGAACATGAGTTTTTATGTTATTTGAAGATACAAAGGATGCACTTCGACAGTAGACTTTAGCTGCTTGAATTTTCATCAAACAGTTGGCTAATAGACTGTCTCCCCGGATACGCATCAAAAAGGGTGGTTACTGAAATTATTGTATGGGCAAAAATATCATACTAATTCGTAATTTGTAATTTGTAATTTGTAATTAGGCCACTCTCAAAAAGTGTCAATATACATGACTTATAGGGAGTCATTTTATGAAATTGATCAAAACCTCACGCAAAGATGATAGAGAATTATTCTGTTTAGCAGACATAACCTGATTCATATAACAGATCTGAGGTGGATACTCTCTCTGTACTTGAATAATTGAAATTCAACTCTCAAGTATGTAAGCTGTTGTGATCAGACAATTCCAGGAGGTGAAAAAACTGTGCCGGATTTAATCAAACTAGATTTAGCTGATTTAGCCTTGGCTGTGGGGTTAATGGCGATCGCCATTGGTTTATCCGCCTGGGAAAAATTAGGATTAGAGTTAAATTTGGCAATTGCAACTGGCAGAACCATCTTACAGCTGCTGGTATTGGGGTACGTTTTCGATTTCATCTTTGCCGTAAATAATGCTTGGGCGGTTTTGGGAATTGTAGCAATTATGCTGACAATGGGAGCGATTGTCGCCCGCAACCGAATCAGCCAGAAAATTCCCTTAGTATTACCTGTGGTTTGGGGAGCAATTTTAGTAAGTACCGCCTTCACGCTCTTTTACACCAACTTCTTGATTCTCCAACCAGATAGATGGTACGAAGCAAAGTATATGATTCCCTTTGCTGGGATGATTATTGGTAACGCAATGAATGCAGCAGCGATCGCCGGTGAACGTCTGGTTAGTACAGTAAATAATTCCGCTGGGGAAATTGAAACTCACTTAAGTTTAGGCGCAACGCCGCAACAAGCTGTCAGTCAGTACCGCCGAGAAGCCATTCGCGCCGCATTCCTTCCTACCATCAATCAAATGATGCTCATTGGTATGGCTACCCTTCCCAGTATTACCGCTGGACAGTTATTAGGCGGTGTGAACCCTTTAGATGCTGTCTCTTATGAGATTTTAATTGTGTTTATGGTTGCTGTGGCAAACTTACTGACGACAATTTTAGTTACAAGGGGTTTGTGTCGTCAGTTTTTTAACTCAGCGGCGCAGTTAATTAGATAATTGTGGACAACAAAAGTACTGTGATACGTTGACTTGCAAAATCCCAGCATCAGGCTGAAAATTCTGTTTTGAAGAAGAAGTCTTTATTTTTTGTCTTCTCTCGCAGGGGAGAGGACTGATTTATCTCTAGTGTGAGAGTATGCGATCGCTTGCTGATCAAAAAGCAACTCAGTTATTCAGACAATATTCAAGCAAAGCTAAGTATCTTGATCCGAAATCAATTTTTGGACTGCTTGCATCAGTTCTGCTTCAGTGCATTGATATAAATCCCGCAGTATCCCCGCCAAGAAACTAGCTAACGCTCTTCATTAGACTGCTTATGGATAGATTAATCATGCCACACAACAGCGATGACAAAGATTTCTCCTCAGAAACGCAGACTCAGGTATTTGCTTACAAAGAACGGCTAAATTCTTGGATTGTTGCGCGGTTATTTCCAGATATGCAAAGGGTAACAGTTGCGAGATTTCGCAGCCGTTCTGATGCAGATGGTCATGTACAAAGTTTACGTCAACTTATGCCGGAAGCTAATTTTGTCGTGGTGTTTGATTGTCCCCGTCAGAAAGTAGCCATTTAAATTTTAGGAGAGGCGATCGCCTGAATCGTCCTCTCATTCATTAATAATTAATATTATCAGCAAAACCATAACCACCACCGCCGGGTGTCTCAATTACAAATACATCACCAATATTCATTTCCACCACAGCTTTACTACCTAAATCCTCAACTGTTCCATCACATCTTTCCACATAATTTTTTCCTAATTTTCCAGCTTCACCACCAGATAAACCAAAAGGTGCAACTACACGATGATTTGATAAGATTGCTGCGGTCATCGGTTCCAAAAAACGCAAGCGGCGAATAACACCATTTCCGCCATAATGATGGCCTTTACCACCACTATTTTTACGAATAGCAAAATTTTCTAACACAATTGGAAAACGCCATTCTAATACTTCTGGATCTGTCAGACGCGAATTAGTCATGTGTGTTTGCACTGCATCTGTACCAGCAAAATTTGCACCTGCACCAGAACCACCACAGATTGTTTCATAATATTGATAGCATTCATTCCCAAAGGTAAAATTATTCATTGTGCCTTGAGAAGCCGCTAAAACCCCCAACGCGCCATATAAAGCATCGGTAATTGCTTGGGAAGTTTCCACGTTTCCCGCCACCACAGCCGCTGGGTAACGAGGATTTAACATACAACCTTCAGGAATGTTAATTTCTAAAGGTTTCAGACAACCAGCATTTAAAGGAATATCATCATTAACTAATGTACGGAAAACGTATAGAACTGCGGCTTTGCAAACTGCTGCTGGAGCATTAAAATTATTATTTATCTGCTGATTGGAAGTGCCTATAAAATCAATTTTAGCGCTGCGGTTTTCTCGGTTAATGGTAATTGCAACTTGAATCATACTACCATTATCTAAGGCATAACGGAAACTGCCATCTTGCAAAACTTCGATGACACGCCGTACAGATTCTTCGGCATTGTCTTGCACAAAAATCATGTAAGCTTGTACAGTTTCTAACCCATAGTGTTCTACCATTTTCAACAATTCTTGCACACCGCGTTCGTTAGCAGCAATTTGTGCTTGTAAATCTGCTAAGTTTTGGGTAACATTGCGTGCAGGATAAGGTTCACTTATAAGCAAATTTACTAATTCTGCTTCGCGGAATTGGCCTGCTGCAACTAACTGAACATTATCGATTAATATGCCTTCTTCTACCACATTTGTACTATTGGGTGGCATTGAACCGGGAGTAATACCGCCGATATCTGCATGGTGTCCCCGTGAGGCGACGTAGAATAGTGGAGAGTCGGGAGTACTGAGTGTTAAATCGGGGAAGACTGGAGTGATAACGGTAATATCTGGTAAGTGAGTCCCGCCGTTATAGGGGTTATTAGAGACAAATACATCACCAGCTTTGATGGTGTCACCATAATTAGTAATTAAAGCTTGTACACTTTCACTCATCGAACCCAAATGCACAGGAATGTGAGGCGCATTCGCTACCAATTGACCAAAGCCATCAAAAATTGCACAGGAGAAATCTAGCCTTTCTTTGATGTTTACAGAAGAACTGGTATTTTGTAAGGTTATACCCATTTGTTCTGCGATCGCCCGAAACAAATTATTAAAAATCTCCAGCATAACGGGATCTGATTTTTGTCCTACCCTGCGAGAAGCTGCTAACGCGTCTAGGTCATTTGTCCGTTGTCCGTTGTTGTCTGCAACACCAACCACAGACAACACAAGATGATTGCGTGTAGTTAATTCCGCTTGCCAATGGGGTTCAATGACATTTGTACCCGTCGTCTCTACAATAATGGCTGGGCCTGCGATACAATCTCCTGGTTGTAAATCTTGGCGTTGGTACACTGGTGTCGTTTGCCATGTACCAGCCGTATACATCTTTACAGTAGCTACTGCTACGGGTTCCTTCCCGTTTTTACGTGCAATTACAGCTTCTTCCGGCGCATCATGTTTCGCAACCACCTCAACCGCCACAGCTTCCACAATCAACTGCTTTTCAGCAGCAATAAACCCATAACGCTGACGATGTAACTCCTCAAACTGCCGCTGCATCATTACCACATCAGCAAAATCCACAATCAAAGGCGCATCCGTTCCCTCATATCTAAGATGCACTTTGCGATAAACCTCTGTCTTGGCGCTCTCTGCGTCTTGGCGGTTCGTTTCTCCCACCAAAGCTACAAACTCTGACTCCAACTCCGCCAATAAACCCTCATCCAAAACCGCTTCCACCGACTTTTCCAGAATTCCCCTGACATCTGCCAAACCCATACCATAAGCAGACAACACCCCCGCGAATGGATGGATAAATACCTGCTTCATCCCCAAAGCATCAGCAATTAAACAAGCGTGTTGCCCACCAGCACCACCAAAACAGCATAAAGTATACTCTGACACATCATAACCACGCTGGAGAGAGATTTTTTTGATAGCGTTTGCCATTTTATCAACTGCGATCGCCAAAAAACCCGTAGCGACTTCTTCCGGTGTTCTCCCATCCCCAATTTCCCTCGTTAATTGCCGAAACTTATGCTGCACAACCTCTACATCCAAGGGTAAATCCCCATTCACCCCGAATATCTTAGGGAAAAATTCTGGTTGCAACTTACCCACCATCACGTTGCAGTCAGTTACCGTCAACCTTCCGCCCTTGGAATAAGCCGCTGGGCCTGGATTTGCTCCCGCAGATTCCGGCCCCACCCGATAGCGAGAACCATCAAACTGCACAATCGAACCACCACCAGCCGCAACTGTGTGAATTGCCATCATCGGTGTTCGCAGACGCACTCCGGCGACTTCTGTTTCAAAGGTGCGTTCATACTCGCCATTGTAATGCGCCACATCAGTTGATGTACCGCCCATATCAAAGCTGATAATCTTGTCAAATCCAGCCATAACGCTTGTCTGGACTGCTCCAACTATCCCACCAGCCGGCCCAGATAAAATGCTGTCTTTACCTTGAAAGTTCTCTGCATTCGCTAGTCCGCCGTTGGATTGCATGAACATTAGTTTTGTGGTTTGTTCGTTATTGAGTTGATGCGAGACTTGATCAACATATCGCCGCAAAATCGGTGATAAATAAGCGTCAACAACCGTCGTATCACCCCGACTAACTAATTTCATTAAAGGGCTGACTTTGTGAGATATGGAAACTTGAGTAAAGCCAATACTTTTGGCTAAAGTGGCAACTTGTTGTTCATGGGTGGTGTAGCGGTAGCCGTGCATAAAAACAATCGCACAGCAACGAATCCCATCATTGTATGCTGCTTGTAATTGCGGACGAACTGCATCGATATTCAAAGGTATTAATTCCTCACCTTGGGCGCTGTAACGTTCATCGACTTCAATTACTTTTTCGTACAGCATTTCTGGTAAAATTATCTCAAGGGCGAAGATATCGGGGCGGTTTTGATAACCGATACGTAAAGCATCCCGAAATCCTTGAGTAATTACTAAAACAGTGCGATCGCCTTTTCTCTCTAATAAAGCATTTGTCGCCACAGTTGTTCCCATTTTCACCGCCGCAATGCGATCGCCTGGAATTGACGCATCAGCCGCAATTCCCAGCAGTTCCCGAATTCCTTGCACTGCTGCATCGGTGTAGCGTTCAGGATTTTCTGACAGCAGCTTGTGAATTACCAAATCCCCATCAGGACGCTTCGCCACAATATCGGTGAACGTCCCGCCTCTGTCAATCCAGAATTCCCAACGCGCCGAAGATGATAATGCCCCAGTCATAGTAAATTCCTCTATGCCGATTTTGCTACTGCCAAGGTTATGATTTTTAAGTTATCAGATAGTTACTTGCTTGGTTCGCTGAAGATTTTTAGGGGAATTGCATGGCAGTTGAAAAAATCAGTTGGTCTAAAATGGCTTTTCAGATGAAAGGCTCGGTGATATCTTCAATTTATCCACGAGTTTTTTGGTGTGGCTTTTTTGGTGTTGTAATTTCTATTTTTTATTATTTTAAATTACCTGTATCTCAACCAATTTTAGGAAATGTTATTCCCAGTATTGTCTTAGGTTTATTATTAGTTTTTCGGACAAATACTGCTTATGATCGGTTTTGGGAAGGTAGAAAAGCTTGGGGATCTATAGTCAACACTGTACGTAATTTAGCCCGACAAATTTGGGTATCTATTGACGAAGTATCTCCAGAAGATAGAGAACATAAAGTTGCTGCCTTACGTTTATTAGTAGCCTTTGCAGTTACAACTAAATTGCATTTAAGAGAAGAAAAAATTAACAGTGAACTAGAAGAATTAATTCCCACATCTAAGTATATAAAATTGCAGACGATGAACCATCCACCTTTAGAGGTTGCTTTTTGGATTGGTGACTATTTACAACAACAGTATGACCGCAAATGCTTAAATAGCTACCAATTGACTAGTCTGCAAGAACTATTAAATAATTTAGTCGATAATTTAGGCTCTTGCGAACGGATTTTAAGAACTCCTATGCCTCTAGCTTATGCCATACATCTCAAGCAATTATTGTTGTTGTATTGCTGCTTATTGCCCTTTCAAATGGTAGAAACTTTAGGATGGTGGACAGGCTTAATTGTCTCTTTAATTAGTTTTACCTTGTTTGGCATTGAAGCTATCGGCTTGGAAATCGAAAATCCCTTTGGTTATGATGCCAATGACTTACCACTAGATGCAATTTGCAACACCATGAAACGCAATATTGATGATTTAATTAGTTTGCCGCCAAATGTGCGATCGCTTCCAGATAACATCGCCATTTAAAGACTAAGCTAACCGTCTAATTCCCTGTTCTAAACCTTGGCAAACACTTGTCAGAAAATCTAAATCTAGACTGGCAATATTATCACTAGGTTTGTGATAATTGGGATTCCGTAAAAATGCCGTATCTGTCACCATAATTGCTGGATAGCCCAAATCCCAAAAAGGTGCATGATCACTAAGTCTGGTTTGAGGTACGATTAAGCCTCGGTTGGGTACTGGTAGCCATTGACTGGGTAAACCTGCTTTGCGAATATTCCGGCTGAGACTGATTAAATCCCGAATTGTCCGCAAATTCCCAATTAAAGCAATAAAATCACCCTGATTTGGATAAAATTTCTCCAACGGACGGGGATAAGCCTGAGAACCTGGGGTAGAGTTGCAATAACCCAGCATTTCCAGAGAAATCATTAAGCGGAGTGATTGCTGTTGTTGATGCAATAAACTTGCATATTCAGTACTGCCTAGTAAGCCATATTCTTCCATATCAAAAGCTACTAGCCGCAAGGGATATTTAGCAGGTTCCGCTGCAAATTTCCGCGCTAATTCTAATAATACCGCTACACCTGTAGCATTATCATCTGCCCCTGGTGTTCCCGGCACAGCATCATAGTGCGCCCCAATCAAAATTGGGGGTAAATCTTGGTGCTTCCCTATTGTTTGACTTGATAAATTTAAAATCAGGTTGTTGCAGGTTTTCCCTCTCACGACAAAGGTGTGGATTTCCACACTTCCCCATTGTGCTAATTCTTGACGAATGTATTCTTGGACAAAGAAATGTCCTGCTGTGGCGAAGAAAGGATCGCGTTCTCTGGCGATTTCATACAGATGAATTCGTAATTGCTCTTGTAAATTCAAAGCTTGCAAGTGTTCTTCAAATAAACTTCTGAGTATCAGGAGTAAGTCAACAATCAATGAAAAAAGGGTGGATTACCCAACTTAAAGCGCTGATAAAGTAGAGTTTTTCGACTATAGAGATTTAGAGCTACTTAGACATACTCAGCATTGTGAATGCTATCCTAGTTTTGCAACTAGCTCCTTAACCTTAAATTTATTCAACTTTTGCCTTAATTGACTATTATACCATTGAGGTGTTTTCCACTAATAGCTTCATGCTATTGGTAGTCCTGGCCAATCATAATAAATTAATAGATATAAGACACACTAGGAGAAGAGTAACGCATGGGCAAGGTAGTCGGCATCGACTTGGGTACAACCAACTCAGTAGTCGCCGTGATGGAGGGTGGCAAGCCGGTGGTGATTGCCAATGCAGAAGGAATGCGAACAACACCCTCCGTAGTTGGTTTCAGCAAAGATGGTGAGAGAGTGGTTGGGCAAATGGCACGACGGCAAACCGTCCTCAACCCGCAAAATACTTTTTTTGCAGTCAAACGCTTCATTGGACGAAAGTATGGTGAACTCAGCCCAGATTCTAAGCGTGTGCCATACACCATCCGCAAAGACGAAATCGGGAATATCAAAATTGCTTGTCCGCGCTTGAGTAAAGATTTTGCCCCCGAAGAAATTTCCGCAATGGTACTCAAGAAATTAGCCGATGATGCCAGCCGTTATTTAGGGGAACCAGTTACAGGCGCAGTTTTGACAGTTCCTGCTTATTTTAACGATTCTCAAAGACAGGCAACCCGTGATGCTGGCAGAATTGCCGGCTTAGAAGTGTTGCGAATTCTCAACGAACCCACTGCGGCTTCTTTAGCTTACGGTTTAGATAGAGGTGACACCGAAACCATCTTAGTCTTTGACTTGGGTGGTGGAACTTTTGACGTATCCATTTTAGATGTTGGCGATGGGGTATTTGAAGTTAAAGCCACCAGTGGTGATACCCAACTGGGTGGAAATGACTTTGATAAAAAGATAGTGGATTGGTTAGCCGAGCAATTTTTAGAAACCGAAGGTGTAGACTTAAGACGCGATCGCCAAGCTCTACAACGTTTAATGGAAGCCGCAGAAAAAGCTAAAATTGAATTATCTGCTGTGAGCATCACGGATATCAATTTGCCCTTCATCACCGCCACAGAAGACGGGCCAAAACATATCGAAACTCGTCTGACGCGTTCTCAATTTGAAGGTTTGTGTAGTGATTTAGTCGGACGCGTCCGCACACCAGTCAAAAGGGCATTAAAAGATGCTGGACTTAGGCCAGAAGATATCGAAGAAGTTGTGTTAGTTGGTGGTTCGACAAGAATCCCCATGATTAAGCAACTAGTCCGTGACTTAATTGGCATTGAACCTAACGAAAATGTTAACCCTGATGAAGTCGTCGCCGTTGGTGCAGCCATTCAAGCAGGTATCCTCGCCGGCGAACTGAAGGATTTGCTGTTGTTGGATGTCACACCTTTATCTTTGGGATTGGAAACTATCGGCGGTGTGATGAAAAAACTCATTCCCCGTAATACAACCATCCCAGTCCGCCGTTCAGATATCTTCTCCACCTCGGAAAATAACCAAAATACCGTGGAAATTCACGTAGTGCAAGGTGAGAGGGAAATGGCTGGAGATAACAAATCTCTGGGACGTTTCAAGCTGTATGGCATTCCTCCAGCCCCGCGCGGCATTCCCCAAGTCCAGGTATCCTTTGATATTGATGCCAACGGGATTTTACAGGTAACAGCCTTAGATAGAACAACAGGCAGGGAACAAAGTATCACTATTCAAGGTGCTTCCACCTTAAGTGAATCAGAAATTAATCGGATGATTCAGGACGCGCAAAAATACGCTGATGTCGATCGCGAACGCAAAGAACGAGTCGAAAAGCGTACCCGTTCCGAAGCATTGATTTTACAAGCAGAACGACAACTGCGAGAAGTAGCCCTAGAATTTGGTATGCAATTTGCCCGCAGTCGTCGCCAACGCATTGATAATATCAGCCGCGAACTCAAGGAGAGTTTACAAGCCAACGACGATCGCGGTATTGATCAAGCCTACGCTGACTTGCAAGATGCCCTTTATGAACTAAACCGAGAAGTCCGCCAGTATTATGCTGAAGACGAAGACGATGACTTGTTCGGCACAATTAAAGAAATCTTTACAGGAGGCGGCGATAAAGAAAGAGAACGGGAACCTGATTACTACCGAGATAATTACCGCGATCGCGATTCCTATAACAGCAGAGACTACGGTAGAGAAAATGGCAGAGATTATGGTAGAGACAGCCGTTCTTCAGCCTATGACAGTCGCCCATCTCGCCGCACATCCCGCCCTAGTTATCAAGATAATTGGGATGAAAATGACGATGATTGGTTGTAATACTGCCCTTATATGGCAACAACCACCGTTACTAAGGTGAGAAATTTGATTCAAAATACGGATTTAGCCATTGGTGATAAGTAATAAGTAATGAGTCAATAGTATTAAGTAGGTAGACATAATTAAATATAAAATGCCAACCTGTGAAACCCTATCACATACTAGCTTTTACCTTCTGCCTCCTGCTTCCTGTCTCCTGCCTTATACATACTGATTACTTAATAATTATTACCAACATCTAAAATCTAAAATCTAAATTTAAATAACTGACTATGCAAAATTTGCAGAATTTCCGCGATTACTACGAGATTTTAGGAGTAGATAAAGATGCCTCTAATGAAGAAATTAAAAAGAACTATCGGCGATTAGCTAGACAATATCACCCTGACTTGAATCCAGGAAATAAAGCCGCTGAAGAAAAATTTAAAGATATTGGCGAAGCTTACGAAGTGCTTTCCGACACAGCCAAAAGAGCGCAATACGACCAGTTTAGCCGCTATTGGAAGCAAAAAGGCTTTGCTGGGAACAAACAAACGCCAAAAACCAAAGGCTGGGGAGAACGTCCAAGCGATCGCAGCAATGGCAATCAAGTAGACCCCAGTCAATTTGCTAATTTTGAAGACTTTATCAATCAAGTTGTAGGTGTTGGTAGTCGCCAAGATACCAGAAATGGCAGTACTACAAAAACCGATCCGTTTCGTTCGCCGAACAGCAGAGTTCAATATACAGTTCCTAAAAATCCGCCAAAACCAGCCCGGCGAGATATTGAAGCTCGATTAACCTTACCATTAGAAAAAGCTTATCAAGGTGGTAACGAGCGCATTCGTTTAGAAGATGGGCGATCGCTAGAAGTAACAATGCCTCCAGCTATGGTTACAGGTCAGAGTATCCGCCTAAAAAACCAAGGTATCAGCGGTGGCGACTTATACCTAAAAATTACTGTCGAGCCACATCCCTTATTTAAATTAGAAGGCGCAAACATAGCCTGTCAAGTACCCGTAACTCCCAGTGAAGCAGTTCTCGGCGGATCTGTAGAAGCACCTACCCTTGATGGCCCTGTGAAAATGACCATCCCCCCAGGTGTTAGGTCTGGTCAAAGATTCCGATTGGCAAATAAAGGCTATCCTACCGACAACGGCAAACGCGGCGATCAATTGGTGGAGATTCAGATAATTACACCAAAAAATATTAGCCCCGAAGAAAAAGAACTTTACGAAAAAATTCGGCAAATTGAAACCTTTAAACCCCGCGCTGATTTACTAGGTTAGGGTTTTCTACTCACAAACTTATAAAAGTTGTTGCAGTTCCTCAATAGTGTTAACAGTTCTAATTGCTTGTTGAATAGCTTTTAATCGCTGTAAATCACTAATTTGGGAAATATTTGGCATCAACTCTGACCCAGCATTGCCGAATTTAATTTCCAAGGCCAGTTCAATCCCGGAAAATAATTCCTCCCGTCGACCATGTTCTTCACCCCGCGCCTCGCCTTCGCGTAAAATTTCTTGATACCAAGGTGACTCACGTAACACAGCCATATCCCACCTCATAATTTCTTGAACTAACGCGCTTTCTAAAACAAACGTAGCAAAAAAAAGCCAAGACTGTTTCTAATTGGTTTAGCTGTTCATCAGCACGGAGAATTCGTAATGCTTCTCGAATTATCGACACTATTACTAATAAGATTTAATTAATGAATTAAAGAAAAATACAGTGCTGAATAAAGAATCTGACTTCAATATGGCTTTTGAATTGTTCGTAAATGACTTGGAACAATCGTTAAAAATTATCTGGGATAAATATAGGGCAAACCCAACATTAGGGAACTGGATTAATAGTGCTAATCCCAATTTTAGTTATATTGTAGAAGAGAAAGCAAAGCAATTATCAAATACTTATGGTACAAATGGAGACTGGGTATCAGTCTGGATGGATCAAGTACGTTTAGTTGCTAGAAATCAAGAAGGTACTGAAAGACCTGGCACTTATTATGAGGTCATGGAAGTTGTTAGTGCCTGGAAATATTATTTGCCAGAGTCTTAAGTAATTTTATTTTTAGAGACAGTAAACCCATAGCAATTCCATAGTTGTTTGTAACTTTCTGTTCCTAAACAAAAAATTTAATTTCTATGATGCCTTTGATACAAGAAATGGCAGTAGCTTCAAGTTGTGCTTCCTCTAGTACTACACTTTTGATGAGTAGGCCATTATGAAAATATCATTTGCAGGTGCGATCGCCCACAATCGCTTGAAAGTCTAATGATTTTTCCATCTGTAGAATAGGCTGGCAGGTTTACAATATGATAAAAAACTTGATCGCCAACCTCAAACAGCCGTGAATCAAAATGGGGCCATGCCACAAAGTAGTGAAACCTCCTACTACTCGCTGCTAGGACTGCATCCCTCAGCATCGGTGATTGATATTCGCCGTGCTTATCGGGAACTAAGCAAGCGCTATCATCCTGACACTACAGAATTACCTGCTACCCTTGCTACAGCTAAATTTCAGCAAATTAATGAAGCTTATGCCACTTTAAGCCATCCAGAAAGGCGACTCAGCTATGACTTGAAAATTGGCTATTCTCGCTTTGGCGTAATTCAAGCACCTGCGGATTTGCATCGTCCTGTGCGTTATTCTTATGATTACTCTAAATCAGCTTACCTCGATGCCAGCGATCGCCCGCTTTCTTCTGGCGAAATCTTCGCTTTATTTATCCTGGGACTGACCTTTGTCGGATGTTTATTACTAGCACTGGCGATTGGATTTGCTCGTGGTGAAGCTGCTTTTCAAACCCAATCTCCTCTACTTACCCCCAAAGTCGAGAAGCATATTTCTTATGTATCCCAATTAACTAGTTCTGGAGAGTCTCAAAACTATAACTTTTCCATATTCAAATAAACAGTTTCCTACCTCAAAATCTCAAATTATTATGTCTATTCTGCCAGCAGATACCCCTTTATATAATCATCCTCTGCCACAAATTGAGCAATGGTTAAAAGACCAAGGCTGTCAACAAGATGAAACACAACGTCATTGTTGGCGTGTGCAAAGACCCGATTGGCAAGCTGAACTTTGGCTAGATATTGAGCAAATTGTAGTTAGATATCTTGAGGCTGGAGACAATCAACAAGACATCCAACGCTCCTTCAAGTATTCTCTTAGCCGTGAAGATATAGAACAAGCTGTGTTTTCTGGCCCTTAAAAGGTCGAAGTCTCAAGGGTAAAGTATGAAAAAGGATGAAATTTATATTTCAGATTTTAGACTTTGCCAAATCTCCGATCTCGTTGCTGATATGCACATAAAGCCCGGTGAAACTCAGCGCGGTCGAAATCAGGCCAAAGAGTCTCAGTGATGTAAATTTCCCCGTAAGCCATTTGCCAGAGGAGAAAATTGGAAAGGCGCATTTCCCCGCTAGTACGAATTAATAAATCAGGGTCATCAATTCCAGCAGTGTAAAGATGGCTTTCAAATACTGATTCATCAATTTCATCTGGTTTGAGGATACCTTGCTGAACTTTTTGGGCGATCGCGCGGCAAGCTTGTAAAATTTCTTGCCGTCCGCCATAATTAGTTGCCACAGAAAACTTAATACTGCGATTATTCTTAGTGGCTTCCATTGAGCGGGTAATTTCATCTTGCAGCGATCGCGGTAAAGCCTGCAAATTTCCCACAAACTGAATTTGCACATTTTCCTCAACCATTTCCCGCAGTTCTTGACGTAAAACTACTTGGAATAAAGTCATCAAAAAATCTACTTCTTCCTGCGGCCTTTTCCAATTTTCTGTAGAAAAAGCATAAGCTGTCAGTGCCTCAATTCCCCAGTCTTTGCAACAACGCAGCAAGTCTTTCAAAGCATCAACACCACGCTTATGACCCATGATTCGCGGCAAACCTTGAAGTTTAGCCCATCGACCATTGCCATCCATAATCACCGCAACGTGTTTGGGCAGTAGTTCCCGGTTCAAGTCGGGAGGCAAATATAGCAGTTCAGTTTGTTGTACAGTCATTTTTTATCTCGAGAAGCGGTCGATGGTAATCCAAGTAAACGTGAAACTAGTACCAGTGCTTTACTACCAATCTGACGCACCCAGCTTAACAGACCAGGAGCCACTGCTTCCCGATCTACAGTTGGAGATAAGCGAGCCTCTAAGGACTCTTTGAGTTTTCTAATGGTCAGTGGTCTATTTAGGGTTCCCCGTTCCGCTAGGGAAATAGAACCCGTTTCTTCTGATACAACTACACAAATACAATTTTCGACCCGCTCAGTAATTCCCATTGCTGCCCGATGGCGTGTACCCAACTGGCGCGAGGCTGTGCGTCCCGAAAGTGGTAAAATTATACCTGATGATACGATTCTTGAGCCGCGAATCAAAGTCGCCCCATCATGTAACAAAGTTTTCGGCTGAAAAATTGTTTGTATAAGTTCCTTAGAGACTTCAGCATTCAGCTTAACTCCAGGCACAGAAAAATCTCGCTCGTCAATTGGGCCAGTGGTTTCCAAAATTAGCAAAGCTCCTATTCGGTTTTTTGAAAGTTCTTTAACCGCATCCACAATTTCATCAATCACACTATCAGATTTGGGGATGGACAAACTGGATGTTTGAAATAACTGGCGTATTTCTCCACGGCCTAATTGTTCCAAAAATCTCCGAAATTCTGATTGTAGGGCTACCGCCATCGCCACAGCACAACCAATCACTAATTTTTCTAGGACAAAATTTAGCAGGGGTAAGCCCAATCTACCGCTGATTGCCGATGCCAGCATTAAAATAATAAATCCTCGCACCATCCAAAGTGTCCGGCGCTCGCTAATAATAACTAGTATCATGTACGTCAGCGCCAGCACTAATACAATATCCAGAGTCCCAAGTAGCAAGGACTGCGACCATCCTAGGTTTGTCAGCCAATGCTTTGACCAATCTCTCATGACATCTGGATTATCTTTCTGTCTCTAATACGATATGTCATTAGTCATTTGTCATCTGTCATTAGTTTTTTTTACAAAGGACTAATGACTAAAGACTAATGACTACTTTTGAGTCTCTCTGGTAGGCAATCTTGCCGAATCAAATCTTGATAAGTTTCGCGCTGCAAAATCAAATTTGCTTCGCCATTAGCCACTACTACTGCTGCTGGACGGGGTAAGCGGTTGTAGTTAGATGCCATACTGTAATTGTAAGCACCAGTTGCCATAACCACTAGGATATCGCCTGGTTCAGTTTTTGGTAGTTGGGCATTCTTAATTAGGATATCTCCTGATTCGCAATGTTTACCAGCTACTGTGACTGTTTGTGTAATCGGAGCCAACATTTTATTAGCAACTACAGCCCGATAAACTGACTGGTAAGTGATTGGTCGGGGATTATCAGACATTCCACCATCAACAGATAGGTAGGTACGAATTTCTGGGACTATTTTGGTTGCACCAATGGTATAGGCAGTTACACAAGATGTCGCAATCAGCGATCGCCCTGGTTCACATAATAGCTTTGGTAAAGGCAAATTTTCGGCTGCACAAGTTTCTTGAAGAACTTCACAAATTACCTTTACCCAATCTTCAATACTTGGGGGATCATCTGATTCTGTATAACAAATACCTAACCCACCACCAATATTGAGTTCGGTTAAATTTAAACCATACTTAGCAGTATCTCGGAACCATTGCACCATCACCGAGGCTAAGTCTCGATGGGGTTGCAGTTCAAAAATTTGCGAACCAATATGCGCGTGCAAGCCTATACAGTTCAAGGAAGGTTGCTTGCTAACAAAGGTAAACACTTCATCTAAATCGTTGGGGTCAAAGCCAAATTTACTATCTAAGTGTCCTGTGCGAATATATTCGTGGGTGTGGCATTCAATCCCAGGAGTTAACCGCAGCATGATGCGGACTGGGTGGGTGTTTTGGGTCAATTCCACCAAATTGTGTAATTCTTGCCAGTTATCAACGACAATCGTCACACCAGATTCAATTGCTAAAACTAGCTCTGAATGGGATTTATTATTGCCGTGGAGGTAAATTTTCTCAGGACTAACGCCAGCAGTTAAAGCTGTGTAGAGTTCACCGCCAGAAACAACATCAATTCCCAAGCCTTCTGAGGCAGCGATCGCACAAACAGCTAGACAATTCCATGCTTTGGAAGCGTACAATACTTGAGCTTCACCTTGGTAGTATTGCTTAAACGCATCTCGGTATTGCCGACAAGCCGAACGGAGAGTGTCTTCATCTAAAATATATAAAGGCGAACCAAACTGCTGAACTAGGGTTGTGACATCACACCCACCAATTTCCAGGCAGTCATCACTATTAACTTTGGCCGTTAAAGGTAATAGTTCCTGGTTAGGCGAAATAGTTTCGTTTGGGTTGCGCTTTTGAGGCAAATACTGAGTTCCAGTATGTTGAACCTCAGTGGGGTGAGTCGATACCATAACTATATAGATTGTCCTTGTTCAAATTAAGGGCGTGAGGAAGTATCCCGATTTTCAGTTTACCAACACAGTGCTGAGTGCTGAGTAAAGTAAAAAGTCCGAGAAAACTTCGCATAGGCATAAATCAACTACCACGTCAGAGTGGTCTTTAAACTCAACATTCAGCACCTTCAACTCAGCATTTTGAATAAATTGTGATTTCATCAGACTTACAATTGCGATCGCTCACAACCAATGATCTAAGTGCAATCCTCGAACTTGATCAAGCTTGTTTTGGTGGTCTTTGGACAATGGATGGCTACCAACGAGAGTTGGACAGTCCCAACAGCGAATTACTTGGGTTATTTGCACCATTGTCTAGTATTCAACTTTTGGGGATGGGTTGCTTTTGGTCGATTGTAGACGAAGCCCACATTACAATTTTGGCAATTCATCCCCAATATCACCGTCAAGGTTTGGGACAGGCTTTATTGTATGCTCTCTTGAAGACAGCTGGCGATCGCGGTTTAGAGCGAGCCACCCTCGAAGTTAGAGCTTCTAACCTTGCTGCTATATCCTTATATCAGAAATTTGGCTTTAAAACCGCTGGGTTACGACGGCGTTATTACAAAGATAATGGCGAGGATGCCCTAATTCTTTGGTTATCAGAGTTGCAGCATCCAAAGTTTCAAACAACTTTAGACAACTGGCACACTACTGTTAGCAAACAGTTGAATCAATTCTCTTGGCAGTTGATTAATTAGCCGAAAAGAGAGATTAAGAGGCTGGTATTTTTGCTCAGTCATCAGTACTTTCTTCTGCGAATTCTTCACAAGATCACCTCACAACCAAATATGAAAAGCTTTCTTTTCTAGTAGCGGGATCAGAGAAAGCACTGGAACTAAAACAGCTAATGACAAAGGTCAAAGGACAAATCACCTTTCACAACCAAGAAAAAATGAACTTTTACACTTGTTAATTCATTAGAATATTTAATAAATATAATTTTTCTGTTTTAAATAAAAAATATATTTGAGAAAATTTTGACATCTACAGTCAAAGTATGCTAATAATTAATATTTGTGACTGGTAAAAATTAATTTACAATCATCACGGCTAACTATTTACAAGCCAAGCTGAAAAGCTAGTAAATCAAAGCTCCTCAAGTCAGTAGCCGTAGCAAAATTCATCAACAGTTGACAAATCCACCCATCAATTTGATTAGTCTTCCTTGGATGTTGATTATCTGTGATACAGGCACCCAAAACCTTAGCCTGTGCTAAAATCAGCGTACCGGCACGACGCAGGTGATGGGAAAAATGCCATGTTTGAACGCTTCACAGAAAAAGCCATTAAGGTAATCATGCTGGCCCAAGAAGAGGCCCGCCGTTTAGGTCACAACTTTGTGGGAACCGAGCAGATCCTCTTGGGTCTGATTGGGGAAGGCACAGGAGTTGCGGCCAAGGTGCTGAAATCAATGGGTGTCAATCTCAAAGATGCCCGTATTGAAGTAGAAAAAATTATAGGCCGGGGTTCAGGCTTTGTGGCCGTGGAAATTCCGTTTACGCCACGGGCAAAGCGGGTTCTGGAACTATCCCTAGAAGAAGCGCGCCAATTAGGGCATAACTACATTGGCACCGAGCATCTGCTGTTGGGCCTGATCCGGGAAGGGGAAGGTGTAGCAGCCAGGGTGCTAGAAAACCTCGGGGTGGATCTATCTAAGGTAAGAACCCAAGTCATCCGAATGCTGGGAGAAACAGCAGAGGTTTCGGCGACCGGGCAATCGGGACGCACTAAGACTCCTACCTTGGATGAATTCGGCTCGAACCTAACCCAGATGGCGACGGACAATAAACTTGATCCAGTCGTAGGACGCGCGAAAGAAATTGAGCGCGTGATTCAAATCTTGGGTCGCCGGACAAAAAATAACCCAGTGCTGATTGGTGAACCAGGGGTTGGTAAAACAGCGATCGCTGAAGGTTTGGCGAGCCGCATTGCTAACAAAGATGTCCCCGACATCCTGGAAGACAAGCGTGTAGTCACACTAGATATTGGTTTGCTGGTAGCAGGTACCAAATACCGGGGTGAATTTGAAGAACGCCTGAAAAAAATCATGGACGAAATTCGCTCTGCGGGTAACGTCATTCTCGTGATTGATGAGGTACACACCCTAATTGGTGCAGGTGCAGCCGAAGGTGCAATCGACGCAGCAAATATCCTCAAGCCAGCCTTGGCCAGAGGTGAATTGCAGTGTATCGGTGCCACCACCCTCGACGAATACCGCAAACACATCGAGCGCGATGCAGCCTTAGAACGCCGCTTCCAACCAGTAATGGTAGGTGAGCCATCAGTTGATGAAACTATAGAAATATTGCATGGATTGCGCGATCGCTACGAGCAACATCACAAGTTGAAAATTTCTGATGAAGCTTTGATTGCAGCAGCGAAATTGTCTGACCGTTATATCAGCGATCGCTACTTGCCAGATAAAGCCATCGACTTGATTGATGAAGCAGGTTCGCGCGTGCGGTTAATCAACTCCCAACTGCCCCCCGCAGCCAAAGAGTTAGATAAAGAACTGCGCCAAATCTTAAAAGAAAAAGATGATGCCGTGCGTTCCCAAGACTTTGACAGAGCCGGGGAACTGCGCGATCGGGAAATGGAAATCAAAGCCGAAATCCGGGCGATCGCTCAAAGCAAAACCAACGGTGCAAGTGGTGACGGTGTAGAACCAGTTGTTACCGAAGAAGACATTGCTCACATCGTTGCTTCCTGGACAGGTGTACCAGTCAACAAGCTCACCGAGTCTGAATCCGAGAAGCTGCTGCACATGGAAGACACCTTGCATCAGCGATTAATCGGACAAGAAGACGCAGTGAAAGCAGTTTCACGGGCAATCCGTCGGGCGCGTGTCGGTTTGAAGAATCCTAATCGACCCATCGCCAGCTTTATCTTCTCCGGGCCAACTGGGGTAGGTAAAACTGAGTTAGCAAAATCCTTGGCTTCTTACTTCTTCGGTTCCGAAGAAGCAATGATCCGCCTGGATATGTCGGAATATATGGAACGCCACACCGTCAGCAAACTGATTGGTTCGCCTCCAGGTTACGTTGGTTATAACGAAGGCGGTCAATTAACCGAAGCTGTGCGCCGTCGTCCATATACCGTGGTGCTGTTCGACGAAATCGAAAAAGCCCACCCCGATGTCTTCAATATGCTGCTGCAAATTTTAGAAGACGGTCGGTTAACTGATGCTAAAGGTCGCACCGTTGACTTCAAGAACACCTTGCTGATTTTGACATCCAACATCGGTTCCAAGGTAATTGAAAAAGGGGCTTCCACCATCGGCTTTGAATTTAATGAAGATGCTGGTGAATCGCAGTATAACCGCATTAAAACTCTGGTTAACGAAGAACTCAAACAGTACTTCCGCCCAGAATTCCTCAACCGTTTGGATGAAATTATCGTCTTCCGTCAACTCAACCGCGAAGAAGTCACCCAAATCGCCGACATCATGCTTAAAGAAGTGTTTGGTCGCCTGACAGAAAAAGGCATCACCTTAGAAGTCACCGAACGCTTCAAAGACAGGCTCATCCAAGAAGGTTACAGCCCCAGCTACGGTGCAAGACCGTTGCGTCGGGCAATTATGCGCTTGTTAGAAGATAGCCTCGCAGAAGAAATTCTGTCTGGTCGCATCAAAGATGGCGATACAGCCGTTGTTGATGTCGATGAAAATGGCAATGTGCAAGTCAGTTCTCAACAGCGCCGGGAATTGTTACCTCAAGGAATTGAGTCGTAATTAAAATTTGGGATTCAGTCTCAAGTAAATATTAGAAAACGGTAGAGTATTAATTGCTCTACCATTTTTTGTTTAGATATTGAAGTATACACAGACTAATAAACTAAGTGAGAAAGTTCGTTTTAGGTTAGGCTTCATTATCTAATAATTTCTTCCTTGCTGAACTAAGAGATAAAAAGTACACTAGTGAAAATTATTCTGTCTAATTTAAATTATCAACAATATTTATTTTTATATGAGTCAACTAGATGAAGCATTACGTAAATTTGAAGCTATTGAAGCAAATTTAGTGAAGCTTGAAAACCTATGGGATTTGTTACAAAAAAATATACCTCAAGGTATTGTATTTGGAGCAAATCCTGTTTACGAGGATGCTTTGCGTTCATATGAGCGTATGCTCACAGGACTGCCATTGATTGATGGGTGGAAACCAAAAACAATACCTTATGATCTAGATAAGATAGCCCAAAATCGTTTAGATGCACATGAAATTGGAGAACTAACAATTCAAATTGAAGTAGATCGTCAAATTGAGCAACCCGGTAAAGAATTAAGAGAATATAGATTTAAATTCGATCAAAAACGGCGACAACTTATTCAAGATAAAATTGTGCAATTGTCTAATGAAATAGATGAACTGTTAGCAAAACTTCAAGAAAAGTATCCTATTGATTATAGCGATAGAGTTGATATTTACGATGAAGAAGATGTTAAAAGATGGGACGAAATAATTCGCAACACACGTAAAGATTTAGATTGGCATTTAATTCGAGCGAACATAAAAAAAATAGATGTATTACTCGGTAATAGTGTAAATCGTCCTCAACGTTGGAATGATATGGAACGTCATCTTTCATATGCACAAATTAATGATTTAAGAGATATTATCCTTTATGATTGGCCATCTGTGAAAGCAGGAATTAAAGAATCTCTGTATACCTCTAATGAACCAATTCCAGTAGATATTCAAGATTTAAGTGAACTTGTTGCCTCAAAACCTTCAGGCAATATTATTACTAAATTAAAGTGGGAAAACCTTTTGCCTACAGATTTTGAACGTTTAATATTTAATTTAGTTAATTTAGAACAGAGTTATGAAAACGCTGAATGGTTAATGCACACAAATGCCCCGGATCGGGGACGTGATGTGTCTGTTTATCGAGTTTATCAAGATCCATTGAGTGGAGTAATACGTCAAAGAATTATTATTCAGTGTAAGCATTGGCTTAATAAAAGTATTTCTTTAACAGATATTAGTTCGCTAAAAGACCAGGTAAAACTTTGGGAACCGCCTCGAATAAATATTTTAATTATTGCTACATCAGGGCGTTTTACAGCTGATGCTGTTGACTATGTTGAGCAACATAACCAATTAGACTCCGCAATGAAAATAGAGTTATGGGCAGAAAGTCGTCTAGAAACTATCCTAGCTTCTAATCCGGCCTTAGTTGCTGAGTTTGGTTTGAGATAAGAGCTAGAGAAGAATTACAGACAGTCTCATTCAGTTATATTTTCTAGTAATAATTATGAGACAGCTAAATTGTGGTTATTAGAAGATGAGTCTGAATCAAGTGAAGGTAGATTATTGGCTAATGAATTATTATAATTGGAGCGATCACGCATAAGATTCTTATAAGTTACGATAAACACAAGCCAGCTATTATTGTTAATTTATGGAAATATCAAAATTTACTTCTGAGATAGAAAATACACCAATTGAGACAAAAGCCATATCCGTAAAACCTCAAACCATCAACAGACGCGAGTTTATGAAGTTGTCATTAGAAGAAAGACGACGCATATTAGCAGAACAAGCCGAACGAATGTTACTACATTACGAACAAAATAAAGAATGGCAAGAATTAGAGACAGGAGACTTGCTTGACTACTAGCTCTTCTACACCTAGACGGGGTGATATTTGGCTGGTTAATTTTGACCCAACACTAGGAGCAGAAATCAAAAAAATTAGACCTGCTGTGGTGGTCAGTTCTGATGGTGTTGGTCAATTACCAATTAAATTAATTGCACCTATCACAGACTGGAAAGAATACTACGCTGGTAATATATGGCACGTCAAACTTGAACCAGACACAACTAATAATTTGACAAAAGTTTCTGCTGTCGATGTTTTACAATTGCGCGGTATGGATGTGCAAAGATTAATCCGCAAAATTGGAGAATGTTCGAGCGAAATTATGGAAGAAATAGCTACTGCTATTGCTGCGGTAGTTGAATATTTTTGATCAACATTTCTTTTTTATCTCAGCATTTTGTGATTATTCTAACTGGAGCGATCGCCTAAAATATTCTGGCGTTGCTGAATAAAGGGATTAAGTTCTTGCGTGTTTGAGGCGATCGCATCATTTTCGTCTCAACTCGCTGGAGTGATTTCCGTATTTTGTTGTAGAGAATTGGTATAACAGCATCTTAAATTGGTAAAATTCAGGTTCAGAGAGAAGAGAATATTCCAACATGGTAGCCGCCCATACAGATTTAAATATTGCTGCTATAGAAGCAGAATATAGTCAAAAGTCACCAAGAGAAATTCTGAAATTGGCTTTGGATACTTTTGACAATATGGCAATTTCCTTCAGTGGTGCTGAAGATGTTGTTTTAATTGATATTGCTTCCAAAATCACCAAAAACTTCCGGGTTTTTACCCTCGATACCGGGCGCTTACACCCTGAAACATACCAGTTCTTGGATAAAGTTAGAGAACATTATGGCATTAAGTTAGAAGTAATGTTCCCCGATGCCGCAGAAGTACAAGCCTTGGTAGAAGAAAAAGGATTATTCAGCTTTTATCAAGATGGGCATAAAGAATGCTGTGCTGTTCGTAAAGTTAGACCATTACGCCGCAAGCTAAATACTCTTGATGCTTGGGTGACAGGACAGCGTAAAGACCAAAGTCCCAGCACACGCAACCATATTCCTGTAATTGAACTTGATACCGCATTTTCTACCGAAGACCATCAGTTAATTAAGTTCAACCCCTTAGCCAACTGGTCTTCCGCCCAAGTGTGGGAATATATTCGCGCTTTAGATGTACCTTACAACAAATTACACGAGCGCGGTTTTATCAGTATTGGTTGCGAACCCTGTACCAGACCTGTTTTACCAAACCAGCATGAACGTGAAGGTCGCTGGTGGTGGGAAGAAGCTACGGCTAAAGAGTGCGGTCTGCACCTAGGGAACTTACAAAAATAGTAAGTGAAGCCACACTGTAGGGGCGCAAGTCCTTGCGCTGAGGTGCATCCCAGTTTTGATTTAGCAACGAGATAATAACTGTCATTGCGTATCCCCTACGCGAATGGGAAGGCTAACGCCTACGCAATGACATTCAAAAAAGTGAGATGTTCCCGTTACTAAATACTCAAATTATCTCAGAGTCAGACAGCTAAGTCTGTCTATTTTCAGATAATGCTATTACCTGTTGATGTTAGGTACATAACCCAGCATAGGAAACTTTTTGTAATTAGTCCTGTCTGTAAAACTAATACATTAGTTTATCAGGAATTTATATGCGATCGCCTATCGTAATCGGTACAGGATTACTTGTATCTTTAATTTTTAATGCCCAAGTTTTAGCGCAGTCTACAGTACAGTTACCACAACTAACTGCACAGAACTCTTCACAACAAATCTTCAATAAAAATACTAAAAAGCTGCGTTCAGGTATTATTACTCTGCAAAGAACTGCGTGTTTTGGTGCTTGCCCAATTTATAAAATTACTATATTTCCTGATGGTAGAGTTGTCTACGAAGGAGAGCGTTTTGTGAAAGTTGTAGGTAAGCGAACTGCTAAAATTAGTCCGCAAGCTGTGAGAAGATTAGTTGCAGAATTTGATAAGGTTAATTATTTCTCTTTACCCAGTAATTATCAAGGTGGGCCTACAGATTTACCTTCAGCAATTACTTCTCTCACTCTTGGTAGACAGCAAAAAACTGTAAATCATTATTTCGGTTCACCTAACGCGCCGCAAGCACTAACAGCCTTAGAAAATAAAATAGATGCTGTTGTCAATTCTCAGCGCTGGATTGGATCAAAAAATGAACAAACACCAAATCCAAATGACTCAAATTCCACGCAACTAAAAGTTAACCGTCAATTGTGGAATCAGCAAAGGTTGACTAATTATCGCTTTACATTTAGCAGGAGTTGTTTTTGCGTACCTAAAGCAACTCAGCCAGTAGTCATTACAGTCCGGAATGGTCAAGTTGCTTCTATTACGCCTGTCAACAACAATGAACCAGTTGATGCAGAATTATTCCGACAATATAATTCAATTCCGAAACTGTTTGGGATAATTGACGACGCGATCGCCAAAAAAGCATCTAGTCTCACCATCAAATATGATCCTAAATTTGGCTACCCAACCCAAATCAATATTGATTACAACCAACAAGTTGCTGATGAAGAACTATATCTCAGCATTAGTAATCTAGAACCATTGAAGTAAGGTCTTGCACAGAGTAAATTATCTGTTGAGACTGGATATAGGAGTATAGGGGTTCTGCATCCCTACACTCTGCTCTTATGATCATTAGGGACGTAAATTTATACGTCCCTTTTATTTTGCAATCAAGCCTGGATAAACGGAAATATCTCTGAGCGATTGGTCATAATTCCAGGTAAGTGTGCATAAATAGTCAAATCCTCTCCCCTGCTGTCTAAATGATAAGCCTTTAACCGGACACGATATCAGACTCAGGGATGATGAGTATTGAGTGGCTAGATTGACAAAATCACACTATAAATGGTCATATCTCAGCGATATGCAGTAATTACAAGGAATAAGGTCATGATTAAATCATGGATGATAATTGGGGGCGTGGCAATATTGGTTGCTTTGGGTGCTAATTTAATTCAGCCGCGCGATCGCCAGTGGTTCAAGCGCTTACAAAGACCGAGATGGCTAACTTTTGAAGCAGCAATTCCTATTATCTGGAGTGTGATTTTTATTTGTGGTGCTTGGTCGGCTTATATTGTCTGGGAAACTAACCCAGGAAGCAGGGCCACTTGGTTGTTGATGAGTTTATATTTAATTTTAGAAATTGCTATTATTGCCTATACACCTGTGATGTTTTGGCTGCGGAGTCTTCAAGCCGGCACAATTATCGGTGGTGCAGGTTTTATTATTGGAATTATATTAACTCTTGCTGTCTTACCTGTTTCTGGTTGGGCAGCATTGTTATTAGTACCCTTTCTACTTTGGAGTCCCATTGGTACTTATACTACTTGGGAGATGATCAATCTTAATCCTCAAGATGCCTAAGTATAAATGCTCTCAAAAAAATTAGGCAGGAATCTGTGCGTAAAATCGTAGCTTTTGCTCGTGAGGATGGGATTAAACTACAGTTAAAGTGAGTCATTTACTCCGATATTCTAGTTTAACTGAGTACTTGACTAAAAATGCCCACCCTCCTTAATTAATAGTATAAATATTCAAGAAAAACTAAAATAAATCTTAATAATGCCCTACCTGACTACCGCCAATAAAATTTATCAAATCATTGCTGAATATACCAAGGCTAAAACCATCTGCATAGATACAGAAGTAGCTGACTATAACAGCCGTAAGCCCAGATTATCGCTGATTCAAGTATTAGATGATCCTGAAGATATGAGTGGCGATCGCGTTTTCCTTTTGGATGTCCTAGATCAGCCTGATTTGGTAGCTAATTTTATTGAGCAAATTATGGTCAATCCAGATATAGAAAAAGTATTTCATAATGCAAGTTATGATGTAAAATTCCTCGGCAATAAAAAAGCTGAAAATATTACTTGTACGTTAGAACTAGCGAAAAAAATACCTTACTATCTTTTGCCAGTACCTAACTATCAACTAAAAACTCTAGCGACTGTTTTGTGTAACTTTCACTATATTGATAAACAAGCACAAACTAGCGATTGGGGACAAAGACCTTTAACAGAAGAACAAATAGATTACGCTTATCTCGACTGCATTTATCTTGCTCAAGTGCATAAACGTTTGTTAGAATTACAATTAGCAGGTAATCCGCATCCAGAAGCAGAAGATTTAATAGCTCTCAATGTAAGATATACACAAATAGAAGAGCAGTGGAAGCTATTAAATTCTGAATTTGAGCATTTGCAAGAGCGAATTAAAAAAGCTATGCAGGCTCAAAATGTATCAGAAACATCTTTCTTTAAGTTGACTGCTTATGAACGTAAAACCGTAAAAGCACAGTTTTTAGAACTGGCAAGACTGGTACAAAGTCAAGGATTAAATTTTGATTTTCCGATTACCTTAACTCAGAAGCTACAGAAAGATTTAGGTGAAAATTTAGAACAATTATCTGTAGAAATAGATACATCTAATTCTTTGAGACTAACTCCTAAAAATCAGGAAAGTAATAGTGAGGATGAGTAAAGTAGAGCGCTAACTTTCACATAATTATTATTAATAATAACATTTTTAAGTATAATTAATTACTCTTAAATCACCCCATAGAAGACAAAAAGTTAATAAATTTCCCGGTTAAGTCCAGAGATAACCGTTATTAAACCTAGGGAATATCAGTAAAGTGTGTTAATTGACATTACACATCTAAATTCCAAAATTAATTAAATCGGGTGCTAATTAAATCTAGGTGGAATGCTGGTGGAAAGCAACTTATGAAGCTGCGGTTATGGGAGCAAAAGCGGGTGAAGGTGAAAAAAACATTGACTATAGTTGTGCTGACTGTCTTGAGTGCAATGACTCTTGTCTCTTGTAATCGAGACAAGAATGTGCTGGTGACAGAAATAGGCTTCACTCCACCTAGCCGCCGTACCATTAAAACCTCACAAGCTGGAACACTGTATCTTCAAGGACAAAATCAACACCTCAAAGGGGACTTACAAGCTGCGATCGCATCTTATACTAAAGCACTAAACCTCAACCCTGACTATAGCGCTGCCTACAAAGGGCGAGGACTCGCCTATTTTGATACGGGAGACAAGCAAAAAGCGATCGCCGATTATAACGATGCGCTGCGCTTATCTCCCAACGATGCGGAAGCCTTTAACAGTCGAGGAAACGCCCGCGCCTCCCTCGGAGATAATAGAGGTGCGATCGCCGATTATACCCAAGCGATTAAGCTCTCACCCAACTATGCAGAAGCTTATAATAACCGCGCCAACGCCCGTGCAGCCATCGGCGAAAAAGACGGTTCCCTTGATGACTACGACCAAGCTATTATCTTAAATCCCAGATATGCGATCGCCTATAATAACCGAGGCAACGCTCGCGCCACCAAGGGAGATAAACAGGGAGCCATATCAGATTATAATGAAGCTATACGCCTAAGTCCTAATTTTGCACCTGCTTACAATAATCGAGGTAATGCTCGTGCAGCCCAAGGAGATAAACAAGGTGCAATCAAAGATTTAGAACAAGCCGCAGCCATATTACAACGTCAAGGGAATAACGACTTGTATCAACAAGTAATGAATAACATTCAGGAACTTGGGCAATAGGATACATAAACCCAAAATAACCAGGACAACCGCCAACTTGACCTGTTGCGTATATTCCAATTCCGCAAGAGTATGGGGTATACACTTCATCATCTAGGGTAAACTTTAGGGTTATATAAATAACAAGGTAATGAGAGATTTGTCTAGCTTACCCTAGAACAACGTCTAGTCATACCCTCTGACTTTCAGTTTGAATATCAAGTTACCCCAGTTTGGTTATTTAGTTTCCCTTTTGAAGGCTGAAAGCCTTAAAGGCGACACCCGGATTTGAACCGGGGGATAAAGGTTTTGCAGACCTCTGCCTTACCACTTGGCTATGTCGCCGTATCCACGATTATTTATCATAGCAATATTTTATTAAAATTGAAAGGGTTCTCAGCCGCAATCATCGAAGAAGCGGAAGATTGGACATTTTGCTGATTTGTAGCTGACAATTATCAATCAGTTATTTTTATTGAAATGAAAAATAAAAACAATTGCTTTTATTGATAAAGCTGATTACAGTAAAATCAAGCCTTTAAATATCAAAGTTGTGTGATCAGTTTTGCTCAGGATGAACTGAGTCAAGTAAAGTCAACAACTTGAAAAGCTTTAGGTGTGAATTTCAAAATCTTACGCCTGTGGAAATCTCTAACAAATCGGAATATGCTCTTTTAGCCCTGTTGGAATTGGCATCTTGCTACTCTAGAGGTGAATCTTTGCAAATCAGACAGATGGCAGAGCTACAAAATATACCTATTCGTTATTTAGAACAATTGCTGGCAACTTTAAGACGTGGAGGAATCATTAAAAGTATTCGCGGCGCGAAAGGTGGCTATGTTTTGGCACGAGAGCCGCGGACAATAACGCTCTTAGATTGTTTGACCTGTATTGAAGGATTAGATGCGATCGCTCCAGTATCCCATCAAAATTCTCAAAATGCTGAAAATCAAGTAATTCAGGAGGTTTGGCAAGAAGCTTGTCAAGCTGCCAATGCTGTTTTACAACAACACACGCTACAAGATTTGTGCGAACGGCGAAATAACCATAGGCAGAAAGACCTGATGTACTATATCTAGATTCACGAAAGTAGTCTATGAAAACTGGGTGTAGATAGGGGCTTTGCCGTGAGCGTCAGTCGAACGGTGTACATATCCTAAAACCCTTACACCCAATCTCAAACAACATTCTTTGTGCGTAAGTCCTATTTATTTAGGCTTTTTTTGTTGCGAAATCGAAAGAGTATAGTTATACTGCTCTTGAGATAATTGGCCTATATATAGTGAGTACTTGCCAGCTTGCCAGTAACCGGATAATTCTGGCTTGCTTTGAGAGTAGCTATCTGCTAACACGCAAAAGCGTCCGCTAGGCCCGTCAATGAGTAATGTTGGCTGTCCTGGACTGTCAACAGTTAACCGCATATAAGGCATTGACTCTGTAACTTGAATAATTTGACTAGGTACAGCAGAAATATTGCCGCAGTTACTTTGGACAGTTCCGCCAGACTTGCCATTTAACACTAGAGGGTCTGATTTGAGTTTTGCGGGAATTGGAATTGATGGTGCTTCGGCCAAGTTAGGCTGGATAATTCCCATACTCAGTACAACAGCGACGGGAACAATTTGCCATAGCCTCAGAATTTTCATATTTTTTATGCTCCCGACTATTTGTAGAGCGATGTTTGATATAAATAGTCTGAATCAATAGACGATAGCAATCCCTCAGTGTTCCTAAAGCGAAGTATAAAATTTTATTAATGATGTTGTATGGCTATATGGCTAAATATAAAAAAGGGATGAAGTCGCTGGTTAGGAATAGACAGAGAATTAGTCTTAATGGTAAAAAATTTAGACTGATATTCTCATTATGCTTATATATACTTTTTGACAAAGTTTTCTATTTTCTGCCATTATCAGCCTTGTCAAAACCAAACATTAGTTAAAATCACAAACACAACCGCAAAAAGTTCGGATGTGATTGCTCACCTGTTGAACAAGTGTTTTAGCAGAGGTAGATAAGATTTATGAATCCTCAACCTGAAGAAGATTGGCAACAACGCCTGCAAAAGCTAGAGGCAGAGATTAATGCTGGGAGTGTAGAAGCCGAAAAACCCAAAGCAGCCAGACAGCAATCTCAGTTTAATTTTCTCAACTTTAAACCTTACTTCACTCGTTCGCAACTTTGGTTTCAAAGTTTATCCGGGACTAGGAAATTGGTAGTTGTGGGTGTAACTGTGCTGTTGGGTTTGGCAGTATTGCAAGCAGTTCTAAAACTTGTTACCTCTGCAATTAGTCTGGCAGTGTTGGCTGGGTTAGTGTATCTTGGATACAAATTTTTTGTTTCTGATAGCTTTTCCAATAAGCAATAGCACTCTATATTAATCACGCCATTTATGGCAAAACTATTAAATTTAAAGGGAATTATTCAATGGCGACCCCAATTGTGAGGAGAAATGATAGTCAACCTAGTCAGTCAAAAACACCAACAAAAGTTAATTCACTGCCGTTAGTAACTAGACGCTTGGCGGCTTGGACAGTCGAAATGACGCTGGTGGTCGCCAGTGGTTGCATTCCCTTTGGATTGGGAGCTTATGTCAATTCAAGAAGCGATATCAACCGTGTACCACTCAATCCGGTATTAGTCGTGACAGAAAGAGCGATCGCTCGGCCTTTGGCTTTACCTGTAAGCTACGGTATCCGCAATGTTGCCTGGCCGACTAATTATTTATGGATGTTGGCTTTAATTGCACCTGTAACTTTGTCTTGGTGGCAATTATATTTACTGGCAAAAACTGGTAGTACCTTGCCGAAACGATGGTTTGGTGTGCGGGTTGTGAATGAGCAAGGTAAAGCTCCAGGTTTAGGTGGAGCGATCGCTAGAGAAGGCATTGGTCGATGGTCTGTACCAGTTTCTATTGCTTACATCCTCTGGCGGTATAGTTTTGCTTTTCCTAATTTGGGATTGTTTACATTTTTAGCAGTATTGATGGTGTTAGGCGAAAGTATAGCTTTACCATCTCGCCAAGGTCGTCGTGCTTTGCATGATTGGTTAGCAGGTACGGAAGCTATTGACGCAAAACGCCCCAATGGTCGGGGTGCATTAGCCAAAACCAATGAACCAGAAGCCCCAGCCGCCGCAACCGAAGCGACCTTAGCACCAATAACAGCTGGAGAAACCAAATTCCCGACATTGTGGCGGCAAGTACGACAAAATTCCAACTTAACTTTATTTGTAGTCACACTGGCCAGCATGACTGCGGTGTTGGCGGCTTTAATTGGTACTCAAATCTATATCCAAAAACAGCAAAATCAGCGGGAAACCACACAAGTTAACAGTCAAAAGTTTTTGGAACTCGTCAAACAATTAAGTCCTAACTCTGGGGCAAGTTTGGAAGAGCGCCAAAGTACAATTCTGGCAATGGGCGGTTTGAATGATGCCCAATCTATTCAATTTTTGGCTGATTTGTTAGTTAATGAAACCAACCCAGTGCTATTGAATTCGATTCAACAAGCTTTAACAACTGTGGGCATTCCAGCTATCCCAGAATTAAAAAATAAGAATCAGTTTCTAGGTAACGAACTGCAATCAGCAGCACCTCAAGAGCGTGAATTGTGGCAAAAGCGGCTACAACTCAACCAGCAGACAATTAACAAAATTTTGAATGTTTATAGTGGCAAAATCAATGGTCTTGACTTGACTCGCACAACTTTGAGTCAAACCAGTACAACGGGAAATTCTTCATTCAATTTGGTGTTAGAGAACATCGATTTATCAGGACTTAAATTAAAATCAGCTGATCTCAACCAAGCTAGTTTCAAGGGTAGCCGTTTCCGTAGTGTTGGTGAAGATGGCCGTTGGGATACTTTTGATGATGCGATCGCTGATTTAACTCAAGTGCAAATGAAACAAGCCAATCTCACCGATGCTAACCTGAGTAGGGTGTTATTGACTGGGAGCGATTTAAGTCGTGCAACTCTCAACCGAGCTAATTTAGAAAGTGCGCGTTTAATTGGTGCAAATCTCAGCAGCGCCCAACTTGTAGGAGCCGATTTGCAAGGTGCAGTTTTAGAAAATGCCAGCTTAACTGGGGCAGATTTAGGCGATGCTAAATTAAACGAAGCCAATCTCTATGCTGCACGTTTAGGTAGAGTAATTGCGATCGGTACACAATTATCATTTGCTAACTTAACTAAAACTGATTGGCAAGGCGCAGATTTATCTGGAGCCTATTTAGATCGTGCCAATCTCAGCAATGCTAATTTGAGTACTAGCCGTCTAACTGGTGCAGTTTTACGTTCTGCTCAATTAGAAAATGCCGACTTACGCAACGCTGATTTAAGTTTTGCAGATTTACGCGGTGCAAACGTCGCTGGCGCAGATTTTAAAGACACAATTCTAGCTCCTAGCAAACAAGATCCCGCAGATCAATTTGTGCAAACTCCAGACACTGGTACAGTATCTGCTGTAGTCAAAGGTGTGGATTTTTCTCAAGCGAAAAATTTAGATACGAAGCAACTAGCATACATTTGTACCCAAGGTGGCATTCATCCCCGTTGCCCGTAAAATTTAGATGGGGAGTCAGGAGAATACTTAATCCTACCTCCTCACTAACAATAAATGGCATCAAAAACATCCAAAGTATGGTGTGAGGAGTCGGGTAATGAAGTATCTGCCTAATTTAGGTTCATTTATAGCAGCCAGTGCAGTTTTTAGTTTGCTAATAAGTTATCAACCTGCACAAGCTCAAGTTGCTTATGGTAGCTATGTTGGTGTCGGCCCAACTGTCGGCTTGACTGACGGTATCCAAGTCGGGGGCGTTTTAGCTTTTCGCTACAAGCTTTTAGAAGCACCAGTTTCTTTTCGCGCTCAAGCATTGATTGGTCAGAATACAGCTGTTGTCCCGACTGTATCTTATGACTTGCCACTCAATTGGCAAACAGATGCTTATTTAGGTGCAGGATTAGTGTTAACTGGTGGTGATAGTCCTTCTCCTGTTGGTAACAAGATTAGTTTTGCTTTACAGCCAGGAGTTGATTACGTTGTTCCCAATAGCAATACTGTAATTTTTGGCAACGCGATTATTGCTTTTGATGCTTATCGTGATGGAGGTGGTGCAGCGGTAGCTGTACAAGGTGGTGTAGGTTTGAGATTTTAATGAGCAAATTGAATACAGTAATCTAATTTTATTTTTGAACAATATGTAGGGTGGACATTTTCAGCAAAACGCTGAATTAATCTAGAATAAAGTAACGAATGCTCACCCTACAAATACTTGCAATAATTCAATAGCAATAGGCAATATTGAGGAGAAAATTTTCTGAATTTTGTGACTGAATATTGCCTTTTTAATTAGGAATCACTAAAGCTCAATTAGTGTTTATTTCTGTTATCCAAAAACTTTAACTGATTGTATAAGCAGCTAATTTGTGGTAAAAACACACCTGCACCTTGGGCTTTGCGTAATGGATTCCCAATAATTGCTTCTACTTCCAAAGAGCGATGTTCGTCATAGTCAATTTTCATGCTGGTGCGGTAAGGCTTCATCTTGACTGTATAATCTAGCATTGTTTGAATGAAGCTATCAGCGATAATACGTCCAGTACTTTTTGCACCGGCGGCTACTTCATACATCAATTGTTCAACTAATTGGCGGGTGTATGAATCTGCCATTAATTCATCAGTTCTGGCGTTAAGAATTACAGACAAACCATTATAAGGGATATTCCAGACTAATTTTTTCCACCGAGCTAACAGTAAGTCTTCTGTTAATTCAATCGCTATACCAGCATTTTGAAAGTCGTTGGCAATTTGCTGTATTCTATTGGTGATTCCCGCAGCTTCGTAGTTAAGGATATATTCACCCAAAACTATTTGTCCATAATCTAAGTGACGAATATGCCCTTGTCCGACTTTATTGGAACACAAAAAACATAAGCCGCCAATAATGTTGACATTACTAACAATCTGAGCAATTTCTGGCTCAATATCTAATCCATTTTGTAATACTAATACCACACCATTATTTTTAATAACTGGAGGTAATAACTTGGATAATAAATAATTTTGGGTTGTTTTCAGGGCAATGATTACCACATCACATTGTGGCATTTTTGTCACGTCGTTATAGGCGTTAACTTGTGGTAAGGTGAAGTCGCCATCTTTAGATTCGACGATTAAACCATGTTGGCTGACGTGTTCGTAATCACTATTAAGCAAAAAATGGACATCTAAACCAGCTTTTTGCAGTTTAGCTCCATAAAACCCACCTAATGCACCTGTTCCGATGATGGCGTATTTGCGATCGCACATTTTTTATCCTACAAAATTTTCTAATAACTATTGAGTCATATCTATTAACTATATTGATTTTTACCTATGGCATTCTACTTTCCTCACTTAAGTTTTTGCAAAAAAAATTAAACAGCTTTAATATAAATTAAAATTTTTAACAGTGAATAGGTAAAATAATATGGCTGATATTGTTGATATTGCAGTAGGTAACGATGCTTTCAAAACTTTGGTAACTGCTGTACAAGTGGCTGGTTTAGTCGAGACATTAAAAAGTCCAGGGCCGTTTACAGTCTTCGCCCCAAATGATGAGGCTTTTGCCAAGTTACCACCAGGAACAATCCAAACTCTAGTGCAGAATATTCCACAACTGACAAGAATTTTAAAGTATCACGTCGTCTCAGGGAAGTTGACCAAAGATGATTTAGCAAAACTCGGTACAGTTACCTCTGTAGAAGGTTCAACCATTAAAATAGATTGTTCTGAAGGATTTGAAATCAAAAATGCTACTGTCTTAGCCGCAGATATCGATGCTGATAATGGAATAATTCATGTTATTGATACAGTGATTTTGCCAGGTTAATTTACTTTAGGTGGGGTGTACCCACCTAAATTATTTAATTTTTTTAATATTAATTATTAATAATTTTTAATTTGTTTAAATATAACAATCCTAAATAAATTTTTAATAAATCTATGCCATCTTCTCTATTCTATGGCTTTAGGAATAGTTGATGAATCAATTAGGATGGATATTGTTTAAATTATGTTACGTTGGCGGAGTATTCACTTTTAATTAGTGCTAGTGTTAGTTGAGATACATAAAAATATATTTAATTTGTTTTATTTAAAATGTTAATCCTAAATCTAACTAAATAAATGCTCGATTTTCATACATTAGCAGAATTTTCTCGCACCAATTGTATTGGTATTTGTGCTTTTCTTGTACCAGCCAATTTAATTGCTACACTATTAACCATCATCTTAACTGCATTACGTAGACCAATATCTCAATTGCAACTAGTTGTAGGAATTGCCATTATTTTTGCTGTTGTGATGGCACTGCACGTATTTAGTTGGTTTGTGATTGGTGTTGTGCTGGCTCCTACTTATATATTGTTATCTCTAGCAATTACTTGTTTGGTGGTTAATTTTGCGGCGCTGATTTTCCACAAACGCTTTGTCCATCATCCTGGTTTTTCCAAAACCTACTAACGTTAATAACCTACACCTGTCAAGATGAGAGATGGGGTGATAGGAAGTCACAAATGACTGATGATAAGTTGATTTCTCGGATGCAGGCGGTTCAGTCGCCCATAATTCCTGTGGTTGGGGAACTGATTCAAAATTCTCCGGGAACCATTTCTCTCGGACAGGGTGTAGTCTCCTACAGTCCACCACCACAAGCGATTGAACTTTTACCCAAGTTCTTAGCGGAACCGACGAATAATCTGTACAAAGCTGTTGAGGGAATTCCGCCTTTATTAACTGCATTGACAGCAAAATTGTCAGCTTTTAACGGTATTGAAATTAATGATGACAACTGCATTGTTGTGACAGCCGGAAGCAATATGGCGTTTATGAACGCGATTTTGGCAATTACTTGTCCTGGTGATGAAATTATTCTGAATACGCCATATTATTTCAACCATGAAATGGCTATTACAATGGCGGGTTGTCGTGTGGTGTTGGTAGAGACGGATGAAAATTACCAATTGCGTCCAGAAGCATTAGCCGCAGCCATTACGCCTAAAACACGGGCAATTGTCACAATTTCTCCTAATAATCCTACAGGTGTTGTTTATTCCGAAGCTGCTTTGCGCCAAGTAAATCAAATTTGTAGCGATCGCCATATCTACCATATCAGCGATGAAGCTTATGAATATTTTACTTATAACGGAGTCAAACACGTTTCACCAGGGGCATTTGCTGGCAGTAGCAATCATACAATTTCTCTCTACAGCCTTTCTAAAGCTTATGGTTTTGCGAGTTGGCGCATTGGCTACATGGTAATTCCCAAACATTTACTTGTGGCTGTCAAAAAAGTTCAAGATACAATTTTGATTTGTCCGCCTGTGGTTTCGCAGTATGCAGCTTTAGGCGCATTGCAGGCCAAAGATGAGTATTTAAAAGAAAATATCGGGGCGATCGCTAAAGTACGCCAGTTAGTAATAGACTCGCTGAACCATCTCCAAGGTTTATGTACTATTGCTCAAGCTGATGGTGCGTTTTATTTCTTTCTCAAAGTGCATACTCAAATGGATGCGTTTGAGTTGGTGAAACGATTAATTCAAGAATACAAAGTTGCTGTGATTCCTGGTACAACTTTTGGGATGGAAAATGCTTGCTATTTACGAGTTGCTTATGGGGCGCTACAAGAAAATACAGCCAAAGCAGGGATAGAAAGATTAGTTTATGGTTTGCAGAATATTATTTAATTCTCACGCAAAGGCGCATTCGCCGCAAGGCGTTCCCGAAGGGTAGGCGCAAAGAGTTAGAGAAAATTGACAAACTCTCCGCGTCTCTGCGTGAAGCAAACCCTAGTTATGGTTAATTTTGACCATAAGTCGCTTTCGCAGTTCGTCGGCTATTAATATCAATGGTGGGCAAAACAGTAAGATTAGCCAGTAAGAAGGTTGTAATGGTGCAGTCGAGAAGATTGTTTGCAGGGTAGGAGAATAAATAATTGAGAGAATTAAGAACCATTCCACTGCAATTCCTATCCAGATTAAGCGGTTGGTAAAAAAGCCTAAGCGCAAAATCGAAAAGCGTTCGGAACGACAGGCAAAAACGTTTCCATCTTGGCAAGCAACAATTACAGCTAAGGTCATGGTTGTGGCTTGGTAATAAATCGCCATCGTGGCAGCACTGGCTGAGTGAGATAAAATGCTGGGGCTGATGGCTTGTAATTGGGGAATGTTATAGCCATTTGTCCACCACACAAAGAAAAATCCTGCCATTCCTGCTAAACCCTCCAGCAGTCCTAAAAAGCAGTAAGCACGTAGCAGTAAGGGTTTATCTAATAGTACTTGGGATTTTTTGCGTGGTGGTAACTCCATTGAACCGACTTCTGGTTTTTCTGCACCTAAAGCTAGTGCGGGAATCATATCTGTGCCTAAGTCAATGGCTAAGATTTGCAAAATTAGTAGGGCTGGTGGTATTTTCAGAAACACCATTGCGAGGAAAGGGAGAAACTCTGCCATGTTAGAGGCGAGAATATAAGTCATGAACTTGCGGATGTTTTGATATACTGCCCTACCCTGTTCAATGGCGGAGACGATAGTCGCAAAATTATCATCGATGAGAACAATATCCGCAGCTTCACGGGCAACATCTGTACCACTAATTCCCATTGCAATGCCGATATTCGCAGCGCGTAAGGCGGGGGCATCGTTGACACCATCACCAGTCACAGCAACAATATGACCAAGGGTTTTGTATGCTTCAACTAATCTGAGTTTCTGTTCTGGCATGACTCTGGCAAATACTAAGCCAGTTTTTTGTTGGTGGAGGATTTGCCTTAATTGTGTATCTGAGAGATGTCCTAATTGTTCGCCTGTGATGGTTCTAACTTTACCATTAACTAAACCAATGCGTTGAGCGATCGCAGCTGCGGTTAACCCATAATCGCCTGTAATCATTGTGACTTGAATCCCAGCACGATGACAAAGAGCGATCGCATCGGCAACTTCTGGACGTGGTGGGTCTATCATGGCCACCAATCCTAAAAAAGTTAAATCTTGTTCTAATAAATGATTATCTGGCTGGTTTAATTCTGCACTACCTTGTCCTGTGGCAATTCCCAGAACGCGATAACCTTGACTTGCTAGTTGATCATTTGCTGCGACAATTTCCTCGCGCTGAGTTTCTGTTAGTTCTGGTTTTTCTTCCTTGTGCCATAAATACCGCGAATGTTGCAATACATCTAATGGTGCGCCCTTGGTAAAAATGAGATACTGGGAATCTTCAGCATTTGCCAACGGCAAATCACCTTCTAATAAAACCGTCATCATCCGGCGATGAGAATCAAACGGGATTTCTCGAATTCTGGGTGCTTGGTGTTGCAAATCTTCCAAATTCAAACCAGCTTTAATTGCGGCTACTAATAACGCTGCTTCTGTAGGATCGCCCACTGCTTGCCATTGATGAGAATCGGGGGGATGATTTAACCGTGCATTGCAACAAAGCGCCGCACCCGCCAACATTAACCGCATTTGAGATTCATATTCAGGAGATGAAATTTCGACTTCTCCTTTGGGTTCATAACCTACCCCAGTCACATTAATTTGCGTATTAGGAACCCACAATTGGCGGACAGTCATTTCATTTTTTGTCAAAGTCCCAGTTTTGTCGGTGCAAATTACTGTTGTTGCACTGAGAGTTTCCACCGCAGATAAACGCCGCACTAAAGCATTCTTTTTTGCCATGCGCCTGACACCAATTGCTAAGGCTAAACTCACGGTAGGGAGTAAACCTTCTGGGACAAATGCCACAATAATTCCAATGGCAAAAATGAAACTTTCGCGCAGTTGCATTCCCACCAGCAACTTAGTCAGCAGAAATATCACCACACCCATACTCAAAGCAATGATGGTAATGATGTGAACTACTCTGGAAATCTGCACTTCTAAAGTGCTGGCTTCCCGCTGCACATTGGCGGTAAGATGGGCGACTTGACCAAATTCTGTATGAGTACCTGTGGCATAGACGACTGCTAGTCCGCGACCAGAAGCAACGCTAGAACCTGCAAATACTAAGTTACTGGCTTCGGAAGCATGAATATTGAGTGCGGTGACGGGTTCGCTAATGCGAGGAACTGGTAAAGATTCTCCGGTGAGGACGGAGACATCGACATATAAAGATTGACTTTCGACAAGTCTGGCATCTGCGGAGATTTTATCACCTTCTTCTAACTGCATTACATCGCCACTAACTAACTCACGGGCAGGAATGACAGTTAATTTGCCATCACGGTACACTTTGGCTTGGGAAGGTAAGATTTTTTTCAGGGCTGATAAAGCTTTTTCGGCTTGAAACTCCTGCCAAAAGCTAAAAATAGCATTAATCCAAATAACTGCCCAAATTGCCCAACCTAATTCTGGTGTTTGAGAAATAAAAGCTAAAATCCCCGCCACCCACAACAGCAACGCCATGAAATGGGTTAATTGGTCAATGAAACGCAGAATTAACGGGCGGGTTTGTGGTTCGGGAAGTTCGTTATAACCAGATTGTTTTAATCTTAAATTAGCTTCTGCCTCGCTGATACCTTGGGGAGTTGTGGTGAGAGTTTTGTAGACATCGCTAGGTGTCAGCGTCCAAATATGAGAGTTTCCATGAGAATTTGCATTCATCCTAAACCCGTTCCTACTCTCAATAGCATTCGGTTTTCGTATCTTAGATGCTGAGTCTACACCGCTTCATCTACCTGAGAGTAATTTTGAAAAAAAATTATACGCAAATGCGATCGCATTTTTGTTGAAAGATTTTTTTATAAGTTATTGGTCTGAACTGTTTCATTGTGACAAGGTTGAAGGTTTACCTCGAAGTAATTTAGACCATTGAACAGGCTTTTGCTGTTTTACGACATTATCAACTTTGTTGTACTGGTCGCAAAGTTGCCCCTTGATCAGTTGTAATTCGAGGCAAAGTCCAGTTAGCTTCAGCTATTGCTACTGGGATTCTGTAGCAGTTGGCTGTGGCGCAAACTGAATTCGGGGATCTGGCATGAAGGTGTATCTGAGGTACAGTCCACCCCAAATGAATAAGACAATTAACAAAGCACCAATACCAAGAGGACTCGGTAGCCAAAATACTACTTCTATATGGTTGAGTTCACCGGGTTGGAGTCGCCATAGCAGTTGATTTCCTTGTTTTTCTGGTTCTACAGCATTTTCGGTGAGTTGAATATTTTTCGCACCCCACGGAGTGTTTAAGCTAAATTCCAAATCAAGGATTGCACCTGTATCTGCGAGAACGTTACCTTTGCTGGCAATTAAGGACAGCGATCGCAAGTCTAAATCATAAATTAATCGATTCCGAACTACCAGTAAAAAATTATTCTGAAATAACAGCAAATTTGATTCAATCTTTGGTAATTCAGAATCAGTTTCGCTGGTTGTAGCTGCTACTTTTTGATTATTATGGGAATTAAAAAACTCATTAAATTTAGTTTGTAATTCTTGACCATTACTAAAGGGAATTGTCACTATAACTTCTTCTTGAGAAATTCTGCGGACTTTCCCTTCCAGTTTACGGGTACGGGTTTCTATACTATCTAACCAGGCATATATATAATCACCACTAAAACTAGTGAGTCGTTCACCTAACTTAATATGCTGCACTAGTTCGCCGCTATTGGAGTGGTTAAAGTTCACGCCGACATCATACTTGACGCAACCAGATAGCAGTAGAGATGTTAACACGACTAACCACAGCAAAGGCTTGCGAGTGGCAAAAAGCTTGTTTCCACTGTGTCCTATGTTTCGGTTTAACAAGCCTAATGGTCGAATTAACCACATCAACATCTTTCCCAACTTAGAAAAATTCATCACTGTATTTCTCCTAAAAAAGTCGATTAAGGATAAAGTTCAAAGGAGGAAATTACAATTTCCTATTTTATTTTTTCCCTTTTTTCATCCTTTATCCTTATTCATGGGATTTAGTCAAATAACTTAACTAATCTTGACTTTTTATTTTTACTAGAAGTACTTTAAAAAGCCAACCAAGTTAAGTAAGAGATAATTAATCCAATAGCAGTTATTGCTACCCAAATAAAGCGATTATCTTTAGTATTCACTTGACTAAGATCAACAAATTCGGTTTCAGCAGGTTTTTTCTTGGCTGAAGATTTGGGGGGATTAGCAGCAATACGCACTTTGGATTCATTATCTGACAATGCACCTAAATCTGGAATTTCGGTCATCCATTCGCTTGGTCGTTTCAGCTTTGGTGCTTGAAGAATGTAAAGCAATCGCCGAGCTTGTTTGTTAGTTTCTGAGTGGGGATGTCGTTGGAGTTGTTTGCAAAGCGCGATCGCTTCTTCATTTCTGCCAGCAGCTTCATAAGCTGTTACTAGCCATATTTGCACTTCACCCCCTAGGCGGGAATTGCGAACTAACAAGGCACTGGCCTTTTCCAAATTTTCTACAGCTTCTCGATATTGCCCATTTTCAAAGGCAAGTCTCCCGGCTTGGTAACGCTTGCTGGCAATTTCTAAACTTTGTTCACTCACGTTTTGCATACTAAATCAGCACTGCTTTAATTTTGCCAATGCCAGTAATCTTTTTGTAATCTTTTTAAAAGCTGGCTCTCTTCCAGTAAATAAACTTTTAAAATTTTAACTAGTAGTCATCTGTAAAAACCCCTAATTATTCAATGCAGGTGAGCAAAATATGGTAAGTATCAAGCTTTCTCAACTCAATTGGCTAGGAGCAGGAATTACTCTGGTATTGATGAGTACCGCAATTGCTCCAGCTTCAGCCCAATATATTGTGATTGATCGCAGCAATCCATTTGGTGTGAGTCAGCAACCTGCTGTTGGTTCTTTTATTTATGGTAGTCCGATTCCCACACCCATGCCCGTAGATCCCTCAACAGGATTAATACCGAGTGGGCCTATATACCCCCAGCCTATGTATCCCAAGGCTATCTATCCCAGCACTATCTATCCTGATTATTATCCTCAAGTTAGGCATAACAGGTTCAATAATTCCACACTGGTAAACCCGACTTTAATCAATCCCATTATTAAGGATTCAACCATAGTCAATCCAGTAATCATCAATAATTCCTGGCAGCGGACACCATTTAGAGGGCGATCGCGGGTAATTATCAGAAGTCCTTGGTAATGACGTTAGTCCTTTGTCATTAGTCATTAGTCATTAGTCATTTGTTAAGCCAAAGAACATAGGACAAATGACAAAGGACAAAAAAGTTAAATAAACTGCGAACCCAAAATCATTGTCCCAATCCCAACATCGGTAAAGATTTCGAGTAAAAGGGCGTGGGGAATCCGACCATCGATAATGTGTGAAGCCCGGACTCCTTGCGCGAGCGATCGCACGCAACAATTAACTTTGGGAATCATCCCTCCACTGACTACACCACTCACAATCAGTTCTCGTGCTTCCCGAATATCTACTTTCGGAATCAACGTAGACGGATCTTTATAATCTTTTAAAATCCCTCTCGTGTCGGTGAGCAAAATTAACTTTTCTGCCCCCAACGCCGCAGCGATTTCTCCAGCAACAGTATCTGCGTTAATGTTATAAGCCTGTCCCGTTTCATCAGCAGCAACACTCGACACTACCGGAATATAGCCATTGCTCGAAAGGGTTTCTAAAATTTTGATATTAACACCGCTGACTTCCCCCACAAAGCCGATGCCTTCTTGACCTTGGGGACGGGCAGTAATTAAATTACCATCTTTACCACATAGTCCCACAGCCATACCACCAGCTTGGTTAATCAAAGACACAATCTCTTTATTCACTCGACCGACTAAAACCATTTCCACCACATCCATTGTGGGTGCGTCGGTAACTCGCAAACCATTTTTAAATTGGGCTTCTATCCCTAATTTATCTAACCAACTATTGATTTCGGGGCCACCTCCATGCACCAGAATTGGCCGCAAGCCAACACAAGATAAAAAAACAATATCGCGGATAACTTTGTCTTTGAGGGTGCTGTCTTTCATCGCTGCACCACCATATTTAACAACTACAGTGCGTCCTGCAAATTGTTGAATGTAAGGTAGTGCTTCGCTGAGTACCCGCACACGAGTAGCTTCAGCTTGCCTGATATACTCAATATCGTTGACCATCGTGGTTGAGATTTAAAACTTATGCAGTCAGTGTAAAAGACTTTCACACTACTCACAATCTCTGCTTTGAAAGTACTGAGTGCTGAGTACTGTTAGCGGTAGCAGGGCGTTGAGCAGCGTGCTGAGTATCAACAGCGCGATCGCTCAATTTTATTTGTGCTGGTGAGATGTATTATTTTTCAGCACACTAGGAATTGCTTCCATGACTCTGTTAGCGATTTGCTCTGGTGTTTCCCCTTCATATACCATAATGTGCAAATCAGCTTGAGAGTAAAGTGGTTGGCGTTGTTCGAGGAGCGATCGCAATTTACCTCGCGGATCAGGATCTTGCAGCAGTGGTCGTGTAGTATCCTCAGCTAAACGATTATAGAGTAGCTCCACTGGCACATCTAGCCACACTATTAAACCGTGACGCAAGTAACTCCAATTTTCTCGCCGCAGCACAATTCCGCCGCCTGTAGCTACTGTCAAATTAATATGGGCGCTAACTTGTGCTAAAACATCACTTTCTAACTGGCGGAATGCTGCTTCCCCTTCTTCAGCAAACAACTGAGTGATGGATCTACCTGTGGCTTTAGCAATCACATCATCAGTATCAACAAATCCATAACCCAATTGCTGTGCTAATAACCGCCCTACTGTTGTTTTCCCAGCGCCCATCATCCCAATTAAGTACAGGCTGACTCCTTGCAATAAGCTGCTCACCAGTCCCTTTACTCCAGTAAATTCTCAACTCCTCACTTTACTTTAAATCTCGGCATTCAGACGACTCTGTTTAATATGGTTTTTTAAATGGGCGGCAAAAATTGTCTGACTCATCAAAAAGTAGCTTTCTTGTTCTTCGCTTAATGTCAAGTTTTCTTCGACTAAGCGCTCAATCATATACTCCCGCAACACTGGAGTTTGCGAAAAGCTAGAAGCCTGTTGTTCTATGAGGGAGCGCTTGTGTAATAAATCCACCGCTTCTAAGATTAACCTTTGCGACAATCTAGGTGATAAACCCGGTATGGTGTTTTTCTGCAATTGCTTCACAGAAACAGCATTTTGATTCATTGCCAACCAGTACATAAGATGCTTTTCTAATTGCGACAAACGATGGAACTGGTGATCTAATATGGCGCGAATCTCGCCAAAAACTACAGTTCCCTGGGCAGTAAACTCATCAATATTGCCATTAAATAACTCTTGAATCGTCGTGGCTATCAATTTGAGAAATAGCGGGTTCCCGGCATATTGTTCTGACAAAACACGGAATTTATCTTCTGAGATGTTAAATAACCCTTTACATTTCAGAATTGACAGACTTTCTGATTGATTTAAGCCAGTTAATCGCAAACAACGCACAGGTAGTGTAAGGCCTTCTAAGGCTGCTATTTCTGGAGTTTTTTCTCGGCTGGTTAATATTAAGCAGCTTTGATGTTGAGATTCTCCAACCCGTTGAATTAATTCTCCATATAGTTCATATCCTGGACGATATTGAATTTTTGGGAGGAGAAAGGGAGGAAAAGAATTTTTGATCGTTTGATGGCTGGTTGTGAATGTAGGGGAATTATCGCTACTAGCTAAAATTGCATCAAAATTATCTAAAACAATTAAACATCGGTTATTCCGAAAAAAATCTATCAATTGGGAGATGCGCCCTTCTATGGTTTCGGAAATTACTGTGTCTGATGTTGGCAATAAAGTCTGAATTAGTTGTTCTATTATCTGCTCTGGGGAAGGGGAAAGACGCAGCGATCGCCAGATAACATAATCAAACTGCTCTTGGATTTCTTGTGCTAACTTCACCGAAAAAGCAGTCTTGCCAATACCACCCATACCTAATAGTAAGAGTAAGCGACAGCCTTCTTGCAAAATCCACTGTTGAGTTTTGGCGATTTCTGTTGTTCGTCCGTGAAAAACACTTACATCAATTGCTTCACCCCAATCTTGAATTGAGGTTGATTGCATTTTTACTAACTCTGTATCTTGATTTTTTTGTACTTGTTTGGGAATGATTGTTGCTGGTAATGGAAATCTATATTTTTTATACCCAGCTTTTTCAAGTAAATAAGTTACACGGCTCCAATTTTTCACTTTCACTGAGTAGCCAGCTGCATTACTCAGCATTTCTTCTATATACTTGTATAATCCATTAGACAAATAGACTCTAACGGTACTACTACTCCGACTTTGATAAACTATACTGGCAATTTCCGCCGGACTACAACCACAGAGTAAACCTCGAAGAAATTTCTTTTCTACAGGTGTTAAAGCTTTACCTTTTGTTGAGGCTAAATCTACGTATAACTTTTCTAACTCCCAATTATTTTTAGCCTCAACAAATTCCTCTTCTATTTGGCTTGAATCTGGTGTTGCTATTACCATAATTTATGTATTTAATATAACCCCGGCAATATCCTAACTATTATTCGATGAAGTCAGAATAAATAAAAAGTAAATTTATAACGAATTTGCTAACTGTTGTTAGGTGACTTGGACGTTATTGCTTAGATATCTTTAGACTTAACGGAAATTTTATAAAGCTTGTTTGAAACTTTAAGCAAACAAATTCAGTCAATACAAATCTACGTAGCTTTTGGTCTGTGCTGTGAGAATTTTAGATTGGCATCACACTGTGTTTTTAACATCACATTATCGGAATCCTAAAATTCTTTGAAACTAGTCTCTCATCAACAATTTTTACCAAGCCAGGTGTAAAAAATGACTGAATTTTGGAGTTTGTCAGAAGCAAGCTTTGCAAAATTAAAGGTTTAAACACAAAAGCCGATGCGTATTCTACCAGACTCAGCCCAAATTAATGTGGTGTGTTAAGAGGCATCAACCATGACTCGAATTCGTGACGTTGTACAACAAGCTTTAGCAACTGGTTATCTCACAGTTGAAGCAGAAAACCAATTACGGCATTTATTAAGTACCCACTATGACTTGGAAGACTTCAATGCTTTCATGATTTTGCAGGAAGCTGCGATGAATGGCAAAGTCAAGCAAGAATCCCGTGAGAGAAGTATGAAGTGTGTAGACGCGCAGCGGTGAGGCAGCACGGTCTTCGGGGTTTCCCCCATGAGCGACTGCTGAACCCGAAGGGCTTGCCGCAGGCTAGTCTGAAATTGTATCCTTTTGACAAAGGGTAAATTGTTATTGACTATTGACTCATCACTTCCGGGGCTTATTGTCGTCATCCCCAGATTCATCGTCTTCAAAAAATGACCAGTCATCGTCATCATTAGCATTTGCGGGTTCTTCGTCAGGCTGTTTGTAGGGAGGAATAATCACGCGGTAGTCAGCATCGTAAACAGATTCTGTCTTGCCTACAGCAGTATTTTTCGGTTCGCGGTAACTGTAAGAGTAAGTTGAACCAGACTGAGAGGAACTTTTAGGTTCTGGTTGGCGTTCTTCTGGTTCAAAGTTGCGTACAGGTTCAGTTTTTGGTCTGGGAGGAGGTGTTTGTTCTGGCTGTTCCTCAAAGTCCCAGTCATCATTTGTATTGCTGGTTTCCCAATCATCAAATTCTTCAGTTGCAGCAGCTTTATTGGCACTAGCAGATGATGGAGGTGTAAAAGGTGCAGATGTCGGTTCTTCTCGGCGGGGTGTTCTGACACGCCTGGAAGTTGGGGCTGATTTCAATGGAGTTTGTCGTGGTTGCCCTGCAAAATAATTCGACAATTTAAATAAAGTAGTGATCAATACAGATGTCAATGCACCCGCAGTAGTAATAAATAAAATCCACATCCCTAGGGGTAATGGTTGAGTACGCATACCCAAAAATACTAACGATATAGCAGGCGACCAGTTCTGCACTAACAACAGTGTTAGTCCTCCTAGTATTGCCACCAATAAGATTAAGCGAATTACAGCCATAAGCAAGGCAAAAGTTAAAAGTTATTTAGGTCAATGAAAACAAAAGGTAAGAGTAAAAAAGTAAAAGACAGTCTATCTTACTTTTACATTTTTACTTTTACCCTTCGGGTGACGCTCCTGCGTCGCTAACGCTGCGCTAACGGCAGTTGCTACTCTGCGAGAAGCCGCGCAAAGCGCGTCTACAAGTCGGGAGACCCGCCCAACGCACTGCCTCACCTTTTTACTTCCTCCCTTGCCAGCGTTGAATGGGGATACAGTCAATCTCTAATTGATCTAAAGTCCGGGCGACGACAAAATCTACTAAGTCCTCGATGGTTTGCGGGTGATGATACCAAGCTGGAATGGCTGGGACAATTCTCACCCCCGTTTCTGCCAAGGTGGTTAAGTTACGCAGATGAATCAGGCTAAAAGGAGTTTCGCGGGGAACGATAATTAGTTTGCGTCCTTCTTTGAGTTGAACATCGGCGGCGCGTTCGAGTAAGTCGGAACTCAAACCACCAGCGAGCTTGGCAACTGTACTCATACTACATGGGATGATGATCATCCCTAAAGTGCGAAAGGAGCCACTGGCAATGTTGGCTCCCACATCACTCCAAGGGTGACAGCGTAGTTTACCTGCAACGGCTACTCCTGCTTGTTCGCGCCAGAATTGCTCTTGTTGAGTTGGTTCAGCTGGCATTTTAATTTCCTGTTCTGCTTGCCAAACCATGTAAGTTGATTTAGAGGCAACTAATTCAATTTCATAGTCAGCGTCAAGCAAATATTTGAGAGCGCGAACGGCATAAATTAGTCCAGAGGCTCCAGTTACGCCGATGATTAAAGGCTTGGTGTGATGTGACACGCGGTTTTCTTAACAAAACTTATTCATCATCAGTGTATGGTTCTAAATCGTTAGGTTCAAGTTCACGAGACAAATAAATATCGTCTCTGTCATCGTTAATACCAGAGTTACCTAACCCTTTAGGTAGTCCATCGCTACCAACGGTGACTAAATCGATTTGTTGACGGTAGTAATCAACACTTTTGACTTGGACGGCGACGCGATCGCCTAATCTATAAGAAGCGCGATTTTTCCGACCAAACAAAGCTTGTTGTCTGGCGCGATATTCATACCAGTCATCTTTGAGGGAACTGACATGAACTAAACCTTCCACTCGTAGGGGGGCGCTGGGATGTTTTTGTTTGGGTGTATCTGTGGTTGGGACTTCAATTTCCACAAAGAAACCATAGGATTGCACACCAGTAATTACACCTTGGAAGACTTGGCCGATGCGCTGTTTCATCAGTTGGGCTTTTTGCAACCCTGCTAAGTCAGCTTCTGCTTCTTGGACTTCTTTTTCGCGGTCGTTGAGTTGAATAATTACCCTGGTTAAATCGCTTTGCAGTTCTTGTTGCAATTCTGGGGGTAAGACGTTCCAGTTAACTTCGAGGTGGGAAGAGGAGTGACGCAAGTTAATCCGGTCTTTAACACGGGTATTGCGGCGATCGCGTCCGTGTTCTAGCAGTCTGTAGTAAACTCGTTGCAATAGCAAATCGGGATAACGGCGCAAGGGGGAAGTACAGTGAGTATATTGTGCTAGTGCCAAACCAAAGTGATTGCTTTTGGTGGTGGTATATCCCGCTGGTTTGAGGGTATCTTGCAACAGATAAGTTAACACTTGTTCTGAGGGAGATTCTGCAAACGCTCTTGTTAATAACTGGTAATCTAAGGGTTGAATATCTGTTTCGGGATCTAATGTGAGTTCTACGCCTAAATTGATGGCCAGTTTCAGCATTTCTTGGACATCTTCGGGATCAGGTGCGCCTTGAACTCGCCAAATCGCTGGAATGCCTAAAGCACTTAAATGTTCTGCCATTAGTTGGTTGACTAATAGCACAAACTCTGTGAGTAACGATCGCACGGTTAAATCGTTGACGATAACTGCGCCTAACATTCCTTCATCAAAGTAAGGATTTTGATTTGGGGGCAGATTTAACTGCAAACTACCACGACCTAAGCGCACTTGTTTGACAATTTGGTGTAGGCTTTCTAGGTCTTGGAGTAGCTGTACTACTTCCTCAGATTCTTTAGATGGTTGGCCACTGAGAACTGCTTCTGCTTTGTCTTTATTAATGGCTGTGTCTACATTAATTACACTCGGCTGAATTTCCCATTCTTGCAGTTCACCCGATGTGGGATCGATAGTGATTAAAAATGAGAGAGTCAGGCGATCGCTGCCTGAAACTAAAGAACAGCGATCGGCAACTGTTTCTGGTAACATAGGCAATACTAAATCGCCCAAATACACAGAACGTCCTCGCTTCAAGGCTTCTCTGTCTAAGATTTCGTCTGGGTGGATAAAGTGGGAAACATCGGTAATGTGAAAGCCCAAGCGCCAGCCTTTGTTGGTTTTTTCCAAACTCAAGGCATTTTCTACCAGCTTGGCATCAGCATTGACACCAGTAATTGCTAAGGTAAATAAACCGCGTAAATCTAATCTATTTTTCAGGTCAGCTTTGAGTATTCTTTTAGGTAACTTAGCCGCTGCTTCTTGAACTGGTTCTGAAAAATTGCGGGATAAATCGTGTTTACAAGTAACTAAATCAATATCGGCTGCGGCTTCGGCATCGCTACCTAAAATTTGTACTACCCTACCGATGGGTGGATATTGGGCTAACGGATAACGCAGAACTTCCACATGGGCGAGATGGTCGATAGCTTCAGCAAAAGTCATGCCATTGGTTTGCAACTTGAGTTCAAACAACAGCCGATCATCTAAAGGTACTGCCCGAAAACCGCTTTCTACTTGTTTAATCCGCGCTAGTAAAGTGTGATTAGAACGTTCTAAAATTAACTTGACTTCTCCTTCGGGAGAACGGCGACGACTACCTTCTTTGAGAACTCTGACTAAAACGCGATCGCCATTCCAAGCATTACTTAAATGACTTTCGCGGATGTAAATATCTTCTGCACCTTCTACATCTTGTATTGCAAAGCAAAAGCCTTTACTAGAACAACGGAGTTTGGCTTCAATCATCCCTTCTTCAAACACGCGGCGATATTTGCCCCGTTCTTTGACCAAAATCCCGATTTTTTCGAGTATTTCTAAGGCAATATGCAGCTTTTGTAAACTATCTTCATCTTCGCAGCCAAGTTTCTTTTCTAAAACTTTCCGAGCTACCAATTTATCATCGGTGAAATTGGCAAGGAGTGTAGCGATTGAAAATTCCATGCAGTGAACCGACCTTTGGTCAAAACATCATGTTGGTTTAATCTGGTTCTGTTCTGTAGACCCTCACGGTCTACAGACACTATCTAACTCGAAACGAATTGCCCTGAGACATGGTTCTGTGAAGTTCCACGCCCTGGAAGTCAACCTACCTTGAGATAAAGCCACTCCCGAAATCTTGGAACTTCTCACTGCACGACCATTTCAGAGTTAGCTGGCGCTTTTTGCCCCTTCACTTAACCAAACTGATAAAGTACGCCTGATAAGGGGGTTTTACCTACTCAGTGATTACGCTAAGGGTTTTTGAGAGGCTGGCTTTAGGATTACTCTCCACACTGCCCAAAAGCGCTAGGTAGGAAAAACCACAGGTGTTTGATTGTCTAGCTTGAAGGTGCTTTTACGCCATCAGACTCTGATTTTTAACTAGGAGAAACTGCCGATAAACCTAACTTTCCCATCTGTAGAATCGGTAACAATTAGGCCAGCAGTCATACAAGCAGTGAGGGCGAACCTTATCTCCATTATTGTAGATTTAGAGCGTACTTCTAAGAAATAATTCTAAATAGAGAATTAGGTAAATAGTATAGCATTGAAGGTGAGATCACGTACCTAATAGGGGCAGTAGTCAATAATTTCGCCACAAAAATAGCTACTGCCGCTATTACAACACACAAACACCGCAAAAACATCACCTTGCAGTTTAAGGTATCAGAAAAATTGGCATCAAGCACTGTGGCAGTTTTAGTAGGCGAGATCGCATTTATTGGGGTGATGAATAAATCTGCCAAAAACTTAAATTTAATTAAATTTTTCTCTGCCGACAAAGGAATTTGGGACTTAAAATTAAAATATTTCCATAGATTCACTGTGGACAAACTCGGTTATCTCCCACTACAGTTGCAAATTTCTCGAACTTGGGCGATGGACACAAAGTTAAGACTTACCTATGAAAACGAAAAATCAAGGGTTGGGACAAGGGTGTAAAAGTATAGAGGTGTAGATTTCCCAAACTCTTACACTCCTAAACCCAGTTTCGACAGATAATTTTTATGCGTAAGTCTTGATTATAGATATTTAGCAGACATTAGATTATTGGTGGCAGTATTATGTTGGCTCAATTTCAGAGCTTGTATCCCAACGGCAGTTTAATTTCCGAATTAGTAGAAATTTTTCAAGGCAAATATATTGTGAGAGCTAGTGTCCAAATTGATGGTGTAATCCGCGCTACTGGTTTGGCAGCAGCAGATACAGTAGAAGCCGCAGAAGACCAAGCACGGAATAGGGCGCTAATGCTTTTAGGTGTAACAAGTTCGGCACAAACTCAGGCTGAATCATCTCCCAAACCAACAATTCCTGTACAACCAACTCCTGTTATTAACACAACAGTAGATGTACGTGAATCCACTCTTTTATCTCCCAAAGATCGAGATTTGGAATTAACTACTAGCACAACAGCAATATCTCCAGCATCTTCTAGTAGTGAAAATCTCGAACCAGATTTATTTGCCGCAAACAGACTAAGTACTGATACTTATACTCCAGATTTGAGTCCTAGCTTACCTTTGACGACTAGTCGAGAACCTGCATTTATTCCCCCGCCAGATAATTTAGAAATCGAAGTTCCCCATCAGCCAGAAACGCCAACTTTTTCGGGGATAAATGCAAGTAATGTCACACCATTTACACCCCGCAATTATAATTCTTCGGAAACTACCACTACTCCAACAGGAACTAGTAAGAGAAAAAAGAAAGCGGAAGCAGTTGATTTATCTGATGTGATTGCTAAAACTGATGTTGAACTGCAACGTTTAGGCTGGACACCAGAACAAGGAAGAGAACATCTGATTAAAACCTACAATAAGCGAGGGCGTACTTTATTAACAGAAGACGAATTGTACAGTTTTTTACAATATCTACAATCTCAACCTGATCCGATAGCTGGGTTTTAATTAGTTATTTGTCATTAGTCATTAGTCCTTTGTCATTTGTAAGGACTAATGACTAATGATGTGGACTATTAATATTAAGACATTTATGGAACCGGAAAGTTTCTCTGAGTTAATTGCTAAAACTGACATCGAAATTTACCGTTTAGGTTGGAATGTAGAGTGGGGAAGAAATTATCTAATTAAAACTTACGGTAAGCGATCGCGAGTTTTATTGACCGAAGAAGAATTATTAGAATTTCTCAATTATCTTGAATCGCAACCCACACCGATAGATGAATCTAAATAAATTAGTAGGGTGAGAATTATAATTCCCACCCTACAACTAATGACTAATGACCAATGACTAAACAACAGCCATCGGACGGCTACCAGCAGAGTGACGGTCAATTACTTGGTCAATCAAGCCGTATTCTCTGGCTTCATCGGGTGACATGAAAAAGTCGCGTTCGGTGTCGTCAGCAATACGCTCAATTGGCTGACCAGTGTGGTCAGCGAGAAAGTCGTTGAGTCGCTTCTTGTGATACAAAATTTCCCGCGCTTGAATTTCAATGTCAGTAGCTTGACCTTGTGCGCCGCCTAAAGGTTGGTGAATCATAATGCGGGAATGGGGTAGACTCATCCGCTTACCTTTAGCACCTGCGCTGAGGAGAAAAGCTCCCATACTTGCTGCTAATCCGGTACAAATGGTACAGACATCTGGGCGGATATGCTTCATAGTGTCAAAAATACCCATACCAGCAGTTACCGAACCGCCTGGGGAATTGATGTACATATAAATGTCTTTTTCTGGGTCTTCTGCATCCAAGAACAGCATTTGGGCAACTATTAAGTTAGCTAAGTTGCTGTCAATCTGTTGTCCCAAGAAGATGATCCGCTCACGCAATAGTCGTGAGTAGATATCAAAGGCGCGTTCACCTCGACCCGATTGTTCAATAACGATAGGAATCATGCAGCGTTCTTATAGCTAATTTACATCTATTTTATCGATGACAACCCGCTAATGGCTGTCATCACCTACAAGAGAGCTAATTTTCTCTGATATTTGGCAGATGTAAATTATAACCCAGGCACTTTCTATAAGAAAAAGCGTCTTGAGAATATGACTTCCGTTGTACCAGAGAGGATCAACTACAAAATATCTAGCGATCGCTCTGACAATGAAAATGCCATACGATTATCTATAAACTGGCATTTTGTCAAGGTTTATTTACTAATTTTTCAGGCAATTTTCCAGAAAATCCCGGCAAATTAGGAAATGTATGAGTACGGGGTGTATTTAGAAAAACGGATTTTACTTGCAGTGCTATCACTTGAGGGAGACCTGCCATGCTCGAAAAACTTGTGCAAGCCGCCATCATTACTTTCTTGCTCCATCTGATAGCAGGAATTAATTACAATACCAAAATTCAAGCCAGCGTTAAACCACCCACATCAGAAATCTCTACAACAATTATCAGTTTTCTGTGGCGCTCTTTGCCCTAATACAACAAGGCAAAAGAAAAAAATGGTTTTTGATTAGCTGTTCGACTCTTCTCACACGCTTTACTAACCTGACTGTTGAAAACCTGTGGTGTAAGTTTTATTTTTTTATGTAAGGAGTAGTTCTACTCTCGCTTTCAGAATGTAGACTGGGCAAAGAAGGCAACTATCCTCACACAACAAGATCATGACTAATCGCCTTGCCCAAGCTAAGAGTCTCTACCTGCGTAAACATGCCGAAAACCCGATTGATTGGTGGCCTTGGTGTGATGAAGCGCTGGCGACTGCAAAGGCAGAAAATAAGCCAATCTTTCTGTCGATTGGTTACTCCAGTTGCCACTGGTGTACTGTGATGGAAGGTGAGGCTTTTTCTAATGCTGCGATCGCAGATTACATGAATACCAATTTTCTGCCTATCAAGGTAGACAGAGAAGAAAGGCCAGACATCGACAGCATTTATATGCAGGCGTTGCAAATGATAAGTGGTCAAGGTGGTTGGCCTTTAAATACCTTTCTCTCTCCTGAAGATTTAGTTCCTTTTTACGCTGGGACTTATTTTCCGGTCGATCCCCGCTATGGTCGTCCTGGCTTTTTACAAGTTTTGCAAGCTCTGCGACGTTACTATGACACCGAAAAAGAGGACTTGCGCCAACGCAAAGCTGTAATTTTAGACTCGCTGCTCACCTCTGCGGTATTGCAAAATAGCGATCCCCAGGAAGTTCAAGAACATGAATTACTGGGCAAAGGTTGGGAAACTAGCACGGGGATCATTACTTCCAATCAATACGGTAATAGTTTTCCGATGATGCCTTACGCAGAATTAGCACTGCGGGGAACTCGGTTTAATTTGCCATCTCGGTATGATGGTAAGCAAACTTGCACTCAGCGAGGACTAGATTTAGCGTTGGGTGGGATTTATGACCATGTGGGTGGAGGCTTTCATCGCTATACAGTTGATCCCACTTGGACAGTGCCTCACTTTGAAAAGATGCTGTATGACAATGGGCAAATTGTCGAGTATCTGGCAAATTTATGGAGTGCGGGTATTCAAGAGCCAGCTTTTGCTAGGGCGATCGCGGGAACTGTACAATGGCTACAACGAGAAATGATTGCCCCGGAAGGATATTTTTACGCGGCTCAAGATGCAGATAGTTTCATTAATGCGGAAGCAGCCGAGCCAGAAGAAGGCGCTTTTTATGTGTGGAGTTACAGCGAACTAGAACAGCTGTTAACACCAGAAGAATTGACGCAATTACAACAAGAGTTTACAGTTAGTTCTCAAGGCAACTTTGAAGGGCTGAATGTTCTGCAAAGACGCAATGTAGGACAATTGAGTGCAGAATTAGAAACGGCATTAGCTAAATTATTTACAGCTCGTTATGGTGATGCACCAGAATCATTAAAGACCTTTCCGCCAGCACGCAACAACCAAGAAGCCAAAACCCATAATTGGCCGGGGCGCATTCCCTCGGTGACGGATACAAAAATGATTGTGGCTTGGAATAGCTTGATGATTTCTGGTTTAGCTAGAGCAGCTGGAGTATTCCAAGAACCTTTGTATTTGGAATTAGCAGCACAAGCAGCTAACTTTATTCTGGAGCATCAGTTTGTTGACGGGCGTTTCCACCGACTCAATTATCAAGGTGAAGCAACAGTGTTAGCGCAGTCTGAAGACTACGCCTCTTTTATTAAAGCGTTGCTGGATTTACAAGCTTGTAGCCCAGAGAATAAACAATGGATAGAAAAAGCGATCGCAATCCAAGAAGAATTCGACGAATTTCTCTGGAGTGTAGAACTAAGAGGATATTTCAACACATCTAGCGATGCGAGTCAAGATTTAATTATCCGCGAACGCAGTTATGCAGATAATGCTACACCTTCAGCTAACGGAGTGGCGATCGCAAATCTTGTCCGATTGTCTCTGCTCACCGATAATCTGCATTATCTTGATTTAGCCGAGGAAGGTTTAAAAGCTTTTAGAAGTATCATGAGTAGCTCTCCCCAAGCTTGTCCTAGTTTATTTACAGCTTTAGATTGGTATCGTAACTCTACCTTAATTCGCAGCAAAATTGAGCAAATTAAATCTCTGATTCCGCAATATTTACCTGTGGCGGCATTCAGTATAGTCTCAAATTTACCAGAGGGAAGTATTGCTTTAGTTTGCCAAGGTTTAAAATGCCTTGCACCCGCGACAAGTATTGAGCAGATGTTTCAGCAAGTGCAACAAAGTCAAAATAGAGGATGAGAGAAAGTATGAAGTATGAAGTATGAAGTCTAAAATTTTATTCTTTAGTATTCTACTTTTTGATAAATGACAAATGACTCAGCACTCAGCACTCAGCACTCAGCACTTCTATCTGCCATTGTGTTGGCTGGCGGTAAAAGTTCGCGTATGGGACAGGATAAAGCTTTGCTGACTGTTGAAGGTGTGCCTTTATTACAGCGAGTTTGTTATGTTGCCGCGGCTTGTGCTGATAGTGTTTATATTGTCACTCCCTGGCCAAAACGCTATCAACACTTATATTTACCTCGTTGCCAATTTATTCAAGAAGCGCCATTAAATCAAGGGGCGTTGGTTGGGTTTGCTCAAGGACTCGCACAGGTGCAAACTGATTGGGTGTTGTTACTTGCTTGCGATTTACCGAAGTTGCAGGTTGAAGTTTTGCAAGGATGGGCGGTGGAATTAGATAATGTGAGCGAAGATGCGATCGCCGCCTTGGCGCATCATACTAAAGGCTGGGAACCTCTGTGTGGTTTCTATCACCGTCGATGTTTGCCGCAACTACTAGATTTTATCAACCAAGGCGGGCGATCGTTTCAACAATGGCTTCAGCAACATTCTGTACAAGTTTTAGCTGTGCCTGATACTAATATGCTACTTAACTGTAACACTCCCGAAGATTGGGCTTCACTCTAGTAAAAACAACATTTCAGCCAGCTATTAATTCTGTATTTATCAATTTTTATAACAAGTAAAAATTTTTACTATAAATTTTTTACAAAAACAAACAAATGTTATTTAATTAACAATAGTTTTGCAACAGACTAATGTATATTATGTAAAGCTTTTCTCAATAAACCTTGTATACTTAATGGCGGGTAGCGTAGCTATGAATTCTTGGGGGAATTTTTACTATTGTCTACACTCGCCTTTTTTCTAAGCAATTCTTATAGTTACTATAGGTTTATTGTTATATGTATTATCGTTGGATATTATCAGTATTAGCAATTCTCATAAGCATATTTTTAATGGCTTGTAGTACTGCTACAACTCAACAGCCACAATCACAAACACCTGCTATTACAGCAACATCTAATAATCAACAAATAGCTAAAAGAGTAGTTAGTCTTTCATCACTAGCGACAGATATTATTTATCAACTTGATAAGACCAAGCTAGTTGGTATCGCTGGAAATTCATTATTGAAAAATGACCCTGGTTTTCAGGATATTCCTCGCGTTAGTGAAGGTCAAACTCCTCCTAATTTAGAAAAAATTGTGGCTCTAAAACCAGATTTAGTCATTGGTATCGAGGGTTTTTCTACCCAAGTAATTCAAAGATTGCAAGAATTGAAAATTCCTACTTTACTGACTCAACTTAAAACATGGGATTCCTTAGAAAATCTGACTCAAAAAATTGGTGATTTAATTAGTGTAAACCCCGAAGCTTTATTAACTCGCTACAAAAGTTTTTTACCAGAGAAACAAGACCAAAATATTTCTACTTTAGTGTTAGTCAGTAATCAACCAATTCTCACACCAAATAAAAGCAGTTGGGCGGGAAACTTGTTAGAAAAATTTCAACTCAAGAATGTCGCCGCAGACTTACAGGGTAAAAGTCCTTTTGGTGGTTATGTCACTTTATCAGCAGAGAAAGTTTTAGAAGTTAATCCAGACACAATAATTGTCATCAACCCTCCCCAAGCAACCTCAAATAAAGAGATTCTGGAATCTTTTAGTAAAGAACCTTTTTGGCAAAAACTCAAAGCAACACAAAATAACAGAGTTTATATTTTTGACTATTATGGATTAATCAATCCCGGCAGTATCAATGCTATTGAAAAGACTTGCCAGCAGCTTAAAAAAGATTTATTTACAGCAAATTAATCTAAAATGAATAATCTTGTTAGTACATACTGGTTAAGCTATCGAGAAAAGATTAACAATAGGTTTCCTGAATATTATAAGTATCTCAACCCACCAGCAAGTGAAGATGAAATTTTACATTTGCAAACGATACTTGGTTATGAAATTCCAGCAGAGATGCAAACTTTATATCGACTCAATAATGGAGAATCTAGAGAAGGGCGGGGCATTTTTTATGGGTTACAATTTCTCTCGCTGTCTGAAGTGGAGCGAAATTGGTTAAGTTGGAAGGAAATTATTGAAGATGGCTTAGAAGATTTAAATGATTTCTGCACATCTTATCCAGAAGGAGTTATCCAAAGCATATATGCACATGAAAAATGGATACCTCTCATGCACGATGGGGGAGGAAATCACATTGGTATTGATTTAGCACCTGATGTTAATGGATGTATTGGGCAAATTATCAACTTTGGCAGAGATGAAGATGAAAAATGTGTGTTGGCTCCTAATTTGGGAGAATTGTTGAAATTGCTAGATATAAAATTGGAGGAAAATATTCAAGTAACCTATGGATTGAACGATGATGGGGTAGAAATGTTTGCACTTGATAACACACATTTATCAGATGCTTTAAAAGCGATTGTTAAAAGTAAATATGTGTAGAGAATATTTTTATAGCAGTTACCAGATTAGTTGGGTAAACTAAGGAAGAATTAACCACGGATAAATAGTAGGGTGGATATGACTATACCCACCCTAAAATAGATTTACTTATCAGTTTATTTCTGAAAAAGAGAAACAGTTTTATTAGATTTTGGAACTTCGCCGCCTAAACTGCGGAAATATAAACCGCCAACAGTTAGCAAAAATATAACGTATCCTACAGCTTGTACAATATAGAGATTTTCTCTATAGCCAAATAAAGATTTTAGAATAATGCCAGGGAATTGGTCATCAGGCAAAATATTAGAAGTATTCCACACTATCGGCCCTAATATGCAAGAGTGAACTTTAGTAAAGTGTTCATAGTAAAAACACAGGCTTTCTGTCGCGCGACTGCTGAGGGCTAAGTTAGCGACAGCATCATCAAAATGTTTTAATGCAGAAACAACTAACCCAGCAACAATCAACACTAATAAAACGCCCATAACTTGAAAGAATTGGCGGATGTTGATTTTCACACCTAATTTAAATAACAATACGCCAATTGTGGCTGCTACTAATAAACCGCCAAGAGCGCCAATTGTGGGAATTAAACCTTGCTGAAAGTTAGCCGCAATGAACAACACGGTTTCAAAACCTTCGCGGACTACTGCTATTAAAATTAAACTAAAAACGCCCCAACCAGCATTGCCATTTTGTGTGAGTGCTTCTGTGACAGCGCCTTCTACTTGGGCTTTCATAAATCTGGCTTGTTTCGTCATCCAGATTAGCATCCAACTGAGCATGGCGATCGCCAGCACACTAAAAACACCTTCTAGTCCTGGTTCGACTACAGATGTATATTGCGGATTTATTTTTCCTAGTGCTTGAATGACAATACTAAACAGCACACCTATCAATGTGCTGACAGCAATACCAACGCCGACACCAGCATATACCCAAGAATTAAGTCGAGATTGTTTGGCTTTTTTTAATAAAGCCAACACTATACCCACAACTAAGGCGGCTTCTACTCCTTCTCGGAGTGTAATTACAAAAGTAGGTAAGGCAGTACTAAAATTCATTTTTCTTAGTCCAGAGTCAATAGTCTAAAGTCAATAGTCTAAAGTCAATAGTCTAAAGTCAATAGTTGAAAGTCTATATTTTTGACCATTGACAATTGACCATTGACTTAATGACTATTAGCTAAAATCTCGCAGCATTTTTTTCAATTCAAGATTATGCAGTTCTTCTTGTCCAATCATGCCACGGGCAAATTCTTCTAAATAGACACTAGCATTACTGACAGTATCTAGGAGAGTTTTGTACAATTCCAATGCTTTCTTTTCATGAGATAAGCTTTCTGCCAAAATGTCTTTGACGGAATGCTTATAAGTTTCTTCCATTGGGGCAATTCTCAGGGTAGGATGGCCATCTAAGCCTGTAAGAATTTCCCCCACTTGTTGGGCATGAAGTAAAGATTCACTGGCTTGTGCTTTAAAAAAACCCACAATAGGAATACGATTAGGGCCTGTCACCATCAAGGAATAATGTGTATAACGTACTACTCCTGCTAACTCAAATTCCATGATGGTATTGAGGAGTTCAATAGTCTTTGTTTGGTCAAGTTCTTGCATCAGTTGTTAAGTTCAGCAATATACAAATTGAGCCTGATGAGTAATAAATTAGGTATGAATCACTTGAAGAGGACTTCAGAAGCGAGAATTCAGAATCAATAAATAGCACATAATTCATACTGAATTCTCTTCTGATAACTTTTTCGTGTTTCACATGTAATTATTTGCTCATAGCTCACTCATTTTAAGCTTTTGACTCTCTACTTTTCTGTTATTTCAGAGTCTATCGTTGTGCTTGTGTACTTGATTTATCAATAACTTTTTGAGAATTTTGCTCAATGGTTTTGATTAACTGGGTTACTTCAACAGGTGTTTTAACTGGTTTCGCAGGTGGAATGGCGCTAGGCCATACTTTGGTGAGTTCACTAAGACTAGTTTCAATGGCTTTGTGTGCGTCTGGACTATCTTGTGCTACTTGGCTAGAAATACCTTTGTATAAGTCGTTGGCATAAAGGACGAAGCCACGAGAGTCTTGATATTCAATGGCTGCGGCTATTTTACCATCAGCGATCGCTGCCCCATATTCGGAATTCGCTGAATCTAACAATTCATTAATTACTTGCAGTACAAATCCCGGTTTTGTACGTTGCGCTTCTGGTAAAACTGCGATCGCGCCATCTACAGACTGCACAGAAGCAGTAAAATCTGTTTTAACTTTGGCGTTCTTAGGATTAGATTTCACTAAATCTTGCAAACCTACCAAAGTTGTCTTAAATTCTTTCACTTTGCGTTCATTTAATTGTTCTTCTACATCAACGTAGATTTCCTCAACTGGGTGTCCAATATGCGGTTCTGCTTGTTTTGGTAAATTCTTATCTAACAGTTCTTGTGCTACTAAAAGATGTCCTTTCATCAAGCCTAACTTTGTCATGTAATCAACATCTTTGGCTTCACCTGTAAGAATAACTTCTTGAACAGTTACTTGGTCTTTAATTTGGTCAAACTGTTCTTGCGTAATTACTTTTTTGTTAACTAAATCTTCGGGATTTGCATAGGGACGGCTGGCCTGAATTTTGTTCGATAAAGCTGGTACACCTAATTTCGCTTCAAATTTATCTAATTCTGACAATATCGCCGTATTTATATTAATTTTTTCCTTGCTACCATGACCGCTGTGAGTTGTGGTTTCTGTGACTTGGGCTGTGGATGTTGAGTTAGTATCTGGTGCAGATGGCTTTTCTGCGGTTGGGGTGTTGTTACAAGCACTCAAGCTGACAATTGCAGCAGTTGCAATGGTTAAACAAAAGTATTTAAATTTTTTCATGTTTTTAACAGTTGGTATGACTCAGTGTCGTAGATTTGGCTATGCTCATTTTGCAGGTAATGCGATACTTTTGCAACTACTCATGAAATTTTTGAATTTATTTTAATATTTTTTTCAATATATTTGAGATATAAAGCTATTAACATTACTCTTTATGCCTGATTTAAGGTAGATTTACTGGCTTAATGAAGCTAAGAATTTTTAGGCTAGGTTTGAGAAGGCTTATCAGTAATTACTTCAAATTGACCCATACAACCGTTTTCTGCGATCGCATCTTGATGCGGATGAAACATATACTTACCTGGATAGCGAAAAGCAAATTCTAAAATATGCCGTTCTGCTATACCCATTGTGATCACATCAGTTTTCTCCGTGGGAGTCATGGTCATTCCGCTGCGATAAACATCAAAGAAGTTGGCGTGTAAGTGAAAAGTCACAGCCGTATCGTATTCAATGATGTTGAGAACATACAAGCGAACCAATTGATTTTGATATATCGGGATGGGATTATCCATGAAGTAATGCGGTAATCCGTTAAAAGCGTAATATTCGTTGTGGCTGTCGTCATTTACGTCATATCCAGCCATCACTAACACAATCTCATCCGCTGGGGGACGGGGTGTGGGAGGGTCAATAATAAACATCCCATACAACCCTTTAGCAATATGGCGGGTGACAGGTTCAATATGACAGTGATACAGATGAACACCATAAGGTTCTGCATCAAATTCATAGATTGTGGCGCTACCATTGCTGACGGGACGAATCCCATCCATCTCTGCGGGATGAACACCATGAAAATGTAGAGAATGGGAATGTCCTGCGTTATTGAGAAATAGTATCCGTACGCGTTCGCCTTGCTTTGCTCGTAGCGTTGGCCCTGGTATACGACCGTTTAAATCCCAAACGTTATAAGAAACAGCACTGTTGAGTTGAATGACAGAAGTCCCCGCCGTTAGTTGGAATTCTCGGACAGTCCGGCCATTTTCCTGTTTAACTACACCGTAATCAAAATTTCGTAGCATCTGCATAGGTTTAACAGCTTGGTTTGTTGCTGCTATTTCCAATGGCGGAACTTTGACTATCGATTTACTGTGTGCATTCAGAGTGTGCCAAAGTGCAGCTGTACCTGCAAATCCAGCACCCCATATTCCTAGTTTCAGTAGTTGACGACGACTGAAGAGTTGCTCTTTACCCAGAACGAAGTTGTTGGGCATCACCTTAAAAATCAAAAATTAGCACAAAAAAAGTTGCAAATATTTTGCAACTATCATTTTAGATAATATAATAAGTAAGAATTATTGTCAATAATTTCTAAAAAATCTATCGCATCTATCTTTGGTAGGAAATATATCAAGCGATCGCTTGTTTATCGAACCACAGAGAACAAGAGTGATATTTCATGCGATCGTTTGTTTTTCACAATAACAGAAATTACTTAGCTTGATTATTTTAAGTATCATATCGTACCTAATAAAGAACTTCATCCCTTTATTCAGCAACACCAATCAATTTACTTTACTGGGTTACAAATCAAATATTAAGTAGTGAATACAAAATGTCAGGTAAGTATCAAACCTGCGGTTGATTTCACCCATTGTTTATATTGTCAAACTGGCAGTGTACAACTTGACCAAAGATCAATAAAAGGGTGAAGGTATGAGTTCATCTGGTGTAATTATTGGGGCAATAACTTTTCTAATTGCCTTTGGTAGTTTTTTCATTACCCCCCGTGACGTAAAGTGGTTTACCCATTTAAGCCGCCCACAATGGCTAGTTTTTGAACCGCTGATTCCCTTTATTTGGACTGCAATTTTTATTTGCGGTGCAATTTCTGCTAACATTGTTTGGCAACAAAACCCTGGAAGCTTTGTTACTTGGTTGCTGATGGGTTTATACCTGTTTGTAGAAATCATCACCATTGCTTACATCCCCCTGATGTTGAGATTACGCAGCCTGAAGGTTGGCGAAACTCTTGGGTTGGTTGGGATGATTTCAGCACTAATTTTGGCTTTAGCGGTTTTGCCAATTTCGCTACTAGCAACTGTATTATTAATTCCTTATCTGGTTTGGAGTCCGATTGGCACACTTACCACAGATGAATTAAAACAACTTAATCCTGAAGATGCGTAATTAAACATCTAGAAAATTCGACCATAACGAGCTGTAAAATTATTAGCTGGATTCGCTTGATTATTTAGCCAAGCCCACATTTGATCACCGAAACAAAAATGCCACCACTCTCTAGGATTACGTTGAAAGCCAGCTTTTAACATGACATCATTTAATAGCTGACGGTTGGCATGATATTGTTTGGCATCTGGATGGTGATTGGCATAATAATCGGGATGCGATCGCTCTGACAATTCATCTATAGGCGAACCCATATTTACTACTTGGCCTGCATCATCAACTAAAGTCACATCCACCGCAGCCCCTGTACTATGAGGCGGTGGCGTTTTTTCATCCATACTAGGTACAGCCCAAATTTGGTAAACTGCTTCCCAAATTTCTTGACGTTGATTTGGTGATAATTCTGCTTCTATCAGCCCCCTCTCTGTTAATGCTGTCGCAAAGCTGTAATCTACCATAAACTGCTGTACAGTCACCGGGCGATAGCCGTCAAAAATTTGAATCCGCCAATGAGGGCGTAGTAACTCTAAGTAATTTTGGGCTTGAATTAAATTTTCCACAACACTTTGGCGGAGATAATAAGGGGAATATTCCCCATAAATAGCGCCCAGTTTTGCATAAGGATGGGGCAACTCTACCGCAAACAGTTGCAAAGGAATCTCTACCAGAGGTTCACCGCATTCAACAATAGAGATATGGTGATAAGGTCTCATACCAATTTTGGATTTTAGATTTAAGATTTTGGTTGACTTTCCAGAATCTTAAATCATACTATCTATTCCAAATTAGTCAGGACATTAATAACCATAAGGATTTCCCTGTACTCCACCTGTAGTCTGTCCTGGAACTGAAGTATTTGATGGTAGTTGAATACCTCTAAAATAGCGATTGTTTTGATAACTTGCTGGCGCAGCAGGTGTCACAACGTATGCAGAGGGATTGGGCGCAGAGTAGGGTGTAGTGTTAGTTGGCACAGATGAACTAACAGGTTGTGTCGTATTTATTGCTGGTGATTGATTGGTCAACGGCTGGACAGTATTTACACCGTTATAATAATTTGTTGGTTGGCTGGGTACACTGGGCTGGGTGTAACCGCTACTACTATTGAAACTGGTATTATTAGGCAGATAATTCTGACTACTAGTAGGTAAACCTTGAGGAACCGAGTTAGAGGTAGTTTTACCAAAATTATTGTTGTAATTTGTAGTCGTGCTATTGATGTTAGATAAATTTTGGGGAACTCCGGTATATGAAGTTTGCCCAAAAGTATTGTTAGGGGTGGAAGTCGCACTATTGATGTTAGATGGTGATACTTGGGTGGCCGAGGGTGCAAGTATCGTGGGTGAAGAGTTAATTGAGTTGTATGGATTATTTGGAGTCTGATTTATGCCAACTTGTGTAGCATAAGGGTTTGCGGCTGAACCTGGTGGTTGAGATGACGAATTTAGTAACTGGCTGCTATTTTGTGCGCCAAACTGCAACAGATTTTCGGTTTGGGCGACAAAAGGATTTTTACCGTCAGATACAGATGTACCATCACTGAATCCTAAACTAGGATTTAATTTAGTCTCTTTAGCAGATTTTTGTTTATTAATTACATCTTGTAAGAAATCCTTACCCTTTTTCGATTTAGAGTTATCTGTAGGGGAACTCACGATTGCAGGGTTAGTTGCTTTTTCAGCATCATTATACAGAACTGGTAAGTTATCAATATCTGCTGCGATCGCTTTATCTTCTGCTGACAGTGAAGAGTTATCAGCTTTCTGGGTTGTGGCTTCGCTGTTGTGTTTGCCGGTAAAAGCATTTGGGTTAGACCAATATTCTCTAATTACTAGCCCTAACACGGATAAAAAAATTGCTGTTCCCCAAAAAGCCGGCTTGCTAAAATTCCATAACCTGGCTTTGAGATAACGTAGATAGGCGGGTGGATAATGACGATTTGACATAGCTGAGTCTCAGATTTTACTGGCAAATGTTATACCTGGGTGCAAACTTACAGCAAATACAAATTGGGTGGTGCTGTGATCATCCTAGCCTGATCACGGATAAATAATGAATAATGAAGTATAAAATTTCATACTTTATCCTACGCACTTCATACTTCTACAAAATGATTCTGCCTATATTTTAAGCTTCGGTCACTTTCGATAACATCATGAACTGAAATCTGCACTAATTTATTGTTATGGCTGGGTAATTTTCCAAAAGAAGGGGTTAGGGAGTAGGGAGTAGAAAGTCGAAAGTAGGGAGTAGTGAATAGATGACAAGGGAATGAGTAATAACTATAAAACCACCGCAAGAATCGTCATTTCTTCTACTCCTACACCCTTACACCCTAATACCCCTACACCTGTCAGCCTCCCTTGACCCCCCGCTATTTACCAGGAGACTACAGCAATGATGAAAGCTGAAGATATCATGACCAAGGATGTGATTACCATTCGCGGGTCAGCAACTGTAGCTGAAGCAGTTCGCCTGATGAAAGACAAAAACTTGCGTGCTTTGGTTGTGGATCGTCGCTATGACAATGATGCCTATGGTATGGTCAGCGAAACAGATATTGTTTATAAGGTAATAGCTTACGGTAAAGACCCCAAGCTCGTGCGGGTTTATGAAATTATGAGTAAACCCTGCATTGTTGTCAATCCTGAATTAAGTGTGGAATATGTAGCGCGGTTATTTGCCAACACTGGTATTCGCAGAGCGCCAGTCATTCAAAGTAAATTGTTAGGCATTATCTCGATTACCGATATTTTAACTAAGAGTAATTTTGTAGAAGCCCCAACAACACTGAGGCTAGAGGAAAAAATTCAAAAAGCGGTTGAAGCAGCCCGCGCTATTTGTACTGAGTATGGCGCTTATTCTAAAGCCTGTGCGGCTGCTTGGGATGAAGTAGAAGAACTACAAGCAGAAGCCGCCCATCAAAAAGCGGAAGGTATGGTTTCGGCTAAAGGTTCTTTTGAAGAATACTGTCGGGAAAATCCCAATGCGCCAGAATGCCGAAATTATAAACCTTAGAAGTAAAAAGTGAGCCACTGCGATGGACGGGTTTCCCGGCATAAAGCAAGTGGTGTTAGCGCAGCGTTAGCGACGCAGGAGCGTCACCCGAAGGGTAAAAAGTAAAAAGGCAAAATTATATTTTCTTTTTACTTTTACCTTTTACCTTTTACCTTTTAACTTTAAATTTCCTACTCTTCACTGTTGAGGATTTTCGGAACTTTGAAATATTCGCGTTCTTCATCAGGCGCACTGTTGAGGATAGCGTCTCGGTCAGGATAAGGTTTTAACTCATCCTCTCGCGTCACGTTGCTGACATCAATTGCTCGTGTAGTTGGTAGCACATCACTAACATCTAGCTCACCCAGCTGTTCCACATAATTCAAAATACTTCCTAGCTGAGTGGTGAACTGCTCTTCTTCTGCTGGTGTTAAGTCTAACCGAGCGAGAAGAGCTACTTTATGAACTTGTTCACGGTCAATCATGGTTTAGTCAAAAGTCAAAAGTCAAAAGTCAAAAGTCAAAAGTCAAAAGTCAAAAGTCAAAAGTCAAAAGTTTTTGCTGATCACATGATTAACAATTGACCATTGACCATTGACCATTGACTAAAAGAATACGTCAATTTGCATCCGCCCAGTGGTTTTCAGCCAGTTTTGAGCTTCAATATAGTTATTGGGAGCCATACGAATGGCTCTAATCCAATAATCTGCGGCTTGGTCAAATAGGGCTTCACCACCGTCATGATCCCCAGCTTCTTTAGCTTTTTCGCCTTGATAATGATAAATTACGGCGATGTTATTCAAAGCTTGGGGTATGCGTGGGTTGATTTCAATTGCTTTGTGATAAAGCTCTAAAGCTTTATCATGATCGCCGTTACTGGCGTAAATTAGCCCCATGTTATAGAAAATATAACTGCGATCGTTGGAGTCTTCTTCTAGTGTTAGGGCTTCTTCATAATATTCTAAAGCTTCGGCATATTCCCCTTCAGCTTGTGCCGACATACCATCTCGGTAATAAACAAATGCTTCTTTAGCTTTTCTGTTAGTTGGCAGAATCTTGAGAATGATATCCGCCATTACGGTAAAAGATTTGTCAATAAAGTTATCGTTTTTCTGTGTTCTTGGCATAACTGCCTCTATGGTTGTACAGCTACTAACTCAAAAGATGCTTTTGGGAATTGATTAACCCCAGACAAATACTTCTGATATTAATTCTGGCTTGGGTGCCATCAGCACTCAATAGTTAATTTAACTGATTTGGGGGGGTATTCTCTTCACCAAGGGGGATAATACATTCTGGACTGTTGTGCTGGGGCTTATTGACCAAATTGCTTACTGGGTAAGCTGTCATTGCTTCAGCAGGATAGGGATCTAGTAGTGGCTGAAGTTTTTCTGGTGTTTGTACTTGCGTATCTAGCCACAAATCGTAATCTTCTGGAGCCAAAATGACTGGCATCCTGTCATGGATGGGTGTTAGCAATTCGTTAGCTGTTGTTGTCACAATGGTGCAAGAGGCAATTTCTTCTCCTTCAGGTGAGTGCCACATCTCCCATAATCCCGCAAAAGCAAAGGGTTGGCTATCTTGCAGGCGAAAATAATAGGGCTGTTTTTTCCCTTGTTGCTTTTGCCACTCATAAAAGCCATCAGCTATTACCAAACAACGTCGGCGCTTAAAAGCTGCGCGAAAAGCTGGTTTTTCTGCCACTGTTTCGGCTCTGGCGTTAATTAGCTTTACTCCCATTTTTGCATCTTTTGCCCAGCCCGGAATCAAACCCCAACGTAACTGTTGAAATTCATCTTGTTTACTGGTGGGGTTATGTAGCACTGTTGGCACCATTTGTGTAGGTGCAATGTTATATTGAGCCGCTAAATCTGGAATTTGTTGGAGATGGAAAGCCTTGCTGAGAGCATCGGCTGACTGATTTAAAGTAAATCTTCCACACATATTTTTAATTTACCCCTGGGAATTAAATTAAACATTGAAAGCTTGATAAATACCAGAAATAATCAATAATTTGTTTTTTATTTTTTCAGATAAATCTAGTTTTCATGAAGATGTTTAAAAGGGGAATAATTATCCTGTTCAAGTCGAAACATTTTGTAAGATATTGTATTTTAGAGCCTCATTTCTCCTAATACTCTTCATCATTTTTTTGGCATGGAAACGCTACGTTTGTACGATTTTTTACCCTCTGGTAATGGTTATAAGATACGTCTTTTATTATCACAAATGGGTATTCCCTATGAAAGAATCGAGGTGAATATCTTAAAGGGAGAAAGTCGGACACCTGAATTCTTAAGTAAAAATCCTAATGGCAAGATACCCGTTTTGGAAGTTGAACCAGGGAAATACTTAACAGAATCAAATGCCATATTGGCTTATCTCAGTGAATACACAGAATTTTTACCTTACGATCGCTTTTTAAAAGCACAGGTTTTTCAATGGTTATTTTTTGAACAATATAGTCATGAACCGTATATTGCCACATCCAGATTTTGGATTTCCATTTTAGGCAAAGCTGAAGAATATCAGGCTGCTTTAGCACAAAAGCAAGAACCGGGTTATGCAGCATTAAGTGTGATGGAAAACCATCTGCAATCTCATCTGTATTTTGTTGGCGATCGCTATACCATTGCTGATATTGCTTTATTCGCTTATACCCATGTAGCCGATGAAGGTGGTTTTGATTTATCCAGATTTCCAGCTATTCAAAGATGGATCGGACGCGTTAAAGCTCAACCTGGATATATCAGCATTACACATGAGCCAATGCCTCTAGAAGCTGAGTTTTGCTAAATAAATGTTTATTTTAGAGATTATTTATTAAGTAAATCTTGAAAATGGACAATCCTAAATTCAGAATTATTCAGTTGCACTCAAGTTTTGAGTTGGCAGAAACTTGTCGGAAAGCCTGTTAGGTATTGGTCGCGGACGCATAGTTTTGGCATCTACCCACACCCATAATGCTTCAGCCGTGACTAATAAATCATCTTCGTTATGTTTACGAATTTCGTAGCGTCGAAAAGCACGGGTACCACGCATTTCTTTTAACCAGGTGGTAACTTCCAGAGTATCACCAGCTACGGCTGGCCGGAGATAGTCAATTTCTACCCGTCGCATCACAAATACACCACCCAATTCTCGGTAAACCTCTAAAGTTGCACCAAGATGTTCTGAGTGTTCAATAGCCGCCTGTTCTAAATAGTTTTGGTAGACAGCATTATTCACATGTCCCAAAGCATCCATTTCATAGTGCCGGACGCGAAGTAAAGTCTTGAATGATTGCATGAAAATAATTGGATGTAAGTGGGGTTAAAAGAAAATGCCAATTTGGATTATAGGGAAAATTACTGATACATTATTGATGCAACTCTCTTAATTTACGATTTTATTGAAGGTATAGAACCAGAATCGTTATGAAATCTCTACACCGTCCCGATTTATATGGCTGGTCTACTTTCAATCCTGCAAGAAATATTGATTTCAATGGGATTGCCTGGATTCGTCCAGATGGCAATATATTGATTGACCCAGTAGCTCTATCAAACCACGACTGGAATCACCTGGAATCGCTCGGTGGTGTGGACTGGATTATACTGACAAACTCTGAACATATCCGGGCTGCAAAAGAAATTGCGGTGCAAACTTATGCTAAAGTGGCAGGCCCAGCAGCAGAAAAAGAGTATTTCCCCATAATGTGCGATCGCTGGTTGTCTGATGGTGATGAGTTTGTCCCTGGGTTAAAGACGATGGAACTCCAAGGTTCCAAAACTCCCGGCGAACTAGCACTGTTGCTCGAAGATACTACCTTAATTACAGGGGATTTGATCCGAGCGCATAAAGCGGGGACTTTAACTATTTTGGCAAAAGAAAAATTACTTGATCCACAAGCGGCGATCGCTTCTGTACACAGGCTGGCACAATTGAGTAATGTGGAAACAGTCTTAGTGGGAGATGGCTGGTCGGTGTTTCGAGATGGACACCTGCGTTTAAAAGAATTAGCGGCAACATTATGATATGTCTGTTGGGACAAAATTCTGTCAAAAGTAACCCGATAGGAAGCATCAAAAAATATTACTGTGCAAGGTTTTCTTAACTTAAACAAACCATTTGACTGGACTTCTCACGACTGTGTAGCGCGGGTACGCAAACTCCTGCGCCTCAAACGGGTAGGACACGCGGGAACTTTAGATCCCGCTGCGACTGGGGTATTACCAATTGCGCTGGGTAAAGCCACAAGATTATTGCAGTATCTCCCCGGAGACAAAGCTTACAAAGCGACTATTCGTTTTGGTGTGCGTACCACAACTGATGATTTGCAAGGTGAAATTATCACTTCACAACCTTGTACTAATTTGAGTTTGGCTGAAATAGAAACTGCACTCACACAATTTGTTGGGAAGATTGAACAAATACCGCCAATTTATAGTGCAATTCAAGTTGAAGGAAAACGTTTGTATGATTTGGCGCGTCAAGGTGAAACTGTCGAAGTTCCAGCACGTACCGTTGAAGTTTTTCAGATAAATATTTTAGATTGGCGAGAAGGAGATTTTCCTGAATTAGATGTAGCGATCGCCTGTGGTAGTGGTACATATATTAGAGCGATCGCTCGTGATTTAGGCGCAGCCTTTAACACTGGCGGAACTCTCGCCGCTTTAACTCGTACCCAAAGCAGTGGTTTTGATTTAACTAATAGTCTCTCTCTAACTGATTTAGAAGCACAGTTGCAAGCTGGGACATTTCAACCAATTCTTCCTGATGTAGCCTTACAACATTTACCCACTGTGACTTTACCTCCAGAATTCACCCGCAAATGGTGTCAAGGGCAGAAAGTGGCGATTAATTCTCATATTTCTGGACTTGTACGCGTATATGAAGATGAAACGCGATTTTTAGGAATTGGACAATCACAAGATGAAATATTAATTCCTCAAATGGTATTTGAACCAATTTCTTAATTTCTCAATTAAGCTTGGTGTTCTAAAATAATCAGCTAGTGTTTCAGTGTATTTCATCTCACGAGACTGGAGAGCAATATGTCAGACAAACATCAAGGGAAAGGAAATTGCTTGTGTGGAGCAGTGAAAATTTTTGTCTCCACAGTGAATAAAAACATTGGCGGATGTCATTGCCAAATATGTAGAAGATGGGGAGGTGGCCCCTTATTGGTAGTAGAGTGCGGAAGTGATGTTTCTTTTGAAGGTCAAGAAAATATCGCGGTATTTGGTTCTTCCCAATGGCTGGAACGTGGCTTTTGCAATCAATGTGGCACTCACCTATTTTGTAGATTGAAAGAAACAAGTGAGTACTTTATCCCTGTTGGCATATTTGAGCAGCCAAAAGATTTTATTTTCGATCATCAAATATTTATTGATGAAAAGCCTGCTTATTATGACTTTACCAATGAAACAAATAATATGACTGGAGAAGAGTTTTTTGCTCAGTTTCGTCCATAACAAATTTCAAAAAGCCTCTTCTATTTTCTGAAAATCTCGTTGCACTTCATTCCACAAAGCTTTGTTATGGGGGTCAGTTTTTAGGGCTTTTTTGAGATAAATTCTGGCTTTGAGGACTTGATTATCATTAATGAGCGCTCGTCCCCAAATTTGATAAGCGATCGCTAACCATTGGCGTACTTCCGCATCTTTGGGTAAACGGTCAGCTAAAGCTTCCGCAAGGGCGATCGCTTGGGGAAATCTTTTGGCTTTTAAAAATCTTTGTAATTGCTCATAAGTCTTCCACTTCAGCCGTTGTTCAATTTCTCCAATATTCGCTGGCGGTGACTGTGGTTTTTCTGTGGTGACTGTAGTTTTGGGTGCAGTTTCTTGACGAGTCGCCTTTGGTTCTTCGCGCCTAGAAACGAATGTTTCAGTGACGACTGTAGTTTTAGGCGTTGCTTTTGGTTCCTCGCGCCTAGGCGTGAACGACTGACTTGACGGCTGTTCGACTGTTTCCTCTGGCGGTACTACCGTTAAGAGCAGCCTATAAGCTTCTGTCAAGGCAATAAACTTATCTTTAGCTTTTTTGTCATCAGGGTTGATATCGGGATGATATTGCTGCGCCAGCCGTCTGTAAGACGTTTTGATTTCGGCAAAAGAGGCTCCCGACCTTAAACCCAATAAACGGTAGCAATCTCCTAGATCCATTTCGAGATATCAGCTATCTAATATACAGCTATCAGCCTTCTGCTTTGAGCATAAGGTTTTAATGATAAACAATAATTTTCTAATTTATAGTTCAAACTAGACAGTTTTGGGAAAGTAAAAAGGTAAAAGTAAAAAAGCAAAAGATTTAAGAACACTTAATTTCTTTTGACTTTTGCCCTTTACCTTTTTACTTTGTTCTAGATTCGCTCTTCAATCACACGGTCAATCAATCCGTATTCTTTAGCTTCTTGGGCGGACATAAAGAAGTCACGATCCATGTCTTTCTCAATCTTGGCCAAGGTTTGACCAGTATTTTGAGCGTAAATGTTATTGAGTTGATGGCGAATCCGCAGAATTTCTCTGGCTTCGATTTCGATGTCGGTGGCTTGTCCACGGGTTCCACCAGAAGGTTGGTGAATCATAATCCGGGAATGGGGTAATGCCAACCGCTTGCCTTTAGTACCAGCAGTTAACAAGAAAGAACCCATTGACGCAGCTAGACCAACGCAAATGGTGACAACATCAGATTTGATGTGTTGCATCGTATCATAAATTGCCAAACCCGATGTGACCATCCCACCCGGAGAATTGATATACAGATAGATATCTTTACCTGGGTCTTCCGAATCCAGATACAGCATCACGGCGATGATTTGGTTAGCAATTTCATCATCAACATCACGCCCCAAGAAAATAATCCGTTCCCGGTAAAGGCGATCGTAGATGCTAATCCAATCTGTATACTGACCTCCGGGCATCCGGTAAGGAACTTTAGGAACGCCTATAGGCATTTTTTTGACTCCGTTTGTGATTTAGTAATTATTTAAAGGAAGAGGAAACAGGAAATTTGATTTTTTCTACCTCCTGCCTCCTGCCTCCTGCCTTCTGCCTTTTTAAAGGACACTAGCGGGCAGTGGTGGATTAGCGAGTTCTTCTTTTTCAAACACCCGGTCAATTAAACCGTATTCCTTAGCTTGGTAGGCATTCATGTAGAAGAGACGATCCATATCTTTGGTGATTTTTTCTCCGGTCTGTCCGGTGGTACGAGTCAAAATTTCCACCAATGATGCCTTGTTTGCCAGAACTTCCTTCGCCCGAATTTGAATATCCGTAGCTTGACCTTGGGCGTAGCTCTTGGGCTGGTGCAAGATAATACTAGCGTTGGGTAAGCTGGCGCGGCAACCTTTGGTACCAGCACTTAGTAGCATTGCTGCCATACCCATTGCCGAACCAATACAAATGGTGTGGATGGGTGGCTTAATGTATTTCATGGTGTCAAAAATGGCGAAGGCTTCAGTTTCAAAGCCAACGGGGTCGCCACTATAACCGGAAGTGCCGGTGGAGTTGATATAGATTTTAATAGGCTTATCGGGATCGTCTGACTGCAAATACAATAGTTGAGCGACGATCAATTCTGTGACAGCAGGTACCAGTGGCATTCCCAGATAGACAATTCGCTCTTTTAAAAGAAGGGAGGGTAAATCTGGCGGCGGTGTCCGGTAGAAGTTATCGCCGTAGTATGGGGCTTGAACAGCCTTGATGGGGGAAATGTCCATAGCAACTGATCGCCTGAAATTATGCCGTTAACTGTAATACATCCTAGCGCGATGCCAGCTAGAGTCAGGTGCGGTTTCCTCGCTAATGGGCGAAATAGCTGGCATCTGCTCAAGCTAGGCTTCTAAGATATTGTGAATATATTAATCTATCTGCGCGGGATCAGTTTTCCGTAGCGCTGCTCTGACGATTTGAAGTTATTTATTAATATGGTGAGAATTCGAGATTCAGGAGTCAGGAGTCACAATAGTGAGAACAGTCAATGCTCAACTGACCAATGATCTGGAATTTTTTCTAAATTCTGTCTTCTGGCTTTTGAGTGCTGGATTCTAACTAAATTATTGTATATATCCTGAATTAGGAATTTTGGGTTATGAAGGTCAATTTGCAGCCTACCCTGAATGATGTGAATGTTGACGCGAATCAAACCAGTAGTCAACGTCAGTTGTCTGTTTCTGTATCTGCGATCGCAGATACTCAAGACCGCAATCTACCGATTAATTTATGTTTAATTCTCGACCATAGCGGTTCGATGAATGGTAGACCGCTAGAAACTGTGAAAAAAGCCGCTAATTTGTTGGTTGACAGACTTAAACCCAGCGATCGCCTGAGTGTGGTAGTCTTCGATCATCGAGCAACTGTCTTGATCCCAAATCAATCTGTAGAAGACCCAGAACAAATCAAAAAGCAAATTAACCGCTTATCTGCTGATGGTGGAACGGCAATTGATGAGGGTTTGCGTTTGGCGATTGAAGAATTAGCCAAGGGTAAAAAAGACAGAATTTCTCAAGCTTTTTTGTTAACTGATGGGGAAAATGAACACGGTGACAATAATCGCTGCTTTAAATTTGCTCAGTTAGCTGCTGGTTATAACCTGACTTTGAATACTTTGGGCTTTGGTGACAATTGGAACCAAGATGTTTTAGAAAGAATTGCTGATGCCGGTTTAGGGACTTTATCTTATATTCAAAAACCCGATCAAGCCATTAATGAGTTTGGGCGTTTATTCAGCCGTCTACAAACTGTCGGCTTGACCAATGCTTATCTGTTATTTTCTTTAATGCCTAATGTTCGATTAGCAGAACTTAAGCCTGTTGCCCAAGTTTACCCAGATACCATTGAACTTCCCCTGCAACAAGAAGCTGATGGACGCTTTGCTATCCGCTTGGGCGATTTAATGAAAGACGTAGAGCGAGTAATTTTAGCTAATATTTATCTGGGACAGTTACCTGAAGGTAAACAAGCGATCGCAAATGTCCAAATTCGCTACGATGACCCTGCTCAAAATCAAACTGGGTTATTTACTACCAATCTCCCCGTGTACGGAAATGTTACCAGGGCTTACCAACCAAATATTAATCCCCAGGTGCAGCAATCTATTTTGGCTTTAGCTAAGTATCGTCAAACCCAACTTGCAGAAGCAAAATTGCAACAAGGCGATCGCGCCGGGGCTGCAACTATGCTGCAAACTGCTGCCAAAACTGCTTTGCAAATGGGAGATACAGGTGCAGCTACAGTATTGCAAACTTCTGCCACCCAATTACAATCGGGAGGAGATTTAAGCGAAAGCGATCGCAAGAAAACTCGCATTGTCTCCAAAACTGTGTTGCAAGATATCCCACCGCAATGAAAGTTCAATTGCTCTATTCGCTCAATGATCGTAACGTTGACATGAATCAAGTTAGCAGTCAACGTCAATTAGCAATTTCGATTTCTGCAATCCCAGATCAGTTTGAGGAGCGTTTACCGCTAAATTTATGCCTAATTTTGGATAAAAGCGGTTCAATGCACGGCAAACCGATGCAAACTGTCATTACAGCAGTAGAGCAATTATTAGATAGATTACAGCCTGGCGATCGCATCTCGATTGTGGCTTTTTCTGGTTCTGCGGAAGTGATTGTACCCAATCAAGTAATTCAAGACCCCAGCACGATTAAATTGCTGTTAAAAAGCAAACTCAGCGCCAGTGGTGGGACAGCCATTGCAGAAGGTTTGCAGTTGGGAATCACAGAACTGATGCAAGGTGCTAAAGGCGCTGTTTCCCAGGCTTTTCTCCTCACCGATGGACATGGTGAAAGCAGTTTGCGACTGTGGAAATGGGAAATCGGTACAGATGACAATAAGCGATGTTTAGAACTGGCGCAAAAGGCAGCTAAAATCAATCTCACCATCAACACTCTGGGATTTGGCAATAACTGGAACCAAGATTTACTTGAAAAAATTGCCGATGCTGGCGGTGGGAATTTGGCTTACATTGAGCATCCCGAACAAGTTGTCGAGCAATTTAGCCGTTTGTTTAGTCGGATTAGATCAATAGGGCTAACAAATGCTTATTTGCAGTTTTCACTTGTACCCCATGTCCGACTTGCAGAACTCAAACCCATCGCCCAAGTTTCTCCAGACACAATTGAGTTACCAGCGCAGCTAGAAACTGATGGCGGCTTTGCTGTGCGTTTAGGCGATTTAATGCAGGATGTAGAACGCGTAGTTTTGGTGAATCTTTATTTAGGGCGATTACCAGAAGCAGAACAAGTAATTGGACAGATGCAAATTCGTTACGATGACCCAGCATTAAACCAAGAAGGCTTAATCTCCCCTAATGTAACGATATTTGCCAACGTCGTCAGAACATATCAACCTGACCTCAATCCCCAGGTACAGCAGTCAATTTTGACATTAGCCAAATATCGCCAAACTCAGTTAGCAGAGATGAAATTACAACAGGGCGATCGCCTTGGTGCTGCAACAATGTTACAAACCGCGGCTAAAACTGCTTTACAAATTGGCGATACAAACGCAGCCAATGTTCTGCAAACATCCGCAACTCGTCTGCAATCTGGTGAACAACTCTCTTCGTCTGAACTTAAAAAGACGCGAATTGTATCCAAGACAACTTTACAAAATTTATGATTTGTGTACAAGCTACCTAATTCTGCCATACATAATTTACTTTTGAAATTTATCTGACATTTTTAAGCTATTTTTAATAATTCTGTTACTAAATGTTGTTATGTTTAGTGACAAGAGGGATAAAAAGCTTAGGAGATAAGCTTTTTAGATTGTTACGTCATATTACCTCAGCAAAGTTTACCTCCTATAAAATAATCTTTGCTCAGAGATTATTTTACAAAAATTTACTCAGAGAATACCTATATTGTATAAAAAGCAAAAATAACCAGTCTTTACTCTTATCTTAACCAGAAAGTTAAATAATAATAAAGAAAGTCTAACAAAGCATATTTATAAGGTATAGGAAAATTCAATGCTAATTAACAAACGTCAACGCTATTTACTAGGACTTGTACTTGCAACTACCTTGAGTGCAAACATCCAATCTGCAAGCGCTCTCAATACAGAGCCAGTAGGTGACTTACAAGGTAGTGCTTTTTTGTACACATCAATAGGCTCTATTTTTACACCTTTAGCACCTACTAAGTTACATCTTTTCAATAGCAACCAATATGAAGCAAATACTCCCTTGATGAGCATAAGTCAAAATACTCATCCAACCGCTGCTTTTCCTAACTATGATGGTGGATTATTCCAGGTAGCAGATTCTATGACCGAAGCAATGGAAGAAGCGATCGTTGGTTTTACTATTAGTAAATATGACAAAAATTCAATGGCTGCTGATAAAGTTTTTGTGAGTAGCCAGCATGAAAGTGCAATGATGGTTGTCAGTATTACATCTCAAGCAAGTACTCCTATATCTGAAGAACACCAACCAAAAAAAATACCACATTCACCAGAGCAAAATCGGCGTTATCAACCTAATTCTCAATATGTCAGACGCGGTACTCTTGTCAGCACTAATTACAACGCTATTAGTATGTTGCGGACGATGGAAGATTTACAGAACATCGCTTACTTAGGGATGAACGAGGTTCATACTGAACCAATATCAGATGCTTTAACCAGAGAACTAAAGCTAACAACTCATATAGCTTTTGTACCAGATGACTCCTGTGTTAACTTGGCAGATGTCAAACTCCCAACAACTTGCCAAAACAAAAATGTAGATAAGATGGTAGTTACTATGCCGATGATTCAGGATAAAACCTGGTCAGCACAGATGAATAAAGACTTTCATTTTTGGCAGAATATGAATGTTTCTAGCGAAGTAGCAAGTAAATAAACTGTTGGAAATATTATTTACAAAGCTGATGAAGTGTGTGAGTGAGACTATGCAAAACATTGCAACTTCAAATCAAACTTAATTTCTGCACAAATAAAACATTTGCTGATAGTTATTTTCTTCTTGGTGGGGTAAAAGGAGAAAGCTATTCAGCTTATTAATCAACTAAAAATTGAAGAATATTGGCAAATTATTGCAGCAGGTAGGTAGAATGCTTTTATGCCGTATTCTGAAGTAATCACAAATAACAATGTAGGCAAAGATTACGTTCAATTATGCGAGATTGAGCAGATATCACCAATAGCCAAGCTAAATAAATTCAGCAAATCAAATTTTTGATGACAGGAAGAAGATAAAACATAAATTTTATCTGGCGGGGTTTTTCTGTCACAAATTATTTAAAATTTCTGAAGAGTATGTTTTAGTGTTACCAATCACTTATTTGATTAATAATGATTGATAACCTACAAACAGCAGTGGCTTGGCATGGCAAACTCAACTTAGTCTACGCCGATCACCTAAATTCCACTCAACTAATTTACAATCATCATCAAGCACCGCTAAAAGTGCAACGACCGTTTTACCCAGAAGGCGAAAAAGTCTGTCATAGCGTTATTTTACATACAGCCGGGGGAGTTGTGGGCGGCGATCGCTTATCATCTCATTTTCACCTCCAACCGAACGCCCAAGCTTTAATTACTACAGCCGCAGCCAGTAAAATATACCGTAGTAATGGCTTGCAAGCTAGACAAACCATCGATATTCAAATTGATGCGGGTGCTTGTTTAGAATTATTACCGCAAGAAACAATTTTATTTAACGGTGCAGATTATCGCCAAGACTTACGAGTAGAATTAGCCACTGGAGCCAGTTTTTTAGGGTGGGAAATTACTCGCTGTGGTCGTAGTGCTAGAGGAGAGAAATTTTTACAAGGAAAATGGCGATCGCATACGGAAATTTGGCAACAAGGTGTTCCATTATGGATAGACCGTCAATTTTTACCGGGTAGCGCAGAAATCTTTCACAGTCCACATGGTTTATTTGGACAACCCATCGTCGGTAGCTTAATTTGGATTAGTCAACCAGTTTCGGCCGAAATTGTCGCCAAAGTCCGTTCTTCCTTCACTCTCCACTCCCTTACTCAGGACTCAGGACTCAGGACTCAGCACTCCATCGGCGTGACACAACTAGAACATGGACTTTTGTGTAGATATCGCGGCGCTTCCACATCAGAAGTGAGAAACTGGTTTACGGCTGTTTGGCAGATATTAAGAACATCTTTTTTGAGTCGTAATATCTGTATACCAAGAGTTTGGCAGATTTAAACGAAGTACAAAGGATGCAAAGATGCAACTTACGCCGCAGGAAAAAGATAAATTATTAATTTTTACTGCTGCTTTATTAGCGGAGAGACGAAAAGAAAGAGGTTTGAAACTAAATTATCCCGAAGCAGTGGCTTACATTTCTGCTGCGATTTTAGAAGGTGCAAGAGATGGACATACTGTTGCAGAATTGATGAGTTACGGCACAACTTTATTAACAAGAGATGAGGTGATGGAAGGTGTACCAGAAATGGTGCATGAAGTTCAAGTAGAAGCAACATTTCCTGATGGTACTAAGTTAGTTACAGTGCATAATCCAATTCGTTAATTTAAATATTATGAAACCAGGGGAAATTATTCCAGCCGCAGGGGAAATAGAATTAAATGTGGGTCGTCCTATTATTAAATTGCTAGTTGCAAATACAGGCGATCGCCCTATTCAAGTTGGTTCCCATTTTCACTTTTATGAAGTTAATAATGCTTTAAATTTTGATAGAGAACAAGCGCGGGGGATGCGTCTAGATATTCCCGCCGGGACAGCAGTTCGCTTTGAACCAGGGGATGAAAAGGAGGTTATATTAATTCCTTTGGTTGGGAGTCGTCAAGTTTATGGGTTTAATGGCAAAATCAACGGGAATCTTTAAACGCAGAGTGGCGCTGAGGTAAACGCAAAGGTGCGCGGAGTTAGAGTTTATTGGCGACGCGTTTGATACCTTCTTTGAGATGGAGGACGTTAAAGTTGAGGAGGAGTCCGAGTTTGCAGTGAGTGAGTTTTAGGTAAGTTAACAGTTGTACTGAGTGAATTGGTTTGATGGCTTCCACAGATTTGATTTCAATAACTACCTTATTTTCTACTATTAAATCTAATCGATAAACACAATCTAATTCCACCTCCTTATACACAAGAGGTAATGGAACTTGTCTACCAACCCTAAATCCCTGCTGCTTCAATTCATAATGCAAACACTCCTCATAAGCAGACTCCAACAACCCAGGCCCCAACGCCGTATGTACCCTCATTCCACACCCAATAATCATCCCACTCAAATCATTCTCATCCATACTCCGCGTTTACCTTAGCGATACTCTGCGTTTAAATTTTAACTTTAAGGAAAGTATAATGTCATACAAAATGTCTCGCCGCGCCTACGCAGAAACCTACGGCCCGACAGTAGGCGATCGCATCCGTCTTGCTGATACAGAATTATTTATCGAAGTAGAACAAGACTTTACTACCTACGGTGATGAAGTGAAATTTGGCGGTGGTAAAGTTATTCGTGATGGGATGGGACAATCCCCCATTTCTAACGCCGATGGTGCAGTCGATTTAGTTATTACTAATGCCTTGATTCTCGATTGGTGGGGAGTAGTTAAAGCAGACATCGGTATTAAAGATGGCAAAATATTTAAAATTGGTAAGGCGGGTAATCCTTATATTCAAGACAACGTAGATATTATTATTGGCCCTGGAACCGAAGCCTTAGCTGGGGAAGGAATGATTCTTACTGCTGGCGGGATTGATAGCCATATTCATTTTATATGTCCCCAACAAATTGAAGTGGCGATCGCCTCTGGAATCACAACCATGATTGGTGGCGGAACTGGGCCAGCTACGGGAACCAACGCCACCACTTGCACCCCCGGCCCTTGGAACATTTACCGGATGTTACAAGCTGCTGATGCTTTTCCTGTCAACTTAGGTTTTCTAGGTAAAGGTAATGCTAGTCAACCCCAAGCACTAGCAGAACAAGTCCAAGCAGGTGCAATGGGTTTAAAACTACATGAAGACTGGGGGACGACACCCGCTGCGATTGATACTTGTTTGAGTGTGGCTGATGAATACGATGTGCAAGTAGCCATCCACACCGATACTCTCAACGAAGCTGGGTTTGTGGAAGATACTATCGCCGCTTTCAAAAACCGCGCTATACACACATACCACACGGAAGGCGCAGGGGGTGGACATGCACCAGATATTATTAAAGTCTGCGGTCAAGCTAATGTTTTACCATCTTCTACCAATCCCACCCGTCCCTACACCCTCAACACCTTAGACGAACATCTTGATATGCTGATGGTATGTCATCACCTCGACCCATCCATTCCCGAAGATGTGGCTTTTGCAGAGTCTCGGATACGTCGAGAAACCATCGCCGCTGAAGATATTTTGCATGACTTAGGCGCGTTTAGTATGATTTCTTCTGACTCCCAAGCAATGGGGAGAGTGGGTGAGGTGATAATTCGCACATGGCAAACAGCCCACAAAATGAAGGTACAACGAGGAAGTCTTGAGGGAGACAGTCAAGCCGACAATTTACGTGCAAAAAGATATGTTGCTAAGTATACTATTAACCCAGCAATTACACATGGTATTGCCGATTTTGTCGGTTCTGTAGAAGCAGGGAAACTTGCAGACTTATGCTTGTGGCGACCTGCGTTTTTTGGTGTCAAACCAGAGATAGTAATTAAAGGTGGGATGATTGCTTGGGCGCAAATGGGTGATGCTAACGCCAGTATTCCCACACCGCAACCAGTACATACACAGCCGATGTTTGGTAGTTTTGCTGGTGCTAGACATGCTACATCCTTAACTTTTGTTTCCCAAGCAGCTTTAGAAAGAGAAATTCCTAGTCAGTTGCAATTACAAAAACCAGCTGTTGCTGTTACCGGAACACGTCAGTTGAGTAAAGGCGACTTGAAGCTAAATGATGCGTTACCGCAAATAGAAGTAGATCCTGAAACTTACGAAGTGAGAGCCGATGGAGAATTGCTAACTTGTGAACCTGCAACAGTTTTACCAATGGCGCAGCGTTATTTTTTATTTTGATTTTAAATGAGAAGAGAGAAAGCGATCGCCTTCTCTCTTCTCATTAATCAATCTCACTAGCTTTTAACTACCTGTCATATCATATTCGTCTAATTACAATATCAGCGTTCACGATGACTATTAAACTAGACGCTATATCACAGAAGTTTTTTCCAATCAAATTTGATACTTTTACTTGGAAGGAGATGCCGAGCCTGGTTTAATGCTGTTGTCAGGTACACCGCTAGAATCTGGTGCGGGAGTTACACTACCAGGAGTTGTGGAATTTGGCGCTGGTGTAATTTGATTTGGAGTTGTGCTACCAGGAGTTGTGGAATCTGGTGCAGGAGTTACACTACCAGGAGTTGTGGAATCTGGCGCAGGAGTTACACTACCAGGAGTTGTGGAATCTGGTGCAGGAGTTACACTACCAGGAGTTGTAGAATCTGGTGCTGGTGTAATTTGATTTGGAGTTGTGCTACCAGGAGTTGTGGAATCTGGTACTGTTGTGCCGCCTGGGGCTGGAGTTGTATTGGTAGGATTGGTGGTATCTGGTGCTGTTGTGGTACCAGGAGTAGTAGGTTCAGCAGGTACTGTGGTACTGTCGGGAGTTGACCCAGGTGTACTTGTGCTGTCTGGGGTTGTTGTACTTCCAGAAGGCTGTGTTTCAGGTACGGTAGTAGTACCAGAGGAAGTTGGAGTGAGTGGTTGACCGTTGGGACAACGGGAATTTAAAGGGAAACGTTCACATAGAATTTTCAACCCTTCTGGTGACAGTTGAATTTCCGTTGTTGAACTAGTGGGGGTGCTACTGGATTGAGCAATTGGGGATTTACTGGATTGAGCAACTGCAACGTTAGCACTCAAAGCCAAAGTCAAAGCTGTACCAATCAACGACAGAGATTTTCCCTTCATTATTAAATTAACCTCAACGGAAACAGAACACTCGCCCCATTAAACCAAACAATTAAATTTAGAAAATCATCCTAAAAGCTGATGTTTATTTATGCTTTGGAATTTAGCTGTAGATGCTAGAGAATATTAGGCTTAATGGTTTACCTCAACCATCTTAGTTGTTATAAATACAAAAATATCCGCGAGTAAATCTAGTCATGAGAAGAAAAATGCCTTATAAAACCAGAGGATGCACAATACAAAACAGAAATTTATCAATGTAATGCAGATAACTCAACCAATTAAATTTAATTGCTGTTTAGATATTGTCTAGAAAATTATTAAAATGTTTTAGGCGACGCGACTCAGACTCAATATTCTACAAACTATTGCCACAATTTCTACCTTTGTTATTTGAGCTACTGAAACATTCTCCACATAATGCTGAAAGTTATATTTTTCCACCCAACCGACACTAGGTCTAATTTTTAACCATTTGCGATCGCTTCAAAATCCGAAAAATTGTACAGTAAGCTTGTATATCACTTCGTTACTACTCAATTTAAGTACAAGCTTATGGTAGAACCTTTAACAGCAGCAGTGATTGTCTCTCTATTTTTCTCGGAAGCAATCAAAGAAAGTGGTCAAGCTTTAGGTAAAGGTGCGGCTGATACATTTGCGAAACTAGTGGACACCATTCGGGAAAAGTTTCAAGCGAATAGCATAGATGGAATATTAACACAAGCACAAAATCAACCAACAGACACAAATAAAACAATTCTTCAAAGTGTCCTGCAAACTCAGATGGATGCAGATGCAGAATTTGCCAATAAATTGAGAGAACTAGTTGAGCAGCTAAAGTCACAAGATGCAACTATCCGTCAAGTAGTTTTGAGTGATATTGAAATAACAGAGGGTTTAACAGTAAAAGATTTGACTCAAACAGTTGCGGGGGATGGTTCTGTTGAGCAAGTAAACGTTAAAGGAGCGAAAGCTGCAAACATTGATGTGAGTAATTTAAACCAAGACGTTAAAAGATAATTCATAATTTGCAATTTATTGCAGTTTGTAGGTTGGGTGGAGCAATAGCGAAACCCAACAAAAGCCTCATAATGTAACGCTATATCCTAATTTAAAATTATGACTAACGAGCCAGACTCTGAAGTTGTACAAGTAAAACTTGAAAATTTACAAGTCGGTGGCAATATTACAATCAAAGATATTACCCAGATTTACCAAACAGTTAATAATTTAGATAATATTCCTAAACCCACTGGATTTCCGCAAAACATTCCTAAAAGTAACACAGATAAATTTGTCGGAAGAGAGGGAAAATTAAAACGTCTCTATCAACAGTTGCAACGTAATGATGAAGTAGTCATTGCATCTGTTGAAGGTATGGGAGGTGTGGGAAAAACTGAATTAGCAATTCAGTATTCGCTGCTGCATTTACAATTACAGAGTTACCCTGGTGGGATTTGTTGGCTACAAGGAAGAACAGAAGATATTGGTTTGCAAATAACACAATTTGCCAGAACAGATTTAGGTTTGCCAATTCCTGATGATTTAGAGTTACCGGAACGAGTGCGTTGGTGTTGGCAACATTGGCGAGAGGGAAATACCCTCATAGTTTTAGATGATGTGACAAATTATGGTGAGATAAAACCCTACCTACCACCTCAACCATCTCAGTTTAAGGTAATTATTACCACACGACTCAAGTTAGATTTAGCTGGTTCTTTATTTCTGGAAGTTTTACAAGAAAGCGATGCGCTGTTATTACTCAATCAATTAATTGGGGAAGATAAAGTAAAGCAAGAATCCGCAAAGGTTCAAGAACTGTGTCAGCGGTTAGGTTATTTGCCCCTAGCATTGCAATTAGTGGGAAGGTATGTAAAAAAACGCAAGATAAATTTAGCGGAGATGTTGCGACGGCTAGAAGAAAAAGGATTAGCTCATCCTTCTTTAGTAGTAGATGAAAATGACCCGACTTGGACACTTGATGTAAAACGAGGAGTAGCCGCAGCTTTTGAATTGAGTTGGTCAGAATTAAGTGAACCTGCTCAAGAGTTAGGTTGTTTACTCAGTTTGTTTGCTTTGGCTCCAATTCCTTGGAATTTGGTGGAAAGTGCGGCAAAAGAGAAAGATGTTGAAGCATTGGAAGATACAAGAGTTGAACTAGAAAATTTGCACTTAATCCAAGGTGAAGATAGTTATCAATTACATCAACTGATTCGAGAGTTTTTTAGAGGTAAGCAGAATAACTTAGCTGTTGCTGATGAGCAAAAATATAATTACTGTGCGTCGATGGTAGAAGTAGCGCAAGCAATTCCTCAAACAACTACTTTGCAAGATATTACTAAATTTACTCCCGTTATTCCCCACCTTGCGGAAGTTGCCACTTTTTACCAGAATTGGTTAAGCGATGAAGATTTAATTGTGCCGTTTCTTGGCTTAGTTCAATTTTATGAAGGTCAAGGAGCTTATGCCCAAGCGTTACCTTGGGGAGAGCAATGTGTATCAGTGGCAAAAGAGCGTTTGGGAGAACAACATCCTGATGTCGCCGGCAGTTACAATAATTTGGCATATCTCTACAAATCCCAAGGCAGGTACAGCGAAGCCGAACCACTGTACCAAAAGGCTTTGCAACTAAAGCAACAACTGCTGGGAGAAGCACATCCATCTGTCGCCACCAGTTACAATAATTTGGCAACACTCTACGATTCTCAAGGCAGGTACAGCGAAGCCGAACCACTTTACCAGAAAGCTTTGCAACTGCGGCAACAACTGCTGGGAGAACAACATCCAGATGTCACCCAAAGTTACAATAATTTGGCATATCTCTACCAATCCCAAGGCAGGTACAGCGAAGCCGAACCACTTTACCAGAAAGCTTTGCAACTGCGGCAACAACTGCTGGGAGAACAACATCCATCTGTCGCCAGTAGTTACAATAATTTGGCTGGACTCTACGATTTTCAAGGCAGGTACAGCGAAGCCGAATCACTTTACCAGAAAGCTTTGCAACTGCGGCAACAACTGCTGGGAGAACAACATCCATCTGTCGCCCAAAGTTACAATAATTTAGCTCTACTCTATGATGCCCAAGGCAGGTACAGCGAAGCCGAACCACTGTTACAGAAGGCTTTGCAACTAAGCAAACAACTGCTGGGAGAACAACATCCTAATGTCGCCCTCGTTTACAATAATTTGGCATATCTCTACCAATCCCAAGGCAGGTACAGCGAAGCCGAGCCACTGCACCAAAAGGCTTTGCAACTGCGGCAACAACTGCTGGGAGAAGCACATCCTGATGTCGCCAGCAGTTACAATAATTTGGCATTACTCTACTATTCCCAAGGCAGGTACAGCGAAGCCGAACCACTGTACCAGAAAGCTTTGCAAATTGCGGAACGCAGTTTAGGGATAAGTCATCCTAACACAATTACTTTTCGTGAAAATCTGGCTATTTGTCAGCAAGAATGGCACAAGTAATGCGTAATTCGTAATTTGTAATTTGTAATTAAATTTGTCATTGCGAGGCAAATGAAATGTAGCGAAGCGATCGCACCATTCCCCTGCATTCCATTCCTGGTGATGCAAGCAAAGCAAGTTTGATTTTTTAAGCGATCGCTCTGCAATTGAATTGCATTGACTGGCGATCATATTGCATTAGTCTGCAATTGAATTGCATTGACTGGCGATCGCATTGCGTTGATTTGCGATCGTATTGCATCGGTCTGCAATGTTATTGCATTGACTTGCAATTGAATTGCATTCAATACGGTTTGATTAACGTTTTAATCTTTGGAAGATCCCCCTAAATCCCCCTTAAAAAGGGGGACTTTGAGAAGTTTTACCCCTTTTTTAAGGGGGTCGCCGCAGGCGGGGGGATCTAAATCTACTATACTGTTAGCTTTTTTGTTGCAATGGGTACATTAAATATATAATTTATTACGTAGGCAACTATGACAAATCCAGATACAACCCGCCGTTTGCGCCCTCAAGTTATTAGTCAAGATGTTGACTCATTACACGGTTTGCAGACTATAGGCACTTACGAAACAAGCCGTGCTGATGCTAAAGTTGCCAACTTACAACAAGCTTATCAAGCTATGTTGACTACACAACAAGTTGAAACCGAGAAATTAACTATGTACCGTGCGGCAGCTGATGCGGCGCGATTGGCAGAATGGGAATTTCACAACGCTGTGATAGCAATGAAAGAAGTTGTGCGCGGACAGTATGGTTCAGATAGTGACCAAGCGCAAGCTGTTGGATTAAAGAAAAAATCAGATCGCAAGCGTCCTGGTCGCAAAAAGTTGGCGGCGTTAACTAATTAAGTTAAAATAATTTTCATAATTTTGTGGGATGACAGTCTTGGGTATTTATAAGGCAGGCTTTTTGTCCTACTTTACAAGAGTCATCCCAGATAAGTCACTAGTTTTATCTACTTTGGCTGATTTACAAATGTGGCTAAAAGCGCAAAGATGCGGAATTGCCCCAACTTCTGCTGTGGCTTATGAGTAAAATGGTGAAAGACCTGTCAGGAAATCGCCATTAGCCGATTCTTCACTGCCAAATAATCGTGATGTAAATAGCCGATGAGTTCCCCCCAACCTCCCCAAAAGCCACAAACTATACTTGGTCAACTGACTCAAGCAGTACATACAATTCAAGCTAGGGTCGATTTTTCCAAGCTGGCGCTCAAGCCCAACGCCAAAGTACCGGAACTTTGGGTACAGGATGCAGGGGCGGATAAGGCGGAGGTCTATCCATTGTTAGGCGATCGCTATATCCTAGGACGCAGTTCTAAATCTTGCGATATAGTCGTTCGCAACCCAGTTGTCAGCCAAATTCATCTGTCTTTGTCGCGGGACTCTACCCAACGCAAACCCATTTTCGTGATTCGAGATGAAAACTCGACCAATGGTATTTATCTGGGGAAACGGCGGTTGCCTTCTTTAGAACTGCGACATGGCGATATTATCACTCTAGGCCCACCAGAACTGGCTGCATCAGTCCGATTACAATATGTTGACCCGCCAGCATGGTATCTTAAAGCTGCAACCTGGGCAGGTTATGGCGTTGGTGGTGCAACTGCGTTGTTAGCATTAGTGATTGGTGTGGAATGGCTGAAGTTTTCTGTTCGACCCTTACCCACAGCAACTCGCGCCCCAGTCATCGTTTACGCTCGTGATGGCTCAACTCCCTTACGTGAACCACGCACCACAGCCCACGTAGACAAGAAACGCTTACAAGATTTTGGCCCTTATTTAGCTAACGCCGTAGTTGCTTCAGAAGATAGTCGTTACTACTGGCACGTTGGTGTAGACCCCTTGGGAATTTTGCGTGCGGTGTTAATTAATAGCCGCAGTGGAGATTTACAGCAAGGAGCCAGTACAGTTACCCAACAAGTCGCCCGCAGTTTGTTCCGCGATTATGTTGGTTCCCAAGACTCTCTCGGCCGCAAATTGCGTGAGGCAATTGTAGCTCTCAAGCTAGAAACGTTTTATAGCAAAGATGACATTTTGCTGACTTATTTAAATCGGGTGTTTTTGGGGGGAGACACTTCTGGTTTTGAAGATGCAGCACAGTTTTATTTTGAAAAGTCAGCGCAAGAACTAACTCTCGCAGAAGCCGCTACATTAGTGGGAATTCTGCCTGCTCCCAATGCTTTTGATTTTTGTGGCGATGGCCCCAATAAACTAGAAGCGGCTGATTATCGCAATCGCGTAATTAAGCGAATGGTGGAAATAGGCAAAATCTCCCAAGAAGATGCAAACCGGGCGAGACGTTCCACAGTTCAAGTCAGCCCCAAAGTTTGCGAACAGCAAGCCAAAACAATAGCACCCTATTTTTATAGTTATGTCTTTCAAGAACTGGAATCAATCTTGGGAGCAGGTGCAGCCAGAGAAGGCAACTACATCATTGAAACTCAGTTAGATCAATCAATTCAATCTCAAGCGGAAGCCTCATTAAAAAATTCTGTGAGTAATGATGGCTCAAACTTTCGTTTTTCCCAAGGAGCGATCGTTACCTTAGACTCCAAAACAGGTAGTATTTTGGCAATGGTCGGCGGTACTGATTATCGCAAAAGCCAATTCAATCGTGCTGTCCAAGCCAAAAGACAACCAGGTTCTACATTTAAAATCTTTGCTTACACAGCAGCCATTCAACAAGGAATATCACCTTACAAAACTTATTCTTGCGCCCCTTTTCCTTGGCAGGGTTTTACTTATAAACCTTGTCGTGCTGGTGCAGATGTCAGCTTAGATATTGCTACAGGTCTGGCTCTTTCCGAAAACCCCATTGCGCTTAGAGTCGCCCGCGAAGTCGGTTTGAATAAAGTTGTAGCAATGGCGCAGAAATTGGGGGTAAAGTCACAGCTTGATCCGGTTCCTGGTTTGGTATTGGGTCAAAGTGTGGTAAATGTTTTAGAAATGACAGGGGCGTTTGGCGCTATTGGCAATCAAGGTGTGTGGAATCCACCTCATGCTATTAGCCGAATTCTAGACAGTGGCGATTGTAAGGATCGTAAAGATTTAAAAAGCTGCCGTGTCATCTATTCTTTTGAGCAAGACCGCGAGGCTAACAAGCGAGTTCTCTCTACAGAGGTAGCCGATGAAATGACTACCTTAATGCGGGGAGTAGTTTCTAGAGGTACTGGTCGTAGTGCAGCTATTGGTTTGGGAGAAGCTGGTAAAACAGGCACAACTGATAAAAACGTAGATTTATGGTTTATTGGCTTTATTCCTAGCCGCAGACTGGTGACAGGTGTCTGGTTAGGCAATGATAATAATTCCCCCACTTCTGGTAGCAGCGCCCAAGCGGCTCAACTGTGGGGGAGATATATGGGTAGAATTGCCAGGTAAATAGGTTGTTATTTGTCCTTTGTCATTGGTCAAAACCCAGAAGATAGAAGATAGAAGATAGAATTTCATACTTCATACTAGCCTGCGGCAAGCCGCTAAAAGCATCTACACACTTCATACTTTTCACTGAGTTCCTCTGCCCTTACAAAATCAAGCATTAAGGCTTTAGTTTGTAATAGTTAAAATTAGCAACATTAAATTATTAAATACTGAAAATCATGAAATTTTGTTTCGGAAAAATGGGGTATACACAAATTATCCTAGACTTTTAAAGTAATGAAATAATCAAAACTATACTTTGAGATTGAGCTTCTAAGCTGATGACAGCAAAACTTTGCTGTTATAAATTTTATGGCGTGTTTTTGGGCTGAAATCAAGCAATATACAGCAGATTGCAAATGAATGAGGTACAAATTTGAGCAACAAAGCTATATAGTAAGAAGCTTTCAAAGCTGTTCCCCGTTCCCTGTTGCCTGTTGCCTGTTCCCTACTGTAGAGATTTAATCAACCAAATTCATAGCATGTAATCAGATTTTTCAAGCGTTAGCTAACTCTAGTACTGAGTGAAATTATTTCACGTTTGCAACGTTAAAAAACATGGGTAAAAGTAAGCGTATAGGCATTCTTACCAGTGGCGGAGATTGCTCTGGTTTGAATGCAGTTATCAGAGCCGTTGTTCATTGTGCTAATGGTAAAGGTTGGGAAGTCTTAGGCATTCGGCAAGCAACTCTAGGATTAATGGCACAGCCGCCACAAGTTACTAAATTAGAAATCGACCAAGTTGATCCGTTATTAACCTCTGGTGGCACAATGTTAGGAACTACTAATAAAGGTGATCCTTTTGCTTTTCCTATGCCTGATGGTAGTTTATGCGATCGCTCATCAGAAATTATTGCAGGCTATCATCAATTAGATTTAGATGCGTTGATTGGCATTGGTGGGGATGGTAGTTTAGCAATTCTGCGTCGCCTTGCACAACAAGGCGGGATTAACTTAGTCGGTATCCCGAAGACTATTGATAATGATATCGGCATTACTGAACACGCCATTGGATTTGATACCGCTGTCAATATTGCTACAGAAGCACTGGATAAATTACATTTCACCGCCGCTTCTCATAGTCGAGTCATGATATTAGAAGTCATGGGTCGTGATGCCGGACACATCGCTTTAGCTGCGGGAATTGCCGGGGGTGCAGATGTGATTTTAATTCCCGAAATCCTCTACAGTATAGATGACATTTGCTACCACATTAAAAACCGTCAAGAGGAAGGCAAAAACTATTGTTTAATTATTGTCTCCGAAGCAGTGCGAACTCAAGAAGGCGAAATTCGCACCTTAACTAATCGTTTGGGTCAATCAAGATATGGCGGAATTGGGGAATATCTAGCCGATCAAATTAGCGATCGCATTGGTGCAGAAACACGAGTCACAGTCTTAGGACACATCCAACGCGGTGGTACAGCTTCACCTCTAGACCGATTAGTCGCCTCTGCTTTTGGCGTAGCCGCCGTCAATCTGATTGAGGAAGGTAAATACGATTACATGGTTGCTTGGCAAAATCGCCAAGTGATCACTGTACCAATAGAAGAAGCGATCGCTCAGTACAAAGCCGTCAACCCAGAAGATGCTTTGGTGAAAACGGCTCGTGGTTTAGGTATTTATTTAGGAGAATAGTACTACCAGTCTACTAGTACAACACGGCGGAAATAAACATACTATTCTAAATGGCGTAAAAGCCCAGAATACAACTCTTTTGACTTTTGACTTTTGACTTTTGACTTCCGCACAGCGGTACTAGTGTCCGATTAATTTATCTCGCAGATGTTTGATGCGATCGCGCAATTTTGCCGCTTCTTCAAATTCTAGTTTTTTGGAGGCATCTTTCATCTGTGCTTCTAGCTTGCCAATCAATCCGGGAATCTCTTCTAAAGGTAATTCGTCTATATGTTCATCTACAACTTTTAAGTCTGTAGCATTTAATCTACGAGATACATCTAAAAATGACAAAATGGCATTACTCGATTTTTTGACAATTGGTTGTGGTGTAATTCCATGTATCCGGTTATATGCAGTTTGAATTCCACGTCTTCTGTCAGTTTCTTCAATGGCTCTAATCATGCTGTTGGTTAAATTATCAGCATATAAAATTGCTTGTCCATGAATGTGACGTGCGGCTCTACCAATAGTTTGAATTAAAGAGCGTTCAGCGCGCAAGAAACCTTCTTTATCAGCATCTAAAATTGCCACTAAAGAAACTTCTGGTAAATCTAAACCTTCCCGCAGCAAGTTTACCCCAACTAACACATCAAAATTGCCATCACGTAAATCTTGAATAATTTCAATCCGTTCAATCGAATTAATTTCTGAATGCAAATACCGCACCCGAACACTGTGGTCTTGCAAATATTCGGTCAAATCTTCCGCCATGCGTTTAGTTAACGTTGTAATCAACGTTCTTTCATGACGGTCAACTCTGTCTTTAATTTCTCCTAGCAAATCATCAATTTGTCCTTCGGTGGGACGCACAGAAATTTCTGGGTCAATTACACCAGTGGGACGGATTACTTGTTCAACTATGTGATTTTCAGAAATTTCTAATTCCCAATCTCCGGGTGTAGCGGAAACAAAAATACATTGGTTGACTTTTTGCCAAAATTCATCTGCTTTTAAAGGACGATTATCGGCGGCGCTGGGAAGACGAAATCCATGTTCAATTAAAACTTTTTTTCGAGCTTGGTCGCCGTTATACATACCCCGAATTTGCGGCACAGTTACATGAGATTCATCAATTACTAATAGCCAATCTTTCGGGAAATAATCAATTAAACATTCTGGTGGTTCGCCTGCTTGTCGGCCTGCAAGGTGACGAGAATAGTTTTCGACACCGTTGCAGTAACCTACTTCCCGCAGCATTTCTAAGTCGTAACGAGTACGCTGATCTATGCGTTGTGCTTCTAATAATTTACCTGCTGTTTCTAATTCTAATTTTTGCTGTTTTAATTCAAAAGCAATATCGTCGCAAGCAACTTCTAATCGTTCTTCTGGGGTGACAAAGTGACGCGCTGGATAAATATTTACAGCATTCAAACTATTAATAATTTCGCCCGTCACAGGGTCAATATAGCGAATCGCATCAATTTCATCACCAAAAAATTCGACCCGAATAATTCTATCTTCGTAGGCGGGGCCAATTTCTAAAACATCACCCCGCACACGAAAACGTCCCCGACCCATTTCTACATCGTTGCGGCTATACTGCACAGATGCTAAATCACGCAAAACTTCCCGTTGATTGACTTCCATACCGATTTTTAAGGGTATGGCTGCTTTTAAGTATTCGGCGGGAATTCCTAAACCGTAAATACAGCTAATAGAAGCAACAACTATGACATCACGGCGTTCAAACAGCGATCGCGTCGCTGAATGACGCAACATATCAATTTCATCATTAATCGCAGCTGTCTTTTCAATATAAGTATCTGTTACCGGAATATACGCTTCTGGTTGATAATAATCGTAGTAGCTGACAAAATACTCGACTGCATTTTGAGGAAAGAACTCACGTAACTCATTACAAAGTTGTGCAGCTAAAGTTTTGTTATGTGCCAAAACTAAAGTTGGTTTGCCAATTTTCTCAATTACTGCTGCTACTGTAAAGGTTTTGCCGGTTCCTGTGGCTCCCAGTAAGGTTTGGTAACGATTACCCGATTGGATACTGGAAACAAGTTGCGCGATCGCTTGTGGTTGATCGCCTGTAGGCGTAAAGGGAGCTTGAAGACAAAATTCTGTCATACAGTTTGCTAGTAATACCCTATCTCATGGTAACGATATCACTCTGTGCCTGCGGAGCTACAGAACCCAAGTGAATAAACAGAAATATTATTTTACAAATATTTATTCTTTCAATTTACTTATGTGTAAGTTTTGAAGATAATTATATCTATGCAAGGTTTTTTAAGGGTAAACTTTGATATATGGAAAAAATTTTATTTTTCCTTAAATATTGTCAAGGTCAATTAAGAACCCAGAGGTATTAGTTTATGAGCATAAGCAGTACTGGCAAAGCAGCTAGTCCTCGTCAAAGACGTGCCAAGCTCAAAGGAGAAACAATGGTGGAAGTTGAAAATAATCAAGGTCAAGCTGTGGACAACGATAACAATACTCAAAATACAGATAAATCTGAAACGCCTGGAACCCTCGCTATTGCTGGAATCAGACCTATCGCCAGCAGTGATTTACAAGTAGCTGAGACAGTCTCAATTGCAGGTCTACGTCCCATATCTGCCAGTAACTTAGAAATAGTAGGGACAATTGATGTGATGGGGATTCGTCCAATTGGTGCTAACCATATCCAAGTTTTTGACAGTATTAACCTTTCTGGTATGCGTCCAATTTCTTCCAGCGCATTGGTAATTTCTAACAGCTATTCTGTAATGGGGAATCGTCCAGTAGCTTCAAATATTATTGACGATTCTGAAATTCTTATGGGTTTTATCGACTAGAATAAAAAAGCATTTTTAATCATCTTATCAACCCGACCTCTTCAAGAGACCGGGTTTTTTAATAATTTTAATCATAGCAAAATATTAATTTATATCAGCATACATTTAACTTAATTTAAAAGTTTATTGTTCATAACCCCAACTTCTTAAAGGAGTCTGGTTCATAATTTATTGTTAGTATCTCTCTTTTTATAGAGACCAATAATATATCCTGTGGTGGAAGGCTAGAGCAAAATATAAAGTTAAGTTGTAAAAGTAATCAACAAGAATTTCAAAGTTTATTCAAAGCTTTGAAGCTTAATTTATATAAGATTAGGAGACTAAGATGAGCTTAGAAGATCGCGCAAAAGCTACTGCTAAAAATATTGAAGGTAAGGCACAAGAAGCCTTGGGTAATGTAACTGGTGATCCAGAAGATAAAACTGAAGGTAAAGCCAAACAAGCTGAAAGCGAAGTACGTCAAGGTATGGAAGATGTCAAAGATTCTGTAAAAAGAAAGCTTGACTAAAATTAATTGTGTTTTGCAATTAACAAAAAGATAGAAACTAAATAATTTTTCAATTTCTCTAACACATCTGAATAATTGAAAATTAGATGTTCAATTTTATCTTTTTGATAAAGCTAGGCTAACAGATAGCACAGAATTGAAATGTAGAGGCGTTAACTATTTATTTCGTCTCTACCTTTCTGCTCTCCTTAGCTAGAGAAATAATTAATTGTGACATTATAAAACATCCTATTCCATTTCCCTAGCTAAGAATTACAAGTAATTTGACATATTGAAAAGGCTTTATTTTGGGAGTGAGATAATGATACTGCTAGAGCAGATTCGGAAAATTGCGATCGCTGGGATTTTAATTGTGGTGTTAACGGTAACTACCGCCTGTGGTGGCTCTACTTTAACTCAAGCTGACCGCACAACAAACCCGCCTGTAATTGGTCGAGATGTAACTTACACCGAACTAGAGAGAGGTAATACTCCAGGGGGTCAAAATTTTGGTAACTGGGTGGTGCAAACATCCAAGGGATTAATTAAAGACGCTTACGTAAGAGATAACAATAAATTAGGTGTTGTAATTTCTCGTGACGTTCGTCCTAATGAAGTCCGGCCTTTAGCAAAGTCTTTAGTTCAAGGGTTTCGGAAAAATTTTCCTAATCAAGATTTAACTGTTTTAGTTTACAGTCCTGATAAAAAGTTAATTTTGACAACTCAATACGATATTCAGACCAATCAAGTGAAGTATAGCTAATTTGACTTTATACCTATAGGCTTTCGCTGCGATTAAAAACTAACAATTCTAGAATTGTGCCTGAATCAGGAGATAGAAAAAATGTCAACTAGTGAAGAATACAGACGGCAAGTAATGCAAGACTTAGCTCAAGGTGATGTGGAATCATTAAATGATCCATCAACTGACGCAGCTACTCAATACGACAATTTTGACGATTTTGCTCAACGGACAACGACAGATCAACGCCGTCAATTATTTGGTCGGTCGGTTAATCCACAGCAGATTCCCTCCAGTCAAATGGAGCCAGAATTACAAAAGGCGATCGCGCAAATCAAACCTAATGAACGAGATGATGTAGCTCGTGCTTTTTTCAAACACCTCAAAGGTAGAGGTTTAGACGATCGCCACTTAGAACAACAGTTAGGTCTGTCCACTCATCACCCCAACCGGATGAGTGCGGATGATGTCAGCAAACTTGCATCTTTTGCTTATCATAATCACCCAGATGTTTTCCGTGAAGTCCTGGCAGAGCAACCAGGTATTATCAAGTTCCTAAGCAACCCTGTCGTTGCTGCAATTGTAGGTATCGCAGCTGCTAAATGGTTAGGTAGCCATAAATAATTTTTCTGGAGAGTCAGACATTCAGGTGGGTAATACCACCTTTTTTTATGGCTAAATAACAATTTAGTTGAAAGAAAATAACTTTTCTATTGGGCAATACAATATCTTTATTTTATAAAATATAAAAAATTGAAACCGTAAAGCTAAAATAAAAAACATTGCAAATTTTTAACATGAATTGATTTTAGCAAAATCAAAAATTAGCCTATTTCTTTTGATATATACCCATTAACTATAATCAAAACTCTCGGCAGAGATATAATAAATTTTCTTTTGCTAAATATATAATTAGAATCTTAAAAATCAGAGATAGTATTACAAGTTATCTCATAAAATATATATAGACCTAGTTTAGGTTTATGCAGGCAATTGTAATGCAAAATACATTCTTTTTAAGATTATTTAAACTCGAATTCTCAGTTTTGAGAATTTTCCTTTAACAATATCCCGCTACGCTATCACAAATATATATAGTAATATTATGTTTGTTAAAACAGAAATAAACAAAACAATAGAAATCAATAATTCTTATTTAAGCCGTGGTGAAGTTCAACAAGAGAAAACACAACCTCAAGGCTTAAACATTCCATCTGCAACTTTATATTTAAGTCCTATTGGTCTTCTTTTTAGTTGGATAATTTTTTTCCTAGTATTACGGAAAATCCAGAGGTTTCTGGATAATAAAATGGTATTTAGTGTCAAGAGATTACATCAAGTTCCTTGTAAAAATTGCCGATTTTATTCTAATAACCATTACCTTAAATGTGCAGTGCAGCCTTCTATTGTACTTACTGATGAAGCTAAAAACTGCTCTGAGTTTTCTGCCAAACAAGATAAGTTATCTGAAAAACAATTTTTTCACAGAAGAGACTAATATAGGTCGGCGTAAATAAACAGACTCTCTGGAATTGTTAAAAGGCTTGTGGTGTCACTATTCTTTCTTTTTCCTTTTGACTCCTTCAGAATGACCCTGCTGCCTCGCTAACGCCACTTGCTTCTCCTAATCGGAGAAGCAATCGGTCTTCTCGGCGTAAGCGCAATTTCTACCAACTTGTACTACTAATTTATCGCAAAGTGCGGTTTTCAGAATCCACTGTACTGATACCATTTCACGAAAAAAATGATACAAATCTATGAGTTTTTCATTCTTTCCCCCTGCCCCCTGCGGTCTATTTGTATCAAACTTAAAGTGAAACGGTATGAGATGATGCGCTTAATACCTGCAAGATAAACTGTATAAGATAATGATCAATAGTCAGTGTTAACCCTTGCACTTACGTTTGTAAGTAAAGTCACAATTAATAGATATTGATTAAGAACAGACAGGAGAAAAGCTACTGCTTTCTGGAAAAATTTTAGAAGTACTGCAAAAGCCAAGAATAGTCAGACAAGCAGCAGAGACGCAAATAAAAGAATTGGCATAAAAAGTTGTGATGGCTAAGTATTGACCCTGATACTATTTAGATGTACCGAACTTTATACTACAGAAGTGATGTTTCTAACTTCATAATTAATCACTTACTCACAATAGAGGTACACTGACTGATATTAATAAAGTCTTCTTGCTAAAGGCAGAGGGAGACAAATTTTAAAGATTTTATTTGGCAACTTGTCTTTTTACTCATAAAATCAAAGACAAGCTAAAGTTCCGTAGAACAGAAGCCTAAGTATGCCCGTCTTGAATCAATCAGGGTTAAAAAGCTATCACGAAAACTCAAATGCTAGAAATGGTAGATCGGATAAATGATATTGCTTGGCAAGCTCACCAGGGTAGCGTTGCAGCAATTATTCAATTATTAAACGAAAAGTTAGCCCAATCTGGTGTCAGAACCAGAGCTATTTTTGCTGATGGAGTCTTACAACTTCTCTGTGAAGCATCGAAAATAGAGCAACTAGAACAATCGACCGTAGTAGAACAAATCCAAAAAATTCTGGAGTCGATCGCACCACGGAATATTCACCGAGTCAATATTAATAGCCGTATTGTTAGGGAAGAACAGTTACTGTGGCTAAAAGAAATTTATAGCGATCGCGAAAATCAATTACTGTGGTCACAAGAAATTACTTTAGCGCAACCACATGTAGTCAAACAGTTACTTCAAGATTTCACTGGTGCGACAACTCAACTAGCACAATCAGCGCGGCTCAAAACTCAATCTTCTCGTACTTCTGTACTCACCAACAGAGACAAGTATCGATATTTACCCAAAACTAGAATCCCAACAGCCTTAAGTTTGGGCTTTCTGTTGTTATTAGGCTGGGTCGTATATGCTCAGTTAGGTGATAAACTCAAAATTTTAGTTCAACTAGAAACATCCAAACCCGTTAGCACAGCTAAAGCCAACGAACGTAAACCAGCAGCACCAGTCAGTATTGCTAAAAATAATCTTGGCGACACTGATGAAGAAAGTGATCCTTTTGGGTCGGCTGTACGAATTGCCAACCAAGCTACCATTAATGGTAAAACTGCTACAACTTCAATTCAATGGTTAGATTTAGCTGCCAAGTGGCAACGAGCATCTGATTTAATGGCAGCAGTACCACAAAATCATACTCGCTATCGAGAAGCTCAGATTCGTACTGAACTATATAGGAAGTATAGCGAAGCTGCTCAAAAAGAAGCTCAGAAAAGCCCCACTTAAGCTAAAATCCTTTGTTAATAACGATAACTCTGATTTTTTATCTCAAAAATGTAACAAATACTACCAAAATATTAGCATTTGATAGACCTAGAACAAATATACCTTTTCATGATTTGACATATTTTTGTAATCAAAATGTCATTTCGATCAGGCAAACTGAATTTATTCAGATAAAACAAGGTGTAAGTGTGACTCGGCGGTCTTTCCGCCTTTTTTTATTTTAGGGCAGTTTTTCGTGCGATCGCATTTTTGCCAACCCATCGAAACATCAGTGACATACTTATCGGCGATAGTACTAAAACCAGAGATACACATCTATCTGCCAAGGCTGGGACTGTTCCCCTAGCCTTTCTTATAAAATAAAGTTTTTTATTTTAAATATTAATCTCAAAAATATCAATCCGTAGGTATTGGCACGATTAGTCATAAATTAACAAAATATTTTTGTATTTCCAAATACAAAACATCCATTAATTATACATTTTCTCTAGCTAAAATGCCTCAGTAATAAAATAAAAAAATCAGTAGTTCATATTAACAAGATGTCATTAAAAAAACTAAAATAAAAACAAGCATAAATTACTAATATCTACTAGTTTTATATTCTGGGAATTTCTTGAAAACTTTACTGATTATTGAAAAAAAATTTGTAATTATTTTCTAGGATGGTAGGAGTATACTATGTGTGTTACTATCAAGCCGAATTCATGAACATATAATTTTTATTTTTTATTCATGATTACCATCGCAGCAGAATCTCAAAACTGGCTGCAAGTAAGCCGTTACATTAATCGCGGAAGTGTTTATTTATTCGCTCCAATGCTTAACTTTAATGTGATGGCTGAAGTTGGAGACACTCCCCCCTGATTAGATGTGAATTTACTTGCTTAAAAATTATTCCTATTAGGCAATATCATTAAAGGCATACAACTACAAAAGCTCACATTTGCCATCATCTATGGCTGATAATTTTATGTGAGTAAGTTGCATTATTAATTATGCAACTAGCTATATTATGCCTTAATAATAGCATTTTCTCTATGTACCAGTAGATCGCTACACTTTTTGGTACAGAAGTTTTTCATGTCATCATCAACCTCAAAAACTACAATCATTAGTAGTCAAAATCATGCTGGTTAATTTAACTTCTCAACCCATTTTCCTAGTTTGTGCTGCTGATAATAACTATGCAATGCCCTTAGCCGTGACAGTTCGTTCAGCCTTAGCAAATCTAAAGAGTAAGCGTAAAATATCACTATTAATTATTGATGGGGGAATTAGTAAATCTAACAAGAAAAAGATTATTAAATCATTCAGCCCAGAACAAATAGATATTTATTGGGTACAGCCAGATAATAAAATTTTTGAAAATTTAGTCTTATCAAGGCATCTCACAATTAGCTGTTATTATCGATTACTGATTACAGAATTTTTACCCCAAGAAGTTAATAAGGCAATTTATCTAGATAGCGATATGGTTGTAACAGGAGATTTAGAAGAATTATGGAATATTGATATTGCAGACAACTATGTACTAGCTGTTCAGGATGACGTGCAACTATATATATCAATGTCTACAGGATTGAGAAATTATCAAGACCACGGATTATCTCCAGATCGTAAATATTTTAATTCTGGGCTGTTAGTTATCAATTTGGAGAAATGGCGAACTGAAAATATCGGATTAAAAGTTATCAGTTATCTCAGAGAGAATATAGAATATGCCCCTGATGATCAAGATGGGTTAAACGCAGTTATGGCTGGAAAATGGGGAGAACTTCATCCAAAATGGAATCAAATGCCTAGAGTCTATAATTATTTATCATCAGAAGATAGCCCCTATCCAGAAGATATATATCAAGAAATGTTGCATAATCCTGGCATCATTCATTTTACCAACGCACCTAAACCTTGGTATTCAGGATTACGCACTCAATGTCAACATCCAAAAAAACATTTATTTTTTCAATATCTTGATATGACATCTTGGAAAGGATGGCGAGATACTTATTGGAGACGATTGGGGAGAAAAATGGGTAAGCTCACCTTACTCAATACCTCAAAATTATAAGTCTAATATTTTACATTATTCTTACTCCTAGGTTGGTCAATATCCACAATACTAAAAATTAGAGTTTGACCTAATTTTTAGTATTGCTCACCTGACTTTCATCACCATCAAACAGAGGAGTGCAAAATTTAATTTATACTTGTTCTGTAGTCACACAAGTAGTTGTATAATTCTGCCACATTTGCTCATAAGCTTTTTCAATTTCACGAGCAAATTGCTTACCATTCCACAAAGGTGAAGTTTTTCTTGATTGTCTCAGCTTCCACGCAATTTGTTGTCGTAAAGCCGCATCTTTGCCTAAACGTATACCCCACTCTACATACTCTTCATCAGTCCAAGCTATACCTTCAGAAATACCAGCATTCATCATCATAGTGTAGCTGTTACGTGCCGCAAATTGCTCACCCACTCGCGTCACCATCGGGATGCACATCCACAGAGTTTCTAAAGTAGTTGTCGCTCCATTGTAAGGATAAGTATCTAAAACTATATCAGCAATATCTAAATTAGCTCGGTGAACACCTTCTGTCGGAGCATCTGGTAAAAATCGTAATCTTGCATAATCTACTTCTTCTTCTGCTGCTATTTGGGCAAAGAATTTTTGAGTTGATTCTTCATCAGCCAAACCTTTAATTAAGAAATAGCTATTTGGAACTTCTTTGATAATTTTTAACTGCAATCTTGTAATATCTGGATGTCTCTTAAATCCCCTTTGACCAGAGAAATAAACAACTGCGTCACCAGGAATATCTAATTCATCTCGACGGACTTTAGGCACATTTACTTCAAAACCATCCACTGCTATATAGGTTTGAGGTAAACGCCAAATTTTTTCCTGATAGTGTTCCTGTGCAGATTCTGAAAGAACGTAGGGATCAGCAATAAAATAATCTATCGATGGACTACCCGAAGCATCCCAGCCTAACCATGTCACCTGAACTGGTGCTGGTTTGAAGGTCATCACTTCACAAGTTATATCCAGTGTGATGCTATCCAAGTCGATTAAAATATCAATTTCATCTTGATAAATTTCTTCTGCTAGTGACCAAACATTATAGGATTTGAATACCTTATCCATTTGGTTAATATACCACTGGTGCAAGATATCAGATACATTATCACTATTAACAAAATAACCATTAATATCAAACTTATCCCGGTCATGATATTGCAATAACCATCGTGCCAACCAGCCTACAGAATGACTTTTGAAACAATGGGAAATATAACCTATTTTTAGTTTTTTCTGAGATATTCTTTGTTTCTTTCTTTCTAAATGTCCTTGAGCATATTTTTCTACTTGTGCTTGGGCATAAATATTATGATTTTCTTGGCATATTTGCAGTATTTTCTTCTGCACCGACCTATTTTTTGCTATATTGTCTTCTATATAAAATGCAAAATAATTAGAATTTAAAAGTATAGATACATCCATTGGTGTCAAATCTTGAGGATTTGCAGCTATGAGTTCTGCTAATAAATCTTGCTGCCTTTGATTGACAGAATAAGACTCTTGCCACTGACCACCAGCACTCATCAAACCCCTTAATATCTGACGGTTTGCAAAAATCTTTTCTGGTAATCTCTCCACCAAAGAATAAAAAGTTTTTGCTGTTTCTATACCTAATTCATAGTCAGCAGAATTTTGATAAAAACTAGCTAAATGACCTAAAACTCCTGGACTATTTTTATCTAGACGTAAATAAATTTCGCATAACTGCACTGCTATTTTTGGTTGCTGACGCGAGTAAGCAATGTCTACAGCAGCGGCTATAAAGATATTCATTAAAGCTTGAGGATTTTCTGTAAAATGTAGCGAACAAGCTTCAAAGAATTCTATGGTAGAAGGATATAGTTGTGTATAGTGTAAAACACTACCTATGGTTTTACCTAGAATTTCTAAATTGATGTCTGTTTTTGTAGTGGCATTAATAATTTCAAATATATTTAGTTCGCTTAATGTTTCCTCTGTATAAGTTTCAAGCTTAATATATAGATGAATTAGATGCAGGAGGTTGTGAATATTATCGGGATCAATTTGCCTAATGTTTTGCCGAATTTTTTCGCAAACATCATATTTTTCTAGCTTCTCTTGACGTTCGGCTTCTGTCTCTAAAATTTCTAATAATTCAGCATTCCAAACATTGACTTGTTCTGCTTCTCCTTCCATCATTGCCATGAACCAAGTCGTTTGTGCTTCTACTTCTTGTTCTTGTAAGAGGAAGATTAATCCTAAATGCCAATAGTTAGATTTAATCTCTGGGTTTGCAGAAATTGCTTGTTCATAGAGGTTAGCTGCTTGAATGTAATTTTCATTCAGAAAGTACTCATTGGCACGCTGATGTAAGCTGGGGGAAGTATTTAGGGCAATCATAAGTCAACAGTTTTGAATCTGAATAGAAGAGACAAGAGATAGGAAATTATGAATTTTTGCACAGATATCTCAAGCAATTAAATATGCCTTATCCAGAAACCTTGTAGAGATTTAGTAATGCTATTTTCTACATTATTTCTGAACATATCTAATGAAAAAATTGCAGAAATTGGGTAATGTGCTAACACACTACCCAACGGAGGAATAACTTTATGTGAAATTGCCTAGTAAGATGACTAGGAAAAATTTTAAGTTTTTTATCTAGCTAAGGAAGCGAAGTTGTTCTGACAGCCGGTAGAGCTTGTAGCCAGGGTGGGAGCCGTTGTCGTAGGGTTGGGTGATTCACAAGCTATTGCGACTGTGAGTGCTTCAGATGTAGCAGCACTACCTAGTGTTGTACCTACTACACCGTAATAAGATTTCAGCGCAGGTTTAACAGGTTGTGCGTTAAATTGGGTAAGAGTACTGGTACCGATAATAACGTAAGAATAGTTATCTGATTGAGTCTTAATACCTACTTGCAACTGAGAAATACTGGTAGCAAAACCTTGGTATTCTAAGTAGTAAGCTTGTTGAGAACGGTTAACTGTACCAATGTAGTTTCTCGCTTCTGACTGTTTGGCTTTGTTAACTTGACCGAGCAAAGAAGGTAGCGCGATCGCTGCCAATACACCAATAATAATTACTACAACTAGCAGTTCAATTAAGGTAAAACCTTCTTCTTGTTTCTTCTTGCGGTTGTTGAGGTACTGTAGATACTTAGCTTGTAATTCTGGCTTGAGCATGGGGTTTCTCCTGAAAGTTCGGGGTACGAACGTTGATTGGTGAGTTCTAGTTGTAACTTACCCACTTGTAATCTCCGATCTATCATCTCTAGTAAAAATCTTTCTTATTCTGGTGGCATCCCCGTTAAATTACGGTCTGGAAGACGGAAGTAGTGATTAGAGGCGTAGATTTTTGATAATCATGCTTGAAAGAGGATAAGGGGACATAGGCAGTGATTACCCGTCTAAAATCCAAAATGGTATGAGGGTTTGATTCCACTCACTTTATTTGCTATGCTATATTAAACGTAGTCGTTATGAGTTCAGTTAAGTTTATGACTAACCCGACTGTAGAAAATGTGGTGATTATCGGTTCTGGGCCAGCAGGATACACCGCTGCCATCTATGCGGGACGAGCTAACCTGAAACCTGTTGTTTTTGAAGGTTTCCAAGCTGGAGGGTTGCCGGGTGGGCAACTGATGACAACGACGGAAGTAGAGAACTTTCCGGGGTTTCCTCAAGGCATTACTGGGCCGGAACTGATGGATCGGATGAAGGCACAGGCAGAGCGTTGGGGGGCTGAGTTATATACTGAGGATGTGATATCTGTTGATTTAAGTCAGCGTCCGTTTACAGTCCGTTCTGAAGAAAGAGAAGTTAAAGCCCACAGTTTAATTATTGCCACTGGAGCCACAGCAAGGCGCTTGGGTTTAGATAGCGAACATTTATTTTGGAGTCGGGGAATTTCTGCTTGTGCGATTTGCGATGGTGCAACACCAATTTTCCACGGCGCAGAGTTGGCGGTAATTGGGGCTGGTGATTCAGCAGCAGAAGAATCTATTTATCTGACTAAATACGGTTCCAAGGTAAATCTGTTGGTGCGGTCTGATAAGATGCGGGCTTCTAAAGCTATGCAAGACCGAGTTTTGAGTAACCCGAAAATCCAGGTGCATTGGAATACAGAAGTTGTGGATGTGTTCGGTAACGGACACATGGATGGGGTGAAAGTTCGCAATAATCAAACTGGTGCAGAAAGCCAAATTCATGCCAAGGGTTTATTTTATGCGATCGGTCACAAGCCTAATACCTCTTTATTTCAGGGACAACTAGATCTAGATGAGGTGGGTTACATCGTCACCAAAGACGGTTCTGTAGAAACTAGTGTAGAAGGCGTTTATGCGGCTGGTGACGTACAAGACCATGAATATCGACAAGCAATTACAGCTGCGGGTACAGGTTGTATGTCCGCATTGTTGGCAGAACGTTGGTTATCTTCTAATGGTTTGATTCAAGAGTTCCATCAAGAGCCAACAATTAATAATGAGTTAGAGCATGAGCCAGTACAGCAAAAAACTGAAGCTGAACAAGAAGCAGGGTTTAATTTAAACGCAACTCGCCATGAAGGTGGTTATGCTTTAAGGAAATTATTCCACGAAAGCGATCGCCTGCTGATTGTCAAATACGTCGCGCCAGGTTGCGGCCCTTGTCATACCCTCAAACCCATACTCAATAAAGTAGTGGATGAATTCGATGGCAAAATTCACTTTGTGGAAATTGACATTGATAAAGACCGGGAGATTGCCGAAAACGCAGGGGTAACAGGTACACCAACAGTGCAATTCTTCAAGGACAAAGAACTGGTGAAGGAAGTCAAAGGCGTGAAGCAAAAGAGCGAGTACCGCCTGTTGATTGAAAGCAATCTTTAAGTTATTTCCATAGAATTCAGGAGTCAGAAGTCAGAATAAATTTCTCCTGAATTCTATATTCTGACTTCTGGATTATTCTATGTACAATGGTCAGCGTATCTTGCTTGATGCAGGCGATCGCACATGACCATCACTAAACGTCAGCTGCCAACATTTTTACGGTTTGCTAAAAGTTCTAACCTTTCCCAGAAGTTAATGATTATTGGGTTAGCCATCACCCTGTTTTTTATCTTTTTGGCATTTTTTGCCCCTGTGTTGCAGGCTTGGGGATGGCTACAAAACCCCAAAGATTTTCTTGCTAACCCCATTCAAGAAGCACCATCAGCTAAACATTGGTTCGGCACTAGCCGTTTGGGTCATGATGTCTTTTCTCGTACCTTGTTTGGCGCACAAGCTGCTTTACAAGTGGTAATTTTAGCTACCGCGCTGAGTATGATTATTGGCGTGCCATTGGGGATGCTGAGTGGCTATCTTGGCGGTAGGTTAGATAAGCTGTTGCTGTTCCTCATGGATAGCATTTACACCTTACCAGGATTATTACTGTCTGTAACCCTGGCGTTTGTTGTAGGCAGAGGTATTTTTAATGCCGCGATCGCAATTAGTATTGCTTACATCCCCCAATATTATCGAGTGGTTCGCAACCATACCGTGAGTGTCAAAACCGAAGTATTTATCGAAGCAGCACAAGCAATGGGCGCTTCTACTTGGATTGTGCTATCTCGCTATTTATTTTTCAACGTCATTCAGAGCGTACCTGTATTATTTACCCTCAACGCCGCCGATGCAATTTTAGTATTAGGCGGTTTAGGCTTTTTGGGTCTGGGGCTGCCAGAAGAAGTGCCAGAATGGGGACATGACCTAAAACAAGCCCTCGAAGCCCTCCCCACAGGTGTTTGGTGGACAACCTTGTTTCCTGGTTTAGCAATGACATTCATGGTGGTAGGGTTATCCCTACTTGGTGAGGGGTTAAATGAATTTGTCAATCCCCGTTTGCGGGGAGAAAATGGGATTCGTAAATAGTCATTTATCAATGGTCAATAGTCAATGGATAAAGTTAATATTCTTGACTATGGACTTTTGACTTTTGACCAAATTAGTAATTTATATAGAGAGATTTGTGTGAAAGATAACCTTTCTTTAATTGCTGCCGCTGCTGGTGGGTTTATGCTATCTATGGCTTTGACTGGTATTCTGCGTGGTACACCAGTCATGGTTTTGCAAGGGCAGTCACAGGCTAATAATTACCCAGTGGTAAATTTACAGGTTGCTTCTGTACGTTCTGATGAAAAAGTTGATTACAACTTAGAAGAACATAAGTAAGCTGTAGCTGTAAGTAATGAATAATATTTCTGACAGTTTAGCGATCGCCATTCTTCATCAACAAGCGGGTCGCTTCTTTGAGGCTGAACAAATATATACCCAAACTCTGCAAGAGCAACCAAATCAGGTTGATGCTTTGTATTTATCGGGTACACTTGCCCATCAGTTAGGTGACACAGAAAAAGCGATCGCTTTTTACCGTCAAACTTTGGTCATTAATCCAGCCTTGGCCTCAGTTCACAGCAATCTTGGTATTGCTTTGAAACAGCAGGGTTTATGGAAAGAGGCAATTCAACATTATCAGGAAGCGATCGCCCTACAGCCTCACTCTGCTCAATTTCATTACAACTTGGGTCTAGTTTTTCAAGAACTAGGTAACTTAGAGTCCGCTAAAGATTCCTATCGCCAAGCGACTATTCTTCAGCCAAATTATCCCTTAGCCTACAATAACTTAGGTCTAGTGCTGCTCCACTTAGGAGAGATAGAAGCAGCCATTACCTGCTATAAAACAGCAATTCAATTACAGCCAGATTTAGCCGAAGCCCACCAGAATTTAGCCGAAGCACTATTATTAAACGGAGATTTTGATCTTGGCTTGGCAGCTTATGAATGGCGCTGGCGAATGTTTACACCTGAACAACTACCCAACTTTGCCACACCGCAGTGGGATGGCGCTCCCTTAGATGGTAAAACTATCTTGCTGTATGCAGAACAAGGGCTAGGTGATACATTTCAGTTTATTCGCTATGCTGACTTAGTGCGCGATCGCGGTGGTCGAGTGATCGTAGCTTGTCTATTTGCTCAAGTGGAATTACTCAAAACTGTTCCTGGTGTAGAAAAAGTTTTGGCGCTGGATGAAGAATTACCAGAGTTCCATACTCAAGCACCCTTGATGAGCTTACCTTATCTTTTGGGGACAACTATCGAAACAATTCCGGCAAAAATACCTTATATATTTGCGTCTAAATCTCATAATTTTCAGTTAGCAGCCTCACCAGAAACTAAACTCAAAGTTGGCATTGTTTGGGCTGGTAATCCTGGAAATCGGAATGACAGTAGACGTACCTCTGGGCTACAGCCATTTTTACCATTGTTCAAAATACCAGCAGTCGAGTTTTATAGCCTTCAGGTGGGTAAAAGTTCTCAAGACTTAGCGCAACTACCTGCTGATATTAAAATTCAGGATTTGAGCAGTTATTTGCATAACTTTAATGATACAGCTGCGGCGATCACTCAATTAGATTTAGTCTTAACAATAGATACTTCAGTTGCCCACTTAGCCGGCGCACTGGGTAAACCAACCTGGGTAGTTTTGCCTTTTATTCCTGACTGGCGATGGTTATTGCACCGAGATGACAGTCCTTGGTATCCGACAATGCGACTGTTTCGCCAAGAATCTGTGGGTGACTGGTCTGGAGTATTTGCCAAGGTAGGGCAGAAAATTATGAAATATGAAGTGTAAAATATAGAGTTTTAGACTTCGTACTTGCCCTGTTTTGGATGTGCAATTGTGGATCAACCAGAAGTAATTGGGATTGATATTGGGGGAACAGCAATTAAGTTGGGGCGGTTTAGCCAAGATGGTACGTGCTTAAAATGTTTAACTGTGGAGACTCCCCAACCAGCTACACCAGAAGCCGTTTTAGCGGTGATAGTAGATGCGATCGCCCAAATTGACCCTGATAATCAAACTATAGCTATTGGTGTAGGTATGCCTGGCCCTGCGGATGCGTCTGGACGTATTGCCAAAATCGCGATCAACTTACCTGGATGGCAAGATGTACCTTTAGCTGAATGGTTAGAAATTAAAACAGGCAAAACCACAGTTATTGCTAACGATGCTAACTGTGCGGGAGTAGGAGAAGCTTGGTTAGGTGCGGGGCGCAACTTGCAAAATTTTATTCTGTTGACCTTGGGAACAGGAGTTGGTGGCGCAATTATCCTGGATGGTAAACTGTTTATCGGACATCAAGGAGCAGCTGGAGAATTAGGTTTAATTAGCTTCAACCCTGAAGGGCCGATGTGTAATAGTGGCAACCAAGGCTCGTTAGAACAATATGCCTCAATTATTGCCATTCGTCGCCGTACGGGAAAAGAACCCGACCAATTAGGTGCTTTAGCCCAAGCTGGAGATGCTGAGGCTTTAGCCTTTTGGCAAGAATATGGTAGAGATTTAGGTATTGGTTTAGTTAGTTTAATTTATGTTTTAACACCACAAGCGATCGTTATTGGTGGCGGGGTTAGTGCTAGTTTTGAATTTTTCTTACCAGCCGCCAAGGTAGAAATTGATCGACGAGTTATGTATACTTCCCGCACAGGGTTACAAATTTTGCCAGCCCAATTGGGCAATTCTGCGGGAATGGTAGGTGCTGCCAAATTAGCATGGCAGAAAATTGCTGCTGAGTAAAAGACCTTGAAGTTGATTAATCACCGACTCAGGAGAAAGATACGCCATACAAGGCTGATTATCTAATAAACACTCTTTATTTTTAAAAGAATTCTCCTGACATAAAGTACATTTAAAATCTGAAATAGTCAGTTTTACGTGTGGTTGCCGAGATGCCCACAACCTAATAGGGCTTGCACCATCACCATCAGCATCATTGCCAAAAACTGCCAATGTTGGACAACCTACAGCAGCAGCAATATGCAGAGGCCCGGAATCTACAGAAATACATACTTTTGTGCGGCGAAAAGCACCTGCTAGTTCAATTAAAGAAGTTTTTCCTCGCAGATCAATAATACTTGTTGTCTCCAACAAATATTCTTCAGTATGACCAGCATTATACAAAGTTTGCTGCTCTTGGGGATGGCTACCAATTAAGCCAATTGTTAATCCTTGAGATTCACACCAGTTGATAACTTGTTGCCAATAATATACAGACCACATTTTTGCCGGACGTGTAGCTGTGACATGAATTAATACATCAGGTACTAAAAAAGGTGGTTCTTGACTGGGTAATTCCAATTTATAAAAATCAGTTTCTATATATGCAACTCGACAGAATATTTCGCTGATATAGTTGCTTTTGAGGATATCTTGATGTCTTTGTAAAAACTCTCGGCTATTCCAATCTTTATCTAGTAATATTTTGTGTATTGGATGATTTTCTACTTTGAGTTTGTCACGGAAATCTAAAGATAAAGCAACTCCCGCGATGTAAGTAGGACGGATAGCACTAATCATGACTAAATTGATTTCACTAAATCCATCACAATTAATTGCTAAATCATAAGTTCCTGCTATTTGTTGACGTTCTCTTACTGCTTGTGATAAAGCATCTAAAAAATCTGGCCGCTGTGTATACAGTGAAAAACGCCAATCAATATAGGGACAATGAATTTCAAAATCTTTGGTAGTTTCACTGCCAAAAAAATCTAGTGTGCAATCAGGATATTTCTCTTTTAGCCCTCTCAATAGCGGTGTAGTAACAACAAAGTTTCCCACTTTAGTAGAAGAAAACACAGCAATGTGAGGTTTAGCGCATAGAGATTGATTTGTGAAAATCTGCATCTCGTGGATACTGGCTCAATTTATACCAAAAACGAAATTTTTCTCCAACACCTTGGCAGTTGTTTGAGAGATTGTCAAGAGCCAGGAAATGCCTTCCTCAAAACGACATATAGCGTTTCTAGTTAGAGTGAGATATATTTCATTATTTAATGCTTGCTTGACATATCAAGTTTTCTTGAAATATTCTTACCAACAAATGAGCTTTTTTAAAAATGTCAGGTGCAAATGTTCTCAGCAAAAGAATCTACTCAGGTTTACCAAAATTGCTGGCGCATTGCTGGCGAGAGGCTTTAGCAGAAGCAATAGGAACCTTTATTTTGGTATTTGCAGGTACTGGTGCAGTGATGGTGAACAGCATCAGTCAAAATGCTTTGACACATCTGGGTATTAGTTGTGTGTTTGGTGCTGTGGTGGCGGCGTTAATTTATGCGTTGGGACATTTAAGCGGCGCACATTTCAACCCAGCGGTGACACTGGCTTTTTGGACGAGTGGTTTTTTACCTAAACGGCGATTGTTGCCTTATATTTTGGCACAATTAGGAGGAGCGATCGCTGCCTCAGTTTTACTAGAGAACTCTTGCATAAATATTTTCTGGTATGATGAAGGGTTATTTTTCTTTACGTTAGAAAAGTAAAAATAGCCACAATTTATAGAGTTTTTAATACTAGCTATTGCTGGGAAATTTTTACTTAAAAAGTTGATATTACAAACTAATTCAGCAATTATCTATTTGCTGAATTAAGAGGATTAATTCTGATTTATTTAAGCTTTTAAATCTAATTCATGATTGTAGATTCCGGCAATCAAATTAGACCTTAAACCAAATCTGCGATGACGATTACGATATTGGTTAGATAAAATATTGAAAATCTTTAGACGACGATTAACGTGTTCGACAACGATTCTTAATCGATTCAGTTCTCGGTTATATTCCTTCTGTTCTTTAGCTAACTTTTTTCCTTTTGGTTTCTTAATCGGTGTTTCACTTAATTTATGAATTTTGGCAATCCCTTGATACCCTTTATCCGCTATTACTTTTAGTAATTCACCGAACCTTACACCACTGGTTTTAAATAGTCGAAAATCATGAATTCTTCACTTACCATGACCTATACAGATGATTTGACTGTTTTTTTGGTGAATAACTAATTGGGTTTTTAAAGTATGTTCTCCGGTTTTACCACTGAAAAATTTCTTTTGACCTCTTTTTGGTCTTTCAATTGGGCTTTCAGTCACATCCATCACAACTAAATCTTCTTGTGATGGCATCTTTAATAGTTCTTTCTTTCCTGGTAGACTAAACTTTCTTGAACTAATTAGAATGTTTTCAATTTTATATACTGTTCGACATACTGCGGATTATGAAAGTCCCCAATCTAATCCAATATGATAATAAGTGCGGTATTCTCTCCAATATTGAATAACCATTAAAATTTGGTCTTCAATAATTAATTTAGGACGACGACCAGATTTCTTTTTCTTTTTTTCATCAGCTTTAACTACATCAACCATAAAATCAAAGGTTTTACGGCTTACTCCAGTCATGCGCTTAAATTTTCTCGCAGTAAGCTGTTTAGCTTTCTCTATTTTCACTGCTCTTCAAATTCTTAATCGAAAATTTCCAAGCCTTTTATCATACCACAAAACACTTTTGCAAGAGTTCTAAGTAATTAGTTTAGGAAAAGTTGGTAATTTAGGTGCAACTTTACCGTTGAATGGGAATTGGTTGCAGTCTTTAGTATTAGAGTTTGTGCTGACTTTTATTTTGATGTTGGTTATTTTCGGTTCAGGATTAGATAGACGCGCACATATTGGTTTTGCAGGGTTAGCAATTGGTTTAACTGTAGGGGTAGAAGCTGCATTTATGGGGCCAATTACTGGTGCAAGTATGAATCCCGCGCGTTCCTTTGCGCCAGCATTTGTCGGCGGAATTTGGCAACATCACTGGGTTTATTGGATAGCACCAATTTTAGGAGCGCAATTAGCAGTGGTAGTTTATCGGCAACTTTCCAATAACTTTCAAGATTGTCAGAAATCCTAATTCTGACTCTCGAATTATGCTGTATGTCTGTTACTCAGGTAAATACTCATCATTGGTTACATCTAGGATTTTGTAGGGACATACACTGGGAAAAGATTCTATTGGTAAACCAGTTTCAGCTTTTGCTTGCTTAATAGCTTGTGCATAACATTCTGCAAAAATGCCGTCAATATAAGATTTAAGACTAGGCGATTCATGTAGCGCTTCATTTACACGTCTACGATGTTCAATGATGCTTGCTTCCCAGCTACCGCTTCTGTGTTCAGGCTGAAATTGCCATTTGAGTAAATGCAGCAAAATCACAATCAGATTACTTTTGAGGCTGCGACGCTCACTCCTTCCCATGTCCGCAATTTCTTCAATGAGATTTTTCCAGTCCACATTTGCATAGTCCTGACTTTGCAATTTTTTTACAGTTGCTTCTATCCATTGCAAGTAGTCGATCTCATATGAGGTTTGAGAATGAACCTTGAGGGAAGACATGGCGTTTTTTGTAGGGGATAGTTAGACTCACATCTTGCATAATTATAGTTTGTACAGGTGCGATCACTGCCTCTAATACCAATTCTCTTGGCAAACTCTAACGCAGGCAAGAGCCTGTTCTGAGGTGTCATAGGCTGTGTGAGTACCACACCTGAAGATATTGCTTATTTTATAATTTAAGTTAATATAAAAATGTAACACTTTTATATTCATATAAAATGATGCCAGTTGTTAGAATACCTGATCCCATTTACAAGCGTCTTCAAGCGATCGCTGTTCCATTTGAAGATACACCTGTTACCGTCATAGAAAAGCTTCTAGATGAATATGAGGCGCGTCAGCAGTTACAGAAAATGCCTCAAGCAGAAGATTGTGAGACTGAAAATGTTATTTCTGTCAATTTAGCAGCAGAAAATTATCATATTCTCAATCCTGATAGTCCTGACCACTTGCACCATACTAGAGTTTTACAGGCTTATTTAAATAACCAGCAAATTAAGAAACCGAACTGGAATAAAATTGTAGATAAAGTACACGAACTCGCTATTCATCAAGGGATGTCTGTAGACGAGTTAATCAAAGTTACCCTTTGCCGTATTGTTCAAGGCGAGAAACACGATTCTGGGTTTCATTATTTGCCCGATGTGAATATTTCAGTACAAGGGGTAGATGCAAACCTAGCATGGCGTAACACGTTCCATCTACTCAAGACTTTGAAAATACCAGTTGAAATATACTTTGAGTGGCGCAATAAAGAAGGGGCTGCATATCCTGGTGAAAAGGGCAAGCTCATTTGGAGTCATCAATAAAAGTTACACTTATAAATAAAAAATTTATGAGTCTGTAACATAAATATAAAAATAATAAGAAAATATGAAAAATGAACCAACTGCTGAAAGACAACCAACAGCAGAACAGCTACAGTCTTTATATAGGGTTTTGTAACAACTCATAAATGTGATGTTTCAGCCAATTCACCTGATGCGTTTGGATGAAAGGTCGCTTAATATATTTATCCTAGCGGGAAAGAATGAACAGATAGAATTTGAAATTTTACCGAATGGTAGAATAGAGCCATAACAAAAACAAACAACTTTGGGCTAGTATAGCTGCTATACCAGCTATACTAGGGGTTGTGGGTAGAATAAGACAATGAAAAGAGCAAACTACGCCGCAATGAGTGATCAAGAGCTAAAACGTTACTTGCTCAACCACAGAGAATATCAGGAAGCGTTTTATGTTTATATGGATAGAAGAAAAGCTCGTCATCGAGACACTGCTATTGAGCTAGATGATCCAGCTTGGGAAGAAAAGATAATAGCTTTGATTCATAAACAATTAGGTTCTAGTTAATGCTTAATCGAGGTGGACAATATGTTGAAAGTCACCTCGATTTACCGTTTACTTAATATTTCCTCTCTTTTGGCTCAAACATATTAATCACCACGGGACGATATTGAATATCAATCCCTGCGGGTGAATAGTAAGCCATTGTATGTCTGAGAAAATTAACATCATCGCGCTGGGGGAAGTCTTCGCGGAAGTGTGCGCCGCGGCTTTCTTGGCGGTTTAAGGCTGATGCTAAAATGGTTTGTCCGACTACCATTAAGCTTCGCAGTTCTAAAGCCTCTACAAGTTCGGTATTCCAACAACTACCTTTGTCGTCTAAGAAAACTTGAGAATATTTTTGCTGGATTTCGGTAATTTTTTCCCAACCTTCACTCATTAATTCTTGCGTGCGAAAAACGCCGCAAAATTCGGTCATGGTATCTTGAAAGGCTTGACGAACTTGGTTAATGCGATACTGTCCTGGCTGTTCTAGTAAGGCTTGAATTTCTTGCTGGGCTTCTTTGATGTAACGTTGCTCATCTATAGTAGGTAATTTACGTTTTTGTACATATTGAGCGATCGCCGCCCCAGTTCGTTTACCATAAACTACACATTCTAATAAAGAATTACTGCCTAAACGATTTGCGCCGTGAACGGAAACACAAGAGGTTTCTCCAGCCGCAAAGAAACCTTCAACGAAACTATTATCGCTACTACGGACTTGACCATCAGTATTCACAGGTATACCACCCATACAATAATGAATTGTCGGGCGGACTGGCATTGGTTGAGTCACAGCATCAACACCGACTAAGCGGTGGGCTTCTTCCCAACAAAAGGGAACGCGACTCATAATTTTTTCTTTACCCAAATGGCGCAAGTCCAGATAGACAAAGGGGCCGCCAGCACTACCATCAAGATTTACACCACGCCCAGCACGAATTTCGTAAGCGATCGCTCTTGAGGTAATATCACGGGGGGCTAATTCCATCCTACTGGGTGCATAAGTCGCCATAAAGCGATCGCCTTCAGAATTAATGAGATACGCCCCTTCTCCCCGGACTGCTTCAGAAATCAGCACCCCCACTGGATACAAACCTGTCGGGTGGAACTGTACAAACTCCATATCTTGTAGGGGTAAACCTGCGATCGCCGTCATCGCCAGACCATCGCCAGTGGAGGCGTAATCATTAGATGTGGTGTTATAAACGCGACCATAACCCCCCGTGGCAAACATAACCGCTTTTGCCCTAACCACCTCAATCTGCCCATCTAATAGGTGATACATCACCACACCCTTCGCCTGACCTTCTTCCAAAACCAGGCGCATTACGTACCACTCTTGATAAATCTGCACACCGTAACGCCGCAAATTATTTACCAATTCGTGGAGAATTGCATGACCAGTTTTATCAGCTGCGTAGCAAGTGCGATTGTGAGAATGTCCACCAAAAGCCCGTTGTGCAATCCGTCCATCAGGTAAACGCGAGAACAAAACACCCAGATGTTCGAGGTCAATTACCACATCTGGCGCTTCTTTGGCAAGAATGGCTACTGCATCTTGGTCTGCTAAGTAGTCAGAGCCTTTAACAGTATCAAAAGCGTGTGCTTCCCAAGAATCTTGAGAATCAACATTTTTTAATGATGCAGCCATCCCACCTTGAGCTGCAACCGAGTGAGAACGGATGGGGTGAGTTTTAGCTACTACAGCAACATTTAAACTAGGGTCAGTACGGGCAATTTCCACAGCCGCACGACATCCTGCTAATCCTCCCCCGACAATAATTACATCATGTTCCAGCATAAACTAGCCCCCGACTGCAAAAAGCTGCTGTTCTATTGTAGAGATGCGATTCACAAAAAAATTCCCCGTCTGCTGACAGGGAAGTTAATTAATGCAAAATTAACCATGATTAAAATCTACTACTCCCTACTATTCAACTAGTAGCTTGGATAGGTTGTTGTTGAGAGACATTACCAGGGATAGGTGCAGTCTTAGTTCCCCGTTCTATAGCAACTAGTTCAATATGATTTAACAATGTAGTTACAAAAGCAAACAGCAAGAAGGGTAGCGATAGCAGAACAATGAGACCTACTGTTGCTAAGGCATATACTGGTCGTTTCGCACCCATCAGTGCCAAAGCTGATGCCAAACTAAGCGTAATTGTAATTAGCCAAACAATAATTTGACCATAAATATCTCCAAAGGTCAGGGTGCAGACAAACCGATAGTTTTTTATATCATTCATGTTCATTACAGTTGCCTCAAGTCTCTCCTATAGGTTCTACGTTAGAGCCATGTTTGACTACAAAACAATTTCTAAATATTTTTGCAATGTTTGTAATATCACTTCACAATTTGATTTTTTTATTACAAATATATTTGATTGAGATAACACCAATTCTTGATGAAGCTGCGCTCAATAAGGCCTAAAGGATCGAGTCTAAAATAGTCAATCATCCCTAGCGTAAATTTTTTTAAGATTTAGACTTTTTGCTTGATTAATCAGGCTTTATAAAGCAAAAAAGTCCTTTAAATTATAAATTTAAAGGACTTCTATAATATGCCAGGAACGAGACTTGAACTCGTGACACGAGGATTTTCAGTCCTCTGCTCTACCAACTGAGCTATCCCGGCGCGGGCTTTGTTTTTGCGCCACGATTTATAAATTTAGCAAACAAAAAAGGATTCTGCAAGGGGTAATCAAAAAAAATAAATTAAGCTGTTTTCCACCCTAGCTTGATCACAACAAACACAGCTATGAATAGCAGAAACTGAACAAGCACAATGCTAGGGCCAGAAGCCAGGTTGAAAATACCTGACACCAGAATGCCGACAATGCTGCTAGTCGAACCGACTATCACAGACATCAACAAAAAATGGCTAAACTGCTGACTCATTAGCTTGGCTGTAGCCGCAGGTATCACTAAAAAGGCGTTAACTAATAAAACTCCCACGGCTTTAATTGCCACAGCAACGGCTAGAGAGAGCAGCACTACAAAGGCATAACGATATAATTCCACGGGAATGCCTTGAACTTTGGCAACATCAGGATTCAGGGTTAGCAAAATTTGCTGGCGCAGAGTCGATAATAAAAATATCGTGCCTCCTATAAGTACCAACAGCGTTAAAGCTAAATCTGTAGCGTCAATAGCGAGAATATCGCCAAAAAGCACAGCCATTAAGTTACCGCGATATCCCTGAATCAAGCTAGAGAGAATTACGCCGATCGCTAATGCACCAGAAAGAACTATACTCAGTACGCTATCGCTGCCTAAATCGGTTTTATCTACGAAGTAAAGAACGATAACGCCAAAAACTAAGGTAAAAGGCAACAGCATCCAAGTAGGATTTAACTGTAGCAACACACCCAAGGCTACTCCAACTAAAGCTGCATGACCAACTGCATGGCTAAAAAATGATAATTGACGTAAAGTCACAAAGCACCCAAGTAAACCTCCAAGTATCCCCATTAACACAGCACCAATCAGCGCTCGTTGCATGAAGGGGAATTGTAGTAAACTCACCAAATCTTGACTACTGGTAATGGCTAATATCATGTCTGAGTAAATTCTGATAATTAATCTAGTAACGCAACAATTATCTGGTGTTCCACTTCGTTACACCCAACTTACTAATTGATTCTGCATTCTGATTTCAGGACGTTTAAACAGGATACAGCATTTACTGATATTCCCAGAGTCTCTATCCCCAGGAGTATGAAACTTTGTTGATTGGTAGATTAGGTGCAAGTGATAGGTTAGGTGACTGTTGAATCATCTAAAATGACAAGTGAGCATCTTAAGCGATCGCCCAAATAAAGTTGCAATCTATCTGCTGTTTTGATCACTATGACTGAGCAACCGAATACTGATTTGCCATCAGCAGATTCTCAATCTACCAATGAACCGTCTGAAGATACAACAACTCAGTCGGCGAATGATGCTTGGCAAAATCGCATTGCAGGTGTCTGGAAAAAAGCCACAACTAGCTTGATGCAGTTTTTACCTGTGGAGCAAGTATCGCAGACTGTGGTTGAATGGTATAGTATCAGCGAAGCTCAAATTGCAGAAATTTTAGAAGCTGTCCGTGCTGAATTGCCAACTACCGAAGCTTTGTTAATTGGTAAGCCCCAAGCTGGCAAAAGTTCGATTGTGCGGGGACTAACTGGAGTTTCCACAGAGATTATTGGCCAAGGATTTCGCCCTCATACGCAGCACACCGAACGCTACGCCTATCCTTCAAATGATTTACCGTTGCTGATTTTTACCGATACGGTAGGACTGGGAGATGTTAACCAAGAAACTCAGGTAATTATTCAAGAGTTGCTTGGTGATTTGCAAAAATCTAGTCGTGGTGCGCGGGTGTTAATTCTCACCGTTAAGATTAATGATTTTGCAACTGATACGTTGCGACAAATCGCCCACAAACTACGTCAGCAATATCCCGATATTCCCTGTTTGCTGGCGGTGACTTGCTTACATGAAGTTTATCCTCCGGATGCAGCAGATCATCCAACTTATCCACCAGAATATGCAGAAGTTCAACGCGCCTTTGCGGAAATTCAACAAGCTTTTAGCGGATTATACGATCGCGCTGTGTTGATTGACTTCACTTTAGAAGAAGATGGTTACAATCCTGTATTTTACGGTTTAGAAGAGTTTCGCGATAATTTAGCAGAATTATTACCAGAAGCCGAAGCCCGTGCAATTAATCAGTTATTAGCCCAGGGAGTGGGTAAACAAATTGGTAATATCTACCGAGATGCGGGACGGCGGTATATGTTGACCTTTTCCGTGATGGCTGCAACCTTGGCTGCTATACCTTTACCCTTTGCAACCATGCCTGTATTAACAGCATTGCAAGTATCGATGGTAGGACTGTTAGGTAAATTATACGGGCAAACTATCACACCATCCCAAGCAGGGGGAATTGTGAGTGCGATCGCCGGCGGATTTTTAGCCCAAGCAGTCGGGAGGGAATTAGTTAAATTTATCCCAGGTTTTGGCAGTGCGATCGCGGCTTCTTGGGCGGCGGCTTATACTTGGTCTTTAGGGGAAGCTGCTTGTGTGTATTTTGGTGATGTGATGGGTGGAAAAAAACCTGATCCGCAAAAAATTCAATCTGTGATGCAAGCAGAGTTTCAAGCGGCGAAAGAACGATTTAAGGGAATTAAACGTTAAGAAACAGCCGACTCCAGCATTTTAATTGTTCCAGCATCGGCATCTATTTCGACATTCAAACCAATGGGTAATGTAAATTTATCTTTGATATGACCAATCATTGAACCATACCAAGCCGGAATTTTTAAGGGAATTATATGGTCACGTAATACTTGAGTTAATTTAAAAGATGGTTCATCGCCAAGGCTACAATCAGTACATCTGCCAAAAATAAAGCCGGAAATTTGATTGAGAATTCCAGCGTTTTTTAGCTGAGTTAACATGCGGTCTATGCGGTAAACATCTTCTCTAACATCTTCCACAAATAAAATGCTTTTGTACCAAGCAGGTAGATAAGGTGAACCCACCATTGCGGCGAGAACTGACAAGTTACCACCTATGAGTTTACCTGTGGCTTTTCCCGATGAAATAGTCTCAAATTGGACATCTTCGGTTTGGAGATTTTGCATTGTTACTGCTTCGCCATCAAATAAGATGCGCTTGGCGTAATTTGTTGTAAAGTCATTCCAGGTAGATGTGGCATTTGCGCCATGAAAAGTAATGACTCGACTACGAGCATAAATCGCTAACACTAAAGCAGTGATATCGCTGAATCCCATAATAATTTTGGGATGAGAGCGAATTTGGGCATAGTTGAGTAATGGTAAAATGCGATTGCAACCCCAACCACCGCGCATAGTCAAAATAGCTGTGACGGAATTATCTGCAAACATCATGTTTACATCCTGTGCGCGGTTAACATCTGTCCCAGCTAAATAACCGTACCTGTCTAAGAGATGGTTTCCTAATTTAATTTTTAAGCCTAATTGGGTGAGCGATCGCTGGGCGTTAGCTAAATCTTCTGCGTCAATGACACCAGCCGGCGAAACTAGTCCTACTGTGTCTCCTGGTTGTAGTCTAGGTGGTTTGAGGATGGTACTTGGCGACAGCTTACCTTGAGCTTGAACTAGAGGTAGCTGCGCTGCTAAGGTTGTCAAACCACAGGTTGTAATAAATGTGCGTCGTTTCAAAATTGGGTTGGGGAGTAGGAAAAAACTTGATTATACTGGGTTCTTCATTTCAGACTTCATTTCCTACTTTTTCTTAACCGCGCAATTGCGCTACCAAGAGATTAGGGTTCCAATAAGCGCGGGTTGTTTGAATTTTTCCGTCTTTGTTAATCTCAAAAATTGTGATTCCCTCAAAGCTGACTGATTTACCTGTCTTACTAACTCCTTCCATTGTCCACTTGACGGCTGCTTCAGTACCAGCTACAAAAATATGTTCAGTTGTCGCGGCTAATTTTGTAAATACAGCTTGCAATTGCCCGATAAACTGGTGATAATCTTCTTGAATTTTGACTGGAGGTTCACCAACCGGATCATGACTCACCGCATCTTCCGCAAAATTCTCTATCCAGCCTTCTGGATTCATTGCAGTAATGTTGGTAAAGTAGGCAGCAATAACTGTTTCAATGGCGGTGCTTGGCATGACTGAGTTTTCTGAATGGAGGAACAACCGGATATAGATTATACAACCTATTATTTGCTGAACTCTAGCGATGGATTAAACAGCAACATTCAGCCAAGTAAATTGCTAAATTAAATAAAGTCTGAAGTCTGAAATGTTAAATTTCATCCTCCTGCCTTATACTACAACTCTGTGATTAGTGGAATATTACAATATCTGCGAACTGCATTAACCCAAAATCAAGATTATCGTGACACCTTGACCAAGATTCACTGGTGGCGAATGGTTGTGGTAACAAGTGTGGGGGTCACAACTTTGGTGTGGGGAATGCGGGAACTGAAATGGTTGCAACCTTGGGAGTTAAAAGCTTATGACCAAATGTTGCGATCGCGTCCTTCAGAATCACCCGATCCTCGGCTTTTACTGGTTAAAATCACAGAAGAGGATTTGGCGCAAGTCAAATGGCCGTTATCTGATGCCATAATCAATCAATTATTAACAAAACTTGAGTCTGATCAACCGCGTGTTATTGGTCTGAATCTCTACCGCCAAAATCAAACCAATCTGGCGGCTGGTATTACTAATAAAAATAACATTATTACTACTTGTTTATTAAGCAGCAAAGATAGATCAGAAATTCCTCCTCCACCGAATTTTCCTGGAGATAATATTAGCTATAACGATTTAATTCCTGATAATCAAGAAGACCAAATTGTGCGCCGGAGTTTGTTATTTGCCGAGCCTAGTAATAATAGTAAATGTGCAACACAATTTTCATTTGCGGCTTTAATTGCCATTAGTTATTTAGAAAAACAAGGGATAAATGTAGATTTTACCGAAAAACACAATTTTCATCTTGGTAAAATTACTTTTTCAACTCTCACACCTAATTCTGGTGGCTATATCGGCTTAGATGCTGCTGGTTATCAAATATTATTAAATTACCGCCATCCTCATCGCCTCACACAAGAAGTCACTCTTTCACAAGTTCTCAACGGTCAAGTTAATCCCAACTGGATTAAAGACAAGTTAGTAATTATTGGCACTACAGCCGCTAGTGTTCATCCTGGCGTGTATACTCCCTACAGTGCTTCTCCAGACCATCCAGCTAGAACATCAACTGTATTTATTCATGCACAAATAGCCAGTCAAATTCTTAGTACCGTTTTGGATGGTAGACCATTGATTTGGTACTGGCCTGATTGGCTGGAAGTAACATGGGTCTTGGCTTGGTCATTACTGGGTAGTCTTTTAGGCTGGCGGCTGCGACATCCTGTTATGCTGCTAGTGGTGGGATGTCTAACCCTAGCTGGTTTAGTGGCAATTTGTGTTGGTTTATTTCTCTTAGCTGGCTGGATACCGCTGATTCCCCCGGCGATCGCATTTTTGTTTAGTAGTGTGGGGATGCTGGTCTATAGTACATACCGCACTCAACAGCAAACAAAGTTAATTATTCAGCAAGTTGAACAACAACAAGAAGCGATCGCTCAATTAAGTATTCTCTTAAAAGAAACTACCGCTGCAACAGAAGCAACAAAAATTCGTGACCAACATATTCACTCTGCGTCAATAATTTATCAACCAGAAAAAAGAACCGGTGATTTACTTTTGGGTGGACGCTACCACATATCAAGAGTTCTGGGGGCTGGGGGATTTGGTCGCACTTATTTAGCACAAGATACTCAGCGTCCTGGTAATCCAACTTGTGTTGTGAAACAATTAATGCCAGCACGTCGAGATACAAAATTTTTAGAAGTAGCCCGCAGATTATTTAATACAGAAGCAGAAATTTTAGAAGCCTTGGGGAAACATCCCCAAATCCCGGCGCTGCTGGCTTATTTTGAAGACCAGCAAGAGTTTTATTTAGTAGAAGAGTATATTCCTGGGCATACTTTACACGAAGAATTAGCACCTGTACACGGTGCAAAAAATGAAACTTTTGTAATTGAGATGCTCAAAAGTGTATTAGAAGTTTTAGCATTTGTCCATGAGCATCGAGTAATTCATCGAGACATTAAACCTCATAATATTATTAGAAGTAATCAAGATAATCGCTTAGTTTTAATTGATTTTGGTGCAGTTAAATTAATGCACCCACCAACTAGCGAACAAACAGAATTAGCCACAGTTGCTATTGGTACACGGGGCTATGCACCACCAGAACAATTTGCCGGACATCCGCGCTTATCTAGTGATATTTATGCTTTGGGGATGATGGGAATTCAAGCAATGACTGGTATCTTACCTCAAGAATTACAACCAGATCCAGAGACAGGCAATGTTATGTGGCAACACACAGTACAAGTAAGTGCAGAACTGGGGATGATTTTAGATAAAATGGTGCGTTATCATTTTAGCGATCGCTATCAATCAGCCGCCGCCGTTCTCCAAGACTTAAATCAGATTAGCGATAAGAAATAAAAGCACACAGATAAACTCTCTATAACTCTCTGCGCCTTTGCATGACGGACACTTTGCTCAAGTCGGGAAACTCGCCCACGCAAGTGTCCTCCTCTGCGTGAGGCAAAAAAATCTTGTTTTGCTACCTTATTTTTGAATTAATATTATTTGGTTATATCTAAATTAAATTCAGTATGAATCTAGAACAAGAAACTAAAATTGCAGGTATCTATGAAGTGTGTATTGGTGTTCCAGACCCAATTTTTGCCATACAATATTGGGAACAATTTGGTTATCGCATTGGACAAGTTGGTCAATTACCTGCGGCGACAGCCCATCAATTATATGGAGTAAATTCTGGATTACGTTCCATTCGCCTATATCATCAAAATGCAGATCATGGGTTAATTCGGTTGATGGTTTGGCAAAATCCCACTAATCAAGGTTTGGGGTTAGCATCAATGAAAACAAAAGGAAATCGTTGGGCGACTACCCTAACTTCTGATATTTTAACTATTTTAAATCATGCCGAAGAAGCCAAAATGGCTGGTTTTACAGTGCGATATAGCATTCCCTATTGGGAAGTTATTTATAACAAAGAACGCAAAAGTCGTCCTTTTATTGACCCAAGCGTAGGGGTGCGAGAAATGTTATTACTGCAACCTTTAGCGCGACAAGTTTTATTTCAAAGATTTGGTTACACAATACCTCATTACGGAAACATTAACGCAGCATCTGTATTGAAAACTAGTCAATTTACTCATATTGGAATTGTCGTTCAAGATGATAGCAAAACTAGCCTGAAGTTTTATGAGGACATTTTAGGTTTGTTGCGAGTGCGAGATGATGTCGAAACTAGCTATGAATCTTCACCCGCAGGACGAGATTTATTTGACCTCCAACCAGGAGAAAAATTTATAGTGACGACTTTTGATGATCCGCGTTCGTCTCAGACTGATATGATGGCGGCGCGGAGTGGCAGACTTTATGTAATTCGCTTCCCGGAGGCGATAAACTTAGAATCGCGGTTTGAAGCCGCACAACCAGGAAGTTTAGGGATGTCGCTGTATACTTATCGGGTGCAGGGAATCGAAGAATATGGCGATCGCATCAAGTCTAGTCAAGTGCTAAACTTTACTAACATTATCGAAAACGAGTTTCGAGAAAAAAGTTTCTCTTTTACCGCACCAGATGGCTATTTCTGGAACCTGGTCGAAACAGGTTTCAACTAGCATAGATCGACCGACGTAAATAAATAGACCACACTCAGTAACCATCTGGAATTACGAAAAGGCTTGTGGTATCACTATTCTTTCTTTTTCCTTTTGACTTTTTACTTTTACCTTGTTGTACTAGCAACTGGTTTTTCAAATATCATCAAATGCTGCTGGGGTAATAAGTTTTTTGTCTCGCGCCAAACTAAACCAACAGCCTGCATTTCTTTCCGTACCTGGTTTTGCGTCATCTTGTGCAGACGTTTAATCATAATTAAGGGATTTTCCCCGCGGTACTCTACCAGTACCACCCTACCCCCCGGTTTTAAGGCTTTGACAATTCCTTGCATCACTTCGTAAGGATATGCAAATTCATGATAAGCATCCACCATTAAAGCCAAATTAACACTTGCATCAGGCAGGTTAGGATTATCAATCGTTGCTAAAATTGGCTTAACATTAGTAATTTTTTTCTCTTGTTTATAAGCTTGAATAATCTCTAACATTTCTGGCTGAATATCTACAGCCAACACCTTTCCTTGAGGTAATAAAGGTGCAATCAAAAAACTCGGCGTTGCATAATAGAGGGATGAATTGAGGTAATCTACTGTGCAATGTCCATACTGTGAGTCTACGGAAATTAGAAAGAATGGAAAACGGAGAGGTAAACAAAATCACATCTGTACTAACTGCGATCGCCAATTTATTGATGTGTACGATCCGCCAAAAGGATACTCAGAGGAACTTAAACAAGAATGTTTAAAAATGTATCTTAATGGGATGGGTTTTCGTGGGATTGAACGTGTTAAAGGTGTACATCATACTACTATAATCTCTTGGGTAAAACAAAGAGGAGAAAAGCTGCCAGACGTACCCCAAGAAGATGCTGTACCAGAAGTTGGAGAACTAGATGAATTAGAGACATTCATAGGTTCAAAAAAAACAAAATCTGGTTGTGGACAGCAGTAAATCACTTTACTCAAGGTATTTTAGCCTGGGTCTTAGGAGACCATAGTGCGGAAACATTCGAGCCATTATGGGAAATTGTGAAACAGTGGGAAAGCTATTTTTATGTGACCGATGGCTGGAAAGTTTACCCCAGTTTTATACCAGATGGAGACCAAATTGTGAGTAAAACATATATGACGCGAGTAGAAAATGAAAATACCCGATTACGTCATTATCTTGCACGCCTTCACAGAAAAACTTTATGCTATTCCAAATCAGAACAAATGCTGAGACACTCAATTAAATTATTACTTCATTATTTGAAGTATCAAATTGTACCTATATAAATTAATTCATCCCTTTATTCAGCAACGCCAAAACTCAAATAACCTGTACCAGCACCAATATCTGCAACTACGTCATTTGGTTTTAAATCTAACGCGCCAACTATCTTGCTTGGCTGTTCTTCTAACTCGCGACTAGGACGTTCCAGCCAGCCTGCGCCTGTGTGTCCCATCACTTGAGCAATTTCTCGCCCCATATAATATTTACCAATACCATCGGGACTATGGTTAACTTTTTGTTCATAAACTGTATTTGAGGAAGTAGTTGTCATTTCTGGTTTATTTGCAGTCAAAAACCAGAAACTCGCAACTATCAGAATAATGCCAATAATTGCTAAAAAACTAAACTTACGAATTTGATTCATCGTTAACTAGTATTTGCTCACTAAAAAAATACTAGTACAGGTCGGCGTAAATAAACAGACCATCTGGAATTGCTAAAAGGCTTGTAGTATTACTATTCTTTCTTTCTTTTTCCTTTTGACTTTTGACTTGTTGTACTAGCGGATTGGAATTGTAATCACAAATTCTGTACCCCTGTCTGGTAGAGAAATACATTGTAATGACCCACGATGTTTTTCTGTAACTATCTGGTAACTAATTGATAAGCCTAGACCGGTTCCTTTACCAATTGGTTTAGTAGTAAAAAACGGATCAAATAAACGACTTTGTACTTTTTGGGGAATTCCTGTCCCATTATCAGCAATATGAATGCAGATATTTTCATTTTCACATTCAGAAGAAATGCGAATTATTGGCTGTTGACAGAGCTTTTTTTCCCAAGCTTCATCTAAAGCATCAATTGCATTTGCCAAGATATTCATAAATACTTGATTTAATTGACCTGCAAAACATTTGATATGCGGCATTTCGCAATACTCTTTAATTACTTGAATTTCTGGGCGATGAGTTTGAGCTTTAAGGCGGTGCTTCAAAATTAACAAAGTACTATCTATGCCGTCATGCACATTAGCAGTTTTAAATTCAGCTTCATCTAAACGCGAGAAAATTCGCAGAGAAAGAACAATTTGATGAATACGTTCAGCACCTACTTTCATGGAAGTCAAGATTTTAGGCAAGTCTTGGATAATATATTCAATCTCAACTTCTTTCATGACATCTTGAATATTAGAATCTGGATTAGGGTAATACTTTTGATAAAGTTGAATTAGTTGCAGTATATCTTTCACATAATTTTCGGCATATTCAACATTACCATAAATAAAAGTTACCGGATTATTAATTTCATGAGCTACACCAGCAACTAACTGTCCTAAAGAAGACATTTTTTCAGTTTGAATCAATTGAGATTGAGTTTGCTTAAGCTCATTTAGAGTATTTTTTAAGTCAAGATTTTTTTGCTCAACTTCTTTAGTCCTTTCTTTGATTTTCTGCTCTAAATTTTGGTTATATGCTTCTAATTTAGCTTTTGCTTGATACTGTTCTGTTAAAAGTTGTTTTACTTGTTGAATTAACTGATTTAAAGAAATAGCTAGAACACCAACTTCATCTTCAGTAGTGACAGGCGCTTGTAAATCAAAATTAGCATCTTTTGTCACTTTTTTGGCAATCTGCGTTACAGCTTGCAAAGGGCGGGTAATTTTGTTGCCAATTAAATATCCTATGAATGTAACAATTGTACCTCCCAATAAAAACAAAAGATATAGCCGTAGCCAAAGTGAAGATTGAGTTTTTTCTAATTGCAATATTGGATAAAGTATAGTTGTAATTAAAGATTGACTTGCTCCTTTAAATACAATACTTTTAGCAAAATATGCTTGTTGTTGAATTGATGTTTTAATGGTGGACGAATTAGGCGAAGGCGGCTGCCATTTTGTTTCTTTAATATCTGATAGCGTTGATGCAATAATTGTGTCTTTTTTTGTTGTAACTATGTCTTTGGAGGAACCAACAGCAATTTGTTTTAAAAATGACTCATCTACTAAATTACCCATAATAATTCCACCTACAATTTTTATAGAAGATTTGATTGGGTGAATTACTACTTGTAAAATTTGTAGACTATCTTCTACATCAATAAAATCAATAAAGCTACCACCGCTCTTAGCAATGTTAGTAATAGATTTATCAAGTAATTTAGATGTAACTAAACTAGATTTTCTTGTATCCAATAAAGTATTGCCATTAGTATTAACTACTTTTATCCAATCTAAATTCAAAGTAGTTCTAATAGGGAGTAAATCTTGTAGAAGTTTTTGTTTATCTTTTTGTTCAATTGCTAAGGTAATTGTCTCACGCCCAGCAATCAAATTTACTTGTGTTTCCAAATCTTCCTGTTCATGTTGAAAATCTTGGTAAACTCTTTCTGCAAAACTTGCGACTTCTTGGCGAATGTTCTGCTCAAGACTATCAGTAAACCAATGTCCAATGATGGATAAACACAATATAAATATGCTCAAAAATATAGCTAGAGATGAAAAAACTATTTTTTGGCTGAGATTAAAGCGTAAGCGAAATTTTCTTCGCATGGCGGTGATGATGAATTTAATTGCTAGGAATAAAGCTTTTATCTTGCAGTAGTTTATGACCTTCAGAGCTAAAGATAAAATCAATAAATTTTTGAGTGGTAGGTGTAGGTGCTTTCTGCCAAATAACTCCTAGATGACGCACCATTTGGTATTTACCATTAGTAAAATTATCTTTGTTTGGCTCAATACCATTTAGTTTAAGGCGATTGACTGGTAATTGATTAATTGCAGAATAAGCTAAAGAAAAAGCACCAATTGAATAGGGAGTGCTTTGTAAAGTATCAATTAGCTCTCCTTCTTTATTTAAAATGACAGCTTTAGTAGTGCTTTTATCTTGACCTAAATAGTATTTTCGCAGTAATTTTTTAGCAGACTCATCTTCTGGTCTATCCAAAACTAGGGTGTGTTTTAAAACTAAAACTATAGCCAAAGAATGATAGAAGCAAGCGTCAACATTGCAAGATAGTTATCAGCTTTCTTCTCATAGCGTGTAGCAATCCGACGAAATTGCTTCAAACGGTTGAAACATCGCTCGACCCGATTTCTTTGGCGATAAATAGATTTATCAAACTTACCGCGTCTGCGTTCGTTCGACCTACGTGGAATGGTTAAGCGAATGCCACGTCGCTGCAAATAGCGACGAATATTACCACTGCTGTAACCTTTATCACCGACTAATCGCTTTGGGCGTAAGCGAGGACGACCAACACCTGGGCGTTTGACCGCGCCTTGTGCCATTAGTTGCTCAAATACCACTGCTTCATGACGTTCACCAACAGTCAGCAAAAATGTAATAGGTTTGCCATTACCATCGCAACGCAGATGAATCTTGGTGCTAAAACCACCTTTAGAACGTCCCAAAGCCTCTCTTTGTTGTACCTGTTCAATTACAGATAACTCACTTTCGGGGTCTAGCTCCCCCTTTTTGCTCCGGCCGAATGTTGGTGGGCACGGATAACGCTACCATCTACATAATGTACTTCCCAATCCAGTTGCCCCGAAGCATCAGCTTGTTGTTGCAAGGACTGTAGAATCTTTTGCCAGATGCCACTTCTACGCCAACGGTAAAATCTACCTGCGACTGTCTCCCACTCTCCATAACGTTCTGGGAGGTCGCGCCACGGCGCTCCGGTTCGTAAAATCCACAACATACCGTTAATCATTGTGCGGTGGTCTTTGCTCGGACGGCCTGTTTTTGGTTTTTGAGCGGGAAGCAGCGGCATCAGGAGCTTCCATTGTCGCTCTGTCAAGTCGCCCCGACTTTGCGGTGGAAGGATCATAGATAAATGTTAACTTCGTTAATTTTTAGTATTCTCAACCATTTTACCGAGTTTTAAAACACGCCCTACAATTTGTGCATTGGGGCCGCCTAATTCTTGCCAGTTAGTAATTTTTCCGGCGTAGATTGACTTTAACTGATTAGTTGTTAAATTAGTTACACCTTTAACGCTGTTGTGTGTAAAAACAACGAGTAAATCTTGAGCTAATTCACGGTATTGAATTTTACCGTTATCTTCTTCTGGCTTTAGCTTGTGACTGCTACCTGCAATATCGACGATATCATTTTTAAGTGCCGCGATCGCACCTTCTGATTGACTGTGAGAGATAAACTCTACTTTGGCTGTTTTATTTTGAGCTTGATAAGCTTCTGTTAATACTTTTAAAACTGTGATAGATGAACTAGAACCAGCAATTTTGATGGGTGGCTGGGTTTGTACATCATTTTGACTAGTAGTTTGACTAGAATTGTTTGTGGTTGTTGATTTGATAGCGTTACAACTACAGAGTCCTAGCACGACTAATCCTAAGATAACTCGCGCAGTAATAATTTTCATCATGAGTCAGCAAATACCCAAAATAATTCTCAGTTTATAATACCCAAATACTTAGGCGAAATAACAGCCTATCAAGGTGAAATTACGGGGTAAATAATTAATTATTTCAACAGTAATACTTGTAAATATTGATAAGTTTTGTATCACTACTAATACCAAGATTTTGTTAGTGTGTTTGTGCTGGCGATCGCACTATTTTTATACAAACAAATAAAATCACGAAGTTTAAATTTACTGGCGCATTCTGCAAACACCCTATAAAATCAGACTCAATCTTTATGTTGATATCAATTATTGCTATTACCTAGCAGGAAAATTACTATGCAAAAAATTAATAAATATGTGTTTTTAAGTTTAACTGCTGTTGGTTTATCAGTAGGTTATTCCAATTTATTTGCTACAGAAACTCATGTTCAAACAGTACCGAATCTGGATAAACAATTATTGGCACAGTCTCAAACAATTCCTTCTGTCTATGAATATTTGGCTAAAAATAACCCCGAAAGTTACAACTTTTTGAAAAAGCAACTAGACAAATCTATTGAAGATGCTAAAAAACCAAGTGCAGATAAAGTTGTTAATAACCTTTGGGCATTATCCACTACTAACCCCAAAATTAAAACCAGAGAACGCGACGGTAAAACAGAATTTTTGATGGTGAGTTGGCTGTATACCTCAAATCCCAGTACAGATTGGGCAGTAGGGACAAAAGAAATTAGCCGTCAAACATGGTTAACAGTATTTCCTCAAGCGCAAGAATTTTGCCAAAGCTGCAAAGGAACAGGCATAAATTTGCCAGGAAAAGTGATGCTGGCGTTGAGATTACAGCAGTATTTAGGTTTAGTTTTAAATAAATATGCTAATAAAACCCACTTTGTCGAAATGTGGGTGAAAGCAGAAGACTTGAGTAGACCATGTATTGACCCAGAAATTAATGATTCTAGTTGTAATGTTTTACCTGTACCTGTACCTAAAAGTAATTTAACTCTGCATAATATTTATCAAAACTCTTTTGAGAATAAAGACAAAGAATATTATCCTTGGACTGGTTTAGGTTATACCTACGATTGGGGTAATTCTCAAAAGCCTCATGTTGGCGCTAGTGAGTTTCTGATCAACGGTACTAAAGATAAACCAGTTACAGTAGAAGTTGCTGCTGTGAAAGAAACGCTAGAATATTGTAATAATAAACATTTAAAATAAAAACTAATATTTAGTCGATAACAATCGAGGAAATCAGATACCCGACTTCTTCAAGAAGTCGGGTATCTTGTTGTTATGAAATTTGAAGGCAATAATATTAACTCATATTTGTTTGATAAACCTTCACTAATCTATCAATACCTTTAAACCGATGATCTCCCATTTCTTGAAAATCTGAGGAATCTGTCAGCATGTGATAAGTAGCTTCACTAATCACACATTCCCCAGGGGGACAAACGGCTTCCATCCGCGCTGCTAAGTTAATCGTAGCGCCTAATGCGGTGTAGTCTACCCGTTGCGAACTGCCGACATCACCAACAACAGCCTTACCACTATTAATTGCAATGCGTAATTGTAGAGGTTCTTCCCAAAAGCCTTTGGCGTTTAGTCTTTGCAGACGTGTGAGCATTCCTTTAGCGGCGGCTGTGGTGCGGTCTGCATGATCTACCAGCGGTTCGGGAGCGCCGAAAAATGCCATAATACAATCGCCAATATATTTATCTAAAGTGCCGCCGTAGCCAAATACTTCTTGCAGCATCTCTTCAAATAAATTATTTAATAATTGGGCGATCGCTTTTGGTGTTAATCTCTCTGAAAGTGCTGTAAACCCGACTAAATCGGCAAATAAAATACTAATCTCGCTTTCTGTTGTCGGTAAACGTCCATCTGGTAAACCACCCACAGAAATTAACTGCTGCACAACTGCGGGAGAATGATAACGTTCTAGGCGATGACGAATTACTTCTTCTGTTTTGAGTTTTTCTACTAATAACCAACGCTGCACACTCGAAGCCACCAAATTTGCTAAAGCCGAAAAAAAGCTGAGTTCTTCTTCACCATCATCTGCCCAGTGATAAGAAGAAAGATGGGCATCTGCATACAGAACACCAACAACTTTATTTTCATCCCACAAAGGTACGGCCATTGCACTGCGAATACCTTTGACTAAAATACTATGTTCCCCAGCAAATCGTTCATCTTTGTGAGTATCCGCAGTTTGAATTGCCACTTTTTCTTCAAATACTTTTTGACAAATACTGCGACTAATCCAGCTACCATCAGCTGCTAAATATTTTTGTTCATAAGTATTTCTCGTACCAGCATTGACTAACTCTAAATGATTGCAACTATTCACATCAATTAATAAAGCCAAGCGGTCAATACTGTCGAGATAACGAAAAACTACTTGTTGTACTTGAGAAAAAATTTCTTCTATTGATGCAGCTGCACACAAATTTTTAGCAATATCTACTAAGTCTTTTAGGCGAGCAATGCTTTTATTTTTAGTAGTAATATCATCATCGTGACTATCAGCTGCTATCCACTGCTGTTGCAACTGTTCAACATTACGTAAAATCGTTCTTTGTTCCGCACTATCAGAAACTGCTGCGTGTTGAATTTTCACCTGCATTGCCGGATTTACCAACAATACTACTAAGCTGACATTTCCTAGCCAAATAATATCGCCGTGTTGTAAATCTCTCGTTTCAGTTACAAAACTTTGATTTACTTGTGTGCCATTTTTACTGCCTAAATCCTCAATAGCCCACGCACCATTAGCTTTTTTTCGTAAAAGTGCATGTTTTCGGGAAACTCCACCAAAAGGTAAGTACAGGTCACATTCTGGTAAACGACCAATAGTGAATTCATCTTGATTCACAGTTACTGTTGTTTCTGTTTCTCCCTGTTGTAGGCGCAGTGTGAGTTCAGTCATGAGTATGATTTGTTTATCCTGGAAGCTAGGGAAACATCTTTAACGTAAAGGATACCCAGGATAAATCCTTTACCTTATCTTTATGGCACTGATAATGACATTCCGACAACTGTTTACAGTAAATTAAATAGAATTTGTGTATTGCGTGTAAGCCCAGCCCGTTAGAGACATTGCTTTTATATGACAACCCACTACTAACTTTGGTATTTTCATCATCTCCTGGGTAGTGGTAAAAAGTACCCGAAAAGCGATCGCATTTCTGGATTAGTAATTTGTGTTGTTGTAGAATCTGAGCCACTATCGTCTATTTAGGTACTTCAATACGATATTTGGGTACTTTAATACGATATTTGGGTACTTCAATACGATATTTGAGTACTTCAATATGATATTTGGGTACTTCAATATGATATTTGGGTACTTCAATATGATATTTGGGTACTTCAATACGATATTCGGGTACTCCAATACGATATTCGGGTACTTCAATATGATATTCAGATACTCCAATACGATATTCGGATACTTCAATACGATATTTAAGAACTCAACAGCAAAAAAACATAAATTTTATACTTTTAATTATAATATTTTTCAGTATAATTAGTGAATAAATATTAGATTTTACTGTAACTATACTTTAGTTTTAGTTGTTATTGCTCAGGTCAAGAAAGATAGCAGATAGCTAGAGTAAAAATATAAGTTTGCATCAATTTTTACAGGATATTCAGTAGAAAAGGTATATATGGCAAGATTAAAACGTGGTTCTACAATATTAGATAAAGCAACGCGACGAATTGCTGGGATGCGATCGATTAGCGAAACGTTGGAATTTGGTGATGGGTTGAGTTTGACGGAGTATGAAAGGCGAATTCAAACCTTACAAACAAAGTTGTCAAACTACAATACGATGCTCTCTACTTTAGATGAAGCGATGGGGCAGATTCAATTACTAGAGCAAGATTTAAGCAGCTATTCTGAAAAAATGTTAATGAGTGTCAGAACGCGCTATGGCAAAGACAGTTTGCAATATGTGCAAGCAGGTGGAAAGCTGCGCCAACAAAGTAAGCGTGCATCAACAACTGCACCGACTACAACGATGATGGCGCTAAATGTAGAGAACTCAACAATGAATGGTAAGAGTACAAAGACAACAGTGAATTAACTTGAGTTTAATAAACTATCTCTTCAAGCTGTAAACCTGCGATTTACACACAAGTTATTGAATTACCCCACCTTAACCCTTGGAAAAGGGGGATTAAGGGGGGTAATTTAACTTGTATGTACATGGCAAGCCTCCTTTTTTAAGAGTCGTCAACGCCGTGGTGTTAGCGAAGCGCCACTCACAAACCTTGACTAACAGTTGCGATCGCTCATATTGAGTCAAAATTTGAGATGCGATCGCATGAGTGTAAACTGTGCATAAAGTTAGTTGGCTGCTTATAAGTTAGGTGGTAATTCTAAAGGAATTGTCCCTAATAAACCCTTGCGATAATCTGTAAAAAGTTGTCTCGCTGCGCGTTCCACATCACCGTTATAACGATGTTCTGCTAAAGCTTCTAAATAAGATTCTCCTGTGTAGGGTGTGGAGTCGAGTCCATAGCGTAACTGTAGCGGTGATTCTGGTAACAAATGATTTGCAGTAATATGAATTTCGTTCAGAAAATCTACTAGTGCGGATGCTACGAGTTGATTATCGTAAGATGCTTGACCGATATCATCGCAGATTGCTAATTTCAAAGCTGCGTCTTGGTTTTCTAAGCGAGAAGGAATGACACCAGGTGCATCGAGTAATTGTAACTGGTCAGATATCCGTACCCAACGCAAGCTACGTGTTACCCCTGGGCGCGCTGCACTTTCTACCACGCGCCGTCCCAAAAGGCGATTAATTAAAGCTGATTTGCCAACGTTAGGAAAACCAATCACCACAGCCCGCACAGGACGAGGTAACATTCCGCGATCGCATCTTTTTTTATTTAGTTCGACTCCGGCCGCTTGGGCGGCTTTCGCAATAGCTGTGACACCTTGACCCTGTTGAGCGTTGGTAAAATAAGGTATTTCCCCTTGACTTCTAAACCAATCTGTCCAGAGCGATCGCACTTGGGGGGTAATCATATCTAAGCGGTTCAATACCAAAATCCGCGTTTTATTTCCTACCCATTCACCTATTTGCGGGTGGTGCGTCGCCAAAGGAATCCGCGCATCTCGGACTTCTAATACCACATCTACCAGTTTTAGCTGTTCTTTGAGGTTTTTTTCTGCCTTGGCAATATGACCCGGATACCATTGGATCAGGTTTAATTTGTAGTTGTTCGTAATAGCCATAGAAAAAAGTGTGAAGTATGAAGTATGAAATTTTGTCTTTTGACAAAGAACAATTGACTATTGACTATTGACTCCCTTATCTTGATGCAGAATTAGACGATTACCGTCAGGATCGTAGGCATAAATCTCTCGTCCGTGGGAAGCAATAGATATTTCGCCGGGTGGAGGATAACCTAAATTTGTGAGATGAGCGATCGCCGCTTCTAAATTACTCACCTCTAAGCACAAACTTATTTTACTTTTAGTTGAGTTTTCAAATTCTAACTCGTGACTTTGTTTCGGTTGAAAAATCCCCAATTGCAAACCCATCAATTGAAACTCTGCATAAACATTGGGAATCAAATTACTAGGCTTTTCACTTAAAACTTGAGTATAGAAATTGACTAAACTTTCTAGATTAACTGTGGCGATCGCCACGAATACTTCAGTATATCGCAAAACCATTACTTTGCTGTAGCTAATTGATGTTGCAAATCATTTCTCGATAAATTGATCAGCCATTAATATCAAAAATTCAAGTTTGGGCAAGAGTTATTAAAAATATACTCTCACCCATATCTATCACTTTTATGAATTCAAAATTTAAGACATAGCAGACTTAGCTTGATGAATAGCATTCAGCCAAGGTTTGATATTATCTCCATCTGTGTGCATATTCCATCGTCTACCACCCCGTTTAAAGGGATAAACATTGTTTTCTACAGCCCAAATTAAATCATCTAAATGTTGAATAAAGTTGTCACCATGTTCTACTGGATGAATTGCCCAAGTACCAGTACTCATCGACCAACGCTCAAAACCTTTAACTTTAAAAGTATGTGTAAATGAATTCTCTAATGGCTCTCCAGTATCCTTTTGTACTAGTGGCAATACATTCTTTTCTAACCGTTGGCGGTCTAAGAGAAAATATCGTGTAGAAACGTTACGAGCTTTATTCCATAATTGCTGCTGTTTAGATTTTAAAGGACGACCGATTAATTTTTCTATAAAATTTTGAGCTTGTGGAGGGCCACCTTCGCAAGTGGCAATCACTACAGATGGGTTTGCTTGCAACATTTCAATCGCTTCATCTATCCAAGACTTTCTTGCTGCATCCTGGCAAAAAAGCACATCGGAATCTACATGCAGAATATAATCAGCAGTACACTGTTCCAAAGCAAACAGATATTGGTAAATTGGCGCTCCATCAAAATCCTTGACATCTATATCTTCACGTCCAAAATATTTTTTTAATACTGACTTTTGAGAGTTTTCATCCCAAGGTATTTCATCTACTCGATTAATAACACCCTCTGTTCGCAGTTGCTCTAATTTTGTTCTTAATTCGTCTATTTGCCCTGTTTGACGTTCTAGGTATTTACCAGATGGCTTACCAGGATCTAGTGCTACCAGCCTTTCGCAAAAAGGATAATCCAGAGAACGCATCATACTCCGGAGTATTTTATCGATGAATGGGGTATCCACAACGCACGCATTTACAGTAAAGCTAACTTTAGGCTTTTGACCAAGCGTGTTCATATTTAAATGTCCTAGTTTATCTGACAAGATTACGTAAAAATCAAGTAAAAATTGTGATTTTTACGAGCATATCATGTCCCCATAATTCTCTGCCATCCAGTATAAATATTGAAGCGTGTTCCCCGTAAAAATCCTACTAAAGTAATACCAAACTCTTCAGCGACAGATACCGCTAAACTGCTAGGCGCAGATACAGAACAAACAATTGGCACTCCAGCAACTACAGATTTTTGCAGTAGCTCAAAACTAGAACGCCCACTCACCATGACAATATGATGATTGAATGGTAACTCTTCACTTAGTACAGCCTTACCAATCAACTTATCTAACGCATTGTGACGGCCAACATCTTCTTGTAAGTTCAACATTGTTCCTTCAGCATCAAATACCGCCGCCGCGTGTAACCCTCCAGTTGCGCTGAAGATACCTTGATGCGATCGCAACTGCTCAGATAAACTGTAAATAATCTCAGACTTAACTGTTAAATCAGAAGTAATTTTGGCACAACCCCGCAACTGCAAAGCTGCAATACTAGCTTTACCACAAACTCCGCAGGCGCTATTGATATAAAAGTGACGTTCTAAAGGCTGTAAATCTGGATTTAACCCTGGCTTTAGTTGCACATTAATAATGTTATGACGCTGCTCACCATCTATAGATTCATCTGTGCAGTAGCTCATCTTTTGGATATCTTGTTTACTATTAATCACGCCTTCACTAAAGAGAAAGCCAGCTACTAATTCAAAATCTGCGCCGGGAGTTCGCATTGTAATAGCTACTGTCCGCGACGGTGATATCAAACGAATTTCTAAAGGTTCTTCGGTAGTTAATTGGTCTTGTCGCAAGCGTTTTTTACCATTTTCGACTACCCAAACTTGCGCTTTAGTTTTGCTTTGATGAGGGAATTTCATTAATTACGGTAATAAACACACTACTTAGTTATATTTATGCGCGATGTCTACGACGGGTTCTACCTACGCATATTAATCGTCAACGCAGCTAGAGCGATCGCTTAGTTGCAATGTCTGATAAATTCTTTAAAATGCAAAGCTAAACCTGTATTTGTCATATTCTTTTTTTAAACTTGTATAAGCAATACTATAAAAATCTGATTTATTAACCAAGGTAATCAGAAGAGATAAGTATTTATCTCTAAATTGGCTACGAGGTAATATTAAAATGCCCAAATGGAAAGTGGTAACGGAATTTTCTTTTAATAGCGCTCACTACATTAAAGATTACGATGGCCCCTGTGGTCGGATGCACGGTCATAATTACGAAGTCCGCATCGAAGCCATCTCAACACAACTGCATTCTTCACAATTTTGTCCACATCCAGTTATGGTAGCTGATTTTAGAACTTTACGTTGGGCAAAACAAGATGCTACTAAAGGAGGGCTTGACCACTGCATTTTAAATGAAGTTATGCCTCCTGAATATGAGACTACTGCTGAAATGATCGCTAAGTACATTTACGATGAAACCAAGAAGCGATTACCGCCAAATGTACAATTAAAAGTTAATGTTTCTGAAACACCTAATAGTTGGGTGGAGTATGAAGAATAATAATTTGTCAATTTGTCAGTAAAAATATTGATTGTTGGGATTAGCCATTCCAACAATTAATATGTTTTGTTTCATGGCTCAGAATGAGTGAGAGAGTAGTTTCCAGCCCCTTCCACTCTTTTTGACTAGATAAAAATTATAATTATTGATCTAGTTTTGGCACTATTTTTGTTCATTAAATACATTTTTAAACTATAAATAATTAAGATACTTCTTTGGATAGATGGCATTAATAAATTAGTATAGATATACAAACTTAGTATTAGTAACTTTTTATTAACAAATAAATGCAATAGTTCATTTCTGAAAGTTCATAAAGTTATAAATCACATTATTAATTTTTTAATAATACTTGTCTCAGCTTGTACATTCATGCCATAAGTTAACGTCGAAATTGTGTAATCTAAAAACAGCTAGGCTAATCTTCAATGAGGTCTGATGACTCCTAATATTCTGCGTCAGCTTTGGTCTGTGGTTGAAACCGCCCAAACCATGACCCTCTTACAGCTGGATGATTCTAGCTTGGTGCAATGGTTGGTAAAACAAACCACAACACAAGTTTTCTTAGATTCCCATGAGATTGATTCTCTTGGCGACTATATTCAATCCCGGCTAAGTCTGATACGCGATATCGCTTATGATCGACACTGCTAAGAAGTCAACAGTCAATAGTCCAGAGTAAAACCATTGACCATTGACCATTGACTATTGAGGCAAATAACCTTCCACTAAGCAATCGGAACCAACCACACGCCAACGAACACGTTCTAAGGGCAATGCTTCCGTCATAGTAGTCAAACCTAAATCACCGACAGGTGTAGGCGCATGGCTACCACCAATAATTTTAGGAGCAATAAAGGCCATAACTTTTTGTACGGCTCCTTGAGCGATCGCACTTGCAGCTAAATTACCGCCACATTCCCACAGAACACTGCAAAAACCCCGTTCATATAAATGACTCATTGCTTGTTCAGGTGTTAGCGCTGGTAATTCCACAACTTCCACGCCGTGTTTAAGCAACATTTTTTGTAAATCAGGGTTGGCTCCAACTTCTGTTAACACCAACGTTGGCGCTTCTTGGGTATCCCACAAACGAGCGTTTTCGGGCAAATTGAGTTGACGACTCATCACCACCCGTAAAGGATTATGCGCCCCCACTTGGTGGCTAGTTAAAAAAGGATTGTCTTGTCGGACTGTATTACCACCAACAATGATGGCATCACAAGCCGCCCGTAGTTGATGTACTTCACTGCGGGCGGCTTGATTTGTCACCCACGCGCTATGACCAGCAGTAGTGGCAATTTTGCCATCTAAAGTCATGGCATATTTCAAAATACCAAAAGGTTTTTTATATAAAATACGATGTACAAAAGCTTCATTTAGCTGCTGACAGGCTTCATTCTCTACCCCAACTAACACCTCGACACCAGCAGCGCGTAAACGAGCAATTCCACCTCCAGCCACCAAAGGATTAGGATCAACCATACCCACTACCACCTTAGCCACATCAGCCTCTATCAACCCTTCCGAACAAGGCGGAGTGCGGCCATAGTGATTACAAGGTTCGAGGTTCACATAAACTGTCGCACCACGAGCGCCAACGCCTGCGGCTCTCAAAGCAAAAACTTCGGCATGAGGTTCACCCGCACGGGGATGAAACCCTTCGCCCAAAATCTCGCCATCTTTGACTACAACCGCCCCCACCAGCGGATTAGGCGAAGTGCGCCCCAAAGCACGGCGGGCAAGTTCCAAGCATCGCTGCATCATGCGGGAGTCAAAGTCAGCTTCACTGCTCATACTGTTCTGCGTTTGAGAATTGAATACCAAAGGCGTTGGCGCAGCCTCTCCAGCGGAGAATTGCACTATCAACCCATCTTTTTGAGTGTAATTTAGTGATGTATCTACCTGAGCAACAACTGGGGAATTATCCATAAATTTTGGGCAAGAATTTCAATATTCTGCACGTTACCGACTTGGCTTGATACCTCAACAGTAATATCCCAGAGCTACTGTTCGCTGTCGGGGTGCATACTTAAATACTATTGCACCGAAACTATTGACCGTTGACCCATGACATCAACTAAAAAGAGTGAGGATTTAGGGTCTGTAACCATAATTCCTCACTCCCAAAATTTAAACTCAAAATTATTTCCTCTGTAACTATTGCTCGATTGCTTTGCGCTTTTGCCACCAAAGATTGAGGGGATAGTAAACTACAGGAGCCCAAAGACTACTGAGAATCGCTGAGGCTAGAGCAACCCGTTGGTAATAAGCCCAGATGTATTCTACTTTGCGATCGCCAGTCAAACTCAACTGCAAACCGAAAATCGATTCTGTCAAAATTGCCATTAAAAAGACAATTAAAGCGATGGAAATAAAGTCTTCCTGAATAAATCGCTGCTTCTGTACTAATCCAGTCAGCAGTCCCACTAAACCCAAAGTTAAAGCATGAGTCGGGTCTGGTGATGTCATAGCATCTTGCAGTAGCCCTAAAACGATCCCTGCTACTGCTCCTTCCCAAACAGAGCGTTTTACACTCCAGGCAACTACCCAAATTAACAGCCAATTAGGCCCAATGCCCAACAATTCTGTACCAGGAAAGCGCGTTGGCAATAACAGCAAACATAACAGTACAGACCCAACCGTTACAGACAAATCTAACAGTTGAACTACACGCGGATGCCAACGGGCGATCGGTTTGCGATAAGCTTTAGATTTTCGCTCCGCAGCTTTGGGCTTTTTTTGTCTACTACCATTAAATGAAGGTATCTTCATTATTTTGATTTTCGCAGTTGTTGATTTGCCTGTTCTTGCTGTGCCGACTCTGGGTTTTCCTGTTGTTGGTTTGTTGGTTTTGGATAAACAGCAACCCAATCTAATGACCTAATGGGCGGAAAAAGTTCAACTTTCGCCACAGATGCCGGCAGTTTCTTTAAATCTAAAGATTTAATTCGTCCTACTGCCAAACCAGATGGGAATTTTTGGCTGTAAGTTGAAGTTGAAACTAAATCTCCTACCTTGACATTCGGAACTTTTTCGTAAAATTCCAACACAGCTTCCGCTGAAGAATCGCCCCGCAAAACTCCCTTAGCTGAGGTGCGGCTAATTGTCACACCCACTTGACTTTTCAGGTCACTAATGAGTAAAACGCGGCTAGTGTTAGGGGTGACAGTATCTACTAAACCTACTAATCCACCCTCAGCCTTGACAATAAACCCTTCTTGAATCCCAGAATTTGAGCCACGATTGAGTGTAACTTGTTGCCACCAATGATCCGCACTACGTCCTACTACCCGCGCTGGCAAGGGACGTGATGCAGGTGGCTCAGTCTGCACATAACCTAATAAATGCTGTAACTGTTGATTTTGGCTTTCCAGTTCTTGGATGCGTGTTTGCATTTCCATAAACTGGGCATCTTTGAGGCGTTCCTCCAAACGTTCTGCGGGAGTTTGCCCAGATTGCAAAATCTGTAAAGGACGCGTCACTACTTGGTAAACTTCCAGCAGCATTGCTCCTTGAGTCTGTCGTAATATCCAAGCACCACCTAGTACCAGGGCCAGCGAAGCAATCTGTAACCCTTTACTACCCCACCAACGACGTACAGTAACCATTTATACCTGTTTCTATATTTTGCTAGATATCGGATTCTATTTATATGAAACCCAAATCCAAGGCAAATAGAACCCAATATCCCATATTTTTTTCCTACATATTTCGAGAACGGGCGCTGAAGACTCTTTCCAACTGTTTAAAGTTCTCTAATACACGACCTGTTCCTAACACAACACAGCTAAGAGGATCAGCCGCAATGTGAGTCACAATCCCGGTTTCATGACTGATCAGGGTGTCTATGCCTTTGAGCAAAGCCCCACCGCCAGCCAGCATAATACCACGATCGATGATGTCAGATGCTAGTTCTGGTGGGGTTCTTTCTAGTGTCCGCTTCACTGCTTCGACAATGATCGATAACGGTTCCAACATGCTTTCGCGGATTTCTGGACTTTTAATAGTGACAGTTCGCGGTAAACCAGACAGTAAATGTAAACCTCTAACTTCCATCATGGTTTCATTATCTTCGTTGGTGGGATAGGCAGAACCAAGACGAATTTTGATATCTTCCGCAGTTCGTTCACCAATGACCAAGTTATGCACCTTCTTCATATATTGGGTAATAGATTCAGTAAGTTCATCTCCTGCAATACGGACTGATTCACTGATAACAGTACCCTGGAGACTTAACACAGCAACTTCTGTTGTGCCACCACCAATATCGATAATCATGTTACCAGTGGGTTCGGCAACTGGTAGTCCGGCTCCAATGGCTGCTGCTACTGGCTCATCGATTAAATATACTTCTCTAGCCCCAGCTTGAACTGCGGCATCCATAACTGCTCGTCTTTCTACTCCGGTAACACCACTGGGAATGCCAATGACAATCCGAGGTAAAATCAGCGATCGCCCCTCATTAACTCGCTGAATAAAGCTTTTTAGCATTAACTCGGCTGTATCAAAATCAGCGATTACCCCATCACGCAAGGGACGCAAGGCAATCACGTTTTCCGGTGTGCGACCAAGCATTTTTTTGGCATCTTCACCTACTGCTAGTGCGACCTTTTCAATTTGGTCGATCGCTACTACAGAAGGTTCTTGCAGTACAATGCCTTTACCAGATACATAAACAAGGGTATTAGCAGTACCGAGGTCGATACCCATATCCCATGATGAGCGAAAGTTCCTAAACAGCCCCACGCTTCTCTACGCCCCCTATTTGCAATAATTTTTGACTATAAAAAAATGTTAGATTGAATCGTGCTGGATTCTATTACGTTTTTGATCATCAGTCTAGTAAAAATGGCCATTTTTTGATTTAGTTTTGACCATACTTACTAAATTGGATACATTCACGTTTTCGATATTCTCAGACCAACTCAGTATATCCGTACAGTTTTTTAGTTTTCCCAAAGTAATAGCTCAAATTTATATACCTTGCAAGGTTGTTAACTTTTTAACACATTTTCAGTAAGTTCATAATTGGCTATTATGGGAATCAAGATACATGAGTACGGACGTACTAAAAGGTAAAGCACATGACTATTAATATAGTTCACCTCATTGGTCGTGTAGGTGGCGACCCAGACATGAAGTATTTTGATTCTGGTAAGGTTAAGTGTAGATTAACACTGGCAGTAAACAGAAGAACACGCAATAGTGATGAGCCGGATTGGTTCAATTTAGAATTATGGGGCAAGACGGCCGAAATTGCTGGTACTTATGTACGAAAAGGTAAACAAATTGCTGTTAAAGGTTCTTTAAAGTTTGACACTTGGAACGATCGCCAAACAGGAGCCAGCCGTTCTACACCGGTTATTCTCGTAGATCAGCTAGATTTATTAGGTTCTAAGCAAGATAGCGACGGTGCTATGAACGATATGTCTCCAGAGAATTTTTAATTGATTAATGGTCAATGGTCAACGGTCAAGGGTCAATAGTTAACCTAACTGGGTAATTTAAAAAATGCTAACCAGACGTTTAACCGTTGACGGTTGATCCTCAACCATTGACATTGGACTATGGACTTTTGACTAATAACTAATTTGCAACGTCACCGATGCTTCTACTTCCTGTTCGCCACCAACCACAGGCGTAGAAACGTCTTCGGCAACTTTCGCGGCTTGGGCGCGTAAAAATACAGGTGGTGGGGGAGCGCTGGCGTTATTAACCTGAATAGTGACTATTTCTTTAGATTTCAGTCCTAAAGCACTAAAAACAGCATCAGCTTGCTGTTGAGCATCTTGAGTCGCTTCTTTTAATGCTACTTGACGAGCAGCAGCGATCGCTTCATCACTAGCAATAAAACTAACACCGTTAATTTGCGTTGCCCCAGCTTTCACCGCGTCGTCTAACAATGTCCCAGCTTTTTCGGTAACGATGCGAAAACTCACAGTATTACTAGCAGCGTAACCAGTAATTCGTTGCACATTATTGGTGTAACTGTAAACAGGGTTGAGGCGAATACCTGTAGTTTCCAGTTTCTCTACATTGCGGCTTTTGAGCAAAGCAACTACAGCCGATGACCTCTTCGCAGCTTCTTGCTGTACTTCTTGGGCAGTTTTACCTTGAATTTCTACGCCTAAATTAACTAGAGACAAAGTAGTAGGAATTGATTCCATCCCACGTCCACTAACAGTCAAAGTCCGCCATAACTTTTCTTTTTCCTGGGCTGACGCAGGTAAAACCAACGTTACGAATAACAGTAAAGCTAAGGGTAGAGATTGCCAAAACTTTGCAGCACGAAACTGAGAACCAGACAAAGCGGCTCTAGACATAAACTTGCACTCCTCTGAAAAATATACAGATGCTAATAAGTAAACTGCATCCAGCAATCATCCGTTAACTGTTCAGTATTAATAGTTAACAGTCAGTTCGCTCGATACGATTTGTATGTTCTTACTGTGACATTAGCGTAGTCAAAAACAGGTATTGTTACATTTTTGGAAACTAAAAAATCACAGTAAAATTTCTGGAGATTTTGTTATGGCGTATTGGCTGCTGAAAACTGAACCGGATAAATACTCTTATGCTGATTTAGAACGAGACGGCACTACAGTATGGGACGGAGTTACAAATGCTCTCGCCCTCAAGCATATCCGCACAATGCTTCCTGGCGATTTAGCTTGGATTTATCACACAGGTAAAGAACGACAAATCACCGGTTTAGCAGAGATAGTCACTCAGCCTTACCCTGATCCAGCCCTCAATGATGTCAAACTGGTAGTTGTCAAGGTGCAAGCAGTCCGCCCAGTCACTCAGCCTGTTACTCTAGCCCAAATCAAACAGGACGACAAATTTACAGACTTTGACTTATTGCGACTCCCCAGATTATCTGTTGTCCCAGTATCTGAAGTTCATTGGCAACATCTCATCAAACTAACAACCAGCGAAACTTAAACTCACAGCAGGGAATGGGGAACAAGGTGTAAAAACTCTTGGTATATAACTCTGTTCTACAAATTTTTACCTCATTCACCTGCATCTGAATACTATTAGGCGTTGGCAAAAAGTGTTAATTGAGTATTTTGAACTACGAATTAAGAAGAAAGGTTAAAGATTTAAGTGGATACACTGTTATTATCTGATTTCGGTAAGTTGCATAATAAGCGCAACTATCTATATAAGAATTTTTTAGTCGGATTCCGCACAGAGCATTCGCATAATTTGCTCAACACTGGATTAACAAAATACTATTTAGTGGAATAGATCCATGCTCTTCCGCATACCTGAACGTTGGATGCACTGGGTGCGCTGTCTGTTAACTTTTGCATGGCTCGTAATCATTGCTTCGCTATTGTACGACCCCTTGACTCACGTACAGACCAAACTAAATCAGACTTCGCCCCCAGTACAACTTGCTAATAGCTGTATTCACGTACAGGGTAAATGCTTTTCAGGACGATCTTATTCTCTGGGAACAACCCTGATGTGGGGAGTGATTATACCTGCGTCGATTTTTGTTCTACTTGTTTTTGGACATGAACTGTGGCGACGCATTTGCCCCCTCTCATTTCTGTCACAGATTCCCCGTGGCTTGGGTTGGCAGCGTCAATCTCAATGGAAGCGCTCTAAAACAGGAAAACAACACTACAAGTTAGCAAAAGTCAATTCAAAATCCTGGTTAGGTAAAAATTATGCTTACCTACAGTTCGGATTGTTATTTATTGGACTATGTGGCCGGATTTTATTTTTTGATGCCGATCGCCTAGTTTTGGCATTATGGTTGTTGCTGACTATTGCTTTTGCTATTACTATTGGCTATCTCTATAGCGGGAAGACATGGTGTAATTATTTCTGCCCAATGGCTCCCGTAGAAAAGATTTATAGTCAACCCAGTGGGTTATTCAGCAGTAAAGCTCACATGAGCCAGTCGATGTGCCGTATTGTTTTGCCAGAGGGTAAAGAACAGAGTGCCTGTGTTGCCTGTCAAAACTTTTGTATTGATATTGATGCTGAACGTGCTTATTGGGAAGACCTAAAAAAGCCGCAAGAAGCTTTTGTGCGTTATGGCTACGGCGGTTTAGTCATTGGTTTCTTTGTTTATTACTACCTTTATGCGGGCAATTGGGAATATTATTTTTCTGGAGCTTGGATACGGCAATCTCACCAGATGGCAACAATATTGAGTCCTGGACTTTATTTGTTTGGACACCAAATTAATCTACCCAAATTAATTACTGTGCCAATGATATTGGGAGGATTTACAGCGATCGCTTATATTTTAGGACGCTTTGCTGAAAAACAAGCCAAAGTCTACAGTCGTCGCCACAATCTCTATTTGTCTTCAGATATAATTCGCCATCGAATTTTTACTATTTATACCTTTGGGATTTTTAATTTCTTTTTTATTTTTGCTGGCCGTCCTCTCATTTTATTACTGCCACTGTGGATGCAGTATATTTACAATTCACTATTACTTCTATTAAGTACACTTTGGTTCTACAAAACTTTGCCGCGCAGTCCTCATCTTTATTTTCATGAAAGTAATACCAAGCCTTTCTCAAGTTAATCAACAGCCTCTGTCCAGAAAAGAGTAAAAATAAAGAGAAGGATTTTCGCGGAAACCATGCAGTTTTTAGATGCAATCAACTTTTCTTTTCCTCTGCTGGCAAGCACAACAGAAGCCGCAGACAGTTCTATGGTAGTAGCGGCTGTGCTGCTGAGTTTAGTGGTAATTTACTTCGCCAGCAAAGTTGGTGGGGAGTTATCAAACCGCATCGGTTTACCACCTGTCTTAGGCGAACTTGTCGGCGGTGTCGTCGTAGGTGTTTCGGTTCTGCACCTGTTGGTGTTCCCCGAAGGTGGCGCAGACAGTTCTAATTCGTTAATCATGGCCTTTCTGCAAACTACTGCTGGTCTGACTCCAGAAGCAGCACCCCAGGTATTTGCCGCCCAATCAGAAGTTATTTCTGTGCTATCAGAATTGGGTGTGATTATCTTGCTGTTTGAAATTGGTTTGGAGTCTAACTTAAAAGACTTAATGGCAGTGGGTATCCAAGCAACTATTGTGGCAGTGGTAGGTGTAGTAGTACCTTTTGCTGCTGGGACTGTAGGTTTGATGACTTTATTTGGTATTGGTGCTGTACCAGCAATTTTTGCCGGTGCAGCTTTGACAGCTACAAGTATTGGAATTACCTCTAAAGTTTTGTCAGAAATTGGTAAGCTGAATTCCAAAGAAGGACAAATTATTCTCGGTGCAGCGGTGATTGACGACGTACTGGGGATTATTGTCTTAGCGGTAGTTGCCAGCCTCGCCAAAGATGGTGCAGTGGATGTAGGTAAAGTCATTTACCTCATTATTTGTGCCACAGCATTTCTGTTAGGTGCGATCGTTCTGGGTAATGTTTTCAATAAAACATTTGTGGCGATCGCTAATCAACTCAAAACCCGCGGTGAATTAGTCATTCCTGCCTTTATTTTCGCCTTTGTGATGGCATATCTGGCTGCCATCATTCAATTAGAAGCAATTTTGGGCGCTTTTGCCGCTGGTTTAGTCTTGGAAGAAACTGATAAGCGTAAAGAACTGCAAAAGCAAGTGATTCCTGTAGCTGATTTGATGGTGCCAATTTTCTTTGTCACAGTTGGCGCAAAAACTGATTTGGGAGTGCTAAACCCTGCCATTCCCAGCAACCGCGAAGGCTTAATTATGGCTATTTTCCTGATTACAGTAGCCATTCTTGGTAAAGTTATTACAGGTTTGAGCGTCTTTGGTCAACCCCAAATCAATCGTTTAGCGATCGGTGTGGGTATGATTCCTCGTGGTGAAGTCGGATTAGTATTTGCTGGTGTTGGCGCTGCTAGTGGCGCTCTCTCGAAACCATTGGGGGCGGCAATTATTATGATGGTTATCCTCACAACTTTTTTAGCTCCGCCTTTATTACGTTTCGTATTTCCCGATTCCAGCAAAGTGGCCACTGAATCTGAGCAACTAATTAAAGATTAAAACTGAGGGATTGGGGGCTAGGCAGAAACAAGGTTGAAATAAAATTATCTACTTCCGTGTTTTCTTCGTCTCCAATCCCTTCATTAATTACAGGAAACTTCTGTCTCTTGATCTGCGTCCTCTGATATCGTTGTTTCTCAATCATTTTGACTATTGATTATTATCTTTGAGAAAACAATTTGTTCCCAATATTACCTAATTACAAATCCTCATCTAAATATGTTTTTAGTCGCTAAAAACTAGTAATTGTCAATATTGCAACAACATCTTTTAAAACAAGTTGAAATTTGTAACTGAGAAAATTGCTTGTCTATCAACAAAACACACAAAATAAAATTTATAAGGAAGTCAAAAATTAACCACAATTGACTAAAATCAGATAATTCTGGTTATATTTGTGTTGCCTCTCATATTCGCTATTATCGCTGGAGAGTACAGCAATATTAAAATTACAGACTATGTAAGCAGTTGAAAATTTACACCATTAATTGTTTCTTTAACCCAAAAAAAGCCAAAGTCAAATCTCAAAGTTTCTGTAACGGAAGAATAACTTACCCAAATTTTTGAGATATTGACTTCCATGAATGCGAATCAGGAGAAAGGATTGTGAAATTACACTGGTTACTACCCGGTACGGTTGGGATGATCTGCTTACTGTCTTCGCCAGCTTTGGCGGCCAGACTGGAGTCCTGGCGGTTTGATGCCAAGCAAAACCGTCTGGAATTTAATACTTCTGGGGGTGTCCAACCCAAAGCACAACTCATTTTCAATCCCACACGCCTGGTTATTGATTTACCAGACACAACCTTTGGCAGACCACAGTTAACACAACCTGTAGGTGGGGCAGTTCGGGCTATCCGTGTTGGTCAGTTTGAACCCCAAACAGCCCGCATAGTCGTAGAACTGGCTCCTGGTTATACTCTTGACCCTCAAGGGATAAAATTTGTTGGGGTAACTGCCAGTCGGTGGACAGTACAATTGCCTAGACCAAGACTAGAACCTGTAAACTCTTCCGCAAATAATGTTTACAACGTAGTCACCACTCTTGACTCAGACACAAGACCACCGTTACCGAGAGTTGTCAGTAGCACACAAAGCACAACTCAAATCGACAGTTTACAAGTGACAGGAGATGGTTTTTTTGTTCGGACAAATGGTGGTAATCCCCAAGTGAGAGTAAATCGTAGCCGCGATCGCTCTACGATTTTTATGGATATCTCTGGCGCAACTCTATCAGCAAGTTTGGCGCAGCGAGACCTCAGCGTTAACAGGCATGGTGTGAGCCGTGTAGAATTCACCCAACTGCAAACTAGTCCACCCGCAGTCCGTATGACTTTACGGGTAGAGAAAAATAGCCCTGACTGGCGAGCAACTAGAAGTGGTAGTACTGGATTGGTAGTTCTGCCTAATCGGTTTGCTACATTACCCGGAAATAACTCTAACAACTCTTCTGATAACCAACCAGAATTTTCTCCCCCTAATCGCCGAATTGTTACTGATGAAGCAGCAACAATTCAAGCAGTTGAACTGTCTGATGATGGTAAGCAACTACTCATTAGAGCCAACCAAACTATAAATGCTAGGGGTGGATGGGACAGAACCTCTGGTTTGTATCGCATCACCATTAATAATGCTAAATTAGCGCCTCGAATTAAAGGCCCGACTTTTAACGCCAATAGTCCAATTCTGCGGGTACGCCTGCAAACGCCAGATGCTGACACGGTAGTGATTTTAGTTCAACCTGCGGCTGGAGTACAAGTTGGGCAAATTAACCAAAACGACGACCAAGTAACACTACAATTACAAGGTTCTCGCCGAGTCGTGGCACTTCCAGGTACACTGCCTTTTCCTTCAGGACAAAGTCAATTACCAGATCCTAATGAAAATCCCCGTTCCATACCGCAGCCAGGAACACGCCCCTTACCCAGAGGAAAGGTAGTAGTTGTCATTGACCCAGGACACGGTGGCAAAGATTCCGGAGCCATTGGGATTGGTGGCATTCGGGAAAAGGATATTATTCTCCCCATCGGGAGAAAGGTAGCTGACATTCTTCAGCAAAACGGTGTGCAGGTAATTATGACGCGGAGTTCTGACTATTTTGTGACTCTTCCAGGAAGAGTACAGTTGGCAGAAAGAGCTAATGCTGATGTATTCGTCAGTATCCACGCTAATTCCGCAGGTGCAGGTCGTCCAGATGTCAGTGGTTTAGAGACTTATTATTATGACAGTGGTTTGGGTCTAGCTCGTGTTGTCCATAGCAGCATTTTGCAAAGTCTGAATGTGAGAGATCGGGGAGTGCGCCGAGCCAGATTTTTTGTCCTGAGAAAAAGTTCTATGCCTTCGATTCTTGTTGAAACAGGTTATTTAACTGGTCGAGAGGACATTGCCAAGCTACGCAGTTCAGCTTATCAAAATCAAATGGCAGAAGCGATCGCCCGTGGTGTACTCCAGTACCTCCGACGCAGATAAATCATCGTCAAACTTTAGTAAATATACTTAACTACTCTAATGAATAATTAATTGCTATATCTGGTTAATAGTAATCTTGCTGATCGCAAGCAAGATTAGCCTGTAATCTCACGGTTAAAAATCTCTTGTTCTCACTTTTTTTGGAAGTGAGAACTAATTTTTGACGATGAGTAGATACATTTAAATATCATATTGTTTTCAAAATGCTAAATTAAGTGTCACCACCTTTACCAGAATCTATTGATAGTAGCAATAACTTTTTGGGTACATTGATTATCAGCCATCAAATAACTCAACACTAATCCATACTGATTTTACGTATATTGACTGAAAGTATTTATTGTCTTGAATGCCAGCACAAAATTGCTGGTTGCTACGGAAGTTCTGATGAGCAGTGTCCACTATGCAGACTTCTGGAATTAAAGCTAAGTTTGGCGGTGACGGTGTGAGGATTTACCAATAGATACGTGGACATATTGACGGCTTCTATGAACGCGAATTAGGAGAAATGACTGTGAAATTACACTGGTTACTAACCGGTACTATTGGAACTATCTTCTGGCTATCATCGCCTGCTTTAGCGGCGAAACTGGAGTCTTGGCACTTTGATGCCAAGCAAAACCGCTTGGAATTTAATACTTTGGGGGCTGTTCAACCCAAAGCTCAACTCATTTTCAATCCCACTCGTTTGGTTATTGATTTACCAGATACAGATTTTGGCAGACCCCAGTTAACACAACCAATAGGTGGAGCAGTTCGCTCAATTCGCGTAGGGCAATTTGACCCCCAGACGGCCAGAATTGTCGTAGAATTAGCTCCCGGTTATACTATTGATCCCCAAGGGGTAAAATTTATTCCTACTACTGGTAGTCGTTGGTTAGTACAATTACCCACACCAACAGCAACGCCTATCACATCATCAGCAGATATTTCACTCCAATCAGAACCTCAAACCTTAGAAACCAGAGCTAATTCAGAATTTCCTTCCAGAAATATCTACTCTGTGGTTAAACCCGACCCAGTAACATCCAATAATCCTAGACCTTTGGGTAACACCCTCGCCGCTGTCACTCAAGTAGAAAGTTTTCGAGTTACTGGTGATGGTTTTTTTGTGCGGACTAATGGTGGTAGTCCGCAAATTCAGGTGAACCGGAGTTCAGATAAACGCGCAGTTAATATCGAGATTACTGGTGCATCCTTATCTCCTAGCTTGTTGCAACAAGATTTATCTGTGAATCGTTATGGTGTCAACCGGATTCAATTTTCCCAATTGCAAACAAGACAACCAACAGTCCGCATGACTTTGTATGTGGATAAAAATAGCCCTGACTGGCGGGCAAGTACTAGCAGTATCGGTGGGTTTGTAATTATACCTAACCGAGTTGTGAGATTACCTGGTAATAGTGATGCAAATCTCGTTGCGGAGGCGACTGACTCACCTGCAATTATTCAAGCAGTGGAATTAGCTGATAATGGTACTCAACTTTTAATCAGATCTAACAGGCCTGTGTCTGCCAAAGGCGGGTGGGATAGATCTTCTGGTTTATTTCGGATTGCGATCGCCAATGCTAAGTTAGCCCCTAGAGTTATTGGGCCAGCTTTTAATGCCAATAGTCCCATTCTGCGGGTACGGTTGCAACCCCAAGAAGATTCCGTCAATATTTTGGTTCAACCCGCTTCAGGAGTGCAAATTGGGGAAGTCAACCAAATTAGTAATCAGTTGTTGGCTGTACAGTTACAACGCACTCACGCAATTACACCACCCATAGGTTTACCGCCTCTACCCTCAAGTAATGGTCAATTACCAAACTCAAAGGACAATCCTCCACCAGCACCACGCCCAGTCCCCACAGGAAAACTGATAGTTGTGATTGACCCTGGACATGGTGGGAAAGACTCTGGCGCGCCTGGTTTGGGTGGACTATTAGAAAAAGATGTAATTTTACCAATTGGTAAACGGGTAGCGGCAATTCTAGAACGCAATGGTGTACAAGCAGTTCTCACCAGAGATGCTGACTTTTTCGTTGAACTTCAAGGACGGGTAGATATTGCTGAACGTGTCAATGCAACTTTATTTGTGAGTATTCATGCTAATTCTGTAGATAGTCGCCCTGATGTTAATGGCTTAGAAGTATATTATTACGATAGTGGTTATGGTTTGGCAGAAGTAGTTCGCAATACGATTCTGCAAGATATTGGCACCATTAAAGACCGAGGAACACGGAAAGCAAGGTTTTATGTCTTGAGAAAAAGTTCTATGCCTTCGATTTTAGTAGAAACAGGTTATATGACTGGTCGGGAAGATAACCCTCGATTGGGTTCACCAGAATATCAAAATCGGATGGCAGAGGCGATCGCTCGTGGTATTCTCAAATACTTACGTCAAAGGTAAGATATACAGCCAGGCTTAAAATATAGTACAAGTTTTTAATTACTGTGTGGAAAGTCGCTTTAATTCTACAGACGCTGATTCTGATTCCTGAATTCGATTTGCTGAACTACTGAACCACAAGGAATTTAGTAGTCAGTTCACAAATTGTCTGCTAAATTCTGTATTTTAAATGCCAAAACCTAAATCAATATCTGCCTGTGTATTCATCTTCTATTTTTGAAGCTAATCTTTACGATTTTTCTGATAAAGAACCTCAACGCGCCCCTATCGGCGTTTTTGACAGTGGTGTGGGTGGGCTGACGGTACTGCGACAAATTTACCGCCAACTACCAAATGAATCGATTATTTATTTTGGTGATACAGCCAGACTGCCCTACGGTATCCGTTCCCAAGCAGAAATTCTGCAATTTGTGCGCGAAATTCTCTGCTGGATGCAGCAGCAGCAAGTCAAAATGGTGGTGATGGCTTGTAACACCAGTTCTGCCCTCGCCTTAGAAATTGTCCGCCAAGAATTTAATATCCCTATCTTGGGCGTAATTCTCCCAGGCGCTAAAGCTGCTGTGCAACAAGGTAAGCGCATTGGTGTAATTGCTACCCCAGCCACTGCTAAAAGTAATGCTTATAAGCAAGCGATTTTGGAAATTGACCCAGAGGTACAAGTTTGGCAAGTTGGCTGTCCAGAGTTTGTGCCGTTAATTGAGCAGAATCGCATCCACGACCCTTACACTACTGAGGTAGCACGCTCTTATTTAGAGCCTTTACTTCAGCAAGAAATTGATACTTTAGTCTACGGCTGTACTCATTATCCTCACTTGGCACCAGTACTGCGATCGCTTCTTCCATCTCATGTTAAATTAGTTGACCCCGCTGTTCATGTTACAGCTGCTTGTAACCAAGATTTAGAGTTGCTGGGCTTAACTAATACCCACCCGCCATTACCAACTCGCTTTGTCGTTAGCGGTTGTCCACAACAATTCGCTCAGTCCGCAGTCCAGTGGCTAGGCCATACCCCAATGGTTGAAGTCGTAGACTTAAATAGCACAGTAGTTTCTCAACTTACATAAATGAGAATGAAGTATGAAGCCCAAGAATAAAATTCTATACTTCATACTTCATAATTCATAATTCATAATTCAGTTGACTATTGACTAATAACTATTGACTCTTGACTATTCACCACCTCAGTTACCTGTGATGTTATGGATACTTCCTGTTGATTTTTCTCATGATTTCTAGATAGAGAATCATGATAGAAAGATTTTTGACCACTGCGCTTTGCTAGTGCTAATAATAGATACACTGTGAATAAATACCCAGCAGCTAAAATAAAAATCATCATAGGCATATTAGCGTAAATCATTGTTCTACCAGCTTTTTTCTCGAAAAATATCAAATTTCATACAACACGTAGAACTTCAACTAAGCAAGAAAATTCTTGATAGCCGTAGTTTGCTATGCTAAATTTGCCGTAGAGTTATAACGCTCTTCGGTAAACAAATGGAACTATTTAATTGACGTTATTTGCAGACAACACATACCACAACAGTTAATTTGCCCAGTAGCATAATTAACTGCGCTCCTCAGCAGTTTACTTAGTCTGCATTATTGTTTTTCATACCTCTGTGGTAGGATATACCACGACTTTCAGCGCAAGCTGTAAGCCGAAAGCGATTTCCCATAAGGATAGCGCCTAACTCCATCCCAAGAAGTTTACCTGCCACTACAAAATTACAAGAAATAATTCTCTTGGTTTTATTTTGTTGGCAATTAGCTATTCTGGATTCAAAACAACTTCAAGGTAACATCACTCAAAAGTGCTTTACCCGTACATTGTCAATACCTGAAAAATTTAAAATCCCTACATTTTAGCGTAACACAACCAACCTGACTTTTAAGCCAATCTTGAGGCTAAATTTTGAATTTTCTGAAAGGCTAAATTCACGGATAAAACGAATTTTTCTTTGATTAAAAATATTGTTTGTGTTTCATTTGATCATAAATAACAAAAACTCAATATTCTACCAATGTAGTTATTATTACTTACAACAGGTAATGTTAAATATAAATTTATAGTAAAAATCAAAGATATATTTACCGAATTATGATTCTTGGGTTAGCCAGCGAAAAAATCTGATTTTTTGATACTTGTATATATACTTAGAATACTGAGAAAATCAGACAATTTCTGGTAAAAAAACATAGGCTACCCATACAGAAACATCTCTAGATCAACCATCAAGAGAAATGATGATGAATAGGATAGCGATTGATCAAATTGCTGAAGACCGTCACAAGTGCCATTCAGTCTTTGTTCAAGATTTGGTGACACTCATTCATAAAATTAGTCTGAATTCTCAGATTTCTGGCTGAATTGCAAAAATTTTTTGTATGCAGCTAAAACTAACAAAATTGCCTGTTAGCCTTGACAGCAGGGAGATAGCAGTCATTCCCAATAGCTCAGATAACAGCCAAGAAGCAAGGATTGTCTCAGCAAAACTTTGCGCTGGCACAGGGTTATCTTAAAATGAGTATAGGATATGTAAACTTTCGTAACCTAAGCCAGAGTCCGGCCATCCATGACCCCAGCTACCTCCCTGTTTACCCCTGTGGAAGCAGATTTGCAAATACTAGCCGATAACCTCAAGCAGCTAGTTGGCAATCGCCACCCCATTCTTTTTGCAGCCGCCGAACATCTGTTCGGAGCTGGGGGAAAGCGCATCAGACCAGCGATCGTCCTGCTGATATCGCGGGCGACAATGTTAGAAGAAGATATCACCCAGCGTCACCGCCGCCTAGCCGAAATCACAGAAATGATTCACACGGCCAGCCTAGTGCATGACGATGTGGTAGATGAATCGCAAATGCGCCGTGGCGTAGCGACTGTTCATAGCCTGTTTGGCAATCGTATTGCTGTACTAGCAGGTGACTTTCTGTTTGCTCAATCATCTTGGTATCTGGCAAACTTGGATAATTTAGAGGTTGTAAAACTCCTCTCAGAAGTCATCATGGATTTAGCTACTGGAGAAATTCAGCAAGGTATGAACCGCTTTGATAGTAGCCTGGCCATTGAAACTTACCTGCAAAAGAGCTATTACAAAACTGCCTCACTAATTGCCAATAGTGCCAAAGCAGCGGGTTTACTAAGTGAAGTTCCCTCAGAAACAGCCCAGCATTTGTATAACTACGGGCGGAATCTTGGTTTAGCATTTCAAATTGTAGATGACATTTTAGATTTCACCAGTACTACAGATACTCTAGGTAAACCAGCAGGTTCTGACCTGAGAAGTGGTAATTTAACCGCACCTGTTTTATTTGCTTTAGAAGAGAAACCATATTTAGAAGTGCTAATTGAACGTCAGTTTGCTCAAGCAGAAGATTTAGAGCAAGCACTGGCATTAATTCAAGATAGTCGCGGGATACAGCAGGCGAGAGAATTAGCTGCACATCATGCCAAGTTAGCAGCTAAAGAGATTGAAATTTTGCCACCATCAGAATCACGCCAAGCCTTAATTGACATCACTGAATATGTGCTGAGTCGACTTTATTAAAAATTTTTGATTGTAAAGTTTTGATGTTGGAGTTGGGAGTAGGAAAATTTGGAGTGTATCCAAAAAATCCTAACTCCCAATTTTTTTAGGCAATATCAGGTGGTATTTGCCTCGATTGCTGGTGTGGTTTAAGCCTTTGTTTTAACTGCTTTTGAATCGTTTTTTCTAACTGAGTGCGCTGCACTTCAAAAGCATTATTCAGTGTACCCGGTGTTTCTAAAAAAACTATGCTATCTACGGGGTCTAGGGCGATTAATTGGAACAAAATATGGGTGACAGCAATGGGTGTGGCCACCACTTGAGGGTCTCGCCCAGCAGATGAAATTAGGGAAACATCCTGTATGGTAGAAAAAGCGTAAATCACCTGCTTCTCCAATCCAGGATCTGCACGGTGGCTCAATGTAGTTAAGACCCAGTTTCCCTCCTTTTGGAGAATATAGTACTGGGAGTGGCGTAATTGTTGAGCGATCGCGCGAAAAGCAGGAACAATTGCTGCAATAAGATGTGGTGAGATACCATCGCGGGGTGCATTGTCGATCAGCAATTGAATTTGTGTTTCTAAATCCATAATGACTTGTCAACGACTTTTAAGTAATGGCAATCACAGCAGGTCAAGGTGTGAACAATCCCCAGCAAATTGGGAATAATAAAATCAGCCATATCCTCATTGCAGGATAGACCTGCGTTTAGCTTATCCGCAAAACACACAAAGCCAATACCTACCGTCGTACAGGTTGTTTCTATGTATGTTAGGGTCTTTTAAACACCGAGACTATGAATTCAGCCGCAACCGCAACTATTCCAACCGCAACTTTTTTGGGAGAACAGACTATCGGAGTGGAGGTGATATTTCAACTCCTGTACAAGGAGTTTCGGCAATCAACCAAAGCCTCAGAACAAAATTGCCATGATGTGGCAACACGTATTACTACCGAAGTATACCGAATTTGCAGCGAAAGTAAACGCATCCAAGCTTCCGGTGCTGTAGAAAACTCAGCAATGACTCTAGCTAGACATCGGCTGCAACAATGTCAAAGGTACTATCAGTTGGGTTCCAATAGAGGCAGAGTTGAATTACACAGTACGCTGAGTGCCATTATTTATCGTTACATTAATCCTCCCCAGCGGCAATTGAGCTATCAAGGGCGGCTAACTATCATAGAAGATTTTCTACAAAGTTTTTATTTAGAAGCATTAAACGCTTTCCGACGGGAGAATCAACTGGGTACTACCTATCGTCCCCAATCTCTTCTGGAATTAGCAGAGTACATGGCCTTTACCGAACGCTACGGTAAGCGCCGCATTCCTTTACCCGGTCGTCAGCAACAGCTAATTATTCTGCGGGCGCAGACCTTCTCTCAGCAACAACCCCCAGAAACCAGCGTAGATATAGAACAAGCTTCTGAAGGTAGTTCTGGTGACGGTGATGGTTCTTGGGAAGAGCCAGCAGTCCACCAATTACGCTCCACAATGGCGACGCAACCAGAACCAGAACCCGAAGAAGATACGTTGCGTTCTGTTGTGATTACAGAATTGATGAGCTATTTGGAGCAAAAACAACAATCTGATTGTGCTGATTACTTCTCCCTACGTCTTAAAGATTTATCAACACAAGAAATTGAGACAATTTTAAATCTCACTCCGCGTCAGAGAGATTACTTACAACAGCGCTTCAAGTATCATTTAATTAGGTTCGCTTTATTACATCGCTGGGAACTAGTTCACGAATGGTTGGAAGCTTCTTTACAAACAAATTTGGGACTAACTCCGCAGCAATGGGAAGCCTACACCTCCCAGCTAGACGAGAAACAGCGGTCTTTACTTGACTTAAAACAACAAGGACAACCTGACGAGAAAATTGCTAAAACTCTAGGGTTATCAATGGCACAACTGCAAAAACGCTGGTTTAAAATTCTGGAACAGGCTTGGGAAATTCGTAACTCATTAGTGTCCGGATCAGGTGCATCTACTCATGAATAGTGACTCAGAATCCTTAAAAAACCAATTACTCACTTGGTTGTTGGCAAATGATGTCAACACTAGTGAATCTAACTTGGTCGAGTTTAAGGAAAATGACGGGGTTAATCACTCTCTCAAACAATCAGCCACTTTCGCCAGTGGCGATCCAGAGTTGGGAGGGATACCCCAAACCTTTAAACTGGGAGACATTCCTACTGTGCAAGACCGTTTCCAAGCCGTACTCAAGCGTCGGTTGCAAACCGAAATCGAAAACCAGCCCCCTTTGTTTCCTTGGGAAACACAATTAATGGAATATCCTGAGCGTTTGGAAGAGCGATCGCTCTCTTTAGTTCCTGCTTGGGGCTGGAAGGCACAACAATCTAAGCTGAATCTGCCGATTACTCTGCCAGAAACAGTTTTCCGAGAGCTACTAGAAAAGTGCCAAACCCTGCTAACTGCTTCACTGCCTTTGGGAGCTAAATTAGTTCAGGCAGTGGAAGACTTCTTCCCACAAGAATCTTCTTATGCGCTGAATGATATAGCTGGTTTGGTACTCAGAAGTACTTATCGATCTGCGGATGTTCTCGATCAAAAACTCAATATCGAGAGCGATTACCCAGATTTACAACCACGTCAACAAATGGCATTGTCTTTAATGGCGGCCAAACAACTGCTAGAAAATTTAAGTCTACCAGTGACACCAAACAGTCCAGTTGTAGAAAGACAATGGTTTACAAGTGAAGGTTTGTTGACTTTGCGGGTTGAATACCAATCTCGTGGTAAACACACTCAATTAAGAGTTGAGGCTGATTTACCCACCAAAGGAATTGTGACATTGCGAGCTGATGGTACTTTGGCAATGGCTCAGTCTTCAAGTGCGGGCTGCTTGCATGTTGAGTTATCCTGTCAGGAGTTTAACCCAACTTATACTTTAGAAGTTGAGTTTCCTGATATCGACCAACAGCCTTTGTTGTTTGTGATTAATCCTACAATCTAGCGCAGGTCAAAGAAGGCTGAGAAATTAAGAAAATTATTGTGGTTGTGGAGCTTATCTTTTTTAATAAGCGATCATTAGGGCTTCTACGTTTTTTGCAAAGATCATTAGGGCTAAAGATTTGAGACTCCCAAAGGCTGCTTCGGGGAGTTACTGTTATCTGCACAAGAATTTCGGCAGGGTATGAGTTACAACTAAGTAGATGGTTTGACTAACCAAGCATTTTGTTGACTGCATCTACACCATTGCTGAACCTTTAAATGTTTAATTTATCCAGGATTAATTGGTCTTCGCGTCTACCTAGAGTTAATAATTGGCGACAAAATATCCAGCGATCGCCTTTGATGGCAGTGGAAGATTCTCTTTCCTTGCGGCTTTTAGTGCTGGCATTAGTAATAATGGGAACTGTGGCAGTAGATATTGCTGCTGATACAACATTCAGTTTTTGGGCAGTTCCCTTAAATATTGTTGGTGCAATCTGGAGTTACCGCTATCGCCGAAATCCCAATATACCAGTTAAATTCTGCATCGCCATTGGAATGTTAGTTGCTCTAGGTGCATTCTTTGGACGGGTGTTGGGAGAATTAAATGATACGCGGCTGGCTTTAGCAGAGTTATTGATTCAACTGCAAATACTCCACAGTTTTGATATGCCCAGACGCAAAGACTTGGGCTATTCAATTGTGATTGGTTTAATTTTATTAGGTGTGGCAGCAACGTTGAGCCAAACTTTGACTTTTGCACCTATATTATTATTATTTTTAGCGATCGCCTTACCCACTCTGGTCTTAAATTATCGTTCCCAACTGGGTTTAGGTCAGTCAAAAGTTAAAAGAGAAAAGGCAAAAGCAACACAATTTAAATCAAAATTATCTTTTTATTTTTTATTATTTACTTTAATTCTGGGATTGGGATTAGGGATTTTTGCCGTTTTACCCCGCTTTCCTGGTTATCAATTACGGACATTTCCTGTTAGTTCTCCGATTGAAGTCAAAGGCGGCTTTACGGGACGGAGTATTATTAATCCTGGTTATGTCCGCCAAGGTAATGCTGAAAATCAAGGCAATGGTCAAGGAAAAAGCCAAACTGGGCAACCAGGAAAGCTAAATGACAGTTTTTATTATGGCTTTAATAGCCAAATGAATCAAAATCTGCGGGGAAGCATGACACCCAAGGTAGTGATGCGGGTACGATCGCAGGTGGAAGGGTTTTGGCGTGTATTGGCATTTGATCGCTACACAGGTAAAGGCTGGGAAATTTCGCGCAATGATGATGTTACTACGCTCAAGCGATCGCCTTGGTCTTATCAAATTTATTTGTCTCCACCTCCTACGTCTTTGCCAACTAGAGAAGTAGTGCAAACCTATACAGTGGTGGCGGATTTGCCGAATTTGATTCCGGCGATGTCCTATCCCAAAGAAATTTACTTTCCGACACCGATTATCGCTGTGGATCAGGAAAACGGGCTGCGAGCGCCTGTTAGTTTATCTGAAGACCTCACCTATACGGTCATATCGGACGTACCATACCGCGATCGCACTTTGTTAGGCAAAGCCACTACTAACTATCCCAAGCACATTAAAAAATACTATTTACAAATTCCGCCAGAAATTGCTTCCAAAGTCCAAAAATTAACCGCAGAAATTCTGGCTAACTACCGTCGGAATAATGTATCTAAGGTCTCAAAAACTTTAGATTCAAACTATGAAAAGGCACTTTACCTAGCGCAATACCTCAAGCAAAACTACTCTATCCCCAAAAATCCCTTCGATTTTCCTTATTTGGATGAAAAAGAAGACTTAGTAGAAGCTTTCTTGTTTAAACATCAAGGCGGCTACCCAGATCATTTCTCGACTGTGCTGACAGTGATGCTGCGTTCTATTGGGATTCCAGCGCGGTTGGTGGGGGGGTTTAGTCCAGGAGAGTTTAATCCCTTTACGGGGATGTATGTTGTCCGTAACACCGATGCTTACGCGATGACAGAAGTTTACTTCCCCAAATATGGCTGGTTTACCTTTGACCCCATTCCCAATCATCCTCTAATTCCGCCATCTGTGGAAGACTCACAAACTTTTAGCGTTTTGCGCCAATTTTGGCATTGGGTAGCTGGGTGGCTACCTTCACCTGTGACTGGGTTGTTTAACAATGTATTTGGCACAATCTTTAGTTGGATAGTCAGAGCGATCGCTTGGTTTTTTGCTTTATTCGCTCAAGGTTGGTTAGGTGTCTTAACTGGCTTAACGTTGGGAACCACCATCGCTTTCTTTGGCTGGCTAGGTTGGGTACAGTGGCGACAGTGGTTAAAGAGTCGGTGGTTAAGTAAATTACCGCCGATGGAAAGGCTTTATCAACAAATGCTGCAATGGACTGCAACCAAAGGTTTCGGTAAGCATCCAGCACAAACACCCCTAGAATATGTCCAAGTGGCATATCAACATCATGCCCCAAACACAGCCCAAGTAATTGATGAAATTAGCCAGGCTTACGTTAGTTGGCGCTATGGAGGTCATACTCCTGATTTACAACAATTACGCCAAAAATGGTTGAAATTGAAAAAAGCCAATCGTCAATAATCAAAAGACAGGAGATACAAGTCTAAAATTTCCTACTAGCCTGCGGCAAGCCGCTGCGCGTCTACATACTGTTTACTGGGTACTAGATGATAAGCTTTTGTGCTTACAAGTTGCACAATTGAAATTTTAGGGAAAAACTTCAAACCCTCTCCCCTGCGCCTCTGCTCCCCTGCCCCCTTGCGGTCTCAACAAGCAAATTAAGTGATTATTAGCTTATTTTTGTAGTTACGCATGTGTCTTTAGGATGATTTTCAGTATATTTGGCTAAGAAACTGCTAAAAAAAGCATTTGCTATCTAAAAACTAAAGCAAGCTAGATGTGATGCGTTGTAACTCCGATTTTTTAGGGATAACATAGAAATAAAATCCTGAATGGATTATCGCGTCACATTTAATGTCAGTTAATTTATGGAAATTCAATTAATCAATATCGGTTTCGGCAACATTGTGTCAGCTAACAAAGTAGTTGCGATTGTTAGTCCAGAATCTGCCCCAATTAAGCGAATCATTACAGATGCGCGGGAAAGAGGTGAACTAATTGACGCAACTTATGGTCGTCGGACAAGGGCTGTAATTATTACAGATTCCAACCACGTCATTCTGTCAGCCATTCAACCAGAAACGGTAGCAAATCGTTTCGTGATTTCTCGTGATCATCATGCAGTAGATAATTAACTAGGGATAGTTGACAAACCCCTATTCTATTTGCACCATATCGGCAGTACCATGTGAATTAGACTGGTTTTCTGTCACCAGTGCTACAACTTCGTTAGTCGAGGTCGCCCTGACCACGACAACAAACTCACAAATCATGATTGTTGATTAATTCACAGGTTGAACGGATGATGCAAGTTTTACCCATCCAGACTAGTGCTACTACCAAAGAATGCCCACCTACAGGCAAGTTAATTGTTTTAACTGGCCCTAGTGGAGTTGGCAAAGGCACATTAATGCGATCGCTGTTGCAGCGTCATCCGCAACTTTATTATTCTGTATCCGTGACAACTCGTTCTCCTCGTCCAGGAGAAATCGATGGCAAAAATTATTACTTTATTAACCGAAGTAAGTTTGAACAACTGGTTGCTCAAGGTGAATTTTTAGAGTGGGCGGAATTTGCGGGTAATTATTACGGCACTCCGCGGGAAACTGTGGTTAACCAAATTCAGTCTGGTAAGTTAGTAGTGCTGGAAATTGAGTTAGAAGGGGCAAGGCAAATTCGTGCTTCCTTTCCTAATGCCCTTAGCATTTTCATATTACCGCCTTCCTTTGATGAATTAGAAAAACGGATACGTGGCCGTGGACAAGACTCGGAAGAAGCGATCGCTCGTCGTTTAGCCCGTGCCAAAGCAGAAATTGTAGCTGCTGATGAATTTAATATTCAAATCGTCAATGACGATTTTGAAATGGCACTTGAGGCGATTGAAGCAGCTTTATTTGAATAATCAAAACCAAGCATTTTCACCACCAAATGATAAAGGACACATATTTATATGTGTCCTTCAAATTTTTTTATAGGAATACATGATTATTTCTTTTAACTCAGCACCAACTAAACCCCAGCTACAGCTAATAGCATTTTGCTATATCGATGGGCAAGTGGTAATCAGTAATTAGAAAGTCATAATCTCAAGTTATGTTATTTAATTCATCACTTGCTGATTAGTAACTTTGACTAATCACTAATTACCAATTACCAGAAACCAAATTAGCCTACTAAACCTTGGATGATGGCAATATTGCTAGTCAAGAAGTAAGCAACTACCGCACCACCAATACCACCAATTAAGAAAGCGCTGGCAAAATTATTCCAGCCTTCTTTTGATAGAAAAGCATCTGGGGCTGAAGCTCCAGTCACACTATTCAGGGCTTTTGGTGGATTGCTATTGGCATATAAAGATAAACCACCTGTCAACAGAATTACTAGAGCGATCGCTGCTAGTAAACCTGCTAGGTTGGCGTTTTCTGCATTACGCAGGGGGCCATATTTAGCAAAGGGGCCAAATATCCAGTAGCCATGTGCCATACCAACTTCTAGCCCACGTCTGAAAGGAGTGAGACCTGGACGATAAGCAGGCAAGTTATTGATGAACCACTTGACTACAGGAGAAGAATTAACGGGGGTTTCAAGATTACCCAGTTGAGGATCGCGTTCTGCGGGAAACACTACTTCCCGGTTTCTCACATCGCTGGGCAGATTTTTGGATGCGTCTACTGCTTGCGCCATAGTTTTATGTTCGCCTCTCAATTACATAAGCAACAGTTGTAAATCCCAATGCTTGAGTTATGGCAGTGGGTGGAACAGTAGGTCGGGGAAAAAGCGGTTAAACTCAATCAAAATACCTGCTGTAATTGTCAGCCAGATAGTAGCTGCCACTGGTGCTGTGGAAATAAATTTAATCAAATAGGATGATTGATCGCTTTTTTCAGCCATGTATTTAGTCTCCAAAACAATGAATCAGTTAAGCGGAACCTAACGAGGAGAAATGGGTATTTCCGAATCTTTAGCAGTTAATTCGCCAGAAAGAAATTCTTTCAAAGCGGCTGCTGGCCAAGCAAAACCCGTGGCTATGATGGGTAACGCTAGAGCCAAATCAATTTGGATTTCTTTTTGTTCGGTGTCAGATTCTTTTCTAACTGCGATTAGATAAGTACGGCCTACCCAGCCAATCCAACCAGCTATATAGAGAAACAGAATGCTAGGAATCAAAAAGTCCCCAGCACGGTCTAGACGACCATCAACAATCAAGTGAGGATAGCCTTCGGGGCCACACAGCGCTTGAGAGTAACGTTCAAATCTCTTTTGACCTGATTGAGGATCAGCGGTAGTATTCCGGGCATTTTTGGCTAGTGCTTGAAATGCGGGATTGTCTTGGCAGGGTGTAAGATTAGCCCCTAGAGCTTTCGCTGGTGGAGCAAAATTGAACCAAAGACAAATCGCTAAAATCAAAGCAAACAATCGTCGCATGGAGTTGTTTCCTTTTATTACAAAAGAAAAAGTTTTTTGTACAAAACGAAGCGGCTTGTACATTCTTTATTTGGCTAACTAGCAAGTCATCATACTCTTGCCTGGGAACCGAGTAAAGTTTAAGTAAATAAAAGTTAAAGCTTCTCAAACAAATCGTTATTTTGCAGAACCCTCAGATGGCAAACGTTTTAGCAATCGAAACCAGTTGTGATGAAACTGCTGTCGCAATTGTTAACAATCGTCAAGTTCGCAGTAGTATCATCGCGTCCCAAATCCCAGTTCATCAGCAATATGGTGGAGTTGTGCCAGAGGTGGCTTCCCGTCAGCATTTGGAAACGATCAACGAGGCGATCGCCCAAGCTCTAGAACAAGCTGAATTAGACTGGTCAAAAATCGATGGCATCGCCGCCACCTGCGCTCCTGGTCTTGTGGGAGCGTTGTTAGTGGGATTAACTGCTGCCAAAACTTTAGCGATCGTACACAATAAACCATTTTTGGGAGTTCATCACCTCGAAGGCCACATTTACGCGACTTACTTGAGTGAGCCAACTTTAGATCCCCCTTTTCTTAGCTTACTGGTTTCAGGCGGACATACAAGCTTGATTTATGTTAAAGAATGTGGTAATTACGAAACCCTGGGTGAAACTCGTGATGATGCTGCGGGGGAAGCTTTTGATAAGGTGGCACGACTGTTAAATCTAGGTTATCCAGGCGGCCCAGTTATTGACAAGTTAGCACAGCAGGGTGATCCCCAAGCTTTTGCGTTACCAGAAGGGAAAGTTTCGCTGCCAGGTGGAGGTTTTCATCGCTATGATGGCAGTTTTAGTGGCTTAAAAACAGCAGTGCTAAGGCTAGTACAGCAATTAGAGAAAGATGGTGGGCAAATCCCCGTAGCAGATGTAGCGGCGAGTTTTCAGGCGACTGTAGCCAAAGCACTTACCAAAAGAGCGATCGCCTGCGCCCTGGACTACGGACTGAAGACGATTGCTGTTGGTGGCGGAGTCGCAGCAAATAGTGGGTTGAGACAGCACTTGCAAGCAGCCGCTAGTGAACATAACCTCCGCGTCCTGTTCCCACCCTTAAAATTTTGTACCGATAACGCCGCCATGATCGCCTGTGCTGCATCTGACCATTTCTCTCGTGGTCATGTCTCACCGTTGACATTGGGTGTTGAATCCCGCTTATCCCTGAGTCAGGTGATGAAGTTATATCAAGCGTAATGGTTATTTGTCCTTGGTCATTTGTTCTTTATCCAAAACTCTTGACCATTGACTATTGACCATTAACTATTGCCCGAATATGACCAGCAACAGCATCCGGTTGTTCTAACATAGCTAAATGTCCACAATCAGGAATTTCAATCACATTATCAGCACAGTATTGAAAAAGCCGATGAAAGCTGGCTAAATGGCGAACATACTTGGGTTCCATTACCTTGTCATCGGCACCAGCCAAAAAGTAAACAGGCTGTTTTAATTGCGAAACTAACTGAGGTAAGCGATTAACTTCTTCTTCTGTTGTGGAGTCTAATAGCGTTCCTACAGCAGCTTCTGGGTCAGCAACCACAAAATCTATCACCCGTTGACGCGCCCAATAACGATCTAAAGGGCGGGCGACACTAGCTCTAGTGAATAGCAAATCAATCAAAGGTAGTTGAGATAACCAACGCGGACGAACTTGTAAAAATCGTTGACCGGCTGAACGAAATTGTTCAAAAGCTTCCTTCAGATAAATGCCCCCACCAGCGTTGATACAGATCACGCCTTGAACCCGATCAGGCATTAAGGCAGCTGCCCATAGAGCGATCGTGCCGCCCAAAGAGTGGCCAATCAGCCACGCGCTAGTAATATTTAGCTCTTGTAACAAAGCTACTAAATCTTGAGCATAAGCAGTTGGTGTATACAGAGAATCAAATTGTGAGCTAGAAGTATCCAACAAGTGGGATGTCAAACCGCCAGTAGGTTCTCCCCGATCAACATCAGTTTCTGTCTGGGACTGTGACTCACCAAAACCGCGCAAATCATAAGATAGACACTGTAAATCTATTGACAGACGGGAAATCACAGGTTGCCAGTACCCACGACTATTTAGCCAACCGTGGATGAACACCAAAGTATGGGGGCAGGCAGTGGGAGCCGTTAACTCGTATGCGTGTGGAACGCCCAAGATTTCTATGGTTGCCATACTTATATCGTACCCTCAAGGATGGGTACGACTAAATACAGAGTACAAAAGGTTAAACAATCAAGCCAGAAGGAATTTTACAATTGGGATCACTTACCTAATAACCTCTGTCGAACTCCTTCAGCGATTTTGTGTCCTAGGTATTCAGGAATCAAGCTTTCATTTGGCCCCAACAAATAGAGAATTAGCCGCGTGCGTCCCCGCCAAACTAGCAAATTAGCATTAACTACTAGCAAATCTTCTTGCCAGATAGCGTACATCACTTTGTAAAACAATCCTGGTTGGTTATCTGCTTCAATTACCAGCGCCGGCAGATGAAATACAGGATCGACGTAAAACTCAGTTTGTACTTGTTCTAAACCAGCATCTAAATTAAATTCTACAGCCAGCATCTCTTCTACTTCAAAGCGTCCTCCTAAAGCCTCTCGAATAGCTCGACAGACATTTTCTGCGGTTTTCTCTGTCAAAGCTTTGCTACCACGAGATACCAAAAGTTTGATGAAAACTAACATAGGAGGTCGGATTTGACCATACAGGCTCAAACCATGAATGGTTAAACCATAAGCTGCCAACACACCAAAAATATCACTGAGGAGAAAGGACTGGTTACGGTAGGCAAAGTGCAAAGCACTTTTGCTACCTTCCGGCTTTAACTCGATAACGGCACGTCTGGTTTTATAAAGACGGTAAGCTAACCGGAGATTTTGCAGTTGAATTTCACTACTGACAAATTGCTCATAAAACTGGGGAAACGCTCGGTTAAAGCGTTTTAGGAGTTCCAGTGTCGAAGATTTTAAACCAGAAGCCATTGTTGGGGTAAGACTCGCTTGCTGTTGTCACCAGGGGACTGTGACTGGGGACTGGGTGCTAATAAACATTATTCCCAACACCCAGTACTTAATACCCAATCTTGATATATACAATTGACTCTCAAAACTTTGCCTTTTGGGGAATTTCTCCTAGCCTTTACAACAAAATGCTAAAGTTGAAGATGATTGGTATGAAACACGCTATGAAAGGCTGTTACCATTGCTTATCCCCACAACACCCGAAAAAATTCAGTGTGTGGGTTGTACTCTGGTATTTGCTTGATAAAACGTGTATCATCACTCCAAAAGAGTGGTAGCCAATTCAGTTATACTACCCGAACCACGTTGGCATGGGTTTTTGGAAAACTTGGTTTAGTACTCCTGAATCTGTAGCGACAAATAAAACAACCTCATTTGAAGAGACTACAGGGGAATTTGGCAGTTCTAACGCTGGCGATACTGGGGCGCGGAATGCGGAACGGATTGTTTTCAGCACAGAACGAGATATTGACCTGTATGAATTAGAAGAACTGTGTGATGCAGTTGGTTGGTCGCGCCGTCCGTTAAGAAAAGTGAAAAAAGCCATAGAGCATAGTTTTCTCGTTGCCTCCATGTGGCAAGTACGAGGAAACCAAAGGCGGCTCATTGGTTTTGCCCGTGCTACCTCAGATCATGCGTTTAATGCCACGATTTGGGATGTAGTAGTTCATCCAGACTTTCAAGGTAAAGGGCTGGGTAAAGCATTAATGAAGTACGTACTCAAAAAACTCAGAAGCGAAGAAATCAGTAATGTAACTCTCTTTGCTGATCCGCATGTTGTGGATTTTTATCGGGGTATGGGTTTTATGTCAGATCCTGAAGGCATTAAAGGTATGTTTTGGTATCCTCACTAAAATATTCTGTTCAAAACGACCACATAAAAACAAGCCTTGTTTATGGGAACGGCTGAGTTTGTATTTTAAGATGTTTTGGGAAATGCTATGGCAGGGGGCAGACGCTAAACACCCGAGTGTTACTAATGTTTGTGCTGGCGAAATCTCTTAATCTATAAGCTGTGGGCAATAAATTATAGATATTGGTTGGCAAAGATATGTTCAGCCTGCTATGATAGGGAAGCTAGTGTGTTAAGATAATTGTCTTGTCATGCTTAAGGTAATTACCAAAAGGCAAAAGCTCACTAGAGTATCCGGGATGTAGCGCAGCTTGGTAGCGCGCCTGCTTTGGGAGCAGGATGCCGCAGGTTCAAATCCTGTCATCCCGATTTAAAATAAAAATTTGCGGAATATCCTATCTATTGGTAATCAATAGATAGGATATTTTTTTATATTTTTAATTAGCAATCAAAATTTACTATGTTTGAATTTTGAAATTTGTCCAGAATTATGGATTGTGTAGTAAGTTTGACACTTTAAGTGTAAATACTACAGAAAACAATAATTTGATTTTTTTGTCTTTGTCAAAAGTTGAGTAATTATATCCCGAATAGGAGAATCAGCCGAGAATAAGTCTAGGTATTGATTTAAGCAGTAATTAAGGTAATAAATAAATGGAACGAATTATTTTGCGATCGCGTCACCAGTTTTTGAGAAAGACAATAAAATGGCATTAATCATCTCAACGGTCGGCAAAATTTTTCATTACTTGAGAGCAGTCTATAATAGTCCTCTATAATTCTTGTGCAGGAATTAGGCAAAGCGAATTAAAAAAATCAGGTTGCAGCACAATTCATTGTGCGAAAAGTACTGTAGAGTTCTCAAGAATTTAGAAATCTCTCATTTTGCAAGTTGATTGTGACCATTTAGCAGCCATAATGGCTTTTTTACATCTCAAATGGATTGCTATATAACTAAAACAAGTTAGTTCGGTGCAAATCCAACCAATTAGTCTAATTTAATTAAAAACCATTGACGCGAGGAGTAGTCATGAAAGCATTAGTTCGCTGGGGCGCAACATTGGGTTTAATCGGGAGTACTCTGTTAGGCACAGTTTTTGTCGGGAACCTCCCAGTGCTGGCATTATCAGAACAACAAATAAAAGAAAAACTAGACTCAGTACCTGTATATCTAATTACCAATGATAAAGGATTGCCTTTGAGTCGTCCTTTGCCAGAAGGTCAAAACGGTCAAAAACTGGGTGGTTCAGTGACAGGTGTATATCTCAGCCGTCAAGAAGCTCAAGCCTTTATTAAGCAACTGCAAAGCACGAACAAAGACCCCAAAATGGCAGATATTGTCAAGAGTCTCCAGGTGACAGCTGTACCTTTGGGAATCATTTATCAGCAGTTGCAACAAACCAAAAACCAGCCCAACCGTTTGGTATTTGCTTTTAAACCAGTAGAGCAGGATGTCAAAGGAGCGCTGGAATTGCTGAACCAAAGCGGTCAAAAAATAGATCAGTTTCGGAGTGTGCCGATTTTTGCAGTCAGATTTGCACCTGATCAAGGCTATGTACCCATTAAACTGACAAACGACAAAGAACAAGTCGTGCCTTTGTTTGTTAGTAAGCAAGATGCACAAGGTTTATTAAACCAAGTAAAACCAAAATATCCGAAAGCGGATATTCAAGTAATTGACATAGACGGCGTGATCAAAACTTTACAAGATAAAAATGAAGATTGGCTCAAACAAGTGGTTTTAGTGCCATCTCAAGAATCCAGAGAGTATATCAGAACTCTACCAAAAGATTCGGCTACTGGTAATAATCGTCAGCCTGCGGCAAAGCCAAAACGTTAAAGCATGGCAGATCAACAGCCACAAGTAGTTTCTGGGTTACAACTTTGGCAGTGGCGCAGCCAAGCAATGCAAGGTGCGATCGCCGCTGCTGTACCACCATCAGAAGTTGATTGGCTGCTGCAAGAAATTGCTGGTTTAGACCGCTTGGCTCTACGTTTAGAATTTTTCAAGGACTGGGATGAAATAGCGATCGCTATTTCTTTGGCAGATTTAGAAAAGCTTTGGCAAAGAAGATTACATGATCGCTTACCAGTGCAGTACATTGCCGGAGTTACACCTTGGCGAAAATTTAAGCTGGCGGTGTCGAGTGCCGTGTTAATTCCTCGACCAGAGACAGAGAGCATAATTGATTTAGCAGTTGCATCTATCTCTCAAAGTCAAGCTATAAACCCATTAGATCAAGGACATTGGATAGATTTGGGAACTGGGAGTGGTGCGATCGCCATTGGACTAGCCGACGCATTACCAAAAGCCACAATTCATGCTGTTGATTACAGTACAGCCGCTTTAGAAATTGCCCAAACCAACGCTCAAAATCTGGGATTTGCCGACCGAATTCATTTTTACCAAGGTTCTTGGTGGGAACCATTAACAACCATGAAAGGCCAATTCAGTGGTATGGTTTCCAACCCGCCATATATTCCGACTGCAACTGTGGCTACCTTAGAACCAGAAGTAATGCAGCATGAACCACATTTGGCATTAGATGGTGGTATTGACGGTTTAGATGATATCCGCTATTTAATTGAAGTCTCCCCCAGTTATTTGCGGCCTGGTGGTGTGTGGCTGATTGAAATGATGGCCGGACAAGCGGGTGCAGTCAGAGAACTTTTGCAAAATCAAGGTAGCTATTGCAATATTCAAATTCACACTGATTTAGAGGGAATTGAACGTTTTGCTTTAGCTTATGTGAAAGGGAACAGGGAACAGGGAACAGGTGATAGGTGATAGGGTTTTGGATATATAAATCCCTATACCCTTACAGGAGTTATGAGTGAAAATACAAAAATTACACGTTTTCACTCATAACTTCTCACAAAATATGCCTCAAGTTTCTCTAGCAGACCTAATAGCAGGCGCACAGGCTGGCCGATTAGTGAGTTTTCCAACAGATACTGTGCCAGCACTGGCAACTTTACCAGAAAAAGCTGGCTTAATTTTTGCAGCCAAGCAGCGTAGTCAGGATAAACCTTTAATTTTAATGGGTGCTAATGCTGCGGATTTATGGCCTTATGTCAAAGGTAGCGAATATGAGTATGAACTTTGGCAACAAGTAGTGAATCAGTATTGGCCGGGGGCGCTAACTTTAGTATTGACAGCCAGCGATCGCTTACCGAAACAGATAAACCCTACTGACCCAACTACTATTGGTATTCGAGTACCGGACAATGCGATCGCTCGTGCTATTTTGGCGAAAACAGGCCCTTTAGCCACAACAAGTGCTAATTTTTCTGGTCAACCGCCTTTACAAACAATGGCAGAAATTACAATGCAATTTCCTGATGCTTTAACCTTAGCAACTACAGAATTTCTTGACGAAATTTCTGGGGTTGGTGTACCTTCAACCGTTGCCAAGTGGACAGGGAAAAACTGGCAAATTTTACGCCAAGGGAGAATTACACTGAATTAATCAGAAATTCAGGAAATTAGTTTTATACCATTGTGGTCAATTAAAAAGTTAATAATGGCCAAATTATGAATTGGAGCAATTGGGCATATCTCGGAGTCGGAATTATCTTAGGAATCAGTTTTCGTTGGTTATTTTCTAAGTCGGCAGATACTAACGCTAACTTATCGCCAGTAGTAGTAGAAGAACCAGAAAATGTTGCAAAACTGCTGCAAGATGTCAAGCAAACACAACTGGCGTATCAAATGGCACAGGAAATGAGCCAGTTTAAAGCAGGTTTTTTGGCGCGGACTACCCATGAATTGCGATCGCCACTTAATAGCGTGATTAGCCTGCATCAATTAATTTTGTCAGACTTATGTGAAAATCCTGACGAAGAACGAGAATTTGTTGCCCAAGCTCATGAAAAAGCTTTGAAATTGCTCCAATTAATGGATGAAATTCTCAGCGTGTCGAGAATTGAATACGGTACTAACAAATTAGATATTCAACCCCGTTGCTTAGACACAGTTTTTCAGGAAGTTAAAGACTTAACTTATATGTTGGCGGCAAATCGCAATTTTCCATTGCAAATGTCACCTGTAGATCCAGAAATTTATGTGTTGGCAGATCACCGCTGGTTACGCCAAGTATTAGTCAATTTAGTAGATACGGCGATTACACAAATGCAAGAAGGTAGTATTGGTATTTCTGCTACTATTTTACCTACTACTAATACGGCTCATATTTATCTAGATATTCCTACTCATGCTCTACCTGAAAGTGAGCCGATAGATTTAATTAAATATGATAATTTGCCTCCTCAAATTCAACATGAGAAGGCAAATCTTTCGCCGGGAATGAAATTATTACTCAATCAAACTCTATTAGAAGTCATGGGAGCAAAACTAGAAATGCTGCCCAATTCAATTAAATCAGAATCATCTGAGGCACAAACTAGGGTACAAATATCTATTTCCTTGGCTTGAAAAAGTACTAGCCTCTCATGCTTACCTTTATTCCTGAAACTGGAGTTCCGCTGCGGAGAGAGAACTTAGCTGTTGAGATTGGTTATGTAGCACCATAGTTGTGGTTGTGTTGGGTATAAAACCCATTTTTTTATAGAATCCTTGTTGGTGAGTCGTCATTAAATATACGCGCTCAACCCACTTCATGCGGGGATGGCTCAAAACAGTTTCGACTAACTTGCTGCCTAGTCCAGTGCCTTGGTAGTCTGGGTGAATGACGACATCCCAGATTGTTGCGCGGTAAATTCCATCAGAAGTTGCTCTAGCAAAGCCAATCAGTTTTGTGTCATCCCACAGAGAAATTACTGGGTCGCTATTGGTAATAGCTATGCTTAAATCCTCAATACTACGTCCTTTTGCCCAAAAAGCGGAAATATTAAATAACTCTTGGAGTTGGTAAAGGTCTATATCAGAATGGCGATCGCTAAATTTAATCTGAGGATAGTTCATGTGTAGCAACTCACTTTCACCAATAAATATCTTTGCTTTTATTTAGTCATATTGTGATAGAAATTTACCCCTAAGTATACCGAAATGCAACTATATACAAATTTATTTATCTAACCCTAAATTTACCGAGAAATTAACTTCCACAAAGGATGAGTAGGCCCTTGCTGGCGAATGCGACACACTTGTTTTTCTAGGCGTTCTTTTTCCCGCTGTGGTAGTCCTATTAAAATATTGCGGCTTTGCCAAACTAAAACAGAAACAGTCATAGCGATACAAAAACTTAAACCTAGGGTAGACAGGGGATGAAATATGAGTCCATATCGCACTGCTACCCAGGTAAAATATTGCCGCCACAAAACAATTTCTGAGCGTAAATCCCAAAAACAAATAGGTGCAATAATCAGCCATAACAAGAACACAAACAACCATCGACCGTATACTGTTAGCTGATGTAGTTTTTGAACTTGTTGAGCAAAAGATGGGTCATTGATTGACGGTTGTTCCGATTGATCCATAGCAGGAAAAAGTCATAAAGACACGGATGCAAATAGAGTTACTAATTTGAGATTTTGGATTTTGGATTGTTTTTTCGGTTTGAGCAGAAGCATAGAAGCACTCTCAACAACATTTGTAGGTTTGCTAACACTACACTATCGTCAATCTAAAATCCAAAATTGTTGAACTAATTATCAACTGAAGTATCCATTGTTTCGCTGCTGGCGACTAAGGTAGATTGACCTGTACGTTCTCGCCACCAAGCGAGGAGAGTACTGGCAATAAAAATGCTGGAATAAGCCCCCATTGTGAAACCAATGATTAATGCTAGGGAAAAATTTCTCAGTGTTTCGCCGCCGAAGAAGAAGATCGCCGATAAAGTCAACAAGACAGTTAAGGTGGTGTTGATTGACCTAGCTAAAGTTTGATTGACTGCATCATCGACAATTTCCGCAATTGGGCGGTTAGGATGAGTTTTGATCGTTTCCCGGATGCGATCGTAAATAACCACTGTATCGTTGACAGAGAAACCTGTAATGGTCAGTAGGGCGACAATGAAGAGGCTATCAGCTTCGATACCTGCAACCAAACCCAAAAGTGAGAAAGCTCCTACCGTAATCAAGATATCGTGGAACAGGGCGACGATCGCAAAAATCGCATAGTCCCATTGAAAACGCACACTCATGTAGAGCGTAATACCCACGAAAGAAATTACTAGGGCTAAAACCCCTGAGCGAAACAATTCTGCACCTAAAGTTGGGCCGACAGAATCAATTTGATTTTTTTGGGGGTCAAAAGCGCCTATTTTATCGCTTAAAGTTTTTTGTAATTGAGTGCGTTGGTCTACACTTAAATCTTTTGAGCGAATTAAGATGCCATTTTCGCCCACAATTTGAATGCTACTATCACCAATACCTTGGGTTTTAGCAACTTCCCGGACGCTTGTAATATCAATTGGTTTATCGCAGTTACCTGGTTTGGTACAATCGCGTTCAAATTGTAAACGTGTACCCCCAACAAAATCTAAACTTGGACGCAGAGGGGCGTGAATTGCTGGGTTACTCCAAGAAATTGCCATCGAAATGATGCCAGTGAGGATGATAACACCAGAAATAATCCACCACAGCGATCGCGATTTATTAACACTCAGTTTCATTTAGCCACCTCAGCCTTATTCGACACTGGCACGTTAGGACAGTACAATTCTGGTTTTCGCAAACTAGACAAAGAAATTGCCAAAAATAAGAATGTCCGACTACAGGTAATTGCAGTAAACATACTTACTGCTACCCCCAAAGCTAAGGTTAAAGCAAAACCTTTGACTAAACCTGACCCCAACCAGAATAAGGCAGCACAAGCTATCCAAGTAGTCACATTACTGTCTAAGATGCTGGAAAATGCACGGTAAAAACCTGATTCTACAGAACGGTATAAGGATTTACCTGCTTTTAATTCTTCCCTTGTGCGTTCAAAAATTAACACGTTGGCATCTACAGCCATACCAATACTGAGAATAAACCCAGCAATTCCTGGCAGCGTCAAGGTAACACCCAACAGTGCAAAACAAGCCCAAGTCAAAAGTGAGTAAATTACCAAGGAGAAGTCAGCAATTAGTCCTGGTAGTCGATAATACACCACCATAAAAACTAATACCAAAGCCAAACCACCAATACCAGCGTAGATACTGCTTTGAATGCTATCTTTACCTAAAGTTGCGCCGACAGTCCGTCTCTCGGCTATTTCTACAGGTACGGGTAATGCGCCGCCTCGGAGTTGTACACCTAAATCATTGGCTTGTTGTGCGGTAAATCTACCTGTAATTATTGCTGCACCACCAGTAATACCATTAGCAGCAAACTCTGGCCCGACTACCGGCGCACTGATGAGTTCATTATCAAGAAAAATTCCAATACTGCGACCTGTCCCAGCTAAGTTTTTGGTAATTTCGGCGAAGAGTTCACCACCCTTTTGGTCAAAACGAATGGCTACATTCCAATTATTAGCTTGAGTTGGTTCACCATAGGCATCCTTGAGGTATTTGCCATCAAGTGGTGGCTTGGTGCTATCGAACAATTCTAAGATTGCTTGATTATTTTTCTGTAATTCTTCTTGATTTTTGGTAATTGCAGCTTGATCTTTGCTGCTGCGTAATTCTTCTTGTTTCGCTCTTAGTTCGGCTCTTGAAGACTGAAACGCAAACAATTGAGTTTCTGTACTTGGCTTTTGTTGGCGAAATTCTAACTGAGCAGTACCACCCAAGACTCTTTCTGCTTGTTCAGGATCGTTTACCCCTGGTAGCTGGACGAGAACTTTGTCTGTACCGACTGTTTGAATGATTGGTTCCGAAACACCGAGGCCGTTAATTCTACCTTCGACAACTTTTTTGACGGCTTCTAATTCACGTTGAGTAATTGTGGGGATTTCGGCTGTTGGCTTCACCTGAATTGTCAGCTGAGAACCTCCGCGCAAGTCCAATCCCAAAGGTACAGGAATTTTCACAATCGCCACTACAGCGGCGATGATGAGGACAAAAATTAAAGCTAATAGCGATCGCTGTCTTTGCATACCATAACTCGCAACTGACAAACGCTATAATAGCGTTCTTTGATTGAGTTACGGCAGGGAGCAGGTAACAGGGAATAGGGGACAGGTAACAGCGGACAGGGTTGAAAGTCCCTGGGGACAAGGAAAGTATGAAGGATGAATTTCATACTTCATACTTCACACTTCACACTTTTTTAGACTCGCAATGCGACCATTTTTTGTACAGCTTCAACAATTTGCTCTGGCTGAACAATGGTGAGACGCTCCAGAGTACCGTTGTAAGGTGTGGGGATATCTTGAGAAGATAGACGCAATACAGGTGCATCTAATTCATCAAATAAGCGATCGTTAATAGAAGCGGTTAATTCTGCACCAATACCCCCAGTCCGCATACACTCTTCCACAACAATCACTCGGTGGGTTTTGCGGATAGATGCGCCGATGGTATCAAAATCGAGGGGTTTGAGAGATATTAAATCAATGACTTCAGGGTCGTAACCTTGTTTTTCTAAAGGCTTTACGGCTTGCATCACATGATGGCGCATCCGTGAGTAAGTCAGAATTGTGACATCTTTACCTTGACGCACTACCTCAGCTTTATCCAAGGGTAAGAGGTATTCTTCTTCTGGTAAATTTTCTTTTAAGTTATACAAAAGTACGTGTTCAAAGAACAGTACGGGATTATCATCACGGATGGCTGATTTTAGTAACCCTTTGGCATTATGGGGTGTGGAACAAGCGACAATTTTTAACCCTGGTACAGCTTGGAAGTAAGCTTCGAGACGTTGGGAGTGTTCTGCACCTAACTGTCTACCTACACCACCAGGGCCGCGAATCACCATTGGAATTTTAAAGTTACCGCCGGAAGTATAGCGCAGCATCCCGGCATTGTTAGAGATTTGGTTGAAGGCTAAGAGCAGAAAGCCCATGTTCATACCTTCAATTATCGGTCGCAACCCAGTCATGGCCGCCCCTACTGCTATACCAGTAAAGCTGTTTTCGGCGATGGGAGTGTCTAAAACCCTCAAGTCACCATACTTTTTGTATAAGTCTTTAGTGACTTTGTAGGAACCGCCATAATGTCCTACGTCTTCACCCAGCACAAATACACTGGAATCACGCGCCATTTCTTCGTCAATGGCTTCCCGCAGAGCGTTGAAAAATAATGTTTCTGCCATTTAAACCTTTGTTCCGACTGTTGTTTTAGAATCTTATCGCGCTATCGTGGCAAATACCGTTAGCGATCGCACTAGTACCACTTTGCGGAATTCAAAATTCAATGTGCTGATAATTATGAGCTTTTAATTGATTTTGAATTGTATTTATTTATATTTCCGCATTTTTAACCTACACTCCCAATCATTTGCCCACATCATAAACTTTCACTGCTAAATATATGAGTCTTCCATCAATGGAGATTAACGACTCAATAATTCAGCAGTGGTGACGTACTAGATTTGTTTACCTAAGCGATCGCCATAAACTAGATCTTATCAGGGGCTATGCTACACTTCGCAGACTATCAGGTGCAAACTGGCGTATCTGTCACCTGAGCTACTTGATTATCGGGAAAGCGTTTTGGTCTTCCAGGTTTACGTTTATGGCGTTGATTAATAGATTTCTCGCTGGCGGCTGCTAATTCTTCTGGGGTACATTTGAACAAACGTAAAGCTTCTAGATATTTTTTGGGTGTCATTGTTGGTTCAGTACGCCCAGCTTCCCAGTTACGCACACTGGTTTCACTGATTGCAAGCCTGAAGGCTACTTCTGCACGGCTAAGTCCAGCACGCTCTCTCAGGACTTGCATATCCATAGTTTCATGCTCCTCTTAAAAATAATTTTGAATTTATTTATTAAATCGATTGGCGTTTAAGCCAATTGCAAAGAATTGAATTTATTAACTATCTTATTTTATAAGCGATCGCTAAACCTCTAGCAAACGAGGTATAACATTCATAATATATAGAGTTTAAATATACAAAGAATCTCAGCCTGAAGTTGAAACAGGAAAATTGGCGATGCGTCGTTTGAAAATAATAATCTGCTCTCCGACAATTGGATTTCGGGCGATTAATTTGTCTTGAGAATCAACAATTTGTAAATGACTAAAATTTAGTTCTTGAGAACGTTGTAATATTTCTGATGCTAATTTGTCTTGTTGAGATTCTTTAAGGGTATACCAATCGTTATTAATTTTAATAATTAGATTGCTAGCGCGAAAATTAGCTTGAATTGACTGTATCAGGCCAGAGGCAAAGCGATCGCTAATTTCTGCTACTTGATTTTCAATAGCCGCAATCAAAATTTGTTCTGGTGTTAATACTACTGCGGGTGTTGGCGTTGGTTCTGGTGTGGGAGTTACTTCCGGTTCCGGTTCCGGTGTAGTTTCTGCTGACGGTTCTGGTGTCGGTGTGGGAGTTATTTCCGGTTCTGGTGTCGGTGTAGGAGTTACTTCTGCTTCTGGTAGTGGTGTAGTTTCTGCTGACGGTTCTGGTTCCGGTGTAGTTAACTCTGGTGGAACCGTTGGCGTAGGTACAGGAATCTCTTCAACTGGGGGAATTGTGGCTATCTCCGTCGGTTTACTAGTAAAGACACTAGAAGTTGTCCAAATCAAAACCACAGTAATTCCAGCAATAATTCCTGTTAAAGCTGTGTCTGATAACTGTCGAGAGAAATTTACTGGTAAGAAAGACCGAATTCCAGCTAATAGTCTACGCCAGATTAGCTGTAACTGCTGCCAAACACCCGAAGTTTCGCCTGTTGCAGATGACTCAGCCTCCAGTTTTACCACAGCTGTTTCCAAAACCCCAATTGTTCCCCGCAGAATTCGGATAATGGCCGCCTTCCATATAGGTGGCTCTCTCTGGTAGGGTTCTTGAGGAGAAGGGGGTTGTGAATTCTGATTGTCTTGTGACATGAAACTTTCACCAAAAGCAGTACATGAGACTACTGCTGTCTCTTCTGCTTAATGTATCTTATACTGCGTGCTTGTATGAAACTATTGATTCGTGAAGACAGCCTTCAGATTTCACACTTCATACTTCACACTTCATACTTAAAAAATTATGAACTGGAAACGCCGCCAATTTTTATTCTTAGGAAGCTTGGGAGCCATTGGTACAGGAATTCTCGGCTGGAGATTAGTTCGTCAAAATAGCTATACCGATGATTCTGTAGCAATAGCAGGTAAACCAGCGAAAAAAGACTTACTATTGCGTTTTGTCTCTGTGGCAGATACAGGGACTGGTGCCAAAGGACAATATGCTGTAGCAGAGGCAATGAATTTTTATCACAAGCAAAATTCATACAATTTAGTAGTTTTAGCTGGGGATAATATTTACAACAACGGCGAAATCGAAAAAATTGGTGCAGTATTTGAACGTCCTTATCAACCTTTACTAAAAAAAGGTGTCAAGTTTCAAGCTTGTTTAGGTAATCACGATATTCGGACTGATAACGGTGAATTACAACTGAAATATCCTGGTTTTAATATGCAGGGAAAACGTTACTATACATTTCGCCGTAATCAAGTGCAGTTTTTTGCTTTAGATACTAACAATAATGCTGATTGGAAAAAGCAACTACCTTGGTTAGAGTTAGAATTGAGCCGCAGTGATGCACCTTGGAAAGTTGTATTTGGTCATCATCCAATTTATGCTTCTGGTGTTTATGGTAGTAACCCAGCTTTTATTCAGGCTTTTACACCTTTGTTTCAAAAATACGGCGTGCAACTTTATATTAATGGTCATGAACACCATTATGAACGTACTAAGTCTATTAATGGCACAACTTACTTAGTTACTGGCGGTGGTGCTGGAACTCGTCCTGTAGGTCGTTCTGAGTGGACTGAGTATTCTGCTTCTAGCTTGAGCTTTGCAGTTTATGAAGTGTATCCAAATAGAATAGAAGTTAAGGCTATTGGTACTGATAAGCGTGTTTTTGATCAGGGGATTATTCCGATTAAAACTGTCTAATCAAAGCAGTTAATATTATTGCGACTTTTAATGCAGGATAAATTAACAGGGAAGGTTTGAGGAAAATATCAATATTCTTCCCTGCTATTTTTTGATATTAGTTTTGTAGCTCTTTTCTTTTTTAGGGATAAAGTTTAGCCATATTTGCTTTTAAATAAAATGGTACATTGACACCTTGAATATTTTCTTGTTTTTTGATAGGTGTATCTAGATATTTTGCATTATGCAAATTTTGAGTTTTTTCTTGGTTGTCAGTAATATTATTTGAGACATTCATAGCATTTTCTAATTCTAATTTTGCAGCCATAAATTGACTCTGCTCTTTTATTAAACGGCTGTAAGTTCTTTGCGGAATAAAGTGGAGTGGATTATAGCCAACAAAACGCAAAATTAATACACAAGCCCAAGAATATCTACCCTCACTAATAGCTTCGATTACTTGCTCTAATTGTTCATGAGTAATCAAACTGTGAAAGTTTTTTTGAGAAGAAGGCATCTGGTAGTTCATGGCTAACCCTGTAATGGTGATTAACGAGAAGTTAGTAAGGAGATTCTGTCTGGATTTTGACGTTGTCTGAGTTGCTGGAAATTCAGATTAAAAAGCCAGATTTATATCAGAATTTTGCCTAATGAATAGTTACCTACTACACAGAATACTCTTTAATTTGTTGTAAATTGAGCCAAATTGGCACTTTTTCTGAGAGACAATACCAAATTGGGTAGGTAATTCTTAGCTCAGTCTTTTGTCTTAGGATTTCTGCTTGATGTAGTTAACAAATAAGTTTTTTTACTCAATGCTTGAGTTTGCTTTGCATTATTCATACCAGAGCTAGAAGGCAAAGACGGAAAGGCTCATCTAGCATAAAAGAGATAACAAGGGAAATATACCTCTAACACCCTACAAATAAAATTGCCATTGTTGAGGAGATAAAAATGAGGTTGTAACCTACTAGAGTGGTGGAATTCATTATGAATGAATTGCTGCAAGCTGTGCTGAACAGTGAGGAAAAAGCTGCGTTACAGGAATTGATATTTTCATTAACTGTTTCAGGTAAACAATACTTTTTGAGAAATGAAATTCTGCAAGTGTTTGCAGATTATTGTCATAACTCCCAAAAGCCTGCTTATTTTTACTACTCTTCCTTTATTGGGAAACTCATTCACTATACCCATGAAATAATTTGGTCAGAGGATAATGCTTGGTTTGTGATTCGACCCAAGATTGCTAGTCAAGAAGTCTGGCGGTTGAATGCTGACTTGAGTGAGTGTGAATTGATGACACCCCAGGCTTATTTAGATGAGTGCGATCGCTTAGTGAATCGCTACCAACCCCATATCCTGGAAATTGACCTCGCGCCATTTTACGAAGATTCCCCTTCTATTGATGACCCCAGAAATATTGGTCAAGGTCTAGCCTTTCTCAATCATTACCTGTGCGATCAGTTGGTAAATGATCCACAACATTGGTTAGAAGTATTGTTTCAAGCGTTGCGGCGAGTGCAATATGACGGGAAGCGCCTGTTAATTGGCGATCGCATTTCTTCAGGTAGAGAATTCGCCAAACAAATCAAGCAAGCAATCAAGTTTTTAAGTGACAAACCAGCCAAGGAACCCTACGAGAAATTTCACTTTCATCTCCAAGATCTGGGTTTAGAACCAGGATGGGGAAACACAGCAGCGCGAGTTAGTGAAACGCTATCATTACTTGATCGGCTGATTGATACTCCCCAACCTGCCATTTTAGAAGCATTTGTGGCGCGTGTTCCTGTGGTTTTTCGCGTAGTCTTGATTTCTATTCACGGTTGGGTAGGACAACAAGATGTGATGGGACGCGATGAAACATTAGGTCAAGTCGTCTATGTGCTGGAACAAGCACGCAGCTTAGAAAACAAACTCCGCGAAGAAATCGCACTCGCTGGACTTGATGTATTAGGTATTCAACCCCATGTGATCATTCTGACTCGACTGATTCCCAACTGTGAAGGTACATCCTGCGGACTACGCCTAGAGAAAGTTGAAGATACAGAAAATGCTTGGATTTTACGCGTTCCTTTTGGGGAATTTAATCCAGAGATTACGAATAATTGGATTTCTAAATTTGAGATTTGGCCTTATTTAGAAAGTTTTACCAATGATGCGGAAAAGGAATTACTGACTTTATTTAAAGGTCATCCCAATTTAATCATTGGTAATTATAGTGATGGTAATTTAGTTGCCTCCCTTTTATCTCGTCGTTTAAAAGTTACTCAATGTAACATTGCTCATTCTTTAGAAAAGCCCAAATATTTATTTAGTAACTTATATTGGCATAATCTAGAAGAAAAATATCATTTTTCGGCACAATTCACTGCTGATTTAATTAGTATGAATGCTGCCGATTTTATTATTACATCATCTTATCAAGAAATTGTCGGTACACCCGACGGTATAGGACAGTATGAATCTTATAAATGTTTTACGATGCCTGAGCTATATCATGTAGTTGATGGTATTGACTTATTCAGCCCTAAATTTAACTTAGTACCGCCAGGAGTTAATCAAAAAATATTCTTTCCCTATACCCAAAAAGAAAATAGGGATATTCAGCAAAGTAAACAAGTTGAAGACTTACTGTTTAACCGCCAAGATGCTCAAATATTAGGTAATTTAGACAATCTAAACAAGTTACCTATTTTTGCTGTAGCTACTCTATCATCTATTAAAAATCTCACTGGTTTAACAGAATGCTTTGGTCAAAGCCAGGCACTACAAAAACAATGTAATTTAATTGTATTAACAAGTAAATTGCATCCAGAAGAAGCAGCTAATTCAGAAGAGGCGGCAGAAATTCAGAAGCTACATGACATTATCAATCAATATCATTTACAAAATCAGATTCGCTGGTTGGGTATGCGTATTCCTAGTAGAGATATTGGCGAAGCCTATCGTGTAATTGCCGATCGCCGAGGAATTTATGTACATTTTGCTCGGTTTGAATCTTTTGGTAGAAGCATTTTAGAAGCGATGATCTCTGGTTTACCAACTTTTGCAACTCAATTTGGGGGAGCTTTAGAAATTATTGAAAATCAAGAAGATGGCTTTATTATTAACCCGACTGATTTAGAAGGAACAGCACAGAAAATTCTCAGCTTCCTGGATGAATGTGAAAATCATCCCCAATATTGGCAGGAAGTTTCTGAATGGATGATTCAGCGCATTATTAATAAATATAATTGGTCATCACACACCAGCCAATTATTATTAATGGCGAAAATGTTTAGCTTCTGGAACTTTGTCGCGCCAGAAAATAATGAAGCACGCGATCGCTACATGGAAAGCTTGTTCCATCTCATCTTTAAACCCAGAGCAGAAAAGATTTTAGAACAACATATACACAAGTAAAAGTAACTAATTTTTTAACTATCTAAATCCAAAACTAAACCTCGCATTTGGAATTTAGCTTAACAATGGATATAAAAACTATTACTGATAATTTTATCTATACAGACTGGACGTTAACTGAAACCCAGTTTGACCCCGATCAGATACATTCTAGAGAAACTATTTTCACAATTGGCAATGGTTATTTAGGCACACGCGGTAGTTTTGAAAGAGACTATCCGCGTGAATTACCGGCTACTTTTATCCACGGTGTCTATGATGATGTCCCTGTGGTATATACAGAACTCGCCAACTGTCCTGATTGGCTACCAATGGTAGTGATGATTGATGGCGATCGCTTCCGCCTCAACGAAGGAGAAATTACCCATTACGAGCGAGTGCTGGATGTGCGTCATGGACTCCTCAACCGTTCTTTACGTTGGCGCACTCCCACCGGGAAAACCATAGATATTCACTTTGAACGTTTTGCTAGTCTGGCAGATCAGCATATTGTGGCACAACGCTGTGAGTTAACGCCGCTAGATTTTGACGGCTTAATTGAAGTGCAAGGCAGCATCAATGGTTATCCTGAAAATCAAGGCTTCAATCATTGGGTAGATTTAGACCAAGGTAAAACTGAGCAAGGTATTTGGTTTCAAAGTCGTACTCGTAGTTCTCGAATTACGATTGGTATGGCAGCCAAAATGACTGTATCAGGAACGGAAGCATCTATCCAAGTTAATACTGCGCCTGGTTATCCTTCCTTAAATGCGACCTTTCTCGCCAAATCACAGCAAACTGTGACAGTAGAAAAAATCGTCACCGTGTTTACCTCACGGGAAATTGAGACACCAGTCAAAGCAGCGCAAGAAAAACTTGCTCAAACTTCCGACTACCAAACCCTACGCAATGAACATACTCAAGCTTGGGATGCAGTTTGGCAGCAGAGTGATATTTTGCTAGAAGGTGATAATGAAGCGGCTTTTGCAATTCGCTACAATATTTTTCAACTGTTAATTGCTGCGCCTCGATATGACGATAAAGTAAGTATTCCCGCCAAAACGCTTTCTGGGTTTGGCTATCGGGGTCATGTTTTTTGGGATACAGAAATTTTTATTCTGCCATTTTTTACATTTACCCAACCTGCGATCGCTCGTAACTTACTAACTTACCGCTACCACACTTTACCAGGAGCTAGACGCAAAGCTTTGCATTCTGGCTATCAAGGCGCAATGTACGCCTGGGAAAGTGCTGATACTGGTGATGAAGTGACACCGCGCTGGTCACTTCCCAATGATTTTTATGGTGAAGATGTGCGAATTTGGTGTCGCGATCGCGAAATTCATATTAGTGCAGATATTACCTACGCAGTTTGGTATTACTGGTTAGCCACTGGTGATGATGAGTGGCTGCGCGATCGCGGTGCAGAGATTGTTTTAGATACCGCTATTTTTTGGGGTAGTCGAGTTGAGTATAATTCCGAACAAAATCGCTACGAAATTCGCGCAGTCATTGGAGCCGATGAATATCACGAATTGGTTCACAATAACACCTTCACTAACCGGATGGTGCAATGGCATTTAGAAAAAGCACTGTTTATTGATAATTGGCTACAACAAAACTTCCCCGAACGCGCGGCGGAATTAGCCAAGCAACTGCAAATTACATCCGAAGTGCGATCGCATTGGCAAGATATCATTGCTAAAATCTGGATTCCCTACGACCCAGAAACCGGATTAATTGAGCAGTTTGAGGGATTTTTCCAACTCCAAGATATTAACTTAGACGAATACGAACCTCGCCACCGTTCCATCCAAGCAATTCTAGGCATTGAAGAAGGCAACAAGCGGCAAATTTTGAAGCAGCCAGATGTATTGATGCTGCTGTATTTAATGCGGGAATCAACAGATTTTCCCTACAACCCAAAATCCTTACAAGCGAATTGGGACTACTACGCACCGCGCACAGATATTACCTATGGTTCGTCTCTCGGCCCCGCAATTCACGCCATCCTCGCCGCAGATGTAGGGGAATCGGCTAGAGCTTACAAACGGTTTATGCAAGCTGCAATGGTCGATTTAGAGGATAGCCGAGGTAACACCAACGATGGAATTCACGGCGCTAGTGCTGGCGGTGTATGGCAAGCAGCGATTTTTGGCTTTGGGGGAATTCAGTTAACGGAAAATGGCCCCGTAGCTAACCCCCATTTACCTTCTCACTGGACACGCCTCAAATTCAAACTCCACTGGCGTGGTAAATGGCATGAATTTGATTTGCAACCACAACAAAAAACAATGGAAAAATTTACCCAATCCCCAACACCCGACATTCGCGGAGTAATTTTTGACCTTGATGGTGTGCTGACTGATACAGCAGAATACCATTATCAAGCTTGGCAAAGGTTAGCTGATGAAGAAGGTATACCTTTTAATCGCCAAGCAAATGAAGCCTTGCGAGGGGTATCTCGCCGGGAATCTTTAATGTTGATTATTGGCGATCGCAAATATTCCGAAGCGCAAATCCAAGAAATGATGGAGCGTAAAAATGGCTACTATATAGAACTGATTCACCATGTAACACCAAAAGATTTATTACCAGGTGCGATCGCACTTTTGGAAGAATTACGCCAAGCTGGAATTAAAACAGCCATTGGTTCTGCAAGTAAAAATGCTCAGACTGTAGTTGAGTTATTGGGGATTGCTGATAAAGTAGATGCGATCGCTGATGGTTACAGTGTAAAACAACCCAAACCCGCACCTGATTTATTTTTATACGCCGCCAAAGAACTCGGACTACAACCCAAACAATGTGTAGTCGTCGAAGATGCCGCAGCCGGAGTGGAAGCCGCTTTAGCAGGCGGTATGTGGGCAGTAGGACTAGGGCCAGTGGAACGCGTCGGCGCAGCCGATGTTGTATTACCTAGCCTAGCTGGGGTGAAGTGGGCAGATATTCAAGCGAAATTGAGTGAAAAAGTTCTGAGCAGAAAGTAGAGAATGGGGCGTAGGGAAAAGACTTTCTTCCTCCTGCCTCCTGCCCTCTGCCTCCTGCCTTCTATTGAGAAAGCAACTGCGCGTTTAACGCCTTCGTAATGCGATCGCCGGCAAATTCTAAATGGGCTACTGTGTACATATCTAATGCTGTGCCGAATTGTTGTAGCTTGGTGTTAATTGCTGTTTGCAGTTGGCGTAATTTGTACCATGCCAGCGTTCGCCCATCTTCTAGTTGATCATTTGTATTCAACACCATCTCTAGCAAAATATTCAAATATTCTCGTTGCAAGGAACGACGAATGCTAGAAATTGGTTTTGGTTCTTCTTGGGTGAAAACTTCTGTCCAAATGCCTGTTTGCAGTGTGTCAAATAATTCTGGCAGAGAAAGCGCTTGCCCAGGTTGAGATTTTAATTCTACATCCCGGAGACGATTTAAGCGATCGCCATCTAACAGCGATCGTAATATAGCACTTTGAAAAGAGAGAATGCGATCGTGAATGGGATAATCAAGACGGCTATGATGTATCGGGCTACCCCAATGTTGCCAGCGTGAAGGTGCAAGTTGATTTAACAATTGCGGTGAGAAACTAAAAGCATCTTCAGCAAAGACATATTCTTGCAGCTTCGCTAATGCTTGACGTTGTTGCGTTAGTGAAACGGGAACAAAAGCCCAAGAATTATCATCACCAGCATGAAGCCGTCGGAATGATTGCCCACCAATATACTGAGAAAGTAAGCTGGCATTGCGAAAATAATATCTCAACACTCGATTAAATAAAACCCGCAAGCTACTATAGCTTTCACCCTTGGGTAAATAACCCTCATCCAGACGTTGCCACATTACACGGGCGTTATCCATTTGCCATTGAGAGTACACCAAAACATCACTACTCATATCCCAGAGATTTGCTAATGGGTTGATGTCGTGGGTATCTTCATCAGTTGCGTAAGATAATTCTGGTTGCGGCGATGCTAAAGCAATTTCTTCTAAAAAGCTTTTTTCTGCTTCCGGCGTGACTCCCTCACCCGCTACATCAGGATTTTTTTTGTAACCGTATTCAATTGCCCATTCATCATAAGGGCCAATAACACTAGGAAAATATTCACCTTGCTGCACTCCTTGAGGGGCAATATTCACAGGTAAATAATCCATCACCGAACCTGCTAAACCTTTGGTATGGGTAATTTCCGTGTTATTTAATTCTTGCGGCGCTAACATAGTGCTGCCATGAAAATTGTGCCGCAAACCGAGAGTATGTCCTACCTCATGGGCAATTACAGAACGCAAATATTGATGCACATACTCCTTCATCGTTTCACTATTGGGTTTAGTATTTTGCAGCAGTGATAATGCTAACGCCCCCATTGCGACTTGTTCTGTAGATTCTGCACCGTAACAAGTATCAGTGTCTTGAAAGTGCTGAGTCACCGAACTTTGCTCAACGCGGGTTCCCCGCGCACGCAAGTTCTCGCTGAGTGCTGGGTGCTGAGTAGAAAATTCTATTCCTCCTGCCCCCTGCCTCCTGCCTTCTGCCTGACACATTGACGAAGCCTCTATCAGTGCATGATATTCTTGCTGAATTGAGCGCACCATATTGGCATCAACAATAATGTCTGCGTCTAAGATTTCGCCAGTGAGTGGGTTAACCCGCATTGGCCCTCTAGCAAAACCAGCATCTAAAGAATTAAACCAGCGAATAGTGTTGTAGCGCACATCTGCGGGATGCCAATCAGCATCATCTGGCATTTGTCGCACTTCAATGGCATTTTGAAATCCAGCTTTGAGAAATGCTTGATTCCACATCAAAACGCCTTCTTGAATGGCATTTCTGTATATAGGTGGAACAGCATTTTCAATCCAAAATACAATCGGCTTTTTTGGTGGAGATAAAGGTGCGGTGGGGTCGGATGGTTCTAAATGCCAGCGATTAATGTACCTAACAAATGGTTCTTGAAGGTTATTGTCAGAAAAATCTTGAAAAGCAGTAATAAAATAACCTACTCGGTCATCAGCAATTCTCGGAATATAACCGTTGTTTTCTTGTAATTGCGAAAAACTATAATGTACCTTCAGGCTAAGGGCGCGGCTATCGGGTAATGTAATGAGATTTGCGCCTTCTGGAGAAGAGAAACCATAATTTGCATCAATCTCTACGTTTTGCGGAAAGCTGTTAACATTACCAAAATAAGATTTACTACTTTCTAAGCGGTAATCTGCCTGTAATGAGTATTTTAATAAAGTAGTTAACCCCGGAAAATCCTGTAGTAGCAGTTCTTCTAGGTTAATGATAAGATTTTTACTACGTGGATCAATACTATCTATTGCTACCGAATAAAGCACCGAATCGCTAAATGAACGAGCCAGCGATCGCTCTTCTGCTTCCCCTGATTTTATCCGAAATTTGACGTTCTGAATTACAAAATGCAAATTGTTATTTACGCGGCGAAAATAGAAGAGAAACTCAGCTAGAGGTAATCCGCTATAAATTCCACTTTCACCCAGACCAGATTCTAAAGTAACTGTGGCGAGATAACTTTTATTTAGCTGTTTTGGCTTGATCTCTAAATAAACTTTGCCTGATTCTTCTTGACTATAAAGTGTAAATAGCCCTGCTTGTTTAATGACACCTTTAACTGTTTCCCGATAACGGCGCAGTTCTTGTTTTTTAGTCTCCCCAAAATTATTAGCAACCGCTAAGTTTTCAACTACTGGAATTGGGTTTAACTGCTGAACATCAGGTTCTGTCAGTTGATTTGCACTTGCCCAACTATTATTTAGAAAAAAATTGTATAGCAATATTGTACAGATTGCTAATTTTGCGATCCAGTGTCTCATCCTTTAGCTTCTGATTCTGAAGTGGTGATTGTGTCGAGGAAAAACTGTGAGATTAATACGCAGTGAGTCAGCATTTCCAAGACTTCTTCAATACTTAAGGCTGACTTGTTGGGTAAATTAACTGTAGTCAGGCAAAAGATTGTTTTACCTAAAAAGATGAGAAGTCTTGTGATTGGCAGTTAAGCCTTGCGAAGAATTTTTATTGAGCAAATGAAATTAATTGTATCTTAGGATAGATGTTTTATACATCTGTGTATATATGTTTTTTTGAAATATATATTGTAATCCAGGTAGAAGAATGTATGTGTTGTTACAGTCTCTCAACAACAAAATCCCCGACTTTGATAAGAAGTCGGGGATATGAAGCTTTTAATTATATGTAGTGGTTTGAGCAAACTAATTTAGGAGAGTGTAATTAATAAAATTAACTGTAGATGTCAACACAGTAGCTTTTAAAAATTTCGCTGTAATACCAATTTGAAAAATGATTGGGACAAATGTGTTTCTGAACAGCTTACCAGTAAAGCATTCCACAATTCAAAATCCAAAATGGTATGAGATAACCCCCTGGCTGATGAAACCAGGAGTAGTTAACGCAATTAAATATACATTTACAATCGCTGGAGTAAATTTAAACCATGAGTATCAGTACCACAGGTATTGAACAAGCCATAATCACTAGCTAATTGTTGCACTTGTTGTGATTCTGTCGGGCTTGGTTTCCACGGGCTGGGGTTATTATAAGCGTAGAAACTTTCCACACCATCAATACCATGTTCAGCCGCAGCCGCAATTAAATCAAAATGCGATCGCCTGTAACGCGCGGGATGCGCTAAAACTGCTAGTCCACCAGCTTCATGAATCGCCGCAATTACGTTGACTGCTTGATATTCTATACCTGTGACAGCACTTTTTTGCAAGTAAGGTTTAATGCTAGAGTGACTTGGCTCAAAGGCATAAGCTAAAATGTGAACCTCATTATCCAAAAGGTTAGCATTGATTTCTGTACCACTCCATAAATAAGGAATGTTACTGTGAGGATTTTTCCACTTCCAGTCTTCTAACCAAGCTTGCGCTGCTAAATAGCCACCAATATTATGATGGTCAGTAATGGCTAATCCTTCTAAGCCAATAGCGATCGCTTGTTCCATCAATGCACTAGGCTGCAACCTTCCGTCTGAATGAACGGTGTGCATGTGAAAATTAAATACTTTCGGACAGCTTTGGGCATCAATCTTCTGGAATACTTGTTTTAAAAGTTCGCAAGAAGTCGATGTCCGCGTACAATTCATAACCATACTACCCTCTGCACAAATATACGCAGTTATTCACACACCAAAACGCCACACCTATAGATAAGAAAGCACTAGCACGTATCATTAGTGCCAGCAGGTATTTAATTAGCTTACTCAGCTAAATTTTTCAATATGTTAAGACTACGTTAGCAAATCTCAATGATAATGGGCATGAGTATTTTCGATTGCTTTAATAAGCGCAAGTCAAAAATTTTTCTCAAATATTCAAGTAAATACTGATACAAATTTTATGAATAAGCGCCTAGGGAATAGGTAATAGTATTGTTGATTCAACAATCAGAAATTTTTTTCAGTTACTCACTCAGAAGATTTCACTATACCACAAGCAAAAAAACCTCTCTTCCCTTTCCATAAATACAGGGAAATAAGGGTATGGGGATGTAAGGGTATGGGAGTGATAGAAGTTTGATTAAATCGTGACTTCTAGAGTCATTACTCATCACTTTGTTAAAAACCTACACTTGTGAGGGAATAGGCGTGTAGGGGTATAAGGAACATCCTGTGCTTGTTAAGAAAAGGGGAAGGACATCACACCACTGGCAATAAATGAAATAAACACGTCATTACTTGTTCTCACCTACACCCTTACACCTACGTTTAACTAAATAATCCCTCCAGTGTACCTGCACCAGGAATTACCTCACCAATTGCAAAGGCGGGAATATTTTGTGATGTAAAAAAGGAAATTGTTTGTTCTACTTGCTGAGGCGGTATTAACAGCACAAATCCAATCCCCATATTGAATGTATTAAACATTGCTTCGTCGCTTACTGCACCGACTTCCGCTAACCATTGAAATGTAGCAGGAATTTTCCAACTGTTGGGGTTAATTTTAATTGTTTGATTTTTACCTAAACATCTGGGTAAATTTTCTGGTAAACCGCCACCTGTAATATGCGCCATCCCATGAATTTCTATACCAGCTTGACGGGCGGCGAGAACTGGTTTGACATAAATGCGCGTAGGTTGGAGAAAAGCTTCTCCAATAGTTTCACCAGCTAATAAATCTGGGCTATCGCTCCAAGCAAAACCCCCATCACTGACAATCTTGCGGACTAAGCTGATACCATTACTGTGTACACCAGTACTAGCTAGAGCGATCGCTACATCTCCCACTTGTACCTGAGAACCATCCAACATCTGACTTTTTTCGACAATTCCCACGCAAAACCCAGCCAAGTCATATTCCCCGACTTGGTAAAAACCAGGCATTTCTGCCGTTTCTCCGCCTAATAAGGCACAACCAGCTAGTTTGCAGCCAGCAGCTATCCCTGCTACTACCTGGGTTAACTGCTCTTTATCTAACTTACCTGTGGCGACATAATCTAAAAAAAACAGGGGTTCTGCACCAGATGTCAGCACATCATTCACGCACATAGCGACTAAATCAATCCCCACACTATCGTGACGATTGAGAATTTGGGCAATTTTTAGCTTTGTACCTACACCATCCGTTCCCGAAACCAGCACAGGTTCTTTGTAACCTGTGGGTAGTTGAAAGCAACCGCCAAAACCACCTAGTCCGCCGAGTACTTCTGGCCTAAAGGTGCTATGAACCAAATTGCGAATTTGATCGACAAAGGCTCTACCAGCCTCAACATCAACCCCTGCATCCCGATAATCCATAAGAGTTAGTTAATAGTCAATGGTCAAGGGTCAATAGTCAATGGTCAATGGACTATAAACTATTGACTCTGGACTATTGATATTACCTCATTAAAAGACCTGATCTTCTATGCTTCGCCACCATTCACCTAAATTCATTAAATCTTGGTGAATGTCTGCTAACTCATCAGCGTAGGTATCTTCAGAAATTGTATCTCGGCGTTCTTGTAATTTTTTCAGACGTAGTTGTACCAATAGCCACGGTTTGGTGATGCTATCTGTGGCTTCAAGGTATTGTGCTAATTGTTTGCTATCCATATATTTTAGATTTTTATGTTTTTTTAGGCAAAAAGAATATTGACTGGCTTCACGGACTCCCTATTTTCAAGATAGTTCAGCGAGGCGATCGCTACTACCGTGTTGACAAAATTTTTAATTGAAGCAAAAACAGCCACGAATAGAGAGTCGTGACTGTTGATCATATTTTGGAGAGCAACTAAATATCTATACTTGAGAAATTTGGCAGATGTGAGCGATCGCTTTCTGCCTGATAGATATTATGCTTTAGCCAGATTTTCTGCAACGAAGTCCCAGTTGACTAACTGATCTAAGAAATTCTTAATGAATGCAGGACGAGCATTGCGGAAGTCGATGTAATAAGCATGTTCCCAAACGTCAAGGGTGAGCAATGCTTTTTTGCCGTGGGCTAAGGGGTTCTCAGCGTTAGGTGTTTTAATTACCTTAAGAGTACCACCATCATCAACTAACCAAGCCCAACCACTACCAAACTGAGTAGCAGCCGCATTCGAGAACTCTTCTTTGAATTTGTCGAAGCTACCAAAGTCTTTTTCAATTCTGCTTGCGAGTTCACCAGTGGGTGCGCCGCCACCACCTGGCTTCAAGCTATTCCAAAAAAAGGTGTGGTTCCAAACTTGAGCAGCATTGTTGAAAATACCTGCTTTGGAAGAATCTTTAAAGGATATTTGGATAACTTCTTCTAGAGACTTATTAGCAAGTTCTGTATTTTCGGTTAGCTTGTTGAGGTTATCGACATAAGCTTTATGATGCTTACCATAGTGATACTCGAAGGTCTCAGCTTTCATGCCATACGGCTCTAGAGCATTAATGTCAAAGGGTAAGGGGGGCTGTGTAAATGCCATTTTATGAAATCCTCTCTTTACTGTTTCCCGGCCTAAAGCTATTACCGAAGCTTAGAAAATTACAGGTTTTGTGTTTAGTTGTTTTGATGTCCTTGAATTAAGGAAACATAAAACTTAACATCGTCATTCTACTACCAAAGTGATGATGAAAACAAAAGACTTTTTTGATAAGTCAAATGCCGATGGCAGAAGAATTATAAATAAAAACAACTAATATTTGATCACCAAAGTATTTTAGCGATTAGCAATTAGTAGTGTTGGACTTAATTTATAATTTTTCGCTGGCTTTTTGCAAGGGTTACAGCCATTGTAAATAAGGCGTTTATTTTCCCTGGTTATCCTAGCAGATTATTACCCCTTAAATCTTCTATCCTGCTTAATAAGTCAGAAAGATATTCCCCCTGCATGAGGGGGAATGAAAAGAGGTATGCTTTGGCAATGAACTTTGGTTTTTGCAGCCAGAGTTGATAATAACTAGTTAGCGAATTCTTAACCTTGAATACTTCTACCTTAAGGCATAGTCATCATAAATATTATTAGTCAGTCTTAAGCTAGATGAATAAATTTTTTCAGTCTATAAAATGTTATCTACTAAGCTAATTTAATTAATTAAAAGTCTGATTTACAAGTGGTGGGTAGGTACTCAGTTACTCACCACTCAGAGGAAGAAAAACTAAAAGCGTATCTCTCTGATTACCATTGAGATAAGCGTTGATGGAAGTAATTAATGATTTGTGCAGCTACTTCAGATATATTCATCCCATCAGTTTGGAGTTCCACTGCATCCGCAGCTTTTTGTAAGGGGGAAACTTTACGAGTACTATCTTTCCAATCGCGTTCGGCGATGTCCCGTTCTAGTTGTTCTAGACTAACTTCGGGTTGACCTTGTTTTTTAAAGTCTTGTTGACGACGACGAGCGCGTTCGGTTACTGATGCGGTTAAAAAGATTTTCACTTCAGCATCGGGGAAGACATGGCTACCAATGTCCCGGCCTTCGGCGACTAAACCACCTTTTTTACCCCAGTTTTGTTGCTGTTTAACTAAGGCCTGACGCACAGCACTTTGGGCGGCGATCGCAGATACTTTAGATGTTACCTCAACTGTGCGAATTTCTTGGGTAATATCGACATCATCAATCCAAACCCGCACAGGAGATTTTAAATCTGAACTGGGTGTAAGTTCAATGTTACAAGTATGAGCTAATTCGGCGATCGCACATTCATCATCCAAAGCAATGCCTTTTTGGACTACTAGCCAAGTCATCGCTCTGTACATAGCACCTGTATCTAAATAAACTAGCCCTAGTTCTGCTGCTACTTGGCGTGCTACCGTAGATTTTCCGGCTCCGGCTGGCCCATCAATAGCGATGATGGGTTGGCGATCGCGCAAGATGGTATTATCAATCAAACGTGTAGAACCAAGACGAGCTGCGATCGCCAGCATTCCTTCCTCCTCAATTGTTTCTAATGACATTAACGTAGTCGGTTCAACCAATTCAATATATTCCAAGAAAACAGTACTCACCTTAGCCACTTCTTGTTGTACCACTGCTATTAACTGATTGCTGTTACGCACACCAGATTTAAAAGCAGCTTCAGCTTTTTTTAATCCTCGATATAAAACTGCTGCTTGCTCTTTTTCTGTCGCACTCAAATATTGATTGCGAGAACTAAAAGCTAAACCTGACGCTTCTCGGACTGTCGGACAAGCAACAATTTCTACTGGCAAATTTAAATCAGCCACTAGTCGTTGAATAATTGCCAGTTGCTGACCATCTTTTTGCCCAAAGTAGGCGCGATCAGGCTGTACTAAGTTCAAAAGCTTCGTCACAATCGTTGCTACACCCTGAAAGTGACCTAGCCGAGAACGTCCACACAAACCTAGTATCATAGCAGATGGTGGGATGACTTGGGTCATCAAAGATTCTTGTATATTTTTCGCGGGTACTCCCATCACTTCCGGAGTAGGAGCAAAAATCGCATCAACTCCCGCGTCTTCACATAATTTTTGGTCTTGCTCTAAAGTTCGCGGATAACGTGCATAATCTTCGTTAGGGCCAAATTGCAAGGGATTGACAAAAATACTGACAATCACCGTTGAGTTTTCTTGCCTTGCTCGTTTGATTAAGTTTAAATGACCTTGATGCAAACCCCCCATTGTCGGTACCAAACCGACGGCTGTCCGATCCCAACTGCTCATTTCATCTGCGACCAGATCTTCTGGTAATGTCAGTTGGCTTTGCGAGCGAAGTTTATTTAAATAGCAGCGTAAAGCTGCGACTGTTGTCAACAGGCGCACAAAATTCCCCTAGTTCTTCTAACCCTCCCCCGTTAGTTTATATCTGAAACTGGGGAAAAGATGCGAGAACTAGGGGAATATAGAAATTAGGTGAATTTGCAGGATGAAGGATCAGGTTTGAGATGGAGATTTAGCCGTGGTCATTAATTCGCGCCAAGCGCGTTGAGGGAAAACACTACGCCGAACAAGCCGATAAATTTGGGATTTTAGATTTTGGATTGGGTAATAGAGCAATCCAAAAATTATTTAAACTATCCTTTAATCCTGCAAATTACCTAAAACTTATCGTCCCAACACCTCGATATGTACTGGCGCAACACCACTACCAATCATGCCGATAGTGCGGGCTGCAGCAGTAGATAAGTCGATGACTCGGCCACGGATATACGGGCCGCGGTCATTAATGCGTACTATGACAGAGCGACCATTACTGGTGTTGGTGACACGAACTTTTGTCCCAAAAGGCAAACTGCGATGTGCAGCAGTCATAGCTTCCGGATTAAATCTCTGGCCACTAGCAGTCATACTGCCTGAGCCATCATAGCCATAAAAGGAGGCCATGCCTCTAAAGGTAAGTCTGATATTACCAACGGCAATTTGCTGCGGCAGTCTTGGTAATGACAATGGCGATCGCACTGGTAAGTTAGCAATGTTATCAATAGGAGATGCGTTACCAATGAGTCTGCGTAGGCGGTTGGTTGCTTGTAATGCGTCTTGTGCCAAGTTATTGGTGGTGTCTGCTAGGCGGGTATTTTCGTTGATTTCCACCAATTCTTGGTCTTTGATTTTGATTGTATAGCGATCGCTAGGCTGTGCAGCAGAGCTTTTATCTTGGGGTTGATTAGCAGTTTTGCTCTCATCTTTCCAACTGACCGTAATCTGCTTGGCATCAACGTTGTCTTCAATCAGCTGGTTGATTTTAGCTGCTATCACACTAGCTCGTTGAACAGGGTCATTTTCTAATGAGCCGACTTGGTTCCCAGAATTTACTACATTGCCAGTACTTGCCACTTTAGTTGAGTTGGTAGCAACAAGGGCGTACGACTGCACGCCCCCTATTTCTCCTACAACACCTTGTTTTGTCTCAACATTCGCAACTTGCTTAGAACTCACAAAAGTGAGTACTGGTATATTCCGGATGTATAGGGTTGCCGCTTGACGACCTCCAATACTGTGAGAATGAATGCTTGTAATCACAGCATCCGAGTTCTGTTTCTCTGTAGGGGATTGGTACTCACCTACTTTAACCACATCACCAGTTGATGATTTTTGGGAAACTGGATGAGTTTCCTTGGCGGTTTGAATTGTAGTTTGAGTGCGACCCATTGAGGGTATCCCGGTAAGAGTCACAAACAAGGCGACAGTAGTCCACAAATGTCTTTGGTTCATGCGTCCAATTTTCAAGCGACTGTAGAACAGTAGTTTTTTTGATTAACGGAATTTAATGCCATAAAAGAGCAAAAGTTTTCCTTAAAATCGAACTCGTTCCGCTTTCACTTTGTTTTTCATAACTGCAACAGACTAACACGAACTTTTGAACTTGGGGATCAGGGTTTTAGCGTAATCAAACCTCAATTTCGCAAATTTAAATCCCGATCAAAACAGTGAAACCTTGTTCAAATGCGGATTTTAGGTGTGTAGCGTTTTTTTCGGCTACGAACATTTTTCTTATTAAAACTTTACACGCTTCTCAGATTAGATTTTGGCAAAGTTTACTCGATTTACCCGTTGATTTCAGTAAAAAATATGTATGTTATAGAACATATAGTTTTTTAAAATCATGGTGATAAGTTTTAAATATATTGAAGGAGAAAAGCTGTTGTCTACACAGAATTAAGCTATATTGATATAGTTTTTGTAATTAGCTAAAAGTCTTTTAGAGTAAAGCTTATAGCCAAAATATCTTATTTGATTAGCAGCAATAATTGATGTTTAAAAAAAATCTATGTAGTGTATATTTGCGAGTAAATATACTTATTTAAATTTTATAAAAAGTAATTTTAAAAACCAGTAATATTCGCAATCATGGGCGAAAAAATTGGGTGCTTTTGTAACTAATATTTTTTACAATTAAAAGAAAAATAAGAATGAGAAAATTAAAAAATACCAGTGGACGTATATTTATGAATTTAGCAATGTAGCAAAAATTACAATAAAAATCGACTGCCCGAAATAATTAATCATCTATGATTTTCTCAAATAAACTATCAGCTTCATGGCAAAACAAGCAAATTCAGTAGATTTAGAAATAGTTTCATCATCATTGTTATCTGTTCTCCAAGATTTGCATTCTAAGTACAAGTCTTTGCAAGAGGGTGCAGTCGCAAACTATATTCCAGAATTAGCTAAGGTAAACCCGGATTTATTTAGCATTTGCATCGTGACTGTAGATGGTCAAGTTTACGAAGTTGGAGATTACCAGCAGCTATTTACTATCCAGTCCATGTCTAAAGTCTTTGCTTACGGACTAGCCCTAGAAGATCATGGGCGAGATTATGTATTGACAAGAGTGGGTGTAGAACCAACAGGAGAAGCATTCAACTCAATTGTTTTAGATGAGCGATCAAAGCGACCATATAACCCAATGGTAAATGCTGGAGCGATCGCCACCACCAGCTTAATTAAAGGAGAGGGTGCAACCGAACGCCTCAACCGCATCCTAGAGATGTTCCGCCGCTACACTGGTCATGATGTATTTGTCGATATGTCTATATTTACTTCCGAACGCAGCACCGGACATCGTAACCGTGCAATGGCACACCTGATGCTGAACTTTGGTATGATTGACCAAAATATTGAAGAAGCATTAGACCTTTATTTTAAGCAGTGTGCCGTGATAGTGAATTGTCACGACTTAGCCGTGATGGCCGCGACATTGGCGAACAAAGGAATAAACCCCATCACAGGCGAACGAGCTGTAGACCATCAATATATAAAGGATATTCTCAGCGTTATGTACACCTGTGGAATGTACAACTTTGCTGGCGAATGGGCGTATACAGTCGGTATTCCTGCTAAAAGTGGCGTTTGCGGCGGAATTTTTGCAGTTGTCCCCAATCAAATGGGTATAGGAGTATTTTCGCCACCCTTAGATGCGCGTGGTAACAGTGTTCGTGGAGTCGAAGTCTGTCAAGCACTTTCCCAGCAGTTATGTCTACATCTATTTGAATGTGGCGGTAGCTCAAAAATAGGGAGTGAGGAGTAGAAATTATTATTGAGCAAAACCAAGTCGCTGCTTAACCTGCTCCCAACATGAACCCTGGTTTGGGTTTTGTCGATGCAGTTCTTCTTTTTGCTCCTCACTCAGAGTTACTGCATTACTATCAGTCAGAATGCTGTCCCATAAATCTTCTGCAAGCTGCATTCGCTCAGATATGGTGAGTTCAGAAATATCAACTTTTAATATAGGGTGCATAGTTATTTGCAATTTATTGACTATTATCTGTACTTTTAAGTCAATTTTTAGCTGGAATTAAAATGAAGCAAGTAGTATTAGAAACCTTTGTCAATCAAGGCTTAGAAACTTCTTTGTCACTTTCTGATCAAGTTAAAACCCTATCGCAAGATTTTGCGACTCGCGCCGCAGTGCATGATAAAGATGGTTCATTTCCTTTTGAAAATTTTACGGCGCTGCATCAAGCGGGACTTTTGGGTTTAACTATTCCCCGTGATTTGGGTGGACAAGATTTAGGGCTGGCTAGTATTTGTCAAGTTATTGAGGGGATAGCCTGTGGTGATGCTTCTACGGCGTTAGTGTTGAACATGCACTATTTACAACACGCTAAAGCTAATCGTAGTCGTTCCTGGCATCCTGAAGTATACAAGAAAGTTTGTCGGGAAGCGATCGCCAACTCCGCCCTCATCAACGCCGCCCGTGTAGAACCAGAGTTAGGTACACCAGCTAGAGGCGGTTTACCAGCAACAACAGCCCAAAAAACAGCACAAGGTTGGTTGTTAAGTGGGCATAAGCAATATACAACAGGTAGTCCAATTCTGCGCTACTTTGTGGTTTGGGCGAAAAAAACCGAAGATGAACCCCAAGTTGGTAATTTTTTAGTTCCTCGTGACTTACCTGGGGTACAAATTGTCGAAACTTGGGATCATTTAGGGATGAGAGCGACTGGGAGTCATGATTTAATTTTAGAAAATGTTCTAATTCCCGATGAATATGCTTTAGATATTCGTCCTGTCTCTATTAAATCACCACCAGATCCCATAACAGCGGTGTGGAATAGTTTGACATTGAGTGCATTGTATTTAGGAGTTGCTACAGCTGCGCGAGACTGGTTAATAGAATATCTTGGCGATCGCACTCCGTCAAATTTGGGAACACCACTCGCCAGTTTGTCACGCTTTCAAACAGCAGTAGGTGAAATCGAAGCACTGCTATATGCTAACCGCATACTAATTTACAACTTGGCACAAGAACTTGATAAAGGTGAGTCTGCACCTAATGTAGAATTACAAGCACAAGCTGTAAAATATCTCAGCACAACTAATTCAATCCGTGCTGTAGAAATTGGTTTGCAACTTATTGGTAATCCAGGATTAACAAGAAAGAATCCCTTAGAACGACACTATCGTGACGTTTTATGCAGCCGTATTCACACGCCACAAAATGACGTGATTTGTCAATCATTAGGGAAAGCTGCATTAGATATGTAAAAGTGCTGAGTAAGGTAAATAAAACCTCTCTTAAAAAATTTAAGAGAGGTTATGGGTGGAGTTTTATGAAAGAATCGGCGAGTGAGAGTGATCTACATAGAATTTAAAAGTCAGAATATTGCTGCTAAATTCTTCAATGACTAAACTATTCCTGGGCCTCTACCGCGTTCATCACCTCTTTCTGTTAATTCGCCTTCCTTATCTTCTTTGACTTCTTGAAGTTCCTCTACGCGTTGTGCAGTATCTTCTACAACTTCCTGACGCGCATCACCGGGAACCTCATAGTACATTTCTGGTTCAATTGCGTAGTTATTTAACAAACCTTCTTTATCTACAGTGTAACCGTCTGTAGTGTGGATGCTTTCGGCATCGGTTTGGTCGTCAGTAGGCGCATCTGCTTCTCTTTCTTCTGTGGGTAATGTTTTATATAATTCTCCCTCTCTTTTTTTACGAGCAGCAGTTTCAGCAGGAATAATCCCTCTGTCATAGGTATCTACTTCTGCTCTTTCAGATGAATCTACTGCTTTTTTAAATTTTTCATTAGCCATAAATCATGTCCTCGAATTTAAAGAAAAGTATTTTGTTCAATAGCTTCGAGAACTAGAGTAGGATGTTGAAGATAGTATATCTACTATCTTGAGAAGAGATTTCAAGCAAAAAAACTAAATTAATTCTATGTCTTGAGATGTATTTCATCCCAATTCTCTAAAATTCAACAAAAAATATAGCCGCAAGTAGATACATCTGGACAGTAATGGATGCAATTATAAATCTACTATTGGTCAATTGATAGTTATTTACTGCTCTGTTTCCCTTTTTTTACTATGTTCTCGTAACTGCTGCAATAACTTTTCTTGGGACGAATTCAAAGTTACGTAATCAGTAGTTTGAGACTGTTTATCTACACCTTTCACAACAGTAGTTGCGGGATTAATTACACCTGTTGGTTCGCTAGTGACTGGTGTAGGAAAAACGATATTTTGTTTGATAGCTGCTACTTTCATAGCATCTAAAGTTGCAGCAAACTGAACTTGCTGCTGCATTTGTTGTGTAGAAGAAACTAAGCCGCTTAAACCGTTGACCAATTGAAGAAGATTTTTTCTAAAAGTTGGATCACCTGTCAACTCATCTAAATCAGATGTAATTTTTTGGGTGTTTTCAAAAGTGACTCTAGCTGAGTCTAAAGTTTGTTGTAGTAGTAAAGCATTTTTGGGGTCATTTAAAGTTTTTGTCGCATCGCGTAAATTAGCAGAAGCTTGGGCTGCATTAGCTGAAAGTGCTTCTAAATTTTTAATCACTTCTCCTTGAGTTAAGCGATTAAGTGATGGTGATAAATTAGTGACAGTAGCGCGTAATTGATTGCTGGTTTCGGTAATATTATTCAGAGCGCCGACTAAGGATGAACGATTAGTAGTTACCAAATCATCCAAGTTAGTCAGCAAGCGATTGGCCTTATTCGCTGTTAGTCCAAATTCCTTAGCTGTTGCACCAAATTGATTAGCAGTTACACTTAACTGATTTGCTGTTTTAGTGGTAGATGCAGTAAGTTCATTTGTGGCGCGTTGTACAGAATTAGCTGTTGCACCAAATGTACTTAGCTGTCCTTGAAAGCCTTTCGTTAAACCTCTCGCATCTTGACTGAGGGCTGCAACACTGGTGGCGGCGGCGGCGGAACTTTCTAAAAGTCGGTTAACTCTTTGATAAAATTTTGGATCGTTGTACAAGGTAGCTAATTCAGTGCTACTGCGAATCAGGTCATCAACACTAATACCAATTTGACCTTTTAAGCGAGAACCATTACACACAATTAAGTTTGAATTGCAGCCTTTTTCTAAAGGTTTTGCCTTCACTTCAGTAGCAAGTGATGTTCTTGGTGTAATGTCGATAATACTTTCACTAATCAACCCACTTTGGTTGGCATCAATCCTGACATCACTAGGAATTATTAGATCAGCTGGAGCAATTTCTACTTCTACATCAATAGCATTTGACCTTGGGCGAATATCCGAAATTTTGCCGACTTTCACGCCACGATAACGGACTGATGCACCTCTTTGCATTCCTCCGGCGTTGGCAAATTCGACAACGAACCTATAGGAGCTACGTGCGGCACTAACTCCATTCAACCACAGAATAATCACCCCAAAGGAACCCAGTCCTAGCAAGATTAATAACCCCACTGAACCTTCTCTCAACGTTCGTCTAGAAGTGAAGCGGTTTGTGATAAATTCTCGCATTTGTTCCTCCAACCACCTAACCAACAACCTGAATCGGCCCTTGCACGCTCCCACTCACAAATTGTCTAATTAATGGGTGGTCAGTGCTATCCATGTCATTAACTGTACCTTGCCACTGCACTCTACCTTGGTAGAGAAACACTAGTCTATCAGCTGTCCGGCGAATCGTACTATCTTGGTGGGTAACAATGGCATAAGTACTACAAACTCCGTGCATACTTTGTAAATCACGAATCAAGTCTTCAATAACTGTCGAAGCAATCGGGTCTAGTCCGGCGGTCGGTTCATCGTAAAGTAAAACTTCTGGCCCTTCTTTGGGATTTTCGGGGTTAGACATAATCGCACGGGCAAAACTCACCCGTTTTCGCATCCCGCCAGAAAGTTCGGAAGGGTAGAGATGACTGATTCCTGGTAGACCAACCATGTCTAATTTTTCTTTGACTAGTGCTTGAATCTGCGATCGCGGTAACTTGGAATTTTGATACAGTAAAAATCCCACGTTCTCATCCACATTCAAAGAATCAAATAACGCCGCTTGCTGAAACACCATCCCAATACCAATGGGGTCAGCACTATCTTCTATCAACCCTTCACGCCGGACTCCTTGGACATAGATTTCGCCCTCATCCGGGTTAGTTAGTCCCGCTATTACTCGCAAAATTGTTGATTTCCCAGTCCCGGAAGGGCCGATAATTCCTAGTGCTTCGCCTCGGTAAATTGTCAAATCCACATTATCTAAAACCTTATTGTTACCAAAGGACTTAGAAACGCCTTTCAGTTCAATTAGTGGTTCAGTCATTAGTCAAAAGTCAAGGGTCAAGGGTCAAAAGTCAAAAGTCAAAAGTCAAAAGTTATTAGTATTTAGACAAATGACAATGGACAAAGTACAAATGACAAACAACGATGTCATAGTTATCGGTAGCGGTATTGGCGGGTTATGTGCTGCGGCGTTGCTTGCGCGGTATGGCAAGCGGGTAATTGTCTGTGAAAGCCATACAATTGCCGGTGGTGCAGCCCATAGCTTTAAACGACGAGGATTTGAATTTGATTCTGGCCCCTCTTTTTATTGTGGACTCTCAGGAACCCATAGTTTGAACCCGGTAAAACAAATTCTGGATGTTCTAGGGGAATCCCTTCAAGTTATACCTTATGATCCTTTAGGACACTACCATTTTCCTGAAGCTAGTATTGCAATTTACAGCAATTTTCAAAGATTGCATCAGGAGTTACAAACAATTACACCCCAAGGTGCAGCAGAGTTTCAGAATTTTGCCGCTCGGTTGTTAGGCTTGTATGAGGGGATGAAAGATATACCTACTTTGGCTTTACGGGCTGATTGGCAGGTAATTTTTGTATTACTGAATTATGCGCGATCGCTAGTTAAAATGTTACCGTATTTGCCTTTGGTGCAGTCTTCTGTCGGCACTGTTATGGATGCCGCTGTCAAAGACCCTTGGGTACGCAGACTCATCGATGTAGAATGTTTTCTACTTTCTGGCTTAAAGGCACATGGCACAATTGCTCCAGAAGTCGCTTTTATGTTAGGTGAACGTGGGCGTGGTGTAGAGTATCCGGTTGGAGGTAGTGCAGCAATTGTCAATGCTTTAGTACGTGGCTTAGAACGCTGGGGTGGTAAGTTACGCTTAGGCTGTCACGTTGAGCAAATTCTTGTGGAATCTGGCAAAGCTGTAGGTGTGCGGTTAAAAAACGGCGAAATTCTGTCAGCACCGATTGTTATTTCCAACGCCACAATTTGGGATACTTACAATCAACTATTGCGTCCTGAAGATTTACCCACAGCTTACCGTCAAACTGCACTACATACACCCACGGTTGATAGTTTCATCCATTTACATTTGGGTATTCGTGGCGAGGGACTAGAAAATCTAACAGGACATCATGTTGTAGTTCACGACTCTGCCCAAGATATCACCACACCAGGTAATACTTGCATGATTTCCATTCCTAGTGTGTGGGATGCAACTCTCGCACCAGAAGGGCATCATGTAGTTCATGCTTACACCCTGGAACCGTTTGCTGGCTGGGAACGAAATAATAATTATGAACAGCAGAAAAAAGAGAAAGCCCAAACTTTATACCACGCCTTAGAGCGAATTATCCCCGATATTCGAGAACGTGTAGTGTTAGAACTTATCGGGACACCATTAACTCATAGCCATTATTTACGAAGATATCAGGGAACCTATGGCCCGGCTATTGCTGCGGGTAAAGGGATGTTTCCGAGTACACACACGCCAATTTCCGGTTTATATCGTGTCGGTGATAGCACCATGCCAGGAATTGGTGTACCAGCAGTTGCCGCTTCTGGTATTTTATGTGCAAATAGCTTGGTGGAGCGATCGCAAACAGTAGAATTATTAGCAGAACTGAAATAAACCGAAAAATACTCATAAAATGCCAAATTATTTAGCTTATTTATCCTTAATTTTGTTGGGGATTTTACTAATTCTCATCGTGTATATAGCTTATTTATATTTCACAACTGTAAATAAACTAAATAAGGCTCTGCATCAATCTCAACTACCTGAAGAATTAGTTAATTTCCCTGTTTATTCCTCTACACCAGAAGAATATTCATCTGTTAAAATCCGCATTGCTGCCTTTATAGAGGCTTGTAATAATAACAGAACCTTTGAATTACATTTAACTGCTAATGATTTAAATTGTCTTCGCAATAAAGGTCATGAACCTAACATAGAGTCATTGAAACGACCAGAATATTATGAAATTACAGAAAACAAGATTATAGAAAGAAGAGTAGTTTTTCCTTGGCCATTTAATCGTTATGGATGTATTAATGATGTTAAATATATTGATTTTATTTTCAAAAATGGTGGACTGATAGAACAAAGTTCAATTATGGCTAGACATAATAAAGAAATACCTAAAGCTAGGCAAAATTTTATAGAATATCCAATTATTCAATCTAAGTTATTGCTACAAGTTTTTAGTCACGGTTTCAATGGTACAGAAAACTCAAATTTAATGAATATAATCGAGAAAATTAAAAATATTAAAATCAATAATAGTGAATTTATTTTTTATATTTGAATACTATATATAGCAATCCTATAAAAAATGCTGACAGAGGCTTTAGCTTTGAATAAAGGTTTTTACATGACATTTTAAAGCTATCGCACTTTCAGCGTATCCAAAAGCTTTGGCTGAATATTAGTAACTTTATAACTGACAAATTGCTTTGAGAACCTGCAATAATTCCATTGCCCGCATCGATTCCATAAAATTTAACAACGGCAGTAGTTGATATACTGGCGGGTTGCCTTGTTCGATATAGACAAATTGATAACTCCTACCGTTAGTCGTTAAACCCCAAGCTGATTTTTGATTATCTAAACTTTTATAAGCATAAGTTAGTAATTGAGGTAATCCAGTAAATATATCAATTTGACTATTTTTAGATTCAATTAATAGCAACCAGAAATATGCTTGAGGTTTTGTATTTTTGGCTTTACTAATCGCTAAAATATCAAATCTGCCTTTAGTTATTGTGTCTTCATCTTCTACTTCAATATCAGCAATGTTCTCTTCTAAAACAATCTCTATGGGATAGCGATAAAAGCCAGCTAATCGCAGTAAAGGCGCAACTGCAAGAAACTTGACTTGCCCTTCGGAAACTTTACCTGTATTTAGATATCTATCAAAATCATTTTGAATCTGCTTTAGTTCTTGCTGTTCTTCTTGGCTCAGAGATTCTAAAGATAATAGGTTAGAAAATGAATCATTGTACTGCTTTTGAAAGCCAAAAAAACGATGAACTTCTTCTAAAGATAAATTATTATGTGCGTTAAGTAATGTCATTGATTTATAATTTTGCCAGTAATTATTTAATTATATAATTTGCCAAAACCTAAATCGCTCATTACTCTAAAACAGCGATCGCAATAATACTACTGATGAGTATGTGTGTTTTAGTACATAGCTTGATTAAACATGAGAGAGCGATCGCTCATCAAGTTATTGCGAAAATTTCTGACTCACAATCACCCAAGTCTGTCAACATACAGAAGCAAGGCTACGAAAACTCTCTCGCTCTGTTACCATTTCTTATAATTTCCCTTTAACTGGGGAAAATAGAGAACAGCGATCGCCTTAACATCATGGAGGAGTGAAATGGGACTGAGCGACAAACTTTTAAACTCAGACAAAAGAGCAATGGTTATTGATGACTGTTGCAAATTGTTAGAAACACAACTCACTTCTAAGTCAGGTATTAGCGGTATTGGACTCAAAGCTGCTTATGCAGCGCTGAAAGGAGTTAAGCCAGGATATATCGCCTACGCCGTTGAGCAACTTTTACCAGAATGCTTTACAGCCCTTGATCCAATGTGGAATGAAGGTGTACAAAATGGTGATCCAGTGGCGCACCTTGCTACAAATAAATCTCGCACGGCAGACGCACTATTGAGCATTACTGATGCCAGAGCGAAGAAGGTGTCACGGCCAATTGTGCGGGGAACTTATGAAAAACTGAGAGGTTCAGTTAAACCCTATATAGAAGAGGCTATACCAGATTTTGCACAGGTAATTAATAAGTACGCTTAATTCGAGTGCTGAGTAAAGAATCAGCTATTAAAAAATAGGGAAGGATGGGGTGTAAAAGCATAAACTAACGCCGTGTGCAACTTTCTCTCAAACCTAACCCCCAACCCCTTACGCCAGTTGCTACAACGGGGGGAACCCCCGCAACGCACTGGCTCCCCTACAAGGGAAGGGGAGCAAGATTCAAAGCCTCTCTCCTTGTAGGGGAGAGGTTTGGAGAGGGGTTTCAAAAATAAGTTGCACATTGCATCAACTATAAAAACCCTTACACCCAGCTAAAATATTACAACTGCCTAACTACTGGCTGACCGTCTATAACTTCGCCAACTAAAACGACATCTGCACAGTTGACGAAGATACCGTTTTCTAAAACGCCAGGAATGTTATTGAGGATTTTTTCTAAATTCACTGGGTCGTCAATGGAGTCAAATCTGACATCAAGGACAAAGTTGCCTTGGTCTGTGATGACTGGCCCAGCTTTTTTGATACCCATACGTAGTTCTGGTTTACCGCCAAGTTGCTTAATGGCATTGGTAACAGGAGTAATTGCCATTGGGATAACTTCTACGGGTACTGCAAACACAGAACCTAAACGGTCAACTAACTTACCACTGTCTACTACAACAATGAATTGACTGGCTAAGTAATCTACCACTTTTTCGCGGGTATGTGCTGCACCGCCGCCTTTAATCAAATTCTTTTGGGGGTCAACTTCATCTGCACCATCAATAGCGATATCGATGTGGTCAACAGCATCCAAAGTGGTGAGAGGTACACCATATTCCTTGGCTAATACTTCTGATTGAAAAGAAGTAGGAATACCCACAATATCTTTAAGTTCACCAGATTTGAGGCGATCGCCTAAATACTGAATTGTATAAGCTGTTGTTGAACCCGTACCTAAACCGACAATTGAACCTGATTTTACTAGTAGGGCAGCAGCTTTACCAACCTCTTGCTTCATTAACTTTACAGGATCTGTTGCGGTCATTCCCAAAACTCCACAAAAACTGACTATAGTCCATATTAGAAGGCAGATGACTCACACTCGCTTTTTTCTGGTGCTGAATTGAAGGTGCTGTTAGCGGTAGCGGGGCGTTTAGCCCGTGCTGAGTTAGGATTAGTAAGAATTTCAGACTTCATACTAGCCTGCGGCAAGCCCTTCGGGTTCAGCAGTTGCTTCAAGTCGGGGAACCCGCCCAACGCACTGCTTCACCGCTAAAAGCGTCTACACACTTCATACTTCATAATTTCTATGCGATTGATTTTATACAGTAAACCCGGTTGTCATCTGTGCGAGGGCTTACAGGAAAAATTAGAACAAATTTTAGAGACACAAAATTTTACTACTGTAGAGTTAGAGATTCGTGACATTACAACTCGTGAAGATTGGTTACTGGCTTATCAATATGAAGTCCCAGTGCTGGTTTTAGCCAATCTCCCCGGTGCGGAAGCTTTTGAACAACCTCTACCGCGTCCTTCTCCCCGTGCAAATGTCCAGCAAATTCAGCAAATGTTGTGTAAGTATTTATCCAATATCAAAAAAAATGATGCAGAATAAGCGCAAGATAAGCGTGTGGCGAGGTTCACAAGATGAAATTGCGGGAATTACTAGCAGCAGTAAACAATGTGGCACGATTGCCTAACAATCCTAATTTGGCAGATGCGGAAGTTAAGGGTTTAAAAACTAACTCCCATGCTTGCGGTGAGGGAGATTTATTTATTGGAATGCCAGGAACGCGGGTAGACGGTGGCGAATTTTGGCCAAGTGCGATCGCCTCTGGTGCGGTAGCGGCCATTGTTTCTGCCGAAGCTGCCGAAAAAAATCCTCCCTCGCCGGAGGCTGTAGTGATTAGTGCTAGTGATATGACTCAAGCTTGCGCGCAAATAGCAGCGGCTTTTTACGATTATCCCGGACAAAAACTCAAATTAGTGGGCGTTACTGGTACCAACGGTAAAACAACCACTACTCACCTGATTGAATTTCTTCTGAATAAAGCTCATCTCGCTACGGCTTTGATGGGGACTTTATACACTCGCTGGCCGGGTTTTGTACAGACTGCTATTCACACTACGCCTTTTGCGGTGGAACTACAACAGCAGTTGGCAGCAGCTGTCAATGCTGGCTGTGAGTTTGGCGCAATGGAAGTGAGTTCTCACGCTTTGGCGCAAGGTCGAGTTTTGGGTTGTCCGTTTGAGGTGGGAGTATTTACCAATCTCACCCAAGACCATCTGGACTATCACAGCGATATGGAGGATTATTTTGCAGCGAAGGCGTTGTTATTTAGCCCCGAATATCTCAAGGGAAAGGCAGTAATCAACGCTGATGACTCCTACGGTAAACAATTAATAGCCCGATTACCATCAGAACAAGTTTGGAGTTACAGTGTCAGCGATCGCCATGCTGATTTGTGGATGAGCGATTTAAATTATCAGCCCAATGGTGTGAGTGGTATTCTTCATACACCAAAGGGTGAAGTTGCGTTTCGTTCACCATTGGTTGGTCAATATAATTTAGAAAATGTCTTGGCTGCGGTGGGCGCAGTTTTACATTTAGGACTAGATTTACAGTTAATCGCCGCTGCAATTGGTGATTTTCCTGGCGTTCCTGGACGGATGGAACGAGTGCAAATTAGTCCGCAACAAGATATCAGCGTGATTGTGGATTATGCCCATACCCCCGATAGCTTAGAAAACTTACTCAAAGCTGCACGGCCGTTTATTCCCGGTAAAATGATTTGCGTGTTTGGTTGTGGTGGCGATCGCGATCGCACTAAACGCCCAAAAATGGGTAAAATCGCCGCAGAGTTAGCAGATGTGGCTGTTGTCACTTCCGATAATCCCCGCACCGAAGACCCAGAAAAAATTTTGCAAGATGTTTTAGCCGGAATTCCCGACACTGTGCAACCGACTGTAATTTGCGATCGGGCTACAGCTATTCGTACCGCAATTTTACAAGCTCAACCGGGTGATGGAGTGTTGTTAGCGGGCAAAGGTCATGAAGACTATCAAATTCTCGGTACAGAAAAAATCCACTTTGATGACCGAGAACACTCACGGGAGGCTTTATTGGCCAGACAAGGAAAACCTGAAGTGTGAAGTGTGTAGACGCTTTTAGCGGCTTGCCGCAGGCTAGTATGAAGTATGAAATTGTGAATCAGGCTTGTGGGCTTGTCCAAAACCATAATGTTAGAATCATCAACGAAATTACTCGGATTTCGCCATCTAATTCACATTAGCCATTGTTTCGCACTTCATACTTTCTTCCTCACCAATACTCGTTTATAACTTAATGTATTTTACGTAGTCTTTTTGTAACAATCACTTACATGAAATTGACAATCAATGACATAATTATTTCTTCCTTGTTGTGCTTGACTCATGAATGATTCTCTGCGTAAGGAGCTATCCGTATATCAGTTGGCTTTGGGAGTGGAAACACCACCTCAACCATTGCCAAGCAATCCTGCGAGTATGTTATCGCTGTTGAGGTCGCAAATCGATTTATTGATTGAACAGCAAATTACCGCAACTTTCTGGGTTAAGTTACCACCAGGAAAAATTTGGCACGCAGAATTAAAACGTTATCAATCTGCGATGCGTGAAACTGGAGTGATTAATATTTGTCGAATAGAGAAAATAAATGCTGGGGAAGAAGAAAAAGTTACAGGTGAAACTATCCCAACTCAGCCAAATTGGGTACAACTATTATCAAACTATCAATTACGGCGAGAATACTTTTTTATAGTATCCTCGCCGCAATTTTGTAGTTTAATTGTGGCGCGGCGACCACGAAAAAGAAATCAAAACCGCCACTCTAATAAAACCAAGACCAGTAAAATTCCGTCATTACTAGCGGTAATGACAATGGAAGGCAGAATAATTCAGCAAGTTTTAGATAGTCTAAAACAGGTGGCTGCACCGGAATCATCTGAAGTTTTTCCGGCTGAATTGATTTACCCAAGTACAACCGAACCAGCACTCATCAGTCAACTATTGGCAAAACAACTCCAACGCCAAAATTCCATTCAACGTCAAATTGCTAATAAACGTATTGCTAAGTTACAAGTCCAAAATCAAAAGCTGCAAAATAAAGAGCAACTCAAAGATGATTATTTAAGCAGTGTATGTCAGGAACTGCGAACACCTTTAACACACATGAAAACAGCATTGTCGCTGTTAAATTCTCCTACACTTAAACCGCCCCAGCGACAACGATATTTACAAATGCTGAATACTCAGTGCGATCGCCAGAGTATCCTCATCACTGGTCTATTAGATCTTGTTAATCTAGAACATAACTTAGAAGCCACAAGCCTAGAATTAGTCCGTCTAGCGGATATTGTACCCGGAGTAGTTAGCACCTACCAGCCTGTAGCTCAAGAAAAAGGCATTATGCTGGCCTACACTGTACCTACAGAACTACCAGACGTTTGGTGTGTCACAGGTGGACTAAAACAGATAGTAATTAATGTGCTACATAACAGCATTAAATTTACCCCTAAAGGTGGGCAAGTTTGGGTGCGATCGCGTGTTCAAGGAGATTACGTACAGTTAGAATTCCGTGATACAGGTATTGGCATTGCGGAAACCGAAATTGGCAAAATTTTTGACTGCTTTTATCGGGTGCGTTCAGGAACCACTGAAGACTTGAGTGGTGCTGGATTAGGTTTAACTATTGTTAAGCGGTTATTGTGGCGCTGTGGAGGTTCTATTTCTGTCAGAAGTAAACTAGATGAGGGGTCTACTTTTACAGTTCAGTTAGTGACAAATCGCCACAAAATTCCGTTTAAATAATTCCTAGTTTTTCAGTCTCACGCAAAGAGTTTACGGATACTCATGAGAGACGAATGGGATATCCACAATTTCACCTTCAACTTCTCCCACTTTTACCTTTAAGCCAATACCGCCGGCTTTGGTGCGGATGTAACCGAGTCCAAAGTAACCTTCACTGGTTTCGGTATAACTAGTCAGTTTACCAATTTTCTCATCTCCAAGGGCGATCGCACTACCAACTTCTACTGGAGCGCTGAGGCGAATTCCCCACAAGTTTTGTTTGACTCCTTTATAGGTATTTAAGCGCGCAATGGTTTCTTGCCCAATGTAACAACCTTTATTTAAAGAAATAGTCTGCCATAAACCCACTTCCAGCGGATTGTAGTCATCTGTTAGTTCTGCATCTGGGATTGGTCTTCCTTGAATAATACGTAACGTATCCCAAGCGCGATCGCTTAATTCTACAGCCCCAAATTCTAAAATTTGTTGCCACACTTTTTGTTTCTCGGTAGCTGGCAGAATTAAGGTATATCCAGGTAAAGCCAAGCCACTACCTACAGCTACAATCACTCCACCATCAACTAACAAATGATTGCTGTCTGGTTGACCAATAATTGCCCCAGCACCTAATTTTTCTATAATGGCATCACTATTTGGGCCAATCAGGCTAAAGGTTGCAGTTTCTTCTGTGACATCGGTTAACTGCACCTTATCAGCAAAAAAGATGTAGCGATCTAGCCATTGCATTAAAAACTCTCGACGATTGGGTGAGACTAACAGCAGTACTGCATCATCAAGAATATATGCACTCACTAAGTCAATTGTGCGGGCAGTAGATGTGACCATCACCGTATCACAACCTTGCCCTGGTTTTAGGCTTTGAAAATCGTTAGTAGTTTGATTGTGCAAAAAGCGGATGCGGTCGTCATCTGCAACGCGAATGCGTCCCCAAAAAGAGCGATCGCACACAGCCACTCCTTCTCTTGCGGCTTGGATAGCTGCTGCGTCTTTACCGTCAATTGTTGATGTTGGCATGATAGTGAAAAGTTGCTCTGTTTTAAAGTTTACGCACTGGAAATCTTAGCAAATCCAGGTTTACCGCTTCAATGACAGGCATTACTCTCAAGTTTATTTACAATTCTTTACAAAATTTGGTTCAAAATTACGACTAGCAGCTTCATCATCTTTTGTACCCCTAGTAGTAATGAACTAATCAAAAAATTTATTGAAAAAAACAGCTGAAAGTTAAAAATTAATTGACTACAACTTTGCTCACCAGTATGTAATTGACAATATTATGTAGTATTAACGTCTATATTGCTTTAAAAAGAGGTATTTTATGGTTATTTAGCAACTGGAAATTATACACAAATAAACGTTATATGTTATTTAACTTACTAATTTAATAGCTAATTTTGCGGTTATTTGGACAGCATAATTTTCTATATTAAAAATTTTCCGTATTTTTATTTACCAAATTCTGCTGAAATTTACAGAATCTTCAGAAAGAAAAATTTAGAAAACTCTGACTGAGGAGCTAAAGTTTTGTTAAGATGCAATTGCTAGGAATTTTTCAGCGGGAATCATAGTCAGCGTGTTGAAAAATAAGTACTACTAGCCACACAGAGTTCAAAGGTGACGCAATGACCACCTATATTTTCTTTGATGATGCCCTTCGGATGCTTACTAACGCCTATTTGCTATCAGCAGTCCTGCTAATCGCAGCTTCTGGTATAGGATTGGCAGTGATAGAAACAATTGAAAAAACAGGAGAACGCTAACTTTTGACCTTGCAGGTGGACTACTTGCCAGAAATCACCAAGTGCAAGTAAATGTTCGCCATAAAGAAATCCTGGGAACACTAGATTTTGAAAGTCTCACAGCGTTGCAGAACTACCTGCAAGTTCAGAACCTACAGGTAACTGTACGCTACTGAGACCCAAATCCAGGAGCAAAAACCATGAATTCATTAGACATAATCCTTAGGAAAGAAAACCAAGCCCCAGAAAAATTGACATCATCTGAAGCTTTTGCAGCTATTGCTTTGATCGCAGTTACTTCAGAGGATTTTCTTTCAGAACAACAAGTGCGTAGTATATCTTCTGTATTGTCACGACTCAAGCTTTTTAGCAATTATTCCGAAGATCTCATTGAGAATCTGTTAGAAAAAAACCTCAATATTCTTCGGTATGATGGTTTTAATGCTTTATTTAATGCAGCTAAAGAATCTTTATCACCAGAACTCAGAGAAGTAGCTTTCGCTGTCGCTGCTGATTTGGTAATGACCCAAAGTATAGTCACAGAAGAAGAAAAAAATTTTTTAAACGATTTTTATCAGGCTTTAGATATTCCTCGTGATAGTGCTATTAAAATCTTGCAAGTTTTAATGGTAAAAAATCAGAGCTTATGAGTTTAACGTAGTCTAACTCATCTAAGTATATTCTGTGATTTTCTCTAACTTGACTTACTTCAAGATCGATTTGGCTGCTTAAAATTAATCAGCACACTGTAATAGTTATGTGAATCAGCATAACTCGCCACCACAGTTATTTTATCGCAGAAAACAAGAAGACACGCTTTGGATATTACTGTGTCTGAATCTGGGGATTTTCAAACTGTCCTAATCTATTTTTTTGTTGGTTAGTTTTATATAAAATCAAGAATGGGTCGCTTTTGGTGTAGGATTCTATAGTTATATAATAGATACAAATACTCCAGTATGCCGATAGGCAATTGTGGCTTATTGTGTCAAATTTGAGTATACTTTTTTTAACAGTTAATTATAAATTTTTTTGTCATGGCGATCCTATTACTAGAAGATGGTACAGTCGAGAGCGATTTAAGTGAGATAGTGCGTGAACTTGCGCCTGTTGGGGTGTATCTCAAGCATTATGATCCAGGAACATCGCTGCTGTTCGCCAATCTCCTAGAACAGGATGTTTTAAATGCTTTAGAGAAAGACTACATTGTTGACTTGCATAACAGTGTCTTTGAATTTCTCCAACAAGAAAATGGTTCTCTCTGGTGTGATTTGTTGAATGTGCATCCAGGTGTGCCTAATCTGAAGATGCTGCTGGATACATATAGTCGTTACCATACACACACTGCGGTTGAACCGTTGTATGTCTTAGCAGGAGAGATGATTTTTGGCTTTGTCAGACCTGATGGTAGCCAAGTACAGCTTTTAGTTCAATCTCAAGACTATATTTCTATCCCCGCGGGTGTAGAGCATTGGTGTAGTCTGACAGCGTCATTAAAGTTTAAAGCCGTGCGTTATTTTACCTCTGTGGAAGGTTGGGTTCCCAATTACACAGGTACTCAATTGAGCGATTCCCTCAACAAGTAGCACTAACTTTGTCGGCAATGCTTCGGAAAACGGCATAATATCATTCATAGTTAAAAATATGCGATCGCAATTTTTGAAATACCTATGGCCGTTAAAGTTGGAGATATTGCTCCTGATTTCACCTTACCTGCTCAAAATGGTGCAGCAGTTAGCTTAAAAGACTACCGTGGTCAAAAAGCTGTTGTACTGTACTTTTATCCTAAAGACGATACACCTGGATGCACCGCCGAATCTTGTGCTTTCCGTGACCAGTATGAAGTGTTTAAAGATGCTGGCGCGGAAGTGATTGGTGTGAGTGGTGATTCCAGCGAATCTCACCAGCGATTTGCAGCGAAATATAATTTACCATTCGCTCTCTTGAGTGATCAAGGAGACCAAGTTCGTAAGCAATATGGTGCAACTGCGGCTTTTGGTTTGTTCCCTGGTCGCGTGACATATATTATTGATCAACAGGGAGTAGTGCAGTATGTCTTTGATTCGATGTTGAACTTTCAAGGACACGTTACAGAAGCGCTGAAAACTTTGCAAACTCTCAGTAAATGAGTGCTAAGTGAATCCTAAATCCAAAATTGCTAGACTGAGGGTTGAAGGGTGGGATTTACCCACCCTATGAAGACTATTTATTTAACTGAGTGTGATTTCTCCTGCATAATGATGTTGTTGTGGGCGGCTTTACCGTTTTTACCGTTGGTATGGCCGTTATTATTCCGCGGTTGAATTACGCCGTAACCACCGTGATTGCGTTCGTAAATCACATTAATTTCTCCAGTTTCGGCATTGCGGAACATATAAAAGTCGTGTCCCACTAATTGTAATTGTTCCAATGCTTCTTCCAGAGTCATTGGTGGCATGGAAAAATATTTTGTCCGGACGACTTCGCTAGGTAATTCGGGAGTGCGATCGCCAATTAAATCTGGTACAACTGGTTCTGGTACAACTACTTCGGTTGTAGATTGAGCATGAGTTTTCTTATCTTGCCGCCTTTCTTTATATTTGCGTAATTGACGAGCAATCTTATCTGCGACTAAATCAATGCTGGCGTATAAGTTTTCGCTGCTTTCCTCGGCACGGATGACACTACCATTTGCATAGATAGTGACTTCAGCTGCTTGTTTCGGGTTAATTCGGGGATTGCGGGCTACGCTTAGGTGGACATCCACTTCATTTGTAATGTTCTGAAAGTGACTAACCGCTTTTTCTATCTTTTGATGCACGTAATCCCTAATTGCTTCGGTGATTTCAATATTTTTGCCGTGGATGACAAGCTTCATGTAAACTCTCCCGCTCTATATGTGATGTGTGATGTGAGTTTGTTTTTGTGAGAAAGGAAGTTGCGGTAAGGTCTATGACTGTCGCCAAAACAAGTTTTGTTGTAATTCGATGTACTGCTGAGTTTTCTCTAAATTTGCTACTTTCAATTTTCACGCGTTCCCTTGATTCATATCGTCACTGGATATCTGCGCTTGTATCTTAATTCTTAGAGTCATCAGCCAGTTCATTCTTTCCTCTTGTTTTGGCGTGATGCTTATTGCAGAGAATTCCTCCTAAGACCATTGCGGTTATTTATATATTCAAACTAGCACTTTGTATTTTCTGTAGCAGGTTCCCTTGATGTTCCTTTAAAATCCTTTGCATAGCTTGACAATTATTTTGTGCAACTATCTAACTTGCAATATATTTCATTATTCTTCCAGTTGATTTTTGACATGATCCGTAGTAATAGACCACCTCTTAACCGCTGTTTGTTATATAACAAAAAATTGATGTCTTACACAGATGCACACGCATGGCAGCGATCGCTTCTGGCAGAACGCATTCAAGACCCTAAACTGGATGATGTGCTAATCTTGCTAGAGCATCCCCCTGTCTATACTTTGGGACAGGGAGCGACACCAGAATTTCTCAAATTTGACCTTGATAAAAGTGATTTTGAAGTTCACAGAGTTGAGCGCGGTGGCGAAGTGACTTACCATTGTCCTGGTCAACTGGTGGGGTATCCAATTTTAAATCTGCAACGTCATTGTAAAGATTTGCATTGGTATTTGCGTCAACTAGAAGAAGTGATTATTCGCGTGTTAAGAGTTTATGGTTTGACTGGCGATCGCTTGACTGGTTTTACTGGTGTATGGTTAGAAAATCGCAAAGTTGCGGCAATTGGGATTAAAGTTAGCCGTTGGATTACCATGCACGGTTTTGCTTTTAATGTTTGTCCTGATATGACAGGCTTTCAACATATTGTTCCCTGCGGTATTGCAGATAAACCAGTCGCTAGTTTAGCCGAATGGATTCCTGATATTACCTGCGAAGAGGTGCGTCCTCATATTGTTCAATGTTTTGCAGATGTGTTTGGTGTTGATGTCGTAGAATCCACTGAATAATTGCAATTTAACAATTTTTTTCTGGTGACAGTTGATTTCGTTTGAAATACTACTTAGTATCCATCAATGTGACTTTGTTCTATATCTAACCAAGTTAAAATATGGTGGTTTACCAACAAGGCGACAAATTTGTTACAGGAATCAACTCAAATCTTGCGTGTGAACTCTCTAATCAATCTACAAATGTATGCACCTGTGTTAAATTCACTTAGACAACGCGACTGGAAAGCGTTGATAGAACTTTTTGACAGAGAAGATAGCGACGAAATTGAAGCTGACATCAACAACAATTTGCACTTGAGGACTCCTGAACCTTGTTGGGAAGATGATCCGTTTGATTTCTTGCGGGAATTTTTGTAAAAGTATGAAATTTCATACTTCATACTTTGTCAAGGCGACTAAGGAAAGTACGCAGGCGATCGCTTTGCGGATTTGTGATCACTTCGTAAGCTGCGCCTTGTTCGGCGACAACACCTTTATCCATAAATATCACCCGATGGGCGACTTCTTTAGCAAATTGCATTTCATGAGTGACGACTACCATTGTCATTCCCTCGGCGGCTAATTGCTGCATAACTTGTAAAACTTCACCGACAAGTTCAGGATCTAAAGCGCTGGTAGGCTCATCAAATAGCATAATCTGGGGATTCATACATAAGCTACGGGCGATCGCCACTCTTTGCTTTTGTCCGCCAGATAGTTGTTCGGGATAAGCTGAGGCTTTATCAAATAAACCCACTTTTTCTAAATATAAACCCGCGAGTTGGGCGCTTTCTTTGGCAGTTTTGCCTAAAACTTTTCGCGGCGCTAGTGTGAGATTTTCTAAAACGCTGAGATGGGGAAACAAGTTGAATTGTTGAAAAACCATTCCCACTTGGGTTCGCAGTTGGCGTAGTTGTTGAGTCTGGAAATTCGGTTGAGATAACTCCATTCCGTTCACTACCAAAGAACCGTGATCAATTCTTTCTAAACGGTTAAAGCATCGCAGTAAGGTACTTTTACCACAACCAGAAGCACCAATCACCGCCACAACTTCCCCTGATTGAATTTCGCCTGTGATTCCTTTGAGAACTTTCAGGGAACCAAAGTTTTTTTCAATATTTTCAAAAATAATGATAGGGTTAGAATTTTTCATAGCCCATTATAAATAAAGATGATTAGATTAAATTTTAGGCGTTGGTGGCGCTGGTTGTTGGTGGTTGGTTTGAGTTGTGCCTTACTAACTGGGTGTAGTGTGAATGATAGTACTGGCAAAACTCTGCGGGTAGCAACTGAACCAGCGTTTCCACCCTTTGAGTTTCAAGGCGCAGGCGGCAAATTGCAAGGTTTTTCCTATGATTTAATGAATGCGATCGCCTCTGCTGCTAATTTTAAAGTAAATTTCCAAAGCATCCCTTTTGATGGGATTATTCCCGCAGTCCAAGCTAAAACCATCGATGCGGCGATTAGTTCCATCACCATTACTAAAGAACGCGCCCAGACAGTTGATTTTTCCCGTCCTTATTTTAAAGCGGGATTGGCGATCGCAGTTCGTAACAACAATCAAGATATAACTAGTTTGGATAGTCTCAAGAATAAAAAACTAGCCGTCCAAATTGGCACAACTGGCGCAGAAAAAGCTAAAAGTATTCCCGGAGTCCAGATTCGCAGTTTTGATTCTGCACCTCTAGCCTTGCAAGAATTAGTTAATGGGAATGTGGATGCGGTAATTAATGATGCACCTGTAACTTTATATGCCATTAATACTGGCAATCTCCAGGGTATTAAAGTTATTCAACAATTACTCACAGAAGAATATTACGGAATTGTCACTGCTAAAAACTCGCCAAATTTAACACTCATTAATGATGGTTTAGATAAAATCCTCAAAAATGGTGAGTATTCCCAAATCTACAAAAAATGGTTTAAAGCAGAACCACCATCATTACCTACCAAGTCTCCTTTTGAAAATCAGGCTAATGGAAATAAAGCTAATTTATTCACCTCATTAAATGTAATTTGGCGGGCTTTTCCCCTACTATTACAAGGTGCATTAGTAACACTGCAATTAACAATTCTTTCTGTTGTGCTGGGTTTAGTTGGTGGTTCCCTAATAGGAATTGTTCGCCTTTCTCTGATTAAACCTGTGCGTTGGTTAGCAAGAGCATATATAGATTTCTTTCGCGGAACGCCTTTGCTGGTGCAGATTTTTATGATTTATTTTGGCATACCAGCACTTGCTCAGCAACTTGGTTTTACCTTGAACTTTAACCCCTTAGTTGCAGGAGTACTCGCTTTAAGTTTAAATAGCGCCGCCTATATTGCCGAAATTGTCCGCGCCGGGATTCAATCAATTGAACCAGGACAAACTGAAGCCGCGCAATCACTTGGTTTAAGTGCAACAGAAACTATGGTTTATGTAATTTTTCCCCAAGCTTTCCGGCGGATGATTCCACCTTTGGGTAATGAATTTATTAGCTTATTAAAAGATACCAGCTTGGTTTCAGTTATTGGTTTTGAAGAATTGCTACGTAAAGGACAATTGATTATCGCCGGGAACTATCGTGCCTTTGAAATCTATGCCGGTATAGCTTTAGTTTACTTGTGTTTGACACTGCTTTCTTCCCAAGTATTTAGCAAATTAGAAGTGTGGATGAATCCGCTGAGACGGCAGAAAAAGTACAATATTAATTCTTATACCAATTCCCCATGAATATGTACCTAATTTTTTGAAAAAAATTCCGCATACCTTAGCGTTGAAAATAAAATAAACTGCCAACGAACAAGAACTCACTGGCAGTTTATGGAAAAACTTTAACTAGATTTAGGTATTTTCTAACGATAATTCGTAAATTGTAATGCAACTGGATAGTCTTCTTGTTTTAGCCGTTGAATGACAACTTGCAAATCATCTTTTGATTTTGCAGAAACTCGTACAGCATCACCTTGAATTGAAGCTTGTACCTTTTTAAATTCGTCACGAATCAATTTAGAAATTTGCTTGGCGATATCTTGGCTGATACCTTTTTTGAGGGTAATTTCTTGACGTACACGATTACCACTAGCAGATTCAACTTTGCCAAAGTCAAAAATTTTCTGAGAGAGATTACGCTTGGCAGCTTTTTCTCGCAGAATGTTGTGTACAGAATCTAGAGTAAACTCACTGTCTGTATTCACAGTAACCGTTGTTTCACCTAACTCAACCGTAGTCTTAGTATCTTTCAGGTCGTATCGACTGGTAATATCTCGCACAACTTGATCAACAGCGTTAACTAATTCTTGTCGATCAAAATCGCTCACAATGTCAAAGGAGTAAGTTGAAGCCATAGAAAATGTTGGATTTGGGATTGTGGATGAGGTAATGGGTAATTGGTATTCTCTTTCCTCTTCCCTACTCTTAATTATTTGCTTGAATGATGCTGAAGCAGATGAGAGTTGCAGAGCTAAGAGAACCAATAGCAAACATCAGCGATCGCAAAAGCGGTATATTCAAAATATAGAAGATAGAGTATAGCAAACGTGCCACCACAAAAGCGATCGCCGCCACCATCGCCACAGGAGAATTAACCTGAGTTATATAGGCCATCAGTGCTGCGACAGCAAAAATCATAAATGTTTCAAAAGAATTTTGATGCGCCCAAGTAGCTCTTTGAGCATAAGGTGGCAATTTATCAAACATAGCGCGAGGCGCGGATATATCATATCCCACACTGACACGGGCATAACCCACCACCAAAAACGGCAGATAAATCAGTACAGCCGCCGCTGCAATACAGTACAAAAAAATAGTCATTAGTTAATAGTCCATAGTTATTAGTCATTGGTCATTGGTCATTAGTAAATTGCAAATGACAAAGGACAAATGACAACGGATAAATGACTAATCAAAGTAAAACAAAGTTACTACTTTTCTTTGTTCTTCCGCATCTCCACAGGTTTGTAGCAGAGTGCGACTGTCATGAAAAGCAAAACAAATTAATTGCTGACAACGCGAGACAATCTCTTTGTTACAGATGTAACTCGCTTCAGCCAGAGACAGGTTATCATTACTCGGATTTTCGACCAAGTGCATTACCTGTTCTAACTGCTGCCGAGATTCTAAAGGCTGGCGTTCCAAGCTTTGGGGAAGAATCACAGTCAGCAAATTGGGATCAGCCCGCATTGCGCCCTTGATGGCGGCTGAATTCGTTCCCGTAGCCCCAGAGGTAATAATCCGATTGCCTGATAACACCAAAGCGTATGTCATCATTTCAATCAGATTTTGATGCGTAATCGGCACATGACGAGAACCCAGCAAAGCGATTCGCTTAGAACCTGTTTGCTGAATTGTCGCCAGTTCTTGCGCTAATGTATCGAGGTTAATCAGGTCTATTGACTGGCTCAAAGATAGAATTAATTAGAATTTAACGACCTAGATATTTTACCAAACAGAGTGTAGGTAAGAAGCTAGATGAAGTCATAGATGGCTACAATTTTTGAATTATTTAACTAAGTAGCTGGATAATTTAGTCAATAGTCAACGGTCAATGGTCAAAATCAGCCTTTTTTTGGACTCTTGACTTATTCCTTCTTGGCGGAGTTAGGTAGCCTGAATGCGAAATTTACTACATTTACGTATTGTTGGAAAATATGAAATTCAGTCATACAGTCAAAACCAATGCCACACCGGAACAAATCTGGGAGATATGGGTTGATGTGAATAACTGGCAGAAATGGGATACAGAACTAGAGTTCGCATCTATTGAAGGAGATTTTACCCTCTATGCTAGAGGAAAGCTAAAACCCAAGAATGCCCCTGTGTCTGTGTTTTTTATCTCGGAATTCGAGTCAAAAAAGAGCTATACATTTACTACTCAGTTGCCTTTGTGCAAGCTCAACGTTAGACGTTATCTCACCGTAAACCAAAGCGGGACATTCTTTACACATGAGATTTCCTTCACTGGAATTTTGTCTTTTTTATTCAGCAACCTATTAGGTCGAAAATTTCAAAAAGTGTTACCAGAAGTGATGGATAAACTCCGCAAGCTTGCTGAAGAAAGAAACTGAGTACCATGACGAATGCTAGTTTTGAAACAAAAACACAACATTTAGCTGCATAGCTAACTGGCATCTTGGGTCATTTTGTGCGGCTAGGACAAGGCTGTAGCTGGACTTAAGCCAAGTTTAAGTAACAAACGCTCAATGTCAAAATGCTCATTCATCAACTGGCGGATGCACTGCACCTTAATTGGTTCGTGAACGCGGACTTGACCAAAAGTTCGGTCAACAATTTCTACAGTAGTGAGGGTATCTAAGTCCACAGATAAAATCGGAATTTCTAGTTCTTCAGCACGGCTGAGAATAAATTGCGGTGGTGGTAATTGTCCTGTGAGGATCAGACATTGGGTTGAGGTTTCTAAAGCTGCTTGTTGAATTTCTACCCGATCTCCTCCTGTGACTACTGCCATGTTACGCCGTTTGCGGAAATACTTGACGGCTGCATTGACGTTCATTGCGCCAATTGCCAGACTTTCTACCATCAAATCTAAGCGATCGCTGCGACAGAGAACTTCAGCGTTTAACTGGTTTACTAGTTCACCTACGCTGACACTCCGCAGTAAATCATTTTTCGGCAGTGTTCCTAGTACAGCCATACCTTGCTGTTCTAAAAACGGACGAACAAGATTTTTGACCATCTCTAATTCCTTGGCTGGAATATCATTGAGGACAACACCAACCAAGCGATCGCCTACACGCTGTTTAGCCGCTAATAAAGCATCTAGGGACAGTAACGAGTTGTAACGAGTTACCAACAAGACAGCAGCATCTAATTCTTCTGCTACTTGTAAAGTCGATAAGTCAAATAAATGCCCTTCTGTTAAATTGCCTGGCCCCTCCAGTAAGACTAAATCTCCACGAGCAACTTGCAAATATTGCTGTACTAGCAACTGCCGATAATTATTGTTATCTTCGCCGCTTAAACGTTTCTGGACACTGACTTCATCTAAAGCCAGCATAGTAGGCGCAATGCGGTTTGCTGCTAGGTTAAGGCTAGAAGCAATAAACTGGACATCTTCTTCAACTATGGTGCCGCCAGATGTTCTCAAACAAGTTCCCAGCGGTTTCCCGTAGGCTATATCCAGCCCTTTTTGCTGTAGCTGATAAGACAAACCCAAAACTGTTGCAGATTTTCCACTGTAAGTTTCGGTTGAGCCAATCAGAAGATGTTTAGCAGATTTTGGCACACATGCACTCCTAAATTCAAAAGGAAGTAGAACCCAGCTAGGTGTTTCCTAATTTTAGTTTGTTCCAGCAGAAGACTTACGCTCTTAGTGAGCATAGTTTTTGAGAATTAACATTTTTTTGGTAAAAAAAATAGATTTTATTTACAGTATTTATTCTATAAAGTTATTAACTACTGGGTATTTAAAATAATGCTTTAACTGTTTTAGGCTTGATGATAAATCTATGAAATATAACATACATCAATGTTTGCAATATTCAATGCCTGAGCTAGGTTCAAGGGAAAACAATTTCCCTTGCTATCCTATACCCTAGACTTTTAGGGAATTGTTTTATTCATCAATCCGCAGTAACTTGCGGTAAAAGGATTGGGAAAAGTCTGTCACACGATAACGTTTATAGTTGTCCATTAATTCAATTAAAAAACCAATAAACTCAAAGCTGGCCATCATCACTTCATAATTGAGATCAGCATTACCATCAAACTGCATTCGGCAGCGTGTCAAGTCTGAAGGCAGAGTGGCGACATTCCAGGAAGCCACAAAGGGAATATTGTCGCTGGCTTCTATTTTGCGATGCCCTTCGACAATGCCTTTTTGATAGAGACTGATGGCATAGGGCAAGAAATTTCGCTTTGTACCCTGAATATAAGGCAAATAAACGCTTGCTTGCTGCTGAGTAGCAGGCTGTAGTTGCTCAATAGACATTGTTGAATATTCCTCAAGTTAGTTGAAACTGGGGATATTAGTAGTTGTCAATAGTATTCCCAAAAAAATAGCTGTAATACACACTACAAACTAACCAGTCTGAGGTGGAGGGGTAAGAATATGCTATGACGCAAAAAGAATATTAATTTATGTAAACAAAAAATAAGCAATTCTTTGCATTTTGTCTTTTTAGTTTTGACTTTGTGATAGCACAACAAAAGTTACTACTAAGAAATATTAAAATTTCGGTTACAATAAGGCTGCATTAGCTTTTCTCAAAGCTGGGCAGTAGCGGCAAAAAACCTACTATTTAGGTAATAAACGCGCTGATTGCAATGTCTCAAAACTATAAGCTGTGCCTATCTTGCGATTACTTTGCTTAATCTACAGTTGCCATCCCAAGGCAATATATTGCTGATGCAGCAGATAAACACAGATAGCAGAGTTAATGTTTGACGTTAAATAATTCCCAGCTTATTCATGGGTGTAGAAAAATACTGGTATTGCATTAAGTAACCTATGCCAGCGAATTCCTGGCCTGAACACGATTCATACAAAGAGCTTGACCCGCTTGACTCTCTGTTAGTTGACCTATCAGCTACAGAAGAGTCACTAGTTGAGGCAAACAATTTGTCTCAACCATCTCGGTTTCAAGGACGTAGACGTAAAGCTGCTCTGGTTTTGTCAATAGTTTGGAGTGGGACGATCGCTCTACACTTGGCTTCTTGGGCTTATATATTTGTCCTAGGATTGACCACAATTATGGGACTTCATGCCCTAGTAGTGGTATTTTCTAGACCCCGCCGCTATCAAAAAGAAATGCAGGGCGAATTACCCTCTGTATCTTTGTTGGTAGCTGCAAAAAATGAGGAAGCGGTAATTGGTAAATTAGTCAAGAGTCTTTGCAGTCTGGAATATCCAGATGGGCAATATGAAGTCTGGATAATTGACGATAACAGTACCGATAAAACACCGCAAATCTTAGCAGAACTGGCACAACAATACAAAAAACTCAAAGTCTTGCGGCGTTCACCCCAAGCTGGTGGTGGTAAGTCGGGAGCCTTAAATCAGGTTTTGCCACAAACAAAAGGCGAAATTATTGCTGTGTTTGATGCTGATGCTCAAGTGCCATCAGACTTGCTACTCCAGATAGTACCTTTGTTTCAAAGAGAAAAGGTCGGCGCGGTGCAGGTGCGTAAAGCGATCGCCAACGCCAAAGAAAATTTTTGGACTAAGGGACAGATGGCAGAAATGGCACTGGACACTTGGTTCCAACAGCAGCGCATTGCTTTAGGTGGCATTGGCGAACTACGAGGTAACGGCCAATTCGTCCGACGCACAGCCTTAGACAGTTGTGGTGGATGGAATGAGGAAACCATCACCGATGATCTGGATATGACCTTCCGTTTGCACTTGGACAACTGGGATATTGAGTGCGTATTCTCCCCGGCTGTGCAAGAAGAAGGTGTTACCAATGCGATCGCCCTTTGGCATCAGCGCAACCGTTGGGCAGAAGGTGGCTATCAGCGTTATTTAGATTACTGGGATCTGATTTTGAAAAACCGCATGGGTACCCGCAAAACCTGGGATATGCTCATGTTTATGATTACCATGTACATCTTGCCAACAGCTGCCATCCCAGATTTATTAATGGCAATTACTCGGCATCGCCTACCACTGCTAGGCCCAGTCACGACCTTATCTGTGTCTATGTCTGTTTTTGGGATGTTTGCCGGATTGCGGCGGATACGCCAAGAGCAAAAATTCACCGTTGCTACCTATCCAGTGTTACTACTACAAACCCTGCGCGGCACATTATATATGTTGCACTGGTTAGTAGTGATGAGTAGTACCACTGCGCGGATGTCCATCAGACCAAAGCGCCTGAAATGGGTAAAGACAGTGCATTCTGGTAGCGCCGAATAGAAAAATAAAATTGAATAAAGTAAAAAGGCAAAAGAATTTTTTCTTTTGCCTTTTTACTTTTTGCTTTTACCTTCTAATCATCTACTTCTGCTTCATCTACCCAATCAGATGGCATGATGGAGCCAGATAAATCTGAGCTATCATCGGCAAAACGGACAATTTGCCCATCGAAAAATTGTGCTAAATGTTGGGCGGCTCTTGTCACTTCTTCCCATTCCTCAGAAGAATTTTGTGTGGGTTGTGGAGGTGATTGGATGTTAGCAGTACCGTTACTATTACCATTGCCATTTGCGGAAAATTCAGTTTTGACGGGTGGAGGTGTAACCGGTGGTTGCTGTACTTGTACAGGTCGAGGTGTAAACGCCTGTGGTGCTGGTGCTGGTGCTGGATGATGGTTGTTATTTTTAGTAGGTGCAGGCTGCGGAACACCATGAGAACCGTTGGTTGATGGTTCTTTTTTGACGGTAGAAGAAGTTGCAGCAGTAGCTTTTTCGAGACTCACTTCAACATTGCGATTTACAGTCTGCTGAAAAGCCTCTGTAATCATAATGAGATCAGATTTAACTTTGTCGTACCATGCAGGTTTTACACCTACACGCGCACTATTACCATCAAACTCAATCAGATGGCACATTTGCCCTAACAATGCGCGGCGCGGAAGTAACTGAATATTACTCAGTACTTGCTGCCAAATTTCTGTTAAGTCTGGTTGTGCAGTTTCTGATGTGACTTCTGGGGCGACAGGTTCAGGCGTAACTGATTGTACAGGCGGTGACGGAGAGATGGGTTGCGGGTTTGAAGGTATTACTTCTGCGGTAACTGGTTGTAAAGGCTGCGGTGAGACGGGTTGCGCGTTTAAAGGTGGGGGAGCAGGTTTTGCGGTTGCTGGTGGTGATGGGTGATGATTTTGTGGTGTGGGTATGCTGACTTTTGGTAAAACAACTGTAGCGGCTGGCTGAATACTGGCACTGGGTAATAATCCGAGTAATGTCACTTCTAACCACAAACGCGGCTGAGTCGTATTTTTAATTTGAACTTCGGCTGTTCGCAGGTGTTGTTGTCCTGCCAAAATTGTACTGATATGTAAATTTTGTGCCAATTCAATTAAGGCTGCCCAAGTTTGCTCAGTACAAACTACTAAATCTTGGCGATTGGGGGCGGTTTTGGCAATGAGTAAGTCGCGGTAGAGGTTGGCGAGATTTTGCAGAATAGTTAGTGGTTCTCTACCCCGGTCGAGAATGTAACGGCTACAGTCTAAAATTGCTTCTGGATTATCTTGAGCGATCGCACCCAATAATGCTAACAAGTCTCGTTCGCTGACGGAACCTACTAAATCCCACACTCTATCGGGTGTGACTTGCCCAGATAACAAGGCTAGTTGGTCAAGTAAACTCTCCGCATCCCTTAAACCACCTTGGGATATTTGCGCTACTAAGGTGACAGCTTCTTCGGAAATCTCAATACTTTCCTTCCAGGCGATCGCATTTAAATGCTTCACCATCGCCTCTAGTTGAATGCGTCTAAAATCAAACCGCTGACACCGAGAAATAATTGTTGGTAAAACTCGCTGGGGGTCTGTAGTGGCGAGAACAAAAACTACGTGTCTTGGTGGCTCTTCTAGTGTTTTTAGTAACGCATTAAATGCTTGGGTACTGAGCATGTGACATTCGTCGACCACATACACTTTATACCGACACTGCACTGGGGCGAACTGTGCTTTTTCGATGAGTTCGCGGATATTATCGACACCAGTATTACTAGCAGCATCAATTTCAATTACATCTAAAGAATAGCCTTTAGTGATTCCCTGACAGACATCGCAAACACCACAAGGTTCGGCTGTTGGATTGTCACTTTTGAGACAATTGAGAGATTTAGCCAGAATTCTGGCACTAGATGTTTTACCCGTACCTCTTGGCCCGGTGAATAAATAAGCCGGGGCAATTTTAGCTGTACGGATAGCATTAATTAAGGTGGTAGCGATCGCCTCTTGCCCCACTAGTTCAGCAAAACTTTTTGGACGATACTTGTGGTGCAGGGGTTCGTAAGACATGGAAGGAAAATGTCAGTCCATTTTCAGAATAAATTTGAGTTTTAACGCCTAACTTGGCGTTCACATATTTTAAACGCAGCGTGTCTGTTTTTTATTATAGTACATTTGAACTAAGAAAATACGGACTATTGACTAATGACTCTTGACTAATGACTAAGAATGTACATTTTCTTAACTGCACCAACGCCATCGTCCAGAGCGATCGCTACAATCTTAGGGTAGACAATACACTTTATGGTGCGACAAATGCTCAAGCGGTTAATTCAATGGCTCAAAAACCTCTTCCAGAGTTTATTTGGGAGAAAATCGACTTCTAAAAAAGCCGAGGTAAATGTCCAACAAGAGTCAGCACCGCCTCTGAGTGATACAGATTTAGAATTTCTGTTCACCGAACTTTTAGAAGGAGTACATCAGGCGCGAGGACAGGCTTGGGCGCTCAAATGGCTGCACAATATTGAACATCGTGTTTCTTCAGAACGTTGGATAGAGTGGTTACGCCGCTTTGGCGAAAAATTACTAGCAGCACCTACACCAAATAACGAGTTAGCCGCGCGGTTAGTCCAACTGGGTGATTTAGGTGTAGGCGAAATTGGTAATGAGGCTTACGAAATTGGGATGCAGCTGTTGACTCGTAATTCTGGTAATTCGGGTGAATCTATCTGGGAATATGACGGGCCAGATGCTGTCAGCACATTCCCATCATTAGAAAACTACGTAGAACCAGAAGACACAGAAACCGTTGACAATGGCTCAGAAGGAGATTATCAAACTGTCACCTTAGAGCAGTTATTTGGCATGATGCAGGAAGATCACAACTTACGCCAGCAAATTTCTCAGCAACTGGGAATTGAATCTGACGATCCAGAAGTAATTATCAAAGAGTTGGTGAATCAATACTATATGCCTAATAACTCAACTTCAGATGAAGCGCCAGCTTGAGTCAATGGATAACAACTAACAAAGTTTTGTATATTTTTGATAAACATCTACCAGATAAACCCGTTAATAGCAGTGGGTTTCACGCAAATCTAGGCTTTTTTGACATAACGATCGCTACAATCTAGGATAAACAAAACCTTCAGAGTATGTGCAGATGCTCACGCAGCTATGGCAGTGGCTTAAAACACATTCAAACCAGCCCACTGGTAGTAAACAGACTTTAAAAACCTTTAGGGAACAGGAGATGGTAGAACCACCTCCTGAATTAACTAATGCTGATTTGGAACTTCTGTTTACCCAACTGCTAGAAGGGGTACATCAAGGACGGGGACAACAATGGGCTATCAGATATCTTCAACGCATGGAAGACCGGATTAGTACAGAGCGTTGGATAGATTGGTTGCTCAGTTTTGGTGAAAGATTGTTAATCTCACCTGCGCCTAATCAGCAATTAGCAACGCAGTTGGTACAACTTGGGGAACTCAACATTGGCAAAGTTGGTGAACTTTCTTATGACATTGGTATCCGATTAATAACGCGGGATACGGATGAATGGGAACAAGCCATTGCGGAGACTCAAGAAAGTGACCCGATGTTAAATACTCCGGGACAAAATTTATTGCGTAACTTGGGTGAATCGTTGTGGGAGTATGACGAATTAGCGCCTCCAGCAACTGCACAACCGCCAGCAAACGCAGTTGATGAAGTTTCCACAGAAAATGTCGAAGAAATCATTTGGGAATATACAGGGGAAGAATTTGTAGTTCGGACGATACCTCAAGAACATCCAACCAATAATACAGATGTACCTGTTTGGGAGTATGCAGGGGAAGAATTCATCACTACACCACCCCAGGAAACTGCAACGGAAAACTTAGCCGAAATCCGCTGGGATTACACAGAAGCAGAATTGGCAGATAGTACATCACCCCAAGAATATCCCATAGAGAAAACAGATGTATCGGTTTGGGAGTATCCAGGGGAGGAATTCACCACTACACCACCCCAGGAAACTGCAACGGAAAACTTAGCCGAAATCCGCTGGGATTACACAGAAGCAGAATTGGCAGATAGTACATCACCCCAAGAATATCCAATAGAAAACACAGATGTATCAGTTTGGGAGTATACAGGGGAAGAATTCACCACTACACCACCCCAGGAAATGGCAGCAGAAAATCAGGAAAAAATCTCTTGGGAATATACTGGAGAGGAATTTGCTCCAACCGCAGCAGTAGCGTTTCTGGCTCCGGCAGCGGAAGATGTGATTGGTAATTTAAGTGAATTGTCTTTGGAATATCCTGAAGAACAAACAAGACTTGTCAGAAAAGAATATTCAGGAAATTCTTGGGAGCAGTATTTAGCAACGTTAGATCCAAATGTCGCCTATACTCTAGATGAATTGTTGGGAAGGTTAGATCAAAGCGCACATTTAGTACAGCAGTTGGCGATGAATCTGACAACACAAGCTAACCCGTCTCCGACTACGACAACTAATCCGGCAAATACAGCAATTCAAGCACAAGCTTGGTTTTATCAAGGTTTGCAACAAGCCAAAACAGGAGATTTGGCAAATGCGATCGCTTCTTATGATCGCGCCATTGAATTGCAACCGGAATCTTATGAATATTGGTTTAATCGCGGCTTAACTTTGTTCCATTTAGAACGTTTCGCTGAAGCTGTCGCGGCCTATGACACAGCGATTGACTTGAAACCAGACCATTACAAAGCTTGGTACAATCGCGGCGGGACATTGGGAGAATTGGGATTATTTGCTGAAGCGATCGCTTCTTTTAGTCAAGCGATCGAAATCCATCCTAATTATCCAGAAGCTTGGGCGAGTAAGGCTTTGGCGTTGCTGAAATTAGGGCAAGTTTGGGAGGCAATTACCAGTTACGATCAAGCCTTAGAATTGCAACCCCAAGACCCGGAAACATGGTATTACCGAGGTATTGCTTTTGCGGTCAGCGAGCAATATGCAGAAGCGATCGCCTCTTACAATCAAGCGTTAGAACTACAACCAGACTATTACGAAGTTTGGATTGATCGGGGTGTGGTGCTGTTTAATTTAAAACAGTGGTCAGAAGCGATCGCTTCTTGGGATAAAGCCTTGGCGGCGCAACCTGATTTCTATTTGGCTTGGTATAACCGAGGTGTAGCGCTAGATAACTTAGTCAGAAGAGAAGAAGCGATCGCCTCCTATCAAAAAGCGATCGCCATCAAACCGGATTTTCACCTCGCTTGGTACAATCAAGCAGTTGCCCTGTTTTATTTAGAACGCTATATCGAGGCGATCGTGGCTTATGACAACGCCTTACAAATCAAACTCGATTACTGGGAAGCTTGGATTGGTCGAGGTACGGCGATCGGTCATATACCTGATACCGAAACACTGGAGCATTTATTAACTAACGTCGCCGTCATTAACCCCGCCTTAAAACAAGGTGGTTATGCAGGTAAACTCGCCAGCTATGAACAAGGTTTAAAACATATCCGCCCAGATACCCACCCCGAAGGTTGGGGAAGGCTGCATTTAGCTATTGGGAACACCCATTATGAGCAAGGTAAAAAACAACCTGCATCCCGTCAACATTGGCGCAAATCTGTATTTGAATACAATCAAGCATTATTAACTCTCAGTTGGGAAGGTTTTCCCCTACTACATTTAGAAATACTGCAATCTTTAATTAAAGTCCTGTTGGGTTTAGGGCAAACTACACAAGCACAAGAATTGCAACAACGTGCCGCTAATTTATTGCAAGAATTATTTAATGACCCTGGGCGTTCTGATGAAAGTAAAAAACAGTTAGCACTCAAATTTGCCGGAATTGGGCAATTAGGAGTTGATTTCTTAGTAGAATCGGGGGATTTGGTAGAAGCTTGGGAACTAGCAGAACAGATAAAAAATGCTTGTTTACAATGGTTGCTGTTTAGCTGGCAAGATGAAATTTATGGTCTCAACTATAGTTCAGTTCAACATTTACTCAACCCCACCACTGCAATTATTTATTGGCATATTAGTCCAGCCGCCCTGCACACATTTATTATTAAAGATGGCGCTCCCTCACCGATTTTGGTATTTATTCCCGTCCAAGAGCTAGGAAATATCTCATCAGAAATTAATAAGCCGCTGCAAGAGTTACCTTTACCGGAAGCAACTAGAAGACTGATTGCATTTGAACATTGGTTAGAAGATTGGCATCAAACTTACCAAGATTATTGCGACCAAGCCCAAGACCCACAAACTAAAAGCAATCATTCTTGGCGATCGCAGATGGAACAAAGACTCTTACATCTGCAAAAAATTCTGGAAATTTCCACAATTACCCAAGAACTTGAAGGTATCACAAATCTACTTTTAATTCCCCACCGCGATTTATCAAGATTACCTTTACATGTTCTGTTTAATCTGCCTAATTCTGAATCAGACAACCCAAATATTCAGTCGAGATTTATTACTAATTATTTACCTAGTATCCAAATAGGTTTAAACTTACAACCGAGAAATATAGAGCAATTGCGAGAGCAAAAATTTCTCAGTATTGAATCTCCAGCTAGGGCAAATTATTCTCCACCAAAATTTGCCAAGTTAGAATCAGAAGTCATTAGCCAAATGTTTGATTATCCTCATCGTATCCAGGAGGAAGCAGCTAATAAAACTAGTGTAGAGAAGGCTTTAGCTGAAAATTACAATATTTTTCATTTTACAGGTCAAGTTATTAACAATTTTGTTGAACCAACAAAATCAGAATTGATATTAGCTGATGAAGACAAACTTACACTTACAGAAATCTGCCAAAAAAATCTTACTAGTTACGACTTAGTATTACTCTCAGCCTGTAAATTTGCGACTCATCTGAACCAGAGTGTGACTACAGAATATGTCTCGATAGTTAATAGTTTTCTTTGTGGCGGAGTCCCTCAAATTATTAGCACTCTTTGGAACGTCGAATCATCCGCCAACGCTTTATTAATTATCGAATTTTATCGTCGACTCCAGGTAAATAAATCACCAATTACAGCTTTAACAGAAGCCACTATATGGTTGCAAGAAGTTACAGCCGGAGAATTGACTATATGGTATGAAAATTTAATCAAAACGCTGCATCCTGACGAATTAAGAATCAGAACTTATTTAGCCACTCATTTATATAGAATTAGCAAAATAGTTCCTGATAAAAAGCCATATAATCATCCTTATTATTGGGCAGGTTTTATCATTACAGGGATTTGATTTTTTTATGCGGAGGTTTGATAAATTTTAGCGGAAAGTCTAATGTCTTTGGGCAAACATTCAGTGTAGGATGCGGCAGATAAGAGCGATCGCTAAGGGTTTCCGTCGTGGTTTATGAACAAATCAAAGCCAAATTACCTCAGAGATTTTTCCCTAAAGCTGAAAACCCGCGAGTTACAGAACCGGAACCGCTTGTAACACCTGTAACTCTGCAACCACCAACGGCTGTAGGAATGGATATCATCTACCGCAAATATCGCTGCTGGATGGGAAATCCTTTAGGCTGTGAATGGCCTAAAAAAACGCTAGAACAAAACCCTACAGCTAAAACTTGCCAAAACTGTGGTTTTCCAGGAATTATCCCGCCAAAAACCGAATTCCGGGGATATAAAGGGCGATATCGCATCGATAGCTATATCGGAAATCGCGGTCTAGGTCGTTTATATCAGGGAATTCAGCTAACAGACCAACAACCAGCAATTATTAAAGAATATTTATTACCCCAACAGGCTTTTAACGCCGAGGAAACTAGAGACCGGAAACAAGCCTTTGAACGCCTGGCTGGCTTGAATTTAGCTGATGGAAGAATTCAAGATATTCGCTTGAATTTTCCTTGGGATGCGATCGCTGATCCAGTTGCCGAACGCTGCTATCTTGTTACTAATGGCAATATTGATGCTTATCCCACTCTGAAGACATACCTGACAAATAATAATCAACCAATGTCAGAGAGGGATGTGTACCGTGTTCTTGACCAAGTATTACAAACTCTGCAATTTCTCCACGGTCAAAAATTTAGTCTTCCAACTGGACAAATACAACAGGGAATCGCCCACGGTAATATTAATTTAGATAGTCTGCTGATTATGGCAGATACCAAAGAGTTTTTTATTCATTTAAGTGATTTAGCTCTATGGGAAAATTTATTTGATTTATCAACTAAGAAAAATATTATTCCGACTGTTGCTAAAGATTTAGTAGATTTAGGTTATGTGGCTTTTTATCTGTTAGCAGGTAATACCTTAGATGCAGATATTGATCCGAAAAAAGAACAATATTGGCAATCAGTAACTCCAGATTTTAAAGCTTTTTTATTCAAACTTTTAGGGTTGGATACACCATTCAATTATGCCGAAGAAGCACGGCAAGCATTATTGAATATTTATCAAGCTTTACCTAGACAAGTATTAATCATTAATGCAAAGTCCGAAAATAAAAAAAATAAATTTTATCGACCTTCAATATTAATTTTAAGTATTCTGGCTTCATTATTTTTAGTAGGAATAACTAGCTGGCTAATCCAGAAATTTAAATACCAAGAAAGTATAGTTGAAGAACCAGTAGTTTGTTGTTTAAAAAGCGTGACGGGTGTTCCTGCGGGGAAATTTAACTATAGCGGTGAACAAGACAGTACTTGGAGTTTTATCCGTGGACAAAAAAATTTGATATTGCAAAATCAATCTCTAGAAGAAAAGTTAAAAGAAAGTCAGCCTCAATTGCAGTTAAGCTATCAAGAAAAAGAGAGTATAGACCAAGTAATTGGTAATGTGCAATCAAGCAAAACAGACTTTGCTATCGCTAATATGCTTGAACAATTTAGTCCCGAACTAAAACATCAAGTATTTGCTTACGATGCTTTAGTTGTATTTGTGGCTTTTAGTTACTCAAAACGTGAGCAAAGTCTACCGAAAGCATTAAATGGTCAAATTAGTATTGAGCAAGTACAAGATTTATATACAGGTAAAATTACTAATTGGAACCAATTAAAAGGAAGAAATTTACCTAATTTACCAGTAAAACTTTACATGCCAAATAATGCAGAGTCAATCAGAATATTTGAACATAGAATACTCAAAAGTGAAAGTGCCATTAATGCTTTCCATAGTTTAAAAAAGTCTACAATCAATATCACATCTTTATCTACCATCAATATGCTTCAGCAAGTATTGAGTGACTTTGAAAAAGAGGCTACAGGGAGTATAGGTTTTGCAACACTTAGTCAAGTATTTGGCCAATGTTCTGCTTATCCTTTAGCGATAGCAGACGGTAATAAACCCGCAGTTCAAACTTTAGTACAAGATAATGATAAATCAATAGATCCCAATACTGATTTATGTGATGATAAAGGCAGCTATAAGCCTAATACAAAAGTCTTTACAACAGGCAGCTATCCACTAAGTTATCCACTAGTTGTATTGTATCCAGGTGATAACAGCCGTCCGCCTATTGGTCAAAAATTTGCGGAAATGCTGAGAACCACAGAAGTACAGCAGATATTAGAGAAAGCTGGCTTAGTACCATTACATAATCAGTAGAGCAGAAGTAGACTATTGGCTAATAGTCGAGATGCAAACTTTGCTGATATATATAAATCTATTTTAGTAATTTTTGATATATGAACGATGATACTGAGCAGCAAAAAAAACTAGCAAAGTTAGCAGCTAAAATAATAAGCGATCGTCAATTACTAGGAAAGCTGACCGATAAAGTGTATGAACTTATGAAAGAAGACTTACAACAACAAAAAGAACGAATTAAAAATTAGATAGGAGTGACTGATGGCTAATAATAGCCGAGAATTAAACTACGTTACCGCTAATAGATTTTATGTAGAAATAGAAAGTAATATTACCGCATGTTTTACAGAATGCCAAGGTTTGGGTGTTAATATCAAAACTGAAAAATTTGCTGAAGGTGGTGTTAATAATCAACAAAGAGTATTGTTAAATCCCGCAGATTTTTCAGATGTTACCCTTAAACGTGGCATTACTGATGACCTAACATTTTGGAATTGGATTAATAAAATTTTAACGGGCGCAGTAGAACGACGTAACGTAAATATTTTAGTTTTTAATCAAGCAGGCGAAACCATGCAATGTTGGACTTTAATTGGTGCTGTACCTATCTCATGGAAAGCACCAAGTTTAAGTTCAGACTCTAGCACAGTCGCTATTGAAGAATTAACTTTAACTTACGAAGGCTTAAAAGTTGATAAAACAAGATCAGGTGGTGCATCAATTCTTTCTGGACGCGATAGCTCAGGTTCATTTTCTAGTAATTAATAATATATGACAGAAAATCTGACAACAGGTTTTGCTTCCCAACCTTCAGAACCAGACTTAAATCTAGGGATAAAGCGACCTTTACTAGCTCATAAACCTTGGGGACGACAATTAATTAGTCCCAAATTTTTATCGCCATTAGGAGCAAAATCACTATCTAATTTTGATCCCTCAATCTTCTTAAATTCAGAGGCTATATATTCTAATATAATAGATAAGCAATTTCAAGATTCCCCTTTTTTTTCTGAATCTACCTCACAAAGATTCAACGATTTAAATCTACCAAACGCAAATAAAGTAACAAAACCTACTTCAAATTCAACAATTATTCAGCAGAAATTAGCTCCCAGAAATTTGGCGTTAAAAAGAAATATATTATCAAATAAGAATATTGATATAAACTTAGCTCAACCTCATATGAGCTTAGATATTAGTACACCATCAACCACTGACGTAGACTCAACAGTTATCCAAACGCAACAACATAGTAGCGATTCTGCTGAAAGTCCAATAATTGAGATTTTAGCAACCACACCCCAACTACCAGAAAACGGATCATCAACTACTAGTGTAAACTCAGAAATTATCCAAACAAAACTGCAAAATAGAGATTCTGTTTCTCAGCAACCAGTCATAGCAAATACTGTTACAGAATCAACAGTAATTCAAGCAAAACGAGATAGTAACTATTCTGCTGCGAGTTCAAAAAATGAGAGTTCATCATCAACAAATCAACCACCGGAAAACCTATCATCAAATACTGGTATAGACTCAACAGTAATTCAAGTAAAACGAGATAGTCATGATTCTGCTGTGAATTCAAAAAATGAGAGTTCATCATCAACAAATCAACTAGCAGAAAACCCATCATCAACTACTGGTGTAAACCTAGCAATTATCCAAGCAAAACAAGATAGTCATGATTCTGCTGCGAGTTCAAAAAATGAGAGTTCATTATCAACAAATCAACCAGCAGAAAACTCATCATCGCTTAATAGTGTAGATTCAACAGTAATTCAAGCAAAACGAGATAGTAACGATTCTGCTGTGAGTTCAAAAATTGAAAGTTTATCAGCAACAAATCAAGCAGTAGAAAACCCATCATCAACTACTGGTGTAGACTCAACAGTTATTCAAGCAAAACTGCAAAATAGCAATTCTATCTCTCATCAACCAGTCATAGCAACTACTGTCACAGAATCAACAGTCCTTAAGGCAAAACTAGATAGTAACGATTCTGATACGAGTCCAAAAAATGAGAGTTCATCATCAACAAATCAACCAGCAGAAAACTTATCATCGGCTAATGGCGTAGATTCAACAGTAATTCAAGCAAAACGAGATAGTAATAATTCTGCTGCGAGTTCAAAAATTGAAAGTTTATCAGCAACAAATCAAGCAGTAGAAAACCCATCATCAAACCCTGACGTAGACTCAACAGTTATTCAAACGACACGAGATAGTAATAATTCTGCTGCGAGTTCAAAAATTGAGAGTTTATCAGCAACAAGTCAACCACCGGAAAACCTATCATCAAATACTGGCATAGACTCAACAATTATTCAAGAAAAACTGCAACATAGCAATTCTATCTCTCATCAACCAGTCACAGCAACTACTGTCACAGAATCAAAAGTTATCCAAGCGCAACGAGATAGTAACGATTCTGCTGTGAGTTCAAAAAATGAGAGTTCATCAAACACACCTAAACTAATAGAAAACCTATCATCAAACCCTGATGTAGACTCAACAGTTATTCAAACGACACGAGATAGTAATAATTCTGCTGCGATTTCAAAAATTGAGAGTTTATCAGCAACAAGTCAACCACCGGAAAACCTATCATCAAATACTGGCATAGACTCAACAATTATTCAAGAAAAACTGCAACATAGCAATTCTATCTCTCATCAACCAGTCACAGCAACTACTGTCACAGAATCAAAAGTTATCCAAGCGCAACGAGATAGTAACGATTCTGCTGCGATTTCAAAAAATGAGAGTTCATCAAACACACCTAAACTAGTAGAAAACCTATCATCAAACCCTGACGTAGACTCAACAGTTATTCAAACGACACGAGATAGTAATAATTCTGCTGCGATTTCAAAAAATGAGAGTTCATCATCAACAAATCAAGCAGTAGAAAACCTATCATCAAATACTGGTATAGACTCAACAGTAATTCAAGTAAAACGAGATAGTAACGATTCTGCTGCGAGTTCAAAAAATGAGAGTTCATCATCAATAAATCAACTAGCAGAAAACCCATCATCAACTACTGGTGTAACCCTAGAAATTATCCAAGCAAAACGAGATAGTAACGATTCTGCTGCGAGTTCAAAAAATGAGAGTTTATCGGCAACAAATCAAGCAGTAGAAAACTTATCATCGGCTCATGGTGTAGACTCAACAGTTATTCAAACGACACGAGATGGTAATAATTCTGCTGCGATTTCAAAAAATGAGAGTTTATCGGCAACAAATCAAGCAGTAGAAAACTTATCATCGGCTCATGGTGTAGACTCAACAGTTATTCAAACGACACGAGATGGTAATAATTCTGCTGCGATTTCAAAAATTGAGAGTTTATCAGCAACAAATCAATCAGCAGAAAACCCATCATCAACTACTGTTACAGAATCAAAAGTTATCCAAGCGCAACGAGATAGTAACGATTCTGCTACAAGTTCAAAAATTGAGAGTTCATCAAACACACCTAAACTAGTAGAAAACCTATCATCAAACCCTGAGGTAGACTCAACAGTTATTCAAACGACACGAGATGGTAATAATTCTGCTGCGATTTCAAAAAATGAGAGTTTATCAGCAACAAATCAAGCGGTAGAAAACCTATCATCAAACCCTGAGGTAGACTCAACAGTTATTCAAACGACACGAGATGGTAATAATTCTGCTGCGAGTTCAAAAAATGAGAGTTTATCGGCAACAAATCAAGCAGTAGAAAACCTATCATCAAACCCTGAGGTAGACTCAACAGTTATTCAAACGACACGAGATAGTAATAATTTTGCTGCGAGTTCAAAAAATGAGAGTTTATCGGCAACAAATCAAGCAGTAGAAAACTCATCATCGGCTAATGGCGTAGATTCAACAGTGATTCAAGCAAAACGAGATAGTAGTGATTCTGCTGCGAGTTCAAAAATTGAGAGTTTATCAGCAACAAATCAATCAGCAGAAAACCCATCATCAACTACTGGTATAAACTCAACAATTATTCAAGAAAAACTGCAAACTAGAGATTCTGTCTCTCATCAACCAGTCATATCAACTACTGTTACAGAATCAAAAGTTATCCAAGCGCAACGAGATAGTAACGATTCTGCTACAAGTTCAAAAATTGAGAATTTATCAAACACACCTAAACTAGTAGAAAACCTATCATCAACTACTGGTATAGACTCAACAGTTATTCAAACGACACGAGATAGTAATAATTCTGCTGCGATTTCAAAAATTGAGAATTTATCGGCAACAAATCAACCAGCAGAAAACTCATCATCGTCTAATAGTGTAGAATCAACAGTAATTCAAGTAAAACGAGATAGTCATGATTCTGCTGCAAGTCCAAAAATTGAGAGTTTATCAACAACAAGTCAACCAGCAGAAAACACATCATTAATTACTGATGTAAACTCAGCAATTATCCAAGCGCAACGAGAAAATAATAATTCTGTTACAAGTTCAACAAATAATTCTGATGCTAGTCAAAAAAGTGATGGCTTAACAACTACATCACAACTAGTAGTAAAGGTACCATCAACCACTTATATAAAATCAACAATTATTCAAACTAAAGAAACAGATAAAAATTCTCAGAGAAAAGCAGAAATTCCTCAATTATCTAAAGCATTAAAAAATATATCTATTTTTCAACCTCTTTCTCCATCATCGAACTTTATATTAGCTAAAGCTGGCGATGAAACAGACTCACAGAATAGTCCTGATTCTGTGCTTGTTTCTTCCAATCCTACTTACCACAACCAAAAATCAACAGAACAAGATATACCAAGTTCATGGTCAAATATTTCTGAATTGTTTGGTGAAAATACAGTTGATAGTATTAGCCCAACAAGGGTTATACAAATGTTCAGAGATAAAAAACAGCCAAACAATAAATTCAAACATATTAAAACTATAAATCAGGCTGAATTTTCCAACACTGAAACTTCTAGTCAAGTTATCCAAACACGCTTTAAAAGTTCAGACTCAAGTGATTCAATTGAGGAGAATCGGAATGATTCTCTGACGAATGAAGATTCTACTTCAAAAGACGAATTAGAAAATTTGGCCGCGCTGGCGCGAGAAATTTACAAAATGATCAAACAGCGTTTGGATATAGAACGCGAACGCCTGGGTAATAATTACTCCGGGCGTTTACCTTGGTAAATTTATATCAAGAATTGACTTCTAAATTATAGTGTTGGCAAAGGGTTTTCAGTTTTTCTTTGATGAGCGATCGCACCTTCTCTGGTGCTACAATCTCTTGGTTTCGATATCATACAAATCGCATAAAGTACGAATTTTTTGTTTCAGGCGATCGCGCATCGGTTCAGGTGATACAATTTCACATTCGTCCCAATAGCGTGCAACTTCTCGAATCAGCCACAACTCATTTACAACCCGTCGCACCACTTGACGCACATCTCCAATTATTTCATCTTCTAAGTCATCTTCTCTAAGCTGATAGGACTTTACCATCCAGCCTCGAAAGTGCAAGTACACTTTTATAGAGTCTAATCCCTCTCGCCATTCACCACTAGCAGGTACAATTGAGCGGATTCTATCGAAGATTAAATTGCGATTGTGCCAAAGTTCTGGCAACTCAGGAATCATATCTTCTACATCCTCTGTTTCTTCACACCAAATCATTAAATAAAAGCGTTTATCAAAAAAGCGCGGTTCTGCATAACGTACTGTGTACAGTACCTATTGACCGTCTAATCAAAAATAAGAATGGAGATAATGATTTTGCAAATACTTATGCACTTGAGTATTGGTATAACAAAGAAACTACACGTAGGGAGTTACGAGATTTAAGTTGGGGTTATGCTTACTCAAAAGATATTGTAATTGAGATTCATAAAAATGGGGAAGGTGCTGGTATTTTTGATGGAAATAAGGAGTATGAATATAACCCAAATTTAGGTTTTATTGAATTGCCTGGTGTATTTATTAAACCCAAAGCAAATAATAAGGAATTGGAACTTGAAGAAAAGTTACTTTATAAGGATAGTAAAAACAAATCAGTAATTATTAGATATACAAAAGCTTTAAATACAACAGCAGATTAAGTCTTAATTATGCTTAATAGTTTCATCTCAATCTAGTTATGCAAATCTCTAATTTATGGTGAACTCTTGATCAGCACAAACAGCTACGCTTTATTTTTTACCCTTGTTATTTCTTTAGACATCCATTAGTTTACAGATCCTCACACTCGCCGTGAAACACTACCAACAACAACCAAACGCCTTCCCCAGCGACTACCTCAATAACTTGTGGGGAGAAATTCACGCTTGTCCTTACTTTGCTGTCAACAACCTCAACCGCGATTTTGTCGGGACTAAAGGATTTTCTGTGGTATTCAGACGATCGCACATCTCCACACTAGAGCAAAAATTCCCCTATTTCAAACTCTACCTCGATTTGGCTCTCCAGCCTAACTGTAACGCTTTTTACCTCAACCCCTTACTCCTCAAAGAAGGTTCTCGCGTTGACCCCCATATAGACCGTTCTCTGCGTTCTTACTGCAAAACCATTGAACCACCTACCTTTGTCAGCGTTCTCTATGTGCGCGTACCAGAAGATATGGAAGGGGGTGAACTGGTACTCAAATCGCACAAACGCCAACTGGGACAAATTAAGCCGCAGATGAATACCCTACTCTACTTTCAAGGTGATTTAACCCACTCTGTCAACGCTGTGAAAACCCCTGGAAATCGCTTGAGTTTAGTATGCGAACAGTATACTTTAAGCGATGCTGAACTCGTAGAAATACCAGAGTTTACCATCGAATCTAGAGTTGCTCAGTCTACCACAAAGAAAAAAAAGTATGCCGCACAGCCTAGTTCTTAACCTGCTTCCTCAGTCGCCAATTCCGCAGCAGTATCTTACGGGTAGACATTTACACGCTTTATTTTTAACACTCGTCAGTTCTGTAGATCGAGAATTAGGCGATCGCTTACATGATTCTACCGCAGACAAAGCCTTCACCCTCTCCCCCCTACAAATTAGTACTACTGGCGTTGCTGAATAAAGGGATGAATTAATTTATATAGGTACAATTTGATACTTCAAATAATGAAGTAATAATTTAATTGAGTGTCTCAGCATTTGTTCTGATTTGGAATAGCATAAAGTTTTTCTGTGAAGGCGTGCAAGATAATGACGTAATCGGGTATTTTCATTTTCTACTCGCGTCATATATGTTTTACTCACAATTTGGTCTCCATCTGGTATAAAACTGGGGTAAACTTTCCAGCCATCGGTCACATAAAAATAGCTTTCCCACTGTTTCACAATTTCCCATAATGGCTCGAATGTTTCCGCACTATGGTCTCCTAAGACCCAGGCTAAAATACCTTGAGTAAAGTGATTTACTGCTGTCCACAACCAGATTTTGTTTTTTTTGAACCTATGAATGTCTCTAATTCATCTAGTTCTCCAACTTCTGGTACAGCATCTTCTTGGGGTACGTCTGGCAGCTTTTCTCCTCTTTGTTTTACCCAAGAGATTATAGTAGTATGATGTACACCTTTAACACGTTCAATCCCACGAAAACCCATCCCATTAAGATACATTTTTAAACATTCTTGTTTAAGTTCCTCTGAGTATCCTTTTGGCGGATCGTACACATCAATAAATTGGCGATCGCAGTTAGTACAGATGTGATTTTGTTTACCTCTCCGTTTTCCATTCTTTCTAATTTCCGTAGACTCACAGTATGGACATTGCACAGTAGATTACCTCAATTCATCCCTCTATTATGCAACGCCGTACTACTAATTCCCCCCTTTTGAAGGGGGGTAAGGGGGGATCTAAACTGCGCTGGGAACATCAACAACCAATCCCCGCCGGAACTCCCTGCTGGTGGCGCATTTCCTTATTAGATGACACCCTATTTAGTCAACTCACGCAATTATGGCTCAATCTTAATCCTAATCACCCTTGGCATCTTGGCCCGGCTGACTTGTATATTACCAGCATTCAAGGTACACCCCAATCAACGCAACCTTGGGCAAATGCTTGTACCTATATTCAATTGTATGAGGAAGCCAGTGAAAGCGATCGCTCTTTTAATTTTACCTTCGCCACACCCACCGCCTTTCGCCAAGGGCAATATGATACCACCCTCCCAACCAGAGAATGCGTTTTCAATTCTCTATGTTCGCGGTGGAATAAATATAGCGGTATAGAATTTTCTCAAATTAAACTTGAATCAATATTTCCCTCTTTTATTAACATCCACACAGAAATCTTAGCTGACTCTCGCAGCAAATTCATTGGCATTATTGGCGAAGTTAATTATCGAATTCTAGGTGATGCTGAACCTATCCAAATTAAGAAACTTAACACCTTAGCCAACTTTGCTTTATATACAGGTGTGGGACGTAAAACAACAATGGGTTTAGGCATAGTGCGTCGAATTTGAGAAATGAGGCTAGAGGCTAGAGTAATTAATTTTCTTCTCTTTGCGACTCTGCGCCTCTGCGTGAATAAATCAAATCTACAACTTACTCAATCATAAAATTATGAACGATATTGAATATGTTCCGATCGCGGCATTAAACCAATATGCTTATTGTTCGCATCGCTGCTGGCGGATGTTCTGTGCTGGCGAATTTATTGATAACCAATACACAATTGAAGGCACAACTTTACACGATCGCGTCCATACTATAGGCTAAGGACAGCGTGAAGAAACTTGGCAAATCCGCGCTATTTGGTTGAAATCAGATAAGTACAAACTGATTGGCAAAGCAGATTTAGTTGAATTAGAAAACGGTGAATGCTATCCCATAGAATACAAACGCGGACGCAAAGGCGAATGGGATAACGATGAATTGCAAGTCTGCGCCCAAGCCTTGTGTTTAGAAGAAATGACAGGCAAAACTATTAACACTGGCTATATTTATTATGCACATTCACAGCAACGCCAACTAGTAGAAATTAACGCAGAGTTACGCCAAAGTGCGATCGCAACAATTGAAGCCGTCCAAATGCTATTATTTACAGGCGCAATGCCCAAAGCCATCAAAACAAAACGCTGTGATGGATGCAGTTTATCTCCTCAGTGCCTCCCTCAATCAGCCGACAAAGTAAAACGCTATCAAGAAGCAAGCTAAACCCTCCGCGAAACTCTGCGATAACTCCGCGCCACTCTGCGTTAAAAAAACTCTCTTTTACTCTCATAAGGAAACAAACAATCATGGGTACAGTTTACATTTTCCAAGAAGATGCCTTCATTGGCAAAATTGATGAACGTCTCAGCGTCAAATTCGAGAAGAAAACCATTCTCGATGTACCACTAATCAAAATAGAAGGTGTAGTAGTTTTAGGACGTGCTACCGTTTCCCCTGCTGTTATTTCTGAACTACTAGAACGCAATATTCCCCTAACATTCCTCACAGAAAATGGCCGTTATTTAGGACGCATAGAACCAGAAGTAACTAAAAACATATTTGTCCGCAAAGCCCAATGGCAAGCCGCAGGAGAATCAGCCCAAGCAATTCACATAGTTCAAGGAATTGTACGTGGTAAATTGAAAAATTACCGTAACCTCCTCACTCGTCGTCAACGAGAATGTCCAGACATAGATTTAGCTAAAAAGATTACACAATTAGAACAAGCGATCGCACCCATTGATACAACTCACAACATCAACTCATTGCGCGGTTTAGAAGGTGCTGGGAGTGCAGCTTATTTTGGTTGCTTTAATCAACTAATTAAGAATGCAGAATTTCAATTTTCTCATCGTCTGCGTCGTCCACCAACAGATCCGGTGAATTCCTTACTCAGTTTTGGCTACTCCTTATTGCGCCATGATGTACAGGGGGCAATTAATCTGACTTTTCCCGTTAAGTCTTGAAAGAGTTACTGGTAAAGGATTTGAGAAACAGCAAAGCAAATACGGTACAGTAATTGAAATCGGGTGCTAAAGGTAACAAGCAATGCTGGACTGGTGGGAGAAAAATTTTGCAACCATATCTCTAGGCGATCGCCGATTGAATGAACGTGCAATGTCAATCGGGTATGCTTTAAGTTTGGGATTTGGCAAAGCACTGTCGGAAGTTTTCAGTAGTGGAACCGTACTCAAGAGGGCTTATGAGTTTTTGCTAATCCAAAAGTGCAATTTCCCAGTGTGATAGAGCCGCACTGTCAGATGACGGCGGAGACTGTTGCAGAACAGGATGTAGTCCTGTGCGTGGGAGATACGAATGAGTCTTGATTATGGCAGTATTACAGCTAAAAAAGAAGGTTATGGCCCAATAGGTAAGGGCGGTAACGGTTTAATATTACACAGTGCTTTAGCCATAAAGCCTCAGAATGGTCAATCAATGGGTTTGTTGTGGCAAAAACTCTGGAATCGGGAGCAAAAGCCGCAGCCACCAAAGGATGAAACCCCAACACAAAAGAAACAACGGCAAGCGCAAACTCGTAAAGAAGCCCGAAACCGACCCTTTGAACAAAAAGAATCCTACAAATGGGTGGAAGCACTCACCACTGTCGAAAACCTTGTAAGCCAGCACACGCGGGTAATTCATGTGTTCGACCGCGAAGGTGATATCACAGAAGTTTTTGATAAAATCCGCCAACTGCAACACACGGGAGTGATAGTTCGTGCGGCTCATAACCGCAGTTTAGATTCCAATAGCGAACGTTTGTGGTCGAAGTTAGAAGCACAACCCATTATTTTTGAACAAGAAATCGAATTACCAGCAACTCAAAAACGTTCATCGCGCCAAACCAAATTGGCTATCAGATTTTGCGCTGTAAATCTTCGCACTCCCTACCGTTTTGATAATCGTGACTCTTTATCTGTTTATGCTGTTTATGCCACAGAAGTCGATTGTCCCGAAGGCGAAACCCCTATCGAGTGGATGTTATTAACTACAGAAGTTATCGCAGATATTCAGACAACTTCCATGATTTTACGCTGGTATTCTTATCGGTGGCGGGTTGAGGAGTATCATAAAATTTTCAAGTCAGGATGTCAGGTAGAAAAATACAGGCTTGCTGCTGAGGGTATGAAAACCTTAATTGGTTTTTTAAGTGTGATTGCTGCCCTTGCTTTTACGGTTAACTTATTTACACCGCACTCAACCCTTAACTCCAGCCGTTGAAATTCTCAATCCCCTTGAACTCAAGATTTTAAAAGCTAAGTCTCCTAAACTCCCCAAAGTATTGACAGTTAGCTGGGCTGTTGAAACTGTTGCTCGTCTTGGTGGTTACTTAGAACATCGAAGTAAAACACCCATTGGTATTCAAGTACTGTGGCGAGGTTGGTTAAAATTGCACGACCTCTGTGAGGGCTGGCAGCTTGCAAATGAGACTTAACGGGAAAAGTCAGGGCAATTAATATAGTTGGGTTTGATCCATATTTAGGATATCTGCATTGCGATCGCTATGGTAGACCCTCTCTAGCCCTAGATTTGATGGAAGAATTTCGCCCCCTAATAGTAGATGCAATAGTTTTATCTACCTTAAATAAGCAACTGCTAACACCCGCAGATTTTGTCACCGAACCCTTAAGCAGCGCAGTTTCCCTTACACCAGAAGGACGAAAAACATTCTTACGCTTATACGGACAGAAAAAACAATCTGAATTTAAACATCCCGTCATGGGGCGTAAATGTACTTATCAAGAAGCCTTTGAACTACAAGCGCGGTTATTGGCGAAATACCTCATGGGTGAAACCGAGAAATATCCGCCACTGGTTTTGAAATAGGTGACAGGTTAGAGGTTAGAGGTTACAGGGGGGAAGGTCTTAGTGAAAGACAATTTAAAAAAGAAAGTTGTTGTATCTTACGATGTCCCGGAAGACAAACGTCGCACCAAAATTCACAAAATCCTGAAGTCTTATGGACAGTGGGTGCAGTATAGCGTTTTTGAGTGCCAGCTTACCGAGACTCAATATGCTAAATTGCGATCGCGTTTGCACAAATTAATTAAACCAGAAACCGACAGCATCCGCTTTTACTTTCTCTGCGCTTGCTGTTTTGATAAAATTGAACGCATCGGTGGTGAACAACCCCGCGACGAAACCATTTTCTTTACTTAATGCGCGGATGGGTAAATATCCAAATTAAGTTCGTTTAGTGAATAAAATGGGTAACTTGAGTAAGTAACATCAGGAAATATATTTATGCTCATGTTACTTTTCAAAATTGGTAATGAACGATATGCGATCGCCTCTCAAGAGGTTATCGAAGTTATACCAATGGTTTTACTCAAAACTTTGCCACACACACCAGAACACATAGCTGGTGTATTTAACTACCGTGGTCGCATTGTAGCAGTCCTCAATTTATGCCAATTGATGCAGAGTAAACCCTGTAATGATAACTTGAGTACGCGAGTTATCTTAGTTAAATATTGTAGAGGTAATCATACTCAACATATTTTAGGTTTGATGGCAGAACAGGTTGTAGAAACATTGCATCTATCTGAAAGTGAGAATCAACCAACTCACTTTCAGATAGATGCAGCGCCATACTTAGGCAAGATGCTCTTAGATAAACAAGGGATGATTCATTGCCTTCAAATTGAAGACTTGTTATCTGAAACCGAGCAAATACATTTCTTGTCAGAAAATCTTTTAAACACAGCTATTTAAATTAGTTGAAAGACAGGAATAATGGCGCAATCTGTCATCGAAGCTTTACTAAAAAGCAAAATTGGTTTAGATGTTAACTCAATTGGTTCTCGTGCGATCGCTAGTGCTATTTATCAAAGAATGGTAAATTGTGGTATATCGCAGATGTCCAGCTATTTAGGATATTTGCAAGATTCTCCACAAGAATGGCAAGCACTAATTGATAGCGTGATTGTACCAGAAACTTGGTTTTTTCGGGAGCCTGAATCATTTGCGTTGCTCAAAAGTTATGTATTATCAGAATGGTTGCCACAAAACTCCCAAAAAGTTTTACAGGTTTTGAGTGTCCCTTGCGCCACAGGTGAAGAACCATATTCAATTGCGATCGCTCTCTTAGAAACCGGATTAACATCTGCTCAATTTCGTATAGATGCTGTTGATATTAGCCAACAATGCTTGTTAAAAGCCCAAAAAGCAATTTACGATAAATACTCCTTTAGGGGTCGTAATTTTGAGTTTCAGGAGCGCTATTTTCAATCTATAAATTCAGAATATTATCTGCAAGAATCAGTCAAAAAATCAGTCAATTTTATCAAAGGCAATTTAGCAGATCCGCATTTTTTAGTTAATACACAAGTTTATGATATAGTTTTTTGTCGTAACTTATTAATTTACTTTGATCACCAGACTAAAGAACAAACTCTTCACATTTTAGAAAGGTTAATAGTTGCAGGCGGATTATTATTTGTTGCCTCTGCTGAAGCTGCATTACTGATGAAAACTCAGTTGGTATCTGTGCGGCATTTTTCTGCGATCGCCTATCAAAAGTTAATTAAACCCCACAATTTTGAGCAAGAAAATTATACTAATTATCAATCAACAATTTATTCTCAGTTACCAACCCAAACCTCCACAGAAATTCCTATCAAGAATAAGGCAGAAATTTCTTACCAGACACCAATAAAAGCAAACAACTTCAACACCAACTTATTAGACCTAGCAAAAACTGCTGCTAATCAAGGACGCTTAGAGGATGCAGTAAAACTATGCAACGACTACCTCAATCAAAATCAAATGAATGCTGAGGCTTATGTTCTGCTGGGTGAAGTGCAGCAAGCAATGGGGCAGAATGAGCCGGCTATACAATCTTTTCGGAAAGCAATTTATCTACAACCTAATCATGAAGCAGCATTGACTCATTTAGCATTACTCAAAGAACAGCAGGGAGATAGGGCTGGTGCTAGTTTACTTTGGCAGCGCATCTACAGATTACAACGTTAAAAAAACTACCTTAACCTACATTCTGTAAGATTATGGCTGCCATCGAATTATATTGAGAAAAATTTACTTTTATTTAAGTAAATTAATAAGCTTTACCAAAATTTAAATATATTAATTGTTACTTTGGTTTTGAATTTGGGAATTTTAGTATTTGTGAGCTTTGATAGTTTTAATATGAGTCTCTGACTATTTATCTAATGCCTATTTTTATTTTTTATTTGTAAAATAAAAATATTTTAGACTAATACTTTTATTTATATTATTAAGCTTACACTTCCTCATTATTAAATTTAAAAAACTAAAAATGTTAGATAACTGGAAACTCAAAGACAGAACATTATTAGGATTTTGTATACCCACAGTTTTGATTTTTGTGTTTAGTGTCATAGTTTATGCCACTAGCAATCAGACAAGAATCATCTATAGACAAGTAGGAAGGTCAAACGAAGCAATTATCGGCACAAATGATATGGCTTTGAGCATAGCTAATATGAATTTGGCAATTCGGCGATATTTATTTGATCCAAAAAAACATCAGGATGCACTGGAGAGATACAGAATTTTTCACAAAAGTTTTCAGGATGGGTTCAATCGATCATCTAATGTGATTGAAGATAAATTACAAAATCAAAGATTACAAGTAATGCAAAATATGTTGGAGGAGTTTGATGGTTTAGTTAAACTTACAATTACAACTCCAAATTTTGAGAAAAATAAAGACTTAATCAATCAATATCTCGAAAAATCCAGAGATATGGCAGATAAGTTTCGGCAAATAAATGAGGAGTTTGCTAATCGACAAAAAGAAATGATGAAGCAACAGATAGAAGGGACAAAAATTATGCTCAACTTGATGAGCTTATTAGCAGTGTTGGTAACACTTTCGACTGTGGCGATCGCCGTTTTTGTCACTGCTGTAATTTCTAAGTCTTTAGGCAACAGAGTTGAAACTGCTGTAACTATAGCAAATCAGATTTCTACTGGTAATTTAACTTCCTCTTTGGCGGAGAGTGACTTTAATACTAAAGATGAAATTGGACAAATTTTGGCATCTTTTAAAACTATGCTGCAAAAGCTAAATACCTTGATTCGTCAAGTCCAAAGCTCAGGTATTCAAGTTACCACCTCTGCTACTCTTGTCGGTGCTGCGGGCAAACAATTAGAAGCAACACTGACAGAACAAGTAGCATCAACAAATCAAGTGACAGCCACAGCCAAAGAAATCGCCGCCACATCCCAAGAACTAGTCAACACAATGGAACAAGTGGTCACAATGTCGCAAACTACAACCAGCGCCGCCAACACCAGTCAAAAAGATTTGCGGCAAATGGAAACTAGTATGCGTCAATTGGCACAAGCAACAAATAGCATCGCCAACAGATTGGGCATGATCAGCGAAAAAACGAACAACATCAACAATATAGTCCTGACAATTACCAAAGTTGCCGACCAAACCAATTTGTTATCGTTAAACGCCGCCATCGAAGCAGAAAAAGCCGGGGAATATGGTCTAGGCTTTGCCGTGGTCGCCAGAGAAATTCGCAGATTAGCCGACCAAACCGCAGTATCCACCCTAGATATAGAACAGATGGTCAAACAGATGCAGTCTTCTGTATCGACAGGGGTGATGGAAATGGACAAATTTGCCGCGGAAGTTGGACGCAGTGTGACAGATGTCAGCAATATTAGTATGCAGATTGGGCAAATTATTCAGCAAGTACAGGAGCTAAATCCACGTTTTGCATCTGTAAATCAAGGAATGGAAATGCAGTCACTAGGAGCGCAACAAATTAGTGAAGCAATGGTGCAGTTAAGTAGTACCTCAGTCCAGACTGCCGATTCACTCAGGGAAATTAATCAGGCGATCGCCCAACTTAATCAAGTTTCTCGTGGCTTACGTCAAGAAGTTTCGATCTTCAAAGTCAAAAGCGATGATTCTGCATCCTTCACGCCAGTTGATGCAGCTGCTTAACCAAAAGGCAAGGGGAAAAATAACAAATGACTATTGACCATTGACTTATGACCACTCAAGTTGAAAGTTGTTGGAATGTAATTGGGATTGAAGGCGATCGCACTTGTGCGGAATTAGCTACACATGCTCATTGTCGCAATTGTCCAGTTTACTCGGCGGCTGGTCGCTACCTACTAGAACGCCCAACGCCAGAAAAATATCGTCATGAGTGGACACAATTACTGGCGGAATCTCCCACGGAAAAAAATTCCCATCTACCTACATACGCTTTGCGGACAAAGGAAACTTTGACAGTTGTGATTTTTCGTTTACATCAAGAATGGCTGGCGCTACCGGCGCAGGTTTTCAAAGAAACCACGCCTCCGAGTGTGATTCATACCCTACCCCATCGACAAAACCAAGTCTTACGCGGATTAATCAATATTCGTGGGGAATTGCTGTTGTGTGTTTCCTTAAGCCACTTGTTGAATATCGAATCTGGCGATACTCCTCGACAAGGATTGAGTCCAGTATCACATTCTCGCATGGCCGTCATTGAAAAGGCGGGTAACGCTTGGGTATTTCCGGTTGATGAAATATATGGTGTTCACCGATTTCATCGTTGGGAATTACGCGACGCTTTTAAAAGGCTCACCCAAACAACCCAAACTTACACTAAAGGGTTATTTTCCTGGCAACCTGTAAATTTCCCGACATCCCACACTGTTAGCTATTTGGATGATGAACTCTTATTTACCAGTTTGGCGAGGAAAGCGCAGTAATGATAGAAGACTCCGATCTCAGCCAAATGTCTTTGTTGGATTTATTCAACATGGAAGTCAAAACCCAAGTTGTGGTGCTAAATAACTGTTTGTTGGCGCTAGAAACTAACCCTGATCCCAAATCAGAGTTAGCAGCCTTAATGCGGGCAGCCCATTGTATCAAAGGCGCTGCAAGAATTGTCCAAATTGAACCAGCTGTCACCCTGGCCCATGTGATGGAAGATTTTTTTAGTGGGGCGCAAGTTGGAAAAGTTAATTTAACAGCGGATTGCGTTGATCTGTTGTTGCAAGGGGTCGATATGCTGCAAAACATCGCCGACAACCCCAATTTGCAACAAGGGAATCATCCTCATATTCAATCTTTAGTGAGTGCGATCGCCAATATTTCAAATGCTGTAACTATCCCGGCACTTATTCCCCAAGTCAAGATTCTACAGCCAACACCCCAGAGAGAATCGCTACAACCAGAAATCACACCAGAAGCATTAGTGAGTCCGCAAAACCGCACAGTGCGAGTTAGTACAGATAATCTCAACCGCTTGATGGGATTAGCGGGAGAAACAATAGTTGCCAATAAGTGGTTAGAATCATTTACCGACTCATTTTTGCAAGTCAGAGCTAATCAAATCGAGTTATCACAGCTTGTTACTAAGTTACAAGAACTATTAAGCGATCGCCAACTTGATCAACACATTCAAGAACATTTAAGTACTGTACATCAAAAAAGCAGCGAATGTACGCATTTAATTAGCGATCGGCACAACGAATTAGAATCATTTTCGCAACGTTTTGGCAACCTTGCTCATCGCTCCTATCGAGAAGTCATTGCCACGCGGATGTGTGCTTTTGCTGAGGGTTCGCAAGGGTTTCCGCGTATGGTACGCGACCTCTCTCGGCAGTTGGGTAAACGCGTCAAGCTCGAAATCAAAGGTAAGTCTACCTTGGTAGATCGAGATATCCTTGAGCGATTAGAAGCGCCCTTAACTCAACTTCTCCGTAATGCGGTTGATCACGGGATAGAATCTCCGCCAGAACGATTAGCTCAAGGTAAACCAGAAGAAGGCACAATTGTGATTGAAGTTGTCCATCGTGCGGGGATGCTATTGATCACTGTCTCTGATGATGGACAGGGAATTGATATCGAGTTTTTGCGTCAGGAAGTTGTCAAGCAACAACTAGTTAACGCAGATATGGCAATTCAACTGACCGAAGCTGAATTAATGGAATTTCTGTTATTACCAGGATTTTCTACCACACAAACAATCACGGAAATTTCTGGACGGGGTGTAGGTTTAGATATTGTCCATAATACAGTGCAGGAAGTTGGCGGTACTGTACGGGCAGTTTCCCAACCAGGAAAAGGTATGAGTTTGTACTTGCAGCTACCCATTACCCTATCTATCGTTCGTACTTTGCTAGTTGAGATTGGGGATGAACCTTACGCCTTTGGGTTAACAAGAATTGAGCAAGTGCTGATGTTAGCTAAATCAGATATTGCTACCTCAGAAAATCGCCCGTTTTTCTTGCTAGACAACCAACCCGTAGAGTTAATTTCCGCCCGTCAAGTTTTAGAGTTACCCGCATCTGTGGTCAATCCCGACTCACTAGCAGTAGTTGTGATTAGCGATCGCCTCAATCATTATGGATTAGTTGTTGACCGATTTATCGGCGAATACACTTTAGTTGTCCGGCCTTTAGATCCGCGCCTGGGTAAAGTTCCCAACATTAGCGCCGCCGCCCTCATGGATGATGGTTCTCCCGTTTTGATTATCGATGTCGAAGATTTAGTCCGTTCTATTGCCAAAGTTGTTGCGAGTGGCCAACTTAGTCAGATAAATCAAGCGAAGCGGCAGACATCAACCAAAACTTACAAGCGAATATTAGTAGTTGATGATTCTATTACCGTCCGGGAAATGGAACGCAAACTTTTAGAAAATCACAGTTATCAAGTTGATGTGGCAGTTAATGGAATGGATGGTTGGAACGCAGTGCGCGGCAGTGATTATGACTTAGTAATTACAGATATTAATATGCCCCGAATGAACGGCTTTGAACTCACCCATCACATCAAAACTCATGCTAAGTTAAAACAGATACCCGTAATTATTGTCTCTTACAAAGACCGCCAAGAAGACCGAATTCAAGGCTTAGAAGCAGGTGCAGACTACTATCTCACCAAAAGCAGCTTTCATGATGACACTTTATTACAAGCCGTAATTGACTTAATTGGTCAAGGATGAGTAATGAGAATTGCCATTGTCAACGATATGCGGATAGTGGTAGAAGCCTTGCGACGGATGTTAGCCACAATCCCGGAGTATGATTTGGCTTGGGTTGCCTACGATGGTGCAGAAGCTGTGAGCAAATGTGCTGTTGATACCCCGGATTTAATTTTGATGGATGTTTTGATGCCTTGCATGGATGGAGTGGAAGCCACAAAGCAAATTATGAGTCAGTCGCCTTGTGCAATTATCATCGTCACTGCCAATGTGAATTTGTATGCGGCTAATGTTTTGGAAGCCATGACCTATGGGGCGCTAGATGCCATCAATACACCTGCTGAGGGTAGTACAGGTCTATTAAAGAAAATTGCTACCATCGCCAAATTAATTGGCAAATCTCCCCAACTGCGAATAGCCAAAAAATCTAGACTTTTCTCCAAATTATTACCACCACTCATTGTCATTGGTGCTTCCACTGGCGGCCCCCAAGCCTTGGTGAAGATTCTCGCGCAATTTCCTCAAAATTTTCCAGCCGCTGTAGTGATTGTGCAGCATTTAGATGCTCAGTTTGCGCCTGGTTTTGCAACTTGGTTGAATGAACAAATTCTCTTACCTGTGGAAATAGCCAGTATAGGTTCTAGACCGCAACCAGGAAAAATTCTCTTGGCTGGGACAAATCATCATCTCGTTATGAGTTCTAACTTGAGTTTTGACTATGATGAACAACCATCCAATTGTCTTTATCGGCCATCGATTGATGTCTTATTTAAAAGTGTGGCAGATCACTGGATGGAGCAAGGAATTGGGGTGTTGCTGACTGGGATGGGAAAGGATGGCGCTCAAGGTTTAAAACTTTTACGCGAAGCAGGCTGGCACACAATTGCTCAAAACCAAGAAACTTGCATTGTTTATGGGATGCCAAAAGCAGCGGTAGATTTAAAAGCCGCCGTGGAAGTTTTGCCAGTTGAGGCGATCGCTCATGCTTGTACCAAGATATTACGGATATCTGCAAATTGAGCTAAATAAAATGAGTTTTACTATAGTAAATTCACTGTTTTTATTGCGGGAATATACTTAATTCAGTTCATTTTTAATTATATGAATTGAGTTTTTTTAGGTCTTAATATTAGATTTTTTATATCTAAAGTCATATTCACATTTATTTGTATTAAGTTATAATAAGTTAACAATAAAATTATCTATAAAGACTTTTTTAATTAATTAACTATTGCATTAACCAGCTAGATAGCTTCACTTTTGTAGACAGAAAACACAAATGTTATTACCTCAATTAAGTATGCAGTTAACATCATCAGAACGAGTTAGTGAATTAAAGTTGCACACAGAAAATGTCAAAATTTTATTAATCGATGATCAGGCAATATTTGGTGAAGCAATCAGTAGAATGATTGCTAACGAAACAGATATTACTTTTAATTACCTTAGCGAACCATCAGCAGCACTACAAAACGCCATTGCCCTGGAGCCAACGGTAATTTTGTTAGATTTAATCATGCCAGAAATAGATGGTTTAATGCTGCTGCGTTGGTTCCGTTCTCATCCATCAACTCGTGAGATTCCCATCGTCATGCTATCCAGCAAAGAAGAACCAATCCTCAAAGCAGAAGCCTTTGCTGCGGGAGCTAATGACTATCTAATCAAATTACCAGATGCTATTGAATTAATTGCTCGTATTCGTTATCATTCCAAAGCTTATAACAACCTTAAAGCCCTCTCAACTGCTACTGCAACAGCCAAACTCCAAGCACAGGAACTAGAAACTACTCTTCATAAGTTGCAAACAACTCAAGTGCAACTAATTCAAACAGAAAAAATGTCTAGTTTGGGTAGGATGGTTGGTGGTTTAGCCCATGAAATCAATAATCCCATTAGTTTTATTCATGGGAATTTCCATTATCTCCACGAACATATTCACACTCTTTTAAGGTTAATAGAACTGTACAAAAAAGAGTATCCTGAAGCTCAAAAATTCATGGAAAATGAAATTGGTGATATTGACATAGACTTTATCATTGAAGACTTTCAAAAAATTCTCTCATCCATGAGAATAGGTACTGATCGGATTAAAGAAATTGTGCTGTCTTTAAGAAACTTTTCTCGCCTTGATCAAGCTGATAGAAAAGCTGTAAATATTCATGATGGTATTGAAAGTACTTTATTTCTGTTAAATCATCGGCTGAAACAAGAAATAGAAATAATTAAAGACTATGGAAAGTTGCCACTTGTGGAATGTTATCCAGCACAATTAAATCAAGTATTCCTTAATATTATTAATAATGCCATAGATGATTTATTAGACAATAAAAAGTCTGAGGCTCAAAAGCAAATTATTATTAGAACTGAAATCACTCAAGCACAAACTATCAAAATTAGTATTATCGATAATGGTTCTGGAATTGAACCAGAAATCCACAGTAAAATATTTGACCCATTTTTTACAACGAAACCTATTAATAAGGGTACAGGGTTAGGTTTAGCAATTAGCTATCAAATTATTGAAAGTCATCATGGTACTATTTCTGTCAATTCTCAACCGGGTGATGGCGCAGAATTCATCATCGAAATTCCCATCAGCGTCAATAGTTAATCGCAGAATTTCTCCCAAAACTAAAATTGTGCCAATTATCAGCCGTGTATGAGACTGAGCATTGACACAATTATTCGGGAAATGTTGAATAAGTTCAACCGAAGATACCAGCAAAGAAGTCAAGGGTTTCCTTTAGAGCTTTGATGAATACGTCAATTTCCTCACGAGTATTGTAGAAAGATAAACTTACCCGTGCGGTTGCTGGCAAACCTAAATAGCGGTGTAATGGTTGGGTGCAGTGGTGTCCAGAACGGATGGCAACGCCTTCTTGATCTAATAATGTAGATAAGTCGTTAGGATGGACATCTCCGGCTGTGAATGCAGCTAAAGCGGCTCTACCTTCTCCGTTAGCATCAGGTTTGGGGCCGTAAATGCGAATTTGGGGTATTTTCGCTAATTGCTCAAATAAATAAGCAGTTAACTCAGCTTCGTAGGCATGAATTTTATCCATACCTATATTAGTAAGATAATCTATGGCAGCACCGAGGGCGATCGCTTCCCCAATAGCAGGTGTCCCGGCTTCAAATTTATGGGGCAATTCAGCATAAGTAGAATGATCTAAATACACCTCTGCAATCATTTCTCCACCACCAAAAAATGGTGGCATAGCTTCCAACAATTCCAGCTTGCCATATAAAAAGCCTATCCCCGTTGGCGCACACATTTTATGTCCAGAAGCCACCAACCAATCGCAGCCGATGTCTTGAACATCGACTTTCATGTGAGGCACACTTTGACAAGCATCAACTAAGAATTTCGCACCGTATCTGTGAGCAATATCAGCAATTTCTTTCACTGGATTTATACAACCCAAAGTGTTAGAAACATGAACAATTGACACCAGTTTTGTTTTTTCAGAAATCAGTTGTTTAAACTGTTCCAAATCCAAAGTTTCTTCTGGTGTTAGTCCAACAAATTTCAGTACTGCACCAGTTTTTTGCGCTACAAATTGCCAAGGCACAATATTGCTGTGGTGTTCCATCACCGACAGAATAATTTCATCACCGGGATGTAGATTATTCATTCCCCAGCTATAAGCAACTAAGTTAATTGCTTCGCTGGCGTTGCGGGTATAGACAATTTCTTGACGAGATGCAGCATTAATAAATTTGGCAATTTTATCGCGTGCTGCTTCATAAGCATCTGTCGCTTTAGCACTCAAGGTATGAGCGCCGCGATGCACATTGGCATTGTACTGCTCGTAATAATTCCGCAAGGCATTTAATACAAGCAAAGGTTTTTGCGATGTCGCCGCATTATCGAGATAAACCAAAGGTTTACCGTTGACTTCCTGGTGTAATATCGGGAAATCAGCGCGGACTTTATCGGCGAGGGTTTTGGTAGCTGTAAAAGTCATTGGTAGTTAGTCAAGTGTCATTTGTCAATAGTCATTAGTCATTTTTTAGGGACTTAAAGCTAGTGACTGTGTTTAGCAATATGTCTCTTAGGGAAGCAACTGGAACTTTGTTGATAATTTCGGCAGCGAAGGCGTTAATTAATAAATTACGCGCTGCACTTTCATCAATTCCTCTGCTTTGTAAATAGAAGATTTCATCATCTTCTAACTGACTCACAGTTGCACCGTGAGCGCATTTGACATTATCGGCGGTAATTTCTAATTGAGGCTTGGTATCAACTCGCGCCTTTGAGGATAGTAGTAAATTGCGGTTTAACTGAGCAGCATCAGTTAACTGTGCTGGTTTAGGTACAAATACTTTACCATTGAACACTGCATGAGCGCGATCGCCAACGATACATTTGTGCAATTGTTCACTTTTACCATAAGGATAATTGAGAGCGATCGCACTGTGAGTGTCCGCTACTTGCTTCCCAGATATCATCGCCAAACCGTTGAGAGTTGTTTCAGTTTGCTCACCAGTTTGCAAAATCTCTAAATTGTGCCGCGATAACTTTGCACCTAAACTCAAAGCATTACAGGTATAGCGACTGTAACGAGCTTGGTTCACAGCAGTCTTACCGATGTGAAACGCCTCTGCGCCTTCTAGCTCAACCCTAGTATGATTTACCGCGGCATTCTCTCCAACCCAAACTTCCGTCACCGCATTGGTAAAGTAAGCTCCACTCGCCGCAAGGTTCGTAAACTCCTCCACCAAAGTCACCTGCGAACCAGTTTCCGCCACCACCAAACAACGCGGCTGAGAAATAGTCGCCGTTTCGCCAGCAACCGAAATAAACAGCAGATGAATAGGTGTATCAACTACAACATTTTTACTCACCCATACAACTGCTGCATCCGTTAAACCAGCAGTATTCAGCGCCGTGAAGACTTCCAAAGCGCCCTCAGCTTGAGCGAGATATTTTTTGATGCGATCGCCTTCAACTGTTAAAGCAGTTAAATTACCAACTACAATACCATCAGGTAAATTAACAGCAGACAATTCCGGCGCATAAACCCCATTAACAAACACCAACCGATTATCAGTTAGAGAAGTTACCTTTAACGCCGCTACATGATTAACTGGCTGCGCCTTGCGAAATTCCACACCCTGCAACTGGGACAAATCAGTAAACCGCCATTCTTCCTCGCGGGTGGTGGGGATAGTTGAATGACGTACCCAGTTTGCAGCTTGTTGGCGTAACTCCTCTAACCCGTCTTTTTGAGATACACTTACTTGATTTAACAACCCAGTCAAATAAGCATCTCTATCGAGCAAAGAAGACACTAAACTGACTGCATCCGAGTTAGGAATAGCACTAGGAGAAACTTGAATAGACATTACACACCCACCTCAACAGCACTTTCCTCCAAAATCCAGTCATAACCGCGAGACTCTAACTCTAACGCCAGTTCCTTACCGCCACTGGTGAGAATTCTGCCCCGCGCCATCACATGCACAAAGTCCGGCACAATATAATTCAACAGACGTTGGTAGTGGGTAATCATAATCGTCGCATTGTCTGGATTAGTCAGCTGATTCACCCCATGCGCGACAATTTTTAGTGCATCAATATCTAAACCAGAGTCTGTTTCATCCAGAATTGCCAACTTTGGTTCTAATAGCGCCATTTGCAGAATTTCATTCCGCTTTTTCTCACCACCAGAAAACCCTTCATTCACACTCCGACTGAGGAAAGCCGCATCCATCTTCACAACTTCCAACTTTTCCTCAATCAAATCATCAAAATCAAACGCGTCTACCTCTTCCAACCCCTGCGCCTTGCGCCGAGAATTGTAAGCCACCCGCAAGAAATCCAAATTGCTCACACCAGGAATTTCTAACGGATACTGAAACGCCAAAAACACCCCAGCCCTAGCCCGTTCTTCCGGCTCCATTTCCAACAAATTTTGTCCTTGGAAAATCACCTCACCGCCAGTCACCGTATATGCTGGATGTCCCGACAGCACCTTAGAAAACGTACTCTTTCCAGAACCATTCGGCCCCATAATTGCATGAATCTCTCCAGCGCGAACCTCCAAATTCACACCCTTCAGAATCGGCGTACCACCAACCTCAGCCGTCAAATCTCTCACCGACAGCACAACTTCACTATTCTCAATAATCATGTTCTCTCTCTCTTCTCTTCTCTTTCTTCTCTCCGCGCACCTTAGCGCATACCTTAGCGCCACTTTGCGTTTAAAACCTAACCAACACTACCCTCTAGTTTCAAACTCAACAACTTATCAGCTTCCACCGCAAACTCCATTGGTAGTTGATTAAACACATCCTTACAGAAGCCGCTAATCATCATCGAAATCGCATCTTCCGCCGAAATGCCCCTTTGAGCAAAGAAAAATAGCTGATCTTCGCCAATTTTAGAAGTCGAAGCTTCATGCTCAACTTTCGCTGTATTATTTTGAACTTGAATGTAAGGGAAAGTATTAGCGTGGGCATTATCCCCAATTAACATCGAGTCGCACTGAGAATAATTTCTCGCCCCTTCAGCCTTTGGATTTACCTTCACTAAACCCCGGTAACTGTTACTAGAATTACCTGCGGAGATTCCTTTAGAAATAATCGTACTGCGAGTATTTTTACCAACATGAATCATCTTCGTCCCGGTGTCGGCTTGCTGCATATTATTTGTCAGCGCCACCGAGTAGAACTCACCCACAGAGTTATCACCCACCAACACACAGCTAGGATACTTCCAAGTAATAGCTGAACCAGTTTCTACCTGCGTCCAAGAAATTTTAGAATTTACACCTTGACACAAGCCGCGCTTGGTAACAAAGTTGTAAATACCACCTTTACCGTTAACATCGCCAGCGTACCAGTTCTGCACGGTAGAGTATTTGATTTCTGCGTTATCCAGAGCCACCAGTTCAACTACTGCGGCGTGGAGTTGGTTGCTGTCATACATTGGTGCGGTGCAACCTTCCAAGTAAGAAACATAGCTACCTTCTTCGGCGACAATCAAAGTCCGTTCAAATTGTCCCGTATCGCCAGAGTTGATGCGGAAGTAGGTAGACAGTTCCATTGGGCATTTCACGCCTTTAGGAATGTAGACAAAAGAACCATCACTGAATACGGCGGCGTTTAATGCAGCAAAATAATTGTCAGCGATGGGAACAACGCTACCCAAATATTTTTTGATTAATTCTGGATGTTCCCGCAGGGCTTCAGAAATAGAACAGAAGATAACGCCATCTTTAGCTAATTTTTCTTTGAAAGTTGTAGCGACGGAAACACTATCAAAAATTGCATCTACCGCCACGTTTGCGAGGCGCTTTTGTTCAGAAAGGGGAATACCCAGCTTTTCAAAGGTTTCCAGTAGTGTCGGATCTACTTCGTCCAAGCTGTTGAGCTTTTCTTTCTTTTGCTTCGGCGCAGAGTAGTAAATGATATCCTGATAATTAATTGGTGGATATTTGACGTTAGGCCAGGTTGGTTCCGTCATTTTTTGCCACTGGCGATAGGCTCTCAGACGAAAGTCGAGCATGAATTCCGGCTCGTTCTTCTTTGCGGAAATCAAGCGAACAACGTCTTCACTAAGTCCACGCGGGATGGTATCGGCTTCGATATCTGTAATAAAGCCGTACTTGTAAGGTTGGTTGACTAGGGATTTGACAGTGGCACTCATCGGTAGTATTCTCTCGTGTTCCGTAAATGGATCTCTTGAAGGATGGAAGACGGGCTGGTTTCTAGCCGATGCCGATCTCGCGTTATCGAGTGGTTCACACGGCTGTTAGAATAAAGATGGAGATTAAAACAACATCCATGTTGTTTAATGTATCTTCATTTTACGCTAAATTAACAACAACAATGTTGTTAAAGTCAAATTTTCTCAAAAAATTTTAGGACTAAGATGGCGACTACCCAGCAGTCCTCAACCAAGCAAGAGATTCTCGAATATCTGCTAAAACACTCACAAGCAACCGCTTTGGAGCTTTCGGAAGTTTTAAATGTTAGCCCGCAAGCAATTCGTCGTCATCTCAAAGATTTAGAGGCGGAGGAATTGATTACCTATTCATCTACTGCACAGGCGGGGATGGGGCGGCCACAACATATTTATGAACTGAGTCGTCAAGGACGCGATCGCCTGCATCGTACAACTAGCGATCGCTTTGGTGATGGTTACGGTGAATTTGCAGTTTCGCTGCTGGATACCTTAGCCGAAACCGTCGGTCACGACAAAATGAAGACAATTTTACAAAAACAATGGGAACGCAAAGCCCAAGAGTATCGCGATCGCGTCGGTAAAGGTTCCTTAAAAGAACGGGTAGAAACTTTAGTTCAATTGCGAAAAGCGGAAGGATTCATGGCAGAGTATCACTCTGTGGAACCAGATGAGCCAAATTCTGCCGATAAAGGCGATCGCTTTGTTTTAATAGAACATAATTGTGCCATTTCCAACGTTGCTGAGTCTTTTCCTAGCGTCTGCGGTCACGAATTGGAAATGTTTGCAGCTGTGCTACCAGACTGTATAGTAGAACGTACCCACTGGATTATCAACGGTGAACATCGCTGTGGCTATTTAGTCCAGGCTCGCCAGCAACCGCGGAATTAATTTCTCATTCACATCTAAATTTAGGGTAAGGTTAATAGCCCAATTAGTGATAGATTTTACTAATTATCAAGTCTATTGACCAATGACTATTGACTAATTTATGGATTTACCATCACAGCAACCATCAACCCAGTTTTTAACCTTGGAAGAATCAGCAAAAGTTGACGCAGCTTTGCTGTCTTCACCAGAAAAGTTTTTAACAAGATTAACTATTTCATCTCATAAACTCTTGCAGCAAATCGCTCAAGAATACAACGTTACTATTGAAGATTTAACAACCCAGCAAATAATTAGTTGGTTTGAGAAAGACAGCAAAATTAGGCGAGAACAAGGAATTGAAGCTTCGTTTTTAAAGTGGTAATTAGCAATTTACAATCTGAAATAAATTTGCACAAAACACCATGTCTAAACTTTTTGCTGTTGTAGTTGCAACCGTTCCTGAATATTACGATTACAAAAAATTTCACCCAGAACATGACCAAAATCAACAGGAGTGGTTTCTTGAGCAAAAAGAAAAAGGTATACTACTTTGCTGCGGGCCGTTTTTTCCCCATGATGGAACTGGACTTTGGGTGATTCAGGCGGAGAATCTGGAACAGGCTCAAGTTATTGTTAATAGTAGCCCGCGTGCGCGAGATGGGATGTTAGCAGACTCAGCCAGAGTTGTAGAGTGGGAAGTGCATATTGGGCGCGATCGCTTTTCTAAGGATAAAACTTAACTTTAGGTCACAAAATTTCCCTGTCTTAATTATGCGTAGAGACAGATTTTTTAGAGATTACAGCATTGTTATAGTTGGTTTATTAGGATTATCTATGATGAGTTGTAGCCATCCTAATAATACCAAGATTCAGTCCAGCGATCGCCAGCAATCTCGTCAGGAAATAAAAAGCATGAAACTAGAAAGCACAGCCTTTAATGGTAATGCTTTAATTCCGTCTAAATATACCTGTGATGGTGAAGATATTCCCCCGCCTTTAGTCTGGAATGAAGTACCAAAAAATACACAAAGTATTGCCTTAATTGTTGATGACCCTGATGCACCTGGAGGAACGTTTGTTCATTGGGTGGTTTATGATCTTCCAGCTACAGTTAGTCAATTACCTGAACAAATTACATCCCCAGATTTGAAAGGAGTACAGGGACGAAATGATTTTGGTAAGCTGGGCTATGGTGGGCCTTGTCCACCCAGCGGAACTCATCGCTACTTTTTCAAACTTTATGCTTTAGATAAAAAGTTAGGTTTAAGAACAGGTGCGACGAAAACACAAGTTTTAACAGCAATGAAAGGTCATGTTTTAGCAAAAGCAGAATTGATTGGACAATACAAACATTAAATGCCAAATCTCAAAAGCACCTTTGTTAAGGTGCTTTTAAAATATACGCAGAAAAAATATTCTCTAAGAACGATAAGTGTTAGTCCGAGGGCTACGAACGCCAGCGATAGCTCCTATTAATGAAGCAGCCAAACTCAATAAAGAACCTAGAACGAACCACCACAAAGCTTTGGAAGTTGCAGCAGCAGCATCACGAGTTTGTTGAGCGCTGACATTAGGCACATTTTGTGGTACAGCTAAACCACCAGGTTGTTGTACTTGGTTGATAACTTCTCCTGCATTAGAAGCCGCAATTCCAAAAGCACCAGTTACCCCACTCGCCAATAGCCAAGAACTCAGCGCCAAAGTGGTAGCCCAGAGAATGGCTCCATTTAGTAAAGCCGTATTGCGGTTCATCGGCCCACATGCACGACTTGTGATCCATCCACCAATAAATAGTGACAATAATAAGGCAACGGTAGACCAAATTCCTACATTACCAGCTACATCAGGTGCTATTGTTCTAGGCGCACCTGAATCTGCTACTCTACCTGCGCCAATAGCTGCAAAGAAGGCACTCAAAATTAGCTGGGTAGCTAAAGCAATTAACACCCCAGAAATTATCGGCCCCCAGCGAACACGGTCATGATAATCAGCAACTCTATTTACTACAGCAGGATCAGTAACAATATCGTCACCTGTGCGATTTACGTATGACATAGTTTATTTGCTCCTTAACTATTTTTTAGTAAAGTTATTTCGCTATATTCATGCTTACGTCTAAGATTAAATTCCTATTTCTACTTTTTAATATCTATCAACAGAAAGACTTGTTTTATCTATCTAGGGTAAGAATAAATATAAAAATTGAATCAATATTAAATTGAAGGCTGAATATCTGTAAATTTTACTCTAATTAAATAATAAAATTTAGACAAAATTATCAAAATTAATTTATTTTTTAAAATATCGCTAATAAGTAATTTTGTCAGAGTGATTACCTATTAGCGATTCTCAATATATTATTAAAAAATTTGTGTTAGTGTGAGATGAAAAACTAACGCATTCTGACTGCCGTACCTGTAGCAGTAATCAGCATTAAAACTCCAGACTGGTCAACATTGATTGTACCTGTATCGATTTCAATACCAATGACAGCGTTTGCGCCTAACCGCTGTGCGCGTTGTTCTAGTTCTGAGAGTGCTTTTCTTTGTCCTTCTTCAAATAAACGTTCATAGCTACCAGTTCTTCCACCAATTACATCTCGAATACTGGCAAAAAAATCTCGTAAGAAATTGCTGCCGTAAACAACTTCCGCAGTTACAATACCTAAATATGAATCAATCACTGCACCTTGAATCACATCGGTTGTAGTTAAAATCATAGACTAATTTTACAGGTGAGCAGGTCAAAGAATATTGTACGTCTGAGATTGTGATTATTGACGTAACTGCTGACTCAAAATCAAACTGAGTACTAGAAAGTAAGATAAAAATTGATACAGAATTTTAATATTGTCGTGATTAAGATGAGAATTCTTGAGGCAATATTTAGTCAAATAAAATTGTTCACAAAAAAAGACTTAAGTGGGCAATTAATAGTCTAGAGGTTGAGATGAGGAGTATACTGAATAATTAATACTAGAGGTATCTATCATTCAGTAGAAACTCTAGTAGACTTGTGTATTTTACGTCCCAAGAGTTAAAAAATATTAATATTTCGTAAAACAGAATAAATACAGTTTTCAAAAATCCATATTTTTGTTTTAATGTACAAGAAAAAAGTTTGTTAGAAGTTCAGGAAATTTACTGTGTACAAACGCATATCACTTATAGTTAGTGTTCTGTTATTAGGATGTAGCGTTGTTGCTATACCTGCGAGAGTTCAGGCTCAGGTATTAGTCGCGCAAGCAAAAAACCCAGAGTTAAAGGAACTGTTTGAAGAAGGTCGCAGACAAGTTGATGCTGGTGATTATGATGGCGCGATCGCTACATATCAAAGAGCCGCTGCCCTTGACCCGAAGAATGCTAAAGTACATTCTGGTATGGGTTATTTGTACGCCCAACAAGGAAATTACCAAGCTGCACTAGTTGCATATCGTCGCGCCCTCGGTCTCGACCCCAACAATAGTGATTTCTTTTATGCTGTAGGTTACATCAAAGCTAACTTGGGTGACACTAAAGGTTCGAGAGATGCTTATCGTCGCGCTATTCAACTGAACCGTAACAATATTAATGCTTATCTGGGGTTAGGAGTTACCCAAGCTCGTTTAGGCGATTATGAAGCAGCTAATTGGGCTTATGAGCAAGCGATCGGCATAGATCGAAACAATCCTCAGATATATGAGTTTATGGCAGCGATGTTTAAACAACGTCGTCAGACAAAGCAAGCAAACAGCTTACTGCAAAAAGCTCGTAGTTTATACCAACGTCAGAATAACGCCGATGGAGTTGCCAGAGTGGAAGCAATGTTGCAGGAATTAGGAGGTTGAAATCAATCTAACTGTCGTCCAGTTAGTTCCACGAAAATATCTTCTAAATTAGAAGAACGCACCATCATTCCAGTTTTATCTGGCTGTTGATTCAGATAAGTGTTTGCTTCTTCTAAAGAAGGGAAAAATAAATATTCCCAACGTCGGGCGCTGTCATTACCCGCCTCGGCAATGCCCAATTGTTTCATGACTAAACCTTCACCGTGAGCAGAACGCAACTGTTGGAGCGTTCCTAAAGTTATAAGTTTGCCACTATCCATAATCCCGATGCGTCCCGGCCTAGTTCCTTCAAAAGCTCCACATAAATACTCGACTTCATCCATATAATGAGTCGTGAGTAACATTGTCATTCCTTGCTTATTTAAATCCCGAATAATTTCCCAAAGTCGTCGGCGCGTTTGGGGGTCTAGTCCAACAGTTGGTTCATCCAAAAATAAAATTTGTGGTCGATGTAGTAAAGCCCTGGCAATTTGTAATCGTCGTTTCATTCCTCCAGACAGAGTTTTTACTAAATCATCTCTTCTGTCTGCTAGTTCCACATACTCTAGCCACTGATTAATCAGTCTTTGTCGCTGTGGGTTGGCGATATGATGTAGCCGCCCATGCAGTTCCATATTTTCCCAGACGCTTAAATCGCCATCCACACTAGTTTGCTGCAATACAACACCAATACTCTGTTTGGCTTGTATTGGTTGTTTGACAACATCATAACCAGCTACTTCTAGATGTCCTTGAGACGGCTTTGTTAATGTAGTTAACATCCGAATTGTGGTTGATTTACCTGCACCGTTAGGGCCCAGTAGCGCAAAGATTTCTCCAGGTGCGATCGCAAATGATAAATCATTAACTACAGGAATATTTTTGTAAAACTTGAAGACATTCTCTAACAGAACAGCAGCAGTCATGGATAACTTACTTATATCAGTTCATCACATAGACTATCATTCGTTGAGTGTTGAGTCACCGAAGTTTGCTCAACGCGGATTCCCCGCGCACGCAAGTTCTCTCAGCACGCAACTTCTCGCTGAGTGCTGAGTAAATATTTATCTTTGTTGTCGTTCTTGTGGGCTTAATAATTATTGATGGGTGTGTCTGTTCTCATTAAGACACACCCATATTGAAGGAGATATCCAGAGTTTAAATTTTATCCCGGAAACTTCTTCAATAAATCATCGCCAGGAATGACTGTTGTATAAAATACATAATCATTATTAGCTACATAGCGACGGTCTTGTTTAATAATTGACATAAACTCTCTATGTCCTTGGCGCATCCGCCCTACAAGACAACCAGCACTGGCATTTTTGATATCATTACTAGGCGCATCATAGCCCCAGTGTTGATTGACGTAGAAAAGACCTGTATCTAGTTTGTCGCCTGTGCGTTGATAATCTTTGTTGAAATCGCGGTGAACAGTAATTGGTGCAACTTGTACTAATGCTTCGTGACGTTCTGCATTGCCATGTAAACCAACAGCCCAAGCTTTGTATTGTCCAAACTTAATTCTGGCTGCACCTCCAGGATTCATGGGGTTTAGGGTGTAATATCTGCCTGGTTCCGTGGTAGCTTGCCAGTGATCGACAATTTTAGGAGTACCATTAACGACTTCAATGACAATACGGCGATCGTTAAAGGCGTTGGGTGTGTCACTATTCAGGTTCCAGTCTCCATCCATACCCTCAACATAAACAATGTTGTATTCTTTGGGGCCAGTAAATACTTGATAATTTTGTGCCAGAATATACTTCACAATTTTGCTGGCAATGTCGTTACCTAATTTTAAGGCTGGTTTGGGTAATTCATCAGGTTTAGTTTCAATTAATTCTTTGGCTGTAAATGCACCTATATAATCTGGCTCATCAATTTTTTTTAACTCTTGAAATTTTTTGATTGCAGCAGCTGTCACAGGCCCAAATTTAGCATCGGCGGGTGGTTCTAATAAACCTAAGCCAATTAATAATATTTGAATTTGGCGAGTTAATTCTTCATCTTTAGCGATCGCCTCAAATCCCCATTTTTCTTCTTTACCTAAGAAATCTTGTAATTTCATATTGCACCTATCTTCGTTGAGTTCTAACTAGGTATAAACAACATTTCCCTCATGGGGAATATTGTCTGAAACTATACTCGCGGCTAAAAATTTCAGCCGTGAATTTTAGTATTACTTTACGATTCAAGGCAATTTCAGTAATTTACGCAAAAATAATTCTGTATTTTTTATAAAATCTAATTTTTAGGGTAGGCATTGCTTTCGTAAAACCTGGGAATATGTTGTCAAAATCAAAGCAATGCCCACCTTCTGTTAAGTAGGGGTAGAAACAGGTATGGCTTGATAGGCGTTTTTAATAGCTACCCAACTACTAGCGATGGGCATTCGCCAGCCTGTACCAAAGGCGCGGTCAGTAATTTTCAAGCCTGGGGGTGCTTGGCGGCGCTTAAATTCAGCACGGGCAACCATTTGAATTACTCTGTCTACAATTATGGGGTCGTGACCTGCTGCAACTATCTGGGCGGCTGATTCATGGTCGTGAATGAAGCGTTGCAAGATGTCGTCTAAAACTTCGTAGGGTGGTAAAGAATCTTGGTCAACTTGACCGGGTTTTAGTTCAGCACTGGGGGCTTTGGTGAGGATATTTTGCGGGATAACTTCGTCGTTGCGGTTTAACCAATGGCAAATTTGATAAACGCGGGTTTTTGGCACATCAGCAATCACGGCTAACCCGCCGTTCATATCGCCGTAGAGGGTGCAGTAACCGACGGCCATTTCTGACTTGTTACCAGTGGATAATAAGAGATAGCCAAATTTATTAGCGATCGCCATTAATAAGTTACCGCGAATCCGCGATTGAATATTTTCTTCAGCAATGCCAAATTCTGTACCTGCAAACAATTCCGCTAGACTATTATCAAAGCCTTGCATGAGTTCGCCTATGGGTAAAATTTTGGTTTGAATGCCTAAATTTTTACCTAATGCCAACGCATCACTTACAGAATGTTCGGAACTGTAAGGGGAAGGCATCAGAACACCGAGGACATTTTCTTGACCTAATGCGGCTGTGGCGATCGCTGCTACTAATGCCGAATCTACGCCACCACTTAAACCTAATACTACTTTAGAAAAGCGACACTTCAGCGCATAATCTTTCACACCCAAAACCAAAGCTTGCCATATTTCTTCTTCTGCTGATTCGCAAGCAGGGATTAAAGAACTTAACTCTAAATCTCGTTGTTTATCGTTAAATTCCACATTTATCAAATCAGTAGCAAAACCACGGGCGCGACACACAATTTCGCCTTGGCCATTCAAGGCAAAGCTATAACCATCAAATATCAAATCATCATTACTGCCTACTTGGTTGACGTAAATCATCGGTTGTTGAAAACGCACCGCGCTATGTTTCAACATCGATTCTCGAAACTGTGGTTTGCCAACGCTGTAAGGTGAAGCGGATAAATTAACAATTAAATCTACGCCTAAAATTGCTAAGTCTGCAATAGGATTGACGGCATAACTCCGTTTGCCCCAAAATTCTTCGTCATTCCATAAATCTTCGCAAATAGTTACGCCAATATGAATATCATCTAAAGTGAAATGATTAGGTTGTAACCCTGGTTCAAAATAGCGGTCTTCATCAAATACATCATAAGTAGGCAACAGCCGCTTATAAAAAATTTGCTTGACTTTGCCTGATTCTAATAAAGTAATACTATTAAATAAACTTTTACCGCCAGTGATATGAGATTTAGTATTTGGTTCAACAGTACCGACTAACACAGCTAATTCCGGTGGCAAATCTCTGGCTAATTGTTGTAATGTCATACTCATAGCAGAGACAAAACTCGGATTTAATAATAAATCCCGTGGTGGATAACCACACAAAGAAAGTTCTGGGGTTAACAATAAACGTGCGCCTGTTTTTACCGCCTGTTGTGCTGCTTCTAGAATCTTGTGGGCATTTCCAGGTAAATCACCAATTGTCGGATTAAGTTGAGCGATCGCAATTTTCATATTAGTTAATAGTCAATGGTCAATGGTCAAGGGTCAAGAGTCAAAATCAATTACTATGGACTATTGACTATTGACTCTGGACTTTTATATGAACACCAAAGGTTTATCTTTAAAGGGTGCAAAAGCCTCAGCGTCGAATTTATATAAACTCGCTGGACGACCTGCACCGCGTGATACCTTTACTCCGGTATCGCACAAAAAACCTAACTTGAGTAGACGCGCCCGAAAGTTAGAGTAATCAGAAAAGTTTTCTCCTAAAACGGTTGTATATAGTTGATACAAATCGTTTAAAGTAAACATTTCTGGCAAAACTTCAAAAGCTACCGGGCTGTACTCTAATTTATTCCGCAGTCGTCTGTGACCGTAGGTTAAAAGTTCATTATGGTCAAATCCTAATTGTGGCACTTGCTTGACGGGATACCAAGCAATTCCCGCAACTTTATCAGCAATTAATTCGGCTTCTTCAAATCTGACGAGGGCAAAATAACTCACTGATAGATAACGCACACCATAACTATCTGTTGCTTCTCTGGGGTCACGGTTCGGCCCGCCAAAGGTATACAACTGTTCTAAATAAAGATTGTTGACTCTGATTTTCTCTGCCATGATGCGATAGGCTGCATCTTCTAAAGATTCGCCTTGACGCACTAACGTCCCCGGAAGACTCCAATAATTTAAAAATGGTTCTTGCTGTCGCATGACGAGGAGAACCAAAAGTCGATTTTGAGCAGTATCTACAGAAAAAATTACATTATCAACACCTACCTTAAAATCAGCCAAAGGTTGTTGATTTAGCGGAGTTGGAATCTTTTTGTGGTTGCGTCCTGGCATTTGTACAAATGCTGTTGATGAATATAAGCAACAATGGGAGCTATGAGGGCTTCAGTATCTCCATGTTCACGATAAGCTGTTGAGGATACATCTAAACCTGTGAGGGTGGCGATCGCAATTTTACCTCCCAGATTTTTGATTGCCTCTAAGCTAGTTTCTGCTATTCCATATCCCGGTCTTGGGACAATCAATAGTTCTACTTGCTGTAATAAATCTTCAATTCTATACCAGCGTGGTAGTTGATTGATCAAATCTGAACCAATTACTAAGGTGTATTCAGCCTCTTCGCCCCAATGCTGTTTAGCTTTTTCTACTGTTTCTAGTGTCCGCCAGCTACTTAAATCTTGTGTGACTGCAACGTTATGCTTTGGCGCATCCATATCCGCAATCAACAGTCGCAACATCGCCGCCCGATGTTCTAACTGGGTTTGATGCGACTTAAACGGATTATCTGCCGCCCAAACTGCCACCCAATCATAACGTTCTGACAACCATCTTAAAATCTCTTGATGCCCAGCGGTTGGGGGATCAGCACTTGTACCAAATAAAGCAATTCTCATGATCTTACTTCACGCCCTTTGCGTTCTTTGCGGTTAGTTCCTTAGTCTCCTCAGTCAACTTCTGCAACCCAGCAGAAATCTCCACCTGTAAAGCCACAGGATTCGTTAACCGTCGTGTCTCCTCTGGCAAACTTGCTACTGTCGCCGCAGTCCGCTGGCGAATTTCCGCCAAACTTTCTGGCAATTGCACCCGCTGACCTTCTTTCATGACCAATTGCAATAAAGGTGTTTCTGATAACGGCGTTTCTGTAATTAACCCCAACCTATCAGCTTTGACCTTACCGCCGACAAATGACCGAAAAATCTGCTTGCGTCCTGGATAAGTCGCCTTACCACTGGACTGTTTCATCACTGGAATGCCATCAATATCTACCAGTTTATATACGCCATTGACAGGTGTACCTGTAACGAGTCGCGTTCCTAAGCCGTAACCATCAATAGCCGCCCCAGCCGCCTTGAGTCGGGCAATTTCCCATTCATCCAAGTCACCACTCGCAACAATTGGCACATTTGGTAACAGCGATCGCACTTGTTGGGATAAACTCACCAAATCCCCAGAATCTAATCTGACACCCGATAATTCCATTTCCCCGGTTTTGACTTTTATTGCCAACTGTTCAGCCGCTGCGATGGTATCGTAAGTGTCTATCAACAATGGCGCACCGGGAAAATAGCGATGAAATGCTGTAAAAGCTTCTGCTTCACTACCTTCCATTGCTGATAACGCCATAACTAAAGCGTGAGCCATCGTACCACTTGGCTGCTGACCTAGTTGTAGCGCTGCTAACACATTGGAGGTGGCATCTAATCCCCCCGCTAAGGCTGCCCGTGCTGCCCACAAAGCCCCTTGAGGACTGAATGCCCGCCGTGTACCGAACTCTAAAAGTTTGGCTTTTTCCCCAGCAACATCACGTAGACGCGCCGCCCTGGTGGCAATCAAAGTTTGATAATTGAGTGTATTTAATAGATAAGTTTCTATGAGTTGCGCTTGCCACAGCGGCGCTTCGATTCGCAAAAATGGCTCATTAGCAAATACGGCTGTGCCTTCGGGAACTGCCCAGACATTACCAGTAAACTTACCATCAGCAAGTAAAGACCAAAAGCGATCGCTTGCATGGGCAAAAATTCCTGTCGCCTGTAGCGCGGCAATTTGTGAATGAGTAAAACTTAACTTTTCTAAATATGCCAGAGCTTGCTCTAGTCCCATTGCAATGAGATAGCCAAAATTTTCTGGCGATCGCCTTACAAATAACTCAAAACTCGCTTGTTTTTGTTCTATTCCTTCACCTACATAACAAGCTGCCATTGTTAGCTGGTAAAGGTCTGTAAGCAAGCTGTAATCAGCCGCAGAGATTGTCAGGTCTTGGTGCTGGTAGCTGCCCAAGTCTGGGATAGTTGTCATGTAAGAGCTTCCTTACAAGAATGCTGCTTTCTATTATGGTAGTTTTTACCATAAATAATGTCAACTCCTAAAAAAAATTAAGTTGTCTACTTCATCAAAACAACATAATCAGATGAGAATAATCATAAGTTATGCCAATATTTAATCTTTTTTAATAGTTTATTTTCCATAAATCAAATTCTCTAAAACATCCATATCTATAAGAGAAACAGGTGTAATCAAGAGTTCTGTTATAATTAGAATTGCAGCAAAAGTTTAAACTTTTTTCCCAACCTAAAGTATTGCAAAGCTATTTAAAAAAGTATTGCGTAAACTCTCAATATATTGAGAGTCTGAGCGATAGGAGAATATCGCATTAAAGTAGAAAGATAACAATTAAATTGACTCAAAAATCAGGAGTCTAAAAATATGGGTATTTCCAATATCATCGCTAGGATAACCGAGTATATCTCTGAAGCCGCAATGCGAATTTTTGGCCCTACAGATGATCAATATCCTAATACTGGGGTGCAACCTTTTACGGGTGAACCTTATAAGAAAGGAACAGCTGATATTTGGTAGAACATGAAATATTTAAAGATGAGTGAGGTAAAGGCTTGAGCTAAAAACTTAAGCCTTTTTATTGTGTGAAAATAGGGAAAATATTAACTTTTTATTTCCCCAGATTATTTCCGAAAGATTTCTGCAAAAAATTGCCGCATATCTTCCCAAGAACGTTTATCAGCAATAGGGTTATATAGCGCTCCTTTTAACTCCCCTTTATATTCTGGGTTAGTAAAAGCGTGTTCTGTACCACCATAAGAAATTAACTGCCAGTCTACATTTGCTTGGCGCATTTCGTTTTCAAAAGCTGTGACTTGTTCGGCTGGAACAAATGGGTCATTAGCACCATGTAATACTAAAACTTTGGCTTTGATATTTTTAGCATCGTTAGGGTTTGGTGTATCGAGATTGCCATGAAAACTGACTACTCCGGCGATATTTGCACCACTACGGGCAAGTTCTAAGACTGTACCACCGCCAAAACAATAACCGATCGCCGCAATGCGTTTAACATCAGTTAGTGGGTTGGCTTGTAATACTTTTAACCCAGCATTAGCGCGATCGCGCAACAATTGTCTATCATTCCGATAAATAGTCGCTTGCTTACCCGACTCTTCAGGATTCTTTGGTCTAATACCTTTACCATAAATATCCGCAGCAAAAGCAACATAACCCAGCTTGGCTAATTGTTCGGTGCGTTTTTTCGCATAAGCTTGCAGTCCATTCCACTCATGCACCACTAAAACCCCAGGACGTTTGCCTTTAATTGCATCATCGTAAGCTAAATAGCCTTGTAAAACCGTATTTCCTTGCTTATACTCAACATTCTTGGTTTTAATCGCAGCTAATGTCTGTGTAGCAGCCAATAACACAGCCACAGGTGTAATCAAAACAGAAAGCAATAATTTCATCTGAGGACACCCAGTATCAATAGTAATCTGGGATGATTATCTCTGGAAAAAGAACAAAAACGAATACAACTTATAGCAATTGCTTGAGATATTAGGGTAAAAACTAAAAAATATAGACAATCAGGGGCTTTCAAAGCTGTTCCCTATTGCCTGTTCCCTGTTCCCTGCTATGTATATTCGGTTATTTCGGCATTTTGGCAAAGCTAAAAATCACAGCGATCGCTACATTAGAAGATATATGGATATTTATCGGCATTAACATAACCCTATGAGTGCAGCCACTATTCCCCAAAATCCCTTGCTTAAAGGTACTGGCTTACCGCCCTTCACCGAGATACAACCAGAACAAGTAATTCCAGCCTTCACTCAGTTGTTAAAAGAACTGGATGAGCAACTTACTACAATAGAAACTAATGTCCAGCCGACTTGGAACGGTTTAGTCGAACCATTAGAAAAACTCACAGAAAGGATGAACTGGACTTGGGGCATAGTCAGTCATTTAATGGGAGTGAAGAATAGTCCCCAGCTGCGCGAAGCTTATGAAACTGTCCAACCCGAAGTCGTACAGTTCAGCAATAAACTGGGTCAAAGTCAAGTTATCTACAACGCCTTTAAACAACTCCGGGCTAGTGAGACCTGGGCAACCCTAGAACCAGCCCAACAGCGCATTGTTGACTCTGCCATCCGAGATGCAGAATTGTCTGGTGTAGGCTTATCAGGAGAAGCACGCGATCGCTATAATGCCATTCAAATGGAGTTAGCAGAATTATCGACAAAATTCTCTAACCATGTATTAGATGCCACCAAAGCTTATAGCTTAACCCTGACAACTCAAGCAGAAGTTGACGGCTTACCCCAAAGTTCCCTCAGTCTAGCAGCCCAAGCAGCCCGTGCCGCTGGTGAAGAAAACGCCACCCCCGAAAATGGCCCTTGGCGCATCACCTTAGATTTTCCCAGCTACGGGCCGTTTATGCAGCACAGCACCCGCCGAGACTTGCGTGAACAGCTGTACAAAGCTTATATCACCCGCGCTTCCTCTGGTGAGTTAGATAATAATCCTTTAATTGTGCGAATTTTGGAATTACGGCAAGAACTAGCAAATTTATTAGGCTACAAAAACTTTGCCGAATTGAGCCTTGCGAGTAAAATGGCTCCTAATGTAGCAGCAGTAGAAGCACTACTCGAAGAACTGCGGAGTGCAAGTTATGATGCGGCCACCAAAGAATTAGCCGAACTTAAAGCCTTTGCTGCTGCTAAAGGCGCACCAGAAGCCACAGATTTACAACATTGGGATATTAGCTTTTGGGCAGAACGCCAAAGAGAAGAAAAATTTGCCTTTACAACCGAAGAATTACGTCCTTATTTCCCCTTACCCCAAGTTTTAGACGGCTTATTTGGACTAGTTAAGCGGCTGTTTGGTGTCACTGTCACCCCAGATGATGGGCAAGCACCAGTTTGGCATGAGGATGTCAGATATTTCCAAATTGCCGATGAAACAGGTAAACCCATCGCCTACTTTTACCTTGATCCTTTCAGCCGTCCTGCGGAGAAGCGCGGCGGTGCATGGATGGATGTCTGCATTAACCGCAGCAAAATTAATGATAACGGTGCAACCTCTGTCCGTTTGCCTGTAGCCTATTTGGTGTGTAACCAAACTCCACCAGTGGATGGCAAGCCTAGTTTAATGACCTTCTATGAAGTGGAGACATTATTTCACGAATTTGGTCATGGCTTACATCACATGCTTACCAAAGTTGATTACACCAGCGCCGCCGGAATCAACAATGTTGAGTGGGATGCTGTAGAATTGCCAAGTCAATTCATGGAAAACTGGTGCTATGAAAGACCAACTTTGTTTGGTATGGCCAAGCATTATGAAACTGGCGAACCTTTACCAGAGCATTATTATCAAAAACTCTTAGCCGCCCGCAATTATATGAGTGGTAGTGCTACATTGCGGCAAGTTCACTTTAGCACTGTAGATATAGAACTACACGATCGCTATCGTCCTGGTAGTGATGAAACTCCTGCACAAGTGCGCCAGCGTATTGCCAAGACAACAACAGTTTTACCACCCCTACCCGAAGATTCTTTCTTGTGTGCGTTTGGGCATATCTTTGAAGGTGGTTATGCAGCAGGTTATTACAGCTATAAATGGGCTGAGGTACTCAGTGCTGATGCTTTCGCCGCCTTTGAAGAAGCTGGCTTAGATGATGAAGCAGCAGTTCAAACAACAGGTAGACGCTACCGGGATACCGTACTGGCGCTTGGTGGTAGCAAGCACCCAATGGAAATATTCAAAGCTTTCCGGGGACGGGAACCCAGTACAGTTTCGTTGCTACGGCATAATGGTTTGTTAAACACAGCAGCTTAAGAAAATTGGTGAATTGGTATTAGATTTAGATACCCAACTTTTTTTTAAAGTTGGGTATTTTGTTAATACTTTGCTGTAGGTATTACTAATTACTATAAACATCTCCTTCAGTAGGAATAATTAGGTAGTTGTTTATATTAAGGATTTAGAATAACTGTTAAATATTGCTGCAAAATAGGAGTTTTCCTTGAATAATCTTCCTAGATTTCCCGATGATAATTTCAATCATTCACACATTCAGGAGTAAATCTAGTGCTGACTTCCACATTATTAGCAGCAGCAACCGCACCCCTACAATGGAGTCCTTCCATTGGCATCATCATGATTCTTGCTAACGTCATAGCTATTGCCTTTGGCAAATCTAGCATTAAGTATCCCAATTCTGAGCCAGCTTTACCTTCAGCAAATTTCTTTGGTGGCTTTGGTGTACCTGCGCTACTTGCAACTACAGCCTTTGGTCACATTTTAGGTGTAGGTATCATCTTAGGATTGCACAACCTGGGTAGATTCTAAGTTTTATACCTCAGTTTGCACTTAGTTCAATACTGTTTTGTCTCAACAATTTGAGCTAGAAATTAACATTTCTGGCTCTTTTGTATCTGCAAGCATAGAGCGAGACCTTAGTGATATCATATCTGGTATCAAGACTTATCACTCAGCACTATATGTCTGAATGGCATATTTGTATCAAAAAAAGCAATAATGCTTTTTTACGTCGCTGATAATTTCCCATATACAAGACATACCAGCAGGAAAAGTCACCAAATCTCCTTTACCCATCTGCACTGGTTGTCCGCCATCCGGCGTAACAATGACATCACCTGCCAAAAAGTAGCAAGTTTCTTCAGTATCATAAGTCCAGGGAAACTTGGAGACTTCCTTTTGCCAAATCGCCCATTTGAACACTCCCAAATCTTGCAAATATTCTTGACTGGGTTGATGCTCAATTTTAATTTCCATGTTTTGTGTTCTCAGTTTGCGTTTAACAGTAGGACTGAATGTCTTCGCCACACTGATCTACTAAATAACACAACGCCCGAAAACGCAAGCCGACAAATTGATCATAAAGAGGATTCAGTTTGCACATAGGTGGAATGTGGGCTATTGTGCGGCCGAATAAAACAATATCACGCTCGAAAGGACACTGTGCTGGAATCAATTTAGCAATAAAGTGTGCTACTTTACGATTTTGAATTTCGAGTTCATCTAGCCGTTGACGTAATGGTTGCAGAATATCATGTTGAGATGGTGCTAAGGGATTTTTGAGAGCTAATTTTGCATTTTCCTCTAAAGTTTCAGGCTGAATGAAAGCAGTCAGAATAATAGATAGATTATTTGTTTTGAGCATGATCGTTAGTGATTTTTTCTGAGTTTGATACACTAGCCGGTTACAGATTTAAGTCTGATCTCGCAATTGATTCCAGCAGTTTATTTCGCGCTTGCAGAGATAAGTTTCTGTAAGCACAAAATGCTTATTTGGTTTACAAAATGCGAGTAAATGTTGACTTAATTGATATTTAAACCCACCGTATGGTGGAGAACTGTCCCGTTAACTACAAAATAACAAAGAAAATATAAAAGTGGGATTTTTTTAACTTATTGATTGCTGATACAGGAAATAGCAATTTCATATATTTAATTTAGATCACACGTTCGGAAACTATACAGTATCCAGAGAGTGACTTTTGCGAACGAAAGCGCAGCTTTATTCTGACTTCAGCTAGACTTCTCAGGAATTACCTCCGAAAGCTAAATGATTTTAGGATATTGAGTATCAAATAAATTGTTATGTAGGCTACATAAGTAGACCCAAATATTATTTAATTAGTTCCTCAAAATCGTTTCATAAGCAGAGACTAATAATGTTGTGTAAGTAACCAAACAGAACATCAGGGACGCAAATTAAATCTATCAAGATGGTTAATTATGAAGTAGTCAGGATAAGAGATGTTTAACAACCAGCTATGTTTGAAATAAATATCTATGCCCAATAGTGTAAAATCTTCACGCTATCTTCACATAATACTTAAATCAATCGGCTCACTTTAGTGTAATCAATACTAAAAAATAACGTAACCTTTCTGCACTCTTCTCTATCTCTGCATTTTTGGGTGAACAAAAATAAAAAAGGCGAACTTTGTTTAGTTCGCCTCAAAAATCATAGTTGTAAGAAATTATTCACAAAGTCAATCTTAAATCTTGGCTTCTTCTCTCACCAACTTATCCCAACCCAAATCTTTCAAGTTATTATTCCGACGCAACGGACGAGTTACCAATTCTAAAATGTCACGGGCATTGCCAAAACCATGAATTTGAGCAAAGGTAAACTCTACTGACCACTTAGTATTAATGCCGCGTGCTTCTAATGGGTTAGCATGAGCCATACCTGTAATTACCAAGTCTGGTTTTAAATCATAAATGCGCTGTACCTGGTTGTAATTATCTGGCTTTTCAACAATCTTGGGTAAAGGTACACCCATTTCTTGGCAAGCTTTCTCTAAAAATGCCAATTCCGCAGCTTGGTAACGCTTATCCATGTAAGGAATGCCAACTTCCTGTACAGTCATTCCACAGCGCACCAGGAACCGTGCTAAGGAAACTTCTAGCAAGTTATCGCCCATGAAGAATACAGACTTGCCACGAATGAGTTTTACGTAGTCTTCTAAACCTGCCCAGATTTGTGCTTCCCGTTCATCTAAACCTTTGGGTGTAATGCCAAATACTGAGCAAATTTTCTCTATCCAAGCGCGAGTACCATCAGGGCCGATGGGAAAGGGTGCGCCAATTAATTTGCACTTACGGCGACGCATTAAGGTGGTAGCAGTGCGGCTGAGGAAGGGGTTAACACCAGCAACGTAATACCCTTCTTCTAGCACTGGTAATTCAGTAAAGCGTTTAGCAGGTAGCCAACCAGAAACTTTGATGCCTTGTTTCTTTAATTCTAGGGTTAACTGGGTAACAACGGGATCAGGTAGGGAACCGAAAAGAACTAGAGGTGGATGATCTACGTATTCTGATTCTTCTTGAACTACATCTTCTTTTTTCTTGCCAAAGTTGAGCAGCTTTTGAATGGCATTGCGCTCATTTTTTTCATTTTCTGTCACTGGCGCTTGGCTGGGACAACGATTAGCCATTGCGGCTAAAACGGTGTCTTCACCTTGGGTAAAAGCGTAATCTAAGCCGTTGGCACGGGCTACAACAATAGGAATGCCAATTTCGCTTTCTAACTTAGGTGCTAAACCTTCCAAGTCCATTTTGATAATTTCAGTGGTGCAAGTGCCAATCCAGACAATCACACTGGGATTGCGATCGCGTTTTATTTGATCACACAACCGCTTTAATTCTTCGTAGTCATTCAACTGTGCTGAAATATCACCTTCTTCTAACTCTGCCATTGCATAACGGGGTTCAGCAAAAATCATTACCCCCATTGCATTTTGGAGAAAATAGCCACAGGTTTTTGTCCCAATCACCAAAAAGAAGCTATCTTCAATTTTTTGGTATAACCACGCCACGCAGCTAATCGGGCAGAAAGTGTGGTAATTCCCAGTTTCGCACTCAAAGTTTAAAGCTTCTGGTTGTTGAGCGACAGTCATTTTGGTTTTCTCCCCATTGTTATTTAACGGCAGATGAATATAGGGTCAGCAACAAGAAGAGTTGGGGAGTGAATAGCAGTGAGAGGATGATTACCCACTCTCTATTCCTCACTCCCTAACGCCACTGGCAACAACGGAGTTTACCTCCCTTCGGGTTCGCAGTTCCTTCTCCTGGCAAAGACGCTGCGCGTAGCTTGCTTCCCCGTAGGGGTACAAGTCGGCAAAGCCTCTCAACGGACTGCTGTTCACCGCAATGCAGTGGCTCTTCCCTGCTTTTCGGCACATAGCACCAGTGAGTAATCCCTAAATTCAACTTAAACAGCAACTTTTAACTGTTGGGGAAGAGACGGGCAATTTCTGAATCATCAAAAACACCAGTTGGTAATTCTTCCCCTAAAAAATCATTATTTTCTTCACCCTTTTGCAATCCGGTTTCATCACCCCAGACATCAGACAAAACATCGCTAAAAGCCGCTTCATCTGGTGTGTTTAAATCACCAAGCATTTCTTCATCTAGCTTGGTTGTTGATGTGGGATCACTATCAAAAGAAACATCACCAAAATCATCAGTCTCTGGTGCGTTCGTGGAAGACGTTGCCAAAGGCATCGCTGCGGGAAACTCATGTTTGCCGTTCTGGCCATTGGATAAGGAAATATCACTTAATCCATTGTCGTTTTCCTGTGAATCACTGACATCTAAGGCAAAACCGTTAAGGTGAGAAATTGCTAAAGTTTCATCGTCAACATTGTCATCAGCATTATCATCTGCAACAACTACTGTTGACTCGTATTGGCTGGTTTCTGGTTCTACTGGAGGATTACTCAAGCGATTACCAAGGGCGATATCTGGGTCAAAATGCAACTCCAACACGTCAATTAAGGTGTCAGCGTCAGCATTCAGTTTGGAAAATGGCATCATTAACTGCGCTAGTTTTGGCTCTAGCGCGTTCACGACTCCCAGGATGAGGTAAGAAGGTGGTCGCTTCCCGCCATCAGGGGTGTACACTGACTCTACTTCCATGTGCAAGGTGATCCAGTCACGATTCGCCTGGAAGAATTGCAACCACTTTTGTCTGATCGAATCTGTAAAACTATTAAAGAAAGCCATATTCCGTTCCTCATCCTGAGAACTTGGTGATTTATACAATCATCAAGTCTAATTCCTCTTCTGGATTAGGAACCTGTGGTTTACGCGGATTTAGATAAAAATCAGATAACAAAGAGAACAATTCCCGATCTGGTGTGTCGTTTGGGACTACTCCCTCTGGCCGAGCTAAAATTTGGTCGGCAATGTTGAGGTAATACTCGCAAACGTAGTTCAGGGAAGGATCTGACTCTGCCATTTCAAATAATGTTTTGCCTTTAACGCGAGATACGCGAATATCTTCAATTAATGGTAAAACCTCTAGAACTGGCATGGGGACTGCTTCTATGTATTTCTCGATCAGGTCGCGCTTGGAAGTCCGATTGCCAATTAACCCTGCTAAACGCAGTGGGTGAGTCCGAGCTTTTTCTCTGACGGAAGCAGCAATCCGATTCGCAGCAAATAAAGCATCAAAACCATTATCAGTAACGATCATGCAGTAATCTGCATAGTTCAAAGGAGCCGCAAAGCCGCCGCAAACTACGTCACCCAGTACATCAAATAAAATTACGTCGTACTCATCAAAGGCGTTGAGTTCTTTCAGTAATTTTACGGTTTCGCCAACTACGTATCCACCACACCCAGCACCCGCAGGTGGGCCGCCAGCTTCTACGCAATCAACACCGCCATAGCCTTTGTAAATGACATCTTCTGGCCAAACATCTTCGTAGTGATAGTCTTTTGACTGAAGAGTATCAATAATTGTAGGAATCAAAAACCCTGTTAAGGTAAAAGTGCTGTCATGTTTGGGGTCGCAACCAATTTGCAGTACTTTTTTGCCCCGTTTGGCTAAAGCGACAGATATATTACAGCTAGTTGTTGACTTGCCAATACCGCCTTTTCCGTAGACTGCTAGTTTCACTGTTGTTTGCCTCTTATAGTTTTTTATCAAACTTTTGGCTCAAACATTGGCCTTCACCTAGCCGCCGATGGCAATGTGTGAGGTAGTTGAGTGTCATTATTGTCGAAATTACATAGAAAATAAAGGGGGCTAAAATATAAAAAACCTAGCTATCAAGCTTATAAGGTTACAGTTAATCATTTTATAAATAAAATTAGTTATTAAAACCTTTATTTATTCTAAAAATATTTTTTATAAAAATTTATGTTTTAATTTATATAAAAATAGTTGCAATAAACAAAAATATGGAAACTCTCTTTCTATATGGTTTCTATAGAATCTGTTGATGATGATGCCTAATGGCGATGGGTATAGGGTTGGCAGTCAAGAGATAAATGCCTAATCTGATACTAAAACTGGCAATGAAAGTTTTTTAGAGACGAAATTAGCCTTACTTTGCTACTGAATGGACTATCTGAGTACTGATTTTTCAGGCTGAATAATTCATTTGTGAAAAATTATAAAATTAATGCTTTTAACTAAAATTTCTGTGTTTTGAGTATTTATGCTCAATTAGCTATGTGTCGGTTCTAGTCTTTAGTCTTTAAGCTCAACTAAAGGTGTCTCACTAAAATTAGAATTGTGATAAATTGCTTCCATTTCTTGTAATGATTGCCAGCCAGCCAGCCACTGAGAACAGTCTTGTAAGAGTTTGGCGTTAATCCAGAAGCGAACATTGGGGTCACAGGAAGCAACCATTTCGGCATAAACCCACTTACCTTGATTTTTGCGGTTAACGACTTGAAAGTGTCGCCAACCGTCTACTTTTTGCTGTGCTGTCCATTTAGAACCTACTAGGTAAGGAAATTTTTGCTTTTTGGTCATTGTTAATGGTTAATAGTCCATAGTTAAAATTATGCTTTATTTACTTGGCTTACTGATAATGTGAAGTGAATGTCAGTAAGAGATGGTGAAAGTTTAAACGCAAAGTAGCGCAAAGGTAAACGCAGAGAAGCGCAAAGTTTGTGTGGTTCTAATTGAGTGTTAAGTAGTCAAAGTCCGATCGCTCTTGGCGGAAAATTATAGATGCGATCGCTCGTTTTGATAAAGAATGCCAAGAATTAATCACAGGTATAATATGCGATCGCCTTTAGCCATCATCTCAATGAGCTATCGCTACAAAGCAATGGTATAGAATTTTGCCCTGATCCGCTAAAATCATCTTCAACAGTCTTCTTTCCTTTTACCCTTTGGCTTGGAATTATGACGCAGGATGAGTTGTTGGCACTGATAGAGCAAGCGGCGGCTGAGGGTTGGCGAGAGTTAGACTTGTCGGGGCAAGATTTAGCTGAGTTACCTGTGGAAATTGGTAAGTTGCAGCAGCTTGAGTCTTTGATTTTGGGAAAGGGGGTTGAAGGTTATGAATTCGTAGGATATCGCTATTTCCAAAAGGTTTCAGGCAACAATTTAAAAACGCTTCCTCTCGAACTATTGAGTTTGCGTAATTTGCGTAAGTTGGATATTAGCGGCAATCCTTTAGAGAGCATTCCCGATGTGGTCACGCAAATATTACATTTAGAGCAACTTATCTTAATTAAAGTAGAGTTAACTGAAATACCTGATGCGATTGCTAATTTAACCAATCTGACAAAGCTTGACCTCAATAACAACCAAATAACCGAGATTCCAGAGGCGATCGCTAATTTAACCAATTTGACTACGCTTGACCTCAGTGACAACCAAATTACAGAGATTCCAAAGGCGATCGCTAATTTAACCAATTTGACTATGCTTGTCCTCTATAACAACCAAATAACCGAGATTCCAGAGGCGATCGCTAATTTAACTAATCTGATGGGGCTTTACCTCCGTATTAATAAAATTACTCAGATTCCAGAGGCGATTGCTAATTTAACCAATTTGAATGCATTTGACCTCAGTAACAACCAAATTAACCAGATTCCAGAGGCAATCGCTAATTTAACTAATCTGACTACGCTTCACCTCTATAAAAACCAAATAACCCAGATACCAGAGGCGATCGCTAATTTAACCAATCTAACTACTTTTACCCTCCTTTCCAATCAAATTACTCAGATTCCGGAAGCGATCGCTAATTTAATCAATCTGACGGAGCTTAACCTCAATAACAACCAAATAACTGAGATTCCAGAGGCGATCGCTAATTTAACCAATTTGACTACGCTTGACCTCAGTGACAACCAAATAACCGAGATTCCAGAGGCGATTGCTAATTTAACCAATTTGACTACGCTTGACCTCAGTGACAACCAAATAACCGAGATTCCAGAGGCGATCAAAAGTTTGCCGAAATTGGAAAAACTAGATTTACGGAGAAATCCGCTTCCTATTTCACCAGAGATTTTAGGATCTTCTGATGAGGTTGGTTCAGTTGAAGACATTTTCAATTACTTGCGATTACTCCGTAGCGGTGAAGTGCGTCCACTCAACGAAGCCAAACTCTTGCTCATCGGACAAGGCAGCGTCGGCAAAACATCCCTTATCGAGCGACTAATCCGTAATCAATATGATAAAAATCAACCCCAAACCGACGGACTGAATGTCCAAACTTGGAACGTACATATTAACAGCAAAGACATCCGTCTGAATGTTTGGGACTTTGGCGGACAGGAAATTTATCACGCCACCCATCAGTTTTTTCTGACTAAGCGCAGCCTTTATCTCTTAGTTTGTAATTGTCGCACTAGCGAAGAAGAAAACCGCATTGAATATTGGCTGAAACTAATCGAAAGCTTCGGTGGACAGTCCCCCGTAATTATTGTTGGCAACAAAAAAGACGAACAACCCCTCGACATCAACCGCAAAGCATTACGCGAAAAATATCCCAATATCCAAGCCATTATCGAAACTTCTTGCCAAGACAATATCGGCATTGATGAACTTCGCACCGCTATTTTTCAGCAAATTGCCAACCTCAAAGAAGTCTACGACCTTTTACCCCTCTCATGGTTTGAGGTGAAACAACAACTCGAATCAATGTCCCAAGACTTCATCAGCTACAACAACTATATTGGCATCTGCTACGAAAACAAAATTCCTGAAGAACAAAACCAAGAACAACTCATCGACTTGCTGCATCGACTCGGCTTAGTTCTCAACTTCCGCGAGCATCCCATCCTCAAAGATACCAACGTCCTCAAACCCAACTGGGTGACAGAAGGTATTTACGCACTTCTCAGCGATGAAATTCTCAAAACTCAAACCAAAGGCATTTTCACCCCCGCAGACCTCAGCCGCATTCTCAATCCAGAACGTTACCCCATCCAGCGCCACCATTATCTGATTGGGCTGATGAAAGAATTTGAGCTTTGCTTTGCCCTAGAATGTCACTCGCCACAATTTTTGATTGCTGGACTTCTACCCAAAGACCAACCAGAAAAAACAGAATTAGAAGGGGAAACCCTGGAATTTCAATACCATTACAAAGTTCTCCCGGAAAGCATTATCTCTCGTTTTATCGTCAACACCCACGAAAAAATCTATAACCACATCTATTGGCGCAGTGGCGTAATGCTGCAATATCAAGAAAATAACGAAATTTATAACATTGCGCGGATAAAAGCCGACCCCGAAGACAAAAAAATCTTCATCGCCATTAGCAGACGTAACGAAACCCGCCGCTTATTTCTCGGTATCCTCCGCGATGTGTTTAACAAAATCCACAAAAGTCTCCCCAACCTCGAAATAACTGAATGGGTTCCCGTCCCCGGCTATTCAAATCATCCGCCCCTCGACTATCAAGAACTCTTGGGACTTGAGGCAATGGGTGAAAGTACAATCACTATTGGCAAATTAAAATTAAAACTCAATTTACGTCAACTTTTAGACGGCTATGAATCATTAGAATCGCGCCAGAAATTACAAAGAGATGAGTTAGAGCGCGATCTGGTTAGAATCAATATTTACAATAACAATAATAACCAACAAGGAGATTTTAAACCCATGACAGAAAATACAAACAACTTTCAAGGCGCACAAGTAGGCATCGTCAATATTGACAACGAAGTTAAAGAAAACGCCCGTCAGCAAGTCGGTGACTTAACTCAAACCAGTGGCGCAAACATCACCGAAATTCTGCAACTAATCAGCAACCTACGCCAAACCGCCGCCCAATTTCCGCCAGAAATCCACGACGATATTATTGTTGATATTGATGATGTAGAAGCAGAAATTCATAAGCCAGAACCAGAACGCAATAAAACCAAACTCAAAAAGCGTCTCATTGCTTTACTCACTGCTGCTGGTTTAATTGCTGCTCCCATTGCAGGTATGACAGATTTTACAAACAATGTTCTGGAAATAGGCAACAAATTAGGGATAGAACTACAACTTCCCGCCGGAAAATAGACTTTTCTAACTTCAACGGTAACAGAAAGCAGTTATGCTGGAGGAAAAGTCTTACTATTCCTGACATTCAAGCTTCAAGTTGTCTTAACATATCTGACTACTGCCATAAATATGAAATTTAGGTACTGCAATACGATATTTGAGTACTGTAATCTGATATTTGGGTACTGTAATACGATATTTGGGTACTGCAATACGAGATTTGGGTACTGCAATACGAGATTTGGGTACTGCAATACGAGATTTGGGTACTGCAATACGAGATTTAGGTACTGTAATACGAGATTTAGGTACTGTAATACGAGATTTAGGTACTGTAATACGAGATTTAGGTACTGTAATACGATATTTGGGTACTCCAATACGATTCTATCCAAGTACTCAAAGCCAAACTTACCCTTAAACTAGGGTGTTGATTTTGTTGGAGAAACCCTCAAAATTTATCATGCAATTTCTGTGTCGCCAGTTGAGACAGAAAACAAAATTCTTCTTTTCGAGAGCATGGATTGACCAAAAACTTGAGCCGCCCAGTCTTCAACATCTAAAAAACGGACTGTTTCTAATGCTTCTTTCACAAGAGTAGTTGTTAAATTCATAGTTGATAAACAAATACTCAAAAACATTTGACCTATTTGTTTAAAAGGAGAACGAGAAGAAAATTGCTTGTATTTTCCAAATAGCGATTCCAAGACATCCGTTGTAGCTAATAATGTTTGTCCTGGTTGAATAAAAGAAAGTTCCTGTGTTAAATAGCTCAGAATTTTTTGTGCAAACTCTTCTGAATAATTCACAAGCGTTGTTAAGTGTTGTTGTATTATGCTGAAAGTTTCTTGATTTAGCCCACACAATTTAATTTGAGTTTCTACAAAGCGTGTTATTTGAACCATTTGCTTCCAATTTATTAGTGAGTCTTGGTAAGCAGCCAACCATGTAAATTTCTCTTTCAATTTACTATATAAAATATCTGGTTCTGTATTTGGTACTAAATCTCTTAAAATATCTAATGGTGAATTTAGCAGATATAAAGCCCAATTTACGAGTTTTTCTAAGTTAAAGTAACGGCATTGTGAGCGTTGAGAGGGCGGAGATAAGAAAGATAGTTCAGTTTGTTGCAGTTGTTTTCGACATTGACTACATTGCTGTATAAAAGACTGGTATTTATCCGACCTATGTAATTCATGCTTGAGTAATAAAGCCATTGCATGAGTTACATCATAGGTATAAATTACATCAGGATGATTTTGTTGATATAGTTTAATTCCTTTTTGAATATCACTTCCGTGGTCAGCAATTATTTGTCGAGGACAACCACATTTGAGGCTAACTTCCGTCAATTTCTCTTGGATGAGTTCACCTCTGGTTGAATGCATAATTTCTAATGCCAGAATTTGAACATCCTGATGCTGTAATCCTCTTCTTAGCGGCAAGATTTCTTCTTCTAGCTTTTGTTGTGAAACTCCTAAAATTACCAGTCCTTTTTCAGTTCCTAATTCTACAGTTAAATCAACAATAAAAATCCAGTCATCTCTTATTTCTTTCTTTCTGGTTAGTTCAAAAAAACCAATTCTCCCTAACCATTTCCTAATACTACTAAAGCTGGGAGTCTCCTGTGTAAACAATTCTTTGTACAAATCAAAGGTCTTCTCGACTCCTCTATAACTATTGCCACACTCTATAACCTGTTGCACTGAAATCTGAATAGTTTCGACTGAATAATGATGCCCCTTGGCGACTAATTCTTCTTTTGAGTCAATCTCTTTTTTTTTCCTGGACTGTTTCTATGTTTGCTTTTTGTAGTTTTTCTTCAGCAATTTTGGCTCGATTCTTCCAATAATCTCTTGATGCGGATAAATCTCTCACTTTTATTTCTAATGCTCTCAGTTTTTTTTGCTTTTCCAAGGCTCTCTGTTTCCAATTGTCTCGACCCTTGTGAAATAGCCTTGCCAACCGACTACTTGGGCTTTTAAACTCTTGCATTGACTTTGAGTTCGTTACATAGTTCTTGCATGAGAAGCTACCATCATCAAGCTCTCAAAGTCAACACCCTACCCTTAAACCAACTTGTGCTAATTCAGTAACCTTTTTACAAGGGTTTGGTGAGGGTGTACTTCGACTGCGCGCAGTAACCAGAGTATAAAGCAATATGGTTTAGTTAAAGTTTTGATGCCCCCAAGCCCTCTTAAAAAGCAGGGTGCTTTCATACGAAAAAATAAAAATCTATAAGTTTTGATTTTTTGTTGTGTAACCGAGATTTTGACCCCTCTCCAAACCTCTCCCCCACGGTGGGAGAGGCTTTGAAAGCTGTAGGTTTTTAAAACCTTTACACTCATTCTTCACAGACAACCTTTGTGCGTAAGTCCTGAAAGTATTCAAGGTGCGATCGCAAATTAACAAAGACAAGATAACACCACTTAATTCCGATGTATGGGAATAAACACCACTTCAGAATTTTCTATCGCCGCAGCTGACGCGGGAAAATACCCGCCATCAAGGGCGGGTATTTCCGCAAAGTGTTCTTCTTGTCAGAAAAATACAATCTCAAACTGATTACTACTCCAGCACAAGATTTAGCCGCTTGTCTTGTATCTTGAATCTTCCCGAAGCAAACTGATGTTTTACCTATATTAAGTTTGCTTCTTCGGTTTAGGGCGTTTAAATATATTCCATCAGCAGCGATCGCTATACTCACATAACTTGGTCAAAACTTTAAGTAATGTTCCTATATTCCGTAACTAAAGTATATTTACTAACTTCGTAATTCCTTTTAAGTATCAACTACTAATTTTCTGTAATTACGCTTAATATCAATCATATCAACATGAGCAATTCCGTAAAATTCACTAGAAGCTCACTGTTAAATCTTGAAACTATTCATTAGTGATACTAGAGGTTTTGCTTGCACCATATAATTCAACTAAATAAATTATAAGAAGCTGGCTAAATCCAAGAAACTCTCTTGAAAATCATCAGTATTATCACTGCTTTATTGAATCTTTAAATGTAGTATTATCTTTGTTAAGAAATGCTGAAAATATTGATTGATACTTATAACCTAGAGTAAAACTTGCGTGAACTCAAAATATAAACAATCAGAAAATATGTTAGATACTGTGAGCAAGGAGTTAGCAATTTTTTGGCAGCAAATAGAAGAGCTATCGCAGTTCCACGCAGGTTATCCATATAATTTAAGTTGTGACTTTAGTCGTATAAATAAGTTTTTTAATTTTTTATTAAATAATGCTGGAGACCCATATATTGAACCAAACTTTGGTCTTCATTCTCGCAAATTTGAACAAGAAGTTTTATCATTTTTTGCCCAATTATATAAAATTCCCGAAAATGAGTTTTGGGGCTATGTGACTGCTGGTGGAACTGAAGGAAACTTATATGGAATCTTATTAGCCAGAGAAATTTATCCTGATGGAATTCTCTATTCATCTCAAGACTCGCATTACTCAATTGCTAAAGCGGCTAGACTGTTTGGTGTTCAACATCAAGTAATTAATTCTCAAATTAATGGGGAGATTAGTTATGAACATTTATCCCAAGCAATTCAACAAAATTCTCACAAGCCAGTCATTATTAACCTAAATATTGGCACTACCGTCAAAGGTGCAATTGATGACCTAGACAAAATTTTAGAAATTTTAAAATATCATCAAATTAAAGATTACTACATTCATTGTGATGCCGCACTTTCAGGGATGATTTTACCCTTTTTAGATCATGCGCCCCAAATCAATTTTCAAAAGCCTATAGATAGTGTAGCTATCTCTGGTAAATTTATTGGCTCTCCCATCCCTTGTGGTGTAGTTTTAACTAAGAAGAAGTGGGTAGAAAAAGTTGAAACCATGATTGAATACATCGGTTCAAAAGATACCACTATTCTTGGTTCTCGCAATGGTCACACGCCTCTGATTCTTTGGTATGCTCTCAAAACCAAAGGTTATGAAGGATTTGCCAAAGAGGCCAAGACATGTATTCAGAATGCTCAATATTTATTTCAGCAACTGCAATTGCGAGAATATCCTTGTATGCTGAATAAATTCTCTAATACAGTCGTGTTTCAAAAGCCGAACCAAGTGTTAATTAAAAAATGGCAATTAGCGACTCTTGATAATTTTGCCCATCTCATAGTTATGCAAAATATAGATCGGCAAAAAATTGATACTTTTGTGAATGAGCTTGTCTTACAAGAAGGAATATTACCGGAATCGGAATATTTACATCTACAACCAGTATTCTCTTAATTAAAAGGCTATCTACTTTTAAAAGGATTGTGAATTTATGGAGCTAGTAAATAAAGTAGCCTTAGTTACTGGGGGTAGTTCTGGTATTGGGCGAGAAACAGCTAAACTTTTTGCCTCTGAAGGTGCTAAAGTGGCGATCGCTGATATTGATACTACAGGTGGTTTATCACTGCTGGAAGAAATAAAAAATAGTGGTGGAGATGCAATGTTTTGCACCTGCGATGTTAGTAATGAAAGTCAGGTGCAAGATTGGATAACAAATGTTGTGAATCAATGGCAACATATAGATATTTTGGTTGCTAATGCGGGAATTTTAGCGATTGGTTCTGTGGAAGAAGCTTCCAATTTGGATTGGGATAAAGTTTTAGGAACAAATGTTAAAGGCTATGCTTTCTGTGCTAAATATGCTATTCCACATATCCGTAAGCGTGGTGGTGGAGCTATTGTCAACGTAGCATCTATAGCTGCTTTGATTGCCTTTCCCGGTTTTGCATTATATAACACAACCAAAGGAGCCGTTCTGCAATTAACCCGAAGTCTAGCTCATGACCTAGCAACTGAAAACATCAGAGTAAATTGTGTTTGTCCAGGTGTAATTGAGACATTCCAAACCCAACAATTCGCCGACTGGCAAGGTCTGACAAAAGAAGAGGTAATTAATCAACTTGCGGCTACAGTTCCCATGAAACGTATAGGAAAACCACAAGAAGTAGCTCAAGCTATTCTATTTCTTGCCTCTGAAAAAGCTTCATATATTACAGCAACATCACTTGTGATTGATGGGGGATATACAGTGCAGTAATCAGATTTGACGTAGGGAATGTTTGGGAAAAAACTAAAGCAGAACAAATTGCTATATTACACCTCTAAAAAGTTCATATCAGATAAATTACTAGCAAGTAGTAATTCTACCGCCGAACCTTCTAAAGCTGGAAAAAAGAAATACCCTTGTCCTTGATCGCATTGTAATGCTTTGAGTTGGGCTAACTGTTGTAATGTTTCTATCCCTTCAGCGGTGACTGACATATTTAAATTGTGAGCCAATGTCACAATAGCTCGGACAATTTCTAAATTTTCCCCTCGACTGCCAATATTACTAATAAAAGAGCGATCAATCTTAATAGTTTTTAGTGGTAAGCGGTGCAAATAACTTAAGGATGAATAACCTGTGCCAAAATCATCCATGTGCAATTCTATATTCAGGGTTGTCAGCGGGGAAAGCATAGCGGTTGCCAATTCAAAGTTATCCATCAGCAAGCTTTCTGTAATTTCCAACTTTAAAGTACCTGCTTCCAAACCAGTGTCTTGCAAAACTTGTTTAACCTGTTTGACAATATCAGGCTGCATAACTTGTTTGCCAGAAAAATTGACACTAATTGTTAGAGGTGGGTAAATGGGAAATTGTTGATGCCATGCTTGCAATTGACGACAGGCTTCATAAAGCACCCATTGACCAATAGAAGCAATCATGCCTGTTTCTTCTGCCAGGGGAATAAAATCTTCTGGGGAAATGATACCTCGTTCTGGATGATGCCACCTAATCAGCGCTTCAAATCCGATAATTTTGCCCGTCAGCAGCGAAACAATGGGCTGATAGTGGAGGCGAAATTCTTCTTGCTGGATGAGTGCATGGCGCATAGCAGTTTCTAACTGCAACAGCAGAGATGCGCTTTCGTGCATTTTGGGATGAAATACCTCATAACGTGCTTTACCAAGGGATTTGGCACAATACATTGCCACATCAGCATCCCGTAAAATATTTGCAGCTTGCTCATAGTTATGGGTACTCACAGCGATTCCCATACTTGCGTTGGTAAAAACTTTATGCTCATTTAATTGAAACGGTAAAGCTAGTAACTTTTGAATTCGGTCGGCTACGTATATCGCACCATCAATCCCATCAATTTCGTCTAGTAAAATTGTGAACTCGTCCCCGCCAAACCGCGCAATCATATCTCCTGCACGTAGAACTGACTGGAGTCGATGGGAAATAGCAATTAACAGTTGATTTCCGAGTAAATGTCCCAAGCTGTCATTAATGACCTTAAAACGGTCTAAATCTAAGAAGAGTACGGCAAATACATAATCTTTTTGTTTTTTAGTGCGTTCTAGAGCTTGTTTCACGCGCTCCATAAACAACGATTGATTGGGTAGTCCGGTGAGAGCATCATGTAAACTGTTGTGTAGCAATAGTTCTTGTGCGCGTTGTCGTTCGATAATATCTTGTTGCAGTTGTTGATTAACTCTCATGAGTTCAATAGTACGTTCTGCTACCAACTGCTCCAGCTGATAACGGTATTGTTTGAGTTCTTCTTCGGCTAGTTTGCGCTGAGTGATATCTCGCAGAATGACAACATATTGTCGTAGTTGGAGATTAGATGGCTGGGAAACAGTAGACTCAACAATGTATGAGCCTTGGTTAATTTTAAGCGTTTGTTCACTCCTCATAGCCCATTGTTCTGGTTTGCCGTAATGGTCTATGAGGAATTGATTCAAGTTCTGCCCGACTAATTGTTGGGTGCTAATTTGAAATAGTTCTTCAGCCGCTACATTGGTTTGAAGAATGATACCTTGTTCATCAAGGACTAAAACTGTATCAGGAACAGTATTGAGGGTAGTAATAAATAGGTTTTTTGCCTGTTGGCGTGCCTCATCAATAGCCGCAATTTGTGGTAGGGTAGTCCAGCAAGCGATCGCTACTCCAACAAACGAAAGCATGACTAAAGTGATCGCTAGTAAAGAGTTACGCGAGGTATTATGGTCTCCATCCAATAAATTACGCAGAACCCAACTGCCAATAGCAGAACTACAAATAAGAGAAACTAAAACAATTACCTGAAGTACAACAAAGTCTGGATTATAACTACTAGACTTCCCTTCGTCACGCTGTGTCCACCATTGAGAGTGAAATGGTGCAAAGTTACAGCGACGCAGTACCGCATCTCCTATCATCAGTGCAAAGGGTACAAATAGCCCAATTAATAACTCATACCAACTCCAAGCTAAACCGCCGACTACTAAAACTACGGCTTCTACTAAAAAAAAACCCAATGACCACCAAGGCCATAACACTTCTGGTTGATGGCGACATAACCACAATCCTAGATGCAGCCCCATAATCGATAACAAATAGCATGTGCCTGCTACGGTGACAAGTTGAGACACACTGCCTAAATTCAAACAAAGCAGACTGAGTAAAAAAGTAATGAAGATAGCAGGCCCCAAGATACCTTGACGAGAAACTACCGTAAATACAGGAGACAACTGACTATCTAAGGCAAGTTGGTAAAGAATGCGGGGAGAATTGGTAACGGCTGTAGCACAACTCAACAGACATGAGAAAGTAATGAGTAGTGTGACTAAAAAAGGGGCAAATTGACCCCAAAAAGGTTGCGATGCTGCCAATAAATTTAAGAATGTATCTTCACCAATGTCTGGTTTAGTAGAGGCACACATTAAAACCCAAGAACCACCGAGAAATACTGGCGGAATTAACCACGTAGCTGTAGTTAAAAACTTCAAAGTTTTATGCGGAGAACGACTATCAGCAACAAAAGAAGATGTGGTTTCACAAGCATAAACTGAATAACTAGCTAGGAAAAAAGACTTAGCCCATTCTCCAAAACTGAGGCTATGGGTACTCGGTGGAAACAAATTAATACCCTTTGAGAAAACTAACCAAATTCCGCCTTGAGTACAAAACAAAAGTACTAATGAAATAGCGGGAATAACAAAAAATAGGTGCAGTAGGGCGACAGCACGAGTACCACTAAATGCCAAAATAAAAGGAACTACCGTAAATGCAATTTTTAAGAAAGTTTCTGGACAGGAAATGCCCAAAGGTTGAAAATTAACCTTAATTAAGTCTGTGAGAATAATTGCATACAAAGCTGGTGCTGCTGCCCAGCTAAAATAATAGCCTAAAGCAACGTAGCGACCTAAATTCGGAAAGTTTTTCAGCAGCCGCGCCGTATAATTAGGCGTTCCTCCTGTTACATCTAACCAATGTTTACCTAAACTTTGGATTTGCAAGTTTAAAATGCAGGAGACAATGACCCCAAACAACCACACTAAAATTGCTTTAGATCCCAATGCTGCATGGATAACAGGTGCAGTGCCAATCCATCCTACATGACCCGTCAGCCCAAAACCCCAGGTTTCTAGATAACTCAATGTGCGTGGCAGGCGCATTACCAAACGCGGGTTTTTATCTGCCTGCACAGAACTATTACTGACCATTGTTTTCTAGCTAGATGTACTGACTATCTTTCTGAATAACTGATCTGATGTTTTATAGCTTCCGTGTAACTGCTGAATTTCCCTGAAAAGTATGAAGTATGAAGTGTGAAGTATGAAGTCGTAAATTGCTTTTGACTTCTATCTTCTAGCACTTCAATTTTGGATTTTTAATGCTGAAATTCCAAATCTAAAATTATTCTGTTTTTTCTAAGCAACTCTTTCTATTTCATCGATTTCTTTGGGAACTCCAGCTGTTAATACTTCATGTCCTGTAGGTGTAACTAACACATCATCTTCAATGCGAATGCCAATACCAATCCAACGTGGGTCTGTTTCTGGTTGGTCTTCGGCTAGTTTGGTATCTGGTACGATGTAAAGTCCTGGTTCTACTGTTAGCACTTGACCAGGTTGTAAAATCTGTGGTTTGTCGTCACCGTGTTGGTAAACGCCAACATCATGCACATCCAAGCCTAACCAATGGCTAGTGCGGTGCATATAGTATGGTTTGTATTTTTCTTCTTCGATGATTTTGTCAATTTCGCCTTTGAGAATGCCAAGGTCAATTAAGCCTGCGGTAAGGACGCGCACAGCGGTATCATGAACTGCTTTAAAGGTATTACCTGGTTGCACTTGGGCGATCGCTTGTTTTTGGGCTTCTAGTACAATTTCATATAATGCCTTTTGTTCGGGCGTAAATTTGCCACCGACAGGAAATGTACGGGTAATATCTGAGTTGTAATAACTGTATGCACAACCCGCATCAATTAATAGCAATTCTCTATCTTGCATCTGGCGATGATTCTCAATGTAGTGGAGAACGCAAGCATTCACACCAGAAGCCACAATCGACGGATAAGCTGGCCCCATTCCGCCTCTGAGTCGAAATATCCGTTCGATTTCGGCTTGAATTTCGTATTCATAACGTCCTGGTTTAGCGATCGCCATTGCTTGATTATGTGCTTCCACGGCGATCGCCGCTGCTTGACGCATCATTTCTAATTCGGCTTCTGTTTTAATCAGCCGCATACTGTGAAGTACTGCACAGGTATCTTCAATAGCAATTGGCCCTGTACCTCGTTTGGGATAAGTCCGCAGTAAACTTTGATAGTGTTCTAAAATCTTTTCATTAAAATGGCGATCGCGCCCCAAGTGATAATAAATGCGATCGGCTTTTTCCAGATATTGGGGCAATTTTTCATCTAATTCGTTAATCGGATAAGCTGCATCTGCACCATAAATTTCTTTGGCTGCATCTACACCACAACGATAACCAGACCATACTTCTTTTTCTCGGTCTTTTGGTTGGACAAACAAAACAAAACGATGTTCGGGATGATTTGGTGCTAACACTGCTACGGCTTGCGCTTCATTAAAGCCTGTTAAGTAAAAAAAATCACTATCTTGCCGATAAGCATATTCCACATCGTTGTGCATAACGGCCATTGGCGCACTCCGAAAAATCGCAGTCCCATTCCCAATTTTTGCTATTAACTGCTCCCGACGCTGCCGATATTCTAATTGCATAGCTGTTCAATTTGTCAGTTAAATTACAGTGTTATTTTACACTTTTCGCAACGTGGCTATACAGATAAAGCCTCTTAGTAGTTGCTTGTTTCAGTTATTTTAACTAATATTTTCTACTTCTTTAGATACTGTTCGTTCTTTTATGACCAACAGATTAAACTTTTTGATGAGTTCAGTTTTGTTTTTGTTGGGCATTTTTATTTTCTCTTACTGATAAGTAGATAACAGACTTATTTTATATATTTAAAACCTGACATAAATAAAATTTGCTGACAAACTAAATGATTGATTATTCACGACTTGCAAATTTTATGCAAATGATTTATGACAAGTTTTTTATGTATATAAACCTTGATATTTGAATTAAAAAAATGTTTATTTAAAAAACCAAAAAAAACAATAATTGTTCTTAGAATACAGAAATGACTATGATTCATCGGTTAAAACTTTGAAGACAACCAGTGATTAGAAAGCACTATGTCTTCAACTTCAAAATCCTCACCATTACAAACAAATCTGTTTTCTCAATCTTTGAAAAAATCAAGTGCATTGTTAGAAACTCTAGATAATGCACAAGGAATTGGCAAGAACTTTTCCAGCAGTAGTGCATCTTCATTAGAAATAAATTCTTTAGCAACACAAAAAAGTTCAACATCAGAATTCACAACAAGTGCGAACCCCAACCCTTATTTAAGAAGTGCTGCAATTGCCCCCGATTTCAACGGTGATGGCAAAGTAGACAAAATGTGGGTGAATGCTCAAACAGGTGAGATTGTGATTCGCCTGATGGATGGTGGACAAGTTCTCTCACAAGGTTCTGTAGGTAAGTTTGATATCAACGCTTGGACTTACAAAATTGCCGATTTTAATAATGATGGCAAAACCGACTTTTTATTGCGGAATAAACAGACAGGAGAGAACAGAGTTGCTCTCATGGATGGCACAAAAGTTGCAAGTACAGCAGCTTTAGAAAAAGTAGATGCTAACTGGAATCCTTTAATTGGTGATTTCAATGGCGATCGCAAAACAGATATTTTCTGGAATAACTCTAAAACTGGTCAAAATGCCGTTTGGTTGATGGACGGCACAAAAGTTTCCAGTGCCAATGTTCTAGAAACTACGGCAGCAGGCTTAACTCCAACTGTGGTTGATTTTGACGGTAACGGCAAGAGTGATATCTTTTGGCGCAATGCCAATACTGGTGCCAACAATGCCTGGTTTATGGATGGCACAAAAGTCAGTAAGTTTAGTTTACAATCTCAATCTTCCTCTTTAACTCCTATCCTTGGTGATTTTAACGGTGACTTGAAGACAGATATTCTGTGGCGAAATACTTCCACTGGTCAAAATAAAATTTGGACAATGAACGGTATCGTCGTCACTGAAGCTGCTGCTAAGACACTTGATTCATCTTGGCAAGCTAACATTGGTGATTTCGACGGCGATGGCAAAACTGATATCTTCTGGCACAATCAGAAGACTGGCGAGAACACCGCTTGGTTAATGAATGGTACAGCAGTTAAATCTGAAGCATTTCTCCCCAGCAATAGCGCATCTTTGACACCATCCTTTGGTGATTTCAATGGTGATGGCAAAACTGATGTTTACTGGCGCGATCAAGCATCAGGTGCAGATAAGATTTGGACAATGAATGGCACAAAAGCCACAGAATCTACTCTAGCTACTAAAGACAGACTTGGTGCTGCTTGGTATACAGGCTAAAGTTTACAGGACTGATGCACAAAGGTTAGTTATTGAGATGGGGTTTAAGGGTGTGGGGTGTAAGAGTTTTAAATACCTAAAACTCCTACACCCTTTTATCCTTCTCTAAACCCTTGATTTTTTGTTGCAGTGCAAGTCATAACTTAAGTTATTTAGGCGGTGATTCTCACAACAAAAAGTAATGGTTATTGCTACAATTTCATCCAAGCTTTTGTTGTGGCAGTAAGCTCTAAGGTGAAAGCATACTGCTTATTTAAACTTAAACGTGTTTAGCAACGTCTTGTAAAAGCGATACCTATTGCTTGCTGCATCTAAGTTCTGTCAATCCATCTGGCATAGTTATTATGCACAAGTTCTGATGGTGATACATCACCTGGCTATTTCACCATTTAGTTGATAAATGCTCTCTAAGTGGGAATACTAAGTTTAACCAGTCTAATGGGTTAAGAAATTTGTGAGGTTTATACCCATGTCCGAAATTAATATCGGTGATTATTTAGCTCACCCTTTAGTCAGATATCGTAATCATTTAGAATTCAATGGATATCAGGTTGACGAAGAAGATGAGTTACTTTTATGTCGTCATCCCAGAAAGCATGGTTTGATAGTTAAAAATGTACCAAATCGAGGTGTATTAATTAGAATTCTTTATTCTTGTAACTTCAATGTACATAGACCTAATCTCTTAGAATATGTGAATGAACTGAATTTATTGTTTATGTTTATGAAAGCATATATTGATAATTCAGCTAGTAACTTGTATATGGAAACTTTTTGTGAGGGCGAATACGACAGAACTAATTTTTCTATTGTCTTAGACAATATTGACTATGACATGGAAATGTTTATCAATCATCATCAAACTAGAGAATGTTTATTATAAAATAAAAATTAAATAGGCTTTTTTGGTGGGTTATGCCCACCATTCTGATTTAAATTAGCAGGAATAAAATTGGCAGCAATTATATCAATACTTCTCAAAAACAATTATTTTCAGCAATGAAAAACGCGATCGCATCTGCGGGGAACTGGCAAGCGATCGCCTGAAGATTCTCAATAGTCAGCATTGTAAATAGATATCATCTTCAGATTTCGCAATTATCTGTCAGCCTAAATTTATTCTTCTGGTTTGTTAACAAGTATTAAGGAAAAATTGATAGATTATCTGTATAACCCAGTGATGTAAAATCCAGAAGATAGTAAAAGGCGATAACAGAGTCTGAATAGCAATGGCACAGGATCGTAAGTCAACGGTTGTAATCACAGGTGCGTCCTCTGGGGTAGGTTTGTACGCTGCAAAAGCATTTGCTCGCAGAGGATGGCACGTTGTCATGGCCTGCCGAGATTTGGTGAAGGCTGAAAAAGCTGCCCAAGAAGTGGGGATACCCAAGGACAGCTATACTCTTATGCACATTGATCTGGGTTCATTGGATAGCGTCCGCCAGTTTGTCAACAACTTTAGAGCCAGTGGTCAATCCTTAGATGCTGTGGTGGGTAACGCGGCTATTTATATGCCATTAATCAAAGAACCGTTACGCAGTCCCGAAGGTTACGAGTTAACCATGACCACCAATCACCTTGGTCATTTTCTGCTGTGTAAACTCTTGCTTGAGGATTTGAAAAAATCTCCGGCTGCGGATAAGCGAATGGTAATTTTGGGAACTGTCACCCACAACCCCGACGAACTGGGTGGTAAAATTCCGCCGCGTCCAGATTTGGGTGAATTAGAAGGCTTTGTTGCAGGCTTTAAATCACCAATTTCTATGATTGATGGCAAGAAATTTGAACCTGTTAAAGCTTACAAAGATAGTAAAGTCTGCAACGTGCTAACCATGCGCGAACTGCATCGACGCTATCACGAATCAACAGGGATTACCTTCACTTCTCTTTATCCGGGATGTGTGGCTGAAACACCTCTATTCCGCAACCACTATCCTTTGTTTCAGAAGCTTTTCCCCTTGTTCCAGAAATACATCACCGGGGGATATGTATCTCAAGAATTAGCAGGAGAACGGGTTGCAGCAGTAGTTATTGAACCAGAATATAAGCAATCTGGTGCTTATTGGAGTTGGGGAAATCGTCAGAAGAAAGAGGGCAAATCTTTTGTGCAGAGAGTTTCTCCCCAAGCACGGGATGATGCTAAAGCTGAACGCCTGTGGGATTTGAGCGAAAAGTTAGTCGGGTTAGCGTAAAGGAGAGATTCACCCACACAGATGATCTTTTGAGATTGGGTGTAAGGGTATAAGGGTATGAGGATGTAAGGGTTTTGAACATCTATACCCTGATACCCCTACACTCTGTAGTATTATCTAACTACCAATGATAATTCTGATTATGGGAGTGGCTGGCTCCGGTAAAACCACCATTGGTCAAGCACTTGCAGCAGCAACAGAGTGGGAATTTGACGATGCAGACACCTTTCATTCCGTCGCTGCTAAGGCAAAAATGAGTAAAGGGGAACCACTAACTGATGCCGATCGCCAACCTTGGTTAAAATCATTGCAAACAGCGATCGCCCAATGGTTACAAGCCGAAAAAAATGTCATCTTGGCTTGTTCAGCCCTAAAAGCTAGTTATCGTCAAATTCTTTGTGGTGATGATTCACGGGTAAAGCTAGTGTACCTCACAGGCAGTTATGAGTTGATTGAACAAAGATTGCGCGATCGCCACGGTCATTTTATGCAAGCCAATCTTTTACAAAGCCAGTTTGATACCCTAGAAGCGCCAACCACATCTGAAGCAACTTATATTGATATCTCTCAAGATTTAGGTGCGATCGTGCAGCAAATCAGAAATAGCCTGAATATCTAATCAGTAGCCATCATGAACTGCATCCACCAATAATATCGTGTTCGGTGAATTAATTATCATTAAGACCGCAGAGGGAGCAGAGGAAGCAGGGGAGCAGAGAAGTGGGTTTTTACATTTCTGCACAGATTTCTGGAATTATCACTAATTACCCGAACTTGACATAACGGATAAAACAGGATGAGAGGCGAGAAATGAGTATTTTTATACCAATTCTCTAAATCCAGCCTCTAGATAATTCTCCCCCTGCCCCTCTGCTGCATATATGTAGCCATATTTCGGGGAATTGGTATTACTCGCCCAGTCCAACGCACTGCCTCCTAAATTTATTTATGGGGTCTTTTCCCTTACACCCTGGTGTTTTTCCTCTTCAGTAACAAACTCAATGGTAAACTTAGGTTGCTCCTGAGTAATTTACCCTATCAATATGAATCATCCTTTTTTAAAGCTTAATTACACCAGACAATAATTAAAATTTACATTTTTTTGTGTTCAATGTGTAGATCAGTCTGTCTTAATTTCATCTGAGTTGATATAATCTCCATGCCCAATCAAATCAAAGTGCAGACTATACATACAATTTTTTAATTTTTAAATCTAACTATTGAAAAAAATTTTACTAAATCATAACCTATTAATTTAACTCACTAAACAGCTAAAAACCTATCCTGAAACTCAGCCTAATTACTAAAAATATTTTATAAATAACACATGCAGATTTTGATTTATTCCTATAACTACCATCCAGAACCAATTGGAATTGCACCTTTAATGACTGAACTAGCAGAAGGACTAGTCAAACAAGGTCATGAAGTGCGGGTAATTACAGGAATGCCCAACTATCCCCAACGAGAAATTTATCAAGGCTATCAGGGTAAGTGGTATGTTACAGAAAAAATTAATGGGGTAACTATTCAACGCAGTTATTTGCGAATTAAGTCAAAACCCAATTTGCTAGATAGATTACTGTTGGAGTTAAGTTTTATCGTGACTAGTTTGCCGCAAGCCTTGAGAGGTAAACGACCGGATATAATTTTGCTGACGATACCACCGTTATTAGTGACATTGCCAGCTGCTTTATTAGGCAAACTATACAATTGCCCAGTAGTGTTAAATGTGCAAGATATTCTACCAGAAGCAGCAGTGCGTGTTGGGTTAATGACTAATAAGAGGATGATTCGATTTTGTGAGTTATTAGAGAAATTTGCTTATCGAAATGCTCAAACCATCAGCGTGATTGCTGATGGTTTTTTAGAAAATTTAGTGAATAAAGGTATATCTGCTAAAAAAATTATTTGTATTCCGAACTGGGTAAATGTCAATTTCATTTATCCACTGCCAAAAGAGCATAATCCCTGGAAAATGACCCATCAATTAGATGGAAAATTTGTGGTGATGTATTCTGGGAATATTGCCTTGACTCAAGGTTTAGAAACAGTCGTCGCAGCGGCGGCGAAGTTAGGTCATATTCCAGAAATTACCTTTGTGATTGCTGGGGAAGCGATCGCATTAAGAAGATTACAACAATATTGTTTATCTTGCGGCGCAGATAATGTATTACTCTTACCGTTGCAGCCGCGCGAACAACTCCCGCAAATGTTAGCTGCTGCTGATGTTGGGTTAATTGTGCAGAAACGCAATGTCATTTCCTTTAATATGCCTTCTAAGATTCCTCTGCTGTTGGCGAGTGGTCGCCCAATTGTGGGTTCAGTACCAGCAACAGGTACGGCGGCTAAAGCAATTCAAGAAAGTGGCGGAGGTGTAGTTATCGAGCCAGAATCCCCAGATGCCTTAGCAGATGCCATCTTAGAGTTGTATGATCATCCACAGCGCCGAGAGCATTTAGGCAAGCAAGGCCGACAGTTTGCCGTTGAAAATTATGCTTGTGAACAAGCAATTGCAAAGTATGAAGAGCTATTTATGGATGCGATCGCTAAACGCACATCAAATGTGGATAATGTTCTAAAATTGAATTCCCCAGAATCAATTATTGATATTCAGTAAACTCAAAAATGGGGCGATATATTATGTTGGGTGTAGCGGAGGTTTTATGCCAGAACTACCTTTAGAGAATTTATCCACACCAATATATATTCAAATTGTCAGTCAGACTCCAGGGCGGTTACGGCTGAGAATTTCCCCTCAGCACCAAGAAAAAGCAGAAATTCAGCTAATTGCTAATTACCTCAAAGTCTTTTTTCCGCAGATTGATCAAGTTAAGGTGAATTCTCAAACAGGTAGCATTACAATATATACACCAGCCGAAAATAGCAATTTTGCCGAAATCATAGATAAATTACAGGCGCAAGGGCTAGTCATCATAATCAATCCAGGCGAAAAATCCCAGCCTGCAAAGTTAACTCAAACGCTATTTAAATTTAATCAGCAAGTCACAAATATTACTAAAGAGAGCGTAGACTTGCGAGTAATTATCCCATTTACTGTAGTGGCGATCGTGCTGAAAAGATTGCTTCCGCCCTTAGCTCGATGGAAAACAACCACTTTATATCTTTTGCTGTGGTATGGCTTAGAAAGCTTGGTTAAACTTAGCGACAAAGAGCAACCACCAACTGACGAATAGAAGTAAATCAATTTTAGATTGAAGATGCAAAATCTAAAATTCAATTACATAATGCTGTTAATTCTGAAAAATTAAGCCAAGGCAAAAAATACCTTGGCTTTACTTTACTGAGGCTGAAGTTAGAGGCTTATGATTCTTCAGATTGAGACTCTTCAGAGACTTGCTCCGCGTCAGTTTCAGGCTCCGATTTAACAATAACTGGAGCTTTAACAGGTTTTGGCCCACGCGCTAAAGCAGGATTAACCTGCTGTTTAATTTCATCCTTAGCAGAGTCTTTTTTTCTTTTACCAGAGGAGCGATTATCTCTAGAATTTGAGCGTTTAGGATGAGATTCAATAGAAGGCGCAGAATCAGAATTTTCTGAATTATTGTCAGTATTTGCTTGAGCCTGACGTTCCGATTTCTTAATTGGGCGTTCTACCATTGTTAATTGTTAAAAATTTACTTGTATAGTACATCGGTTTGATGATTCTCAAACTGATGAGTAGGATTTTTCTGGGGATTTTGTTGTGGCTTAAAATCAAAGCAAGTATAAATACTTAAATATTTCTACTTTTTGAAGACACTTTCCAATATTAGCGTATATGTGCAGGGTGTGTTAACCAAGTAACCCACCCTGCAAAACCGATATTGAAAATTAATTTTTATTTCTTTCCAACATCACGAGCCATGTTGAGGTAATAATCCTCTACTTTGGACTGAGAGCGACGACGTGTAAATGTAGGCTTTTCCGAATTAGTCTTTTGCTCTGTTTTTATGGGTTCTTTATCTGCGACTCGCTGGATAGTTTGCGCCGCATCAGATTCCAAATAGTAACCAGAGTTAGTAAATCCGAAAATTTTAGCAAAAAAGCCAAAAATATTGCCAAAAACACTCAAAAAACCCTTGAAAACAATAGAAAAATAGCCTTCAAGGCGAATAAAAAAGTTCCGAATGATTTGAATTAGACGATCCATAGCAGCACCCTCTATGATTGCCTACTACCATTGTGACTTAATTTCATCATAATGAGGTTTTCAGTAGCAGGACTTAGGGAGAAAGTCACGGTTTATAACCTACTTCCATAGATAAGGCTACCAAAGGTTAATTGTCAGCATCCTTAGATGTATCTTTAGGTAGTTTAGTCAACACTATGAAATATTTATTAATATAGTTATAGATCAGTGTCGGAAGTTCAAAAGCTCTCATTTGCAGATACTAGATTTTCCACCATCGGAGTAGAAGACATGAAAGACCAAAAAAAATCCGACTCTAAAGAGTTCGTAGGCAATCTCAAGAATGGGATTTGGCTATTTGGACTCTCATCTTGGGTATTTGGCATTACCGATCGCAGCATTGCTTCTTTTGCAGATGGTTATCTCTCTGCTTTGGATTTAACGCAACTATTTACAGCAGCGACATTTTTTGTTGCATGGCTATTTTTAAAACCCACATCTAGAGTTTAAGAAGTGGATTTGTAAAACGTTGATTTAATTGGTCGCTCATTTTGTCAAGCTGATAAATACTTCCGAGGTAGAACGTTTTTTATAACAAAGTGCCGAATCTTAACCTATCTGAGAGCAAGAGTGAAAAATCTCTATGTAAGACAAATTTGATTATGCTACGGGTAAAGTGAGAATAAACCCTGTTTGACCAGAAGTTAGAGAATCCAGCGCGAGTTCGCCTTGATGCGCCCGCACAATTTCGCGGGCGAGGCTGAGTCCCAGCCCGATTCCTTCTACTTTACGGGTACGAGCCGGATCACCGCGATAAAAGCGCTCAAATAATCGATCGCGATCGCTGGCTAAAATATCTTTTGATGAATTGGCAATTGTAACTTTAAGAGTTTTTTGTGTTTGATACGCCTGAATCTTAATCCAGCCATCAGCAAAATTATATTTGATTGCATTACTCAGCAGATTTTGGAGAACTTGTATGAGTAAATCGCGATCGCCCTTCACCTGCAAATTATCAGGAATATCAGTTTGCACACTCAAGTGAGGAGCCAGCAATTCTACATCTTCGACAATCTCCAGTAGTAACTCAGACATATTCACATCAGCCAGATACAAACCCATTTTTCCTGCATCTGCTAAAGATAACAGCAAGAGTTTTCGCATAATTCCACTCAAGCGATGCACTTCATCTAATAAATTGCTTAAGCGTTGCTGCACTTCACTTCCCGGCTCAACTTGTTGGAGCGATCGCTCCAATTCACCTTGCAAAATAGTTAATGGGGTTTTTAGTTCATGGGCTGCATCTGCACTAAAGCGTGAAGCTTGGGTAAAACTGCGTTCCAGACGTTCTAACATTTGGTTAAACACCCGAATCAGTTCCACAAATTCCACATCTGTAGTCTCACTGGGAATCCGCTGATCTAGCCCTTGGACTGTCACCTGTTGAATTACCCCGGTTAACTGGCGGATAGGATGTAACGCACCACCAGAAACAAACCAAGCCCCAACCGCAACCAGAACTAAAGCTCCCGGAATTGATATAAGGAAGATGTTGCGAATACTCGCCATTTCTTGATTGACGGCTTGTAGACTAACGGCGAAAGCCACTTGAGCATTCGGAAATTTAGCCGCACCAATCCGCCAAGTTGCTTTTGCGGTGTGTTCCGTAACCAATTGTGGTGGAATTGGGCGAGGTGGTGGTTTTACAGGCTGATTTGTGCCGAAAATTACAGGCGGTCGTTGTCGGGGAATAGACGGTGGCGCAGGTGCTAACTCCAGACGCTGAATTAGTAAACCTTTCACCTCGGTATCCGCAGATAAGGAGTTAAATTCACGGATTGTCTGACCGTTAGTATCCAGTATCAGTAAGGCGATGGGGGTTTTTGAATTCGTACCAAAGTCAGAAGGTAATAGTTCTGGACGCGGAGGTAATTTTCCTGTCTCTGGGGGACGGTTGGCGCGGAGTAACTGATTTAACAGTTCTGCATCTAAGCGGCTAATTTTGGCATTGTAAATCTGAAACCAGGATACTGCACCAAAACCGACTAATGTAGTGCCAGCTAGAGTCGCAGATAACAGCGCAATGCGGAGTCGAAACGATCGCAGTTGTTTCACGATTGATTGTCTGGTTTGCGAAACCGATAGCCAACGCCGCGAATGCTTTCAATCCAATTTGTTTCGTCAATCGGGTCAATTTTTTTGCGAATGCGCTGAATGCAGACATCCACAACGTTAGTATTAGGGTTAAAATCATAGCCCCAAATATGTTCTAAGATTTGGGTACGGGTGAAAACTCGACCGGGAGAGCGCATCAGATATTCCAGTAAATTAAACTCACGGCTAGTAAGTTCTATAACGCGTTGATTGCAAGTAACTTCCCGTGTGATGCGATCAAGTTTGATTGACCCAACCGCCAGCAAATTTTGGCGATCGCCTACACTCCGACGCACCACCGCATGAATCCGCGCCGCTAATTCTTCCACAAAAAAGGGTTTAGCAATGTAATCATCGGCTCCCAAGTTTAAACCAGCGAGGCGATCGTCTAGTTCATTACGAGCCGTTAACAAAATTACCGGAGCATTCCGCCCTTCCCGACGCAGTTGTTTGAGAATCGATAAACCATCTTTTCCCGGCACCATAATGTCCAGAATAATGGCATCATATTCGTTATCCATTGCTCGCAGATATCCATCATCACCGTTGTCGCAATAGTCTACGACAAATCCCTGTTCCTTCAGTCCAGCCCGGACGAAGTTAGCAATTTTTGCTTCATCTTCGACAAACAGAACATTCACAAGCTTTCACTAGTTCACTGATTGTTTCATTATAGATTTGTTATCTTGTAACTTAAATTACAAATCTGTAATTTAGAGCATTTTTTCATAGTCAAGAATTGCGATCGCTCTTTTTCAATAACCTCTTGTGTATTCTTTGATCAAATTACAAAAATGTAATTTATAAAATAGGCTATCTGTAATTTTAAAGTGGCTTAATCATCAATGTCAGCAACATAAATTTTCGAGGTTAACTGTGATGAATATCCGTAGATTATTAACTGTCGCAGCAATTCCCTTTATGATTGGTACATTTGGTTTTGTGGGAACTAATCAAGCAAATGCCGAGGCTCCTTCTCATCGCCACACACAAATTGCCGAGCAACTAAGTCCTAATAAAAAACCACAAATTAAACATCAACAAGCCCGTCCACAGCAGAAAAAGCGTCCTCCTCAAGTGAATCCTCAGAACACAAATCATAATCATCAAGACTTAAATAGCCAGAAGAAAAATCAAGGAATTAGATTTTAGGTGTTAGGTTACACAACTGCTAATACCCAATGTGAACAACAAATATTTGTATGTAAATCTGACTGATTAAGTAACACCAAATAATTAGACCTGATGAACATCAATAATCGCCTATTAAGTCGCAGAGAATCACTGGGTTTATTTAGGGCAGGTGGAACTGCAATATTTGTAGTGGGATGTATGCCGAAAAAGTCTATCTCTCCACAGCAACAAGTAAGTGTAGCTACTCCCATATCATCTACGGTTAATTCTGCTAACGTGCCTGGATGTGTCGTTAGTCCACAGCAAACTGAAGGGCCTTATTTTGTCGATGAAAAGCTCAATCGCGCTGATATTCGCGCTGATCCGGCGGATGGTTCGGTCAAAGCAGGCGTACCCCTCCAATTAAAGCTGCATATTTCTCAAATTGGAGGTAGTAGCTGTATACCCCTTGCAGGTGCGATTGTGGATATTTGGCACTGTGACGCATTAGGTGTCTATTCAGATGTAACAGACCAAAGTTTTAATACTGTGGGCAAAAAGTTTTTACGCGGTTATCAAGTTACCGACGCACAGGGAAATGTTCAGTTCACAACTATTTACCCTGGTTGGTATCCAGGTAGAACCGTCCATATCCACTTTAAGGTGCGTACAGAGGGGAAATCGGCACAGGGTTATGAGTTTACATCGCAACTATATTTTGATGATGCCATGAGCGATCGCATTTACACCCAAGCACCTTACGCCAGCAAAGGACAACGCACGCTCAAGAATGCTGATGACGGCATTTTTCAAGATGGTGGCGAGCAAATGTTACTCAAACTAACAAGTAATGGACAAGGTTACACCGCCACTTTTGATGTAGGGCTTCAGATGGTGTGATTTTGGCAAAATACTATGCACAAAAATTACAAAACTGTAATCCACAATCAGGGCGAACTGTAATTTTGATTCGGTTAAATAAAAAACATAAGCCACTTAACTTTCTAGAGGATGATCATGAAACTGAACAAAGCCATAGTCGTAACAGCAATTTCAATTCTCACTGGTACATTTGGCGTAATTTCACTCAATCAAGCAAATGCAGCTAATCCAGTGTATAAAATTGCCCAAGCTTCACAACCTTCCGACCAACCACCAGAAGGACAACGCCCACCCCGCCCAGATTTTGCCGCCGCCGCCCAGAAGTTGGGTGTCAGTGAACAAAAATTAAAAGATGCCTTGGGTGTTCCTGCTCATCCTCCTGGTCAAGGTCAACGCCCACCCCGCCCAGATTTCGCCGCCGCCGCCCAGAAGTTAGGTGTTAGTGAACAAAAATTAAAAGATGCCTTGGGTGTTCCTGCTCATCCTCCTGAAGGGAACCGCTCTAATACCAGAAGATAGTTCAATTGAATTCATTACAAGTATGAGGCTATCGAGCTTGTTCTAGTTTTTAAGAACAAGCTCGATAAGTTTGTGTGCATTCAAGTTGCAAATTCTCTGGTTGATACCATTTCACGAAAATCTTGATGCAAATTCATTGGTTTTTAATTCTTTCCCCCTGCTTCCTGCTACCCTGCGGCCTATTTGTATCAAATTTAAAGTGAAATGGTATGAGACTGTCATTAGTTATTTGTCCCTTGTCATCTATACCTTCTCTTCACAAATTTATCCGTATAAATTTTAGTATTACTAAACACTTTATTGACAGTAGTTGTAAATTTTATTTGGGGCTACCTAGGGTTATTACTTAAGTAATATTGTATAAATATTACGAAAGATTGATTAATATTATTATCTTCACAACTTTCTCATATTCCCTAACTATCCTCGTAAGTATAGACAGTTTTTGAATGACAACAGGTTGCTCAACTAGCTGACTTAATTTTTAAAACCTCTTTATATCAATTTAATTGTAGAAAAATATGAATTACTGTCCTTGTTGCTCTGATGTACTTTTAAGACATGTACACGGTTCTGAAATTACTTGGTTTTGCCGCCACTGCTGGCAAGATATGCCTGTATTCAGTGGTGAGTATTCGAGTTGGTTTGCAGAAGTTATCAGAGAAGAAGTACCTAATAAACCTGAGCTTCAAGAAAATATTCAAGTTAGAAGTTATATCAGTCAACGCAGAAAAATAACTGGGTGGATAGGAGTTAAAGATGTGATAGGTTGAAGCGTAGCAATTTTTTCTAATAGAATGCCTTTGGGTAAGTAAACTTACAGCAGAAAACCTTTTGGTATATTGCTTTGTTCTCAAAATCTGTACCTCCTTCACCTAGAATCTGCTGTATAACAATACTAATTAATCGCAGGCTGATGATACACATGTGTATCATCAGCCTGCTTCACTTTTTGCAGATTAAGTTTTAAATTTTCAACTCACTGTATCAAGTTTGCTAATCTTGTCAGAATATAAAGATTGTTTAAGATAATGACGTACTGATAAATATGATCAAGATGTTAGCCCAAAGCTGGATGGGAATTGAAGCTAATATACAAATAAATTGGCCGCTGGTAAATACTTGTTTGCAGTTCGTGGCTTGGGGAGTTTTTTCGCTGTTGCTGGCTGAGGTAATCAGGGATATTTACCATGCTTTGTGTCACCAAGTTAGTTGGTTGGCTAAATGGCATAACAAACATCATGCGGCATATCGCCGAGATTTATCGGTAGTTTCTCTCAAACTTTATCAAGAGTCCCAGCTTTATCACGACATTGTAGAGTCGATTCTTTTAGTAGTCATCTTGACGATCGCTGCTTTATTAGGCCACCAATGGGGGTTATGGTTAGGGGTAGCGTATGCTTACACCTTTTTGTATGGTGCATCGTTGCGGTATTTCCAAGGAAAAATTGATACCGACTACAACCATTTACCCGGCCCTTTAGAAATAATTCCTTCAACTTTGTGGGTGAATCGTGCTTACCATTGGCGACATCATTTTGATGATGTTAACGCCTATTACAGCGGGGTGTTTCCGCTTGTAGATAAAATTCTCGGTACTGGACTTTCTCTCAAAGGTAAAACTATCGCCATCACTGGTGCGTCTGGGACTTTAGGACAAGCATTAACAGGGGAACTTCTCAAACGCAATGCAAAAGTTCTAGCCATCACGACAAATCCAGAGAAGTTAGCCACCCAGACAGGGGTAATGGCGCTGACTTGGGAATTGGGGAATGAAGTACAACTGCGAGATACTTTAGCAAAAGCAGATATTTTGATTATCAATCATGGTGTGAATGTCTATGGCGATCGCACACCCCAAGCCATCAATTCATCTTATGAGGTTAATACCTTTTCGGCGTTACGCTTAATGGATGTATTTTTGACAACGGTGACAGGGCCACAAGACAAAGCCACAAAAGAAATTTGGGTGAATACTTCTGAGGCGGAGGTATCACCAGCGCTGAGTCCACTTTATGAACTGAGTAAACGCACCTTGGGTAATATCGTGACTCTTAAACGCCTAGAAGGTAATTGCATTATTCGCAAGTTAATTCTCGGCCCGTTTAAAAGTCAACTTAATCCCTATGGCGTGATGTCAGCTAACCAAGTGGCGCAATTCATTCTATTTTTGGCAGTCCGAGATTTCCGCAATATTGTTGTGACAATTAATCCTCTGACTTATTTGCTATTTCCCTTCAAAGAAACTAGTACATGGCTGTACTATCGAGTTTTTAGTAAAGCAAATAGGTAGAACTGGTGCGATCGCCTTTCAGGAGAATTTAGGATGGCGATCGCATATATAATTCTTAGGGCGTAAAGTGAATTAAAGTTTATTTTTCTGAAAGAAGTTGTTTAAAAATTTTGATGCTCGACCCCGACTGCTAATTTCTGCTGGGATTGCTGTAGTGATCTCATTATTACTCCCAAGTTTGCTACATCTAGCTACTCGAATTCTTTGCGCCTGGAATGTGGGAACTGGTTGTTTCTTAAGCTTAACTTTAGGCAAAATGGTCAAAGCGACTCCCGATAAGATGCGGCGTTATGCCCAGTATGAATACGAAGGCCGCGTAGGAATTTTTACACTGATCATTATTGCTGCTTGTGTTAGTGTTTTAGCTATAGGATTTTTGCTCAGTGACAAAAAAGGCATTTCCGCAATTATATTAACGTTACATATTGTCCTTTCAGTAATCACAATTTTTAGTTCTTGGCTACTAGTGCATACACTATTTGCGCTGCAATATGCACATAATTATTATCACAATGTTAGCCATGATAGTAGTTATGAAGAAGCTGGAGGATTGGATTTTCCTGATGACCGTGACCCTGACTACTGGGATTTTTTATATTTTTCCTTTGTAATTGGGATGACTAGCCAAGTTTCTGATATTCAGACAACTTCACGTTATATGAGACGCTTGGCTTTGATACATGGAGTGATATCCTTCTTTTTTAATACTAGTATTCTGGCTATGGGCATCAACATCATTGCATCATTAATTTAAATAATCAGCTAATTGGTAGTGTAAACCAAAATGTTGAGCCTGTTGCCAATGAGCTTTGTACGCCGATTTCGCCACCATGAGCCTGAACAATTTGTTTACACAGATATAATCCCAAGCCTAAACCTAAAGAATAAGAGTTATTCTTACCTCGGAAATATAAATCAAACATTCTTTGGCTTTGTTCGGGGCTAATGCCAACACCGTTATCATTGACGGTACAATAAATTTTTTCACCCTCAACTATGGCGTTGATTGTAATTTGTAATCCTGGTAGATTATGTTTGATGGCATTGCCAATTAAGTTAGAAAACACCCGCCATAGTTGCGTTGAGTCGGCGTTGATTAATGGTAAGTCTGCGGTAACAAGATTGATCAGATTGGTTTGATTTTTTTGCAGCATAGGTTCTAAATCGGCGATCGCATCGACAACAACCATATATAATTGCAGGGGTTTTCGTTGCAACACTAACCCTTGGACTTCATTTACATGGGCTTCCATTAACGAATTAATCAAATTCAATTGGCGATCGCTACTTTGCACCATCCGTTCTAAAGTGGAACGTGGCATAGAAATAAAATCATTCCCGACTCCCTGATTCTCTAGCAAATTCCGCAGCACCATCAAACTACCTAACACTGGGTTACGTAAGTCGTGAGAAACTGCATGGAAAAAGACTCGCAATGCTTCTTCGGTACGCTGGCGATCGCGCAGTGCAGCTTGGAGTTCGCTAATATCTAAAATTACGCCTACCAAACCACCCAAGGAACCATCTACTTTAGAAAAAGTTGCTTTATAAAATATGACATCATGTTTGGTTTGATCAGCAAACACTAAAAAGCTTTCGTAAGTTTGCACTTGTTGCTGCTCTAACAGTGTCATATCTGCGTGATAGTATTGGTCAGCAAGTTCTTTTGGTGCAAGGTCATAATCCGACTTACCGAGAATTTGTTCTTTACCTAAACCAAGAACTGTTTCAAAAGCTTTGTTACAACCCAGATACAACCCTTGAGGATTTTTATAAAAAACCGGAGTGGGAATTGTATCAATTAAAACTTGTAAAAAATCTAATTGTTCTTGTAGTGCTTCCTCGGCTTTTTTGCGTTGGGTAATATCTTCAATTAGTCCTTCATAATAAAGTAGTTTTCCGGCTGAGTCACGCACCGCATAAGCTTTTTCAGAAATCCAAACAATACTCCCATCTTGGCGATAAATTTGTGATTCAAACTCCGAGATAATTCCGTATTTTTCAATTAAACGGACAAAATCAGCCCGACGGGTGGGATCAACATATAATTGATTTTCAATATCTGTAAAATTTGCTGTGACTTCTTCTGACGATGAATAGCCATAAATTTTGGCGAGTGCTGGATTAGCTGTAATATAACGACCATCAGGACTGCTTTGAAAAATCCCTTCAATGGCATTTTCAAAAATACTGCGATACTTCGCTTCTGCTACCACTAATTTTCTATTAGCTGATTCTAATTCTTTGCGGGTATAAAACTCAGAACGTTGGAGGCGATCGTATAAATAAACTCCTAAATCGCAGATAACACAAAACCAAAATATATATAAAATAAATGTCACATTATATAGTTCTGGATGTTCTGGTTTAAGTGTTTTTAAACCCAAGGCAGTATTCACAATAAAATAATAAGCTAGAATACTTACCTGAGATATTAAGTGGAGAGGCCAGCGGACTGGCATAAATATCGCTTGACTGAGAAATAGTAGCGACCAACCAATAATATCAGGTAAGGCAAAACCTTTAATGGTGGCAAATAATTGAGTCGCAAAGCTAACCGACCAAGATGTGCCTAAAAATAATCTTCCTGGGTGACGATGACCGAAGCGAGTTTTATGTAAACTAAAGCAAGTAAATAAACTCAGCAACATAGAAACGTTAATCGCCAGTCCCTGAATTCTCAGGATTCTTGGTAGCTGCGCCAACTCCTTTAAAGAAAAGAATAAGTCATAAATATCGCGGACTGTAAAAGTTAATAAACAAATAAATGCCAGCCATAACCATAAGCGTAGTCTTTGCCATAAAAATTGACTGCGCCAAGATTGATATTCAGCAGTGATTATATCTATTTTTGGTGTAGAAAAAGCTTGTTTCCACCAGGTTCCGAATTTTTGCAATAAGTTAGCCATTAGTGTCTTACCAACTTTGACCATACCATCGCAGGTGTTTTTCTATTTTCCAGATGTCAGCACACCCTCGTAATTATTATGGTGAATTATGGGTACATTTTGACGACTAATTGGCTACAGACAATGTAAACCAAAATGTTAATCCGCGTTTGCGGTTACTAATCACACCAATCTCACCACCGTGGGCTTGAATAATTTGCCGACATAGATACATTTTCAAACCTAAAATTGTGGAACAAGGTGCTTGGGGTTCTCGCACGTATAAATCAAAGAGGCGATCGCCATCTAATTTACTCATTGTGACACCGTTATGTTCAAGTTGAATCCGCATCATTTTTTCCACAACGGTGGCTGTAAGCGAAAATTTCAATCCTGGAGGATTATGTTGCAAGCTATAAATCAGTAAAGTGAACAACACTGTTTGTAACTGCATAGGATCTGCCATAACTAATGGCAAATCTTCGTTGACTAAGTTCTCTAGTGTTGCCTGATTTTGCCACAACAGTGGTTGTAAGTTAGGAATGATTTGTTCTAAAAGTGTGTTTAACTTTACCTGCTGAGGATTTAGGGTAACACCTTGTTCCATACAGCAGTGAATTTCTAACAAAGAGTTAATCATTGCGAGTTGGCGATCGTTCCCTTGAATCATCCTCTCCATGATCGAACTAGGTACAGGGATAGAGGAAGAGGAACCGGAACAAGGAGAAATCTCCCCTGCTTCTTGACTTTCTACTCCGCTATTCTCCCGTAAATTCTTCAGTACCATCAAGTTACCCATAACTGTAGTGCGTAAATCATGGGCGACTGTATGCAGTACCACATCTTTGACTTGTTGCAGTTTTTCTAATTCCTGCATTTTTTGTTGCAGTTGGGCGGTACGTTCTTCTACTTGGCGTTCTAGATTGGTGTTGAGTTGGGCGAGTTCTTGGTAGAGTTGAGCTTGCTGAATGGCGATCGCTAACTGTTCTGATAATTGCTGGAGTAAATCTATTTCTATAGCTTGCCATTGACGGGGCGCAGAACATTGATTGGCGACTAATGCACCAAATAATTCTTCGCCTAACATAATGGGTACAGCCAAAGTCGCCCTGGTCTGAAATTGTTGATAATGTGCTTGTAATTTCGGTGATACGCTTATTTGACTGACATCTTCCACTACACGCACGCGGTGAGTGGAAAAAATAGTTTTCAATTCTTGCAGATAACTTTTATCCTCTGGTGTCCAACCTAGTACTGATGGATATTGAGGATCTACTGATTCAGCTACCGTTTTGACTTTTAACTCGTAATTATTCAACCCAATAAAAACGCGATCAGCTTGCAAAAATTGCCGGACTTCCGATACAGTCGTTTGCAGAATTTGTTCTAAATCTAGGGAAGACCGAATTCGGACTAGAGTTTCTGTCAACAAGCGATCACGCTGTGCAGTCAAGCGGATTTGCGCTTCTGCTTGCTTACGGGCGGTTATATCGTGGTTAATGGCTAAAATACACGGTACGCCATCTAAATCAATCACATCGGCGGAAAGCAGGGTTGTGAGTACCTCCCCAGACTTGCGCCGAAAAGCAAATTCTAAGTTGCGAATTGCGCCCTTGGTCTGTAAATCTTGTAATAATTGAGTGCGATCGCCTTCATTTACCCAAATTTTTAATTCAAAAGCAGTATTATTAATTACTTCATCCTGTTTATAACCTGATAGCTGCATAAAACTATCATTAACTTCAATGAAGCGTCCTTCTTTGAGGGTAGTAATACTAATTGGGTCAGGACTACAACTAAAAGCTTTAGCAAACTTTTGTGCTAAATTGCGTAGCGAAGTTTCTGCTTGTTTACGTTCTGTAATATCCCTGACAATAGCTAATACTTCATCAGCACCGCTGACTACTAACCGCGCCTCATAATCTCGGATTCCCAGAGGCGTGGGTAATTGATATTCGCAAGTTTGCAACGTTCCTGCATCTAAAGTTTTCGCAATGGTTTCTTGACCAATTAAAGCTAAGTCACTTGGTAATAAATCGCGCATATTTTTACCAACTATCTCTTCTTTTGTCAGCGTGAGGTTGATACCATCACCTTTCAAATCAAGATATTCACCATCACGGCTCAAGCGAAACATTAAATCAGGAATAGCCGCCAAAATTGCTTGATACCTCGCCTCACTAGCTCGTAAATTTGCTTCTGTTTGTTTTCTATTAGTAATATCTATAACTAAACCGTTACACAGAATATCGCCATTGGCCTGTGCTTCTAATTGGCAAGCGCCTTGAATCCACTTGAGTTTCCCACTGGGTGTGATGATGCGACCTTCCCAATGCCAATGGTTAAGCGTATCAAAAGCAATCAGTAGAGATTTGGTAAACTTGCTTCTGTCCTGGGGATGGATTAATTGGTATAAAATTTGCCAGTCTGCTTGGATTACTTCTGGTTCTAACTCCGACAAAGCTCGACAACCGGAACTGACGTATAAAACAACCGGGGAACCATCCGCCTGTTGTCGGAATTGAAAAATCATCCCTGGTAAAATGGCTGCAATTTTTTCCAACAAAGTAATAGTCTCGGACGGAAATTCTAGTTTACGTAGTAATTTTAAGGCTTCATCCACTCTTTCACCCTTTGATACCCAAGCAACTGGCATAATTTTGCAAGAGATGGTAACTATAGCAACAATTTCGCTTCTGTAAACATGAGTGCTAACAGACGCAAAACATAGTCTTATTTCAGGTTAGTTCTTGATGGGGCGATCGCATTCACCCAATCGGGTGAACCATTTGCTTACACCATTTTAGATTTGAGATTTTGTTGACTCTCCAGTTCAATGGAGATTTTAAGATAAGATTATTAACTATATCTCACAAAAAGTTTGGTAATTATGTTAGCCCAAGCAGAAGCAAAACAAATTGGTGTAATTGCCAAAGAAAGTGGCGTACCAATAAAAACTATTCGCTATTATGAAGAACTTGGTCTACTTAAATCTTCTGGTAGAACAGAAGGTGGATTTAGATTATTTAACTCTGATGTTTTGGAGCGACTGCACTTTATTAAACGCGCTCAAAGCTTAGGCTTAAGTTTGTCAGAAATTAAAGAATTTTTAAATGTTCATGATAGCGGTAAATTACCTTGTGAACATATCAAAGTTAAATTAGAAGACAAAGTAAAAGCTATTGATGAACAAATTCGACAACTACTAATTTTAAGACAAGAATTATCAGGCTTATTATCAGGTTGGGAAATCAAACCTGATAGTTCTCATTCAACGATTTGCCCCATCATTGAAAATGATTAAAGCATAATTCTCAAAAAACGAGCGTGGAGGGATTTGAACCCCCGACCCACAGAACCGGAATCTGTTGCTCTATCCACTGAGCCACACGCCCTTAGTCTTTTGCATTATAGCATAGCTGTGATCAAATTTGCCGATCACTTAAAGATAATCAGCCGGATTAACGGGTGTACCATGACGACGTACTTCAAAATGCAGGTGCGGCCCGGTAGAGAAGCCAGTAGAACCAACAGCCGCGATCGCTTGTCCTCGTTGTACCCCTTGTCCCTCCGAAACAAATAATTCGCTGGTGTGTCCGTAGAGTGTCGTCAATCCGTTACCGTGATCGATAATTACGGCTCTACCATAGCCACCATACCACCCAGCAAAAATTACAGTTCCCGAATCGGCGGCGCGAATGGTACTACCATAACTAGCTGCAAAATCCAAGCCTGCATGAAAGCGCCGATAGCCCAGAATCGGGTGTACTCGCCAGCCAAAGCGGCTGCTAGTGGGTGCATTGCTAGGATAAGCAAACATTCCCGTACCGCGAATGATAATGCTGTTGCGGCTGTTAGTTTTGCTGCGTCCTTCTAAAGCGGCGACTTTTTCTTCAATCAAGCTTTCCAGATTATGGGAATCTCGTTCTAATTGATTTTCTGCTGCTTCTAAGGCGAGGCGATCGCTATTTAAGCGTTGAATTAATTCTGATTGCGACTGCGCCTGAGTTTGATAATCAGCTTTTTGGGCAAGTAATTGCTGGCGAATCAAAGCAATTTCATTTTTTTGTTGTTCTACGTCTGTTTTCTGCTGAGTGATTTGCAGTGCTTGGTCGTTGAGTTTGGCTAGAATTTTTTGGTCTGCCTGATACACTAACTTTAATTGATGACGGCGGCTAATAAAGTCACTAATATTTTGGCTTTGCATTAAAACCGCCCATCCTAGACTAGCGTGCGATCGCTGGAGATAGCGCAACCTCGCTACTGTGGCGACTTGTCGTTCTTCATAAGTACGTTGCGCTATGGCTAAATCAGCTTCTAGCTTTTGCAAGCGTTGGGTGGCTTGGGTTAACCGCGATTCACTATCTTGAATTTGATTATTTGTGGTGTTGAGATTTTGCTTGATGCCAGTTAAGCGATTTTGGGCAGCATTTTGCAAATTAGTCAAGCGATCGCGTTCCTGAATCACATTCTGGCGTTCTTGATTAATTTGTTGCTGCTGTTGTCGTAAAGTATCAACTGATGCTGATGTTGTTGCATATCCTGTCGATACTGAAATCAATACCAAACAAACACACAAAACATAACCAAGTCCCAGAAAAATGATCTTTAATGCTCTCATAGCGTGAGCCTAACCAAAGCAATCGGTGCGAAACACTATGAGTATTCCCAAATTTATCTTGTTTTGCTCAATGTATGATTTATTGCCGACTTTCTGAAATTATTGTCTAGCGATCACCTTGAAAGCACACTATAAAACTTATCTATGAATTCTAACCTAGCGTTGTGTGGGGTCATTAGCGATCGCATTACTAATACCCCCCAAAAGCGAATCACCTTTGCCGAATATATGAACACGGTGTTATATCACCCTGAACACGGCTATTATTCCAGCAAAGTTGTAAATATTGGGTTTAAAGGCGGTGATTTTTTCACATCTGCTAGTCTCGGCGCTGACTTTGGTGAGTTACTAGCAGAACAATTTGTGCAAATGTGGAAAATTTTAGGACAACCACAACCATTTTCTTTGGTAGAAATGGGAGCAGGTCAAGGATTACTCGCTTTGCATATCCTCAATTATTATCAACTACATTATCCTGATTTTTTCCCAGCATTAGATTATGTAATTATTGAAAAATCTCCCGAATTGCAGCGAGAACAACAGCAACGTTTACAAAATTACTCGGTGCGTTGGTGCAATTTAGCAGATATACCCAGCAACTCCATAAATGGCTGTTTTTTTTCTAACGAATTAGTAGATGCTTTCCCAGTAAATCAGTTTATTTTACAAGCTGGAGAACTGCGGGAAATTTATGTCACCTTCACATCTTTGGCAGAAAAAGATGAAAATTACCTGCTTCTTGAAAAAGAGTTTGCAGAAGTAATTGGGGAAATTTCTACACCCCATTTCATCAAATATTTTGATTTGATAAATATCGATTTATCTGCAAATATCTACCCAGATGGCTACCGCAGCGAAATTAACCTAGCCGCTTTAGATTGGTTGAGTATAGTAGCAGACCGCTTGCAGCGCGGGTATGTGGTAACAGTTGATTATGGCTATCCTGCCCATCGCTACTATAACCCCAGGCGATCGCAAGGAACCCTACAGTGCTACTACCAGCATCGCTACCATAACAACCCCTATATCAATATTGGGCGACAAGATATCACCGCCCATGTTGACTTTACCGCCTTGGAACTTTGGGGTGAGCAGTGTGGTTTAACCAAAGTTGGCTTTACCCAACAAGGTTTATTTTTGATGGCGTTGGGTTTGGGAGAAAGAATAGCCTCTCTTTCTCATCAAGACATATCCATTGCTCAATTGTTGTCAAGACGAGAATCACTGCATAAACTTATCGATCCCACAGGATTAGGCGGCTTTGGGGTTTTAGTCCAAAGTAAAGGACTCCAAGATCATGAAAATTATCAACCCCTAAAAGGATTAATTGTGCCAAAGTAAAAGTAAAGGTAAAAAGTTAAAACTCTCTGTAAGTCGGCAGCATCACTGTTATATGGACTAGCATTACTATTGATTACTGCGAAATCCTGTGTTTAGAAAAGCAACAAATACCTATGAATACTCATGACCTGTTGATGCTAATTATGCTACTTACACCCGGTATATTACTTTCTGTTGTCATTATGGTAACTTTTGCTGCTGGCGGCTGATTCCTCAGCAGTCTTGGGTGAATTTGAGATTTAGGATGGCATCTTAAGTCTCAAATGACAACTCGCCAGCCAATTACAATCAAACGATGAAAACGCGATGTCTACGACAGGCTTCTCTACGAGAGGCTACGCCAACGCCTAAGCTTTATCAAAGGAACGTGAAAAATGAAGGTGGCATTTCTGGGAACTGGACTGATGGGACAACCAATGGCTCAAAGGTTGTTAGCAGCCGATATACAAGTAGTTGCTTACAATCGCACCCCAGAAAAATTAGCACCATTACAAGCCGCTGGCGCAGAAATTGTCACACAACCCCGTCACGCCATTCGTGCGGCTGATTGCATTATTTTGATGCTTACCAATGCCGCAGCCATTTATCAAGTCTTGCTTTCAGATACTGCTTGGCGCACCCTAGAAGGACGCACCATCATCCAAATGGGGACAATTACACCCACAGAAAGTCAAGAAATTCGAGATACTGTAGTTGGTGGTGGCGGGGAATATTTAGAAGCACCCGTATTAGGAAGCATCCCAGAAGCAAAAAGCGGTCAGTTAATTGTTATGGTAGGCGCAACACAATCACAATACCAAAACCATTTACAATTACTCAAAAATTTTGGTTCAGAACCTTTACTTGTAGGGCCAGTAGGGACGGCGGCGGCGTTAAAATTATCCCTCAATCAATTAATTGCTTCTATGACTACCAGCTTTGCTCTGAGTCTGGCTTTTTTGCAGCGTCAAGGGGTCAATATCGAGTCTTTTATGCAAGTTTTACGCGCAAGTTCTCTTTATGCGCCTACCTTTGATAAAAAGCTGCAACGAATGTTAGAGGAAAATTATGCTAACCCTAATTTTCCCACCAAACATTTACTCAAAGATACAGATTTGTTCATCTCAGAAGCCAAAGCTTTAGGTTTAGATCTTGGCAGCATTGAGTCTGTACGACACATTTTGTATACAGCCATGAAAATGTCATTTGCTAATGATGATTATTCATCAGTATTTTCAGCTATTAAAGAATGGGGAGATTCCAGCGCTGAGTAAATAGGGAGTAGGAAAGAAATAACTGACTCAGCACTCATCACTTTATCAAGTAAGCACTGAAAAAGATAATATGGTATGGTAGCTCGTTTTGCTTTCCGAGGGTACTACTGCGTGCTATCTACTTTACGTGCCGATTTTCGCATCATTTTTGAACGTGACCCAGCCGCCCGTAACTGGCTAGAGGTCTTGGTTTGTTACCCTGGCTTGCAAGCCCTACTTTTCCATCGACTGGCGCATTGGCTACATCATTTTGGTCTTCCCTTTTTCCCCCGCTTTATTTCTCACCTATCTCGATTTTTAACTGGTATCGAAATTCACCCAGGCGCAACTATTGGTCAAGGCGTATTTATTGACCACGGGATGGGTGTGGTAATTGGTGAGACTGCAATCATAGGTGATTATGCTTTGATTTATCAAGGTGTCACTTTGGGCGGGACGGGGAAACAAAGCGGTAAACGCCATCCTACAGTCGGTGAAAATGTTGTAGTCGGTGCTGGTGCAAAGGTACTAGGTAATATTCAAGTTGGGAATAACGTCCGTATTGGCGCTGGTTCAGTCGTTCTCAGGGATGTGCCTTCTGATTGTACAGTGGTTGGCATTCCCGGTCGGATTGTCTATCGTTCTGGAGTGCGAGTTGCACCTCTAGAACACAACAACTTACCCGACTCGGAGGCCGAAGTAATTCGCGCTTTAGTCGATCGCATTGAAGCCTTAGAACAACAAATCCAAACTATACAACAACTACAACCTGCGGCTAAAACTCCTGTATTGGTAGGTGTAGGAGCCACCCAAGAGCCTGAACCAAAACCAGAAGCTCCTTTATGTAGTCTCAGAGATAAAGCAATTCAAGAATTTCTCGATGGTGCGGGGATTTAAATTATCCAACTGAAGTGATGAAGCAAGAGCCGCTGAAAAAAATCTTCCGCATCGTCAGCCGATGATAAATATTCTATGATTACTAATCAGTGGCTCTTTACTTTTCGTCTAACAGTTACGGTCAAGGCTTTTGCAATTTTCTAATTTCGGCTTGCACATCAAGAGCAATCTGCAATGATTGATTGAGTAGTTGAGCATATTCGCCAGCTTGTGTACTGACTTGTAATGCTTGCAGATTTGCTAAATTATTCACAAATAATTCTTGATTATTTGCCAACAGTTTTTTATTATCCCGCAAAATTCGTTCTGTTTTTAAAGCCCGCACTAAATCTTCTCGAATGAGTTGTAAGGCAGAAATTACTTGTTCTCTATCGTTGATGGAGTTATTTGAAGTGGCTAACTGGTCGTGAATATCTATGGCGTTAATTACGGCATGATATTGATCAACTTCATCTAAAAGCATGGTTAAGGCTTGGGGACAAGTGAACCTGCGCCAGAGCGATCGCCCAACTAATACCGCCAGTGGTACTAAAATTAGTAAAATAATGCCTAATTTAATAGAAGAACCAATAGTTGGCAAAATAATAAACGCATAAATAAAACCAACAATAATTGGTGTGAGTGCTAAGGCTACCAGCAATTCATTCACCAAAAAGCCGAGTCGCTTTTCTTTGTCCTTCATTACCGAAGGCCGGAAAACATCTTCTGGGTCAAACCCAGTCAAACGCCTCAGTTCTCCCTTGCTAATTTCTAAGCCTAGTAAATCCGGCTGCACTGCTGCATACTCCTGTAGAAAGTGCGATCATCGCGTATTCATTGTAATCGGCTATAGGCAAGGTCGTACATCTACTTCGGCAGAGCGATATCTATGGAAGGAGCGATCGCACCATCCACAAGCCTTTACAATTAAGTAAGAACACTCAAGGCTAGTCAGTGAACTTTTTTATTGGTTGTGCAGTTTGGTCGTATAAAGGTTGGATGGGTGAATTTTATCCCCCAGGTACTCGCGCTACCGATTTTTTGAGCCTTTACAGTCGTCGCTTGACTACGGTTGAAGGCAATACTACCTTTTATGCTGTACCTAACCAAGAAACTATCAGCCGTTGGGTAGCCCAAACACCCCCAGGTTTTGAATTTTGTCTCAAATTACCGCGAGACATCACCCATACAGGTTTACTTCAGCCGAATATTCCCGCAGCGTTGAAATTTTTAGCAGGAATGCAGCCTTTAGGAAAACGCTTAGGGCCGATGTTTGTCCAGTTACCACCCAGTTATTCGCCTACATTAATTGATGATTTAACTAATTTTTTGGTAGCTTGGCCGCGAGAAACTGCACCTCTAGCTTTAGAAGTGAGACATTTTGATTGGTTCAAAGAACCTTATAGTAGTCAATTAACAGCGTTGCTCGAAAATCTCGGTGTAGGACGAGTACTCTTAGATTCGCGTCCGATTTACAATGGCGAAGATGACCCCCAGCTACACTCAGAACGACGTAAACCTAAATTACCTGTACAATTTAGCGTTACAGCACCCTTTAGCTTAATTCGGTTCATTTCTCATCCCATATTGTCTGAGAATCAGCTGTTTATGGCAGAATGGGTCACTCAGATTCAACAATGGTTGCAAACGGGAACAAAAATCTACTTCTTTGTCCATTGTCCTCTAGAAGAGCGATCGCCATACACTGCCCGTCATTTTCAAAAGCTATTAGAACAAAGTGGTGTTTCTGTTCCGCCTTTACCTTGGAATCAGCTAGAACAGCCACCCAGTCAGCTAAGTTTGTGGTAAGCCTTCTAGGAATATTTTGATAATTTTTTGATTTTCACAAAATATCCAACTCATACTCACTTCAAAAAGAGTAATAATAGTTATTGCAAGACATTTTTAATAAAGCTAAAGCAATTCTCTTCTTTCGCAAGAGTATTATATACCTCTGAGTAAATCTGCCAAGAGGATATTAACAATGCTTAAAAATAGCTAACAGAAATGGCTTAATTTTTAATGTGAATTGTGATTGGGGCAATCGTTGTGTAAGCAGTTTAATCAAAGGAGGTTCAGATGAGTCGTCTTCTTTATGAAAACTCAGTTTCATATCAAGGATATCTCATCATTCCGTTTGTTTACGGCAGTGCTGATGCTTACGAAATCTATTCCTATAAGCTGTTGTCAGAAATTGGTAACAAAAGTAGATTTCACAAAACAGAAAATCCAGCGGGTATCTACGGTAATAGCATTAAGAATATTATTGATATTGCCCAAGAACATCTTGATGAAAATTTAGAATTTATCAGTCAGCAAGATTGTTTTAAGTCTCGTTATATTTTCCGCAACAATTTAATTATCATCTTTCAAGAAGAGGGCAAATTTTTCTACGATCATTATCCACCAGAAATATTGAATAATATTGCCGCCCCCAAATTATTCAATTCGGAATATGAATGCTTGAGTTGGATTCAAGCTGGACTGAATGGTCAATATGTCCGACAGCAAACAAGCTAAATAAAGGTCATAGTCGACTTAACCTTATGATGGCTTGGTTGGTAAGGGTGTTACTTTTATCAATCAAGTTATCCCATTAAAAGAAGTTATTTCATTATTACTCACAAATGTTCACCTAGGCGCAAAGCATTAGCCATAATCGTGAGAGATGGATTAACAGGTAATAATTAAATGCTTAAGATTCCAGTGCTTTACGTAATTTTCTTTCTAATTGTGCTATTAAAAATTTACCGTCAATTTTTTCTAACTCTGCAATAGAAACATCACCATGATCACGGGCTGCTTGCAACCACTGTTCATATTTTTTATCATGTTCTTCTAAGAGTTCTAATGCTTCGACAATTATTTCCTCAATAGTGTGATATCTACCACTACTGAGTTTCTCTTGAATAAAGATTTCGTGCTTTTGGTTGAATTTGGAGTTCATTATTAATAGCTCAAATATCAATAACCTAATGGGTCAAATTTGTTGCAAATAATACTCAAATCGCTGCCGTAGTTGTTCCACTGCTAAATTCTGAGTCCAGTATTCCACAAGGGAATGACCAAACGCCCAAGCATTACGATCAGGTGTAGCAGAATTCTCTAACAATAATGGCCAGAGAGCCATTAAATCAAAGTTAATTTTATTGGCATCGTCGGTTTTTAATAGTGAGAAAAGTTCATACGCGATTTGCAGTTTACCAATGACAATCGGTAATTGTTCTACAGGAATTTGCTCTGCTAGTAAATATGCCAAGGTGGGCGAACCAGTTGACATAGTAGCAATAAATTGCAGTACTGGACTTTTTAGCAGTGAAGTTAGTCCTTGAGTTGTCGCCATCTGGAAGGTATAGTGATCAATAATTTTAGCGGCGGCGACGGTGCGGGAGTCTAAGTCACGCAAAAACCGAGCGAGTCGTAATTGTTTAGCAGGTGCGATCGCCTCAATCAATCCTAAAGATAAAGTATCTATATTCCAAGCTGTGCGTTTGGTTTTGCTATCACTTGTGACCACCGGGACAACTAAATTAGAAAATTCTCCCAGCTTTTCAGCACGATATTGGGTAGCTTCACGGATAGAAATTTCCTTTGGCTTTTCTCCCCATTCCCAATTGTATGGCGGTTCCCATTCGCGGATAGGACGCAATTTATCTACTTGGGTGACAACTGCGATCGCAGGTAAATCATCAATTTCCCCTTTCATATCTGCTAAAAAGTCCACATCCATTTGTAAAGCCGGATCAAGGGCGGGTGTCACCAGCAATAACAAATCTGCGTTAGTTGCATAGTCTAATACTAATTGGCGGAGTTCTCCCCGCTTCACTTGTTCATAACCAGGGGTATCCCAAAGAGTGAGACTTTCGCCGCTGGGAGTTTCCCAATGATAATTTTGAATTTCGTCGGTACTGGGTAACACATCAACCGCCACCAGATCAGCTTGAAATAACGTGTTAATTAAACTGCTTTTGCCTGCGCCTGTCCGCCCTACTAGTAAAATACTGATGGGTTTTTGTTCTACTTCTTCGACTGGTTCAGCTTGGGTGAGGATTTCTCGCAGAGTTTGGGTTTTAGTTTGTGGGATAGCTGGTGGAGAAATAGCTGCTGTTGTATTTGCTAGTGTAATACCTCCGTAAAGAGCGATCGCTTGTCGGCATAAATTTCTCAAAGCTGCTTCGCGCAAGAGTTGACCTAAATTCACCAACAACTGCTGATTAGCCCGGTTACTGGAACCCTTAGTTGCACGGTTCGCCACCGCCGCCACAGGATTTAACAACCATTGCGCCCAGCCCCAAGCCCGCAAAAGTTTACGGGCTGATGGTTCTAGCTTGCGATATACTTCATAAGCTTGATAAGCTTGCCCGACTGTTGCTTGATTTAAAGCAGGTGATAATCTCTGCATCCACTGGTCTAAATCGTCTACGGTTCCCCGAATCAGTCCGTAAGCTTGGGGGACATAGATATTGAGGAGGGGATACTGCACTTGGGGATGGTAGATATTCGCCACAGCCACCACTACATCTTGACAGCGTTGCCAAAAAGTTTGCCAATCTTCCCAAATTGGGCGATCGTTAATTGATGCTTCTAAGATTTTGTGTAATGCTGCTTCGGCTTGCTGCGTAGCATCACTTCCTACTTTTGATGCAGTTGTATCTATCGCCGATTCAAGTTCTTCTTTAAATCCGGCTAACGCCGCTTCCACCTGCACAATCGCTGGTTGCGTCCACTTCACCAGCAACCAACGCCAACCAACAAACACCACGGTAAACACAGCCCAAATCCAGTTAATTCCCCAGACATTGATTTGTATACCTGCGGCAACCAGTAAGAAAATAATAATAGCTGCGATCGGTGTTGCTAAAATAATCAACTGCCACAGTTTTAAGCGCACCATTCCCCCCTACCTACCTTGATAGACCTCTTATAGTATTGTTAATCTAATATTCCTGCTATGGATACTAACTGTTGGTGTAATATCCAGGCTCTTTTGGAAAGAAATTTTATCCTAGCTGTTCAATAATATCTATATAAAAAGTGCTGTATTCATCAGAAAATTAACATAAATTTTCTGAAATTCATATTTAAAAAAACTAAAAATTTAAATGAGATTTTACAGCGTTCGGACATGAGCAATGCAGAATTTATTCATAAGCTGCAATTGTCTGATGAATTAGCACTCAAATTTTTAATAATTTGGCAGGCGAAGAACTCAACTTTGTCAAAGAACTTGCCAAATATTACGATTTTTAGTTACAAATTGATTTGTAAGCTGGAGATTTAATCAGCACAATAAGTTTAGTAAACAATTTTTTGGAATATCCCCTTTTTTTGTTGTATTATTTCTGGTTTATCAGCCAGTTTTATGAGCATAAAAGTTATGATACGAAGTGGGCGATCGCTATTCATCATCTCTATTACAATTATCAGTATCATCACACTGCTAACTCTTACAAATTTTCCAGGTATCTCTGCAAACTCAAAAGTTAATCAACACCCCTCAGTGATTGCTCAAAGTATTAATTTTGAGACTTATTTCAAAGAATTAGGCATTGAAGGATCAATTTTAATTTACGACCAAAATAACCAGAAATTTTACCAACATAATGCCTCTCGCAATTCTACAGCCTTTCTTCCTGCTTCGACTTTCAAAATCTTAAATTCTCTAATTTCATTAGAAACTGGAGTGATTAAAGATGAAATTGCTATTTTGACTTGGGATGGAATTGTGCGAGAATTCCCGACTTGGAACCGAGATACTAATATGCGACAAGCATATAAAGACTCAACCGTGTGGTTTTATCAAGTCTTAGCACGGCGAATTAGTCATGAGAGAATGCAGCAATTCATCAATCAAGTTGGTTACGGAAACCGTCAAATTGGCACACCAGAACAAATAGATAAATTTTGGCTATCTGGCCCTTTACAAATTACCCCCAAACAACAAATTGAATTCCTCCAACGGCTTTATCGTAGAGAATTACCTTTTTCTCAACGCACATTCGATTTAGTGCAAGACATCATGATATTGGAGAAAACACCTAATTATATTCTGCGAGCTAAGACAGGTTGGGCAACTAGTGTAAAACCTAACATTGGCTGGTTTGTGGGATATTTAGAACAAAATAATAACGTTTATTTCTTCGCGACTAATATCTATATGAAAGATGCTGCGGATGCGCCTAAACGAATTGAATTAACTCGGCGTAGTTTCAAAGCTTTAGGATTACTCTAAACTTGCCTACTCTACATAAAGTACAGATTTAGCTGTGATTAATTTTATGCTTTCACTTCTAACTATTGGATTCTTCTTCATAGTAGGCTTGATTGTTGTCGAAACAATCCAAAAATTACATCCCGCTAATCCAATAATCAATCCAATTTGGGAAGCGATTTGTCTAGGAATTACTAGTATATTTTGGGTGTTGCTGCAAAGCTGGCTTTTTCGTGAAGTAAAAATTAATTTAGGATGGGTGATTTTTTTGGCTATTTTTGGTTCTGTGCTGGCGATGACATTATCTCTCATCTTTTGGTATTTTCAAGATTCAACTGGTAAGAGTAAATATACTTTGCGTAATGCTCATATATTAATAGGAATGTATCGGTTTGTACTCTACGGTATTAGCATTATCTTTGGAGTATTTTTATCCCAGATTACAAGCTCAAATTAAAGTCAGATAAATATCAACGAACTATCATTTTTTATCGGCATTTATCTATTGATTTCCAAAAACATAATTTTGTCTAATCCTTACTCAAGCTTGTTTTAAGCTACAAACAAACATCAATAATTAAATTATGTTTAATATTTTTTTGTAAAAAAAACAGCATTTTACCATTTAATTTCATAGTAATTATTGGCAAGGACGGTAAATTTACTGCTTAAAACCTGAGAGTCAAGGTTTTAACAGTTAATGCTGTCAAAAATAGGGAATTTTAAATTTATTTGTGGAGAAAATACTTATGCCCATTAATGATACTAGTAAAGCATTACTTTCTCATAACGGGCTAAACTCACATCTACTCTCCTCAGCAGATACTTTTCATACTGAAAATAAATCTAATTCGTATCTTAGTAGCAGTAGTTATTACCAAACTAGCAATGCAAAAACAAGTACAGCAACTACTAAAAACTATAGTTCCACTACTGGATCTGGGTTAGTAAATGCAGCGGCGGCTGTGGCTAAAGCTGCGGGTAAAAGTACCTTTGCAGATGTTCCCAATTCAGGAGGTAATAACTGGGGGGCTGACCTTGTAAACGCTCCAGAAGCTTGGAATAATGGGTATACAGGAAAGGGTGTTGTTGTTGCGGTTATAGATACTGGGGTTGATTACAATCACGATGATCTAAAAAATAATATTTGGACTAATACTAAAGAAATTGCTGGTAATGGCATAGATGATGATGGCAATGGTTATATTGATGATGTTCGTGGTTGGAATTTTAACGATAACAATAACAACACCTTAGACAAAAACGGCCACGGTACTCATGTATCTGGAACTATTGCAGGAGAAAAAAATAATTATGGTGTAACTGGTATTGCTTATAATGCCAAAATTATGCCAGTAAAAGTTTTAAATGACTCTGGTTCTGGTTCTTATAGTGCGATCGCAAATGGCATTTATTATGCAGCGAATAATGGCGCTAATGTGATCAACCTCAGCCTAGGTGGTAGTTTTTCTAACAAGACTCTGCAAAATGCAATTGAGTATGCCAATCGTAAAGGCGTAGTGGTGGTGATGGCGGCTGGTAATGATGGCAGTTCTCAACCAAATTATCCGGCTCGTTACGCCAAAAATACAGGAATTGCTGTGGGTGCAGTGGATAGAAACAATAACTTGGCTAATTTTTCTAATCGCTCTGGAACAAATCAACTTGCTTATGTTACAGCCCCAGGAGTTGATGTCTATTCCACAGTGCCAAATAATCAGTATGCTTCTTACAGTGGTACATCTATGGCAAGTCCTCACGTAGCTGGAGTAGTTGCGTTGATGTTGAGTGCTAACCGTAGCTTAACTCCTGCACAGGTTCGGCAAATCATTACAGATACCGCCGGAAATAATACCCAAGCTGCAACTACTAGTTCTAAGAATGCTGCAATTAGCACTAGCTCAATAAAACAGCAAGCGATCGCATCATCTAATTATCAACTATCAAATTCCACTTTCAAGGTTGACAATAGCTCTTTGTCAGATATCCACGCTTCTGCTAAACTTACTAACCACGCTGCTGCAACTAGTTCTGCGACTCAGTTCCACTACTACAACAACGGTATCAGTATTAAGAGTTACAACAGTACCGATGAAGAAACTCCAAATGATAGCCCAACTGATAGTCCTACCAATGGTAATAATGGTGATCTGGGCAAATTTTTAGATCGGCTAGATCAACTGCAAAAACAACTAGACGAATACCGCCGATTTTTGGGCTTATCTAATAGCTAATATGAGAAAATCTAGCTTGACTTAAAAAGTAATTGAGAATAACTTTCTCATTTACTTTTTTGTTATTAGCATAATATTAAAAAAACCTTGCGGGAAAGTTAGAAGTAATTTTTATGACTTATTATTTTTGCCAAGCCTAAAATCAAAAAAACAATATCTAAAAGCAATCTTATAAATTGGCAAAGGTGTTGGGAAAGGTTATACCAATTATCTATATTTGTGCATGAATAGCGCTCAATTTAATGTTGAATACCATGTTACGGCCGTGATTACTCATTTAATCAAAGTAGGTCGAGAGGAAGAATATGAGGAATGGATGCGCGGTATTATTCCCGTAGCGAGGACTTTTCCAGGACACTTGGGAGTGAATGTTCTCAGACCCCAAAAAGGTGTGCATTCAGAGTACATCATTGTCCTCCATTTTGATCACCACAAGAATCTACAAGCATGGTTAGAGTCAGATGTGCGCCAGGAGTTGATTGAACGGGCTAAACCCTTGATTCAAGCACCGGAGGATGTACAAATTCTCACTGGTTTAGAAACTTGGTTTGAATTGCCTAGACGCTCTCAAAAATCTCCACCAAAGCGTTACAAAATGGTGTTATTGACTTGGTTAGGAGTGTTTGTAACAATCTCAATTGTCAGTCGTTTACTCAGTCCTTTATTGACACCTTTACCCATGTTGCTGGCACAAGTGATTACTATCGGTGTTGTGGTTTGGATATTAACTTATCTGTTAATGCCTCAGTTAACAAGATTTTTTTACAAGTGGCTATATCCCACTACCTAAATCAAGGCCTTCGCAATTAATAATGTCATAATTAATAAAAAGGTCATGCCATCTGAACAAAACAAATCTATTGTACTGCAAATGTATAAGTTCTTTGACGAAGGTGATTTAGCAGCAGTACAGGAATTTCTTGCACCAAATTTTGTGGCTCATATCCCAGGTGCTACCGAATCACTCAATCGGAAAGCATTCATACAGTCTGTACTAGGAGTTTTTCGTTCTGCTTTCCCTGATGGAATTCATCAGTTTGAAGATGTGATTGCTGAAGGCGATAGAGTAGTCACGCGTGGAATTTTTAGTGGTACTCATCGTGGTGAATTACAAGGTATTCCTCCCACAAACAAACAAATAATCATCCCCTTCTTTCATATTGATCGCATCGTGGATGATCAACTCGTAGAACACTGGGGTCAAAGTGACTTGCTCGGTTTAATGCAGCAAGTGGGCATAATTTATCTACCAAGTGCAGGCTTAATCTTCCGAAAATTATCTTGGGCGATCGCTACTAGCATCAACAAGCGCCTGGGATAAAAAGATATCATTAAGTGTGCATTGTGAATTGTTGATATGCTTACTCTGTCTCCTAGCCTGCAAGCTAGACTCTCCCAACCTTTAAAAATCGGCTCTTTTGAAGTTAAAAGCCGGGTTCTGCAATCGCCTTTATCTGGGGTGACAGATTTGGTGTTTCGTCGTCTGGTGCGTCGCTATGCACCAGATTCGATGATGTATACCGAAATGGTCAACGCCACGGGACTGCACTATGTGAAGCAGTTACCTAAAATCATGGAAGTTGACCCCAACGAACGCCCAATTAGCATTCAGTTATTTGACTGTCGCCCTGATTTTTTAGCCGAAGCTGCTATTAAAGCTGTGGCTGAAGGGGCTGATACTGTTGATATTAATATGGGATGTCCGGTAAATAAAATTACCAAAAATGGTGGTGGTTCTTCGCTGTTGCGTCAGCCGGAAGTTGCTGAAGCAATTGTGCGGGAAGTGGTGAAAGCTGTGGATGTACCAGTCACAGTCAAAACCCGGATTGGCTGGAATGACAAGGAAATCACTATTCTCGACTTTGCCAAGCGGATGGAAGATGCTGGGGCGAAAATGATTACTGTGCATGGACGCACCCGCGCTCAAGGTTACAATGGTAACGCCCGTTGGGAATGGATAGCGCGTGTGAAAGAGGTGCTGTCGATACCTGTAATTGGCAATGGCGATATATTTTCTGTGGAAGCAGCGGTGAGATGCTTAGAAGAAACTGGCGCTGATGGTGTGATGTGTTCGCGCGGAACTTTGGGTTATCCCTTTTTGGTAGGCGAAGTTGACCACTTTTTGAAAACAGGGGAACTTTTAGCGCCACCAACGCCCATTCAGCGCTTAGAATGCGCCAGAGATCATTTACAAGCTTTATGGGAATATAAAGGCGATCGCGGTGTCCGTCAAGCCCGTAAACACATGACTTGGTACGCTAAAGGATTCGTCGGTGCAGCCGAGTTGCGCGGACAGTTAAGTTTAATTGAAACAGTCCAGCAAGGTTTAGATTTAATTGACCGCGCCACTGACAAATTAGCATCCGGCTATGAACTGCTAGAAGAAGCCACTAATTTTCAAATGGCATAAAGGAGAGACTATGGATAATTTTTAATTGCAAACATTAATTCGGAAATTTTTTTCAATCTTTAAAATTTCGTTACAAAATTGAGTTGTTTGCCAATTCATAGTCATCAGTGAATCACCATCATAGATAATTCAAATTACTCTGTATTGTGACAAATTTCGCTTCATATATCTTTACACCAATCATAGAGCGTAGCGGACAAATGAGGTAAACACGCTGCCGTCTTGTAGCTGATTTATAAGGAAACAGAGAAATTTCGCAAATTTTCACTTTAAAAAGTGCCTATTACATTGTTTAAAGTTATGTAGCCTTTTACTTACTGTGGATGAGCCACTGCGGTAAACTATGCCTTGATTATGATTCTTTCGCAGAGAAGAGAACTCGAAAGGAGCCTTTTTTCAATGTCTCATACCGTAAAAATCTACGATACCTGTATTGGCTGCACTCAATGCGTTCGCGCCTGCCCTACTGATGTGCTAGAGATGGTGCCTTGGGACGGCTGTAAAGCTGCTCAAATTGCCTCCTCACCCCGCACAGAGGACTGTGTAGGCTGCAAGCGTTGTGAAACTGCCTGCCCCACCGACTTTTTGAGCATCCGGGTTTACTTGGGCGCTGAAACAACTCGTAGTATGGGTCTAGCTTATTGAGGAATTGAGAAATTTATCGCAAATTTCTCATCAGACTCAAAATTAACTGTCTCCATAGCAAGCTTTTTTAGCATCGTAGGGTGGGTACTGCCCACCTTACTAGGTGACTTTTAAGCGTACAACTTCAAAAACCATAAAAATACCTTAGTGGCAGAAGGAGCATCTTGCTCCTTTTTTTTTGAGGAAATAGCCCAGAAATTCCCTATTTCCCACCTGCAAAACTTGTGACAAAACCCCAGCTTTGTGCTAAACACTATACTGGATCTAATAATCCTAAAACCAGAATGGTGTGAGCAATGTGTGGAATCGTTGGGTATATAGGCACTCAAGCAGCAACAGAAATTTTACTGTCTGGTCTGGAAAAACTAGAGTATAGAGGCTACGATTCCGCAGGAATAGCCACAATTTGGGAAGGTGAAGTTAATTGCATCAAAGCAAAAGGTAAATTACATAACCTGCGTTCTAAATTAGAACAACTAGAAAACCCGTCATCCATTGGTATTGGTCACACTCGCTGGGCAACTCATGGTAAACCAGAAGAACATAACGCCCATCCCCATCTAGATATGACGGGGCGAGTAGCCGTGATTCAAAATGGCATTGTCGAAAACTACCGTGAATTAAGAGAAGAATTAAAACAGAAAGGATATGAGTTTCGCTCGGAAACTGATACTGAAGTAATTCCCCATTTAATAGCCGAATATTTAAAGAATCCCCCATTTCCTTCCCTTCCTTCATCCCCATCGCCCTTTTTAGAAGCCGTTCGCCAAGCGGTAAACCACCTGAATGGGGCATTTGCACTGGCAATAATTTCGGCTGACTATCCTGACGAATTAATTGCTGTGCGTCAACAAGCACCTTTAGTGATTGGATTTGGTCAAGGGGAATTTTTCTGTGCTTCTGATACGCCGGCGATCGTTGCTTACACCCGTGCCGTATTACCGTTAGATAATGGGGAAATTGCCCGCCTGACACCTTTAGGCGTGGAAATATATAACTTTGCTGGCGACAGGTTGAAAAAACAACCCCGAATGCTCAACTTGAGTCCCACAATGGTAGAAAAGCAGGGATTCAAACACTTCATGCTCAAAGAAATTTATGAGCAACCAGGAGTGGTGAGAGCTAATTTAGAAGCTTACTTTCATAATTCGGGCGATAATAACCAATCACCAGTTAATCTCGGCTTATCTGAATCAATCTACGCAGATTTAGAACAAATTCACATTGTCGCCTGTGGTACAAGTTGGCACGCCGCCTTAGTTGGCAAATACTTGCTAGAACAATTAGCAGAAATTCCCGCGCAAGTACACTACGCTTCGGAATATCGCTATGCACCATCACCGTTAACACCAAATACATTAATTATCGGTGTTACTCAATCTGGTGAAACGGCTGATACTTTGGCAGCCTTAGCGATGGAAAAAGAACGCCGCCAAGGTCAAGAGGCGAAATATCAAGCGCGACTTTTAGGTATTACCAACCGCCCAGAAAGCAGCCTTGGTCACATGGTTACTAATATTATTAGTACCTTAGCCGGGATAGAAATTGGTGTTGCAGCGACGAAAACATTTATCGCTCAATTGATGGCGTTTTATGCTTTAGCCTTAGATTTAGCTGCTCGTCGTCAAACAATTCCCAAAGAAACTATAGAGCAAATTATTAATGGTTTGCGGCGAATTCCTCAAGAAATTGAAGAAACTTTGGCAAGTCAGGAACGTTTAACCGAACATTTAGCCCACGAATTTGCTGATACTCAAGATTTCATCTTTTTGGGAAGAGGAATTAACTTCCCCATTGCTTTAGAAGGGGCTTTGAAATTAAAAGAAATTAGCTATATTCATGCTGAAGGTTATCCCGCTGGCGAAATGAAACATGGCCCCATTGCCTTATTAGATGCAAAAGTTCCGGTAGTGGCGATCGCAGTTCCTGGTAGTGTATATGAAAAGGTGATTTCTAACGCTCAAGAAGCCAAAGCCAGAGATTCGCGGTTGATTGGTGTAACACCTGTAAAAGATGGTGAAGCGGCGGAAATTTTTAATGATTTACTCCCCGTTTCATCAGTGGATGAATTACTATCACCCATCCTTACAGTTGTACCACTGCAACTATTGGCTTATCACATCGCCGCCCGTCGCGGTTTAGACGTTGACCAGCCGAGAAACTTGGCAAAATCGGTGACTGTTGAATAGTGAGGAATGAATAAATATCGAGATGTGTACAACAATAAAAAAGTCGTATAAGAAATAAAATAATTATACAATTTATAAAAAAGTTGTACAAGTAATAAAATAAAAGCGAAGTAATCTTAAATTCTGATGATTGCTTCGCTTTATTTTATTTAATTCAACCGCTTGTTTTCAGAATCTTTCCTTTGCAGTGCTTGAATATTTGTTTCTTCTATCCTGCATTCTCTTTTATCAATGTCTGACTTAATCAGAAGTCCCTGATTAGTGACTCCTATTTCAACTCGGTATTGACCATTAACCATATTGATAGCCGCATAGGTCACTGTTGCACACATAATAATGCCAGAAAGTGATAAGGTAATTTGCAAAATTCCCAATTCTCTTTTCATGTGCTGTCGCTCTTAACTCTCATATTCTCATTTAAAGATGAGGCTGGTTGAGAACTGGGTTAATTAAGAGTTGACTATTAGACGACTTATCTTTTATTTTTGGGTTAAATATGGATGACTTTAGGTTGTATTGTACTTGATGCTTTCGCTTGCGGCTGAAACCCTGTATTTTACATAAACATCTGGTAGAATCTCTGTAGTTTTATGTGTGAGAGTGATGGCGCGATCGCTGCGGGTACCACCAGAGTATATTAATAAAGTAAAGTCAGCACTTCAGCGTAACGGTTATCCCAGCCTGCAAAAGTTTTCTGAAGACGTAGATCCGTCATTATCGACCGTCAAGAACTTCTTTGGTGGTAAACCTATTGATTATGAGAATTTTCGAGTCATTTGTGAAAAATTAGGATTAGACTGGCAAGATATTGCAGACAAACAGCCAGAAACTCAACCAAAGTCAACCAATAAAGAAGCATCACCCTTTATCACTGGCGCACCCATCACTCAACCGCGATACTTTTTTGGACGCGAGAAAGAATTAAAACGCCTGTTTAACCTCCTCAAACGCCATCCCCTACAAAACGCCGCCATTATCGGTAAAAAACGCACTGGCAAAACATCTTTACTGCATTACTTAAAAAACATCACCACCACCCCACCAGAACAACTGCGTCCTGGTCAAAAATCTGATTGGCTACATCATCCAGAAACTTACAAATGGGTGTTTGTAGACTTACAAGACGCACGAATGCAAAGCCGGGAAGGACTATTAAAACACATCCTAGAATCTTTAAACTTTAAAGTTCCAGCACCTTGCAATTTAGATCACTTCATGGATGTAGTTAGCGAAAACTTATCTTCTCCCACCGTCATATTATTAGACGAAATTGGTGCTGTTTTAAACCCTGGTTCAGAGTTAGATGACACGTTTTGGAACAGTTTACGGTCTTTAGCAACCAATCAGACACGGGGTAATTTAGCATTTGTTTTATCTAGCCCCGAATCACCAAGTAATTTAGCTCGTAGTACAGGTCATGACTCACCATTTTTCAATATTTTTGCTTACAGTGCAAATATAGGAGCATTCACTGAAGCAGAAGCACAAGAATTAATAGCAAGTTTACCAATACCTTTTGCTGATGAAGATGTGAAATGGATATTAACTCACAGCCAATGTCAACCACTGTTATTACAAATTCTGTGTCGAGAAAGATTGTTTACTCTAGAAGAAGGAGAGAATGATGATGGCTGGCGTGAGGAAGCTTTAAGACAAATTAACCCGTTTACTGATTTATTAGAGCCGAAAAAGTAGAGTTACTATGAAAGCACACCGCATAGAAACAAAGTTAACTAAAAACGGAACATTAGTGCTTGAAAATTTACCATTTCAGGCAGGTGAAAACGTAGAAATCATAATTATAGAACGTTCTTCTCAACTTTCAGACTCTAATCCTTATCCTTTACAGGGTAAAGTTATTCATTATGATGACCCATTTGAGCCTGCTGTACCTATAGAAGATTGGGAAGTTCTGCAATGATAATTTTAGATACCCATATTTGGATTTGGTGGGTAGATAATAATGTGCGACTCAATCAAACATATCGAAATCGGATTGAGGAATATCAATCTCAAGGGTTAGGAATTAGTCTAATTTCTTGTTGGGAAGTTGCCAAACTCTTTGAGAATCACAAACTTGCTTTTTCAATTTCAGTCGAGGAGTGGTTAACAGAAACTTTAGCTTACCCAGGAGTACAGCTACTCGAACTGACAATACCAATTATTGTTGAATCAACCAAACTCACAGGCTTTCATCGAGATCCTTCTGACCAGCTTATTGTAGCCACTGCAAGAATTCACGGCTGTCCGTTACTCACGGCTGACGCAAAAATTCTGGGATATCCTGGCGTGCAAACTCTTAAATAAATATCAACAAAGTTTTTCATTTCATTATCAACCACCACAAGGCAATTTCAATGCCTAGCAATTTACTTCACAACGCCTACACTAATTCACCTGAACAGCACCCTAACTTGATATTGGGTAGCCTGCAATTACTGTTTTGGTTGTTCTTCCATCCCTCAGCGTGGAATAACCACCTCAAGCGTATTGACCCCACTTTAGATAGCCAATCTTCTTTAATTACCGTAATACGACGAGGTGGATGGCGGTTAATAATTCAGGGGTACATTATCTTACCTATTCTGGCTAACTTAATAGTTGGATTAGTTCTGTTTATATTGGGTCTACCAGTCGAAACTTTATTTCGTTCTGTGGCATTCGGCGTGGCAGGAGGCTTGGCGGTAGGCGTGGCAGGAGGCTTGGCGGGAGACCTGGCGGGAGGCTTGGCGGGAGGCTTGGCGGGAGGCGTGGTAGGAGGCTTGGCGTTCGGCTTGGCGTTCGGCTTGGCGGGAGGCTTGGCGTTCGGCCTGGCGGGAAGCTTGGCGTTCGGCTTGGCGGGAAGCTTGGTGTTCGGCGTGGCGGGAGGCTTGGCGTTCGGCTTGGCGGGAAGCTTGGTGTTCGGCGTGGCGGGAGGCTTGGCGTTCGGCTTGGCGGGAAGCTTGGCGGGAGACGTGGGATTAACTATTAACTCATGGCGACCTGTTGTATTGTTGCCATTGCTCACAGGATGGAATTATCTGCTCCACCGACTAGACAAACGACGTAACGCGAAAAGTCCTTGTTTTTTTCGTTATCATTCGGCTTTCTGGGATGAATGGCAACGTTTACATTTATCTGGGTTAGACAAGTATCTGCTTTTCGTCATCGAACATAACCCAGTTGAAGGCAAAGCCGCTCTAGAATATTTGAGTACTAGTTCTCAGCGTTGGGCTGCTCAAGCAGCACAAATTGAATTAGATGCACGCAATTTACAAGCCTGTACAGATGTAAAAGCTATCAGCCAAATTCACCGCAGTTTAGAAATTGGGGAATTACAAAGTCCAGTTAACCCTATACTCAGCATTTTCAAACGTATCAGCGAAGATGTAGATGCGGCTCTCAAGCAAAACAGTACATATAACCAGCGTCTACTCCTCAACAATGTTGCAGACAGATTAAACAGTACTTTACGGGAATTCACTCGCAGCAGTGACAAATACACAGTCCGTTTTCGTCCCATAATCGCAAGTTGGTGTCATGTAGTCACCCAATATATAGATGAACTGGTTAAAGCCACTGAACGCCGCCAAGAAATTGACTTACCATACATTACTGGCGTACCACTCACAATAGAGCAAGAAATATTCACAGGTCGAACTGATATAGGTACACGCATTGAGCAATTACTTTTAGATCGCCGTCGTCCTCCCTTGTTACTATACGGTCAGCGACGTATGGGCAAAACTTCCCTACTCAACAACATCGGGAAGTTACTACCCAATTCCATCATTCCCATGTTTGTAGACTTGCAAGGCGCACCCACATCAGCCAGCGACTACACAGGCTTTCTCTACAACTTAGCTAGAGGGATGATAACTTCCGCCAAACAGCAAAGCGCGTTAAAATTACCCGCTCTGACACGGGAAACATTAAAAGATGATCCCTTCACACGGTTTGACGAATGGTTAGATCAGGTAGAACAGATAATTGCACAAAATTCCGCTTTGCTGATGTTAGATGAGTTTGAGACTTTAGACAGCGCCATAACCAGAGGACGCTTTGATGAGCAAGATGTTTTAGGAATGCTGCGTCATTTAATTCAGCATCGCCCACGCTTCAAAATGTTATTAGCAGGCTCTCATACTATTGAAGAATATCAACGTTGGGCTAGTTATTTAATTAATGTTCAAGTAGTGCATATCTCCTATTTAAAGGAAGAGGAAGCACGACAATTAATAGAAGCACCAGTCAAAGATTTTACTCTCCGTTATGAACCTGACGCAGTTGAGCGAGTGTTGCAACTTACCCGTTGTCACCCATTTTTAGTACAGCTACTCTGCGGGGAAATTATTGTGTTGAAAAATGAGCAAGACCCCTCCATTCGTCGGTTAGCAACATTGGCAGATGTGGAAGCCGCAATACCAGAAGCTTTGCAGAGTGGCAGTTTTTTCTTCGCTGATATTCAAAATAATCAAGTGAATGCAAACGGACGTGAGATTTTACGCTTTATTGCTGCTCAAGGGGAAGGGGCAATTGTCAGCAAGTTAGGTTTATCACAACAATTTCCTGATGTTTGGGAAATAACTATTAAGCTTTTATTACAACGGGAGTTAATTGAGGAAGTTGCCGAGGGTTATCGCTTCCAGGTAGAGTTAATTCGTCAGTGGTTTGAGAAAGCATCCTGAATTGCTGAGTAAAATGTCATTGAAAGGAGGAGCGACGAGCGATCGCATATAATTTGTGATTACTTCACTCTGCGATCGCACTATTTCCGCGCCAGTATTTTAGTAAGGTAAGAATAGCGGAGTGTTGGCGATCGCCTAAATCCCAATTCTCAACACAGTAACAGCTTCCGTTTTCATTGCATCAACTTCTGCTTTCGCATTTCCGTGTTACGCGCAAACTGTAGCAACTTCCGCTTTCGCATTTCCGTGTTACGCGCAAACTGTAACAGCTTCCGCTTTCGTATTTCCGTGTTACGCGCAAACTGTAGGAACTTCCGCTTTCGCGTTTCCGTGTTACGCGCAAACTGTAACAGCTTCCGCCTGTATGTTATGAGAAACAGATTGCTGTTATGTTATATCCGGCCAAGTATTTTTCATTACATAGCTGGCTACTTGTTTGTTGTTAAGCGTTTTTTCAGAGTAGGTACGTAGCGATTCTGTTCTTTCTAATCTTGACGCTTTACGAACCCAAATTATAGAAAATGAAAAAGTTGTGGCAGACTATTCTAAAAAATTCTTGCGTGGTATTGCTTATAAATATGGCAACAATAATTTGAGAGTAAGGAATGGTTCAACTGAATTATTACTCTACAAAACACTCTATCGCACTACCCATAATTGATATCACGCCACCCAATTCCAAATAGTAAAGTTAAAGGAATATGAAAAGAGTAATATAGCAAACCAAGTTAATATTAAGTATCCCCAGCGATTTTGAGCAGAAAATAACCAGCCTAATGCTATTGAGAGCGACACAATTCCATAAGCATAACGGCTAACAGACATCAGCGCTCCAGAAAATATTATGAGTAATAATGAGCAAAAACCATAGACTACAGCAGTTTTACTCAGATGAGTTCGAAAGCACCACAACATGTAGCCGCCGCCAAATACCATCACAACTTTAATTAAACTATCTTTGCCTACAGAAATAGCATCGTTAAATATATACCACCAACTTGGTTGCGCCCATGCCTTTTGTACATAAACAAATGCTAAAGGATCTTGGAAATTAATGGCGCAATATAAGCTAAATGAAATTAGCCCCAATGGTACACAAAGTCCTGCAATATATGCAGTTAATGGTCTCTTTTCTTGCCAAGCAACAAAAATAAAAGTAGGTAATAATGTAATTCCTGTGGCGCGAGTTGCACTAGCCAACGCACCGCAAACAGCAGCCCAGAAATACTGACGACGATCAAATGCTCGCAAACCTGCCGTAGTCAAAAACAGAAATAAACCTTCAGTATAAATAACTGTACCGTATAAAGAAAACGGACACCAAGCCATTACAGCTGTTGTCCATCTTGCAACATTAATACCATGACGTTCTTTTGCCCAAGAATATACCAGCAGCAGCGCCCCCAAAAAAAAGAGGTTGTTAACTACTGTCCCTGCAACTTCAAAGGGTAAGCCAAACATCATTAACCCACGGCTAATTAAGGGAAATAAGGGATAAAAAGCAACAGAATGCTGATTTCCATCATTAGCGTAGTTATAACCTTCAACAGCAATACTGCGATACCATTTACCATCCCAATGAGAAAACAGTTCCCAACTCGGTTGAGGAAAAAAACCAGGAGTATAATCTAGTGGATATGGAGGTTGCCAATATGGATGTACTACTGATTTGTGCATTAAAGGAGCAACAACTTGCATCGCCACAATAATTACAAGTCTGCTCACCAGCCACATTAAAATTACAAAAAAATAGCCATTAATTTTGAAATTAATCTTTCTAAGTGGTATTGGTTGATTAATAATTTTTTTCATATAGATGAAAATCAAGATATTCAGATAGCCAAATTATTCAATAAATTGGGTATTTTGTGATTCAACAATAATTTATGACTGCTCTAGGAAGCATATTTGATTTTTGAACTAGAGTAGTAGCGATCGCCTAACATTCTATACCAGTTCTCGTTGGTCTAAAGTACATTGTTCAACCTCAATCCTTCAACTCAAATGAATTATTACTTATGACTGATAACAAAATACCATAAAAGAATAGAGACGCAATCAATTGCGTCTCTACCTAACTATGTGATATTAAGATAGACTTGTAAATTCTGAAAACTTATATCCCAACAAGAACTGATTTTTCTGGCTGTTCTTGCTCATAAAGTCCTTGTTTTAGTTGCTGGCAAAGTTCATCTAATTCAGAATCTCGTTGCTCAATAATCTGTTTTGCTAATGTAATCAATCGTGCAATATTTTCTGGGCTTGCATCATCCATATTGTCATTAGCTTTGGTTAATTGTCTTTGAAAACGATAGTATTGTTTAGGATAACCATCAGCTTGTGGTAACAATTGCTCTAACTGACAAGCTACCGATTCACTACTACCATCCAAGGTAATATTTAGCATTGGCTGTACCCATTGAATCAGTCCCCATTCCACAGCTTGATCGTAATTATATCGACGATTAAGAGAACCTGTACCTAATGAGACGACCAGAATATCATTGATAGTCAGCGGTGTTTTGTCAGGCTGTTGCGGATCAGGTCTAGCGGAAGAAATTAAAGCTTCCATAATTGCCAAGGAAGTAGGATTATTAGCAAATACACCACCATCTACCAAGGCATAGTAACCACCATTTGTCGGGTCAGCTGTATCAATTTTGTAAGGTTTGAAATAAGTTGGTGCAGCAGATGTAGCCATTCCGGCTTGCTTCATGGTGTAACCGTCACAAATTTTGCGAAAGTTTTCGCCTAATTTTTGGTCTCTCACATTATTGACAAAGAAAAGAGGCATCCGCAATTCAATGTCATAACTAGTGATAAACAGGTCGGTTAATGCTTGTTTGAGAAAGGTATCTTGCAAATATTCTGTTAAAACTTCGTCTCTGCCTTTTGAAGAATATTTTGCTTTTAAAATATCATCAATTTTGATGCTTTTTGCTAGTGTAGATTCTGCAAAAATCCGCTTTCCCTCTTTACGATAGATATCAATTAAATCTTCTGCTTTAAAATGGGGAATATTTTGATTACTAGGATGTGGCTTAGTTAAAGCAGCAGATAAAATTCCGCCTGTTGAGGTTCCAGCAATTAAATTAAATAGCTGACAAATCGGTTTACCTGTGCGCTTTTCGATTTCGGCTAGAATAATTGCTGGTATAACACCGCGAATACCGCCGCCGTCAATAGACAATATTTTGTAGCGATAAGCCATGTAATCTCCTAATCTTGATCTTGTTGGCTGTTGTTTGAGGAATAAACGAGCCAAATGTACTTTAGATAGATTCAATAATATAGTTGTTATTATTGTGCCAAGTTCAGTATTTTTACTTGAAAATCAACATAAAAACAGAGACCTGGATTCTTGCAAGAAAAATCCAGGTCTCAAATTTGACTTTTATTATTCGAGTAATTTAAGTTAGAGAGTTAAAGATTGAGCGTTAGTTTCAATCAACTTGCTCAAGTCTTGCAGGAAGGCTGCGGCGTGAGCGCCATAAATAATTCGGTGGTCACAGGTGATATTTACCTGCATTTGTTGGTGTACCCCAAATAAACCATCAGAAGTAGCTACTAGTTGGGGACGAGCCGCACCGATCGCCAGAATTGAACCTTGACCAGGTGGTAAAATTGCATCAAAAGTATCAACACCAAACATCCCTAAGTTAGACAGTGTAAAAGTACCGCTGTTGTATTCGTCAGGTTGTAGTTGCTTGGCGCGAGCGCGGTCTACTAAAGATTTCCAATTGCGTGAGAGGGAATAAATATCTACCATATCTGCATTTCGCAATACTGGTGTAATTAATCCGCCGTCATCCATTGCCACAGCTACAGATATGTTGATATCAGAATGATAGACAATTCCTTGATCTGAGTAGCTGGCGTTAAGTAATGGATGTTTTTGCAATGTGACTGCAACAGCTTTCGCCAGCAGCGCGGTCATTGTCACGCCTTTAGATTTAATTTGTTTGTAAAGCTTATCTAAACCATCGGTAGTAATTGTGTAGCCTACCCGGAAAACAGGTACAGCTAAACTAGCAACCATCCCCCGAACTACAGCATTTTGCAGAGTAGTCAAAGGTACGATTTGACCAGGAACTGCACTGGTAGCAGCGGGAACCGGTGCGGGTGCTGCGGCTGCTACCGCAGGTGCGGGTGGTTGAACTACTGGCGCAACAGTTGGTGCGGGGGTGGTGGGAGCCGCTGGTTTACCTTTATTAACTATAGCTTCCACATCTTCAGCTACAATCCGACCGTAGGGGCCACTACCTTTGAGGCTGGTTAAATCAACTTTTAATTCTTTTGCTAACTTGCGGGCGCGGGGCGAGGCGACAAGTCTACCTTCTTTGTGGTTTGAGCCGTTACCGTTGTGAGTGGTGGCGGTGGATGCGCCGACACCTGCTGTTGCTGGGACTTTTTCGGGAGCAGGTGCTGTCGCCGCAGTGCTACCAGAATTAACTAGAGATTTTGCTGCTTCAATTTCTGCTTCGGTTTCCGCAACGTAAGCGATCGCACTACCGACAGCCGCACTCTCACCAGCTTGTACAATGATGTGTGCCAGATATCCTTCATAGAAGGTTTCTACATCCATGTCTGCCTTATCTGACTCGACAACCACCACTGTCTCGCCTTTTTCCACTTTATCCCCTGGCGATTTTACCCAGGAAACGATTTTACCTTCGGTCATGGTGGAACTAAGCGCCGGCATGAATACTTCGTGAATGCTCATATATGGTGGTTTCAGAATCGATAAATAATTTATGGACTTTAACAGCTTTTGCCAGATCGAATTGTATCTTGGCTAGAGAGTTTTCGACTTTCTATTTTATGTCACTGAGCAGGAAACAATATCTGGGTGACGCTGAAAATTATTAATGAACGCCGTGTGCAACTTTTTCTCACCACAGCACGCCTCCCCAATGTAATCGATTTTCACCACCCCAGTGGTCACAAATGCCTTGAGTAAAATCGGATACTCCCCAGGAGAGAGAACTGATGTCGTATGCAGTTTCCGCGTCAGGTTTACCAGCGTGAGTACCAAAACGCTCGACTCAAACCAGACATTTTAAGCCCAGGCATTGAGCAGAATTGTTTTGCCGCTGCTCAAATACGATGCTCAACAATAGTGATTATTTATAGGTGTCTGCTTAAACTATCTTCCAGCTTACGGAATACTTTTTGCGCTATCTTATCTAACTTAAGTACTAAGCTAACTGGTAATTCATCCAGAATCATCTATTGATATTTTCATCATAAAGTATAAGTCAGAAATAATAAATCTATTCCTGAATTCAGCCATCAGTCAGAGGATTTAAAACATAATAATGTTTAGTCTAGAGGTAAAAATACATTCCTCAAGAATTTCTCAACTATGCCTCTTTATAAACTCGAAGAATTTGACCCCCAATACCTAGAAACATTTAACGGTGATGATGTTAAAGAATTAGATCTCTATACTGAAGGAGGAATTAAAGTTGGTTCAGTTAGTGATGCTTTAGTTGACCAAAATGGGCGTTTTCGCTATTTAGTAATTGACACAGGCTTTGACACATTTGGTAAAAGCATTTTACTACCGATTGGCCTTTCACGTATTAATTATCCAGAAAAACGGGTATATGTTGATGGACTTAGCAAACAGCAAGTAGAAATGTTACCTGAGTACCATGAAAGCTATACAGTTGATGAAGACTACGAAGAAAGAGTACGCAATGTATTTCGTCCAGCCAACAGCAATTTAACTTACGATCGCAATACATACAATTATCAAACAGAACCGAATTTATACGATTTGAATGAACAAAATCATCAAACTCTCAGACTTTACGAAGAACGGCTAATAGCAAATAAGCATCGCGTTAAAACTGGGGAAGTAACAGTTGGTAAACATATTGAAACAGAAACTGCACGAGTTACAGTCCCCATTCAAAAAGAGCGCGTAGTTATCGAGCGAGTTTCCCCAGCCGAAACAGAAACATTTGTCGAACCTAACGAACTCCATTTTCAAGAGGGTGAAGTAGCACGCATAGAAGTATACGAAGAAACACCAGAAATTCGCAAAGAAGCGTTTGTTCGGGAAGAAGTACGAGTTAAAAAATTAGTAGAGCGAGATACAGTCGAAGCAGAAGAAACAATTCGACGAGAAGAGTTAGATATTAATACTACAGGTGAATTGCATGTAGATGATGCTGCTAGAAATAGCCAGGGGACTCTTTAATTGAGCCAAAACATATCTAAATCAAAGTAGTTATCTCATTAGTCATTTGTAGTTCTAAAAATTAGCAACAAATGGCTAATGAATGACTATCTATTTTGTAGCTGATTTTTGGTGAAATTGATATCACATAAACTTTAATTATAAATTCGATATTGTGGCATGATATTTTTAATCATGTCATTCTTTAAATGAAATTTGCCCAGTCATAAAAATCTATCACTTTTGATAATCTTGACTTAAGGCAATTCATTCGAGAGAAAGATGTATTTTACGGAATAAATTTTTACATTAATAGTCGAAAGTCTTATAAGAGTTCAGAGGTAAAATATAATGGCTCTTTACAAATTAAATGAATTTGATCCTAACTATCGTGACTCTTTTCAAGGTAACGATATTAAAGGGTTAGGCGTATATACAGAAGGAACTGATGAGAAAATTGGTACAGTCAATGATGTTTTAGTAGACGATGAAGGACATTTTCGCTATTTAGTTGTTGACTTAGGTTTTTGGATTTTTGGTAAAAAAGTATTATTGCCAGTTGGTCGAAGCCGCATTGATTATGGTCGCGATCGCGTCTATGCTGTTGGCATGACCAGAGACCAAGCAGAAGACTTACCAGAATTTGATGAACGCCAAGTTGATTACGATTATGAAGAACGGGTACGCGGCGTTTATCGCAATCCAAAATATAGCACCACTGCTGTAGACACAGCTACACCTGTAGATACATCTGCAACATTAGATACAGGTTATACAGCAGCAACACCAGCCACAACACCGAATTTTAGCCGTGACACCTATAATTACGACGAAGAGCCTTCTTTATTTGGGTTAAATGATCGAGATCATCAAACCTTGAGGCTATATGAAGAGCGCCTAGTTGCAAATAAGAAACGTCAAAAAACTGGCGAAGTAGCTGTTGGTAAGCGCATAGAAACCGAAACGGCAAGAGTAGCAGTTCCAGTAGAAAGTGAACATGTTGTCATTGAACGCATTACCCCAGATGATGCTGGTAGAGCTATTTCTCCTGGTGAAGCTGACTTCCGTGAAGGAGAAGTTGCGCGTGTAGAAATTTATGAAGAAACTGCTGACATTCGCAAAGAAGCATTTGTCCGCGAAGAAGTTAGAGTCAGAAAAGTGGTAGAACAAGATACCGTTGAAGCTCAAGAAACAATCCGCCGGGAAGAGTTAGATGTGAATGCTCCTGGACTCCCCATTGAAGAACGCTAATTCACAATAATGATTAGTTAATTAATTATTGACTAATCATTAATTAGACATAGTACAGGTAAAGTGAGTTAATCAGCTTTACCTGTACTTATAACTATCAAATTAGGGTGATAAATAGCCAACCCATGATCAATAATATTGAACAAATTAATCAAAAACCTAGTATTCATAACTTATTAGCAAGTTTAAAAATTAAGGTCGCAAGTTTTGACGTTATAGATAATCAAGGTCAACTGGTTGGCAAAGTCAAAGATTTAATCTTAGATAATCAGCGGCGACTAAATTTAGTTATATCCCAACAGGTAAATATTCTCCCAGAAAGCGAACAACCAGTAATCAAAGAAAAGTTGGCTCTGGTGTGGAGCCAAAAAATTCAAAGAATAGACACTATTACTAAATCTATTTTTTTAAACATAGATGCAGCAGTAATTGAATATATGCCTGAAGATTTAAAACATCAAATAATTGGATATCAGGTATTATCTGATAATACTACCGAGCAAGTAGACCAGGCTGAAATAGAGAATAGTAGTATGGAAACAGCTAATTTAGAGGAATTTTCGGAAGAAACAATTGTTCGTTTACTAGAAGAACAGTTAGTAGTTGATAGCAGTATACATAAAATTGGCGAAGTAATTGTTCGTAAAGAAATTGAAACCCGGATGGTACAAGTTCCTGTCCGACGTGAAAAATTAATTGTCGAACAAGTTAGTCCGCAACATAAGCAGCTTGCAGAAATTGATTTAGGTTTAGAGGAAATTTCTGAGATTGCTTTAGCTGAATCTGGAAATACAGCAGGTAGTAACTTCGCCAGTGATTTAACAGTGAGTGGAGAATTTAGCTCACCTAAAATCGCCAGCTTACTATTAAATGCGATCGCTCTCGAAAAAAATCATGGCTGTCAGCGAGTGCGAGTCTCTATTTTATGTGAAGATGAATCACTCAAACAAAAATATCAAGAATGGTTTGACCGCTGTTCTCAAGGTCAACAAGATAAATTTGTTTCATAAGTTTCTAGCAGATGATTAATAGTAGGGTGAAAATTTTCACCCTACTTTTTTATGCCTTTTATTACCATTAATAAAGCCCCCAAGAATTTTCTTGAGGAGCTTGCTGAGTATGAAACAGTAAATGAATAAAATTTATCTTTATTAGTTTGTCTCCACATCTTACCAAAGATATGGTTTATCGTGTTCTGATGTAATTGATGAACTACAAATACAGCAAGAGTCATCATATAGAATTACTACAGACTTGATTTCTAGATTTTAGTCTGAGCTTGGGTACTGTCCTAATTTTAAATCTGCTGTATAAAAATACTTATACATCTAACTAGAGTTTTTATCTCTCTCAAGTTAGAGGAAAAAAATTGTTCAAAGGATAGAAGAAAAATTAATTGTAAAAGCATAACTTAATTATATAAATTACTCAGATTGAAAACAGAATTAGCTGAAAATAGCTCTAAGAATTTGTAGAACTAGATCATTGCTTGTAAAAATAAAGAGGTTTAACTGTGAATTATCTAAGCGTCATTGATAGTAATTGGATGCAAAAACTTCAGCAGAAAAAAGGAGCGATCGCTATAGGATTAATGGCGATAATTCTTCCTGCTTGTAGTTATGACCAACCACAGGCGATAACTCCAGCAACGCCAGAACAACAACGCAACCAAGTTAGTCGAGAAATAGTAGATAGCCAGATAGAAGAAGTCACAGATAAAACAGATAAGATTATTGGCAAAAGTGTCACAATTACCACTCAACCGATAAGATTAATTGGCCCTACCAGCTTTACAGTTAACGATAAAGAACTATTTGATAATCAAAATATTTTAGTTATTAATGCCACAGGGCAACCTTTTACATTACCCAGTACAAATAACATCCCAATTCAAATTACTGGACAAGTTCGCAGATTTGATTTAGCACAAATTAATCAAGATTATAAATTAGATTTGCAGACCGATTATTACAGAGATTACGATGATCAACCTGTGATTGTAGCTAAATCACTGGCTTTATCTCCTAATCCAGGCGAACTAACTACCAACCCCAACGCCTACTATGGTAAAAAGCTAACAGTCACAGGTAAAGTTGCAAATATCAATAGTGCGATCGCCTACACTCTAGATGAAAACAAATTGCTAGGTGGCGAAGATTTACTCATACTACACACAAAACCACAAGCAAAAGTGAAGCCAGGAGAGCAAATATCTGTCTCAGGTGTCCTGCGTCCCCTCGTTATTACAGAATTAGAGCGAGACTACAACCTGACTTGGGATTTAAATTTGCGGAAGCAACTAGAAGCAAAGTACCGGAATAAACCTGTATTAGTAGTTACAAATGTTGCTCCTTAAAAGTTTTTACAGATTAAGCCAGTACTAGCTTATACCAATTCAGCGATTCTTTTGTTGACACTCCTCGCATTTTTAGGGCGAGGATTCTTTTTTATCAAAGTGGAGGAGTGGAAGTGCCATTTTATGCTCTAAATTGTAACTATCTCATTTATTAGGGGTTCCTCTCAAATCGCAGTAATGTTTCTTTTTCAGTTTAGATAATCTTTTCAAGTTAAATTAAATCACCCTTACTTAACAGACAAATTATTACAATTCCTAAGAAACTAAAACACGAGGACGAATAGTTTCTTGAATTTATTTGCCTACCGTTTGTTCAGCTAACTTCAATTCATAGTTTTTCTGAAGATTTAGCCAAAACTCTCCACCAGTTCCAAAATATTGACCTAATCGCAAAGCTGTATCAGCTGTTATCCCTCTTTTTCCATTGATGATTTCGGTAATCCGGTTTTTAGGAACATGGAGAACATGAGCTAAATCACTTGCTGTCATACCAAGTTCTGTGATTTCATCCCCAAGAATTTCTCCTGGGTGGATGGGTGAACGTGCCATTTATCTCTCCAGATGGGTATTTTTGCATTTATTAGGGGTTCCTCTAAGAGAAACCCCCAAAAAATTTATTTTTTACAGTTATCTTAAACCAACCAATTTATTATGGCTTGGGAGTACTTGCTGGTACTGGTACTGGTACTGGTACTGGTGCGGAAGTTGCAGCAGACGTAGGAGTGGATGAAGCGGTTGCGGCTTTGTTAATTTCGTCTCGATATTGAGCAGGCGCTAAATTTACTGCACTATCAAACAAAGGTTTAGCTTCAGATGTTTTGCCTTGTTCCTTCAATAACATAGCTTTAGCTAAAACTGGGCGAAAATCTTTGGGATCTTTCTTAATTGCTTGGTTATAGACATTCACAGCTTGAGGAAAGCGTTTTTGAGCAGCATAGACATTGCCTAATAGCACCTGTACAGCGATAACATTCACGCTTCCCGGCTGAATATTATTGGCTTGAGTAGCATTATTTAAAGTTTCTTGTAATAGACCAATAGCCGCTTCGGGGCGTTGCTGGTCTATTAACAGTGCTACCATACCCTGTAAAGCCTTCAAATCACCGGGTTTAGTATCAAGAATTGTGCGATATGCTTGGGCGGCTCCTTCTTTATCACCAATTTGTTGCTTGGCTTGAGCTAAGAGGACTCCATATTCCGACCTTTCAGGGTTGAGTTTAGCTAGTTTTTCTAAAGGGGCAATTACTCCTTGAACATCACCTTGATTCAGGCTTAAAAGCTGTAGCCGCGCTTGCAATAAACCTTTAAGGGCAGTTTGATTCTCAGGTTCCCGTTGTAAAACTAGTTCATAACCCCGTACTTCGTCTTGCAATTTTGATTTTTGGTCAGAGGAAGCCAAGTTACCTTTAGGAGCAGTATTCTGGCTTGTCGGTGTTGGACTATTGAAAGCGCTAATAATAGGAATTATAGATACACCCACAAACATAAGAACGGCTAATGCCAAGATGACTCGCACTATCCAACGATTACGCGTTTGAGACACAGTTGTGTAATTCTCCAGAACTCTAATGACATTATCATTGACACAAATCGGAAATGAAAAATTTCCAAAACTTTGCGGAATACCGCCAATTGCCTGTGAATTTTATAACAAATAACTATTTCCGCTGCTAAAGTAAGTGATGACTTTAGGGGGAGCCGTCAGAGTTATACCTATGATATGCTTCCGAAACTGGTGTCTAGACGCTAGATTAAACATTTAGAGTATAAATGTAAATTTAGCGTTTTTAAATTGTATTGGGCGTTGTCCTGTGCCTTGATGGAAATAAATATACTTTCATCAGCCGCACAAACGCTCTTTCCAGTTGCTTTAGTAAAATCCCACAATGGGATGTGTCTCCGCCGCAAGGAGTTTTTATGAATTCCGACCTGATGCCTTCGCCTGAATCTTCTAATTTGCCTGAGTCCAATCAATCTGAAACCGAGATAGATATAGCCGCTGATGTACCAACAGTAGCAGCTCCAATTTCTGAATCGGAAAATTCGACTATTGACCCTAGTGAGACCGACAACGATGCTTATTTAGCCAATCGACAGCAACCGATTCCCCCACCCAGCGAACCAATGCAGTACAGAGCGATCGGCTTAGTCCGTGGTCGCTACATTGCAAGCAGTGAGCAGTTTACTCAAGGTACGCTCTTGACTGCGGATGGGGTGGAAATCCAAGCCGTTCTTCTCGGTCGCATTATGAGCTTAGTTAAGAATCACCTTGATTTAGAAAAAAATCATCTGTGGGTAGTTTACCCGCGTACTAAGCAAGAAAATGATGCCTTACATTTGCAAATTGTGGGCGTGTGGGAACCAGAAAATCTGGCAAAACAGCAAGCACAAGATTCGCCAGATGATGAATTACCACCAGCCGATGATGCTGTAACTGATAAAAGTGACATTAAACCTTCATCAGATATTCCCGATGGTGGTTTTTCTGTGCGTGGCGAGGTAGTTTACCAGTCTTTTGACGACAAGAACTTGGTTGTCAAAATTAAGCAGGCTGCTCGCAAACACGATGAAAAACCTAAATACTTTAAGCTAAAACTCAAAGGTGTCCTCACCACAAAAGCTGTGGGTAAGTTCTGGGACTTTCAAGTGAAACGAGATGGTGATTTATTAGCCATAGAAACGGCTGAGGCGATCGCAGATCTACCCAAAAAACGCCGACCACCCCAAAGAGGTGGCCCCGGTGGTTTCCGTGGTGGTGGCGGTGGTGGTGGTCGCCGACCATTCCCCCCCAGACGTACTGGAGGAGACAGCCCCAGCCCACGCCCAATCAAGAAAATAGGCGGTGGCGAAGCCTCGGTGGTGTCTAAACCGCTGCCAAAATCTTCTACTCCTACGCCTAAGCCGATTAAAAAACAAAAGCCACCACAAGAGTAAGTAAAAAGTAAAAAGTAAAAAGTAAAAAGGTGAGGCAGTGCGTTGGGCGGGTCTCCCGACTTGTAGACACGCTCTGCGCGGCTTCTCGCAGAGTAGCAACTGCCGTTAGCGCAGCGTTAGCGACGCAGGAGCGTCACCCGAAGGGTAAGAGTAAAGAACTAATTCTTTTCTTTTGCCTTTTGCTTTTTTACTTTTGCTTTTTTACTTTTGCCTTTTGCCTTTTGCCTTTTGCCTTCTGCCTTTTGCCTTCCTAAAAATCTGTCCAACGGTCTTGGGGTAAGAACGATCGCTCCATTGGAATTGGGGCGACCGGTTCAGTTAGGGTAAAAGTGCCGGCTGCAATCCATTGTTTTAACTCTAGGGCGACTTGCCGAGATAAGAACATACTGGCTAAAGGTGCCGTTCGCACTGGTTTATTCTCGATGGTGAGTCGCCCAGATTTGAGTTGGGCGTAACTCACTAACCCAAAGGTAGGACGAACGCGCCGGGGAATGGAAAAATCGACGATGGGCGCGACTAAATCTTTGTCTTGCACTGCACAGTGTTCAACTACAACTTCGTTTAAGACTGGGAATGGTATCCCGACACCCAACATCAATGAAGGGCCATAACTTTTAAAGTAACAACCACGCACCCAACGGGCTTGCATTTGTTTCGCATCCCCCATTAAGGCTAAGGTTGCAGCCGGGCCAATGGGTGTGCGATTGGCTAACCGCTTTTGTAAGGGGAAGTGTTGCGTACCTTCCCAAGCTATGTAGCCGATACCACCTCCTAAAAAAATCCGCGTCCCGATGCCAATTAGTTGTAAATCGGGGTCGTTGAACAAAGGCGAAATTGCGCCAGGATTAGAGTAGACGGCGTTACCGAGATGGGGTTGTAAAGGGCCGAGATAAGTAAAAAGTGGGCGATCGCCACCATTCACACCCACGATAAAATTTTGATACAGGTTGCGGGGATTGAATAAATAAAATTGATTGATAGTATCACGAGTAATGGTAGTTTCAAAAGTTGCCCGTGGATAACAATCGGTGACTTGTCCTTGCGCCCTCACTTGTACCTGTTTCCCGGCAATTAAATCTTCAATAACGTGACCACCGCCACGTTCGCGGACTTCTTCGCCGTCCATCGTCTCCACTGCACAACTAGCACCCAAGTATAAATCTACAGCCCCAAAACCGGAATATGCGGGTACGCCATCGATCCAGCAACGGCGAATTTTTATCGGGGGGTCAGTGTGTCCTAGATTAATAATGGCACCGCTGGATTCCATTGGCTCAAATGTGCCAGTGGTAATTACATCAACTTCTTTGGCAACTTTGCTTACGCCGACTTCTGCGACTCGTGCTTTGACTTCTTCAACTGTGAAAACGACTGCACGCTGGCGGCTAATTTTTTCGTTAATTTCGGCGATCGTTCGCATAATAATCAAAATTAGGGGTGTAAGGGTATAAAGGTGTAGGGGTGTAGGTGTTCAAAACCCTTACACTCAGTCTCAATAATTAACATTTATGCGTAAGTCCTCATGGATTCGCAAACTTTTCCCTATCACCTGTAACCTGTAACCTATCACCTATTCCCGATTAATCAATAGTTTCTGGGTCGATATTTAATTCCCGCAGTTTTGCTGCTAACTTTTCGGCTCGTGCTTGCGCTAGTTCTTTTTGCTGACATTCAAACTCTGCGGCTTCTTCTGGTGTCGGAATTAATAGACCTACTGGTGTAAAAAATCGCAATAGTCCTTCATGAATCCCCAGGTATAAACCTAACTGCTGACTCCACAAATGTCCTTGAGCATTTGCTTCTAGAACTTGGTATTGACCATCAACTAAATGAAATCCGGCAAATTCTTGCGTTTCTGGGTCAAACCAAAAATAATCGGGTGTGCGGAAAGTATTTTGGTATAGTTTTTTCTTTAAATCTTTATCGGTTTTCGCAGTTGATTCTGAAAGAATTTCTAAAATTACGTTAGGATATTTCCCTTCTTCTTCCCAAACTACCCAACTTTTACGAGTTCGACGCTCTGTATCCAGCACAACAAAAAAATCTGGCCCCCGGAAGTGTTCATCTTTGCGTTTATTCCAACTGTAGTAAATAGTCAGATTTCCAGCAGCGTAGAAGTCATTTCTGTCTCGCCACAACCACTTTAGACATTTGAGTAAGAGCATAATCTGCTCTAGATGCAGTTCTGTTTCCAAGGGAGGTTCGTCGCTGTATAAATCACCTGGAGGAAAGATAACATCTTCTGGTTTTGCTTGAGGAGCGTCTAGTTCTTTGGCGAGGGACATGAGGAGATGACTGCATCTGGTAGTGATGGGTTTATTTTAACTTCTAGCTGGAAACAGGGTGTAGGGGCAAACATTTTTGATATTTGGTTGCGAGATAATCTGTATTCCCTCCTGTTAAAATCTACTTCATAATGTGCAGAATGTACCATTTGAATGGTACAAATGGGAGATACAATTCCCACATCAGCGCATAACGGTAAACTTGGATAGCAAAACACACCTACAGCCTAAAACGATGAAAGCATCTGCTAAGTTCGACTTTGAGGACGAGAAATTTAATGCGCCGCCTTCTCAAGTCATCCCTTGGTGTCAGATGATTAATCCTCGGTATGGCAGTGATGGGATGCAAACCTATGGTCTTGCCATCAAGCTAGATAATGCCAATGCTGTGGGGTTTCAGCCGGATGAAAATTGGCAGCAAGTAGAGCATGAATTTAGCTCTGGTGTTGAAACAGTTTTTATCTCTACTACTCCGCGCTTGGTGATAGTGCGTCGAGGGCCTTTGTCAGTCAAAGACCGTGAAACAGGGCTGAAATTAGGTACGTTAAAAGAAAATTATGATGCCTTTTTGGCTGATAAACTCAAATTTAAAACTTTTACGCGCTATTTAATTTTCTTAGTTAGTGAAGATAAGAAATTTTTACATGAATTGCCACTGCAATTAACTCTCAATGGTGCAGCCGGAGCAAGTTTCAGCAAAACTTATTGTGAGTTTCAACAAGGCAAAGTTGTGAGTGGTTTTGTTGCAGAGTTAGAAAGAACTTATGCTGTATATCGTAAACAACCTGTAACACCAAAAGGGCCATTATTCCACGCGCATGGCATTTTTTGTCCGATTATTGAGTGTGAAGAAAGAGGGATTGAACCCAACACGGTGTTAGTTGCTTCTACTGTAGATTACAAACATCCAACAGTTGGGACATTAACTCAATACCTGATTGCTTCTGATGCGCCTGAGTCGGCAATTATCTGCAAATATTTTGAAGAATACAAGGAATTTGGGAAGGAACCTGTCAGAACAGAAACTAGTAAACCTGTGATGGCGGGTGTTTCTAGTTCCTATATTTATGCTGATGAGGATGATTTTGGTTATCCGCCTTACTAAAGTATGAAGCAAATAGCCCTCAGACTGAAGTCTGGGGCTATACAAACTAAACCCGCCTGTGCGGGTTTTGAGAAAGTCCGCCTATCGCGGTGGCGCTGCGCTTGGCGCACCAGTCGAACTTTCTATTTTTTCAGCAGCAAATAATATAGTGAACCATTACCACCTGTAATCCCAGCGCGATCGCCTGCTAGTTTACCAGTTCCCATAAAATAATCTACCCTGCCTGGGCCTTTAATCGCACTGCCTGTATCTTGATCTAAGACAAAACGGCTGACAGTCCGAGGTTGTAATTTGCCACCAGCAGCCGGATAGGGGAATGAACCATTAATGATTGCTAGTGCGCCAGGAGGCATAATAGATTTATCGGTAGCAATCGAACGTTCGGCGGTGACTGGCTCATTAAGACTACCAGTTGCTTTTCTCCCTGGAACTTCTTTAAAGAAAACGAAACGTTCCCAGCGGGGCAAATAATTATTTAACTCTAAGGGATTTTGGCGGAAGAAGCTAATCAGACGTGGCATAGTCAAGCCTTCTAGGGGCAGTTTGCCATCTTTGGCTAGTTCTTTGCCGATACTAGTCCAAGGATAATCAGTCCCCCCGGCGTAACCTACAGAAGTAGTTTTGCCATTGGTTAACCTGATTTGGGCAGAACCTTGGATGTGTACCATATATGCGTCTAATCGATCGCGGAACCACAACAATTCCAAACCGCGTAACTGGCTTTTATCACCTTGTAAACCGTCTTTTCCTTCCAAATCAATCCGTTTTGGGTGAGGTTTAGCCCATTGGTCGAAATTCGGTGGGAGTTGATAAAGGGGATACTTATATATAGAAGTTTTAACGCGACTGGCCTGATAAATAGGCTCATAGTAAGCAGTAAATTTAACAGTACCCTTGCCATCATTGCCGACGGACTTGTAAAACACAAACTCCCGCTGAATTGCAGCTTGGAGTTGAGTTGCAGATTTAGCAGTTGCTACTAATTGCCGAAAACGCAATAAACTGCGTCGCACGCGATCGCGGGTAATTCCTGGCACCGGATAATTGTTATAGGCGGCGATCGCTTTATCTTTGGCCAAATAATCTAAACTATTATCAATGGCGGCTAAGAGAGCTTTGCGATCGCCTGGTTTACCTTTACGACCAAAAATTTGCTCATCCCATCCCAAGCAAGTAGATACCGGATTACAAGTATTACTAATATCAACTGGTTGGAGTGGTAATTGTAGCTCAGGCTGAGGGCTTGGCTGTGTAGGTAACGGTACAGGTAACGGTATCGTCGTCGGAACTTGAGCAACAGCTGGCCAAATTGTGTTTACAAGGGCAATTCCCAGACTCAAAGAAGCCAAAGCAAGGGTTTTTCTCATGATTTAGTCGAATCTTTCAACACTAGAACTAAACAGTGGTTCTACCCGGATTGCTACAATCCGAGATGGGCGGACAACCATATACTCTCCTTGAATATTCTTGATCGGTACACTAATAAAATCATTCGAGGCAGACTTAGGAACTAGTTCGCCACTATACCATTTTTGGAATTCTTGAATAGTGGGAAACCTTACTTCCTCACGATGACCAGTTTCCAGGAAGAGGTGTACAGCGTATTCATTCGGTGTTCTAGCCATAAAGTTGAATCATTACAAATATGTTCAACCCATGTTAACCACGTCACCTCAGAATGAAAAGGGTAAGCATACGGGAGCAAGAAAAGCTATCCGGAGAGTTTTGCATTAATCAACCATGAGCTATTACTCCAAAGTCTTGACTTTTATTGTCCCTCTAGACGGCCAAGAGTTGAAGCTGTTCCTGAAAGTATGAGTGCGGGCTGGGATCGACAGTGAATATTATAAAAACCTTGTTGGGTTTCGCTATTGCTCCACCCAACTTACCTTGCTGAATTACGAAGCTATATTTCTCGGCGGAATTTCTCGCCCTTGATAAAACTGTTTTTCTAACTTGCCTAAACCAAACCAAAGACCGCCACCGAGTAATACAGCTACGTTGGCAATAATTACCGTGATATGAGAAATATCACCGGGAAATAAGACTGATAAAGACAGCAAACTCCAAATTAATGCTGTTGCTATCACCACTCCTAAACGCAAACGTTGGAGGTTTTTCAAAGCTGGGCGACAACTACCACAATGTTTTGTGTGGGAATGGTATCTATCTAATAAAGCCTCTTTGGGTAGTGGCGGTGGTAAAGTCTCACCTGGAAATGATTCTGCACAATATTGCTTGACCCAAGAACGTAATTGAAATACAAAAATATCAGCTTTTGTTGGTAAATAAAACGCTTTGGTAAAGTTATCAGTGCCACCTTTTTGTTCTAAATAGCGTTCTTGGTGATGTAAGAAAATCTGATCATCTTCTAGTACGTTGTTTTGTCCTAGATGGGAGTACCAGCGAGGAGTGAGTTTGAGAAATAACCCTGGTAATTTTGAAGAGAATTTGAAAGGAAAACGGGCAAATAGGCGACATTCTCCTTTGCGGATAGGGGTTGCATAAACGACTGTTAATGTTCTGCCAAATTGCTTGGATGTGAGATCATGCCACATCAACCCAGGTGCAATAAAGGTAGTATCTTGTTTACCTAAAGTGCCTTTGCGGGGGCCTTCTTGCCAAAGGCCTTTAAATCCCCATTTACCTGACTCGACAATTTCTAATTCTACGGGTGCAACATTGGCGCGGTTGCCGACTGTGCGATGATGGGTGTAAGGAATGTGGCTGGAGTCGAGAACGTTTTCCATTAATGTCAACGCATCATAAGGTAAGTCTCGAAAGGTATTCAAGCAAACCCAGCCTTCAGTATTTTCTTCTAAAACGTCAACGATGGGAACTTGTGTTTTGGCAGCATTTTCCGGTTGACCAGGATAAACAAACAATAACCCTTGGCGGACTGTGGTTGGTAATGAATTTACACAAGCGCGGGGGGATGTTTCGGCTTTTCCCTCTGGTACTTGTTGAGGAATGCTTTCACATTTGCCTGTCCCTGAAAATGCCCAGCCATGATAAGGACATTCTAGCCAGCCAGCTTCGTTAACTCTGCCTTCGGAAAGTGGGGCTAAACGGTGGGGACATTGGTCTTCAAAGGCTCGCCAAGTCTGTTCATTTTTGTCCCACCATAAAACTAAGTCTCGCTCTAGTAAGGTGAAGCGCGTTAGCTGGGATTTATCTAAGTCTGCGATGTAGTGGACAGGATACCAAACTTCTAAGGGGTCAAAGCGTTCTGGGTCTAGTCCACCAGCAGGTAAATTATCTGTGGTTGTTGGGGATAATGGCTGTAAGAGGCTGTTGGACATGATGAGATGCGTCAAGGAATAATTGTCTACCCACAAAAAATGTAACAATTTTTTAACGGAGATGGCAGACGAGAGTCATGAAATCAGCCGATAGTCTAAATTAACAAGCAGTTGCACAAAACAATTTCAACACTATGGCAGTAGACACAAGGGAATGTGCAGGTGCGAAACTAGCTTTACGTCAAGCGTTGGCTGCTTGTGATGGTAATACTAAGGATGAAACTGTAATTGCTGCGATTGAAAATCTGCGACTTGTCAATCCAAATCCAGCACCAACTCGTAACGTTAAGTTATTAGATAATGACTGGCTATTAATTAGTGCGCCGAATTTTCCTGGGGGTGAACGACTAGCAAATGGTAAGTTTGCTTATACTCTTGGTCGCCTTGCTTTTAATATGTTTCAGCCGACAAAACTAAAATTAGTAATTGACCGAGTTTCTCAACCTGTTTTTTTATTAGGAAATGGCGAACAGCGCAGTCACGATATTGTTGTGGAATTTACGACTGCTGATGAAAATTATCCACAAATATCTGGAGTTGTGCGGAACTTAGGTGTTTGTGAACCAATTAGTGATACGGTGCTACAAGTCAAATTTACTGGGGGAGTTTTAACACCAAAAGACCCAACTAAAATGGATGAGTGGCGAGCAATTTTTGGTCAGCAGAGTCAAAATGTCAAACGTAATTTTAAAGACAGTTTGATGTTGGGTTTGTTTAAGTTAATGTTTGGTTTGGTTCCACCACAAGGAATGAATTCTGAGACTGGAGAAGTTAAGTTTATCATGGAGCGATCGCCTAAAGGTCGGCTAGAAATTCTCTATCTTGATGAGGAGTTGCGGATAACTTGTGGCGAAAAGGGAACCATTTTAGTCTGTGAAAGGCAATAGCGATCGCTTTCAGAAATCAGTCAGGTGACTTTTATAGTTAAAATTTACAAATCATACTGATCTTCTCCACTCCCTCGTTTCATGCAAACCCCTTCTTCTACTATTTCACATTTAATTGCTGCGGGCTTTCATGCTCTTTCTGATCCTCTGCGGATTAATGTGCTGGAACTATTGCGACAGCAAGAACTTTGTGTATGTGATTTGTGTGATGCGTTGGGGGTAAATCAGTCAAAACTTTCGTTTCACCTCAAGACTTTAAAGGAAGCTGGCTTAGTTAACTCCCGTCAAGAAGGACGTTGGATTTATTACAGTTTAAATATGCCGCAATTTAGTGTTTTAGAGCAATATTTAGCAGATTATCGTCAACAAGGCGTAATACCACCTGTACGCTCTTGCTGCGACTAATATCTGATATCATGTCCGGCACATCAGTTATGATTCCAAAAATCTGTGCGGAAATATCAATCCTCTCCTCTGCTTCCTCTGCACCTCTGCTCCCTCTGCTGTCTTAATGATAAGTCTTTTACCGGACACGATAAGATATCCTGGATGCGATCGCTTAACAATTACTCCAGTGAGAATTGCTGAATTTGGCTAAAGTCGAGTTAGTGGTGAGTTAATCACAAAAGCAAAATTGGCTTTCCACCGCAATTTTCATAAGGAAGTAGATTAAAAATGTTACTGCATTTGAGTACTTGGCCAGAAGTTGAAGCTTATTTACAGCAATCTCAGGGAATAATTTTTCCGATTGGTTCTACAGAACAACACGGGCCGACAGGGTTAATTGGGACTGATGCGATTTGTGCAGAAGCGATCGCCCGTGGTGTAGGTGAAGCAACTGGGGCGATCGTTGGCCCTACAATCAATGTGGGAATGGCATTGCATCACACTGCTTTTCCCGGCACAATTAGTCTCCGTCCTAGCACTTTAATTCAAGTAGTTCGAGATTACGTAACTAGTTTAGTCAAAGTTGGTTTTAGCAAATTCTACTTTATCAACGGCCACGGCGGTAACATTGCTACTCTCAAAGCCGCATTCTCGGAAACTTACGCTTATCTAGAAGATTTACAAATTTCCCATGCTCATCAAGTGCAATGTCAAGTAGCTAACTGGTTTATGTGCAGATCTGTATATGAGTTAGCTAAACAATTGTACGCTGATCAAGAAGGTTCTCATGCTACCCCCAGTGAAGTAGCTGTCACTCAATATGTTTATCCCGAAGCAATTAAACAAGCACCCCTTTCTACAGAAGTAGCGCGGGGACACAACATTTATAGTGCGGCTGATTTTCGCAACCGTTACCCAGATGGACGTATGGGTTCAAATCCCGCTTTAGCAACTCCAGAACATGGTAAGCAATTTTATGACTTGGCTGTAAAAGAACTCAGCAATGGATATTTGGAGTTTCTCAACGCAGGTTAAAGGATAGTAGGTAATAGGGTTTCAGATACTCGACTTTTTAAAAAAGTCGAGTATCTCGTTGTTCAGAGCAAAAAGACTCATTAATGGAGAAAAAAGACTCACTAATGGAGCAAAAAGACTCATTCACGAGTCTTTAAGCTTCATTAATGCAGAAAAAAGCCTCATTAATGAGTATCAAAAGCTCATTAATCAAGAAAAAATCCTCATTAATCCAGTTCTCATACTCATTAATGACTATCAAAGGCTCATTCACAAGTATTCAAGCTTTATTAATGCAGAAAAAAGCCTCATTAATCTAGCTCCCATACTCATTCACAAGCTAAAATACTTGTCTACTCGTTTCTTTTGTGTCACCTTCTTCGCAGCTATGAGCAATTTCTTCCGCGCCAATGTTGATGCAATGGCTAGTTACGTTCCTGGTGAACAGCCGAAACGCGGTACTCAAGTCATTAAACTCAATAGTAACGAAAATCCCTACCCTCCCTCACCTCATGCTTTAGCCGCACTACAAAAAATTGACGGTGAGTGGTTGCGGCGTTACCCTGAACCATTTGGCGACCAGTTTCGCCAAGCTGCAAGTCAGGTTTTAGGAGTACCCAGTGATTGGATTATTGTAGGTAATGGTAGTGATGAAATTTTAAATGTCGTAATGCGAGCCTGTACAGAACCGGGACGCAAAGTTGTTTATCCCACACCGACTTATGTCTTATATCGTACCCTGACGGAGATGCAGTCGGCAGATATTATCGAAATTCCCTACAGTGAAGACTACAAATTACCAGTAGCAGAGTTAATTGCTGCTGATGGTGCTGTGACATTTATTGCTTCACCTAACAGTCCTTCTGGTCATGTTGTCCCTAGTCCAGATTTAGAAAAACTCGCCAGCCAGTTATCTGGGGTGTTAGTCATTGATGAAGCTTACGTAGATTTTGCCGAAGCCGATGCCTTAGCTTTGGTGAAAGAATATGAGAATGTGATAATTATTCGCACCTTATCTAAAGGTTACTCATTAGCGGGTTTGCGCTTGGGTTTTGGGATAGGGAATCCCAAGCTGTTGCAGGGATTATTTAAGGTCAAAGATAGTTATAACATTGATGCGATCGCCTGTACAGTTGCCACAGTCGCCATCACCGACCAAGCTTATAAAAATACTTGCGTAGCCAAAATCAAAGCATCACGCACCCAACTCACCAGAGAATTTCAACAATTGGGTTTTCTGGTTTGGGAGTCTCACACCAACTTTTTACTAGTCCAGCCACCCCAACAAAACGCCGAGTATCTCTATCAAAAACTCAAAGAACAACAAATACTCATCCGCTACTTTCCCCACCCTGGACTACTAGATAAACTCCGCATCACCATTGGTACAGATGAGCAAAATCAAGTTTTAGTAAATGCCATTAAGGCATTGCTCTAATCAAGAATTTAGATAAAATAAATTGCTGAAACTTAGGTCGCTATATGAGTGAATGGTATAAAGAAGACCTCGCCTTTATCCATGATGATGGTTTTCGGGATTATGCGCTCAAATCAGCCCCAGGTATTTTAGAAATTTTACGGCAAAACAAAATTAACTCAGGTTTAGTTGTGGACTTGGGTTGTGGTAGTGGATTATGGGCAAACGAACTCGTCAAGTCTAATTATCAGGTATTGGGCGTTGATATTTCCGAGGCGATGATTGCGATCGCTCAAAACAGAGTTCCCCAAGCCAAATTTTATGTTGGTTCAGTATTTAAAATTGCCATTCCCCCATGTCACGCTGTTACTTCCATTAGTGAATGTTTGAGTTACTTGTTTGACGCTGACAACAACCGCCAAAACCTGATTCAGCTTTTTCGACGCATATATCAAGCATTAACGCCTGGTGGTGTGTTTATCTTCGATATTGTGGAAGCAGGACAAATTGCAATCGGAAATAAAACTAAAAATTTTACTGAAGGTAAAAATTGGCTGGTATTAGTTGAAAAAGAAGAACTGCGATCGCAAAACATTTTAACCCGCCGCATCATCACTTTCCGCCAAGTCGGAGAATATTACAGACGAGATGAAGAAATACATTATGTGCAATTATACCGAGCCACCCAAATAGCCACAGACTTACGAAAAATTGGCTTTCGCGTGCAAACAACTCGTAATTATGGCAGTTACTATTTACCCAAAGGTAATGCTGCATTTATCGCCCGTAAACCCTTTCCTGATTAGAGGGATAATATCTACTACAAAAACTGTTGTAATATGACTTATAAATTTGTTGACACTCTCACAGAAAAGCAAATTTCTGAACTAGTACAGTTATATAAAAATGAATTCTGGAGCAAACAGCGTACATATCAAGATGTTGCCAAAATGCTCAAAGCTTCAAATATTGTTTTAGGTTTGATAGATAATAATGAACAGTTAATTGGGTTTACTCGCGTTCTCACAGACTTTGTGTATCGAGCGACTATTTACGATGTCATAATTAAACCAGACTATAGAAAACAGGGGCTTGGTGTAAAGTTACTAGATGCAATTGTCAATCATCCTCAATTAAATCAAGTTGAGCATATCGCCCTTTACTGTTTACCAGAAATGATACCATTTTATCAGCGTTGGGGCTTTACCCCAGAAGTTGGCAATCTTAAATTGATGTATCGATATCACCAATCACATAAGGATAAACTACATGATTATTAATCCAGATAATATTCCCAGCCGCACAACTTCAATTTACCCAGAAAAATTCCAACATATCGTTGCTGGGAGAGTTAAAAAAGCGTTAGGAAATGCCGCCGGATTAAAAAATTATGGGGTAAATTTAGTCACCCTAGCACCAGGAAGTTGTTCGGCTTTAAGACATTGGCATACTCGGCAAGACGAGTTTATTTATATCATTGAAGGTGAAGCAACCCTAGTCACCAATGCCGGAGAGCAAATTCTCACACCAGGAATGATGGCGGGTTTTCCCGCTGGCGAAGAAAACGGACATCACCTAGTAAATCGCTCTGATACAATAGTAATTTATTTAGAAGTTGGGGATAGAACACCGGATGATGAAGGTTACTATCCAGACGATGATTTAATTGCCAAAGCTGGTGTAAATGGTGAGCGAATTTTTACGCGAAAAGATGGAACTCTGTATTAGATTTGAGGTTACTTATAATATGCGATCGCATCCAAATTACCACAAAATTTTAGCTAAATCATCAGGTAATTCTCATGGTTTACAGTGATTTCAGCTTAACTAAGTTTAAAAAAGATTTCCAGATTAATATTCATGAAAAAAATGATTTGTTCATGAATATTTTACCTATACAAATAAGTGATATATTAATAAATACTTTAGAAGAAACAACAGAGTTAGCATTAGCTATTAATACAGAAAAAGCTCGCTCAGAAATGATTATTACCCCTATTTTATTAGAGGTAAGACGTAGTGCTGATTGCCAGATAAGTTTATTTTCTGGCACAGATTTTAATGTTGATACTGACAAAGGTCTGAATGGTTATTGTGATTTTGTCATCAGCCGTTCTAAAGAACAGTTAACAATTAATGCACCTGTAATTATTATTGTTGAAGCCAAGAATGAAAACATTAAAAATGGATTAGGTCAATGTATGGCAGCAATGTTAGCGGCTCAGATATTTAATGAACGAGAAGGCAATAATATTAAAACCATTTATGCAGCAGTTACAACAGGAGATATTTGGAAATTTTTGCAGCTAGAAGGTACAAATTTATTTGTTGATTTATATAACTACTATATTAAAGAATTAAATAAGATTTTAGGGATTTTAATTCAAGGAATTCAATGTTAAAAGCAAGCGATCGCCTCTAGTTATAATTTAACGACAGATATACCAGTTAGTTTAATACTGAGATGAAAAGCGATCGCTTCACCAGTTATTTCCTACCTGTTGTGTGATCAGCATCACACAAAAACCAGATCTACATCATTGAGTCTTAAGTAAGTCTGACATAGCCTTTGGGGTAACTATAACCTATACTTACTGTAAGTATAAGTTTAGATTATTATGTGGCGGAGTGGGGGAGAGGATAATGCTAGAGAAACTCTTACTTGCAACTATTTTAACCTTGGTATTACGTTTAATTGCAGAGATAGGTTGGTCTACTCCCAGCAATACAAGCCAAAAAATTGATTTTTATCAGCCAGGAGAATTTGCTGTTATGCAAATTCATTAACTAATCTAGGCATCTACTGAGGGCAAACTGCTCAAACTCTTCATATCATAGGCTGAAGTATAAATTTATAGCCTAATTTTGAGTTTTGAGCAGCAAATATTGCAAAACCGAGTATGAAAAGCCCAACTTTAGCCACCATCATATTTATAGCCACTATCAGTTTAAGCTCAACTGCCCAAGCAGCTAATTCAGAACATCTAAGACAGTTATTAGCAACCAAACAATGTCAGAACTGCGATTTGACTGGTGCAGGGTTAGTATTGGCTGATTTATCTGGGGCAAATTTGAGTGGTGCGAATCTCACCGGTGCAAATCTCAGTCGTGCTAATTTAACGGGTGCTGATTTACGCGGTGCAAACTTAGCTGGTGCAGGATTATTTGGCGCTAACTTAACAGAGGCGAAATTTAACGGGGCGAATCTTGCCGGTGCAGATTTAAGAAACACTTATTTAGGCAATGCGGAATTTACCAAGGCTTACCTACAAGGAGTTAACTTTCAAGGTGCTATTGGTATCCCATTACAAATTGCTACCCCAGAAGAGTTTTATGCTTGGGGAATAGCAGAAGGGCAAAAAGGCAATCACCAACAAGCAATTAGTTACTTTAATCAAGCGATCGCCGCTAAACCAGAATACGCAGGCGCATACTTGGCTCGTGGTATTGCTAAATACCAATTATTTGACCGTCAAGGTGCGTTTGAAGATGCCCAAATAGCTGACAAGCTGTTTACTAACCAACAAAACGGCACTGGAACCCAAACAGCCCAGGCTTTTATCAAAGAACTGCAAACACCTTACAAAGAAAATGTCACTACAGGCAAAGCTAGTTTCTTTGATTTTGTCAGTGGTCTTGGCTCAGTTCTGCTTCAGTTCTTACCCTTCTAATTTATCAACTAATAACCAATTACCAGAGTGATTTCGCCTTCCCCACACAGTAATCAATTGTTCATGTACAGTAACTTGTAGCTGTTCAGCTATGTGCGATCGCAAAGTTACTAATTGCCAAGTTTGCCCATGATAAGTAGTAGGTTCAGTAATTAAAAGTTTGTAATTTTGCTGATCTATGCGTTGGAAAATACCTGTAAAACATTCACAATTTTGGGTTGATACTTGCTCAACCAATGATATTTTAGGGCAATAACCACTTACAGGATAATCTTCAGGATGATTTAAATAATCTAGTTGCGTCGATAACCATTGTGAATGATTGGGAGAAAAATCTAGATTAAATAAAGGTGCGATCGCCGCAGGTGCTTGTTTATCCTGCAATAATGCTTCTTGTAAAGCCCTAACTGGTAAATCTCGCGGCTGTAAACCCAACTCAACACACATAGCAGCAGCCATCCCTGCGGCTTGACCGATACCCATCACCACAGGTTGCAATCTCGTTGCACCATTAGCTATATGGGATACAGATATATTTTTTTCACAAACCAATAGACCATCTATAGTAGCTGGGACTAAACAACGGTAAGGAATAGTGAACGGTGTTCCCGTCCAGCGTCCCCCCCAGCGAATTGATTTTGGTTGTAACGGTAAATCGAAGCCTGGATAATGATGGTCGTTGGCGTAGTTCCCAATAGCAACTGCATCTGCAAACAAAGATGCAACTTTACCTCCTGCCACAGGTAAAATATCCTGTTCTCGAATTGTGGTGAGTCCTACCAAGCGGCGACTTTCTCGGTAATAGGGATGTAATGCAAAAGCTGTGTCATTCCCAGGGAAAACCTTCTTTGCTAAACCATAGCGACGACCTAACTGATTTTGGATGAAATGAGCGAAATTCTGGCTATGCCAGCGACATTCTTGGAGAAACTCAGCTTTAGATATTTCTGACTCTACCAAACGCCCGACACCTTCACCGTAGTCATTCCCGTTGATTGGCCAGTTAATCATAAAGCGATCGCCCGGCAAGCGCCCATAATTTAAAAACTTCTCAGCACCATAATTTTCCCAAGCCCCCGCAAACAACGCTGGATTATAATTAGGCGCAGCGGGAATTTCTGGTGCAACAGCATCACCAAAATCTTGCATAACTACTACCCAAGTTGGTGACTGCACTGGGTATTTATCCGTCAGCGCATTATAACTAGTGGGCGCGCTGGGTTCTCCCCATTCACTTTGCAACTCCCAACCCCAACGGTAAGGTATTTCCGCCAACGCCAATAAATCACCCAATTCTGTACCGTCGAGAATTACCTTGGCTTGAACAGTAAAATCCGCAAACCGCACCCCAGTAATACAATTTTCCTGTTGTAAAACTTCTAACGGTACGTATCCAGAAATCCATTGCAGATTTGGCAACTCTTGCACCCAATGGGCAAAAATCTCTGCCCCCACACCAGGATCATAACTAAAAAAACTTACCCAACTATTATCTAATCCTCCCGGTTGGCGTTGTCGTAATTCTTGTAAAAACGCGCCCCATAACCCCGTTTGCCAAGCAACTAATTCATTCCCATCCGGTGCAGATACTCCAGCGGAAGTCAGCATTCCTCCCAACCAAGCAAACTCACTCACCAAAAGCGTTTTTACTCCCCTTCTGGCTGCTTGAATCGCCGCAGCAGTTCCACCAGTTCCCCCGCCCACAACTAAGATATCAGTTGTATATATTTGATGAGTCATAGTTTATATTTGTATCTTGTTATAATTATTTTTTGCTACAAAGGTGAAAAGAGCAATAAAATAAATGCTGAACAACATAGATGTAAATAAAATTATTATTAATTTATCTCTAATTTTTCAACCAGTTTTCTAACTGTAAATTAGGAATATTAATAAAATCTTTGATGTTATTAGTTACGAGAATATCATTACGAGAACGAGCAACAGCAGCAATCAAAGCATCTACTTCGCCAGTTGGTTTCCCGATTTTTTTGAGTTCGCTGTGAATTTTACCAAATTCACAAGCTGCGTCTATATCGAATGGTTCTATTAGTAATAATTCAAGAAACTGCTGCAAACTTTCTTGATTTTTGGCTAATTGTTGAGAATAATAAACACCTTTATAAAGTTCTGCAACTATAATTGTGGATAGATAACATTGACTAAAGTAGAGATTAAATTTCCTCACGGCTTGGGTATCTGCTTTGAGCAATGCAATGCAAATGTTAGTGTCTAACAGATACATTAGCCGTTATCCTGATTATCAATTGAGTCTAGGCTTCTACCTTGATAGACATGACGTTGCTGGTCAATTTCTGCAAATATTTCTGTTAAGTCTGGTTGATTTTTCCACGCCCCAAATAATTTATTTAATTTAGCTAATTTCTCTTCTGCTGTTAAATCTAATTGTGTTTCAGCTGTTGGCTTTTCAACATTCTGTAATTGACGTAAACGTTTTTGCTTCCACTCGCGCAGTGCTTCACGAATTACCTCACTGCTACTGGCATATTCCCCTGACTCTACAGCATTACGAACCAAAGCTGCCATTTCTGGGGTCAGGGCAACACTGATTTTTTCGACGTTAGGCATAGCAATACGTCCTTTTCGCTCTATAGTAGCAATTTTTCCTACCGTCTTGCATACTTGCAGCGATGTCTCTCAACAAGTCCTTCCGTCTACGCATCAGAGCAAGAAATCGTCAAGGCAAAGCTAAAATAGTAATTTACGTTAAATTGGTCGAACTTTTAATCTTATGACTTCTGCTACTCCAGTCAAAACTGAGTACGAAGCGATTATTGGTCTAGAAACCCATTGTCAGCTAAGTACGAATACAAAAATTTTCTCTAGTAGCTCTACAGCGTTCGGTGCTGATCCAAATACTAACATTGACCCCGTGTGTATGGGATTACCTGGGGTTTTACCCGTACTCAACGAAAAAGTTCTAGAGTATGCAGTGAAAGCAGGTTTAGCATTGAATTGCCAAATCGCTAAATATAGCAAATTTGACCGTAAACAGTATTTTTATCCTGATTTACCGAAGAATTACCAAATTTCTCAATATGACTTACCCATTGCTGAACATGGTTGGTTAGAAATTGAGTTGGTAGATGCTGAAGGAAATCCTGTTCGTAAACGCATTGGTATTACCCGCCTGCACATGGAAGAAGATGCAGGTAAGTTAGTTCATGCGGGAAGCGATCGCCTCTCTGGTTCCAGCTATTCTTTAGTAGACTATAACCGTGCAGGTGTACCGTTAGTCGAAATTGTCTCGGAACCCGATATTCGTTCTGGACAAGAAGCTGCGGAATACGCCCAAGAGTTACGCCGGATTATGCGTTATCTCGGTGTGAGTGACGGGAATATGCAGGAAGGATCGTTGCGTTGCGATGTTAACATCTCTGTGCGCCCCGTCGGACAAGAAAAATTTGGCACGAAGGTAGAAATTAAAAATATGAACTCCTTCAACGCCATTCAACGGGCGATTGAATACGAAATTGAACGCCAAATCGCCGCCGTCGAAGCCGGAGAACGCATCATTCAAGAAACCCGGTTGTGGGAAGAAGGCGCACAACGCACAATTAGTATGCGGACTAAAGAAGGTTCTAGTGATTATCGCTACTTCCCCGAACCAGATTTAGCACCCATTGAAGTATCTGATACTCAACTAGAGAACTGGCGTAGCGAACTACCAGAACTCCCCGCCCAAAAGCGTCATCGTTATGAAACCCAATTGGGACTGTCAGCTTATGATGCGCGAGTCTTGACAGAAGAGCGCTACGTATCAGAATATTTTGAAGCAGCGATCGCATCTGGGGCAAATCCCAAAGCAGCCGCAAACTGGATTACTCAAGATATCGCCGCATATCTCAACAAGCAAAAACTCAATATTGCTGATATTGCTTTAACCCCTGCTAACTTGGCTGAAGTCATTACCCGCATTGAGACTGGCAAAATTAGCAACGCCCAAGCTAAAGAAAAATTGCCAGATTTACTCCAAGGTTTGACACCCGAAAAAGCTTTTGCAGGTCAAGAACTCATCACCGACCCCAGTGTCCTAGAACCAATTGTCGATGAAGTGATTGCGGCGAACCCCAAAGAACTAGAAAAATACCGTAATGGTAACACCAATCTCAAAGGCTTCTTTGTCGGGCAAGTGCTGAAAAAGACTAGCAAACGTGCTGATCCGAAGTTAACTAACGAACTGGTGGATAAAAAGCTGAATGCTTAATTTGATTGACAGTAAATTCTTGACAATCAGATATTTTCTCCGGTTTTAGTTCAGTAGTATCTTCACAGTATATTTACTAAAATTACAGCTTACTAAGTAATAACCCTCACAAATAAAAGGCTATTATTTGCTTAGTAGATGCACCCTAATGATTCGGAGAGTTGCCCCAGCTTCTCTCCTTATTTTTTAGCTAAGAAGTTATGTTTCTATCACATTTGCAATCTTGATTTGGTAAGCAAAATAGTTGACTTAGCAAATTTATTTGCTCAAGCAAGTAATTCAACCTATCAAAGCAATCAAAAGTGATTAAAGGTAACTATAAATGTCAATGTGCATTTTTAGATGTGACACAGACTAGTAACCAAATTTACCATTTTCATTTAAAATTTTATGTCTAAGTAGTCTACGGATAAATTCTTAATAATATTTATACAAAAAAACAAATAATGGGTGATACTCCTCATGGCAAAAATGATATGCTGTGTTAAGTAGATGCACCCTGATGATCTGGAGAGCTGCTCAAGTGGCTCTCCTTTTTCAATAGATGTAGGCAGTAGGGAATGCACAAATGACAATTGACTATTGACTGTGGACTATTGGTATAATCGCCAGTCAAGCCGCTAATTTTGTGGGGGAACGTAAAAATGGCAGACTGGCAAGAAATTACTGGTGGTGTGACTGCTCCTAAAGGATATCGAGCCGTAGGAATCACCGCAGGATTAAAACCATCGGGATTGCCAGATTTAGCTTTGATAGTCTCTGATGTAGAGGCGATCGCATCTGGTGTATTTACCACTTCTCAAGTTAAAGCCGCCTGTGTAGATTATTGCCGTCAAATTTTACAAGCCAAACCTAGCGCTCGTGCCATTCTTTGCAACGCCGGACAAGCCAACGCCGCCACAGGTAGTCAAGGTATACATGATGCTAATGAAAGTGCGGAGTTGTTAGCCAAAGAATTGAATATTTCTCCAGAATTGATTTTGTTAGCTTCTACTGGTGTAATTGGTCAACGCATCAAGATGGATGCCTTACGCAGCGGGATTCCTAAATTAGTAGCAGCACTTTCCGAAACAGGTTCAGATGCTGCTGCTGGAGCAATTATCACCACAGATTTAGTACCAAAATCCATTGCACTAGAAACAACTATAAGCGATCGCCCAGTCCGCATTGGTGGTATTGCCAAAGGTTCCGGGATGATTCACCCCAACATGGCAACGATGCTGGCATTTGTTACCTGTGATGCGGCTGTTTCCCCCCATCTTTGGCAGCAGATGTTAAGTAGAGCAGCAGATAAAAGCTTTAATTCCATTACTGTTGATGGCGATACCAGCACCAACGACAGCTTAATTGCCTTGGCGAATGGTCAATCTCGCACCCCAGCAATTACCGAGATGGGTGCAGAAGCTGAAAAATTAGAAGCCATGTTAACAGCAGTATGCCAGCATTTAGCTAAAGCGATCGCACGGGATGGTGAAGGTGCAACCTGCCTCATAGAAGTGCAAGTTACCGGCACCCATGATGATCTCGCAGCAAGACAAATCGCCAAAACCATTGCAGGTTCATCCTTAGTTAAATCTGCAATCTTTGGTCGTGATCCCAACTGGGGACGCATCGCCGCCGCCGCCGGACGCGCAGGTGTACCCTTTGAACAGGATAACTTGCAAATTAAATTAGGCGATTTCCTGCTGTTAGAAAATGGTCAACCTCTGCAATTTGACCGCGCCGCAGCCAGCGCATATTTAAAACAAGCAGCTACCGATTATCCCGTTGCTGATTTAGTGGCTACTAATAATAGTAATGATTTATCAGGCGAGCGTAGTAATATCAAAACTCAACGATTAGATAATCCCGTAATTATTGCCGTCAGTGTTGGTAATGGTCATGGTACAGGTAAAGCTTGGGGTTGTGATTTAAGTTACGACTACGTGAAAATTAACGCCGAGTACACAACTTAGGTAAACCAGCAGATATTGGTGGGAAGCATTCGCCGAATTTTGTTAGTGGGATAGGTTCATAGTATTTACCTCTAGTTAATTAAGAGAATTACCTAGACAAATTTTCTGTAGCCCGTAAAATTCCCTTGCGGGTTATTGCACTCATCTAATTTATAAACAATTGTTCACCTCTGCTCACTCAAAATATCCTACTCATTAATCCTGATCACATCCGATAAAGTATTTAATAAATCTGTCGCAGTATAGGGCTTAGACAGGAATTTGTTGGCGCCAAAGGCAATAGCCTTCTGTTCATTAGAGGGTAAGCCACTGACAGCAATAATCTTAACTTTGGGGTTGAGAGTTCGCAGGGTGCGGATGGCTGTTAATCCGTCCATGTTGGGCATGAATATATCTAGCAAAATGGTGCTGATTTCTGGCTGATGTTCCACGTAGAGAGCGATCGCCTCAATGCCATCGTTAGCCACAAGGGTTTTGTAGTTATAATCTGCTAGGGTTTCCTGAGTAGTTTGTCGAACAACCGCTTCATCATCTACAACTAAAATTAACTCACCCTTACCTCTAGGTAAATCAGTTTCATTTGTTGTCTCGATTACTATTCCTTCTCCTCTGGGCAAAAACACCTGGAATTGTGTTCCTTTATCTACCTGACTTGATACTTCCAAAAAACCACCACAGTTTTTGACGATACCTAAAACCGTTGATAACCCTAGCCCTGTACCTTTCCCAACTTCTTTAGTAGTAAAAAAGGGATCAAAGATGCGATCTAAAATTTCTGGAGGAATTCCTGTGCCTGTATCTGAGACTGTCACTAAGATGTAGCCTCCTGCTTTCGCCTCCGGGCGCATTCGGGAGTATGTTTCGTCAATTACCCGATTTTCGGCAGTGATGGTGAGCATACCACCATTAGGCATAGCATCACGGGCATTGACTGCCAAATTCATGAACACCTGTTCGAGTTGGGTGGGATCTCCTTGCACCATCCACAAAGTTTTTGTGGGAATGTTCTTGACAATTTCAATGGACTTAGGAAATGTTTGTTGGATGACTTTGGCTAATTCTTGGAGCAAATGTCCAGGTTGCAATAGAATTGTTTTCCCTTCTGTACCACGGGCAAAGGTGAGAATTTGTTTAACTAAGTCAGCCCCATGCTTCGAGCTAGTTTCTAGTGTTTTGAATAGTTGTTGTGTCTGTGCATCCACATTTTTGCATCTGCTAGGCAGCAACTGGGAAATCATCATAATAGGTGCAAAAACATTGTTCAAGTCGTGAGCAATGCCACTGGCTAAAGTTCCCAAACTTTCTAGGCGTTGAGCGCGGTAAAATTGTTGCTCTAGTTGCTTTTTGTCAGTGATGTCGGTGTTGACTGATAAGATAGATTGGCTTTGTCCAAATTGATTGTGTACCAGTGTCCACCGACTCGCAACGATAATTTTTCTGCCAGTTTTGGTGGTTTTTTCTAACTCCCCTTGCCAAAAACCTTGTTCGAGAGTGGTTTTTACACCTGCTGCCATTTGAGACAAGGATTCTACGTGGAAAAGTTCATAGGTTAATTTCCCCACACTTTCCTCTGCTGTCCAACCGTACAAATTTTCCGCACCTCGACTCCAGAACAGAATGCGGTTTTCTAAATCGCGGACAAAAATGGCATCGGTAGCAATATCAATTAAAGCTGCTTGTTCACGGATTTTTTGTTGTGCCTGTTTGCGCTCAGTAATATTGCGGCTGATGGTTGCTAAACCAATTAGCTGGTCGTTCATGTCTTTGACAGAAAAAACGCTGTAAATCATCCATAATGCTTCTTCCGTCTTGAAATGACGGAAACGAATTTCTACTTCCGCCCGTCCCTCATGCAAAACACGCGGAAAAAATTCATTGATGATAAAGTCCTGATCTTCGGGAAAGAAAAATTCCCTGACTGGAGTTTCCTTGTATTGCTGTAAGTCTTCTAACCCGACTATTTGCTTGCCCGCTTCATTGACATAAAACGGCACAAAATTCATATCACACATACCGATAAATTCTGTGCTGTTATCGGCTAGAGAAACAAATTTACGGATTTCAAGTTCCGATTGTTTGCGCTCAGTGATATCTATATTCACCCCAATCATCTGGAGTGGCTGATTGGTGGTGTCATCGTACAATATTTGACCTTTGCATACTGACCAACCAACTGTGCCATCTGGGTAAATAAACCGGAATTCAAGATTATGGGGTACTTGCTGGTCAATCGCTCGCAAAACTGATTGATACAGCAATTCGCGATCTTCAGGGTGGACAATGAGATTTAAAAAATTTTCATAGCTGACCTCAAAGGTATCAGGAGTTACACCAAATAAAGTAAACAAACTCTCAGACCAGATAACCTGATTGGTTTTCAAATTCCATTCCCAAGTGCCAATGTTACCAATACTCAGTGCCAGTTGTAACCGTTGCTCACTTTCTCTCAGAGTTTCCTCAGTCTGTTGACGATCGCGCAACATAGCTTGGCGATCGCTCACATCCCGCAGTATTGAAAGATGACGATGGGGTATAAAATTGGCAACCGCCGCAAATTCAGTTTCTCGCACTGTGCCATCGGGACGATGTAATTTAAACTCACCAAACATTTGTCCTTGTTCACAGAACTGTTGCCAAGCTTGGGTAAAGTCAAATCCGGGTTCGGCAAAATCCGCAATTGTAGAACCTAAAAGTTCTTCCCTAGATACACCAAACAAGTCACAGGCTGCCGGATTGACATTTACATACCGTCCCTCGTCATCCGCAATGGCGATCGCATCAAGAGCATGATCAAACAGGGCTTGCCACTGATATTCCCGCTGCTGGAGTCTGGCTTCGATCTGTTTGCGCTCCTCAATTTCTTGTTGTAAACGTGCATTTGTTACTACCAGTTCGGCTGTTCGTTCCGCTACCCGTAACTCTAACTCTTGTTGAGTTTGGCGTAGTGATTTCTCGGCTTGGCGGCGTTGTCTTACTTCCTGTTCTAACTGCTGGTTGGTTTGTCTGAGTTGAACTGTTTGCTCCTCAACTTTGGCTTGTAAAACTTGAATAACCCTGGCTATTTCTAAAGGATCAAGCACTTGTAGGAGATTGGTTTGTGTCACTAGTCCTTGCAGTTGTCCTTGTTCACCCACTACTGCTAACCGCCGCACCTGTTGCTCTTGCATCAACTGGTGAACAGTCCACAAAGATTCAGTGGGACTGATACTTAATACAGGGGTACTCATCATGGCTTGTGCCTGGGTTCGGGCGATATCTAGTCCCTGTAACTGAACTTGAATAATATCTTTCTCAGTGATCATGCCCACTGGAATCAGCGTTGTCTCTTGTGGGGCGATAATTACCACACAACTAATCTGGCGATCGCTCATTATCTGGGATAATTCCAAGACAGATGTAGTTGGTAGCGCATGAATAACTTCCGTTACCATTACCTCTGTTACATATCGCAGTTTCAGCAGGTGAACTGGTTGGATCACCAGACGAATTCTGTCTTGAGTAATCAAACCTACCAATTGCCCTTGTTTATCTACTACCGGCAAATGGCGAATACAATGCTGGCGCATGAATGATAAAGCTGTGAGGGCATTTTGATCACAAGTCAGCGTCAGGCTCATCACTGGCTGCGTCATCACCTCTAAAATTTTTACCCTGGATAAATCTACCCCCTCCCCAGTCAAACGGACTACATCCCGTAAAGTTAATATACCTACTAATTTTTTTTCTTTAACTACTAAAACACAACTACTAAAACCAGATGCAGATTTTACTTTACTATTGCTTACCGGATTCATTAAAGCGATCGCATCAATGAGTAGAGTATCTGGTAATACAGTTAAAGGAAAATATTCAATTACTTGCTCTAAATTCGGCAAATTTAAAGGATAAAGTGATTGCATTAGTTCAGTTTGTCAGTTAAAGCAATAAAGAATTTATTTCAACAGTCTTAACAGCACGAAAATAGCTTGAACAATCATGAAGCTTCAAAACCGATGGTAAAATTTAGCTTTCTTGTCAAATCAAAGTTCTATGTACTTAGATAATCTTTTGTAATACTAATAACTTTTTTTGTTGAATATCCTCGGTTAATTATATAAGTATTTTTACAACTAATGACTATCTTACCTTGAAGTTTCTATTCACATTTGGCCTTTATTAATCAAATATCTATTAAACGATAGCATTGTGATAAATTAATCAATTTAATTTTCATTTGGACTGGATTATCAGCTAAATCAGCAAATTCTACAAACCCACATAACTCTTTTCTTAACAAACTGCACTTCTATGGTTTTATTATGTAAACTATTTACACTCATCGCTGGCGAGAGGTTAAATTTTATTGAAAATTACAAAAGGCATACTAAAAACTATTGAATTAGCGGAAATGCTAATTATTGCTAATGAAATTAGTGCAAAAGATGCGATCGCTTTAGAAAATTTTGACGAACTAGAAGACTCAATTCAATGCAACGCATTTCTGTAGTCGGAACCAGTGGTTCAGGAAAGACAACATTGGCGCGGCAAATATCCCAACGCCTCGCCATCCCACACATAGAACTAGACTATCTGCACTGGGAACCTAATTGGGTAGAAGTACCAAACGATGTGATGCGCGATCGCGTTTCCCAATCTTTAGCTGGCGATCGCTGGGTGGTAGATGGTAATTACAGCATAGTACGCGATATTGTTTGGCCCAGAGCAGATACAGTTGTTTGGCTAGACTATTCTTGGCCAGTGGTGATGCGTCGAATATTATGGCGAACACTGTCGCGGGTAGTCACACAACAGGAAGTCTGCAATGGTAATTACGAAACATGGCAAAAGTCTTTCTTAAGTCGGGATTCTATTTTGTTATGGGCAATTCAAACTTACGGTAAAAATCGCCAAAAGTATCAGGCTTTACTCCAAGAATCTGATTGTACTCATCTGAACTTCATACGTTTGACATCGCCCGCAGTTACCAAAGATTGGTTATTGTCGTTGTGAGAAACATAGATAAACTACGGTTTATCTATCAAGATATAGATGTATTAATAAATTTTTTGATGATAAAATTTTATGTATAGTTAATACTTCTAGGGATAGATGAGTAACCAAACTCGACACTCAGGCTACAATTGGGTGCAATCTCACAATCCTGCAAAGCTAGATTTGAAACTGCAACAAGAGTTCCAAAAAGAGCCAACTTTCTATTATTTCGCGTATGGCTCGTGTATGTGTCCCGTAGATTTAAAGCGATCGCTTGGGGAAAATACTCACCCTTATGTGATCGCCCCTGGAGTATTAAAAGGATATAGGCTGGGATTTTATCTCTATTCGCCCAGCCGTAAATGTGGTGTTTTGGATGTAGTCAAAGACCCAAAAGCCAGTGTGAAAGGTGTACTTTATCAGCTACCCTGGCGACTGAGTGAATATTTAGATAAACGTGAAGGTGTTTCTCAAGGGCTATATCAACACGAAGCTGTAGAGATTCACAGCCACAATTCCATATATAAAGATGTGCGTACCTATGTAGTTGTCAGCAAATTATCAGAAGAAGCCGCACCTAACGACTGGTATTTTAACGTAGTCTTGCGAGGTGCGGTTACTTGCGGTTTGCCAGAAGAATATTGCTGGCATTTGTTTAACCACATGTATAACTTGCAACAGCAACATCAAGCACAACCAATCAGGCGATCGGCATAGAAAAAGATCATAAACTTTGTAAAAATACTGATAACTATTAATCACTTCCCATCGATTCGACATACAGCTGAATGGCTGTGATATTATGGGAGACTGCTGCATATATTTAGAAAAATTAGAAATTAATCGATCATGGCTCTGACGCAACAGCGCAAACAAGAAATAATTACCAATTTCCAAGTTCACGAAACCGATACAGGTTCCGCTGATGTGCAAATTGCAATGCTGACCGAGCGAATTAATCGCCTCAGCGAACACCTCCAAGCTAATAAAAAAGACCATTCTTCCCGCCGTGGCTTATTAAAGCTCATTGGACATCGTAAGCGCCTGCTTGCTTATCTCCAACAAGAAAATCGGGAAAAATATCAAGCTTTGATTGCTCGTCTGGGTATTCGTGGATAGGGACTACCGCTTATGTCTGCTGAAGAATCTGAACGCAGTCGTTTGCCTTTTGAACCGAACAAAAAACGCCAAAAACCTGTAAAAGTTCAAAAAACTCCCATCAAGTCCAATACCTTAGAAACGTCAGCCAGCCAGAAGCCGCCATTTTCCAAAGAAGAGATGGCTATTCCCCAAGTGGTGAGCCAGCGGATGATTCGGCGAGTAGCTTTTTTTTGTGGTGTCCCCACAGCTTTGGGGATTACTACATTAATAGTTAGCTATCTACTGGCTACCCAAACCCAAATTAAGTTAGCACCTATTGCCGTTTTGCTGGTAAATATGGGGTTATTTGGTTTAGGGGTATTAGGCATTACTTACGGCGTTCTTTCTGCCTCTTGGGATGAAGAACGACCAGGAGGTTTAATCGGACTCAGCGAATTTACCACTAATTGGGGTCGGATGGTAGCGGTTTGGCGCGAAACTCGGCAAAAGAACGTCTGATAATTAGCGCTCAGGTATTCAGATGACTCCGATATTGGGTAATTTGACAGTAAATGTTGAAGTTAAAGTTATATAACTTCAACATTGCTAATTAAAAAAAATATACCATCTAATTAAACCCAATATTTTGTAGCTCTATGACTGAGCGCTTGATTTTTTTATACTTATAAATGTTAATATCTCATCATTAAAAATTACGCTAAATACTGAGAAGTACGACAATATAGTTAGGCTTATTTGTTTGATATTTCACTCAACTAATCAGGTAATTTAAAATGATCGTAGTCATGAAGATTGGTTCCCCAGAAGCGGAAATCAACCGCATTGACGAGGAACTAACAAGCTGGGGACTGACACCAGAAAAAATTATTGGTAAACACAAAGTCGTAATTGGTTTAGTAGGTGATACTGCCGATTTAGATCCCCTGCAAATTCAAGAAGTTAGCCCGTGGATTGAGCAAGTATTACGGGTAGAGCAACCTTATAAACGCGCCAGCCGTCAATTCCGTCATGGCGAAGCTTCGGAAGTATTGGTCAATACCCCTGATGGCGCAGTCTTATTTGGCGAACAACATCCTTTAGTAGTTGTGGCTGGCCCTTGCTCTGTAGAAAATGAAGAAATGATTGTGGAAACAGCACAGCGAGTCAAAGCCGCAGGTGCTAAGTTTTTGCGTGGTGGTGCATACAAACCCCGAACTTCACCTTATGCCTTTCAAGGACATGGTGAAAGTGCTTTGGATTTACTGGCTAAGGCGCGGGAAGTCAGCGGGTTGGGAGTGATTACAGAAGTAATGGATGCGGCAGAACTCGATAAAATTGCCGAAGTTGCTGATGTTATCCAAGTAGGGGCGAGAAATATGCAGAATTTCTCCCTGCTGAAAAAAGTCGGCGCACAACCAAAGCCAGTGCTGCTGAAGCGGGGAATGTCATCCACTATTGAAGAGTGGTTAATGGCGGCTGAATATATTTTGGCAGGGGGAAACCCAAATGTGATTTTGTGTGAACGAGGAATTCGCACATTTGACCGCCAGTATACTCGCAACACACTAGATTTATCAGTAGTGCCAGTATTGCGAAAACTCACACACCTGCCAATTATGATTGATCCGAGTCATGGTGTCGGCTGGGCAGAATTCGTACCAGCTATGGCGATGGCAGCGATCGCATCTGGCACTGATTCTTTGATGATTGAGGTGCATCCCAACCCCAAAAAAGCCCTCTCAGACGGGCCACAATCTTTAACACCAGAGCGTTTTGACCGCTTAATGCAAGAATTGGCTGTTGTTGGCAAAGCTGTAGGACGCTGGCCACAACCAGCAGTAGCTTTGGCTTGAAGCAGAATTTAGGAGTCAGTATTGTAGGGTGGACAGGATCATGTCCATCCTACTAATTTGGAAGGTTTTTGTATCGCTGGATAGAGTTATGCAACATATTTGACATGGTATCGTGCCAACAGTAAAAATTGCGATCACTCATTTTTCTAAGACACAGAAATTACGTAGAAAAATTTTCTGTTGAGATTGGGTGTCTGGTGATTAAAAATAGCAATGTTTTTCTCACCTAAACCCCTTGTCCACAAAGTTTTTTGATCACGGCGTTAGTTGTAAAAATTTCAGATTTTAGATTTTGGTGCAGAATTTATGTGTAGATAGCCAAACGAAATCATAATGCGCTCTTGGTTAAATAGCACACTTCGCATTCGCCTAGTATTTCTTGTCCTTTTAGCTGTTGTTCCAGCACTAGGATTAATTCTGCACACAGCTTCCGAACAACGGCGTACCGCTATAACAGAGGCGCGAGAACAAACACTACGGCTGGCGAGATTAGCAGCTAATAACCAACAGCAGATAGTTGAAGGCAGTCGTCAACTGCTGATGATACTGGCACAGATACCCGTTGTGCGTCAGGGCAATTCAGTAGAGTGTAATCAATTATTAGCTGATATCCTTAAACAACATTCAGCTTATGCTAACTTTGCGGTACTTGATGCTCAAGGCAATATCACTTGTAGCGGGATTCCCTACTCTGGCTCAGTGAATGCAAAAGACCGCAGTTATTTTCAACGTGCTTTACAAACGCGGAAATTTGCCGTTGGAGAATATCAAATCGGTCGTAGTACTAAAAAAGCTACTCTGAATTTTGCTTATCCCATTTTAGACAAGACAGGGCGAGTGCAAACATTGGTTGTGGCTGCACTGAATTTAGATCAGTTAAATCAGTTGGCAGCGCAAGTCAAAATGCCTAAAGACTCAGTACTGAGTGTGGTTGACCAAACAGGAAAACTTTTAGTCCGCTATCCCCATCCAGAAACTTGGGTAGGCAAATCTATATCGCCAGATGCTCTGAGTAGCATTAAAAATGCTCAGGGTGAGGGTATCAATGAGGTGAATAGCCTCGATGGAATACCAAGAATCTTCGCCTTTGTGCCTTTGGGAAATGATCCACTCAATCCCGATGTATATATCAGGATTGGGATTCCGAAGTTGGCAGTTCTGGCTGATGCTAATCAATTATTAGTGAGAAATTTAATTAGTTTAGGTGCAGTAACTTTTTTAGCGATCGCAGCTGCTTGGGTAGGCGGAGATGTTTTTTTTATCCGACAGATAAAATCATTGGTGGAAACAGCCAAGACCTTGGGGAGTGGGCAACTCAACACACGTACTGGACTTTTTTATCTATCGGGAGAACTGGGCGAACTAGCGCAAGCAATTGACGAAATGGCCGCAGCACTCCAAACACGGGAAATGGCGATCGCATCTTTGAGCCAAAATGTGCAGGAACAAGCCAATATCTTAAATGCAATTCTCTCGGCTTCGGTAGATCATATTTTTATTTTTGATCGGTATGGTCGTTATCAATATGTCAGTGCCGGTGGTGCTGCGGTTTTTGGCAGGAAACCAGAAGAAATGCTAGGTAAGACTTGGCAAGAACTTGGTTTTACCCCAGAAATTTTAGTCACGATGGGTCAGGTAGATGAGCAAAGGGAAAAAGTCATCGCCACAGGCCAACCTATCAGGGTAGAAATAGAGTATCAATCCGCTGATGGAGCGCATTGTTACGAATATATTTTGGCACCCCTAGATAATCCTGAGCAAGCGATCGCAGGCGTAATTGCCATATCCCGTGATATTAGCGAACGCCAACGCACTGAGGAAGCACTACGACAAAGCGAACAACGCCTCCGCATGGCACAAAGAGCCGGAAAAATAGGCACTTGGGAGTGGAATTTACTTACTGGTGAGGTATCTTGGTCAGAAGGAATCTGGGATATCTTGGGATTAGAAGTGGGTACAGAAGAACCTGGGTTGAAACTTTGGGCTGATTTTATCCATCCTGATGATCGCCCACAGATCATGGCAGGAGTAGAAAAAGTCTTAGCTGAAGGTAGGGAATATTACAGCGAATTCCGCATTATCCGCAGAGATAACACAGTGATTTGGTTAGCATCAAAAGGGCAAATTGTCCGCGATGTAGATGGACAAGCTGAACGGTTTTTAGGGGTCAACATTGATATTAGTGAGCGCAAGCAAGCCGAAGAAGTGCAACGGGAAAGTGAAGAACGCTTTCAGGCATTCATGGCACATAGTCCGGCGGCGGCTTGGATTACAGATGTAGAAGGTACAATGATTTACCTTAGCCCAACTTATGTAAAAACTTTTGGGCTGCTCACTCAAGATGCGATCGGCAAATCTGTATTTGAACTGTTTGAGTATGAGATTGCCATACAATTCTTAGACAACATCCAAACAGTGGCTCAAACTAATCAGGTTCTAGAAACAATTGAAATAGCACCTCTTTTAGATGGCACAATAGGCGATTTCCTCGTTTATAAATTCCCCATAGCACATTTATCTAGGCAAACTCTGGTTGGAGGAGTAGCAATTGATGTGACAGCACGCAGGCGAGCCGAAGCAGAACGGGAAGAATTATTGCTACGGGAACAAGCAGCCAGAGAAGTCGCCGAAACTGCCAACCGCATTAAAGATGAATTTTTGGCGGTGTTGTCTCATGAATTACGAACCCCGTTAAATCCCATTCTCGGCTGGATCAAATTGCTGCGGACTCGCCAATTAGATGACGATAAAAAAGCGATCGCATTAGAAACCATCGAACGCAATGCTAAATTACAAACTCAACTAATCGGCGATTTATTAGATATTTCCCGCATTTTGCAAGGCAAACTAACGCTGACAATTTCTTCAGTTGATTTAGCTACAACCATTGCAGCGGCCAAAGAAACAGTCGCTTTAGCCGCGGAAGCTAAATCAATAGAAATTCATACTGAGATAGCACCAGATGTTCAACCGTTTCTTGGTGATGCGAGTCGTTTACAACAAGTGGTGTGGAATTTGCTGACGAATGCGGTGAAGTTTACCTCAAATGGCGGTCAGATCAATATCAAGCTTGAATCTACGCCTAACTATACCCAGATTCAAATCAGCGATACAGGTAAAGGAATTACACCAGAGTTTTTACCTTACGTTTTTGAAAGTTTCCGTCAAGCTGATAGTGCCACAACCCGGAAATTTGGCGGACTAGGATTAGGATTAGCAATTGTACGTCACATTGTCGAAATGCACGGTGGTACAGTTTACGCCGACAGTCTCGGAGAAGACCAAGGAGCTACTTTTACAGTCCAGTTACCACGGATAACTACAGTTATACAACCCGACCAAAATTACACTTTAGCCAAAAAATCCTTAAATTTGCGCGGCGTAAGGGTGCTGACTGTTGAAGATGAACAAGATACGCGAGAACTACTAATGTTTACAATTGAACAGTATGGCGCGGAAGTGAAAGCAGCTGCATCTGCTCATGAAGCATTAGCGATTTTCCGACAATTTCAGCCAGATATTTTAGTATGTGATATTGCTATGCCAGAGATGGACGGCTACGCACTCATCCGTCAGGTCAGAACTTGGCCAAAAGAACAAGGCGGACAGATACCTGCGATCGCTCTCAGTGCTTATGCTGGAGAATCTGATCAAAAACAAGCTCTAGCGGCAGGTTTTCAACGGCATTTATCCAAACCAGTAGATCTGGAACAATTAGTAGAAGCGATCGCTAGTCTATGCAATTTTAGATTGTAGATTGAGAATTGCTTTGAGCGTTTAGGTTCGCCAAGCCATTTTTCTCCATCATTCTTTACTCTCGACTCCCTAAATTAACGTGAATTCGATGGCATTAAAAACCCCTCTCCAAACCTCTCCCCGCGTCGGGGAGAGGCTTAAAAGTCCAATTATTTCGTTACTAAGTTGTAGATTTTTAGCCCCTTCCCTTGTAGGGAAGGGGTTGGGGTTAGGTCTCATCGAACTCACGTTAAATTAATTGTTTTGCCACGCGATCAAGATTTTTGCGAATTTCTAAGGTGGCGACACCAGTTATCATCCCTTCATCCTCAGACGAATATTGCGCTGCAAACTTCTTAACTGCGGCTACAGTTCTTGGCCCATAAAAGGGATGATCTTTGGGTAAGTCTGCTTTGACGACGACATTCAACTCATATTGGAGAATTTTGATCACTTCTTCCGCTTTCGCCATTGTTTTTGGCCCAACTACCCCATCTACCTGTAGTCCATAATCTGCCTGAAAGTTTTTGATTGCTTGTACAGTTTTAATGGTTGTTAACTGCGAATTATCTTTACTAACCGGAAACCCATTCCCCATCGCAGCAAAATCTTGAGCTAGATATCCTAATCCAAATAAAATCGACCGGAATTGAGCATTGGTGTAGGTAATCATATTTACTAAAGCTCCAAACTTAGGCTGCAAGATTTTTAGTACTGAGTAATTGGGTTTTATCCATTAACATTAGCTACACCAACCATTGATGAGATTCCTAATTGAACAAATCATCATTGGGTTGCAGCTGAGTTTCAAACCGTGAATAAACCAGTTCTGTTGTATACCAGGAAGAAAACCAGTATAAATCTTGAATGACTTTACTAGCAAGACTTTCATCTGTCGGTTCAAACTGCACTAATGCTAAATTATTTTTTCCTACTACTTCTTTTCCATCTTGAAACCACTTGGATCGCCAAAACATTAAAAATTGTAGCGATCGCCACTTAGCCTTTTCTGGTCGATTCCACGGTGCGATAAAACTTAATACATCGATTGCTAAGTCAGCAGGTTGCGTTTTTTGTCGGGGAAGCAACTCTAGCGCACAAAGCCAATCAGAATGAGGTGAATGTTGGCGTTGCCATTGTTTAGCAGAAACTTCCCTCATATCAACTGGATTTCTCCAACCCAACCAATACCGCACTGTTTCAGGTAACAGCCAATTTTTCAATTTTGTATGAATTAAGCGTGTTAAAAATTCTTCATTTTTCAACGCACTACATGTTAACTGCACCAATACAGATGAGGAAGGCGAATTAACATGTTGATGAGATAAACGCACTACAGAACTATAATGAATATCTCCCGACAAGACAATAACTTGTTGACGTTGAGCAAATAATGTGCTGAGAAATTGCGCCAATGCTTCTGTATGAATGTTCCACGCATCACCTACATCTGTAGAAAAAACTTTTTCATTTTGTAAATGCCAATGATGAACCCAATCAATTACTTTCAATCCAAATACATTGGTAGGTGCAATCACAAATGTGGCTGGAATATTGGTTTTCTCTTGTAAAGGTATCAGCAGTTGTTGTTTTAACGCTTGGGGTGATAACAATCTGGGCGGGGCGATGGGTTTTTGTTCGGCTGGATAACCTCGCCAAGTCCGGGTATCGAGAACAATCACTTCATGAATCGGACTGCGAATTGTGTAATGCCAATCCAAGGCTTGGGGATGTCTGGCTAGAACTAATACTGAACCATCTTGGGCAAAGGTTGGCAAGCCTGTGAGAGAATCTTGATCTGGGATGCCAACATAATGGGCGATCGCTTGATCTGCATAATTATCTGTACCGTGAGAAGCTGACCAAATTTCCGCCGCCGCCAACAGTTTTTCACCTGGTTGACCAAAGGCAAATTGCTCAGGTGTATTTCCCCAAGCTTGAAACACACTATAAGCTAATAAAGCATTCTGTACTACCCGCCGCCCTAAAGGTTTGCCCAGAACTCGCAAACACCAAGCTTGATTGAGGTTCCAGTCATCGCTAACATCGTGGTCATCAAAAATCGTGTATGTGGGAATATTCGCCAAAGCACGGCGGACTTTTCCCAAGGTGTACATAAATTGCTGTAAATCTTTGACTTCTTGATTCCAGTTTTTGATACCTTGGCGATTGTTGGTTACTGCTTTTCCTGGCGGAAATTTCCGCGGCCAGCACACAGGCGACCAAGTTAATAAATAAGCCGCGTAATATTCTCCCAAACTGAGCAGGTGACTGTTAACCTTACTGTATTTGTTATGTAATCCGGCAGTAAAACCAGCTTGTTCAGTAGCAACTTCCGCCCGTTGTCTGGTGGGTAATTGCTTGGGAGTACAATAAATTGGGCTGACTGGTAACTTTTCTTCCCAGCCTAATAAAATATCACCCAAATGAGTCGCCACCCATAACGAAGGATCAGCAACATCATCGCCATAAATTTGGTCGCCAGTGAGAAATAATTGATGAGGGCGGCGTTGGGGTTGACTTGCTGTATTGGCAATTAAACTATCCAGAATTGGTAACGCATCCAACCCATGACCGTGGGGTTTACGACAAGAAGCGTGGACAATTTTTAAATCTTGCAGACGACCGGGAGATAGAGCAAACGTTGGTTTTTGATGGTCAAAATAACTAATGCTATCTGCGGCAAAATTCTGAGAACTTAATGCTTGTGATAGAGTTTGCTGTTCTGCACCACAGACGAATTGTAAGTCATAGGCATAGATGCGATCGCTCACCAAATGATTGCCAACTTCACACCGCGCCGTCACGGCTACGATATGCAAATATTCACCCAAAGCAACTGTAGCGCGTTGCCCCTCTAGTAAACAATTGCCTAATGTTGCGCCATTATTGGTTGTTTCATAAACCTTCAGTTGCACCTGACAAGACTGCTTTAAGGCTATCCATACCGTCACTGAGTTTGATTCGGTATGTTGCAGCATCGGCCCTGCCAAAATTAGCGGCAGTTCTGCTATAAACTCGCTTCCAAAGGGGTTTTGCATGAGTAACTTTTATCGGCGTTGATCTGCGGACATCGGCGGTTAATTTATTCCCCTCTTTTTTGCTGTGGCTCTGGGACAGGCAATCCCAAATTGAGAAATGATTGTGATAGATGGATTACTCAAATCCAAAATGGTGTCAGCTGCCTATCCCAAAAGAATTATAATCAACTCTTGGCAATACCTTCTTCACGGGCTGCCCTTTGTACAGCCGCCGCCACAGCCGGAGCGACACGCGCATCAAACACAGAAGGAATAATATGTTCTGGATTTAAATCGGCTGGGTTGACTAAAGAAGCGATCGCACTAGCAGCCTCTAAATACATGGTGGTAGTAATTTCTTTAGCGCGACAATCTAAAGCCCCGCGAAACACTCCCGGAAAAGCCAACACATTATTGATTTGATTTGGGTAATCACTGCGTCCAGTCGCCATGATCGCTACGGTTTTGCTAACCAATTCTGGCTGAATTTCGGGAATTGGATTGGCCATTGCAAACACAATTGGGTCTTTAGCCATTGCTTGCACCATTTCTGGGGTTAATACTCCTGGGGCGCTGACACCAATGAACACATCTGCGCCTTGCATTGCACCAGCTAACGTACCTTGAGCTTTCACCGCAAATTCTTGTTTTTCTTCTGTCAAGTCTGCGCGACTAGTGGAAAGAATACCTTTGGAGTCACACATCAAAATTGTTTGCGCTCCAGCTTTCCGCAGTAACCGCGCGATCGCCACACCCGCAGCGCCCGCACCGTTAATCACAATGCGGATATCTGCCATTGATTTGTGTACTAATTTCAGAGAATTGTATAACGCAGCTAAAGTCACAATTGCTGTACCATGTTGGTCATCATGGAAGACCGGAATATCTAATTCCTGACGCAATCTTTGTTCAATTTCAAAGCAGCGGGGTGCAGCAATATCTTCTAAATTCACACCACCAAACACAGGTGCAATGTGCTTGACAGCCTGAACAATCTCATCGGTATTTTGCGTAGCCAGACAGATTGGAAAAGCATCTATGCCGGCAAATTCTTTGAATAGCATCGCTTTACCTTCCATCACTGGTAAAGCCGCCGCTGGGCCGAGATTGCCCAACCCCAAAACAGCGCTACCATCTGTAACAATGGCGACAGTGTTTTGTTTAATTGTCAGGTTGTAGACTTCCTCTGGTTTTTGGGCGATCGCTTTACAAATCCTGCCTACACCTGGAGTATAAGCCATTGCTAAATCAGAAACACTCTTCAAGGCAATGCGGCTGGCAATGCTAATTTTGCCACCACGGTGTAAGTTAAATGTGCGATCATAAACATCTAGCAATTTGATGTTTGGTAGTTCTTTGATCACTTGGACAATTGTCTCAGCGTGTTCGGTACTAGCAGCATCAACAGTAATATCACGGGTGGACTCTTGACGGGTTTGCTCAATTAAATCTATCTGACCCAGATTACCACCACTGGTGGCGATCGCCTGTGTCACCGATGCCAACATCCCCACACGGTTGGGAATCTGCAACCGTAGGGTCAAGCTAAAACTAGAGTTAGGAGTCAGGTCTGCCATTGTGATTTTGCAATAGTAAATTTTAGATCTTATATTGAATCGCTGAGTAAAAATCTAGACTAAAACTAAAATCTTTTCAGCACAAATTATCAAATAAACTAAAAAGCGATCGCATTGATGGCTTGTCAGTGCGATCGCTTTAGGTTTGGTTCCGCAAGCTGGGTCTATGAGTAAAGAATCCCCACGCCTTGATTTAGGCTGGGTATTATCACAATAAAAAAGATACTTTGAGTTAAAGTATCTTTAAAATTAATCACTGAGTATCAGAGCAATAATAAAGGGTCTTAAAATTGGCAATTTTTAGATTATTATTTAGTAAATATGTCTTTATAATAACAAGGTAATCTCCGCTAAATGAGAAAAAATTAGTAATTCTTTACATTAAATAGAGCTATAGAGAACCACTGGCCACAGAAATAAAGCAAGTTTTCTGCCTACTCTGGGGCAAAATGGCTACTAAATTAACATTTATATACATCACTGTCTAGATGTTACGCTAGAAAGTTGAGGATTTTGTGAAGAAGTTTATTTACAGTGGTAACTGGATAATAAACTCTGTTCCTTGCCCAGATACAGAATTCACCTCAATACTTCCACCATGTTTTTCAATGATAATTTGACGAGCGATCGCTAATCCCAAACCAGTTCCTTTACCTACTGGTTTAGTTGTAAATAGGTGATCAAAAATTTTCTGCTTAACTTCAGGAGTCATCCCAATTCCATTATCTTTAATATAAATTAATACACTTTTATGCTCCTCATTAAGTTTGGTAGTGAGCATAATGCGATTGGGATGAGCTTTTATCTCATCTATATTGCGTCCTATATTTGACTCTTCTAAAGCATCAATAGCATTGGCTATTAAATTCATAAATACTTGGCTAAGTTGACCAGGAAAACACCGCACTAATGGAATGTCGTCATAGTTTTTGACAACTTCAATTGCGGGACGAGCTTGTGAAGCCTTGAGGCGGTGTTTGAGAATTAAAATTGTACTATCAAAAATTTCATGAAGATTACAAATACTTGGTTTTTGAGTATCGCCTCTGGAGAATGTACGCAAACTGAGGCTGACATCATAAATCCGATTGATTCCCTCTTGCATCGAAGCAATTAGTTTAGGCAAGTCTTCCCGCACATATTCTACATCTATATCGCGCAAAGTTTTTGTTATTTCTGGTGCAGGTTGAGGATAGTAATTTTCATACAAGTCAATTACTTTTAATAAATCTTGGATATATTCACTTGCAGGTTTTAAATTACCAATAATAAAGCCGATGGGATTATTAATTTCATGCGCTATACCTGAAACTAAATTGCCCAAAGTAGACATTTTCTCACTCTGTACTAATTGCAACTGCATTTCTGTGAGGTCAGACAGAGAAGATTCTAATTGTTTGGCGTAGTTTTGAGCTTGCTGATATAGCCGAGAGTTCTCTAAAGAAATAGCTGCTTGAGATGTAATTAAATTCAAAACCTTGATATTTTCTTTCGTGAATGCACTGGCAATGAGTTTATTTTCTAGGTACAAAATTCCAATAAATTTCCCTTGATAGAAGATAGGGTTACATAATATTGAAATTGGTTTGTGCTGTTGGATATAAAGATTTGATTGATAATTAGGCTCCGCAAGAGCATCATTTATCACTAAAACTTCTTGCGTTCTAGCAACGTATTCAACTATAGGTACTGGAATATCTCTACTTGCTTTTACCGGAATTGATGGCAGAATAATCGAATTGCTATCTATACTATTGACGGCTTCTAGGAATAATTCATTATCTTTAAGTAAAATCAGACAACCCTTTTGAGCAGCAGCGTTTTCGAGAATTATCTGCAAAAGTTTCTCTAGGAGTTTATCTAGCACTATTTCGCTACTAATTGCTTGTGAAGCTTTCAGTATTGTCCCTAAATCTAAAATACCATCGTTGTTACTTGTCGTTCCTGAATAGTTGATTTTTGTTGTAGCGATCGTTCGGGTAACATCGATAGCTGATTGTTTCCAATTTACACTACGAATAATTAAATTATTATAGTGTTCATCCAAGTATTGAACTTTCGCTATAGCTCCCCAATGAATATAACCATAATAAGCTTCAGTTATGTACATTTTGGCAATTTTTTCTTTACCAAAATCTATATAACATTTAGCTGCTAATTCATTAGCTAAAGCTTCTTCGGCGACATAACCATGCTTCTTTGCTCCTGAAATAGCCCGATCATATAAGTCTGTGGCTACTTGAAATTTACCTAATACTCTAGCTTTTTCTGCTTCTACTAGCTCATATTTATGCTGGAAGTTACATGGTGCTTGTATAGCCCATTTTTTCATTTTATTTTGATTAGCTGTTACCTGTTTTAAATATTGCTTTTTTTGTAAAGGTAACGCCTGATTACACAGTGCTGTCAGAGCTAAAGAATGATAGAAATTATTAGCAGTATAAATTAGTAATCCTACGTTATCAGCATGAGTTTTTTCAGCTAATACGGCATTTTCAACTGCTAGTGCATATTCACCAAATAAATAACATACTATGGTTTTACATCCATAATAAAATCCTTTAAACGAGTAATTTTTTAATAACTCTGCTGCCATTGTAATTTCATCAAAAGCCTCACCAATTAAAACAGCTTTTTGTGATGTCTTTGCTTGCAAATTTAAAGCTACTTGTCTGAACATGCTTGTAGCTACCCCTAGAGATTGCAACTTTAATTTCTGCATTAAATCAACATAGCCAGATATTTTCTGATCTACAGATTCCAAATTTTCTCCCGAAAGTAAAGCATGATAGCCCGCAATTACAGCACAATAACCAGCATTTTCGATATTACCTAATTCTAAGCCACTCTGCATCCCTTCTAAGAGTGGTGAGATTGTTTCTTTTAAATGTTCTTTATAAAAGCTAATCGTGCCATTGTTGACAAAGTAAACAGTAGCTTTGATCGAGTTATCATTCATATTTGCCAGTAAATCTACTGCCAGCTTTCCTAATTTATATCCTGTTTCAACTTGGTTAAATTTATCAGTTAAAATAGTTCCATAAGCTGCATAACCATAAGCTGAAACAGGTGATTTACCGTATTTAATAGATAATCTCACCATCGCCAATACAGATAACACAAACAGAAAAGAGCCTGCCTGACTAGCCGCTGGCACAATTTGCAATAAAATTTGCATCGCTGCTAGTTTATAAGGATCAGACATATCAGGTAACAAAGCTAACTTTTCTATTGGTTTACCTATTAATCCTATTTTTGTCTCTGTTAAGGCTGATAAAACATGTAATTGTGTAGGGTTATTTGGTAATATTACTCCTAATTCACTCAAGGCTTTTACACCAATTTCTAATACTTCTGGCATCTGATTTTGTGCCATGTAAGTTAGCATTTTTACTTCATATAGTTTTACCTTATCTAGAATATTATTGGCTCGATTTATAGCAATATTTCCTAAATGATTAGACTGTTCAAAATTACCATTTAAATACTCTATCTCTGTGGTTTCAGTATATAAGTTCAATGTTAGTTCATAATATTTTTGCCAACTATCTGCTGTTAACAGCTTTAAGCCTATATTCAAATATCTTGCAGCCGCCTCATACGCAGTAGCCGCTTTTGCTTTTTTACCAGCGAGCAAATTCAGTTTGGCTAGTTCATATTTTTGTAATTGTTGAGTTAATAAATCCCAGCCAACATTCAGCTGATTAACAATATCTAAAATATTTTCTGGCAATAATTCAGTAGGTGTCTGTTCTAGTAACAAACGACCTATTTGTAAATGAGTCCCTTGTTTTTGATTTTCAGGAATTAATGAATAAGCAGCTTGCTGAATGCGATCGTGTAAAAACTTATAACTAATCTGCTTGGAATCAAAAGTTAATTTAGCAGATTCCTCCTGTTCAAAAACTAAGGGTATGCGATAAGCATCACTCAAAGGTAGAATTAATCCACATTGCAAGGCAGCGTACAGATCACTTGCCGTAGTTGCAGGTAATTTACCGCTAATAATAGATAGAATATCTAGGGAAAATCTATTACCAATACAAGCAGCTAATTTCAATATTTCTTGTGTAGCGATCGGCAGGTTTTTAATTCTACTAGCAATTAATTCTACGATGCGTTTATCAATAATTCCAATTGTTTGGATTTTGTCTATATCCCACTGCCATAAACCAGTGTGAAAGTCAAAATTAAATAAATTATCTTGATGTAATGCAAGTAATAACTGTGTTAAAAAAAATGGATTACCTGCTGTCTTATTGTAAAGTAAATCTACTAATGGTTTGATTTTATCTGAATTTTCATTCAGTGTATCAGCAATTAATTGATGATAATTATCAACAGATAGAGCTTGTAAGACAATATCCAGAACAAGATTATGGCTTTTATTAATTTCTTCTATTGTTTGAATTAAAGGATGTGTAATTGTAACTTCATTATTTCGATAAGCACCTATTAAAAGTAAATATTTAGTTTTCTGGTCAGTAATGAGTAATTGTATTAACTTGAGGGTAGCTGAATCACTCCATTGCAAGTCATCTAAAAAGATTACCAAAGGGTGATCTTTTGTGGCAAATACGCGGATAAAGTCTGTAAAAACACGATTAAAGCGATTTTGTGATTCTGCTGCACTGAGTTGAGCTACTTCTGGTTGTTTGCCAATGACCAATTCTACTTCTGGAATTACATCAATAATGACTTTTCCATAAGACTTAACAGCTGCTAAGATTTTACCCCGCCATATTTCAAACTTAGTATCATCTTCTGTAAGCAATTGCCTCATTAATGAACTAAAAGCCTGAATCAATGAGGCATAGGGAACATTCCGTTGAAATTGGTCAAATTTACCACTAATAAAGAAGCCTTTGGCACGAGTGATCGGTTTATTTACCTCATTCACTACAGAAGATTTACCAATTCCTGAATAGCCAGAAACTAAAATAAGTTCACGCTTGCCTTGACTAACTCGCTCAAAAGCTTCTAAAAGAGAATTAACTTTACTTTCTCTGCCATAAAGCTTTTGGGGAATTAGCAATTGACTTAAAATATCTAACCGACCAGGTGTGAAATTACAGATTTCTCCTGTTGTTTCTAACTGTTCTTGACATATTTCTAAATCTGCCAACAATCCTTTAGCTGTTTGATAGCGGTCTTCAGCATTTTTTGCCATCAGTTTCTTTACCAGAGACGAGATAGCACTAGGAATTTCTGGATTTAATAATTCAATTTCTGTAGGTTCTTTAGCAATATGAGAGTAAACTAACTCCAGGGGGTCATGACTTTGAAAAGGTAATTGCTTGGTAAGCATTTCATAGAAAGTCACCCCAAGAGAATAAAAATCACTCCGATAGTCAAGGTTGCGGTTCATTCTCCCGGTTTGTTCCGGGGACATATAAACAAGAGTGCCTTCTAGTTGATTGGGGTTAGCTAGTTGGGGTATTTCTTTATCTAAACGGGAGGCAATACTAAAATCAGTCAGTTTGACAAGCCCAGTTTCTGGGTTAATGATGATGTTGGCAGGTTTAATATCTTTATGAATAATATGACAATCATGTACTGAGACTAGAGCTTTTGCTAATTGAATGGCAATGCTCATAAAACTTTTTAAATCTTGTCTGCTTTGACTTAGCAGTTGTTTCAAAGAGTAGCCATGAATATCTTCAAATACGATCGCTAGGCGATTTTTGTGGGTTTCCAGTCTTAAAACCTTGACAACACCTGCTAAATTGAGGTTTTCTGTAATTTTGTATTCATGTCTCAGACGGGCGATCGCATCTATGGAAGGATAATCCGCTTTCAGAATTTTCAGAATGATCGATTGTTTGTCATATTCTGACCTAGCACGATAAATAATCGTGTCATCTCCTTCATGGAGCATTTCGTTTAATTCATACCCTGATATTAAATCAACTGTCAGCATTGTTATTCCCTTTGTGAATAAACAAAAAATAGTTAAAAAAATTAACTATTTTTTTATTGAGTTACAAGTTAAAGATTTTGATATTCTAGTAAGACTATTTATGAAATTGAAATATCTAGATTCCCGACTGCTGATAAAAATCGGGAATCTATTTTTAGGCTAATAGTTTAGTGATGCAGTATGTTGGAGTTGTCTGGTCGAAAAATGTTTATCAAAGTTGGGTAGGTATTGTCTAATCAGATTTTTATCTATTGTTGGACACTTAATATTAGTATCCTTGATCGCCTGAAGGACGTTTTTAGTTTGGAAGTCAGGAGTGCGATGATGTACCTCTAAAATAGTACTGCGGTCTTGATAGACTTTCTCTTGGAAGAAAGAAATTAATGGATGTAAGGGATTAGTTGTTGACAAAGTAGATAAAGCATTCAACCAGTTTTTTGGAGAAATCTTTTGTAGAGGATAGCCTAACTCTTTCAAGTATTCAAATATTTCTAGATGGCTTAATTCTTTTTCAGGCGGTACCAGAATATTGTACTGACCACCTGTATATTTTGTATCCAAGGAAAGATGAGCGATCGCCTCAGCAACATAGTCTACAGGTGTTGGCACCCAACGTTTTTCAGGAAAATCGGGATACATACCCATCTGAATGCAACCACTGACGAAGCGATAGAACATATCATTGAGGTTCGCAACTTGGGTTTGTCTGTGTCCAGAAATAAAACCAGGACGGTAAATAGAAACGGCTAATCCTTTTGCTTGGGCTGAGTGCAACATCCTTTCCGCAACCCATTTTGACCGTACATATCCATACTCTACAGATATAATTCCTTCACACAGATCAATATCAAATTCCTCTGCAACTTCATTTATACCTAGCAAAGATGTGATTGAGCCATAAACAGCTAAGGTAGATAGGTAATGCAAAGTTTTATGACGACGATGTGCTGCTAAAGTCAGGATATTTGCAGTACCATCAACATTGGATTTTTTGATCAGCGAGTAAGGTTTGATGTAGTTAGTATCAGCAGCTACATGATAAATTTGATCAACTTCCTCACCCAGTTGGTCAAATAATCGGGTCGGCAGTTGCAACTGTGGTTGCTCAATATCGCCATTAATGACACTTACCTGCGCCAGTTTTGCCGTTGGTAGTTGATATTGAATAAAGGTTGCTCGCAGCCTCTCAACTGCATCTGTCTGGTTTTCTGCCCGAATCAGGCAATAAATTTTCTTATAACTACCTTTTGTCAGTAGTTCATCAAGCAAGTGTGCGCCGAGAAAACCTGTTGTACCTGTAATTAATGCACAGTCATATTTAGCTTGTGGTGGTTCTTGCCAAAGAGATGTGTTTAAATCTGGAGAAAGTACAGCTTCTGTTTGTAAGTCAATGTATCTATCATTAGCAGCACTTTCACTTTTGAGTTTAAACTGCTCTAATAATCTGGCTACATCTGATGGTGTCGGATACTCATAAATTAAGCGAGAAGGAATAGCGACACCAAAATCGCGTTCGAGTCCATATAAGACATGAGCTATACACAGGGAGCTGCCACCCATTTCAAAGAAATTAGTGTGAGGTTTGCAAGTACCAGTAGGCAATTCTAAAGCTTCATCAAAAACTACCGCAATTTTGATAGAGTTATCCATCGTATCAGCAACAAAAGATGGTGTTTGAGGCAGTTCTGGTAAAGCATTTCGGTCTACTTTACTACGATTAGGTAGCAAAGGTAATTCGTCCATGAACACAAAACGCGTAGGCACCATATAATCTGGTAATTGTTCAGCCGCAAAGCGTTGTAGGTGCTTTTCTGTTAAAAAATGCCCAGCTTTGGGAACGATGTATGCAACGAGCATTGATACACCATAATTTTCTGGCACATCACTACTTTCTATACGTACACTTCTAATTGCTTTAACGGCATTTGTCTGTACTCCAGGATGTTGGGCAAGTATCATTTCAATTGCTTCTATTTCTATACGCTTGCCCCGAATTTTCACCTGATGATCAGATCTACCAGCATAGTGTAACAGGCCTGGCTGATGCGGATCTTCGTAAACGATATCAGCAGTTTTATAGATTTTGCCTGCACCAAAAGGGTTGTCTAGAAAACGAGAACTTGTAATTTCTGGTTTGTCTAGATAGCCTTTAGCTACTCCCATACCACCTACATATAGCTCACCCTTTTCACCACTATGACAAAGTTGGAGTTCTTCATTGAGAATGTATAGCTCTACATTTGGTAGTGCATAGCCAATAGGCAGACTCATTTCTTGTTGCTTGAATTCGTACATTGTGCAACAAACTGTGATTTCTGTTGGCCCATAAGCATTGAAAAAGCGTGTATGAGGCGAAACCCAGGCTTTTGCAAGTGAGACAGAGCAAGCTTCACCACCTACTACTACCATTCGTAAATCAGTTAAATAATTACGAAAAGATGTGAGGGTTGCCAGTACAGAAGGTGGTAGCATCACCCATTGCACCCTATATTTTGTGAGGAAATTTGCCAAGAGTTGCCCAGGAAGCATTTGCTCTCTTGCACCTAGTACTAAAGTTGCACCACCACATAAGGCTGTGAAGATTTCCCAGACGGCGGCATCAAAACTGATAGAAGCAAACTGAAGTAAACGCAAGCCTGGTTTGATATTAAAAGTGTGACAACTAGCTTCTGCAAGATTGAGCAACCCTTGATGGGTAAGCATTACGCCTTTAGGAACGCCTGTAGAACCAGATGTGTAGATAATGTAAGCTAATTGGTCAGGCTCTACGGAAGGTAACGAAGAGGATGTAGTTAAAGGTTGCCAGACTGTAGGAGTGTCTAAAAAACACATTTGTCCGTCCAAACCACTCTGCCGCATTGCTGGCTCAATATCAAAGGCAAACTTTTGCTGTGTCAGAATCGTGGTTAATTTAGCATCAGCAATCATGTAACTAAGTCGCTGACGGGGTAAATCAGGATCAAGAGGAACAAACGCTGCACCTGCTTTTAAAATGGCGCAGATTGCAATCACCATTTCAAAAGAAGGTTCGATACACAATCCTACTAAATTGTTTGGTTTTAGTGAACCTTGTGCTGTTAAGTATTGAGATAACTGTTCTGTCCTTTGTTGCAATTCACCATACGTAAACTGCTGATCTTCGATAATCACAGCTAGTTCATCATGATATTTCTGAAAAACGAAATCGATGAGAGAAACTACTGTTGTATGAATTTGAGAATTTTGATTATTCATTATAATTACAGATACGTATTTGCTCAAAAAATGCGAAATTAGATGATGGAGATAGATAGCACTGATAAAACTGAAAGTTCAAAGTGGAAGCTTGTAAAACTGAGAATTATAAGATTAGCAATTTCCTATATTTAAATTGATAATTTGGTTATCTGGCAATCCTAAAAGAATTACAAAAATAATTGTTTGATTAGCTAACTGCATACTTCAAATCAGAAGCTATCGGCTATCTTGCAGGGTCAAAAAGCTATTTTTATTTCAATAAGCTCTTGAGTGCAAGGCAGAGTATGTTCAAAGCAGAGAAGTTCTACAAAGTATTGTAAATCTGTAGAAACTACAATTTTTTCTAAAAATTACTAACTCTAGATTTAGATGTTGTTTCAGCAATTTAACGCAAGTAGTTTTCAATCTAGCTTGTAAAATTATCATCTAAAATTCCGAAGATAAAAATCTGAAGCTAGAAAATCATCTTGACATAGCTTTTCTTAAATATCTAGATGTTAATTCAAATCTTTAACTTTATAAAATCACTATAATCAATACCTATGCAAAGATATTTAAGTATGTAATGGGAAAGTAATTTCATATTGATTGTTTACTAAATAAAGGGTTTAATCAATATTTAATCAGTAATTTATTTTGTCTAAATAATTTATCGGAAAACAAATATTATAATTTTAAAATTACTAGTAATTCTACGTAAGTAGCATAAAAATTAGCTTCTTACACAAATCAGGTATTCAAGTTTATATTCAGCAATTTGCTAAACTTGCCAAATTTTGATTGTTTTATCAGAACTACCACTAACTAAAAATTTACCATCAGGACTCAGAGCGAGAGAATTTACAGTTCCTGAATGTCCGGTGAGTGTGTAGAGGATTTCATTTGTCGCAATCCGCCAAATATTAATTGTGCGATCGCCACTACCACTAAATAAACGTTGTCCATCAGAACTCAGAGTGATGGATTTGACTGCATCTGAGTGGCCTTGGAGAGTCTGCAAAAGTTTACCTGTTAGCAAATGCCAAATCTTAATCGTTGTATCAGTACTACCGCTAAACAGCAGTTGTCCATCAGAACTAATGGCGATTGATTTTACGTCGCCTGTATGACCTGTGAGTGTGCGTAATGGATCACCTGTGCGCGGGTTCCACAGTCTAATTTTACTATCGGAACTACCACTGGCTAAAATGCTACCATCAGGACTAATGGCGACAGCATGAACAGCTGAAGAATGCCAAAGTGTACAAATGCGATCGCCTTTATGTAAATTCCAAATTTTAATTTTATTACTACCACTAGCGAGAATCTGCCCATCAGGACTAATATCGACAACGTTGACTGGTTTTTGATGACCTAATAGGGTGTGGATTAACTGACCAGTGCTTAAATGCCAAACTGTGACATTACTTTTGGGATGTTGACAACTTCCCACCGCCAGAAAATTCCCATCAGAACTAATCGCCACCGATGAAACTTCGCCTAAATTCCCGGTGAGAGTTCTAATCTGTTTTCCGGTTTGCAAATTCCAGATATTAATTGTTTGATCTGCACAGCCACTCACGACAGTCTCTCCATCAGGACTAATAGCCACAGATGCAACTTTACCGGAATGACCTGTTAAGGTGTGGATGAGTTCGGGAGATTCGAGGGTGCGTTTGTGTTTGAGGGTGGCGATCGCCTGTAAGATTTTTTCTGTGGATGCAATACTTTGGCGATCGCTCACTGCCATAAAATATTCTTTGAGTTTATCAAAATATTCCTCATCTTCTATTTTGATGACAGATAGCATTGCTTCTAGAGGATGAGGAAATTCCTGAGTTTTAACTTGACGCAATTCTAACCAGGTGTTGATGGAATAATCTACTTGTTCTTGCGCCCAAGAGCGATCGGGTAAATGTGATAAACTCTGCGCTAATTGTAAAGCTAACTCTGGAACCCAATATCTACGCTCTTTTTCCAGAGCTTGATAAACTTGTTGATACCCTGTGGCATATACCTGGAGTATATTATCTTCTGACATTGCCTGTACTACGGGCAAATCTAGCCTATCTTTGAGAAAACTAGGTAACAACTCTGGTAATAATGGTGGTACATCATGATGAACCAAGTGATAAGCATCTGCTACCCAAGCTGCAACTAAACAATGACAGGTATTTAATACTTGACAAAACTTAGCAATATCTTGCTGATTTATTTGGTATTTCCAAGACAGTTTAGTAATATCAATCCCTTTAGCTTGCCATTTTTCTGCCTTTTCTAAAATTGCCAAATTATGTACATTATCACCGCCTAACTGATTAATTTCCTCTAAGTCTTCACCTAAATTGATTAATTCATCTCTAATTTTTTTCCACTCTAAAGCCCGATTTTTAGCAAACTCTTGTAAAATCTCTTTGTATGGTAGCCGAGAGATAGTTTTATAAAAATAATTCTCTTGACCTAAGCCCCAATAAGCAATCCGAAAATTTAAATAATCACCATCATGGTCTGATTCTAAAATTAAAATTGGCTCTGTTTTTAACAGACTAAATAAAGCTTTAATACTCGATTCACTATGAAAACGTTTACTATCCCAAGCACCTGCTAAAAATTCTGTTGGTCTGGTAGGGTGATGCAGAGAATAATTAGTATTAATAAATTCACGCAAACCCTCAGCTAAAATTCTTTCTAATTCCGAAATTTCTTCAGGATTGCTGTCAAATTGGTCAAACTTAATTTGTGGAGGCGCGAGAAAAATTTTCAGAGGGGTATTTGTGTGAGTGTTCCGAGTTTCTAAAATTTGCGAAGGATATAATCTTAAAGGCCAGCTATCCAAAACTTTATTGACTTCTGGTAACTGAAGAGATGTATCTCTTTCCTGTTGTGCAATTTGTAATTGTGTTTCTCGTTGATAAACGGCTAATCTCTGTTGTAAGAGTTTTTCTTGGTGAAATTCATCTTCGGAACTTTTGCTATTAGTGGTAATATTTACAAATTCAATAATTTCTTCGATAACTTGCGGTAATTGATAATTTGTTGTATTTATACCTTCTGATGTTCTCTTTTGTACAAGATTGACAACTACAGGTGCAAACTCTAGTACAAGTTGGATGAGTAACCTTAACCCTTGTTCCATAAAGGGATGCCTGTTAGATTAATAAAATAAATTGTGGAGAAAAAATACTTTTAACTACAGCAGTTTGTTATTAAGTCATGCTGATATTCATCACTTAAAATAAATGCCATAAGCCATAGTACTACTTAGCGGGATCAGATTTGCCCATAAATTTAATCTCTAGTGTTAATGATGATGCCGCCATATTAACTGCGTTATAACTAATTGCCGAACATCATAGTAGAATTGAAGAGAAATTTTTTCTAGCGATCGCAGCCCTAATCAAATTTTAAAATAGTCAGAAAATTAAGTAAACTAATTGATGTCCCAACATAGAAATTTCGAGTAAATTAAAGATTTATGCTATGGTTCAAAGCTATCACCATATTAACCTGCTAAATAAGGCTTAAAATCATAAAATCTGCTTATTAAAGCATATAACTAAATTCTACACATACTTTACTGAGCATTTTCTACTATATGAAGGTTTGACTAGAAAATGCTCAGTCTTACCTAACACAATTAAAATCTAATTCCTAATTGTCCATTAAAGCCTCTGACAGAATTATAACCTGCACCGACAAAGACGTGTTTTGTAGCACCTACCTGAACACCACCAGAAACAGCAAGACCTCTATCTTGAGAATATAATCCCACTCCTACATAAGGAGAAATAACTGGTAAATTGATAAACTTTAGCACATCTACTCCCGTAGCACCGTCAGGGCCATTTCCCACTTCCACACCTAAATTTAAGGCTCTAGCTCCCACAGCATAAGTTGTATCGCCATCTTTGCTCCCAACAGATACCCAAGGTTGTGGTACTAATTGAGCAGATGCTTGGCTAGGCGCAAACAAAGCGAACAAACCAATGGATGTAATGAGTGTTTTAGTAATAATTGCTTTTTTCATCCTTTCCTCCTAATATTAACCAGCCAAGATGATTAGTTGTGACGCATTTGCTAAAGTTAAGTGCCTGAATTAAGTGAGATAAGTTTGCGCTCAAAGATAGTAACTTGGAGTGAATTTGCCAGTGAGAATATTATTATTGATGGCAACTTATTATGATTAGACAAAAACATGAAATATCTATAAGAATCATCTTTGATTGTTGAGAAAACAAAGTGAATTTCTACCTGACTTATTTGGTGTTATTGATGATGTAGGGACTGGTACTAAGCGCAGCCGAAGTAGCTTATCGAAGTGTTCTCTATTCCCTACCTAAACAAATAATTTCATTAATTACAGTCAATTTAGATAAAACTGAGCGGTATTTTCACATAAGCTAGTTTTTTATACTGAGTTACTGACTCCAAAAGGACTCTCTGATTTGATGAAATGAATCGTTGAAAGTAATTAAGTAAATTTATTTCGGGTGAATTTTTCATATAAACTTTTTTAAATTACGTAGAATTATTTAAATTATTTAGAAAATAAATTACATTATCATCTGCGATTCAAATTCAAAATAATAGTAGATAAACTCAGGTAAGCAGATTATAGCAGTATTAGAATGTAGCCAATAACATCAGTAATTTAAATCTGGCCTATTCTTTGTTCACATCGCTCTTGGGATTGTACAACCAAGAACAGTTTAGTAATAGATGCTATCGCTCAATCACTTGGGAAAAACTCACGCAACTTTGACAAGCAATAGTAAAAGCTAATTTTACTATCGCTTGTGATAGTTGCGTAGATCTTAATTTTATGAGTAATGCTCTCAATCCCGCTGTTTCGCTAACATACAACCAACTCAGCAATTTTTCTGATTTAAAAAACTTTTGGAATTTATTTGACACTGTTTTTGGGACAGAATACAACCATACAGTTGCAGCTACTTTACATTCCCAATGGCAATCTGGAGACTTTAGTCAATTTCCACAAATCGAAATTATTAGTAATAGCATTTTTGAAGATACTCATACAGGTTATGCCAGTGGTAGCAATAAAATTTGTCTGTCTGATAGCTTTATTGCCACAGCTACACCAACAGCAATCAAAGCTGTTTTATTAAAAGAAATCGGCAATTTTGTTCATAGTCTGATTCAACCAATTGACAGCCCTGGAGATAAAGGGACAATTTTTGCTGATTTAGTGCTGAACAATAGCTCAACAAACCTAGCACCTACATCTATACTGCAACCAACTTTGATTCAGGCTATTCAAAGCAACAATGCACATGCTCAAAGGTGTAGTTGCTCGTCTTGTATGCTGGCTCCAGTAAATTTAAATCTAGTCAACCCTCAACCGTCACAGTTAGCTTCAACTATATCAGCTACTTTAGATCTATCTAAGACTTTCTCCCTTAATAGTTTAGCAGGCGCTAACCAGACAATTTATTTAGATTTCAACGGGCATACCACCTCTGGGACTTACTGGAATACAGATTTTACAAGTGGCGCTAACATCGTCACCCCGTCCTTTGACTTTGATGGCAATACAGCATCTTTTAGTTCGGCTGAACTTGAAAGAATCCAGTATATTTGGCAGCGTGTTGCTGAGGATTTCAGCCCGTTTAATGTTAACGTCACAACCCAAGCTCCAACAGATATTAATGACTTGATTAAGAGCAGTTCTACCGACACTCGCTGGGGTGTGCGTGTTGTGATTGGCGGTAGTAGTTATGATTGGTTCGGTAATGGAGCCGGGGGAGTCGCTTACCTGGATTCATTTAACGATAATACTGATACTCCTGCTTATATATTTAGTAACAACCTACAAAATAGCGAAAAATATACGGCTGAAGCTATTTCCCATGAAGTAGGTCATACTTTAGGGCTTGAACATGATGGACGAATTAGCCCAGCAGAAGAATACTACAATGGACACGGTAGCGGAGTTACTGGCTGGGCAGGAATTATGGGGTCTGGGTACTACCAAAACTTAACCCAGTGGAGTAAAGGTGAGTACGCTTCTGCTAATAATACTGAAGATGATTTGCAAATTATTACCACTTACAATGGTTTTGGCTACCGCAGCGATGATGTCGGTAATACAATCGCCGCAGCAAAGTCTCTAACAATTTCTGGTACATCTGTCAGTGGTAATGGCATCATAGAGCGCAACACAGATGTTGATTTTTATAGTTTTGTCACAGGTGCTGGGGCGATTAACTTAACAGTCGATCCCTTTAGTCGCGGCCCTAACCTAGATATATTGGCAAAGCTATACAATTCTGCGGGGACTTTAATTGCATCATCTAATCCCACTGATCTATTATCTGCGGCGATCGCCACAACTGTCGCGGCAGGAACTTATTATTTAGCAATTGATGGTGTTGGTAAAGGAGATCCGCTTTCTACTGGCTACACAGATTACGGCAGTTTGGGACAGTATTTTATCAGTGGCACTATTGTCAGTAGTCCCATTAATCCCACCGTCAGTCTTGCTTTATCATCTACTAGTGTCAACGAAGATGGCAGCAGCAATTTAGTTTACACCTTTACTAGAAGCAGCAGTACTGCCAATGCCTTAACGGTTAACTATAGTGTTGGTGGTACAGCTAGTTTTGATAACGACTACCGTCAATTAGGTGCTGCGAGTTTCACGGCTACAACCGGCACAATTACCTTCGCTGCTGGTGCAAATACCGCAACGCTCACCATTGACCCCAACGCAGACACCACTTTTGAAAGTAATGAAACTGTAGCTTTAACTCTAGCTGCTGGTAGTGATTACATAATTGGCACAACCACACCCGTCACCGCAACCATTGTTAATGATGATTTGCAACCTAAAATAAACCTCAGTGCTAACCAGACTATTGTTGAAGGCAATGCTCAAAACGTGACTTATAGCGTTACGCTTTCTAACGCTAGTAGTCAAACTATCACCGTGCAATATGCTACTGCTAATGCTTCAGCCACAGCAGGCTCCGACTATACCGCCACCACAGGAATTTTGACTTTTAACCCAGGTGTGACTAGTCAAGTAATCAATATCCCAATTCTCAATAATTCTCTGAATGAAGCAGATGAGACTTTTGTTTTAAAGCTGACATCTCCTACCAATGCCAGTCTGGGTACAACCACCAGCGTTACGACAACTATTACTGATACTCTTGTTACCTCTGTTACGACAACCCTACCAGCGAACGTTGAAAACCTTACCCTCACAGGAACAGCCGCAATCAACGGCACAGGAAATGCAGGCAATAATATTCTCAAAGGGAATACTGGTAATAATACCCTTACAGGTGGAGATGGAAATGATACCTATTCGTTTACCGCTACTAGTCTTTTAGGCACTGATAGGATTGTGGAAACGACCACAGGCGGAATTGATACGATTGACTTTCGCGGTACTACTATTTCCAGCAATGTAAATTTAGGTATTACTACAACACAAACAGTTAATAGCAATCTCAAACTCACTCTTTCTGCCAACAACGTCATTGAAAATGCCACTGGTGGTACAGGCAATGACCGTCTTACCGGTAATGCACTAAATAACTTTCTCACTGGAGGTAATGGTAATGACCAACTGCAAGGGTTAGCAGGAGATGATACTCTTTGGGGCGGTCTAGGTGATGATATGCTCACAGGAGGAGTTGGTAAGGATAAATATTTGTTCCAAGCTGAAGGTGTTTTCACTGCCAGCTTAGGTGTTGACTACATCAGCCAGTTTGAAGCCTTACAAGATAAGATTGTGCTGAGTAAAAATACTTTCAAGGCTGTTATTAATAGTGCAGGACAGACTTTAACTGACTTTGCAGTTGTTACTGATGATGAGTTGGTCAATGCTAGTAATGCGCGGATAGTTTATAGCCAAAGTACTGGCAGCTTATTCTATAACCAGGATGGTAATGTTTTGGGTACAGGAACGGTGTTTGAGTTTGCCCGTTTAGGCAATAGTGATATTACTCTCACTAGTAGCGATTTTAGTTTGATTGCCTAGATGTAGAGCATTTAGTTACACGATTTTGGAAATTACCGACTGCATCTATAGAAATCATAATTTGATTGTTGAAAAAACTTAGATATTTGTAAGGTGGGCATTCACTACTATATTCTGGGTTGATATAGGTTTTGCTGAAAATGCCCACCCTACTCATACTTGTTGTTTTGGCAAAGGGATTGATCTGTGGTTTGATTTGAAAGATATCAACTTTGCATGATATCTATTCAAGTTCAACAACTCTTATGATGACGAAAGTTGCACCTGCTGTTGTAGTATTGGGTCAAAATAGTGTAGCAATAGCCCGCACAATAATCAGCGTTCTGCCAGAAGCAACTTTATATGGTTTAGCAGGACGCACTTCTGGGGTTGATGTGAGTTTCACAAATTTTGGGGAAACGTTGCGTGAGTTGTTTGCTACAGGAACACCGTTGATTGGTATTTGTGCTGCGGGTATTTTGATTAGAACCTTAGCACCCTTGATTTGTGATAAGCGTCAGGAACCACCAGTGTTAGCTGTGGCAGAAGATGGTAGTGCTGTAGTTCCGCTGTTGGGTGGGTTGAGTGGAGTCAATGATTTAGCACGCCGCATTGCTGAGGTGCTGGATGTGAAAGCAGCGATTACAACTACAGGTGATATCCGTTTTCGGACAGCGTTGTTGTCGCCTCCTTCTGGCTATCATTTAGCCAACCCAGATGATGCTAAAACTTTTATTTCCGATTTGTTAGCGGGAGCGCAGGTAAAATTGGAGGGAACTGCACCTTGGTTGAGTAATAGTCAGTTACCTATTGATACTCAGGGAGAATTGACAATTCAAGTTACAGAACGTTTGGTACACTCTACCGCTAATTGTCTGGTTTACCATCCCAAAACTATAGCGATCGCCATTACTCATCCTTCTGTTAATTTAACTACAGTACAGCAAATACTCGCAGATGCTGAACTTGCACCTGCCTCTGTAGCTGGAATATTTGCCCCTATTAGTATTGCCGCTAATCCGTCAATTCATGCTATAGCTAATGCTTTTGGTGTTGTTAGTCGCTTTTTTACCCAAGGTGATAGCGCTGCACAAGCGATCGCTTTGGCGGCAACAGGTTCATCTGGTAAACTAATTGCCACTGCATCTACTGAAATATCACTAGCGATCGCACCCGAACCAATAGACCCAAATAACATTGGTCAAGCCCGTGGTAAATTAGCCATAATTGGCACTGGCCCCGGTTCTGCATCTTGGATATCTCCAGAAGTCAAGGAAATTCTCAAAGCTGCAACCGACCTTGTGGGTTACAAAACATACCTCGATTTAGTTGGTGCTTTGGCTGATGGTAAACAACGCCATGAATCTGATAACCGCGAAGAAATCGCACGGGCGACAATGGCGCTGGATTTAGCCGCCACAGGTAAGTATGTAGCGGTAGTCTCTTCTGGTGATCCAGGGATATATGCAATGGCGGCAGCGGTGTTTGAAGTCCTTGACCGCCATCCTCAACCAGAATGGGACAGTATCGAAATTTACGTTGCGCCGGGAATCTCCGCTATGCAAGCAGCAGCAGCGGCCGTTGGCGCGCCTTTGGGACATGACTTCTGCGCGATTTCACTGTCAGATATTTTGAAACCTTGGTCAATTATTGAACAACGAATTGCGGTGGCAGCGGCAGCAGATTTTGCGATCGCATTTTACAACCCTGTTTCAAAAGACCGTACTTGGCAACTTGCAGCCACTAGAGACATATTACTGCGGTATCGTTCACCAGAAACTCCCGTAGTATTAGGTAGAAATCTCGGCAGACCAGGACAAACAGTTAAGGTGATTACTCTTGACCAGTTAACACCAGATGTAGCAGATATGCGAACGGTAATTATTGTTGGTTCTAGCCAGACTAAAACTCTTCAACGTAGTGATGGTAGTATCTCAGTTTATACGCCTCGTCGTTATCCTTAACTACGAATACGAAAACCCTGTTGCCCATTGATTGAATCAAACAGGACATCGTATTTATCAAAAAATCCAATGCCACTATTCACAAATATGGGATATTCAGCTTTTGGAGAAATATTAATATTCCATAGATTAAATCCGTCACGGTTGCCCGGTACTAGACTGTAGTCCAAAATTTTAGGGATAGCTACCTTCACAGCATTTTCCCCACGTAAGCTTCCTGGCTTGAGTTTCCCTGCTAGGGAAGCTGATTTAAATTCTACAAAACTATTTCTGGCTCTAGTGTCAGTGACCATTCTGGTATTACAGTTATTTTTGATAGAACTGCCAGAGATAGTTAAACAAACTCCGATGAGTCGAGAGTCCCATCTATTGCCAGGTATCCCATCTATTGCGGGTTGCTGTTTCAGAGAAGTCATCTTAAAACCTTCTCGATTCTTAGCTGTTAAACCAAGTGTGAGGCTACCGTTATTGTTACTACCACCATTACCTGTGACGATTAATCCGTTACTTAGATTTCCTGGAAGTTTTCTTAATGGATTGTAAGGCAGTGTCCGTTCAGAGTAGTTGACCCCGATAATCCCAGAGAATGGTGTATTAGTTTTGGCAGAGCAATTTGGTTTTTGAGGAGTACATTTGCGGCTAGTAACGACCTGCACGGGAATAGGTTCTTCCGTGGCGATTAAACCTATGCTCATGGTGGTATAAACTAATTCTCCCTCTAAGATAGTCCCATCGCTCAAGACTTCTTTGACAATTTGCCCTGTTTTGCGGATGGGAACATTGCCTAAAAATTCCTTGGGAACTCTTAAACCTGCTGACCCTGTATCTAATAAAACACGTTTTGGGCGATCGCCTGCCACAGAAACCTCTAAAAAATAGCCGCGTCCTGGTTGACTGACAGAACCCTTTGTATATAAAGGAACTGTTAGCGTATCAAAAGTAGGCTTGCGCCGTGTAAATTGAGAGGTATCCCGCAAAACAGGGTTAGAAAATACTGCTAAAAATCCAGCCTGTCGCTGCGCCACAGGTTCTGGTGCATAATCCCAAAGACTTTCGTAGTAGAAAAACACAGCACCTAAACCACGTTGTTGAGCCGCCTGTACTTGAGACTGAATTTGTGGCAAAGAAACTGGGCGATTTCGCAACCCTGCCATAATTCCTATCCCAGTAGGTATATATTGTTGTGTTTCTATAATTTCTGGGCGGGTAATTTGACTAGTAAAAGCTTCTAAATCATTGCGGTAAACTTGCATAACAAGCTCATCTACAATACCCAACCTTACCCAGTTAAGCCAGTCTTGGAGTTGAAATTTATAAGCAAAATCATAGTAATTGGGCGAAACCGAGATAATGGCATTAGGCTTTATCTGCTTCACTGCTTGATTGAGTCGTAACATGAAAGCTGTGATTTTATCTGCCCGCCATTGCACCCATGCTTGAGCTTGAGGGTTAGTTGGAGGCGGATTTCCGGTTTCGTCTGTATATAGTTTAATCGTGTAACTGTCGTAACCAAAATCCACAGGCAAACTCATGTGGTCATCAAATTGAATTCCATCAGCGTTATATTTGCTAATAATTTCGACTACCAGGTCAGTAATAAATTTCTGTACTTCCGGGTGAAAAGGATTAAACCAAGCTACTTCACCCGCCGCCGTAATTGAGGTTTGTGTACCATCCTGCTTTTGTGTCAGCCAAGTCGGATGAGCCGACGCTAGTTCTGAAGTCAAAGGAACCATGAAACCAAATTCAAACCAAGGTATAGCCAGTAACCCTTGGCGACGGCTTTGGGTAATAATGTCAGCAATTACATCTTGTCCTTCTGCACCCTTGAAGAAAAAGGGAATACCCAACTGTTGTGCTACCGCACTGGGATATTTTGTATAACCATCATTCCAAACTACGGGATAGACTGTGTTAAAGTTCAACCGCCGCAATTGCGCCATAGTTTCCTGTACTTTGGCTTGATACTTCATAATGTCGAAGTCATTATTAGTCAGCCAAACCCCGCGAATTTCTTGACGGGGTGACGAAGATATTTGAGCATTTGCAGGACTGAAATTGTTTAGCAGCACCACTGCGGTAAATGAGACTGCAAACAGAATTGGTAGAAAACGCTGAATTGACCGCCAACGTATCTGGATGAAAGGAGATTGTCTCAATGTAATTAACATGATGTGCGACTTATTTGTGAAACCCTTCTCCAAACCTCTCCCTGCAACGGAGAGAGGCTGTGATTTTTGCTCTCCTTCCCTTGTAGGGAAGGGTTTGGGGGTTAGGTTTGAGAAAAAGTTACACATGGCGTTAATTAATAATTTATTAACTACACAAGCTTGAATTCGTAAGCTTTTATAACGAAAATAAGTAAACATTAGTAAGTAATTATATGGAATATACAAGGTTTATTTATAACATTTGATAGCTGCACCAGTTAAACTAACGCACATTTAGTTGATTGAGGCAAATGACGCAGTTAACAGTTGAATAGTGCCAATTAATAGACTTGTCCGTATTTTGTGTATCTATGCAGAAACATAAAAACACAATTTGCGGGATAATTACTGAATGTTTACGCCTGCAACGCTTCCTAATCTGTAAATAAAGGTCTTGCTTGTTGTGTTGATTGCAACTTGGCTTCTAAAGTTATCCAATCTTCGTGTTCAATCAAATTAATAAATTCATTGATATTTTGGCGATATTGTTGCAATGAACCTAACAATGCTTGGCGATTATAGCGTGCCATCATTACGCCTAATTCAGGATTTCCACCACCGACACGGCTAGTATCTCGAAAGCCAGAACTAGCTAAATTTTGAGCTAATTTTAAAACTTTTGGGTCATTTTCGCCCGTACAAGCAGTAATTAATGCTGCACTCACCATCACAGGTAAATGAGAAATCCAACTCACAGCACGGTCGTGTTGTTCTGGTTGACAATGGTAGATTTTAGCTTTCAGCGATCGCACAATTTCTTCTAAAATAGCGATCGCATCTTTGGGTGTTGTCGCATCTGGTGTAAGTACATAAGGTCTGTCAACAAATAAATTTTTTTGCGCCGCTTCTATCCCACTATCTGCTGTTCCCGCCATTGGATGACCACCCACAAACCTTTCCCACAGTGGAGAAATTGCCTGGACTATCGGTGCTTTCACTGAACCAACATCAGTAATAATCGTAGCAGCAGAAAGATGTGTAATTAACTGTTCAACTTGGGGAACAATAAGGGCGATAGGCGTACAAACAAAAATAATGTCTGCGGCTGCTAACAAACTCATATCTACAGAGGCTTCATCGACACTACCAAGGGCTACTGCTGTTTGACAGGTAGATTCACGGCGACTTACTCCTAAGACATGATGACCTTGCGATCGCAAATCATAACCCAAAGAACCGCCTATTAATCCCAAACCTAAAATACCAATATTCATAATTGATTTTGTCAGCGTATTTTTCACTTAATATTCTGCATACTTTATCAACTAAAGGATTTTTCCGGAATAAATTGTTTATCTTGTCAGTCTTGGTTTAATTCTTTTGACTTTTGACTTTTAACTTTTAACTTATATTTATGGGTAGCATCAATGACTGTAGAGGAATTACTCGAACAATACACAGCAGGGGTTACAAATTTTAGCGGTATCGAACTTTGCGAAGCGAACCTGAGTGGTGTCAAACTCAGTGGTGTCAATTTCAGCGAAGCTAATTTGAGTGTAGTGAATTTGAGTGGAGCAAATCTCAGCGATGCCAATTTGAGCCATGCTAAGTTGAATGTCGCTCGTCTGAGTGGTGTCAATTTTGTCGGTGCAATCATGAATCATGCCAGTCTAAATGTGGCAAACTTGATTCGTGCTGACCTCAGCCGCGCTCAATTGCGAAGTGCTTCTTTAGTACGTGCGGAGTTAATTCGGGCAGAACTAAGCCGTGCTGACTTATTTGAAGCTAACCTCAGTAATGCCGATTTACGCGAAGCTACACTCCGCAAAGCAAATCTTCGTCGCGCTAATTTGAGCGAGGCTAGTCTCAAAGGGAGTTCTTTGGCTGGTGCAAATTTAGAAATGGCAAACTTAAACGCAGCTGATTTGCATCGAACAGACCTCAGCGGCGCGAACTTACGCGATGCTGAATTTAAACAGACAAATCTTACCCATGCTAATCTTAGCGGTGCAGATTTAAGCGGGGCAAATCTTCGTTGGGCTGATTTGAGTGGTGCAAATCTCAGTTGGGCTGATTTAAGCGGCGCAAAATTGAGTGGTGCGAACTTGATGGGGGCCAACTTAAGCAATGCTAACTTAACTAATACAAGTTTTGTTCATGCAAATTTAACTGAGGCAACATTAATTAAAGCAGAATGGATTGGTGCAGACTTAACAGGCGCAACCTTAACCGGAGCTAAACTGCATTCCGCCTCACGATTTGGGCTAAAAACCGAAGGAATGATTTGTGAATGGGTTGATCTTAGTCCAAAAGGCGATCGCTCAATCATCCAAAAATTTGAAGCCGACGACCCAGGCGACTTTTTTAACGAAACACCGCCAACTATTCGCATTATCGTCGATGCCGCCCTCGAACCAGAAGCGAATTTTGCCCTTGCTGGCGCTTATTTCCACATCGCCCAAGAATATCGCATCATCAAACAACCGCCTAGTATGGAAATTGGTCGTCGCCGGACTGTCTTTACATTCCGGGTAGACAGCGATGAAGCTTTATTACCTACAGCTTGTCTGGCCATTCTCCCTTTTAGGGATGCCACTAGTACACACAAAAGCATTTACCAAGTGATAGAAATACTTAATCAAGAAAATGTACCCGAATTAGACATAAAAATATCCCATCGGGTGAAGCAATTGACCACCCTCATCGAACAAGCTATTAGTCAGGCTCAGACTATTCGGCAAATGAAAAAAAATCTCGAATTAGCAGCGAAAATAAATTTCTTTAGAGCGCCTACGCAAACCATCTTGACTAATTCCAGCGCCCAGACATTGACAGTATACGATAATCCCTACTTTGGTAAAAAATTTATTAATCCCTCGCAACTGGATGCGACATTTTTAGCAGATAAATCCAGTGAAATTTCCACAATTGCATCACTTTCGTTAAATATAGTTGTAGATTTTCTCAAAAGCTTTCACTATATCAATGAATAAGAAAATCTCTATGTTCCCAGAAACGGATTTTTGGAGGTAGCAAATGCGTGATACCTTTAATAGAATGGTTGGTCGGACTCGCTATGTAGTCTGTCGGTTGTTTATTCACTTAGGTGGGTCGGATATCGCCCCAATTTTAGGTGTATTAAATCATTCTGCAAGAGAAGCAATTGATGCTGATGGCGACTTGCAAGTTTTAGGAGAGGTATTAGTCGAACTTAGTGAAACTCTGCTGCGCTACGATGAATATTGGACTTCTGCTGCCAACGAAGGCGATGTATTTTGGAGCGAAGGCGAAGCAGGCGATTACGTTAACGAGTTATTTACTAACTCCGCCGAAAGATATGGTGCTGATATTGATTGGGACTCTCCCTCTGGTTTCGATGAACCCTTTTCGATTCCAGTTACACGTAACGTTGTAGTGATGATTACCGTAGCTTTTGAAGGTGAAGTCCCGGAGTTAGAAACAGACCTGGCAAATATTCAAGCACTCAAAGAAGGTTTAAGAGCCTTGATCAATTTGCAATACAAAAACAAATTCCGGGCAATTCAAGTACATTTTTCGCCAGCACAGTTAGGCGATGAATTGAGCAACGATGATTTGTTGCAATATTACCCAGAATTGATACCTTTGTAGATTGTTGGGTTGTCCGCACACCAACCATTTTCAGAAGTTGTTAAGCTCGGAGATAAGACAATACTGCAATGATCATGACCATATTACGTAAATTTACAGTTGTTGTTTTAGCCTTGAGTTTGTGCATAACAACTGTTGCTTGCGGGGGCGGAGAGCAAACTACTCCCACAGGCCGCAATGTTAGCCAAACTTCTACTGCCACCAGATTGAGTGATGGACAGTATCAAGTACAACAAGCTACCTATGACGATAGTACAGGGGAATACACGCTATTTTTACTAAATAGTACACCCCCAACCTTTACAACCGAAAATGTGCAAATGGCACGGCTGACCGACGAAGAAATCAAAGCGGGTAAAAAATCTTACCTGAAAGTAGAAAACGGACAGCCAGCTTTATATCTCACAGAAGACTTCAAAATTGAGTACGTCCACAACGTTACGCAAACTCAAAATAATCCTCAAACTGGACAACAAGAAACAGTTGTCGTCAGGAGAGAAAACAGCTTTTGGTCGCCCTTTGCTGGTTCTTTAGCTGGGAGTATCGCAGGTCAAGCAATTGGTAGTCTGTTATTTAGACCTCAATACTACGTACCACCTGTTTATCAACCAGGTGGAGTGCTAACTGGTTTTGGTGGTTACGGTTCTACCTATGATCAAGCTGTTAGCAGTTACCGCAGCCGCTATAATGCACCCCCCGCCGCTGTAAGAAATCGTACAGCTTTCCGCACTACAGGCAATATTAGAAGGACATATCCTAGTGGTTCTAATGTCCGCACTACAACTCCACCAAGAACTACCAACCGTCCTAGCGGGTCTGGTTTTGGTAGCAGTGAACTAAGACCATCTGGAAGATCTAGCACTACCAGACGTAATTCCGGTAGTAGTTTTGGCAGTGGCGGTCGGAGTCGAACTCCTAGCCGCAGCGGTGGTTTTGGTAGCAGACGGCGTTAATCAATTCAGTTAATGTCAAATTTGTGTAGGTTGCGTTGTAGCTTGCTTCTCGAAGGATAAGCAGTGAAACCCAATCTACGCATTTTTTCTATGATTTTTGGGTAATTACAAAATAAAATCGCCAACATGCTCAGACTTTTAAATCTGTAACCTGTCTACTGCTATAAAAGTGCGCTTTTGAGAAAAACTTCTGTGATATCGCCCAGTTTACATAACTGTGTTACCCTAGTAGAGTTGTCTAAATTCCGCACATCCAGGAGTTCGGGTGTTTTCTTTTGGAGAAAATACACCTGGGTGGAGGTTTAACCCGAATAGGAGTTAAGAATATATGCCAGTCGTTTCATTGGCTCAAATGATGGAGTCAGGTGTTCACTTTGGACACCAAACCCGTCGCTGGAATCCAAAAATGTCGCCGTACATTTATACTTCCCGCAATGGTGTACACATCATTGATTTGGTGCAAACAGCCCAGTTGATGGAAGACGCTTACAGCTACATGAGAACCCAAGCCGAGCAAGGAAAAAAATTCTTGTTTGTCGGTACAAAGCGTCAAGCAGCCGGAATCATTGCTCAAGAAGCATCTCGTTGTGGCTCTCACTATATTAACCAGCGTTGGTTAGGTGGAATGCTCACTAACTGGGCAACCATTAAAACTAGGGTAGAACGCCTCAAAGATTTAGAACGCCGCGAAGAAAACGGCGCTCTTGATTTATTGCCGAAAAAAGAAGCTTCGATGCTGCGTCGGGAAATGGCAAAGCTACAAAAATACCTGGGTGGGATTAAAACCATGCGGAAAGTCCCTGACGTGGTAGTAATTGTAGATCAACGCCGGGAATATAACGCAGTTCAAGAATGTCAGAAACTTTCCATTCCCATTGTGTCCATGTTGGATACTAACTGTGACCCAGATGTTGTAGATATTCCTATCCCCGCAAATGATGACGCTATTAGATCTATTAAGCTGATAGTTGGCAAATTGGCGGATGCAATTTATGAAGGCCGTCATGGTCAGCTAGATGCAGAAGAAGATTACGAAGATTACGAAGGCGGCGAGGAAGATTACGAATACGACGAAAGTGAATACTCTGACTCGTTAATTCCCGACGACGAAGAGGAGGAATAAAGGAGGAAGGATGAAGTTCTGAAGTATGAAAAATAAAACTTCAGACTTCAAGCTTCAGACTTCAGACTTTCTTCAGTTCTGAGTAAGATAGAAATACTCAACGCCCGTAAGCGATAAAAACTCTAGGTCAAGTTAGGAATTGAGGCAACATGGCGGAAATATCTGCAAAACTCGTCCAAGAGCTACGCCAAAAAACTGGTGCCGGCATGATGGACTGTAAAAAGGCGCTGAAAGAAAACGACGGCGACATTGAACAAGCTACAGATTGGCTACGGAAAAAGGGTATTACTTCTGCGGGTAAAAAAAGCGATCGCATCGCAGCTGAAGGTTTAGTAGACACCTACATTCACCCTGATGGTAAAGTAGGCGTGCTACTAGAAGTTAACTGTCAAACCGATTTCGTTGCCCGAAATGAGGCTTTTAAATCTCTAGTTAAGAGTCTTGCACAGCAAGCTGCTAATGCCGATAGTATTGAGTCTTTGCTGACTCAACCTTACATCGAAGATAATAGCGTTACTGTAGATGAATTTATCAAGCAAACAATTGCTAAACTCGGTGAAAACATTCAGGTACGCCGTTTTATCAACTTTGCATTACCAGAGGGTACACCAGGAGTAGTAGATAGCTATATCCACACTGGTGGTCGTGTGGGTGTACTGGTTGAGATCAAATCCGCCACTGAAGCAGCTGCGGGCAACGAAGAATTCCAAAACTTGGCACGGAACGCTGCTATGCAAGTTGCAGCTTGTCCCAACGTTGAGTATGTCAGCGTAGACCAAATCCCGGCTCCCGTTGTCCAAAAAGAAAAAGACATCGAAATGGGCAAAGATGATTTGGCAAATAAACCTGAGAACATCAGAGAAAAGATTGTTCAAGGACGGATTGACAAACGTCTCAAAGAAATGACTTTGCTCGATCAGCCTTACATCCGTGACCAAAGTATTTCTGTAGAAGAATTGGTCAAGCAAGTTAAGGCTAAAGTCGGTGAAGAAGTAGAAGTCACCCGCTTTGTGCGCTATATCCTAGGCGAAGGCATTGAAAAACAAGAAACTAACTTTGCTGATGAAGTTGCGGCTCAAATCGGAGCTAAGTAATTTGGTCGTCAATAGTCAAAATTTATTACTATAGACTATTGACTTTTGACTATGGACAAATGACTTTTTTAAGACAGGTCAGTTACATTAAACTGACCTGTATTTTATTATTAGAAGATAACTGCGTACATTTGTACCAAAATTAGTTGGATACCAATTGAAAAACTGATTGACGGAAGCTAGATGCAAAGAGCGATTCTCAATCCAAAATCGTCTTGAAAAGTTTGCTCAAGTCGGGGAAGCCGCCCACGCAACTTTTCGCAAAATCTAAAATCTAAAATCGGATGATGGGCAATTAAGAAAAGATATGGCGAGAGCAATTGAGCGAATTGATCGGGATTTGGCAATGCTGGAAGAAGCGATACGGGCGATCGCAGCAGAACTTCAAAGCGCCTATACTATCTATCTCACCCTTTTAGGTGAAGCCGTGCGGAAGCAGTTGATTCTGGCAAGTTACCATCTGTGTACTCAAGGTTATCCCGAAAACTTTTTAAAGTTGTCTTTAAATCAACGGCAGAAATTGCAACAAGCCATCCGCAAATTAGGAAAACAGCTATCTGAGAAATTACTCACCTATATTAATGGTGAAGCAGTTACAGAAGAAGAGAATGTTGAAGAAAATGAAGGGGATGACGAAGAACTTATTGTGGAGAATTCACGACTCAATCCTCCTGACTCTTCTAACCCTGTAGAACTGGCAAAATGGCAAAATAGCTTAGAAGAATTGACGCAACAAGCACTCAAAAAAATCTCTCACGACACCAATGTGTTGTTGCAAAAAGCTGATATTTTACCCAAAACAGTCCCAGAACCAATTTTAGAAGCAGCCGCCGCAGCTTCTGAAGCAGCCGCAGAAGTTATGCCAGGGCCGCCAAATCTTTTAAACTTGGTAATTGAAATTGACAATGACCAAGATGAAGATGAATCTAGCTTGACACAGGTTATGGCCATTAATCTGCGACTAGGAGAAATTGAATTTGCTGATACGACACTAGCTTCTAGCCGCAAGCAAATTCGTAATATCTTAGTACAACTCCAAAAACTCGGACGGGAATATCAAAAAAAGCAGCGGGAACGTTCGATTGCAGAAGCCGAAGCGGCTTGGCGCTCAAGTTGGTATGAGGATTAATCATTTGTCCTTTGTCCAAAGTCCAAAGTCCAATGACCAAAATCACCAACGACTAATGACCCCTTCGGGGTGACGCTCCTAACGTCGCTAACGCTGCGCTAACACCAGTCGCTCATGGGGGAAACCCCCTACAGCCCTTTGGGCATCCTACGGCGGGCGTTAGCTTCTCCCTTTGGGAGAAGACCGCGCTGGCTCACCATTGACCATTGACAAACAACCAATGACTAATGACACACCAGATTGGATACGCTTGCATAAAGCCTTGGCAATAGAAGCAGAACATGGCTTTATAGACTTGATGGGCAAACAATACCGTTTTAGTGAATTTCTCAGCTTGACTTTTGGGAAATTTCCAGCTGCTATCCCGGCTATTGAACGTCGCCGTTGGCAAGAATTGGCGACAAAATTTGCCAGTTATCCCAATTTGGAAGTCAAAGATAGACAAACTTTAATTACTACAACTCGTAGGTATCTTGACCAACTGCAAAAACAGCAAGAAGACCCGGAGGAGATAGAAAAGCAGGGGAGCAGGGGAGCAGGGGAGCAGGGGAGGATTTATAAATCTAAAGTTCCCAAGGCTACGCCCATTGTAAATGAGGTGAGTCGGAGACTAGCACCAAAAATTGACCAAAAACTTAGCGACTTACCAGAAATAGGTATTCGCAAAGCTGACAAATTAGCAGCTTTGCAATTGTATACTGTGCGGGATTTGCTGTTTTACTATCCCCGCGACCACATTGATTATGCGCGTCAGGTAAATATCCGCGAGTTGCAGGCGGGTGAAACAGTAACTATCGTGGCTAGTGTAAAGCGCTGCAATTGTTTTACTAGCCCAAAAAATCAAAAGCTATCAATTTTAGAACTGGTACTTAAAGATAATACAGGTCAAATTAAAGTTGGTCGCTTTTCAGCCGGGGCGCGGTTTACTAGCCGTGGTTGGCAAGAAAGTATGAAACGCCGCTACCCAGTCGGTAGTGTAATAGCGGCTTGTGGGTTGGTAAAAGAAAGTAAATATGGCTTGACATTGGATAACCCAGAACTAGAAGTTTTAGCAAATCCAGGTGACACAATTGAGTCGCTGACGATTGGGCGAGTAGTGCCAATTTATGCCCTAACTGAAGGGGTGATGGCGAATATGGTGCGTCAGGCGGTAACAGCAGTTTTGCCTGCGGCGGCGGCTCTCAAAGACCCACTGCCTAAAGGTCTGCGGGAAAAGTATAATTTGATGGAATTGAAAGATGCGATCGCTAATATCCACTTTCCTACTGATAGCGATACCTTACAATCTGCCCGTCGTCGTCTGGTATTTGATGAATTTTTCTATCTGCAACTCGGCTTACTCCAACGTCAGCAGCAAGCCAAGGCTATTCAAACCAGTGCTATTCTTGCACCTAAAGGTCAATTAATTGAAAAATTCTACGAAATCTTACCATTTCAATTAACTGGCGCACAGCAACGAGTTCTGAATGATATTTTAAATGATTTGCAAAAAACCACACCAATGAATCGTCTAGTACAGGGCGATGTTGGTTCCGGTAAAACTGTCGTGGCGGTGGTAGCAATTTTAGCGGCAATACAATCTGGCTACCAAGGTGCTTTAATGGCTCCTACAGAAGTATTAGCTGAACAGCATTATCGCAAATTAGTTAGCTGGTTTAATTTGTTGCATTTACCAGTGGAATTACTCACAGGTTCCACCAAAACTGCCAAACGCCGAGAAATTCACGCACTCTTAGAAACAGGGCAATTACCTTTATTAGTAGGAACTCACGCCTTAATTCAAGACCCAGTAAACTTTCATCGCTTGGGGTTAGTGGTGATAGATGAACAACATCGCTTTGGAGTGAAGCAGCGAGCGCTATTACAACAAAAAGGTGAACAACCCCATGTATTAACAATGACAGCGACTCCCATTCCTCGGACACTAGCGTTAACAATTCACGGGGATTTAGATGTCAGCCAAATTGATGAGTTACCACCGGGAAGGCAAAAAATTCAAACCACCGCATTAACAAGCCAGCAACGTAGCCATGCTTACGATCTGATCCGCCGGGAAGTTGCCCAAGGTAGGCAAACTTATGTAGTGTTGCCGTTGGTAGAAGAATCAGAGAAATTGGATTTGCGATCTGCCGTAGAAGAGCATCAAAAGTTACAAGAAAGCGTCTTTGCCGATTTTCAAGTCGGGTTGCTGCACGGGCGGATGAGTTCCGCCGAAAAAGACGAAGCAATTACGAAATTTAGAGATAACCAAACGCAGATTTTGGTATCTACAACTGTAGTTGAAGTGGGTGTAGATGTTCCGAATGCTACGGTAATGCTCATTGAAAATGCAGAACGTTTTGGTTTATCGCAACTACACCAACTACGGGGACGTGTCGGTCGGGGTGCGGCTCAGTCGTATTGTTTGCTAATGAGCAGTTCCCGAAATCCTGATGCTCAACAACGGCTGAAAGTATTAGAACAATCCCAGGATGGTTTTTTCATCTCGGAAATGGATATGCGTTTTCGCGGCCCTGGTGAAGTCCTGGGAACTCGGCAATCTGGTGTGCCAGATTTTACCTTAGCTAGTTTAGTAGAAGATGAAGAAGTATTGCTCTTAGCACGCCAAGCCGCCGAGAAAGTCATAGAAATAGATGTGACTTTAGAGCGCTGGTATTTGATGAAAGAAGAGTTGAAATACCGATATGACAGGTTGATGGGCGGTGCCATTTTAACTTAACGCAACAATGATGAAGCCATAATTGCTCATAAGACCAAAAAAGATACCAAAAGAAGTGGGCTTTCTGGGGGAAATTCTGTAAAATCAAAATTTAAATAACAAAATGGCAAATTTTATGATACGTTGGCTAAGTTTACTACCAATTATGCTCAGTCTGTTTCTGATGGGATGTTCTACCCAATCAACGGCTAAAACTCCTATTCAAGTACCAACAGCCACTGGTCAGACACTACCAATTTCAGCTACAGCGGTTGTTCCTAACGGGACAAAAATTGAGTTGGAAGTGGCAGTAACTCCAGAACAGCAGGCAAAAGGCTTGATGAATAGACCTGCATTACCAGATAATCGCGGTATGTTATTCAAGTTTCCTTCGGCACAACCTGTGCAGTTTTGGATGAAGAATGTGCCTGTGGCGCTGGATATGGTCTTTTTACAAAATGGGGTAGTGAAGTATATTCAGGTTGCTGCACCGCCTTGTCCTAGTGAACCTTGTGGGACTTATGGGCCAAACGTACCAATTGATACTGTAATTGAACTGCGTGCAGGACGAGCCAAAGAATTAAATCTCAAGTTAGGAGATAGTGTCAAAATTAAATTTTTACAGAACAGTAGTTTACGGTAATAAGCCCTAAAAACCTTGTTAAATAAGCTAGAAAAATATCTAATCAATAATTTTTTTGTAAAAAAACTGTTAAGTAGATATAAACTAGCTAATTGTCTCTAGGGCATCTAATATGATTACAAAAATAGTCAAAAAAACTACTTAAGAGGTAAAATAACAATCTTACGGTTTCATTGCGAAAAATCTTCCTTTTGGCGTAAGTGTAAACAGTCTCTCATAAGGGAGCATAGGCTATGGAATCTTTGTTACTTAAAGTGTAATTAAATAGAACACTCAGGCAAATTGAGGATGAAGCTAATTTAACTTGCTGAAGTGCTGCTAGAAAATTAAACAAACCGATAATTTAGAGCCTGAGATTGCTCAATTTTTGGGAAAAAGTGTTCTATTTAAGGATTATCAAGCAATATTTTGGGATCTTAATCCGGTAATTGCATAGTCTCAACTGAAGTAGTAGCTGCGGACAAAAGAGGAATGGTGAATAGATATATGACCATACAAACTAAACAAGGAGGTGAGTTACAAATGTCACCATCAACATATTCACGACTGATTCATTTTTTACAGGAAGATTTGTCAATTTCGGCAGCATCTCTAGCAGTAGCTTTACGGCATCGGGAACAAGATCCTGGGCCTTTGCCGATGATTCTTTGGCAGTATGGGTTGATTACGATGGAACAGTTAGAACAAATTTATGATTGGCTAGAAACTGTTTAAGTATGAATGCTCATGGGGGAGAATTAAGGTATGTCACATCCACCCTGCCTAGGAACGAGGCTGATAGATAGGACAATTAACTTTTACCAATCCTACTTATTTAAATGCAGGTTGAAAGAGCGAGTTAAAGATGGTTATTCTACTCGCTCTTTTAATTTTGGTCATTTATCTTTAGTTTTCAACCATTGACGATTGACCATTAATGATTAACTGTTAACCATTGAGTACTCTAGCTGCTGCCGCTACACCAGCACCAGGAGTAAAGTTTTCATAGCCTAGTTCTAACAGCACGACTTCTAGGGATGCTATGCAGCTAAGGATATCGCGATCGCTGACAAAGCCCAAGTGACCAATACGGAAAATTTTATTTTTCAAATGGTCTTGACCACCGGCTAAAGCAATATCAAAACGCTTGTTCATTAACGAACGAATTTTATCCGCTTCAATATCTGGCGGTGCTACTGCTGTAATTGCTGGACTAGCATAGCTATCTGCGGCAAACAACGGTAAGTTTAATCCTTTAATAGCTGCGCGGGTAGCATTCTTTTGCCGTTCATGTCTGCCAAAAATTGATTCTAAACCTTCTGCTTTCATCATCCCCAAGGTAGTATGCAGTGCCACAATTAAATTCACTGGGGGAGTGAAAGGAGTGGTATTCTTAGCCGCAGATTTCCGGTATTTACCTAAATCTAAATAATATTTTGGCAATTTAGCTGTTTTATAAGCTTCCCATGCCTTAGCGCTCACAGAAACAAAACCCAAACCTGGGGGAATCATGTAACCTTTTTGCGAACCGGAGGCGACGACATCTAATCCCCACGCATCAACAGGTAAATTGAAAGCACCCAAACTAGTTACAGCATCAACAATGATTAAAGCTTCACCATGTTCTTTAACGTGGCGGTTGATGGTTTCTAAGTCATTGAGAACGCCGGTCGATGTTTCACTGTGGGTGATAACAACAGCTTTGATTTCTTTAGCTGTATCGGCTTGCAGTTTTTCAGCAAACTGTGCTGGGTCTAAAGGTTTACCCCATTCCGCAGTAATAGTCTCAACGTTTAAACCATAGGCTTGGCTAACTTCAGCCCAGCGTTCACCAAATTTACCATTACAACCAATTAAAACGCGATCGCCTGGAGAAAGAAAATTAATAATCCCAGCTTCTACTGCACCTGTACCGCTGACATTCAACATCAGTACATCGCTTTCGGTTTGATGCAGCCATTTGAGGTTAGCTGTCACCTCCGCCAAAATGTTACTAAACTCACTGGTACGATGACCAATGGGGTGTTTGGCTAAAGCCAGTAAAGCAGCTTCTGGCACCGGTGTCGGGCCAGGAATCATCAGCATCAGCTTATCTTCCATGTCTTTGTCCTAATAATCAAATAATAGTTAAAGGTTTAGGGATGGTTAATTCTGGAGCAAAATTTATACATATTTATTTGAGTTCTGCACCAGTATTTTTTGTATTCTCCAAATCCATAAAATTCTTGGTCAGCTTGACCTTTACAATTTATTGAGAATTCTAGATAACCTGAAACCTGGTTTGAGGCAATCTCAGCAGACGTATCAATCACCACGTCTGATAATTTACTAGGGGTTAATCTTTGGCTAACGTGAAGGAGACATCTAAGTTTTCACCCAGTTTGTTGAAGTTTGATAGCAGCGATTATCTAGAATCTCACAAATTGGGTACAGGTACAATGACTTAGAAAATTTTGTCGTGTCTAGTTTGAACAGGAAATAGGTAACAGGGAAATCTCCCTAATTATTTTGACTCATAAAATAAGAGCGATGTGCGATCGCTCTCTGTGATCCTTTACAGCCGATTGTCGGTAAATGAGGTGCAAATTTTTAGACTAAAATTATATATTCTTAGTTTAAGCTTCAGCTTTGGCTTTTAGTCGCTGCTTTTTTTTTGTGGCGTAAAGCTACACCAAAAACACCTGCTGCTAACGAACCGATGATAGTTACGGGTTCGGGAACAGGTTCATTACCTCCAGAAGTGCGAACAGTTAGACTTGAGGCTAGGTACTGATCGAATATATCGACAACTCCAAATCCTACAGTGTATGTTCCGGCTGTCGTGAATGTGTAAGCAGTCTGAGATGCAGTTTGTCCAAAATTTCCCACTTGTCTTACATCAGCCAGTTTATTTAGAGAAGTACCAATAGAGTAAAACGAATAGTCATTATAAGGTAAATAGTCACCTGCTTGGAACCGCCAATTAAATCTCAACACATCTCCGGCTTGGACTGTAATAGTATTTTTAATTGCCGAAGCATTGTTAACATTTTGACTATTCAAAGTATCTAAGGCTCCGCTGGCTAGTCCTAAGAATGACTCTACAGCAGTGTCGGCAACTCCACCACCAGAAATAATGGCTTGTTGACTACTCAAACTAAAATTGCCAATACCCTGCCATCCAGTAAAATCTGAGATGTTAATCACTGCTGCTTGAGATGGACTAGCAGCAAAAACAAATGTTGCTCCAGCACCAGCCAGCAGTAACATATTTGCCAAGCCAAAGTTTTTCATTGTATTTACTATTGTAAAGATTACAAACTTGCTCCCAAAAAGAATTACATACAAAAAATTACATAAAAGATTATCATTAATCAACTGCTGCGATCAAAAATGAGAAAATGACTAAAGCATTTTCTCTCATCCTCCTCTTTATTTGAGCTACTAACTGAGGCTCACTCTCTTCCCAACTGAGGATAGCTGCTTTTTACCCCCATGAAAAATTAGTACATATTTAGGCATCCTGATGCTAGGACGAGATGAGATGCTTTGTGAGCTATTGATGATACTAGATACTCTTATCTAATAAAGCAATTCCAAGCAAGGGTTTTTACTGAGCTTCATGAAATTTTTATATCTAAAATTGTGATTAATCACAATAGGGTGCTATTTGCTATCAAATATAATAGTAGTCATACATAATCAGAGTTTATTTATAGCAGTCTTGTTTTCATTTATAAGACATACTGAATAAATAATAATTTTATATACAATTTATGTAGATTTAATTTTTACGTAAATAAATTTCAACATCCATCGTCAAGCAATCCCCACGCCTAATTTACAATTTCTCTTCAACCTTGACTCCATTTCTTCTAATAATTGCAGCTGGAATTCCCACAACTACACAATCATTAGGGACATCTTTGACAACAACTGCATTTGCGCCAATTGTGACATTATTACCTACTTGAATATTACCTAATACTTTAGCACCTGCCGTAATCCGAACATTGTTGCCAATTTTGGGACGACCTGATTTATCTTTATATCCAATTGTTACTTGTTGGTTTATCCAACATTGTTCACCTATATCTGCCATAATAATAGTGCTAAATCCATGCTGTATAAATAAACCAGCACCAATGCAACAGGAAGAATCTAAGAAAAGAGAAGGACATTCTGGGTAAAGTATTTTCAGTAAATACATCGAAATACGCCCATTCAAATTGCCTTTAAATAGACGATAATAGTACAAATTTCTAAACTCTTGTGTTTTGTAGAGTAAGACAAGTAATTGCATCCATAAGTGTTGCTCTGGCAAACTTAAAACTTCAGCCCATCGTTTGATATCAGCAGTAATAATTTCTTTTTCTGTTGTTAAGATAAATGGGATTAATAGTGGCAAAAACCAGAAAATTATGAAACTAAAAATAGCTTGTTTAATCAAATTTTTCATAATATTTACCAAATAATTATCAGTGGATGCTTGGTAATCGTTATCAGTGATAGTTAGATTTTACGCAGCTGTTCTACTTAGTATTAAAACTGCTAGATGCAATGTATCCGATAAAACTTGTAATGGCAATATTTGCGGAATTATGGATGTATGCACGCTAATGCGTTTAAATTAATGCTTTGATGTTATTTAAATCTTTGTAATGGGCTATAAAGCATCTTTCTCGCTGTTTTTCAGAAACTCGTCCCAGGCTATGGATCTGAAAAACATTCATCAATTTTAAAATTAGTGAATTGAAACTACACAAAAACTGATAGCGTCAAACCAAGTAAAATCATATTCTGGAAGTCATAGCTTGAAAACCCGTTCTAATTACTGGCAACTACTGCCATATATCAAACCTCAATGGGCAAACATTATCAAAGGCTTAATCGGCATTATTGGATACGTGCTGGCGACACTAACGTTAATTAATCTTGCAGGTAAGTTAGCAGCGCCTTTTGGTCAAGGTAATGTAGTAGCGATCGCCCAAATAGCTGGTGTTTGTGCTTTGGTATTTCTGGTACGTGGCTTTTTTCAGTCCGTACAAGATATGTACATGGCTAAAGTCGCTTTGAGAGTGGCTTATTATCTCCGCAAGCAAGTGTACAGCCATTTGCAAAAATTAGATTTAAGCTATTTTGAACAAGCCAAAACAGGTGATTTAGCTTACCGCCTCACAGAAGATGTAGATCGGGTGGGGGAAGTTGTCAATAAACTACTACATGACTTTATTCCCTGTTTGTTGCAATTAATCGCCATACCCATCTATATGATTTATTTGAATTGGCAACTCACACTAGCAACAATTGTGATTGCACCGTTAATGGGAGTGTTAATTGGCTGGTTTGGGGAACGTCTACGTAAGTATTCTATTAAAAGTCAAAATCGCGTGTCGGGATTATCGGCTATTTTGACAGAAGTTTTCAGCGGGATTCGCCTTGTCCAAGCGTTTGCAGCCGAAAATTATGAAATTGCTCGTTTTGGTTATGAAGCCGAGCGTTCTTTAAAAGCGAAGTATTCCGCAGAACGGCTCAAAGCTATCCAAATTCCCATCATCGGTTTTTTAGAAGCTTTAAGTGCTTTATCTTTATTAATGGTGGGTACGTGGCAAATTTATCAACGCAACTTAACTGTGGGAGATTTTTTCAGTTATTTGGCGGCGGCTGCATTGTTAATTGATCCTATTGGTCATACTACCAACAACTACAATGAGTTTAAACAAGGTGAAGCATCTTTAGACCGAGTGTTTGAATTGATGGCGATTCAACCAAGGGTAGTAGAAAAAACAATTGCGATCGCCCTGCCGCCAGTTAAAGGTAAAGTGGAATATCGTCATATTTCTTTCGCTTACAAACCTGGTGAGCCTGTACTCCAAGATATTAGTTTATTAGCATTACCCGGAGAAGCGATCGCTTTGGTGGGTGCTTCTGGTGCGGGGAAAACCACCTTTGTGAATCTTCTCCCCCGGTTTTATGACCCTAACTCTGGGGAAGTTTTCATCGATGATATTGATATTCGGGATGTCACCTTACATAGTCTGCGGCGACAAATTGGCATTGTCCCCCAAGAAACAGTGATATTTTCGGGAACTATCGCCCAAAATATTGCCTTTGGCCAAGATAATTTTGAAATGGATGCAGTCATAGCAGCCGCGAAAATTGCTAACGCTCATCAATTTATTACCCAGTTACCAGAAGGTTATGAAACTTGGGTAGGCGAACGGGGGGTAAATTTATCGGGTGGACAAAGACAACGAATTGCGATCGCCCGTGCTGTGCTACTCAACCCGCGCATATTAATCTTAGATGAGGCGACATCTGCATTAGATTCAGAATCGGAAGCCTTGGTACAAGAAGCACTAGAAAGACTTATGCAGAACCGGACAGTATTTATTATTGCCCACCGTTTAAGTACAGTCAGAAGATGCGATCGCATTCTGGTTGTGGAAAAAGGGCAAATTGTCGAATCAGGGAATCATGAGGAATTATTAAGCTTAGAAGGTCGCTATGCTAGATTTTATGCCCAGCAGTTTAGTTAGTGGTGAATGTGAAAATTTACCTGTGAAGTGCGATCGCCAGTCGTCATACTACCAAGGATTGCCAATCAGTGTAAATCCAGCCCAATAATAAGGATGAGATAATTCATCCTCATCAAGCTCATCCAACTCACGTAACTCGGAAGAAGCAGCACCACGAATTCGGGGATTATTTTCCAAACTAACACGCTCTTTGAGCATATCGATTTGAGCTTGTCGTAGTGCTTCTGACTTAACTGGATTAGCTTTCAGTTTTTCGTAAAATTGAATCATCAAAGCCAATGTCCCGCCATCACTAACCGCCCAAAGACTGGCCAAAGCGGCTTTTGCACCTGACTGTACAGCTAACCCAGCAAACCCCAACTCAGCTTGAGAATCACCCAATGCAGTACGACAAGCACTTAATACTAATAACTGCACAGGAGGTTTATTGAGTCCGAGAGTTTTCAGTTCATCTAAGCGAATTTTTTTATCCCAAAACTGGATATAAGATTTATCAACAGAACCCTGAGCAAATTCAGCATGGGTAGCTAAATGTACTATTCCAAAAGGATAAATAGCACGTTCTTTTTTCAGATTTTTGAGAGTGAATCCTTGGTTTAATAAAGACTTACCCTTCCAGTTATTGTTAATAATGCTAGATAGTTCTAAGGGTACAGCAGGTAAAGGTTCCAGGCTTTGAAATTTTGATGCCCCCATTGCTAAAACCTGGGTTTTTGTAATATTTGTCAATTGAAAATCTAAAAGACTGAAAGCCGGAATAATCGTTAAACTATACTTCTCGATTAAAAATGTTTTGCCATCAGAAACCGCAGCTAAAGGAACAGTCCGTAAGCCACCGCCTAAACAAAATATCAGATTATTAATACCTTGTGTTTGTAATTCAGATGCCAAAGGAGTAATTAGGAAGTCATATATTTTTTTGCCAGAATCTAGATATTGCTTTTGTGAAGAGGCTGGATTAATCACATCATTGCGGAATTTCGTGACTAAGTTAGTCAATACCGCTTTTTTAGCTGCTGGGATACGTTTATGAATTGATGATTTGTCTGGCAAAACCAATATTAAATCGAGTTGTTCAGCAGTTGGAATTGCATATATTAAGGCGCTTTTTCTCCCAACTTTTTGATTAATATTCTTGAGAACTTGACTGATTTTATTGACTTCAATAACCTGATTTGAAGGCAATTTCACCCGCATGTATTCATCATATTGCTGCTTCCAGCCCCTTTCAATATGGATAACAGCCGAGTTAATATCTTCACTGTCTAGTAATCTTTTAATCACCTCCGGTTGCAACCGAGATACAGGAAGTGTATTTTGTTTTTCTATTGGCTGAACTGCCTTAATTTCTGCTTGGCTAAATTTGAGCAAGTCCAGCCCAATTATAAATAAACTAAGGATTGAAAGCGCTAATAAATTTAGCCTACGCCTGTTCATATTTTTTATGGGACAATATTATGAATTAATTTTCAAGGATTAATATAACTAAATAAAAATTTAAATTAACCGCAGATGTATATGCACTAACAGCTTGCCGCAGGCTACGCGCATAGGAAGAATTTCAGGTAATTCTGTTACCTATAACCTATCGCCTGCTGTATGTTCAAATCATAACCTAAATTGTTAGGTGTTGATTAATTGTTAGGTGTTGATTGAGAAATTGATAAGGTTATTGGCTGTGAGATTGGATTTGCTTTTGCTGTTCTTGTAGCCAAGCTTCAAAAAGTTCATTCAGTAATCTTGCTTTCATATGGTCATCTAGTTGGGCGGGAATAAATTTTTCCAAACGCAAAATCACAACCCATTCAGCTATGCGGGCTGGTGGTATAACTTGACCTGGTTGACTGCTAGATAACAACTGTACCATTCCCGGATGAATTGCTTGTAGTTCAACAGGGCCGACTAATCCACCAGTTTGGGCTTCTGGGCCTTGAGAGTATTCTTTGGCGACTTCTGCAAATGACTGTTCTTTAGCCTGGAGGCGAAAGTAAAGCTCTTGGACAAGTCCAATATCTTGGGTGCGTAGCAGAGAATAAATTACTTTATCTAGCTTGCTTTTGTTTTGAAAAAAGTAAGATTCTAGCTTGTTACCCCAAGTGTCTAGCTTGAATTTCTCAATTTTCAGTCGGCGAATGGTGACAGCTTCTAATTGATCTACTGTTATACCGTGATACGCCATCCAGGCTTTAATATCCGCATCAGTTTTTAACTGTCGTTCTAGATAAAACTGCTGTTGAGCGCGGGTAATTTCTTCTGGTGTACATTCTATAGTTGCGATCGCTTCATCAATAATTAATTCCCGTAGTAATTGTGGCAGCATTTGGTAACTTGCCAGCAAAGGGATTAGTTCGGTCGCCTGGATTGCACGGTTGCCAATTTGGAGAACTTCTGTCATTTTTTATTCCAACTGCGATCGCATCATCACGCAATTCATTTTTACACATTCAACCACCTCGGCACTTATAGTCAAGTGCTGAGTATAAACTCAGTTGCTGGAAAGATTTAAGCAATTAACACTGTCATAATCTATGTCATTACAGCCGCAGTTATCTTCAAAATATGGTTAACAAAAATTAAAGATGTAGAAAATACTTTCCACATCTTTAAAATATCTTTTAAGAAAAGTAAATCCTTACAAGGTTTCTAAAAAGCTCAAAAGGTCAGCCATTTCTTGGGTACTAGGCTGAAATTTGGGCATAGGTGGCGTTTCACCGCTAATAACTTGGTGAATCAACTTATAACGAGATTTACGTTTAGAAACAGCTTGTAAACTAGGGCCGACTCGCCCATCTGCTTGCCAACCATGACAACCAGCACAATTAATTTGAAAAATAGCGTTTCCTTGCTCTGGGTTTCCCGTTAAGGAAAGAACTGTTTTAACGTAAGGATCTGAAGCTTGTACCATTTGAACACCAAAGATGCCCAAAGGAATTACTAGCAGTATCGCTAGAGCCAGCAAGGCGATCCGCTGAATTAGAATTTCAGGTTTGGTAATCTGGTTATCCAAAAGGTTTGCCGTGAAAGTGTAAGGTTATAAAATTTTTCATTTCCTACACATAGCTTAAAAGTTCTTGATTTCCACTGCAAGCGCAGATGACCGTTTTCTTACAAGTGGTTATCGCTCAAAAACACTGTGGTAAGCGGGATTCGCCGTAATTTGGTAAAATCAAAAACGGGATATGAATCATTAATAATTGCAAACAGGAGATTTAAAGTGGTTGAACCCCTGCTTTCAGGTATTGTCCTTGGTCTAATTGTCGTCACTCTCGCTGGTCTGTTTTACGCTGCATACAAGCAATACAAGCGTCCCAACGAATTGGGTGGTTGATAGATTTTCAGGGCGGTTTCTAACCGCCTATTTTGGTGAGTAATGGGGATGTAGAATTGCAGTTTATGATTCTACATCCCCATCATTGTCTGTAGCGGAGTCAATGATTCTGTAGAAAGTCAGGGCTGTGTTACCGTAAACTTTTTGACGTGAGATTTCCCAATTGGGGATTGTTGGTGGTGTCCAGGCTTGGGGATTGTGTTCTACTGCGATTTCACCCTTAGCGTTTAACAAATTAGAGTCAGCGATCGCTTCTAGGACAGGTTGATATAATCCACTGGTATATGGTGGATCAAAATAAATTTTGTCAAACTGTTTTCCTGCCAAAATTTTTAACTGTTGAATGACATCACCCCGCAATAGCTGCCATTTTTGTTCACTGTTAGCTAATTGCTGCCAATTTTCTTGAATAATTGCACAGGCTCGGCTTGATTGTTCAATTCCTACTACTAAGCTGGCTCCTCTGCACAGAGCTTCTGCGCCCATTGAACCACTACCCGCGCACAAATCTAGCCAGCGACAATCTGCAATTTCGCCTTGCCAAATATTAAAAACAGCTTCCCTTACCCTAGCACTTGTAGGTCTGGTTTCTTTTCCTGGTAAGGTTTTAATCGGACGTTTGCCGTAAATTCTCAGGCTCATGATAATTAGTCATTGGTCAATGGTCATTAGTCATTAGTCTGTAACAAAACAAATGACAAATCACAAATGACAAATCACAAATCTTACGCCGCAATTTGTTCACGAACTTGAGAAACAAAATTAGACAGGATTTGCAATCCTATATTAGATGATTTTTCCGGGTGAAATTGCACTGCCATCAGGTTTTCTTTGGCAATAGCCGCTGTGATAGTTTGAGTACCGTGGGTAACAGTTGCAGCCCGAACTTGCGGATCAGTTGGGTCAACATAATAAGAATGGACAAAATAAACCCAAGGATTTGCAGGTAAATGCTCCCACAAAATGCTTTTTGCTTGGGTTAATTCCAGTTGATTCCAACCCATGTGGGGAATTGTAATTCCTGGTTCATGCTGAAAGCGGCGGACTTTTCCTTTGATAATTCCGAGTCCCGGTTGGGTTCCTTCTGCACTTGATTCAAACAGAATTTGCAATCCTAAACAAATTCCTAAGAAAGGTTTACCAGAGGCGATCGCGTCTTTAATTGGTTGTTCTAAATTCCGTTCTCGTAAATGTTGCACTGCGGGATCAAATGCACCAACTCCTGGCAATACTACTGCATCTGCCAATGATATCTCTTTAGCAGAATCTGTAATCTTAGGAGTTGCCCCAGCTTTTTCTATTCCTTTACAGACTGAGTGCAAATTTCCCATGTCGTAATCTACGACTGCAATAACTGGCATTGACCTGCTCCTTGTAAATTTATTATGGAGGGTTTTTCTATTCTAAATAATAATTCTAATGAAGAAAAGAATTCTATTAACTTCTTTTGACACTTGGTTAAGCGATCAAGTGTCAAATTCATCGGATGATTTATTACAAAAAGTGAGTCAAGTTGATTCCATTCCCCACGATGTAAAATTTCTCCGGCTGTTACCTGTAGATGTGATGCTGGCTAGTTCCTGGGTAATTCAAAAAATCTCTGAGTTGCAACCAGATTACATTATCTGTTGTGGCATGGCTGCGAGTCGCCAGCGATTAAGTGTAGAGATGGGTGCTAATCAAGGAGAAATTTTTTTGGCGACCGGAGTTAATTTGGAAAAATTAGTTTCGGGAACAGTAGCAACGGATATTAGTAGTGACTGCGGTAAATTTGTTTGTGAGGGACTTTATTATGCAGTTCTTGACTATCTCCACCAATATCAACTGACAACTCGTTGTATATTTGTTCACGTTCCGGTGTTAAATCAAGAAAATTTGGTATCTATTCTTGCCGATTTCTTATTAATTATTCACAATTTGGCACTCGCATAAAATGGTGTGCGTCTTGTAGGAAAAAGAGTCACCTAAGTATATGTTATCCTTTTTACTCAGCTTACTGATTGCTCAAGCAACACCTCCCACACCACCACCAGAAGAAGTTGTCCAACAGCAACAAGTTTTGCCTTTACCAGGACAGTTAGATTCAGTGCCAACTTTTAATAGTAATAGTCCAGAATTAGTGTTGAAAGAAGGGATTTTACTATCTACCTTTCCAGGAGATGGCAAAAAAGTACCAACGGCACATTTGAATTTTCCGTTTCGGGGACGATTTGATATTTTTGCTCACCACGTTGCGAAAGCCGACCCACCAGAAAATTTGCGATCGCTCTATCTCGGTATAATTTTGCATAACCCAACTGAGCAACCAGTCACCGTCAATATCTTGCAAGCGGCGAGTTATTTAAGCCAACCAGATGCACCATTTATTGAACTACCGCCGTTTGTCGAAGATGCTGCGGGGAAAGTATTTGCCGGGCCAGGCGATCGCGCTATGTCTGATGTTCTTAGAGGACGGCGACAAGCTATCTTCCCTGCACAAATTGTCCTTGCACCGAAGCAAAGTCAAATGTTGCTGAACCTTCCTATCCCTGTGCAAGGGTTAACACCGCCTTTAAATGGTCGGTCTACCTTAATGCGCTTGCGGACTAATGGGACAGTCTACGCCGCTAGTTTAGCGATGTTTGCCAAGGATAATGCTGATGGTAGCGAACGTGCGCCAAATTTAGCAGAGTGGGAAAATTTATTAGATAACGGTGAATTATCCACACCACGAGATAAAACACCTACACCCTTAGAAGAAACTGGTAAACCAAGAATTTACGGACGAGTCGCGGGGGTAGTTAGTGGTTCCTTTTGGCGTGCATTTATAGTAGATAGTCCTAAAGCCAGATTTTTGACAATTCCCCAGCCGGGACAAGCTGTTTCTTATGCGCTGAGTACCTTGCATGGGGGAACTTTAGGGACTAATCAAATTCAAAGTGCGCCGATGTTAGCACGTTATCCCGACACTGCATATCGCGCACATGGCAACTATGCAATTCAATACAACTTGAAGTTACCGTTATATAACAATACATCTACACCGCAAACCGTGGCGGTGGCGATGCAAACCCCAATTAAAGAAGATCAGTTAGTGAAACCTGGACTGCGCTTTTTTAGCACCCCAGCACGCCAAACATTCTTTCGGGGAAGTGTGCGGATACGGTACAAAGATGATAAGGGTATGGCGCAAACTAAGTTTGTGCATTTAGTCCAAAAGCGAGGTCAACCAGGAGAGCCACTGGTAGTATTAAATATGAAAGCCAGCGATCGCAGATTAGTAGAAGTAGACTTTCTCTATCCTCCCGATGCTACGCCACCGCAAGTATTAACTGTGTCAACTCAAAGATAAGTGCTGAGTGTACGTTTAAGCAACTTGAAAGTTCTTCTGATTTTTAGAGACGTTGCATTGCAACGTCTCTATGGATTTAGTCAACGCGTTGAATACCAACGTGCTGAGTGAAGACATACCAATCTTTAGAGAAACCTTTAAATTCAATATCCTTCAGGTTGAATTTGAGATGATTATCCTGAATGGAAAATTTCACACTATTATTAGTGTCCGGTTTGTCAGTTGATAAAATTAATTCTGTACCTGCGGGAATTATCTGTTTAGATGGATCATTCAGCACCTTAGAATCTACAGGTTGGCGCTTAATTATCGTTTCTGCGTTAAACACCAGCTTGAGAAAACCTGTTTGATTCCCGACAGACTGACGATCTACAGTAACTTTTACATTATCCTTGGCTTGTTGCTTAGTGGCGATCGCGCTAATACTCGTAACAGGAGTAATTTCATCTTGGATAATTTTGGCGTGTTTCCCAAAAGCAAACCAGTTACTACTAAAACCTTTAAACTGAATATCTTCTAAAAATAATTTATAGTGGTCAGAATTATTGATTGGGAGTTCATAAGACTTAAGCACAAGCAGCGTACCAAGGGGAATACTTTGTTGCTTCGTGCTAGGTAATTGATTTGATTGCACTGGTTCTTGTTTAAGAACTGTATCTTGAATAAACAGAACGCGATTTAAGGTAGCCATATTCTTACCCTGAGAACTTATACCAAGTTATACAATATAAAATTTAAGTTTTACAGATAAAACTCTCTATTTCAGGCTATTAACCCCAAGACTGCTTTAAAAAGTTGGAAATTTGCCGTTCATCAACAATTAGGCTGGCTACACTACTACAATTTAAGGTTTATGTGATAACTCATCTCTGATATTCCACTGTTAAAATTTAATCAAAAGTAACTGAAGTTAGCAAAAAAGCCACGAGGACAGGTTAAATGAATACTGTAGTTCTCAATCTAGAACCCATCGCGCATTTAAGTGATGAGCAATTTTATCAATTGTGTATTGCTAATCGTGATTTAAGCCTGGAAATGAACGCAGCAGGAGAATTAATTATTATGCCACCAGTGGGAGGAGAAAGCGGAAATCAAGAAGCTGGACTAATCACTGATTTAGAAATCTGGAATCGTCAAGCTAAATTAGGCAAAGTTTTTAGTTCTTCAACTATCTTTATCTTGCCGAATGGTGCAAAACGTTCTCCTGATGCAGCTTGGGTAAAATTGGCAAGGTGGGAAGCTTTAACACCAGAACAACGCAAAAAATTCCCGCCACTCGTACCCGATTTTGCCATTGAATTGCGTTCTGAAACCGATAGGCTCAAATCTTTGCAAGAAAAAATGCAGGAATACATAGAAAATGGTTTGCGTTTAGGATGGCTGATTAATTATCAAGATGGCAAAGTAGAAATTTATCGACTCCAAAAACCTGTCGAGGTAATACAAATACCAACAATTCTTTCTGGAGAAGATGTACTACCAGGATTGGAGATGCACTTGGTAAATGATTAAACTTAGACATCAAAAGACTTTTAACCCTGTCATCTGTCCCCTGTCCCCTGCTATAACTAACCTCTTTGAAAACCCTTTGCGGCTTGTTTTTGCCCCTTAGCTTTGGGTTTAGATTTATTAACTTCTGTCAGTGCTTCTTGAAATAAATTATGCAGATGTAAAGGTACACTGGCAATTTCTGGTAATTCTGGTTCAATAGGTTTACCAAACTCTTGCAAGAGTTTATCCAAGTCATTGCTCAGACTAAAATCAGGACTCTGCAAGAAATCTTGCATGACTTTCTCTAGTTGCGTTGGGTATTGTTTTGCTAACCGATGCCAAACATAAGCATTAATACTTTTATTTTCTAAATAGTGACGAATTAGTTTTTCTGCACCTGCAATACTTTGCCAATCATCAGCTAATAAAATATTTGTAAATTTAGTATGTGTTGGTAAAAATATCAATCCCCAACGTGGATGAGAAATTGCTGTGACTTGTTCAGCTTTTCTTAATTCAGCGGGTAAATCTACTTTTGGCGCAACCATTTTTTGCTTGCCATTTTTCCCATTCAGCATTTGCGAAACTGCATTAGAGTCAACGCCAACTTCTTTAGCAGCTGCGGCGATTTCCTCTTCGCCAATACCTGCTTCTGCTGCTATCTCATCCAAAGATTTGGAAGTATCCAGTCCGGCTGCTTGGAGATATTTGTTACTGATAATTTCTTGAAATTCAACTATTTTTTTATTGAGTTGATATCCAGGTAAAGTAACTTCATCACTACCAAAAAAGTCAACAAACTGCTGATGATATTGTTCTACTGACTGCCATGCTTCTTCTAGTAAGTCGGGTGCATCGCTGTAAAGATGACTTTTATAATTATCTTTAAAATTACCAATTGCGACAGCGAGTTTTGGCTTACCGAGTTTACCCATAAAAGTGTGAGTTCCCGAAAATATCCACTCATTTTCAGTAAGGGGTGAAATACGGGTAAGTAAGATATCCCCTATTTGGAAACGAGATATTTCTTTTTGTTTTTCATAACTATTAGAAGTGACAATGTAATTTTTAGCTGTCAGCCAGTTCATCAGTTCCAAGCCATCAGGTAGAATCTGGGTGATGGTAAATAAACCCATAAAGGTACGATGCCAACTATTGAGTAAATGGCGATCGCTCTCTGATAAATCTGCATTACTGGCAATAAATAACTCTATAGGTGAATTATCCCCAACTTTTCCCTCTGTAATAAAGCTATCAATAATTAAATCTTGTTGGTTATTATCACCATTTCCCCGACGCGACTGTGCAGCTGCATAAACCTCTAGTGCTTGTGCGAGTTCGCCTTCAGCATCTAGGACAAAATCAACCAAGGCTTGTTTAAGTGTTTGCGCTCGTTTTACTATGACATCCACAGGCGAATCTCTCTGCTCAACAATTGTAGCCTATAGCGTTTTGGCAGAGAATAACATCTAGCAATAGCTAGATTTCCTTCAACCAGATTCAGCCGCTTTAATTTCGTTGCGTGCCTTTGACTCGATGTATAGCCATAATATAGTGCTGAGTAGTAACTCAATATTTTCAAGAGTCTCAGCCACAAACATAGTCGTCACCAATGCTTCGACTGCTATAATCAACAGCCTCAACAGCAAATTATTGCGCTGAGTCGTAACCTTGATAAACAGGGATACCAACCAGTATTATTAATTCAATCTCAAGCCTAAAGCGTTGATAATGACTTAGCAGTAGTGGCAGAACAAATTGCTTTACGTCCCAGAGGTAAAAATTTTCAACTAGTCGTAATAGCAAGGGAAATGATGAATTCTGTGCCTTTTCCTAAAATGGAATTGACTTCGATTTTACCATTGTGTTTTTCTTCCACAATCTGACGGGCGATCGCTAATCCCAAGCCTGTACCTTTACCGACTGCTTTGGTAGTAAATAAATGGTCAAAAATTTTCGCTTGAACTTCAGCATCCATCCCTTTACCGTTATCTCGAATATGGATATAAACTTGGTTAGCAATTGCTTGAGTGTGGATAGTAATTTCTTGAGGATGAGTTTGCAATTCAGCAAATGTGCATTCTTGTGCCATATCATCAAACATATCAATGGCGTTAGCCAAGATATTCATAAATACTTGGTTTAACTGACCAGGAAAGCATTCAATTAGAGGTATATCACCGTATTCTTGCTGAATATTAATAGCAGGACGATGCTCGTTGGCTTTAAGGCGGTATTTTAAAATTAACAAGGTGCTATCAAGACCATCATGGATATTAGCCATTACTTGATTGATAGTATCTGCACGAGAGAAGGTACGCAGACTGTTGCTAATCGATTTGATGCGCTCAGTTGCTTCGGTCATGGAATGCAGTAACTTGGGTAAATCTGCAACTAAAAATTCCAAATCGATATTCTTGGCATTATCTTGAATCGGGGCAACAGGTTCAGAGTAAAATTGTTGATAAAGTTCTAGATGTCCGATTAAATCCTGGGTGTATTCTTGGGCGTTGCTGATACTACCGTAAAGAAAACCAATGGGGTTATTAACTTCATGAGCAACCCCAGCGACTAAGTTCCCCAAAGATGCCATTTTTTCATTTTGTACTATCTGGAGTTGAGATTGTTCCACTTTTTGAGCATAAGCTTGAGCTTGCTGATAAAGGCGAGCATTTTCTAAGGAAATAGCAGCTTGAGTACAAAGGAAGTTGAGAATGAGGATGCGATCGCTTGTAAACACCTCACTAGTAGACTGATTCTTCAAATACAAAATTCCCATCAAATTTCCCTGATAGAGAATTGGTAAACATAGCAGACTTTTTGGTTGGCGCTGATCTAAATACTGATCAATTACAGGTAAATCTGTCTTGAGTTCGTTAATTACTACAACTTCTTGGTTGTTTTTGACGTATTGAATCAGTTTGACAGGGAGGATGGAATTATCTTCCAAGGGTTGGCGACAAAGTTCTGTGGTGTCGGATGTGGTAATGGCTCTTACTTCCCATATTCCATCACTATTTGGCAAGATTAAGGCGCAGCGATCGCCCCCAGAGTTTTGTAGAATAATCTGAGTTAGTTGATGCAAGAGTTCATCTAGTTGAATTGTGCTGGATAGACTTTGAGAGGCTTTGAGAATAGCTGCAAAATCTAAAGCAACATTCAAACTTGTATTAGAGGTGTTAGTGTTTGTCGCGTTATGAATCGAGACATGAGAGGTAGTAATAGCAGCGAGGGTTTCCAATGGGTTGAGAATTGGTGTTGTCTGCTGGAAAATAGGACGCAGTAAATCGGGATAGCGGCTTTCTAAATCATCGGTTTTGGCTTTTGCACCCCAATGAGCATAACCATAATAAGCTTCCTGCATATAAGCTGTAGCGATTTTATCTTTACCCCAAGCTAGGTAAAACTTCGCTGCTAATTCATTGGCGAGGGCTGCTTCTTGCAGATAGCCGTTAGTTTGAGCCAGAGCGATCGCGCGATCGTATAAATCCCCAGCTTCATAGTATTTGCCTAATACCCGATGAATTTCAGCTTCTACTAATTGAAACTTGTGCAGATAGTTCATGGGAGCATGATCTGCCCATATTTTCATTGATTTTTGATTGTTTGTAATCTTCTCCCAATCCGCAGTTGCTTGTTCTGTATCCGAACTAGAATATGATGACAACAAACTTAGAGATTGATAAAAATTCTTCAACGGGATAATCAATAAACCCGCTGCTCCTTGTTCATATTCTGCAAATTTACTAGCATAATCTTTGGCAATTTCTACATCACCAAATAAATAACATAGTAAGAGTTTTGCTAGATAAACATAACAAATTCCATTTACATTACGACTTTGAATTAAAGATGGCAGAGTTAGAGTTTCATTAAAGCTAGAACCAATGAGCATTTTGGCATTTTCTGCTTGACCACGCAGATTAATTACTGTTTGTCGCCATGTATTCGCCCAAATTAAAGAAGCTTCTTGCTTAATATCTTCAATCAGCGCACAGTATTTATCAGCTTCAGCCTCGGCAATTTCGAGATTTTCGCCTGTCCAAAATAAAAATTGGCAATAGCAATTAGCACAATAACCAACATATTCTAAATCACCGTGTTCTAGCCCACTGGTTAAACCAGATAAGAATACAGGTAATGTAGAACGCAAAGAATCTTGCCAATGTTTAATAAATAAAGCAAAGGTGAGATTAACTTTACTGGTTAATTCTTTCGCTTGCAATTGTTCTAAAACAATAGTTGCTAATTGACCAAATTGATAGCCGCGCTCAATTTCTCCAGTAGCGCATAAAAATAAGCCATACAAACTATAAGCTATAGCGGCTTGAGGAGAGTTACCCTTTTGAATGCAGATTTTCACCATTGTGAATATCTTTAAAGGTAACAACTGCGGTTTAGCTAAATACACAGATGCAAATAAACCAACCAAGATTCGCATCGCCGCTAATTGATGAGGGTCTTGGAGAATTGGTAAATCTGCAAGAGTTTCTATGGGGCGATCGCCTAAAATAATTTTGAGTTGTTGATGTTGGTTAATCATTGTCTCAAAATCACAATCTTCAGGAAAATCTACACCCAGCAACTCTAGAGCTTCTCTCCCTGTATTGATAGCTTCTATCAGGTTGTTTTGGGCAGTGTAAGATAAAATTTGGATTTCATAAACTTTGATTTTATCTAACGAGTTACGAGCCGATAAAAGCGTTTGCTCAATGAATTGTTGAGATTGAGCAAAATTAGTATTTAAATATTCTGATTCTGCTAAAGCTTCATAAAATTGTAAAGTTAAATCATACTGACTTTGCCAACTATCTGCTGTTAAAAGTGTTAAACCTGTGTTTAAATAACTCACAGCCGCAGAGTATGCTGTAGCAACTTTAGCTTTATGTCCAGCCCGTAAGTTTAACTGGGCTAATTGTTCTTTTTGGGATGGTTCTGTAATTAATTCAATACCGATATTTAGCTGATTGATAATATCAAAAATGCGTGTTTCTAACTCTTGCTCTGGGGTATTACTCCAAAGTAATTTGCCAATTTTGAGGTGAGTGGCTTGTTTTTGGCGATCAGGAATTAAAGAGTAAGCAGCTTGTTGGACGCGATCGTGCAGAAACCGATAAGTTAAATTCTCAATATTTTGAGTATTTGTATCTGTTTGTTCATGGTTGAGATAAAATTTATAAACTTCACTTTGAGGGAGAATTAATCCTTCTTGTAAAGCTTTCCACAAAGCTGTAGCCGCTTCCATTTGTAATTGTTCAGAAACAATCGCTAAGGTAGCTAAATCAAATTGATTACCGATACAAGCAGCTAATTTGAGTATTTGTTGCGTTTCTTCAGGTAACTTCTGCAATTGTTGTGCCATAAACTCTACCACATCGTCGGTAAGAGATAGGGCATTGATTTGGACAATATCACATTCCCAATATCCCTGTTCACGATTAAATTTAATTTCACCATCTTCGTATAATGCTTTGAGAAACTGAGTGATGAAAAAGGGATTACCTTGGGTCTTGCGGACAATTAATTCGGTGAGGGGACGCGATCGCTCTGTGGGACAATGCAGTGTATCTGCGACTAACTGATTGATATCACTTAACATTAGAGGCGCAAGGGTAATTGTATTAACTGTTTTACCAACTTGCTGGAGTTCCTCAACTGTCAAAATTAACGGGTGTGTCTGCGATACTTCATTGTCTCGATAAGCCCCTAACAATAGCAGATAATTTTTATCTGCCATCAGCAGTTTAATCAACTGCAAAGAAGCCAAATCTGCCCATTGTAAGTCATCAAGAAACATGACTAATGGGTGTTCTGCTGTGGTAAAAACGGCAATAAATTTTTGAAATAATAAGTTAAATCGATTTTGGGCGGCGGTTCCCGAAAGTTCTGGTGCGGGGGGTTGTTTACCAATCACTCTTTCGAGTTCTGGCATTACTTCAATTAAAACTTGTCCATGATCACCCAAAGCGGTGAGAATTTTGCTGCGCCACTGATTTAATTGGGTATCTGATTCGGATAATAACTGACCAATTAAATCTCGCAAAGCTTGCACAAAAGCTAATAAAGGCAGATTCCGATTGAACTGGTCAAATTTACCTTTGATGAAATAGCCTTGCTGACGAGTAATAGGTTTGTGAACTTCATTGACGACGGCGGTTTTACCAATCCCGGAAAATCCGGCGACTAGCATCATTTCGGTTGTACCGTTGGCGACGCGCTCAAAAGCTTGCAGTAGGTTGGTAACTTCTACGTCTCGTCCGTAGAGTTTTTCGGGGATGAGGAAGCGATCGCAAATATCCCGTCTACCAATGGCAAAATATTCAACTTTACCAGTATCTTTCAACTGCTCATAACAAGTTTCTAAATCAAATTTTAATCCCAACGCACTCTGATATCTATCTTCGGCATTTTTCGCCATCAATTTCTGCACGATATCCGCAATCACTGGCGGTATCTCTGGCCTGTTCTCCCATATAGTTAGCTTTTTTGCTATATGGCAATGCAGTAACTCCATTGGGTCATCACAAATAAATGGTAAATTCCCTGTCAATAATTCAAAAAAGGTGATACCTAAAGAATAAAAATCACTCCGATAATCTATACCCCGATTCATCCTCCCGGTTTGTTCTGGAGAAATATAAGCGAGTGTCCCTTCTAAAACATTGGGACTTTTGATTTCTTGAGTTTCTCTAGGTAACAAAGAGGCAATACTAAAATCAATGAGTTCTATCTGTTTGCTCTGGGGATGAATCAGGATATTGGCGGGTTTGATATCTTTGTGGATAACGCGATGTTGATGTAAATCTTGGAGAACAGTGCTTAATTGAATGGCGATCGCTAAAAATTCCGCTAGGGAAAGAGAGGTAGTTTTGATGTATTCTCGGAGAGCGATCGCACCTGTATCCGCCATCACCAAAATATAACCATTGCGAGATGTTTCTAGTGACAAGGGATGAATAATTCCCGGAATCTGGAGATTTTTGCTAATGGTATATTGGTTGCGAAATTGTAATAATTCTTGAAAACTGGGATATTCTGATGTCAAAAGTTTGATGACTACTGGCAGTTGATCGACTTGACGGATAGCACGATATACCCTGGTTCTAGAACCTGCATACAGTTGAGAGCTAATTTGATATCCAAGAATGATGGGGGTAGGAAACTCAGTAGCCATTTATATATACCTCTAGCTTCTTTTGGCGTTTGCTTCTCTACATGGATGAAACCACGCGCAGCAAGTTTAGATAAGCTTAGTATTCCCATTCATTCGAGGTTGAATCACGGATTGGTGAATTAAAGTACTTTTGATTACTTTAATTAATTAAGGTAATAAATTGGATATGAACCTTGTAAATTCAAACTCTTGTCTTTAACCAAAATATTCCTACTCCCCACTCCCATTGCTATAAATAGTTTTGCTTCTGTGGTTATTTAAATAGCTATGGTAATATGCCTTAAACAAGTCATAAACTAAGCATTATTTAATACTCTTCAAAACATTAGCGAGAATTTAGCGTGAACTTACATATTTACTTTCTTCGTCACGGACAAACAGAATGCAGCCGTAATAATGCTTTTTGTGGTTCCATCGACTCAGCACTAACTCCTGAAGGTTTTGATATGGCTGAGGCTTTTGCATCTGCATACCAGTCTCTGGCTTGGACAGATATTTTTTGTAGTCCGATGCGGCGCACAATAGCTACTGCTAAACCTTTATGTACAGCTATTGGCATAGAACCACAACTGCGTGAGGGTTTAAAAGAAATCAACTATGGCCAGTGGGAAGGTAAAACCCCAGAATTTATCAGTCAAGAATATCACGATGATTATATTCGTTGGTCTGCTGACCCAGCTTGGTATGCACCAACAGGGGGAGAAATGGCGATTACAATTGCATCCCGCGCAATGGGAGTGATTGAAGAAATTAAGCATCTTTACCAGAGTGGCAATGTTTTAGTTGTTGCCCATAAAGCCACTATTAGAATTATGTTGTGCAGTTTGCTAGGAATTGATGTGGGACGTTTTCGGTATCGCTTGGATTGTCCAGTAGGTTCTGTGAGTGTTGTAGAATTTACTTCCCACGGGCCATTGTTGCGCTCTTTAGCAGATCGTTCTCATTTAGGTGAACAATTGCGAAATTTACCTGGAACTTAAGGTATTTTTCCAACTCAAAAAATATATTCATATTAGGTTGGGTGAAAGCACAGGACATATATTTAGCTCTAACCCAACATTTTTTTAGTAAACGTACATCAACAAAAAATTGTGCCATGATTCCGCAGATTGAAACTATATTTTTACGGCAAATGGCTTCTGGCGATCGCCTGTCTTTACAAGTTTACAAATTTATTGGTTCTCGCCCAGGTAAAAAGGTTTATATTCAATCTAACTTACACGGGGCAGAAATTTCGGGAAACGCCGTTATTCAGCAAATTATAGAATTTTTACTCAGCATAAATGATACCGATTTAGTTGGAGAAATTTGGCTAGTTCCGGTATGTAATCCTATGGGTACAAATGAAAGAGCGCAACATTTCTCACCGGGAAGACACTGTGTTTACGAAGCGAGAGACTGGAACCGAATTTTTTGGGATTATGAAAAGGTAGCTGAGGATTTAACAGAATTTACTCAATCGCAATTACTACTAGAGCCAGAAATTACTCGCCAAAATTATTTGAGTAAAATTAAAAATGAATTTGCCAAGAAATTAGACAGAATTAATTCTTCTAGTAGTTTGCCTTATACTGATCAATTTAGTTATCAACTGCAAAGTTTGAGTTTAGATGCAGATTACCTGATTGATTTACACAGTTCGACAAATCAAGGTTTAGACTATATATATTATTTCCGCGATCGCCAAGATAGCGCTAAATATTTTTTGCTCGACTATGGCATCTTACTTGATAAATATGATGGTGATGCTTTTGATGAATCATTTATTAAACCTTGGTTAGCATTAGAAGCTCGTTTGCAAAGTTTAGGCAGACAAATCAGATTTGATATTGAAGCTTGGACACTAGAATTAGGTGCAGGAATGCAGATCAATCCGCATTCGATTGCCAAGGGTGTGCAAGGCATAAAAAATTATTTATTGCAGAAAGGTGTATTAAAAACTATTAACTTTTCCCAGGAAAACATAGAAAATCATGTAATGGCTGTTTTCTATAGCAGTAACAGAACTAAATATTATGCGATCGCTGGCGGCATGATTCAATCTAGAGTCGAATTAGGTAGTGTAGTTCAAGCAGGAGATAGACTTTATCAAATTATTAGTTTCAACAAAGCAAGTGCATTACCGCAAATAATTGATATCTACTCTGAACACGATGGATTAATTTATGATGTTGCCACCAATCAATCTGTAAATCAAGGAGAATTTGTATTAGGCATTATTTATTAATTCTGACCAATAATTCCTTGATAATACAAGTTTATGAAAGCTTACGAAATTCAAAGCAATGCCGGAAGTGATGCTTTAAAACTAGTCGAGCATCCGCAACCCGAACCCGCAGCCGGACAAGTTCTGATTCAAGTCAAAGCCACATCTCTGAATTACCGTGACTTGCTAGTAGCTGAGGGAAGCTACGGTTCTGGGGTGAAATATCCGCTGATACCCATGTCTGATGGTGCGGGGGAAGTTGTCGCCGTTGGTGAAGGTGTGACGCGGGTGAAAAAAGGCGATCGCGTCGCTGGTATTTTCTTTCAAAGTTGGCTTTATGGCTCTTTAACCAGGGAGAAAATGAAGTCTGACTTAGGTGGCGGTATCAATGGAATGCTGGCTGAATACGTTGTGCTACATCAAGATGGACTGGTTATTTTACCCGATCACCTTTCTTACACCGAAGCAGCCACCTTACCCTGTGCGGCTGTCACCGCTTGGCACGCTTTGGTAACAAAAGGTAATATCTGTGCCAATGACACTGTATTATTGCTGGGTACTGGCGGAGTTTCAATTTTTGCTCTTCAGTTTGCCAAACTCCACGGCGCAAGAGTCATCATTACCTCCAGCAGCGATGAGAAATTAGCACGAGCTAAACAACTGGGTGCTGATGAAATTATCAATTACAAAACTACACCCAGTTGGGAAAAGCAAGTTTACGAGTTAACAAATCGCGTTGGTGTAGATCACGTTATCGAAGTGGGCGGCGCAGGTACTTTACCGCAATCACTCCAAGCTGTCAGAATTGGGGGACGTGTTAGCTTAATTGGTGTGCTGACAGGCAAAGGCAATGAGATTGATCCTATGCCCATATTAGGCAAAAGCCTTACATTGCAAGGCATTTATGTAGGTAGTCGAGAAATGTTTGAAACCATGAATCAAGCAATATCTCACCATCAAATCTTCCCCATTATTGATTTAGTTTTTCCCTTCACCGCCGTCCCAGAAGCTTATCGATACCTCAAAACCGCCGCCCACTTCGGTAAAATTGTCATTGAAATTTAAAACTCAATTTCCCATTGCTTCTCCCTCTCAGGAGAAATTCATTTAGGCAATATTCAGTTATATTAGGATGCACAGAGTTGAGTATTCACCAAAAAACATAATATTAAGACTGTAATGACTTATCTAGAAACAGCAGCGGAATTTTACCGCGAAGTTGCAGAAACACCCCAAGTAGGACTTTGTTGTGTCCAAAGTTTACCCTTGCAATTCCCCGGTTTAAAAATTCCTGTATCTATGCAAGAAATGAACTATGGTTGTGGTACAACCGTTCACCCTACAGAACTGAATCACCAACCTACGGTACTTTATGTAGGTGTTGGTGGTGGTTTAGAGGCGTTGCAATTCGCTTATTTTTCTCGCCGTGCGAGTGCTGTAATTGCTGTTGAACCAGTTGCAGCTATGCGAGAGGCTGCTACACGCAACCTAGAGATTGCAGCCACCGAAAACAGTTGGTTTAATCCTAATTTTGTCGAAATTCGCACAGGTGATGCTTTTAATTTGCCTGTGGCTGATGCTTCTGTGGATATTGTCGCGCAGAATTGCCTGTTCAACATTTTTGAACCAGAAGATTTAACCAGAGCTTTAAAAGAAGCATATCGTGTGCTGAAACCCGGTGGACGGTTGCAGATGAGTGATCCCATTGCGACAAGTCCAATTCCTGTCCATCTGCAACAAGATGAGCGACTACGCGCTATGTGTTTGTCAGGCGCACTTACCTACCAAGAGTATACTCAGCGGATTATTGATGCTGGCTTTGGTCAAATTGAAATTCGCGCCCGTCGTCCTTATCGGTTACTTGATGCTCCAACTTACAACTTAGAAGAAAACCTACTTTTAGAAAGTCTTGATTCGGTTGCTTTTAAAGTTGCAATCCCAGAAGATGGTGCTTGTATTTTTACTGGCAAAACAGCCATTTACTGTGGTGGAGAATCTTTGTTTGATGACGGAGCCGGACATCTACTTCAGCGTGGTATTCCCGCAGCTGTTTGTGATAAAACTGCTGCTAAACTGGCAGCTTTAGAGCCAGAAAAAATTATAACTACTGATTCAACTTGGCACTACAACGGTGGTGGTTGCTGTTAAAAATTAAACCCCAAAATGTTAATTATTAGCTTGTTTTTGGCTACGTTATTTTTAGCTTACTCTCATGGAGCAAATGACAACTTTAAAGGTGTAGCAACGCTATTTGGTAGCGGTACAACTAGCTACCAAACAGCAATTTTATGGGCAACTATTATGACCTTTGCTGGTGCAGTTGCCTCAATATTTATGGCTGGTACATTAGTACAAAAATTTTCTGGACAAGGTATTTTTCCAGATGAAATTGCTAATGTACCAGAAATTCATTTAGCAGTAGCGATCGCATCTGGTGTAACAGTGTTGATGGCTGCCTTGACCGGATTCCCGATTTCTACAACTCACAGTTTAACAGGTGGGTTACTAGGGGCGGGGTTAGTGGCGATCGGTCTCAAGGTTAATTTTGCTGTATTAGTAAAGTCTTTTCTTCTCCCTTTATTCTTTAGTCCTATAATCGCCATTTTCTTAGCAGCAGGTCTTTATAAGTTAATTGCATATTTTAATTCTCGATTTAACTGGTTTGCCAATCAAAAAGTTCTAGATACTCTGCATTTTATCAGTGCTGGAGTAGTCAGTTTTGCCAGAGGCATAAATCAAACACCCAAACTAGTTTCTATTATTCTGATTATTGAATATTTTTCCATTCAAGGCGGAATGTTAACCATCGCAATGGCAGTGGGGTTAGGCGGCTTACTCAACTCCCAAAGAATTGCTGAAACTATGAGTACAAGAATTACCACTATAGATTCTACTCAAGGCTTATCTGCCAATCTGGTGACTGGCTTTTTAGCGATCGCAGCTACTTGTTTTGGTCTACCTATTTCCTCAACTCATGTTGCAGCTAGTTCTATTGTTGGTGTCGGCTTAACTGAAAAAAAAGTTAATTCACGTGTTTTCTTGCAAATAATTATTGCCTGGATTTTTACTTTACCCGCTACCGCAATTATTAGTGGTATAGCTTATAGATTATTACAAGGTTAAAGATTTATCTTTACCTGTATTGTGTTTATTTAAAATTAGGAAAATAAACTTATGCAAACTACCTCAATAGTTACTAACTTCAATCATAAATTAAATGCACCTTTAACTAAAAAGAAAATTACTGTCTTGCAAATTAACCTGGGTAAACGCTGCAACCTTGCTTGTAGTCATTGTCATGTTGAAGCCAGCCCAAAACGCACAGAAGAACTTTCTCCAGAAGTTTGCACACAATTAATTGAATTAATTCATCAATTTCCCGAAATTGAGATTGTTGATTTGACTGGTGGCGCACCAGAAATGAATTATGGTTTTAAACCATTAGTAGAAGCAGCGAGAGTTACTAATAAGCAGGTAATTGTTCGCTCTAATTTGACCATTTATTTTGTAGATGGTTTTGGGTATTTACCAGAATATTTCGCGCAAAATCAAGTCAGAATAGTTGCCTCTTTACCCTGTTATTTAGCAGATAATGTAGATAAAATGCGTGGCGCTGGGGTTTTTGATGATTCTATCAAAGCTTTGCAGTTACTCAACAAATTTGGCTATAGTCAAGACCCAAATTTAATATTAGATTTAGTTTATAATCCTCAGTTGCCTACAGATGAAAAATTTGCTTTATCTCCTGAACAAAATAATTTAGAGCAAAATTATAAAAGTTTTTTAAAAGACAAGTTTAATATTAAATTTAATAATTTGTTTACCATTACAAATTTACCAGTAGGTAGAACTAAAATGTATTTAGAGCGCAAAAAACTCTACATTCCCTATCTACAGTTTTTAGAATCCCATTTTAATGCCAGCACCATTGAGCATTTAATGTGTCGTAATGAACTTTCGATTGATTATTTAGGCAATGTTTATGATTGTGATTTTAACCAAATGATGAATCTACCAGCGAAAAATGCTAATGGGGAAAACTTAACAGTTACTCAGTTGTTAGCAGCTAGTAGTTTAGACTTAGTTTCGGAGGTACAAACAGCCCCCTATTGCTACGGTTGTACCGCTGGGAGTGGTTCTAGTTGTGGTGGTGCTTTAATCTAAAAATTAACTCCAGAAAAAATTAAATACCTCATCATTGAGAGTTATGTCATCAAACGATAATCTTGCTGCAAATTTTATTAAGAGTGGGTCAATAATCTTTCTAGGGGTTATATGATGAGATTAGTTAAGTCTCCTCACACCACACTATAAAACCGTAGAAATTATATTTTTCTACGGTTTTTATTTTGTCTGAAAAGAGTACAACTGGGAGTTATGGCTGTGCTTGCTAAAAATTTCTGTTACCAAAATTGTTACGAGGATGTAGCAAACTAGTCAGCTACCGTATCATGATATGTAGTTAAGCTCCTCATACCACACCGAAAGCGCTGCAACGCTGAGTTGCAGCGGCTTTTTTCTTGTCTGTATCTGACAAGTATTAAGCAAAAATACTCATAATAATTTAGGAATGATATTTGATTTTTGCAAAAACTTAGATATCTGTCAGATGGGCATAAACTACTGTATTGTACGTTGATTGAAAGATGGACTGAAAATGCCCACTCTACGTCTACTTCTGTGCCTTTTTCACTAACTTTAACCTGATTAATTTCCCTGCTGTTCTGGGAACAGCATATAACTTGCTAAACACAAGATTCCATAAATAACCATATTGAGGAAAGTGTTTAATTAACAAGGCATCAGAAATCACATGAAATCTCGGTGGCTTTAAAGCTGGATCTTTATCTATATATCTAATTTGTTCTGGTTTTGGCATCCAGTGACCGATAATAGCATCTTTCTCGAAAAAGTTAGCTTGGACAAATAAACCAGATAATCTATCAAATCCACTTGAGGGTATCCACGTCACGGCTCCCATAACTTTTGTGGCGTGTGAAAGTTCAGGAAGGGCTTGCTGAATTAAATCATTTCGCCAAACAACGTTGTTAAAGTTTTCTACATGATAACCTTCGTTATCTTTTCTGGTTAAGAATGGCCAGAAAAGATAACGCCAATCAAAATTTTTATCTAAAGGAGCAATGGGAACTTCTAGTAAACCTTTATAGTTACCTTTTTGATAAGGATAAGGATTTTCAGGAGTTTTTTTGCATATTTCCAGTTGTTCCACATCAGGAATTTCTGCCCAAGGCTGTTGGATACGTTTTTCATCATTCATATCAATATTCAGCTTTTGTAAACGCAGAATCCAACTTTCAGGAAATCGTTGAAAATATTTAGCTAATAATTCACATACTTGGGGATGTACATAATCATCATCATCCAAGGCTAAAATATAGTCTCCTTGAGCATTGAGTAAACCAACAAACCTTTGTGGCATCTCACCTTTGTAGGTACTAATTATTTCTGTAACTCTGGGGTCATTTATTGCTTTGGGTTTGACTTTAGGTGGATAAACTAAAATAAATTGAACGGAACCTTCCACTTTTAAAAGATTTTCTAGCCAATAGTCAGAAAACTTACCCAAGGTAGGAGTAATAATAGACAAAAGCGGTTTGTTATTCATATTTTGTGATGATAATTTTGTGGGAGATTGGTTAAATAAAATGAGGATAATGACTTGAGATGAATCAGCTTACATTTAACAAAATAAAAGTTAAAGTATTATCGATTAGCGCAATGATTGCATAACAATATTTACTAGAAAAAGGAGATGCAAATTATATGCGGATATTAATGCTATCGTCTACATTTCCATATCCGCCTAGTCGTGGAGGAACAGAAATTAGAACTTTTAATTTACTGAGATATCTTCAATATAACCACGACGTAACGTTGATTACACAGAATAACAAGGAAACAACATTAGCCGAGATAGAGGAATTACGGAAATATGTAGGTGAATTGATTGTTTTTAGTTTACCGCCAGAACCCCAAGAAAAAAATGCGATCGCTCGTTTATTTGGTAAGACAGTGCGCTTTATAGAATCAGTACTCAAAGCCACACCGCCAAATGTTCTCCATCGCTATTCTCCAGAGATTCAAGCTTGTGTCGATGAATATGTCCGGGCTGGTAAGTGTGATGTGATTACTTGTGAACATAGTGTTAATGAAATTTATATTCAGCCAGAGTACCGTCATAGTGTCAATACGGTGGTTGATGTCCACAGTTCCGTATACGGCTGGATTCGTGATCATCTAGAAATGGGTGCGGCGCAAAATGCACTGCGCGATCGCCTTTATTTGTCTCTGGTTCTCAAACGCTACGAACAGCGTTACTGTAATAAATTTTCTAACATTGTGGTGACAACGGAAGACGATCGCCAAGAATTTCTGAAACTGCGTCCTGAACTAGAAATCAAAGTTATTCCCAACGGTGTCGATTTAGAATTGTTTCCCTGTCGTCAGCAAGATCCAGGTGGACATAAATTAATCTTTGTCGGCGCGATGGATGCTTCACATAATATAGATGCAGCACGCTTTTTTGCTGTGGAAGTTTTACCAAAATTACAAACCCATTATCCAGACACCACATTTAGTATTGTTGGTGCTAGACCCACACCAGAAGTTTTAGAGTTGAAAAATCTTCCCGGCGTAATTGTGACTGGTCGTGTGGCTTCAATGTCAGAATATTTGCATCAGTCTACGGTTTGTGTAGTCCCGCTGAGAACTGGTTTTGGGATTAAAAATAAAACCTTGGAAGCAATGGCTGCTGGTGTACCCGTAGTAGCCAGCGATCGCGGTTTGGAAGGATTAGCTGTTGATATTGCAGACCAACCTCTACGCGCTTTTCGAGCCAATACACCAGCAGAGTACGTTACAGCTATTAGCAAGCTGTTTGATCATCCCCAACTGCGTTCAGAATTGTCTGATTACGGTAGACAATTAGTCGAAACAGAATTTACATGGGACATTGCTGGAAAACGTTATGAACAAGTTCTGCTACAGCAGTCTTAAATAACTTGATGTGCGACTTATTTTTGAAACCCCACTTCCATTCCTCTCCCCGCATCAGAGAGAGGCTTTGATTCTTACTCCCCTTCCCTACAAGGGAAGGGGTTGGGGGTTAGGTTTGAGAAAAAGTTAAACACGGCGTTAAATAATTAGTAAATAAATAGATCCCTGAATTCTCAAAGAATTCAGGGATCTGAGTTTTCCAATTTTAAGAAAATAAAAGCTGATTTTACTGTTGCATCGAAGGGGAAGCAAAAATCCGACTGCTGATAGGAATGCGAAATGTAGGTTGAGGATTAGCTTGATTACCAGTTACAGCAGCTGTAGTTTCAGACTTATCGGAGATAACAGTTGATTTAACAGTTGCAGAATAATCTGTAATATTTACTGGCAATACTTCATTATTATTAAATGATGTTTTCTCAGGCAAATTATTATTATCTAGCTCAGATTTTGCTTCTGTAGTAACTTGAGCATGACATGGAATGCAGACGAAACTAGAGACTACACTTAAGAGTAGTGCTAGGAGAGGACAACTATATTGGTTCATTATTGCAGTGGTCTAGTGTTGGAACTTAAAACTGGTATATGTTGCGTTATGCTATAAGCCAAAATTTTGAGTTTTATTTTCATGATAAATAGATCATTATGTTGCTATTTTCAAAGCAATTACTCAATAAAACTCATCTAAAAAGTAACTAAAAACTCAACCGATAGATGCACACTAATATAATAGTTATGGGGTTTGTTTGGGAAGCAAGATAACGCAACTATCAGCAATATAAAAGAAAACCAGATAATAGTTAAAGAGCAAAAGTACTGATTTTATTGCGGTTGCTAACCTTTAGCAAAAGATGATTTATTCGCATATTTAAGGATATATACAGCTTAAATATATGAATTTTTTATCAACAATCATTTTAATTATGTTTTCTATATCGAAACTTCACTAAAATTCAATAAATAGACGTATATTAGCTGTATAAAATTTTGTTGCAAGCAGAAACTTTAAAAGTATATATTAAGTCTTTATATTTCAGAATTACTTACGAAACTGAGTATTTGGCGATCGCAGCTATAGTTGAGCTATAAAAATAACATCTGAATCTGCTGATTGAGACTCAAAAATAGATGTTTTTCACCATCTGCAACTTCTCTTTATGGAAAATATATGACATTAAAAAACTTTACAAATGCCTTTGTTTTGACCTTGGTGATTTTAAATTTTTGGTCAACAGCGAAAGCGCAAACGCCTGTAAATGAAACTTCTTTGCTATCTCAAGAAGTTGCTGTGTTACGCAAACAAGGAAATCAGGGATTGCAAAAATTCTTGGATTCCCACAAAAATGAACTTAATCCTCGCACTTTAAATGCAGCTATCCCAAATCCCGAAATTCGTGCAGCCTTAGATGAACTTTGTCAACAGCGAGACTGCTATGCTTCGCGGTTGTACTGGTACACTGATTTAGAAGCAGCTAAAGCAGCAGCTAAAGCTAGTGGTAAACCAATTTTATCTCTGCGTTTGTTAGGTAGACTAGATCAAGACTTAAGTTGTGCTAATAGTCGGTTTTTTCGAGTAGCGCTGTATCCCAATGCAGCAATTGCTCAAGCTTTACAAAACCGCTTTATTTTACACTGGCAGTCAGTCCGCCCTGTACCCAAAGTTACAATTGATTTTGGGGATGGTCGCAAACTAGAGCGAACAATCACAGGAAACAGCATTCACTATATATTAGATGCTTCTGGTCGTCCGATTGATGCAATTCCTGGACTCTACGGCCCCAAAGCTTTTTTGCGCCAACTACAACAGGCTGAAGTTGCAGCAAAAGAATACAGCAAACTTTCTAGCACTGAGCGTCAGGCTTTTTTAAAGAAATACCATAGCGATCGCCTGAATGCAATCCAAACTCAATGGACTGCTGATTTATCCCGCTTAGGTATTCAATCTCCTCCAAGACTGGTAGAAAACCCATCATCAACAGCAGAAATTGCAGGTTCTCTGGCGGTAACTAAAATGGCTGTAGAAAACCCAATGCTGAATGTTCTGCGTTCTGGTGCTGAAGCAAATCGCCAGACCTTAGCAGCAATTACCGACCAACAAGCTTGGAACAAAATTGCTCAACTTTATGCCAATGATGCCAAACTAGATCAAAACAGCATCTCTTTGATAGGTGCAAAAAAGTTTTCATCTACCAAAACCGCCGCCGAAAGTTTGCCGAAAATAGTCAACAAATTTGAAATTTTGATGGCTTTAGATACCGTCAGAAATGAATATATGCTGCACAGCCAAATTCATCAATGGTTTATACAAGATAATCAAACTAGTAACTTAGCTAAGTTGAACGATAAAGTTTACGCGCAACTTTTTTTGACTCCTAGTTCTGACCCTTGGCTGGGACTTTTAACCAACGATGGCTACAGTGCTATTGATAATGATGGTTTACGTTAGCAGAAATGCAGTAATTCCACCTTTGTTAACGACAAATCAGGTTATACCTACGGTAGTAGCAGTTTTATTCTTTTGATAGAAGCTAAGGCAAAAATTAACATCTATTGTTAAGCCATAGCAGTTCTAAATTATTCCTGAACCACAATATACCCGATTTTATGACAAGTCGGGTATGTGAGACTAGTAATTTTTTCCATTCATAGATGAGTTCTATAGACGAATTAGAACTGGCTCAATAATAACCCACTAACAAGTTTATAAAATAACCCCTAATCTTTACAGAGTAAGCTTTAGGTAAAGATAAATTATGTAGATAATAAAATATTGATATAAAGATGTCTGAAAACTTTTTGATGTTGTATTTGAGACTTGTAGATCCCCCTAAATCCATACCACTTGCTACAACGGAGGGAACCTCCCTTCGGGTTCGCAGTTCCTTCTCCTAATCGGAGACGCTGCGCGTAGCTTGCTTCCCCGTAGGGGTACAAGTCTGGCATTACCCGCCCAACGGACTGCTCACCGCAACGCAGTGGCTCCCCTTTTTAAGGCAGGGCTAGGGGGGGGTCAGGCAAAATATTTAATACTTCTCAGACATCCTCTTAAAGCTTTTCGCTAAATACTAAACTTTTGTCACAAAATTGCACTTAAAGTCTACCAATAAGCTGTAAGATGAGTTTGGGCTAAAGCTGTGTTAATAAATAATTTTGAATACAGAACAGTTATCAAGATGATATCCATGTTTGACAATCTGCATAACAAAATAAATTTATAGTATTTGAAATCATCAAACACGTTTTTTGTTTAGTTGCAAAACTCAAATAAAACATTATTAATGGATATATTAATAATTCATACAATAGCGATGATGATAGAAAGCATTGAAAATAAGAGAATTTTCCGTTTTCTATAATTATTAATTTGTGGTGTTTTCGCTGAATATCTGCAAGTAAGTAGCGGGAATTAAAGATGAATATCAAACTATTTATCCAACGTTTAGAAGCCTTGCACAAACCTCTAGCAGATCTGTACCAAACTGCTAGTATTTTGCCTTGGATTCCTCCCGATATGCTACCACAGGCTTTTCAAGAACTTTATAGTACTTCTAAGATGGTACAGTTAGCAGCAGAAGAACTATATCAACAAAATGAAGCTTTAAAAGAAACACAAAATTTACTAGAAACAGAACGCCAACATTACCAAGATTTATTCGAGTATGCACCAGATGGCTATTTAGTCACTAATCCAGAAGGTATTATTGAAAACGCTAACTTAACCGCTGCTAAACTGCTGAATATTTCCAGACAGTTTCTGATCGGCAAAGCAATGATTAACTTTGTTTGTCTAGAAGAACGACAGCACTTTCGCCATGAACTCAATCAGCTACATCATACAGATAGAACCAAAGAGTTAGTTATTCGCTTGCAACAACGTCATGGCGAGTACTTTGATGCAGCCTTCACAGTTAAAGTAGTGCGGGATCAGCAGACTCAAGCTGTACATTTACTCTGGTTAATCCGGAATATTGGCGATCGCCAGCCAACAGAATTACAATCAGCCAAGAATTACAGCGATTTGATTGAGAATCGCCCTAGATACAAACATTCTAAAGGCGAAAATATTTCTCTCAATAACTCTGTTGTTTGGTATATTTGTCGAGGTCTGGTCAAACTCAGCACCTTTAGTGAAACTGGCGAAGAAGTCTTGCTAGGGTTGGCAAAAACACAAATGGTATTTGGTTCTAGTATGACTTCTCTATCCATTTACCAAGCTACAGCTTTATCAGATGTTGAGTTAGTACCAATTTACGCATCAGAAATATTAGTAACCCCAACACTTAGTCATACTTTATTACCCAAAATCAATCAGCGATTACAACAGACAGAATCATTTTTAGTTATCTCTAAAAAACAATTAGTAGAAGACAGGTTGAACTATTTATTAGAGCTTTTGAAACAGGAAGTAGGTGAACAGATAGAAAGTGGGACTCGCTTCAGCGTGCGCTTTACTCATGAAGATATAGCTAGTGCTTGCGGTACTACCAGAGTCACAATTACAAGATTGTTTGGTAAATTACAACAACAAGGTTTAATTACGTTTGATGCCAAAAAACACATAATTTTGAAAAATTCAGAAGTCAGAATTCAGAAGTCAGAATAAATCAATTACCAATTACTATGATTCCTCAACTGAAAACTCAACGCCTCATCCTGCGGGGGTTTTGTGAAGCAGACTTGGATGCTTACGCTGATATGTGCGCCCATCCAGAGGTAATGCGCTATATCGGTGCTGGTCAACCTTTATCTCGTGAGGAGTCTTGGCGGAATATGGCTATGATAGTTGGTCATTGGCAACTGCGGGGCTATGGGTTGTGGGCTGTTGAAGAAAGCCAAACTGGTGAAATGATTGGTCGGATTGGCTTTTGGCAACCAGAAGGCTGGCCAGGATTTGAGATTGGCTGGTCGTTGCGTTGGGCTTATTGGGGACGTGGTTTTGCTACAGAAGCCGCAACAGTAGCCATAAACTATGCTTTTACCCAATTACAGCGATCGCATATTATTAGTTTGATTCACCCCCAAAATACTGCTTCTGTGCGTGTAGCACAAAAGTTAGGCGAAAAACTGCAAGGGACAACAGAAATTTTCAAAACTGAGGTGTTAGTTTACGGTCTGAGTCGAGAAGACTGGCAAAAAATGTAGAAACATGATGATGTGTTATGTCAGTCCAATGGCTTGTGATATTTGTACCCAAACAATATAAAGTATATTTCATCCTTCATACTTCACACTTCATACTTAATCAGTGACCTTGGACAGCACATCTCCATCATCAGGCTACATCTTGGCTTTGGACTTGGGTACAACAGGCAACCGTGCTTTTGTGTTTAACATAGCAGGTCAAATTGTTGGGCAAGCATATAAAGAACTCACACAGTATTATCCCCAACCGGGCTGGTTAGAACATGACCCCGAAGAAATTTGGCAAGATACTTGCTGGGTGATGCAAAATGCGATCGCTCAGGCGCAAATTTCGCCATCAGAAATAGCCGCTTTGGGATTGACTGTACAGCGGGAAACCTGCTTAATTTGGGATAAAACCACTGGTAAGCCCCTACATAAAGCTATTGTCTGGCAAGACCGCCGTACTGCACCGCTTTGCAATCAATTACAAACACAAGGTTATGCAGCAGACATTTACGATCGCACTGGCTTGGTGATTGATGCTTATTTTTCTGCAACTAAGTTGAGATGGTTATTAGACAAAGTTACAGGCGTTGATTTAAACAATGTTTTGGCAGGTACGATTGATACTTGGGTGTTGTGGAAATTAACAGGCGGGAAAGTCCATGCAACCGACCACAGCAACGCCAGCCGCACCATGTTAATGAACCTGAAAACCTGCGCTTGGGATGAAACATTACTCAAAATCTTACAAATTCCGGCTCAGATTTTGCCGCAGATTCAACCCAGCTTAGGCAAATTTGGTGTGACTGATCAAACTTTGCTGGGTGTAGAAATTCCCATCACCGCTATTTTAGGCGACCAACAAGCAGCATTATTTGGTCATGGCTGCGATCGCCCCGGTTTAATGAAATGTACTTACGGCACTGGTAGCTTTTTGGTAGCCCATACTGGCTCAGAAATTGTGCGATCGCCACATCAACTAATTTCTACTTTAGCTTGGACGCAAAACCACAGTGGTAATTTAGATATTGGTTATGCCTTAGAAGGCAGTATGTTTACTAGTGGCGCTTGTATCCAATGGTTACGCGATGGCATCAAACTGATCAAGACAGCCGCAGAAACTGAAACAATGGCTAACCAAGTTCCCGATAACGGTGGTGTGTACTTTGTACCTGCCTTTAGTGGATTAGGTGCGCCTTATTGGGATATGAGCGCCAGAGGAGCCTTTTTAGGGATTACCGCCAGCGTCCAACCCCAACATTTAGTGCGGTCTGTTTTAGAAGCGAGCGCTTACCAAGTTGTAGAAGTTGTGCAAGCTATTAATGCTTGTTCTCCTACACCAATGGGGCGGTTAATTGTCGATGGCGGCGCTTGTGAAAACAACTTTCTCATGCAGTTCCAAGCCGATGTTTTGGGGATTCCCGTAGAACGACCAAAAATGCGCGATACAACAGTACAAGGTGCAGCATTTGCCGCTGGTTTAGCAGCTGGATTTTGGGACAGCTACACAACATTAGTTAGTCAACGGCAAATAGACCGCATCTTTGAACCTAATCAATCTAGCAATAACGCCTTAGCTAACTTTGCTACTTGGCAAAAAGCAGTTCAGCGTAGCTTAAATTGGGCAGAGTAAAGTATTTCAACTTCTGCCCTCATTTCAGCCTGAAGTCTTGCGGACTAACTTAGTATCCAAGGTATAAAAGCCGACTGTATCGGGCATTCTCGCAAATCGTCCTGTCCGATAACCTCGTGAGAGTTCATTTAGTACCTTGCTTTTTACTTCTCTGACTTCTTCCGCATCTAGGTTGCCATAAATGCCAGCGATGACTTCAGCCACACCAAAAACTTTCCCCGGATTTTGCCGAAAGAAAATACTTAAGGCATCAATCAAAAATTGTCCTTCAAAAGCTTTGAGCATAGGAACAACTTTTGTTTGTGGCACTATCACAGGCTTCTTCTTACTTTTGCCAGTTTTAGAATTATTGTTGGTTTGATTGGTATTCACCAAACCCAAATCTAGGGTATAACAACCAGGCTCATTGGGGATGCCAAACCAAGCTTGTCTTTCTCTACCTTGGGTGAGTGAAGATTGAACTCTACCTTTGACCACCTTAAATACATGGGGTTCTAAGTCACCATAAAGCGATCGCACAATAAAATCTATGTGACAAACTGTACCCAAATGTTGCTCAAATAACTGTTTAATTGCTTCCATCCGAGTTAAAGATCGATACTCGCTCAACATAGGAATGTCTACGTTATTCAGCGAGTTAATGGTTTCTATCGCTGGGGACTCGTTGATGTTTATCGTTGCAGTCGCAGAACTATCCAGTTCTAATTCTTCCGAGTCTGGCTGTGGTGATGCTGAATGGGTTTCTAATTCGCTGTCAGACGGAGATAGAAGTAAGTCTTCTTTGGAAGCAGACAGCATTTCGTTCACGACTTCAACTGTCAGCAGCTTATTGTCAACTTCTGATGATGAAGACCAGCTAGACAATAAACCTTCCACATTGTTGAGTTGCGATCGCGCTTGATTATATAGAGTTCCGTACTCTTCTACAAGACGAGCATAGTAGTCTCGTAATTCCAACAACGGCGAGATTAAGGTTTGGGGAGGGGGTTCCAATTGCGGTTTCATAAAGCGTTAAATCAACCCAAAGTGGTATCACTTGTGTAAGTCATTGGTCTTGGTTTGGCTTTTTGAGAGGACTGTGTGGATTTGCGCGGAGGTTGTGGAGGACGGCAGCTTTCGCAATATAAAGGACGGGGGCCATACGTCTCGCGTTTGGTTGTCTGATTGCATTCTTTGCAGACAAAGTGAAAGACCCTAGTGTGAATTTGTCTTTTATGCGCTCTAACAGTGTATTCCTGCACGTCTATATATTTACTTGCCATAGTCCAGAAGCATGAATTTCAATTCTATCAATATAGCTATTCAAGCAAATGAAATTGAATCAGTGTGTGTTGATTTGTAAGTTTTATTCAAATCAATGATTCAGTCCCAAAACTTAGGTTGCAAATATTGCATCAAGGTAACTAGGCACTCACCAATTTGCTATCTTCCGACAGAGACATCAGTATTCATCTAACTTAGATTTAAGTCTTCTGATAGTGTCTGATGTAGAGTGTGTCAGTTTAGGTTGGGAGTGTGAATCTCTAGAATATCACTGTGGAGAAAATAGTTATGCCTAGTGGTCATGCAAGTCATAAAGGGACTGGGGACAAACCTAATACTAACGCTGAAGGCCGGATGGATATGGCTGCTGATAAAACTGTGAATCCAGAGGATGAGTTACTCGAAGGAGCAACTACAAATACTACGAGAACCCAAGAATTTGTGGATTATCCTCCAGCTATCCAACGTCCAGACAAGGAAATAGAAAAGGAAGAGAAATAACATCACACGATAGCATTTGCTAAAATTTTTGCTGCCTCATGTACTGTGGAATTAACTAGAAATCATCATTATCTCTACCTAGTATCACATCAGATTAACTAGTTAAACAAAATTAATTACATAATGTCATTGCGAATGCAGAGACATTATGTAATTAATTTTGCGTAGTTACTTACTATAGCAAAACCAACTGCTTGCTGTTTAGGCTGGCAGTTGGTTGTACTCAATGTTTCCCACTCACAGGCTGCGTTAAGAATTACCGGAAGGTGCAGCAGCACGAATTAGCGCTGGCTGATCTTCGTTAGCAGGACGTTTAACAGTTTGATCTGATGTAGGACGTTGAGAGCGATCGCGAGTTTGCACAGGCACTGGTTGACCTGTTTCAATAGATTGGTAGATTGCCTGAATGATGCGAACATCGTTCAATCCTTCGATTCCCGATGGCTCTGGGTCTTGGTCTTGGAGAATGCAATCTGAGAAATATTTGAATTCAGCCGCTAACTGATCGTGTTGTTCAAAAGTACGCTCTTGGGTTTCACCATCAATTGTGAGGTAATGCTTAAGTTCTCCATGCCATGTATAGGCGGATTCTACTTTTAAATCGCCTTTAGTGCCAACAACTTGATAAGTTGAAACTTTAGCGGCTCCAAAGCTACAGGTAAAGGTCGCCAGTCGTTCATGAGGAAAGCGTAAGATCACGCTGGCCATTTCTTCTACCTCGCTGAAGCGTTGTTCGCCTTTACTAGCAGCTACAGCAAATACTTCGGTTGGTTCATCTTGAAATAGATAACGTGCAGCGTTAATGCAGTAAATACCAATGTCATAGATAGTTCCGCCACCTGTAACGTTGCGTAAACGAATATTACCGCCTTCGACTTGTTGAGTAAAAACAGAGTTGAAAACACGCGCTTCACCAATTTGCTGCGATCGCACAATTTCTACAGCCTCCAAGTTGGCTGGTTCTAAGTGTAATCGATAAGCAATCATCAGCTTAACACCGTTATCTTTTGCAGCCTTGATCATAGCCTCACATTCTTCGTCGGTTACAGCCATCGGCTTTTCACACAGCACATGAATCGCTTGATTAGCTGCTCGCACAGTATATTCCCGATGTAAGTGATTGGGTAAAGCAATATAAACAGCATCAATCTCACCACTAGTTAGGTGATTTTTGAAAAAGAAAATACCAGTTAAAGTGGTTGAATCAAGATATCCCATTTGGGCAGAAGTGGATTTCTCTGTAATCTAGACTCGACTTGCTTCATGTCTTCCTTAGTTAGGGAAATCCCTTTTTGGTAAACAATGTTGCTTAAAGTCAAAATTGGATGTAATCCTTTCCAAGTCATGCTAGAAGCCCATGAAAGCATAACTTCAACATCAACAAGTTTGGTTCCATTCCAATGCTGTTCAAGAATGCCCCAACAGCGCTCTATGGGATTATATTTACTATGGTAGGGAGGATAGTAAAGTAATTGAATCGGTCTGTGGATGTGATCGACAAATTCAACCATCCTTTTCAAGAATTGAGTTCGTATTCCGCTACTTTCAGAACCGTTATCAATTTTAATTTGTATTAGTTCGGTATCTTGTCTTTCTTCTGGCGTAATTGTTTTCCACCAATGAATCAGGTTATCAACAATGAAATCGCTAGTTTTATAGGAACTACCAAAGATAATATGTAATTGCCCATTGTCTTCGTCTACAATCCCACAGGGAATGTATTTTTCCTTGCATCCCATATCGTGGTCACTAGCTTTATTATCTCCTCTGGTTTTTCCTCCACGTGAATAATCGCCAATATTTACGGTGGCTTTACAGTCCATGCTTAGTCGCTTAACTGATTCGCTTGTTGCAAGATATGAGAAGTCTTTGATGTTGTTAAAGATGTCATCTGTTTGTGGGATTTTTTTTGAGGCTTGGCTTTTACAACTAGACGAAGACGATAGCCCATTCGGTTCAATACTTGTGCCATTGTACTAGCTCCTGGCAATTGCTCTGGGCTAAATCCAAGCTCTTTTAGTTCTTTCAACGCCGACGCTGCTGTTAGTCTGGTATAGGCTAATGACGTTTTAAATGTTGGGTCTTGTTGAGCATGAGATTCTGCAAGCCGTTGCAGTGACAATGCCGCTTCCGGTTGTTTCTCCTCCCAAAGCTTTGCTCCGCTAAAGGTTGACTGTAATCCTACACAGGTTATTCCTGTTCGTTTTTCTGCCAATCCTACCTCTATATTGTTTCTACCCCAACCAAATACCGTTTCTGCCAGCCTTGCGCTTCCCTGGCAATACTTCAATGCCATCTGTGCCTGAAAACTCCGACGTTCCACTCCATTCATTTTCGATGCTGCCAACCGCAAGTCTTCTATTTGCGATGCTGTTAATGATTTGGCTGCGCTTGCTGTGGCTAACCTATCCAAATGCTTGCTCCTGTTTGTTTTGCATCAAGGCTACATTCTACCTCTATTGGTAAATTCTTTCCTAGAAATCACCTTAAACAGTCTTCATATTCCTCATAAGAGTAAGTATGCTGAATGCCATACTTTTGGCTAATTTCTTTGAGTTTGGTCGCATCATCAGAAACTAAAGCAACTAATTCAGAGTTATCGGTATTAGTAAATGCAGGTAAGGCGGCTTCTTGTGCAAACCAACCTAAACCAACAACTGCGTAACGAATTTTATTTTTCTCATTTGTAGCCGTCATTATTTAGACCTCTTGAGGAAGAAATTGTTTTCAGAAAATTACTTTTATAAGGTGATGAATTTTTTGAAATACTCCATCCTGCTGATGAGAGAGGGAAGCATCGACTTTTGGAAGATATACCAGGCGATTGGAAATCGCGGTTCATCTTGCATACAAACTAAGTCCGCCTATCGCGCTTGGCGATAGGCGGACTATCTCAAAACCCGCGCAGGCGGGTTTAGTTTGTACTTCATACCGTTTCACTTTAAGTTTTATACAAATAGACTACAGGGGGCAGGGGGAAAGAATGAAAAACCCATAAATTTGTCTCATTTTTTTCGTGAAATGGTATTAGCGCAGGGTTATTTGCTTATGAGATATGCAGTTAAACTCACATCTTGCACCAAGAAAAATTGATGTAATTTTATTACTCTGTAAAAAAGCAAAAGCCTTGATTTAGCGACAATAGCCTATAAAAGTAAGGTATCTTTATCGCGCATCTTTTGACTTTACCTGTATTTATACGTAGAGGTGCAAGATATGAGTAAATAAAAAACTATAATTTAAGTAAATTTACTTTTTTATTTAGAATATTGGAAAGATACCGAACTTGCTAGACTTTTAGGCGCTTATTTAGTTAGTTGTGGAGTTGGTCTAACCGTAGGTAGTGGTGATACTTGTATCGCAATGGTTTAAATGTAGGTAAATATTTACGAGTAGTTAAAGAAACAGAGGAGTTAACCCGCCAAGCTCTTTGAGCCAGAAAACCACGGTTATTTAGAGCCAACTAGCGCGTAAAATGAACAGATGCTGACGGTATACACCAAATACAAACAAGTTGTTATAGTAAAGTGCTGAGTATAAACCCTATATCTTCGAGGCTTTGAACAATCAACCATTGTCCGAACCTAAACTAAGTACAGCTATAGCTCACAGATTAGAGGAATTTAATTAAAGATATGAATACAGATAATGTTACAAATTTATCATCCCTAGAGCAAAGGGGATTAGAATTCACGCGTTCTTCTGGAGGTGAATCAGCTTGTTTACATGATCAGGAAATACCTGAATTAGACTTATTTAGTCCCTTCAAAATTCGCGATTTAACTTTGCCAAATCGTGTGGCCATGTCACCTATGTGTCAATATTCCGCTGAGAATGGAATAGCAAATGATTGGCACTTTGTTCATTTGGGAAGCAGGGCTGTTGGCGGTGCTGGTTTAATTATGGTGGAAGCCACAGCAGTCACATCCCAAGGGCGCATTACACCTGGTGATCTCGGTCTTTGGGATGATACTCAAATTGAACCATTAGCCCGCATTGTGCGTTTTGTTCAGCAACAGGGAGCAGTTGCGGGTATCCAACTGGCTCATGCTGGGAGAAAAGCAAGTTGTCATGTTCCCTGGTTGGGTGGTACACCTTTAACACCTGAACTAGGTGCTTGGCCTACAATTGCACCCAGTGCCATTCCCTTTCATGACAATAGTCCTGTTCCCAAGGCTTTGGATGAACGTGGTATTGAAGAAGTTATTACAGCGTTTGTTCAAACAGCAGAGCGATCGCTGCAAGCTGGTTTTCAAGTTATTGAAATTCACGCGGCTCATGGATACTTATTGCATTCTTTTCTGTCACCACTCAGTAATCAGCGAACAGACATTTACGGAGGTTCTCTAGAAAATAGAATGCGTTTATTACTGGAAGTAGCCAGACGGATACGCGAGATTTTACCGCCAGGAATGCCACTTTTTGTTCGTATCTCTGCTACTGATTGGGTAGAAGGGGGTTGGGATATTGAACAATCAGTAATTTTATCTCGTGAACTAAAAGGTTTAGGTGTTGATGTAATTGATGTTTCTACAGGTGGCTTAGTACCCCACGCCAAAATTCCTGTAGAAAAGGGTTATCAAGTGCCTTTTGCTGCCAAAATCCGGCAAGAATCTCAAATCAATACCGCAGCTGTAGGGATGATAACTGAAGCTGAGTATGCCAATCAAATCATTACTCGTGGCTGCGCTGATTTGGTTCTGATTGGTCGAGAATTGCTCCGCGACCCATATTGGTCTATTCATGCTCAGGGTCACTTAGATGAAGTTCCTAACTGGCCTGTACCTTATGGTTATGCGGTAAAACGACAAAAACGTAGATAGATATTGGCTTTTTTTCTGTTTATATCCAATGGACTGCAACTCTTTCTGAAAATGGTTTTTTCACTTCTATTAAGTGTTAAAAGCATCTACAAGAAAAGTTATCATTGACATCAAAGTAGGAATGCACAGATGTGCATTCCTACCATTTTTTCCTAAATAAGCTGTTGGAAACAAACATTTTCCACCCACTTACTTAGTAGAAAAAACTATTATTATTAGACCTTGAGTGGTCTATAGTATGAATTCTATTATCATGATAGCTGATTGAATTTATACCAGCAGCTTCAATTGTATAATCTCCTCCGACAGCATTTATTGATAGGCTATCAGTAATATTGATTATATGAAAACCATAAGGATAACCACCTGCTAATATAGTTTCTGTTTCCTCTGGAGTTAAGTTTTGGATAAACGTCTTGTTCTGAATAGAATCTAAGCTAGAGATTATCAATTTATACATAAGTTTAATTAGTTTTTATTCTTGTAACTACTAAAATGAATTTTAAAATATTTATATATTTTTTTTGATTAAAATCTGTTATTGTCTATTTATCTTAGGACATAAGTTAACCTCTTTTGTCTAATAAAATCTGGCGCTTAATTTTAGAGCAATGTTCTCATTAATAATATATAAGTTTTTTGTGTAAACAGGGTAGAAATTCGCCACAAAATAGATAAATTTAAAAGACATAATTTAACGGCAAAAAAAGACATAAAAGCAAGTAATTACCTTGGATTATAAATGGTCTAGTATATAAATGAAAACCTCTCAAATTGCTGATATAACAATCGCCGGATGCCATAAAAATATGGGTTTACGCTTGAAAAAATAAGGCTATTTATCCATTCGGCAATTAAATACCATTCATCGCCCTATCTTGTTATTGGAAAGGCAGGATAATGACAAATTCACTACCTTGATAGGGGTGGGAGTTAACTTTAATTGCACCGCCATGCTTTTCGACTACAATTTGATGAGCGATCGCTAATCCCAATCCTGTACCTTTACCAACTGCTTTCGTGGTGAATAAACTGTCAAAAATACGTTGTTTCACCTCGTCTGTCATTCCAATACCATTATCAGCAATCCGAATCGTGATATATTCAGGGCTGGACATTTCTGTAGAGATTTTGATTATCAAGAAATCATCGACTTGCTTTTCTTGCTGCCAAACATCTTCTAAAGCATCAACGGCATTAGCTAAGATATTCATAAATACTTGATTGAGTTGCCCTGGATAACACTCAACTTTTGGTAAAGCAGCATATTGTCTGAGAATTTGAATTTCTGGTCGCGTCCCGAATCCTTTCAGACGATGGCGCAGAATTAATAATGTACTCTCAAGTCCTTCATGAACATCAAACTTAACCTTTACCGATGTGTCAGCACGAGCAAAGTTGCGTAGTGAAACAGAAATATCTTCAATTCGTTGCGTGCTAACCTGCATAGAATTGAGGAGTTTTGGTAAATCTTCTAAGAGAAATTCTAAATCTGTTTGGGCGATCGCATCTTGAATCACCTCTGGTAATTGCTCATAATGTTGCTGACATAATTGCAGAATTTTCGACAAATCCGCAACATATTCTTGCGCGGGAGGAAGATTACTCACAATGCAGCTAATAGGATTATTCATTTCATGGGCTACACCTGCTACTAACTGACCCAGCATCGACAGTTTTTCTTGTTGTACCAGTTGTACTTGTGCCTGTTTTAGCGCGGCTGTTCTTTCTATTACCCGTTGTTCCAGATTATCCGTCAATTGCTTGAGTTGTAAGTGCATTCGCACCCTAGCAATTACTTCTGCTTGTTCAAAGGGTTTAGGAATGTAATCAACTGCGCCTAAAGAAAGTCCTTTTACCTTATTTTCAGTATCAGTTAATGCTGTCATAAAAATAATGGGGATGCTTTGGGTTAAAGGATCAGCTTTGAGTTTCTGACAGGTTTCAAAACCATCTATTCCCGTCATCTGCACATCTAATAAAATTAGTGCTGGTGGTTTATGCTGCACTAATTCAATTGCACTTTCTCCATCTTCAGCTACTCTCACCGCAAAACCTGCACTTTTTAGCGCTTGTGATAATACTGACAAATTAGTAGGATTATCATCAACAATTAAAATAAATTCTGAGTTTGGCATTGGTTAAAATATTGCATTTCATTAAGACTAATTAACACTATTAATATTCTAGTTATTTTGATTTATCCATTGAGTTAAAATTTCTCGTAGCTTTTTCATTTGAAAATTTTCTGCTAGTTGGATTACTTGTTGAGCAAAATCAACATAAATATGATTATCAGTTTTTAAATCATTAGCTGCTTGCAATACTCCATCAACATTGCCATCTTTGGCTAAATCATATAAGTGATTCAATATATCAACAGTCGGTAAAGTTAAATCATTGTAATTAGATTGAACATTAGTTTGGTTGCGATTGGCATTAATTTGGGAGCTTGGTGCATAAATCCAAATTAAATTCAGATGTACTCGCAGTAGTTCTAATAAAATTTCCACAACAATAGGCTTAGATAAAAAGGCATTTGCACCAACATCTAAACTCTGATTTTGATCACTATCAAATACACTGGCAGAAGTAGCAATAATTACAACACTTTGTAACTGAGGAGATTGTTTAATCTGTCGGATAAAGTCAAAGCCATCCATGACAGGCATGATTAAATCAGTGATGATTAAATCAGGTAAAGACGCTACAGCCTGATTAATTCCCTCTTCTCCATTACTAGCTTCAATTAATTCAAATCCAATGGGTTCTAGTAAATTGAGCAGAACAGAACGATTTTCCCACTTATCATCTACTAGTAAAATGGTGCGTTTTTTGCCTTGATAACCTGTGATAGTTCCTTGTGGCATAAACCTAGAACTTTCTGCCCATTGTTTTGCTTCTGGTAATTCCACTTCAAATGAGAAAATACTACCTTGACCAAGTTGACTTTCAACTTGCAAATTACTGCCCATCAGATAGACGATTTTTTGACTAATAGCTAATCCTAATCCAGTGCCTTCAGACTGTTTATTAATTTCTCCTACTTGCTCAAAAGGTAGGAATATTTTTTGTAATTGTGCCGATGTCATGCCTACACCTGTATCTTCGACCTGAAAGCGAATTTTATAGTTAGTTATTTCTTGTTGTTCTATTTTATTCAGGACATTGACTTTTAATGTCACTCCGCCTTTATCTGTAAATTTGATAGCATTACCTAAAAGATTAATTAGCACTTGCCTTAACCTTTTTTCATCAGCTTGAATGCCAATGGGAATTTGAGAGTCGGGTTGATAATTGAAAGCAATTACTTTCTGATCAGCTTTAATCCGGCATATTTCCACAACACCTTCTAGAAATGAAGGAAAATGAAAATCAATGGGATGTAACTCCATTTTGCGGGCTTCGATTTTGGATAAATCCAGCACATCATTAATTAAAGTTAAGAGATGAAAGCCGCATTGATGGATAATTTCAATACCTTTATACCCTTTTTCTGTTAAGGTTTCAGTTCGTTGTAAGATTTGAGTGTAACCCAGGATGCCATTTAAGGGTGTGCGTAACTCATGGCTCATATTGGCGAGAAATTCACTTTTGGCTTGATTAGCAACTTCTGCAATATTTTTAGCTTCTTGGAGTTCAGCCGTTCGTTCTGCTACACGCTGTTCTAGTTCATCATTAGCTTGGCGGAGAATCATGGCTGATTTTTGATTTTCATGAGTTACCGCAGAGATGATAAAAGTAGTGATAGCAATCACACAAATGAATGATTGCAGTAAGATGAGTGATTCATTTGGCGATGGTTGTTTAGCAAAAGAACCAAAACCGTTAACAGTGCCAAAAACTGCGATCGCACAGACAATAAGTACAGCTACAGTCGATATCCGCGCGTCAAATCGATAGGCTGTCCAAATCAGCGGCGGGATAATCATATATTCAATTGGGTATCCCCCAGAAAAGGCGACTCGAACAACCGCCATCATTAACAGTAAGACAAATGCTAGTTCGATAATTTGTCGCCGACGAAAACTTCTTGGTGATGGAGACTTTTGCAACCATGCCAACAGTAAAGGTGTAACAATTAAAATACCTGCGCTGTCTGAGGTTAGCCAGGTTTGAAAAACGTTACCAAATACTGGCCAAGGTGCAATCCCACTCATACACAGTGTCAGTGCAGCCAATACAGAACTGATTAGGGGACTGGGTATAGTGATAACTATAAATTTAAAAACATCTTGCGATCGCTCTAAAAAATAGCGCCGCTTAATAAATCGCTGAATTAAAAAAGTTGCAACAAAAGGTGTAATTAAATTAACGGCAGGGATAATAGTACTAATTACAAGATTATGTTTAAAAAAAATAATATAACTAACAATAAAATCACTGATAAATAAGATAGGCCAAACTCGATAGCCTACTAATAACATTCCCGCTACAAATACACCCAACGCGGGCCAAAATGCTGATGCACCACCGACAAATGTCATTGATAAACCGATGTATCCTAGTCCGAGGTGAACCAGAGGAATAATCAGCGCTGCTAAGATAAATGGGCGATCAAGCTTGACTAGGAATTGCTGCTTTATCGTATTTAGCTGCATTTATAGTCTCCATACGAATAGCTGAAGGACTGCTACCTTCAACAAAGGTTGTCTCGCTTATGATTCCCAAATCAGCAGCCATCATGAACTGCGTATACTTAGATATATAGTTAAAAGTTCTGGGCGAATATAATTCACTACTACACAAACAAAGTCCGCCTATTGCGCTTGGCGCACCACGCGGACTAATCAAAAATCAAAGGTTTTGAACCCACGTACTGCTTCGCAGAAGCCGTAGGCTAGGTGGGTTTTGTCTGTGTAGCAGCGACTTCTAGTCGCCAAGGCTTAATTTCACACCTTGAATTGCATAATCTAACAACTCCATTGGGTGCATCACAGCAATATTTTTCCCCTGCAATTCTAAATGTTTGGTAATCTGTAAAGCACAACCAGGATTCGGAGAAGCAATTAAATTAGCACCAGTATTTAATAAATTTTGTACTTTTTGTTTACCTAATTCCTCAGCGACTTCTGGTTGCAATAGGTTATAAACCCCAGCACTACCACAACATAAAGCTGCGTCTAAAGGTTCTCTTAAAGTCACGCCAGGAATTTGATGTAATAATTGACGCGGTTGCAGACTAATTTTTTGTCCATGTAATAAATGACAAGCATCTTGATAAACCAAAGTTAAAGGTTTATCTGTGATTGGTGATAGTTTAGCTGTTAAGCCAACAGTGGCTAAAAATTCTTGCGCGTCTTTAACTTTAGCGGCAAAATTCTCTGCCTTTTCTCGATATTCTGGATCATCCGCTAAAATATGACCATATTCTTTTAAAGTATGTCCACAACCAGCAGCATTGATAATGACAAAATCTACATCAGTATCAGCGAAACTATCAATCATTTGCCTTGCTAAAGCTTTGGCTTGTTCGGTTTGTCCTTGGTGTTCGGGAAGTGCAGCACAACAGCCTTGAGATTTAGGAATTACCACCTCACAACCGTTCGCTGTTAATACTCGCACTGTCGCTTCATTCACAGAGGAGAAAAACAGCCGTTGCACACATCCTAAAATCATCCCAACTCGATAGCGTTTTTGTCCCTTGGGGGGAATAATATCTGGTAAATTATCTTGAAAAGATTTGGCAGTAATTTGTGGCAGAATTGATTCCATTGCTGCCAACCTTGGCGAGATACTTTTGAGAATGCCAGTTGACTGTAATAGCTTAGAAAATCCTAACTTTTGATAAACAAATAATGGTACAAGTAAAATGCGTAAAATATCTGGGTTGGGAAACAAAGAAAATATCAGTTGGCGGATAAGTTTATCTGGTAAACTGCGAGGATAATTACGTTCAACTTGGTGGCGAGTGGCGGAAATTAATTTGTCATATTGTACGCCTGAAGGACAAGTTGACACACAAGCAAGACACCCTAAACAACTATCAAAATGTTCAACTGTAGCTGTATTTAGGGCAATTTCACCTTCATTAATTGCATCCATCAGATAGATTCGTCCTCTAGGAGAATCCATCTCTTTACCAATTACCCGATAACTAGGACAAGTTGAAAGACAAAATCCACAATGTACACAAGTATCAATTAACTTGGGGTCAGGCGGATGATTAGCATCAAAACCTGGTAAATTTTTGATACTAGCTGTATTGTTAATAGAATTTTCTGAAACCTGCATATTTCCCCTCTTTTTGCAAATTTTGTGGTTAGTTAAATTCCACCCACAAACCGTCCAGGACTTAAGATATTTTGGCTATCAAACTGTGCTTTAATGCCGCGCATCAACGGTAAAGCGTTACCGGAATATCCCCAAACATCAATATTTTGTTTGACTGTTACAGGTGCAGTTAAAATAGATAAGAAACCTTGATGATTTTGAGTGCGATCGCGCAATTCCAAAACTTGATTCTGCTCCTCTAATTGTAGCCAACCCAAGCCGCTACTGATATGAATTAACCCAATTTTCACTTGATTTAATATTTCCACAGCCGCACTTGGTAATATTCCTATTTTGCAAGTAATTGCTACATCTGTGTGAGGATAATTAATTTGATTTTGCAATCTCTGCCATAGATTAGTATCATCGGCATCGGCGTATATTGCCCCATTTAAACCTAACTGCGTGCCTACCTCTAAAAGTCGGTTTGATTGTTCTTTGACACTTTCACTAATACTTTGAAAACGGGCAATTAATCCTAATCCTTGACCTAAACCTAAGTTAGATACAAGTTGTGTGGATAGCAAATCAGCTTGGGTTGGCGTTAACGCTGAACCCTGCAACGTAGAAGCCGCTTGAAATATAGCTTCGGCTGCACCAGTCAGCACCACACTTCCCGATACTTCTTGCATCGGATAGACACGAAAAGTTACTTGACTGATAATTCCTAATGTACCGTAAGACCCAGTAAACAATTTCATCAAGTCGTAGCCAGCAACGTTTTTGACAACTCGTCCACCAGCTTTAGCAATTTGTCCATCAGCACGGATAAAAGTAATACCTAACAACTGGTCACGGACACTACCATAACGTTGTCGCAGAGAACCTGTATCACCAGTAGCCACAATACCACCGATAGTTGCCTCATCTGGTGCTGTGGGGTCAAGGGCGAGAAATTGGCGTGATTTTGCCAAAATTCCTTGGAGTTGGGCAAATTTCATCCCAGATTCCACGGTGACAGTCAAATCACCAACAGCGTGTTCAATGAGTTGGTTAATGTGTTCTGTACTGACTACAATATCAATGCCTTTAGCTAAACCACCCCAGTTAAGTTTACTACGACTACCACAAGGCAGAACGCGCCACTTATTTTGATGGGCGGTGGTCATGACTTGAGATAATTGTGTTTGAGTGCGAGGATAGACAATACAATTAGGGGGATTTATGGAAGTTGTCACCTGTTGAATAGGTTTTTGTTGACTGGCTTCTAGATTTTCCCAAAGAACAGTATTTTCTTCGCCAACAATAGATGCAATATCAGTCGCAATACCTTTCATTAGTTTAAGTAGCTCAGTGTTAAAAATTATCGTTATGGCAAGGCAAGGGGCAGGGGAAGAGTTCTTACTCAGCACTCAGCACTTTAATTTACCTTGAATTCCAGCACTTTACTCTTACCAGGATTCATTAACCCATAAGGGTCAACCATTTCTTTAAATTTCAACTGTTCAGGGTCGATGACTTTTCTACCACCGTCTTCAATAATATAGGTATGAGGATTAGCGATAAACACACCTTTCGCTTCGTGGTAGTGAATAATCTCATTCAGGCGGGTTTCGGTGGTGTAACGCACAAGTTGTAAAGCCGCAGGTACTACCCGGCCATTGACGCGAATAAATTCTAAGTGCATCATTACTTCCTCACCGAAATAATCATACAATTCTTCTACTAGCTCTAAACCTTTGTCGGCAGGGAAGATAGATTGCAAGTAGGTAATGGAAGTATCGACACTGCGGGCGTGTAACGTGGTGTGGTTCCAGGTAAATTCAGCCAAATTTAAGCCTTTACCTGCTTCTTGGGCTGGTTTTTGATAAGTAATTTGACCGCCGTATTGCTGTACCAAACCCGGCAATAGTTCTAAACTTGGTTCTGCAATCATTAATAAGGCTGCATGAGTACCATCAGGAATGTATTGTTGTAGGGCGCTAAAATATTTTGGGATAGGTGAGGCAAAAATAGAGATGATTTTTTTGATCATCCCATCAGCGTTACCTAATGACTGACCAAACTTAGCGGCTGTCATAAAGTTGTCAAAGGTGACAATAACTTCCGCCCAGGGATAAGCACTACCTAAAGGAATTTCAACTTCAGTAATAATGCCGTTAATTCCCCAAGCGTGGTTAACTTTCTGCACATCGTCACCACGCAGTTCGATCGCACGGGGTTCATCTTCTAAAGTTACCACGCGCAATGCTAAAAGATTACCGCGATCGCCCAGTAACCCATACTGTATCGAACCAATACCACCACTCCCACCAGCGATAAACCCCCCAATAGTTGCTGTGCGGTAGGTTGAGGGTGCCATTCGCATTTCCCAGCCACTTCCCTTTGCTTTTTTATCTAAGGTGGCTAATTTCACCCCAGCTTGTACTCGCGCCACTCCTGGTTTTACCCAGAGAATTTCCTGCATCTTGGTCATATCTAAAATTACGCCACCGTGCATCGGTACACATTGCCCATAATTTCCAGTTCCCGCACCACGTACAGTTATAGGTATGCGTAACTTTGCACAGTTAGCCGCTACTTTTATCACTTCCGCTTCATTTGCCGGACGCACCACAATATCACCAACTTTGCCTGCTAACTTGGGTACAAGGACAGGGCTAAAGGAGTGGTAGTCCTGGGATAGTTTTGCTACTTGGTTGGGGTCGGTGATGGTTTCGATGTCTGTTAAAGCAGCGCAGAGGGTATCTAAATTGGTAGTTTGCATAGTGTTTTTTGAACGCTGAGTGGCGCGAAGGTTAACGCGGAGGGTTTGATTCTCAGCGCACCTTTGCGTTTGATAATTTAGTTTTTCTATCATTTACTTAATATTAGGTCTATTCGGTAGTTGGCAATAAAATTAAGTTAGTATCAATGAATAAATAAACTTTGAAAGAGGTATACAAATGAAAACTGCCCAAGAACGCGAACAGTTAATCAAAGCAATCAATCTACTTTTATATCAAGCTTATGATAGTACGCTAGATGAGATTTATGCACTACTGCAAAAAATTGAAGAAGAAGAAGAAGAAAATGATTTAAAAGCCTATCATGCTGCTAAAAGTGATGCCGAAAATAATAGTCTGATTGCTTGGGAGGAGATTAAACAAGAAATCGCTAACGCAAGAAATAAGGACGTAGCGTGATTTACGAAGTTAAATTTACCAAGGCTGCGATAAATAACTTGAGAAAACTGTCTCCAGAAGTGTAAGACCGCATCCCAACTAAACTAGATGAATTAGCAGTGGAACCATGTCCTCACGGAGTTAAAAAGTTAAAAGGTAAAGAAAACGCCTATCGAATTAGAGTAGGTGATTATCGCATTATATACGATATTTTTGATGATGTTTTATTGATAAGTGTGATAGAAGTTGGACACCGTAGCAACATATATAAAGATGAAAGTTAACAAGAAAAATTTTAATTTTCATGTTTAACGGCGCTTTCGTGCCATTTACTTAATATAAAGTCTGATAAGTAACTAAGGCTGACAAATATCAATACACCTAAGCCAGTGGTAAGTAATAAGGCGGCAAACATTCGCGGAATTTGCAGGTTATAGCTAGAAATCAAAATACGGTAGGCTATGCCGGATTTTGCCCCACCAGTTCCGGCGACAAACTCTGCAACTACAGCACCAATTAAGGCTAAACCACCGCTAATTTTTAACCCACCTAAAAAATAAGGCATGGCACTAGGTAGGCGGAGATACCATAAAGTTTGCCAGCGTGAGGCTTTGTAAAGTTGAAAGAGGTTGAGTAAGTTGCGGTCAACGCTGTTGAGTCCGAGGGTAGTGTTAGAGACGATGGGGAAAAAGGCGACTATCCAAGCACAAACTACAAGGGCGGCGAAGGTGTTATTTTTAAACCAGAGGATGATGAGTGGTGCGATCGCTACTATCGGCGTTGTCTGTAAAATAACAGTGTATGGAAATAAACTTTTTTCTATCCACTTACTTTGAGTAAACAAAATTGCAATTAATAAGCCAGAAACTACAGCAGCAATAAAAGCCGCCACTGTAATTTGTAACGTAATTAATAACGAAGAAAATAACTCGTTCCAGTCGGTAATTAACGTTTGAAATACCAACAAAGGGCCAGGCAAAATATAAGGCGGTAAATTAGTTACCCTTACTAAAATATCCCAAAGCAGTAAAGCCACCACACCCACTACAACAGGTGCTAAAACCTCAGCAGAAATCAACTTACTTTGTGTCTTCCTATCAAAAATCTTCATCAGCGTCCATCTGCGGTTAATTCATAGTTTCGGCTAAACAACGGGCAACCTTGCGGCAATATTCGTTATATAGTACTGATGTCCGAAACTCTTCATCACGGGGATAAGGTACATCAATTGCAATATCCGCTACTACCCGCCCAGGATTTATCCCCATAACTAACACGCGATTCGATAAATACACCGCCTCGTAGATATTATGGGTCACAAATACCACAGTCCAGTGATACTTTTGCCACAAATCTAATAAATCGCTGTTGAGTTTGCTGCGGGTAATTTCATCTAAAGCCCCGAAGGGTTCATCCATTAATAGAATGTTTGGTTGAGTAACTAATGCCCTAGCTATGGAAACACGCATTTTCATCCCCCCAGATAACTGTCGGGGATAGCTATCGGCAAAATTGGTCAGTCCGACTAATGCTAAGGCTTGCTGGACTAAATTTTGAGCATCTTGCTTCGGCACTCTCGCCAATTTTAGCGGTAGGCGGATATTCTCTCTCACCGTTGCCCAGGGCATCAGGGCGGCATCTTGAAAGACAAAGGCTAATTTTCGCGCTGCTTGTGGTATCCCCCAATTGATGTTACCGGAACTAACTTTACCTAATCCGGCTATTAATCGCAGCACTGTACTTTTACCACATCCGGAAGCACCTACCAAGCTGATAAATTGCGCTGCGGGAATTTCTAAGTTCAGGTCTTGTAGGGCAACAGTGCCATTAGCGTAGACCTTGCTAATTTGATGGAGTGTAATCGCTGGATGGTTACTCATGCAGACTTGTAATAGTCTATGCCTTTATTGACAAATTGCAAGGTAAAGGCATCTTTGTAGTTAACATTGGGCTTATAAACCCCAGCCGTTACCATGCTATCGTAGAGTGCTTTCCAGCGTTCTTCACTCATTGCACCAATACCTTGTTGTGCAGCAGTACCAGAAGTAATAATCCCATATTCTTGGAGTTTTTGAATGCCGTAAGCTAATTGGTCATCGGTCATTTCAGGGTTTTCTTTTTTGATGAGTTGGTTTCCTGGTTGGGGATTTTCGAGGTAGCTGTACCAACCTTTAATAGAAGCGTCAACAAATCGCTGGACTAAATCGGGATTTTTTTCTACTAGTTCTTTTTTGGTTTCAATAGTTGTGGCGTAGGTAGTGTAACCATAATCTGCTAGTAAAAAGACTGTGGGTTTAAACCCGCCTTGTTTTTCAATGGCGTAGGGTTCTGAGGTGATGTAACCTTGCTGTGCTGAGGTTTTATCTGCCAGAAAGGGGGCGGGATTAAAGTTATAGGGGCGTTTTTGGTCGTCGGTAAAACCATACTTAACTTTCAGAACTGGCCAATATGTGACGTTTGCTGCTGCTGAGATATAAATTGGTTTGCCTTTGAGGTCGGCAAGGGTTTTGGTTGCTGTGTTGGGATGGGATATCAGACATTGCGGGTCTTTTTGAAAGATGGCCGCGACGGTAATTTTGGGGATTTGTTGGGCAATGGCGTTAATGGCATCGATGCCATATCCCATAAAGAAATCAACTGCACCCCCTACTAACAACTGAGTGCCGCTAGGTACTTGTGGGCCGCCCATTTTAATGGTGACATCTAGACCGTGCTTTTGATAAATACCTGTGGCGATCGCTTGATAAAATCCGCCATGTTCTGCTTGTGCATACCAGTTTGTGCCAAAGCTAATTTTATCTAACTGTGAACTAGAGTTGGTGGGTTGGTTATTGTTGGTGCAGGCAGCAAGCAAGCTGCTACCCATACAAATGGAACCATACTGAATCAACTGGCGGCGACTAAGGCGATGAATCACTGTTGTTGAGGGTGGTAACGGATTCATAGAACAAAAGAATGTAATCAGACAGATGTTTTAACTGAGTCTGAGTGTACATTCTAAAATCAATTTTTGATTTACTAAAGAATAGGGTTGAATTGTTAAAGCACGTTTAAAGGCTTTAATGGCATCAAGATACTGACCAATGGCGGCATAACATAAGCCCATACCATGTAATGCACCAAAATGCACTGGATTAATTTGGATAACCATCTGACAGTCTGCCAGAGATTCTTTATATTTACCGACACTGTAGTACAGAAAAGCTCTACGATTCCAAGCTTCGGCAAAATCAGGCTGTTCTTGAATCAGTTGGGTTAACAGTGACTCAGATTCAGTGGTTTTACCAGCATCCAGTAATTTTTGACTTTGGTCGATTTTTTCCAGACCATGAATTCCCTTTTGCTGAAACCATATCCGCCATAGTTTCTTAGTTGCTTTTTCCCGGACAGAAGCATTAGGGTTCTTCAAATCTTCAAGTAAGGAATTAATAGATAAAGAATCCATGAATTTGAGAGATTTTGAGATTAGTGTTTTTACCTTATTAATAACTTTCGCACAAAATTATCTTCTCAGTGACATTTAATGTCATCTTTAAATTTATTCCACACTAGTATGAATAAATAGCGAATTTTATGTTAGTAATTGTATTAACCAATACTGACAAATACGAAACTCTACATAATGGAGTTGTAAACAATTAGTCATTAAACAAGCACACATTAAAAACAAACAACTTACTATAGATAGTTGACAACTACTTAGTGACTAATAATTCATAAAAAAATTACATAAACCTATGACTAATAGTTCCTTGATGGTAAAAGCCCTCCGGGTTATCTGTTGAATCAATCGAAAATCCTCAATCTTTTAACTCGGATCTATTAACGTCTAAAATTCTCCAACCCCATGTTTCGCTATGGGGTCAATCCAAAATCCAAACTCCAAAATATAAAATTGTATGACTATGCCAAAGCCAAATAGTGTGTCCCGGCATATTGTTTTAACATCCCATCCCAGTAATTTCGGCCCCAAGCCAATTGCAATTAACTGGGGCGTAAGTGAACCACTAGAACGCGGCCCGGTAATTGCGACGTTGACTAAGCAAGTTCATCGCAACGTGATTGGGACTCATTCGGGCGGTTATGCAATTTATCGCGCTTTAGCGGTAGCGAGTGGCGCTTTGCAAACAGATCACCGCGCTGATTTAACGAATACTTCGCCCATTGAGCATATTGGCCCTTATCCGAGTTGGGGTGATCCTGATAAAATTGTCTCACTTGACCCCTTTGGCGCGATCGCACCAGAGGTTTTTTCTACTTATTTACAACAGGGTTACGATATCCGCCCAACAATTGCTATCACCAAGGCGCATATCAATATGCCAGAACTGCAAGAGGCGGTGGCGAAAGGGCGCTTGCAGGTAGATGGGCAAATTATGAAACCTGGCGGTGATTTGGTGGTGACGAAAGCAGCCATTGAACCAGTGTGGTATTTACCAGGAGTTGCTAAACGCTTTGGCATTACCGAAGGAGATTTACGCCGCGCCTTGTTTGAACAAACTGGGGGGATGTTCCCCGAACTAGTGACACGTTCTGATTTAGAAGTATTTTTACCCCCAATTGGGGGTTTAACTGTATATATTGTGGGAGATTTAACCGCAATTACCGACTCGAATAAACCTGTAGCTGTGCGGGTACATGATGAGTGTAATGGTTCTGATGTCTTTGGTTCAGATATTTGTACCTGTCGCCCTTATTTAGTCCACGGCATTGAGGTATGTGTCCAAACTGCCCAAGAAGGCGGTGTGGGAATTATTGTCTACTGTCGCAAAGAAGGCCGGGCTTTGGGAGAGGTAACGAAGTTCTTAGTATACAACGCCCGGAAGCGTCAGGAAGGAGGCGATCGCGCTGATGCGTATTTTGCCCGGACAGAATGCGTCGCGGGTGTCCAAGATATGCGCTTTCAGGAATTAATGCCGGATGTGTTACATTGGCTGGGCATTACGCGCATTGACCGGATGGTGTCGATGAGTAATATGAAGTACAACGCCATTACTCAGTCAGGTATTGAAATTGTCGAACGCATTGCGCTACCCGAAGATTTGATTCCTCAAGATGCGCGGGTGGAAATTGAAGCGAAGAAAGCTGCTGGTTATTACACTACAGGGGATGTTTTGGATACAGATGGTTTAGCAGAGGTGAAGGGGCGTTCTTTGGAAGTGTGAAGTCTGAAAAATTTCATCAATTAATACTGATATAAGCGTTGTATTATCACTTTCTTGTGGGATGAACTTCTAGTCCGTCCGTGAATTTTAATCTGTGAGAGTGTTCAGATCCCCGACTTCTCAAATAAGTCGGGGATCTCGTAACCCCTCAGAATTTATGGCATTACAGGGGTGAAGGGTGGAAAAAGTTGAGTATCTTCGTTCGCCTAGGGCGATAAGAGAAAGGTGTGGGCAAATTTTTGCGCTGGTGAATCAGGGGAAGTCGCGTTACTTTACTTGTGATTTGTCGCAGTTGGAAAGAGTGGCAGATTATGTAATTGAGGTGATGTGGGGTGAGTATCCAGATTTAGATATTCCCTTTCACAGTCGGTGGCGACATTTTGCAGCACAGGGTGTACCGCGTTTGGCAACGTTAAATAATTTGTTAGCGGGACTAACGCCTTTACAACAAGCGATTGCTAAGTTTGATTTGGCAATTGTGAGTGTGTTGTTAGATGCAGGGGCGGGGGCGAGTTGGCATTATTTTGAACAGTCAACAGGCTTGAGTTTGGGGCGTTCTGAGGGGTTGGCTATTGCAAGTTTTGAGATGTTTTGTCAAGGGGCGTTTTCGCTGTCAGGTTTACCGCAAGTTGATGGGTTGAAGTTGCTGAGGTTAACTGAGGCAGAATTAGCACAAGGGTTTCAGGTAAGCGCAGAAAATCCATTAGTGGGAATGAGTGGGCGATCGCAATTATTACAGAGATTGGGGCGAGTCGTGATTGCTTTCCCGCATTTATTCGGCGAAGAAAACCCACGCCCAGGCAATTTAGTAAATTATCTTGTGAGTAAATCTCAAAATGGGCAGTTAGCAGCAACAACGGTATTAAGTGCAGTTTTAGAAGGGCTGAGTGACATTTGGCCGGGAAGATTAACAATTTCTGGTATTAATCTTGGTGATGTCTGGCAACATTCAGCTATAACTAATGATGGGTTAATTCCCTTTCACAAACTTTCGCAATGGTTAACATATTCTTTGTTAGAACCATTACAAGAAATGGGTTTAATTATTACTGATTTAGATGCTCTAACTGGATTACCCGAATATCGTAATGGGGGTTTATGTCTCGATTTAGAATTAATTAAACCCAAAGATCCAAATATTTTGCATTCATCTCACTCTGTAGGTTCAGAATTAATCATTGAATGGCGGGCTTTAACTGTGATTTTGTTAGATGAAATTGCAGCAACAGTCCGCGAAAAGTTAGGAATGAATGTTGCAAAACTTCCTTTGGTGAAAATTCTCCAAGGCGGAACCTGGACAGCCGGACGCAAAATTGCCGCAGAACTAAGAAAAGGTGGTCAACCCCCTATCCAAATTGACAGCGATGGGACAGTATTTTAGTCAATAGTCCATTGTCTATTGTCCATAGCCAGTAGGAGTAGAGTAACAGCAAAGAGTAACCATTGACTATTGACCATTGACTATTGACCATTGACTAATAACCAAAATGCAAAATCAAGTAACAGTTATTGATCATCCCTTAATTCAACATAAACTAACTTTGATGCGGAAGGCTGAAACTAGCACGACGAAATTTCGCAATCTCCTCAAAGAAATTAGTCTGTTGTTAGGTTATGAAGTAACGCGCAATTTACCGCTGAAATACGAAGAGATTAAAACACCCCTCGCCCTAATGAATGCACCCGTGCTTGCACCGGATAAAAAGCTGGTGTTAGTGTCTATTATGCGTGCAGGGCAGGGAATTTTAGATGGTATGTTAGAATTAATGCCATCAGCACGGGTTGGTCATATTGGTTTATACCGTGACCCAAAAACATTAATTCCAATTGAATATTATTTCAAAGTTCCCCACGATGTTGAGCAGCGGGACATGATTATTGTTGACCCAATGTTAGCTACAGGAAATTCTGCTGTTGCGGCTGTGGAAAGGTTGAAATCTACTAACCCTTTATCAATGAGGTTTGTTTGCTTACTTGCAGCACCAGAAGGTCTCCAACATTTCTGTAACGTTCACCCTGATGTGCCGATTTATACTGCTGCTATTGATGAGTATTTGGATGAACACGGTTATATTATTCCCGGTTTGGGAGATGCAGGCGATCGCTTATTCGGGACAAAATAATTAGATACTATCCATTTTTGGATGCTCTCTAAATCTATCTTGCGACAGAGAGCAATCTATCCGTTGATTTATTATTGTTGGTCTACTAGCTAAACAAATTATTTCTATAAGTAACAAGTTTTCTCAGAAGTTTATAAGACCTAAATTTTTTTAACCAAAAAATATTTAATGGGCTGCCTCATTTTATCAAATGTTGTGCATATTTTGAAGACCAAATTAACTGGTTTAGCAGAAATATTTATTATCTCTACAATTAATATTTCACTTGATATGGCTTGTTTTTAAGTGATAATAGCTAAGGTTATGATTGCACTATAAGTTTTTTATTATTTAAAATGGGTCAATATTTTAGCAAAATTAAATACCAAAAAAATATAATTTAATTTCACATTGATGGTTTACATAGGATGATATATATAATATGAATAGATATTATGTGAATCTATCATAATTTTATTGAACCCATACTCAGTTAACTCAACATCTAGATAATAAATACTGACGAAAATAATGTCATACCCAACTATTGGACAACTTGAGAGAGAAATTGCACAGCGTATCAGTGCTTTATATTATGAACAGCTAGGGCAGCGCCCAAGCCAAGTTGTATGTCATTTTTTTGATACAGAATTGGTGATTTCTTTAGAAAAATCGGCTTCTCCTGTTGAGGTAACACTGATATCTGGTGGCTATGGGAATTTGGCAGAACAAGTCCGCTTATTTTTAGACAAAATTATTAAACCACATCTGCAAAATTTGATTGAAGAAATCATTGGCAAGCCAATACTTGACTTGATGACAAATACAAATTTAGCTACAGGAAGGACTGGGATAATTGTAGTTTTACAACAGTTACCAGAAGTGCGGAATCCTGAATCTATTCCTAAAGCAAACTGGAAGAATTTAACTGAGTGAGATGGCGAGATAATAGCACTCCTAATTTCTTCAAGTCGTAGGGTTTTGTGAGATAGCCATCAGTACCTGTTAAAAATAAGCGTTCGGAATTTTGTTCTAGATACCAAGGGATAGCTGCAATGACGGGAATTTTTGCAGTTTTTTTCTCTCGCTTGAGGTAATCAATCACTTGACCGCCGCTAATATCAGAAATCATCATATCTAAGATAATTAAATCAGGTTGATGTGTTTGTGCAACTATCAAAGCTTTGATGCCTTGCTTTGCACAAATGCAAGAATAATTTAATGCTTTGAGGTGATAATTTAGCAGTTCTAAATTGTGTATATTTTCTTCTACAACTAATATCAGTGGCTTTCCGTTCATAAACAACAAGTCACCTTTAAATTAAAGACTACCTACCCAAATTTTGAATTTTCAATTCAAGAATGAGCTTACTTTTAGTAAGGTCACATTCTCTAGTAAATATTTGATGGTTTACGAGGTTATTTTCACGCGGCTATATGCGGCTGGAAATGAACTAGCTCGTGTATGACTCACTAGGTTGATTGTCTATGCTGAAGTTAAGGGTAGACAATGACAAGCTAATGGCACTATCAAGCAAACATCATGATTAAAAGTGTACATTTTCGTAAGGGTTATGTGCAACTGTAGCAAGTATAAATTTTTCTAAAAACTATTATAGAATTTAATCTAGTCCGCGATTTTCGGGAAAATAATTAACGCCTAAAGCCTTTGGGGGAGAAGCTTTACCAGCTAATCCGAGTAATGCGAACAAAGCGATCGCATAAGGTAACATAACTAGGAATTGGTAAGGAATGTTAGCGCCCAAAGCCTGAATACGCAACTGTAAAGCTTCTGTCGCTCCAAACAATAAACAAGCTAAAGTACTACCTATAGGATGCCATCTACCAAAAATTAAAGCAGCGATCGCAATAAATCCTCTACCTGCACTCATCCCTTCGCTGAAAAATCGAATTTGCACCAAGACTAGATACGCGCCACCTAAACTCGCCAAACAGCCACTCAGCACCACCGCGTAGTAACGCACCATAACTACAGATATCCCAGCCGTCACCGCCGCCTGGGGATGTTCCCCCACCGCCCGCAAAGTTAAACCAAAGCTGGTATGAAATAAGACATATACACTAACAGCAATTAAAAATAACAGTAAATAGACAAGAATATCTTGCTGAAACAATAGCACTCCCAACACCGGGATATTTGCCAAACCAGGAATAATCAAAGGCTCAATTCCTGGTAATCTTTGGGTACTCGCACCGTGAAACACCAACCGCGCTAAAAACGACGTTAACCCAGCAGCTACCAAATTAATTGCTAACCCCGATACTAACTGGTCAACTCGTAAAGTCACGCATAAAAAAGCGTGGAGTAAACCCACCAAACCCCCAGCTATCACAGCCGCAAGGATACCAACCCAGACATTTCCGGTATAGAAGGTAGCTACCGCACTGGTAAAAGCACCAGTCAGTAACATTCCTTCTAAGGCAATATTTAATACTCCCGAACGTTCAGAATATAATCCGCCCAAAGATGCAAAAGCCAAGGGGACAGTGAGGTGTAAACTGGCGACTAGGTAATCAGAGAAGAAGTTGAGGTTATTCATAGGATTTTTTAACGCGGAGTATCGCAGAGTTTTTTTGGCGTTAAGCCTCAGCTTTCCTTTGGGTTTCTATGGCGAGACTAATAGCAATAAATAATACAGTCAAACCTTGAATAGCATAAACTACGGTAACTGGAACTCCGGCGCTACGTTGCATGACATTTGCACCACTACGCAAGGCGGCGAAAAATAATGAAGTTAGCACTACACCGCCAATATTACCGCGACTGAGTAAAGCGATCGCAATGGCATCAAAGCCATAACCAGGAGAAACTTGTTCAAATAAGCGATATTTTAACCCCATCACTTCACTTGCACCTGCTAACCCAGCTAAACCACCAGCTAACGCCATGACTAACATAATGGTGCGTTCAACTGACATACCAGCATAACGGGCGGCAATGGGGTTTAATCCGACGGCGGTGATTTGGTATCCTAGAGGCGATCGCCCTAACAAAACCCATAATATCATCGCCGCCATTAACGCCAAGATAATTCCCGCATGGGCAAGACTTCCCGGTAGAATAATTGGTAACTGGGCAGACTTGGCAATTAATGGTGAATAAGGACTGGGTGCGGCTGGTGCTTTTAAAGGATTTTGTACCAAATAGCTAACCAAATTCACCGCAATATAATTCAGCAGCAAAGTTGTAATAACTTCATTCACTCCCCGCACAGCTTTCAAATAACCTGGTATCCATCCCCAAACCGCACCAAAAATAAATCCGGCGCACAAAGCCAAGGGAATATGAATAATCGCAGGTAATCCTTGCACATATAACCCAATTAAAGCACTACCCAACGCACCAAGATAAATTTGTCCTTCGCCACCGATATTAAATTGACCAGCCTTTAATGCAACTAAGACACCTAAACTGGTGAATAATAGCGGTGTCATTTTGGTGAGGGTGTTACCAAAACCAAAGTAATTGGCAAGTGACTCTTGAAATAAAGCCGTGTATGCAGTGATAGGGTTTGCGCCTGCAAAGATGATGAGAATTGCACCCACCAGAAGGGCAGAGGCGATCGCAATTAGCGGTGATAGGATTGGTAAAAATCTATGATTAATCCAATTAATTGGTTTCATTTATTCTCTAACCAAACTCAAGAAACATTGCGTTTCCTTTAGCCGCAGCATCTTGGTAATATTTCACAAGGGGATTATATGTGTAATCAAATAAATGATTGTAGCTATCTTCCGGTAATCCTCTAAACTTCAACCTTTGTCTGATTTCATCCATAGAAAAATCTGATAAAGCCTTGGCTATCTGTTGAACTTCATCAACGCTAAAATAATACAATGGATAGTCACCGCCATCATATTCAATTCCTTGACTGGGGCTGACAGCCCTAATTAAAGGAAGATTATCTGCTAGATTTTCACTTACAACTAATTTAGATAAATGAAATTCTTCATCATAAAATTCATATCCAGTAAGTAAAAAATTGATTGGTTGCCAAGTTTTATCCAAGTCTAAATACTTACTTTTACCTTCATTAATAATTAAAGGAATATCATCCTTCATTTTTCCAAATTTTTCTGGTTTGTGCGTGACTAATTTATCTAATCTTTCTTGTAAATAATTAGTTGCTTCATTAAACCACTCAACATCATCAATATCATTTGGGTCGATTGTAAATTCTTCCCAAAATGGTGAATCTTCCAAGTATTGTGCGTCTAAAAAGATACCTGCTAACTCAGAATAATTTTTTATTTTCTCCAATAAATATGGAGATACTTGTTTAAGTTCTAGTGTAGTTCCCATTTTGAGTTATTTTATGTAGCCCAGCAATAAATATGTCTACTTCATCTAAAGTCTTGAAAAATCCTTCATGTCCGCACCAATCAGGTGTAGCACTAGGGTAATTTTCCCAAGCATATTTTGATGAGGGTAATAAATCTATTATATTTTCTAGATCTATACCCCAAGATTCTGAAAATCTTGTTGTGTATATACGAAATTTTAGACCTTTTTCCCCATTGCTTTCTACAGGAATTAAAGTAAATATAGTTTTATTACTTTTTTTAAAACTCAATGAACTTCTTGTTGTTGAAACAACGGTAAAATATTTATCTACTAAATTAGTATAAAGTTCAAAATATATTTTTTCTAAACCATGTCTCCTAGCAATTTCTTCAAGCTCTGCATAAGATAAATTTGGCTGTCTTTTAGAATTATTTTGTCGCTGTGTATTCTCTTCTACCTGATTTGGTTCAATTAAAAATACTCTTGCTAATAATTCTCTACCATCTTCACTACGGAAGTACTGAAAAGTTACCGCATTAATACTAACTCCATAACTTTCTGATAGATAATTAATAATTCTTTCAGAGCTACTATCTATTTCAGAAGCAACAATTAATATATGATGATTTGTATTTATAACTTCAGGTAATTCTATCTTAAAAGTTTTTTGAAAAGCCTTATCTAGTTCTAGATTATATTTATTCATCAAGTAACTATTTGCAATATTAGTAATATGGTCATTTGATAAATATTTTACCCAAGAAGCATAATCTAAGGCTTGAGCAGTAACTTCTCTGGGAGTTTTGCCGCGTTTTAATTCTATAATGAAAATATCTCCTTTTTGATCTAGGCATAATAGATCTATAAATCCACCATAATCTGTTTGAACCTCTTTACCTATTACCAATAAGTTAGGTGAAATAATAGAAATATCTTGCTCTAACCAATCTTGTATACGCTGTTCAAAGTCAAGCTTAGATTTTTTGATTTCACTAAGGTTCCCTGTAGTACAGACATCCCACACTCTAATATCTTGTGGCATAGTAGTTCGACCTGAAATAAATCAAGCCAAGTTAACATACTTGACCAATCCATGTCTACTTACTTACTGGGGTTATCACTATTTCTCAATAAATTTCACTTAGCAAATCAGTCCGCAGATCATCAAGATTACCATGCTTGACTATACCTGTTCTAATTGCCTCTAGTGTTTGTATAGCATTTGAAGCAATTTCTTTACGCCGTTGTTCAATAGTCATTTGCTACTTCCAGCCATCAATAAACCAATTTCTTCCACTGTTGAAGTCTGTGCGTCTAAAATAGCGACGAACTTACCTCTGTAGATTACGGCAATGCGATCGCTCATAGCCATGATTTCTTCTAACTCAGTAGAAATATACAGTATTGCCGCACCGCGATCGCGTTCTGCTAACAACTGCGAATGTACCATCGCTGTCGCCCCTACATCTAACCCTCGTGTGGGTTGCATAGCAACAATTAAATCAGGTTCACCTGCAAGTTCTCGCGCTAAAACTACTTTTTGTTGATTTCCACCCGAAAGTTGACTGACTTTGATATCTTCTCCTGTTGCGCGGATATCGAATGTTTGCATTGCAGCGTGGGCGTGATTGTTAATTGCTGCTGATTGTAATAAATAATTGCGACAAAAGGGCAAGTTTTTAAAAGCTTTTAAAATTAAATTTTGGGCAATGCTAAATTGTAATATTAAACCTATATTTTGCCTATCTTCAGGGATATAAGCAATAGTTTGAGAATTCTCTAAATGAATTTTACCTTGTCTAATCTTGCGTAAACCTGCGATCGCATCGGCTAATTCTCTTTGTCCATTGCCATCAACACCAGCAATTCCTAATATCTCCCCTGCATGTATTTGAAAGGAAACATCACAAACCGCATTAATACCTCTATCATCTGTAACTTGTAAATTATCCACCCTCAATATTACTTTTCCTGTTGAAGCTGGTGATTTATTAATGTTTAAATCAACTTCATGTCCTATCATTAATTCTGCTAGTTTTTGAGGTGTTGCTGCTTGAGTACTTGTTGTTACAATTACTTTTCCCCTGCGTAATATGGTGACTGTATCGCAAAGGTTTATTACTTCTTCTAACTTATGACTGATAAAAATAATTGTGTTCCCCGCTGCGGCTAATTGACGTAAGATAAAAATTAACGATTTCACCTCTGGTGGTGTTAGGACTGCGGTTGGTTCATCAAGAATTAAAAGCTTGGCTTGGCGGTAAAGAACTTTGAGAATTTCGACACGCTGTTGTGTTCCCACTGGTAAATCTGCTACTTTTGCTGTGGGTTCAATTTCTAAACCATAAGCTTGAGATAAAGCCGCAATTTCTTGATGCTTTTGTCGCAGATTTAAGCGCCAGCTATTTTCTAAACCTAAGATAATATTTTCGGTAACAGTTAACTGAGGTATTAGCATGAAATGTTGATGAATCATGCCAATACCTAGTTTTGTTGCGTCATTAGGTGAGTTGATGTTTACTGGTTTATTTTGTATGTAAATGTGTCCAGCATCAGGTTGATATAGACCACTAATAATCTTCATTAAAGTGGTCTTACCAGCACCATTTTCACCTAAAATTGCATGAATTTGCCCTGAGTTAACACTCAAGCTAATGTTATCGTTGGCAATAAATGAGCCGAAGCTTTTAGTTATATTTTCTAAATAAAGCATTGAATTTACGGCTTTTTGAAACGCAGAGTTACGCAAAGGTCAGCGCAGAGTTAGGCGGAGTTGTTATTGAAAGTTTATCTAATTATGCTGATGATTTCTTGACACAACGGGTATCTTTACCAGCTTCTTTGCAATTTTCAAATGTCAGTTTTTTATCGATAATTTCTTGTTTTACTTTCAGGGCATTATTTTTCACTTGTTCTGGTACGACTGCGCTAAAGTTTCCTAAAGTTAATATATCTGGTCTTTCTAACCCGATGGCATATATTTGCCCTTTTAATTGTTTTTGTTTACTTAATTCTGCTAAGTAAGCTATGGCTAAATCTAATCTTTTCACCGCACTGGTTAATACTGCCTTTGGTGCAACATCTAATTGGTCTTTTGTATTACCAAAGGCATAAACACCTTTATCACTGGCGGTTTGTAAAACTGCGGGTGAGGCGCTATCTAACCATTGATAAATCACATCTGCACCAGAGGAAATTAAGGCGAGAGTTGCTTCTTTAGCCTTGGCGACATCATTCCAATCGCCTGTAAATGTGGAAACAATTTGAATATTTGGTTTAACTGATTTTGCACCTAATTCAAAGCCGCGTAATTCTTCTTGGGTGGCTTGAAATTCCTGCCCAGCAATGTAAGCTAATTTATTAGATTTGGTCATATCAGCAGCAATAATCCCGCACAAGTAGCTACCTTGTAAGTGATCTATGCGTAAAGAAGCGATATTTGCACCTTTCACATTCCCATTCACCCCGACAAAAAATGTATTGGGAAATTGTGTCGCCACTTGTTCTACTGCTGCATCAAATTGTCCACCGTGGGCAAAGACTAAATTGTACCCTTTACGAGCAAAATCTGTTAATACCTCTGTTTGATCGGCTTGGGCGACTTGTTCTATATATGCGACTTCTGCACCCAGCTTTTGTTTAGCTAGGTTTACGCCTTCGTAACCAGACTGATTCCAGGCTTTATCGCTGATGACTCCAGGGAGGGCGATCGCTATTTTAAACCCTTGATTGCCACTACTCGCTGTGGGTGTCTGGGTTTGGTTACTGCTACAAGCTTTAAGTAACAAGCTGGTAGCAAAGGTGGCTGAACCATAAAAAACAAATTGACGGCGACTAAAATTTAGTTTCATACACTAGCCTGTTGATTAATTTATGTTCAATACTAAATTACTCGTAATTGTTCACTTAGAGTTAAAAAAATAACCATCTTGGATTTTACGTGGGTATGTAATATAAAAGCCAGACTTATTTGTACGTTGTGAGTCTCATCACAGTAGCAGCCTGATGACTGAAATAAAATTAGTTATTTTATATCAATAAATACACAGTCATCTATGGATTTACTACAACTAATTTTAGTGCTAGGTCAACTTACTGGAATTGTAGACGCACAAAAAATCCAGGCTAAAGATAACCCAGGACAGGAATTAAATAGAGTTGTGAATCAATCTCAAATATCGACCTTCAGGGGAAAATTAATTTATGAAGAAATTCCGCCTGTGATGTCGCTTAGCGCTTATCAAGGTGAAGAATTCTTTTTGATTAGCGATACATCAAACCACAATAGATTAATTTTGCGTCCATCCCTTCAAGTTTCTCATACCAAATTGCAATCATTTCATAATCAACAAGTTGAAATTACAACCAAGTATGTAGAAGGGACTCGTCCAAATCTTGCAGAAACTGCTTGTCCCTTGGATGCTGATGGTCAATGTCTGCTTCAAGGTGAGGGTTATCAAGTTTTATCTATAGTGCGATTCAACCCTCATGCTAAATAAGCACTTCGCTATCAATCTTGGCGTGAAGTATAAAATTATTCAATTTTTTTCTTAATATTTATGAGAGTATTGACTCATTTTATTTCCAACTATTTAGTTAGTTGCTAATTATCAATAAAGACAATTTTATAGCACTCATAATCGTCACAAATTGATTAATTATACTTAGCGCCTTATTTCCTCTGATGCTCATAAGACAAGGTTTTCACGATTAGCAATCAAAATGGGATTTGGGTAAATAGTACTAGAAAACTCAAAATTCGTAACTTGAATGAATTTAATTATTTTTCCAATTGTTCAACATAGACTGTAACAAATATCATGAATTTGTTACACATTAGTTAAGAATAGTTACAAACCTCTTAACACAAGGAAATATTAATTATGCAAGCTTCACTTGAGAATCATCAACCACATGAAGTCGTAATCATTGGTGGTGGCTTTGGTGGACTATATGCAGCAAAGGCACTTGCCAAGGCGAATGTCAATGTTACCCTCATCGATAAACGAAACTTTCATTTATTTCAGCCACTTTTATATCAAGTTGCAACTGGAGCGTTATCACCTGCTGATATTTCCGCACCATTGCGCTCAATCCTCAGCAAAAGCAAAAATACCAAAGTGGTGCTAGGAGAAGTAAATGATATTAATCCAGAAGCACAACAAGTTATTTTGGCTGATAGAATAATTCCTTATGATACATTAATTGTTGCCACAGGTGCAAAGCATTCTTACTTTGGTAAAGATAACTGGAGAGAAGTTGCGCCTGGCTTGAAAACTGTTGAAGATGCAATCGAAATGCGTCGGCGGATATTTAAGGCATTTGAAGCAGCAGAACATGAAACTGATCCGCAAAAACGCCGTGCTTTGCTGACTTTTGTAATTGTGGGTGCTGGCCCTACAGGTGTAGAATTAGCAGGTGCGATCGCCGAATTAGCATATAAAACCCTGCAAGAAGACTTCCGCAACATCGACACCTCAGAAACCAAAATTTTACTATTACAAGGTGGCGATCGCATCCTCCCACACATTTCGCCAGAATTATCCCAAGAAGCAGAAAAATCCTTAACACAACTGGGTGTGATTGTCCAGACAAAAACCAGAGTCACCAACATTGAAAACGATATCATTACCCTCAAGCAAGGTGATGAATTCAAAGAAATAGCCGCCAAAACTGTATTATGGGCAGCAGGCGTGCAAGGTTCAGCAATGGGTAAAGTCTTAACCCAAAAAACTGGGGTAGAATGCGATCGCAGCGGACGAGTGATTGTCGAACCAGACTTAAGCATTAAAGGACACAAAAACATTTTCGTTGTCGGAGACTTAGCCAACTTCTCCCACCAAAACGGTCAACCCCTCCCTGGTGTCGCACCCGTAGCTAAACAAGAAGGCGAATACGTTGCAGCATTAATTCAAAAACGTCTGCAAGGTAAAACCCTACGACCATTTAAATACACTGATTTTGGCAATCTAGCCATGATTGGCAAAAATTCAGCCGTTGTAGACATAGGTTTGATCAAATTAAAAGGCTTTTCTGCATGGGTATTCTGGCTATTGATTCATATCTACTTCTTAATTGAGTTTGACAGCAAAGTGTTAGTAATGATTCAGTGGGCATGGAACTACCTCACCCGTAGACGGAGCGCTAGATTGATTACCGAAAAAGAATCCTTAGCATTCGCTACATTTGAAGATAGTCATAGCAGAAATAACTACACACCAGCCAACAATAGACAGCCACTAAACGCCTAATCCACATATTAGGTGACTAGTGTAATAGTCTGTTTATCTCTGCGTTAATCCTCAAATTATTTACTGCGATCGCTTCTTGTTTAACTAAACTTAACTCTTAAAACAGATATCTATAGTTTATCGGTAAAAAATTACGGCATTGCTGAATATGAGAAGGAAAATTAAAAGTTCAATCTCTCCAACTCTTCTTCTCCGCGCCTCTGCGTGAGATAATCCATATCCGAAATAATGCTGAGTTCGTCCGTTATCAAAAGTTAGGTTGCAATTTGCTCATATCAGTCAAAATCGCTACGATGTCATTAGTAATGATTGATCAAATTCCAGCATTTGCAAATGGCAAACCAAGAAACTCCACTTATCGGTGAAGCGTTAATTAAAGAAGTCTGTCGGCGAATTCGAGTAGCTCGGAGCTATTGGGATGCTCACAACAATGCTGCTTGTCGAGGTGAGCGTGAACGAGCATTAGCTCTCTATAACAAACTGACTAAAGAAGAAAAAGAGCAAATTCCCCAAGTGTTGCGTGTGTGGCTGCGTTATCGTAGTGAAAAATACTTTGGTACACACAGAACGCCACCCAAGTCAAAACGAAAATCTTAATAGTCTTTGCTGGTATATAGATTTTTGATTGAGCAATATTGCTGCTCTAATAAACTGCCAACAAAACTTTATGAATAATTTAATGAAAATCAAAGCAGGATTACTATTTGTAATTCTGACAACAAATTTAGGAATTTATTCTCCTGTACAGGCTGATGCTAACCGGAAGATAGGCCAAAACCAACAGTACATCAAGAAACCAACAACTTCTCAAGAACTCTGGCAAAGATTTAGACAACGACAAGATGAAATTAGACTACAACAACAACATCGAATCGAACAATTTCGTATCGAAAATCAACTCAGACAACAACAATTTGAGCCATTAGTAATAGATGGACTCAGGCAACAACAAAGACAAGAATTAGAAACATTTAGATTACAACAAAAACTGAGAAACCCATACTAAGATACTGAAGCTGCAAAACAAATTAGCAAGAGAAGTTAAGGAAGTAGGAGGTAATCCCCATAAATAAATTTAGCGAAAAGTTTGCGTGTTCGGGTAACAGGAGCGCAAAACTTTTCAAGACAGAGGGAAGAATTATTTTCTAAAACCTTCTGCCTCCTGCCTCTTGCCCTCTGCCTTTCTTTGGTAACGCAAGTATATCTATAAGTTTGTGCTTAGTAGATATTTCTATTAGCAAAATGACCCTGATTATAATTTCAAAAATGCCTTGTTTGCAGCTTGAAGTTTTAATGTTGAGAATTAGCTACAGCTAATGACTACCACTACTGACAGGTTTTACTTCAACAAATGCTTCTCGACCTGTAATTAATCTAGAGCGACGATTTCGAGTAATATAATTCCACGCCCACTGAAATACTACTAGTAATTTGGTGTCAAACTCGATTAAGAAGTAGATATGAACTAATAGCCAAAATACCCAAGCTAGGAAACCTTGGAGTTTGATAAAGCCTAAATCGACAACAGCCAAATTTTGCCCAATCATTGCCAAACTACCTACATCGTTGTAATGGAATTGTGGCAAAGTATGACCTTTAAGGCGTTTTTGAATAAGTTTAGCTACATATTCACCTTGTTGTTTGGCTACGGGTGCAACACCAGGTAAGGGTTTCATTGCTTGATGGGAAAAGTTGGCTAAATCTCCAACTACAAAAATGTTTTTATAGTCCCTAACAGTCAAGTTCGGTTCGACAATCACACGTCCGGCGTGGTCGCACTCTACATCTGTACGTTCTGCTAAGATTTGCCCCATTGCGGAAGCTTTGACACCTGCGGCCCACAATATGGTTTTTGTGGTAATTTCTTTAACTTCGCCGCCTTGCTTGAAAGTAACGGTGTCATTTTCAATGTTTGTCACCCTGGTGTTGGTGTGGATAACTGCACCCAACTTCCGCAAAGATTGTGCAGCTACTTCCGATAATTCAGGTGCAATGTGTGGGAGGATGCGATCGCCCCCTTGCAACAATAAAATTCTGGTTTCTGAGGTGTCGATGTTGCGAAAATCTTCTTTGAGGGTTTTGTATGCTAATTCAGCGATCGCACCGGCTAATTCTACACCTGTAGGGCCACCACCCACAAGCACAAAAGTCAACCAAGCACGGCGCTTTTCAGGATCAGTTTCTTTTTCTGCGGCTTCAAATGCACCAAATATCCGCCGGCGCATCTCAATCGCATCTTCCACAGTTTTTAAGCCAGGCGCAACATCTTTCCAGTCATCTTTCCCAAAATAGGAATGATTAGCACCTGTAGCAACCACTAATGTGTCATAGGGTATTACTCTCTCACCCATCATCACTTTTTGGGCTTTGGGATCAATATCGCTGACTTCTCCCAGCAACACTTGTGTATTTTTGCTTTTGCTGAATACGGCTCTTAATGGTGAGGAAATGTCTCCAGGTGATAAAGTACCTGTGGCAACTTGATATAAAAGTGGCTGAAATAAATGAAAGTTACGTTTATCAATCAAAGTAACATTGACGTTAGCTTTAGCCAGATGTTTTGCTGTATATAATCCACCAAAGCCACCACCTACAATGACTACCTGATGTGGTTTATTTTTATCACCTGAGACTTCCATAAAAATATTTCCTTGTGTTAAGAGCGTTGTAACTTTTCTTAACAAAGATGTAACAGCATTATCTTCAGGTTGCCGTTTACCTATCACAATTTAAAAAACACAAAAAGTAGTCAAAGTTATAAAATTAATCCCGACGCTGACAAATATTTCTGTTAGTAAGTATCGGCATTTCTACCTCCTGCTATCAGTAAACGTAAACGTTCAACATCCTTCATCGGCGGCGCACCGAACATCCGAGAATATTCGCGGCTGAAATGTGAGGGGCTTTCATAACCTACTTGATAAGCAGCATTAGCTGCATCTGATTTTTCCGCCAACATCAGACGACGTGCTTCCAATAGCCTTAATTGCTTTTGATATTGCAGCGGACTCATTGATGTTACTTTCTTAAAATGGTGATGAAAAGATGAAACCGACATACTCGCCTGTCGAGCTAAATCCTCAACTCGCATTGGCTTTGCATATTCAGTTTTGATGAGTTTTATCACCTCTGCAATGCGCTGCATATTACTACCAGATGTGGCTATTTGGCGTACAGCTTTTCCTTGTTCACCCATCAATAGCCTGTAATAAATTTCTCGAATTATCATTGGTGCGAGGATAGGAATATCTTGGGGCGTATCTAAAAGCCTTGTGAGTCTGATGGCGCAATCAATCAAAGATGCTGAAGCATTACTGATGAATAAGCCTCTGACAGAGTGTTCTTTTTTATCGATATTTGGTCTAGTTTGGGCAATAATCTCACAGAGTTGAATTGGGTCTAAATTCAACTTGAATCCTAAATAGGGTTTATCGGGTGTTGCTTCTACAACAAATCCATGAATGGGCAAATCAACGGAAACAACCAGATATTGACCTTCGCCATAAAAATAGCTTTCTTCACCCAGCAGCGCTTTTTTTTTACCCTGAACCACGATCGCCAAAATTGGTTGATAAACAGCGCAGATTGCGGTATTGGGCGAAGACTCCCGCATAAATTCCATCTGAGAAATCGCCGTTTTATGAGTCCCGTTTCCTTTTGCAGCGGTGTGCTTTTCTAGTAATGCTGCTAGTTGTTGACATTCATCTATAACTGTAATTTGCGTCAGCAGTTCCATCGCCATATTAGTTTCTCATTCCCCTTCTCACACTCATTATATGAGTAAAGCTTTGGAGAATTAGGCAAGGAATTGCGATCTTTGTGCATTTCAACATCTTGGTATTGCCAATATTATGAACATATACAAAAGGGCAGGCGAAAGAATTAGGCAACTAAGTCAGTAAGAAAATCAAGCCTCCCAAGATATATGTCTCTGAACACCAAGGAAAATTACTATGTTCAACGTGGAAAATAAAGTTATTGCCATTACCGGTGCTAGTAGTGGGATTGGAGAAGCGACTGCTAAATTACTCGCTAAACACGGTGCAAAAGTTGTTTTAGGTGCAAGACGAACTGAAAAGCTAGAAAAAATTGTTGCAGAGATTCACACCTCTGGCGGTCAAGCCGAATTCAAAGCGGTAGATGTCACCAGTCGCCAAGATGTAAAAGCGTTTATTGACTTTGCTGTAGAAAAGTTTGGGCGGATTGATGTTATTTATAACAATGCAGGTATTATGCCTTTGTCGCATCTCAACGACTTGAAAGTTGAGGAATGGGACAACATGATTAACGTCAATATTCATGGTGTATTGAATGGAATTGCAGCTGGTTTACCGATTATGGAAGCCCAAGGTAGTGGTCAGTTTATTAATACTGCTTCCATCGCTTCTCATGCAGTATTCCCTACAGCTGCGGTTTACTGCGCGACAAAATATGCTGTGTGGGCGATATCTGAAGGATTGCGCCAGGAATCCAAAAATATCCGCGTCACTACAATTTCTCCTGGTGTAGTTGAGACTGAACTTGGTTCTGATATTAGCCAAGAGTCAGGCAAAGATGCGTTAAAAGAATTCCGCAAAGTTTCACTGCAACCAGATGCGATCGCTCAAGCAGTCTTGTATGCTGTGTCTCAACCGGATAATGTAGATATTAATGAAGTGATTGTCCGACCAACAGCCAGCCCTGTGTAAAGTTTATTTCCCAATACAAAAGCGGCTAAAAATGCGATCTAAAACCGACTCGGTAACTTCTTCGCCAGTAATTTCTCCTAATGCTTGAATAGCACCACGCAAATCAATTGTCCAAAAGTCAAGGGGTAATTGTTGAGCAATTGTAGCTTGTACTTGTTCTAAGGAGATTTTAGCTTGAGTTAAAGCGGCTGCTTGTCTTTGATTAATTGCTAAATCCATATCAGCCGCTTGAATTTTTTCTAGTTTTACTTTTGCTAAAATGGCTGTTTCTAAATCATCAATCCCTTGATTTTGAGAAGCGGCGGTGAGGATTTTAGATTTTGGATTTTGGATTTTGGATTGGAGGTCTTTGCTTGTAGTTTCATCAACTAAATCAACTTTATTAATGACTAAAATTAAGGGACGATGTTGTACTTGGGCGTAAATTTCTTGGTCGCCTTCAGTCCAACCTGCGCCAGCATCGATGGTAAACAAAACTAAATCGGCAGCATTAGCAGCACGACGCGATCGCTCTACGCCGATTTTTTCTACTTGGTCTGCGGTTTCTCGAATGCCTGCGGTGTCTAGCACTTGTATAGGAATTCCACCCACCACTAATTGCGATTCCACCACATCGCGGGTTGTGCCGGGTAAGTCGGTAACAATGGCGCGATCGCTCCGGCTCCAAGCATTCAACAAGCTTGATTTACCCACATTCGGACGACCGACAATTGCCACTTTTAACCCTGTACGCAACAGTTCACCTTTATCTCTAGTTGTTAATAATTGGGTAATTTCTGCGGTAATCTTGTCAATTTCTGAGATAATGCTCTTATCATCCAGCGGGGGTAAATCTTCCTCAAAATCAATTCGCGCTTCAATTTCTGCCAAAATATCCAAACAGTTAGCGCGTAACTGGCGGATGGGATGAGCTAATTTTCCTTGTAAACCAGCTAAAGCAGTTTGGGCGGCTTGGGGAGATTTCGCCCCGACTAAATCAGCAATACTTTCGGCTTGGGTTAAATCTAGTCTGCCATTCAAAAACGCTCGTAAGGTAAATTCTCCCGGCTGTGCTAATCTTGCGCCATTTTCCAGACATAATTGCAAAACTTGTTGGACAGCAATAATTCCACCATGACAATGAAATTCCACCACATCTTCGCGGGTGTAAGAACGCGGTGCTTTCATTACTAACAGTAAGGCTTCATCTATTAGTTGTTGCGTCTGGGGATGGCGAATGTAACCGTAGAGAATGCGATGGCTTTCCCAAGCTTGCTTTCCGGGGGCGTGAAATAACATTTGGGCGATCGCCATTGCTTGGGAACCAGACACGCGCACAATACTGACGCTACCTTGTTGGGGGACAACAGCAGTAGCGATCGCCGCGATGGTTCCAGTAGTGGCAAAGATTTCTGACATTGTTTATTTATCTCCAGCAGAGGCAAGGCAGCGCGTTGGGCGGCTTTGCCGACTTGAAGCGACTGCCGCGCAGAGGCGCAAAGGTCTTTTTGAGAGTTAGTTCTTAAGTGCCAAGGTTAAGCCGTCGGCGATGGGAATTAAACTAAGGGTAATGCGGGAATCTTGGTGGAGTTTTTGATTGAAAGCGCGGATTTTTTTGGTGCGATTGTCTTGAACTTGGCTATCTGCAACTCTACCTGACCATAAAACATTATCAATGACAATTAATCCACCTGGACGGACTAGTTGTAGCGATCGCTCATAATAATTATCATAATTGCTTTTGTCGGCATCGATGAACGCAAAATCAAAGGTTTCGGCTTCATCACTGGCTAACAAACTATCCAAAGTTTCCAGTGCTGGGGCGATATGTAGATCTATTTTCTCGGCGACTCCGGCTTGTTGCCAATAACGACGAGCGATCGCGGTAAACTCTTCACTAATATCACAAGCTACAACTTTGCCTGTTTTTGGCAGTGCTAACGCCACAACTAAAGTACTATAGCCCGTAAATACCCCAATTTCTAAAGTTTTCTGCGCTCCTATTAACTTTACTAGCAAAGACATCAACTGTCCTTGTTCTGGTGCAATTTGCATCCTTCCCATTGGATGTTGGGCGGTTTCTTGGCGTAATTGCGTTAATATTTCTGGTTCGCGCACAGACACAGAAAGCAAATATTCATATAAATTTGGCTCTAAACCCAACGTTTGAGTAGTCATTAATCTGAAAAGCGCTGTAATTGGGAATACATAGTAATTTTAAATTACTCTGAACAAACGTTCTCAAGTTCCTCTGCGTTCTCTGCGTCTCTACGGTTCGTTTTTCAATATGAATATCAACTCAACTTTATCCCTTAACTATAGACAGAAGATAAAAATAATTTTGGTTAATTGATGTCCCCCTCCAGATTGAGTATCCAGATAATCTTATTCCATCTTCAGAGTGATTAATCCTCAAAAATTAATAGCTAACTTAAAAACAGATGAAGAGACTTAAATTCTTTATCTATAAGTAAAGTTGTGTACTTTGTTTTTTGTGGTCAGATTAAGAGCGTGTTTTGGGTGTGAGGAGAATTAATCTCAGTTGAGTATATTTGGCTAATATCCGGGGTAAAAATGCACCAGCTTACGATATGTAAGTAAAAGCAAAATCTATCAGTAAACCTTGGCTTGATTCTTCGATCCAAGGTTTATTTATAGGCATTTTATCACCAAAAAACACAACAATAGATTATCAGGAGAAATCCGATGGTAGCATCAACACAACAAGAAAAATTACAACCGCCACAGCAGCAAAAACCACCAGGTACTGAATCGCAAATGCAGCCAAGACCGAAAGCTAAAGATGAACAGTATCGCGGTAGTGGTAAATTAAAAAATAAAGTTGCATTAATTACAGGTGGAGATAGTGGTATTGGTCGTGCTGTAGCGATCGCATTTGCTAAAGAAGGCGCAGATGTAGCGATTGTTTACCTGAATGAACATGGAGATGCAACAGAAACAAAAAATTTAGTAGAACAACAAGGTAGACGCGCGTTAACTATAGCAGGTGACATTACCGACGAAACTGTTTGTCAAAATGCTGTAAAACAAACACTAGGTGAATTTGGTAAACTAGATATTTTGGTAAATAACGCCGCTGAACAACACCCACAAAAAAGCATTGAAGATATTACCAAAGAACAGTTAGAGAGGACTTTTCGCACAAATATTTTTTCAATGTTTTACCTAACAAAAGCAGCATTAAAACATTTAAAAGCAGGTAGCGCTATCATCAACACTACCTCAGTAACTGCTTATAAAGGTAGTCCTCAACTATTAGATTACTCTGCTACCAAAGGTGCGATCGTGGCTTTTACTCGTTCGCTATCACAAAATTTAGTAGAAAAGAAAATTCGAGTCAATGCTGTCGCACCTGGCCCCATTTGGACACCATTAATTCCCTCAACTTTTCCTGAAGAAAAAGTCGAAACTTTTGGTAAACAAGTACCAATGGAAAGACCAGGACAACCAGAAGAAGTAGCACCTAGTTATGTATTTTTAGCTTCTGATGATGCTTCTTACATTTCTGGTCAAGTCATTCATGTCAATGGTGGAGAAGTTATCAACGGTTAATTAACAAGAAGGAGTTAGAACTTAAAATTATTCTGACTCCCTCTGCATGAAATAAATCATCCCGCAATTAAACAACGCCACAAATTTTTAACTTGCATTGCAGAGTTCTTGAATGACTCGTGAAAATTCCTCAGTCAGAAAGTCTGAACCAGTTGCAAGATAAACTTGCTCTAACTGTTGATAAAACCAGATAGTTCCTTCCTTGCCAGTTTTAAACTCTTGCCAAACGCTGCTACCATGTTGGCGTAAGTCTGCTAATAATGACCTGACATTATGTAGTTTATCGGCTAAAGATACTAACCTAATTGAAGGTGAAGCAAAACGCAGATTGTCTAAATACTTTTGTTTCCGTTCTTCCCAAGGTGGTTTAGGGTGTGTATCAGATTCAGTGCAACCATCAACAATTGCAACGATTGTCTCACCGAAACGCAGACGGATGTCTTCACGAGTAGATTTTCCACCTTGGTCTTCAATACTATCATGTAGTAAAGCGGCGATCGCCTCTGCTTCTGTTCCGCCTGCTTCTAAAACCAGTGCTGCAACACTGAGTAAATGACTAATATAAGGAACACCGCTAATTTTGCGAGTTTGATGCCGATGAAGATGAGTTGCGTAAACTAACGCTGATTCAAAATTGGCTGTTAATTGTACTGTATTCATAATTCATCTTGAAGATAAAGCTGAAATTCTTGAGCAACATCAGCCGCAATACTTTGTCTAAGTTCATAAGGAAATTTTCATTTTATCAGTCTGTAGTTGAGCGAATGTTTGTAAATATTCTAATTACAACTAAAAGGATATACTCTCACTGTGTAGGCAGGGAGCAAGGAGCAGGGAAAAAAATATGCTCTCTCAAAAATTTAGATATTTTATTTTCTGCAAGTGTTAATTTACGCTGCGCTGTACTAGTTGTTTAATCAGCAATGTTATAACGTCGCCTTGCATTGTGAATGTACCAAGTTACATTGTTAATGAGTCGCCTTGCATTGTGAATGTACCCAGTTACATTGTTAATGTGTTGCCTCGCATTGTGAATGTATTAAGTCACGTTGTGAATGTGTTGTCTCACATTGTTAATGCACCGAGCCTACTTTGATGATGTTGGGTTCCGCTACTGCTCCACCCAACCTACTCTTGATGCAGTTTATTCATTAGAGTTTGAATCATCATCATCGAAGTCTGTGATGTCTTCATCCTCAAAGTTTGCTGGTAAGAGTTTCGGCCATTCCACAATCGCCCGTTGAAGATTCGCCCGTTGAAGATTCGCCCCTTCAAGATTCGCCCCTGCAAGATTCACCTCTGCAAGATTCGCCCTTGCAAGATTCGCCCCTGCAAGATTCGCCCATCGAAGATCCGCCGTTTCAAGATCCGCCCCTTCAAGATTCACCTCTCGAATATCTGCCCATCGAAGATCCGCCAATCCAAGCTCCGCCCCTTCAAGATTCACCTCTCGAAGATGCGCCAATCGAAGATCCGCCCGTATAAGATTCGCCTCTCGGAAATTCGCCCTTTCAAGATTCGCACTATGAAAATCTTTTGTCATTAAAATACAGTTTTGTAAATTTAAAAAACTGAGACAATCTAAGCACAATACATCAGCCCTCCAACTAACTCTTTGCCCATGTAAACGAGAAATCCAAGCCCCAAAAGTATTAGAGGCTTTTGGTTTTTCAGATGCTTCAGAAGTTTCAAGATCAGGCCATTCAATCTTGGAAATCCTTTGCGTCACCCTAGCGCAAGCATTTAAAACAACTAATAATGCTTCTTCTGCGTTACGTGCTTGTTGATTGGCTTGATGAAAGCTTTTGATTTCCGGCAAAAGTTCCATTGGCATTCCGTGACGCAACATAAAACCAATTAAATGGCATAACATCTCTTGCCATTTGCCAACATCAACTTTATCTTTATCTTGCTGTAAACGAATTTCATTGATCACGAACTGAAAAAGGTAATTATCCATAGCAGTTGAACCGCATAGTTCTGCCCACTGCTTTAAAGCATCTTTTTCACTCCAGGTTATATATGAATTCTTTTTACTCAGTTCTTGCATTTCATACAGGCGTTTTACTTCCCAGACTATACGCCTTGCAGTTAGATATTCACCAAAGCTTTTATGCGTAAATTCAAAAGTTTCTTCGTCTTGTTTATACCCACTTTTACGGAAATAAAAAGCAGTTAACAGACGAGTTATACCTGCTTTGCTATCTGAAACTTTGAAAACATCTAAAACACGTTTGAGAATCTCCTGTTCACAAAGACTTTCGATTTTTTTAACTGTTGTGGTGCGTCCATCACCTCCATGCCAAGCAGCAATAGCAATACCTTCTAGGATTCTGATAAAATCTTCCTCCTCAACACCTCTAATATGCGGATTATCATCAGCCCAAACTCGCCGATAAACTCGCGTTAATAAAGATGCGTAAATATCATTGAGGTTACTATTTTCAGAGAGGAATGACTTATTTTGGTCATAGCTTAAAGCAACTAAATAATTTAGCAAAGGTTGAGCAGTAATTTCTCGTAACTGACCTTTGTCTAATTCTGTTGGTAAACCATCATATCCGCGATTACTAGCTGAACCGTAAGAACGCCACCACAAATGTCGTTGGTCTTTATCTAACAATTTTTTTTCATCAACGTAATCAGTTTTTTGTTTCTCCTCTATTAAATAAGGCAGAATATACAAAATTTGTTTTTCTTTGCGAAACTCACTGCTGTTATTTTGTACTACTAATTCTCGACCACTAATTAAAACTTGCAAATGAGTCTGGCTGGTGTTTGCTCTATTTACTTCTCCTCTAACTTCGCTCACAAATTTTTGAGCAACATCAGCACCTAGTTTTCCTTGCATTGATAGTTCATCTAAGCCATCAAATATAATTAGCAACCTTGGCACAAAATTATCTTGCTCTAATGGATTAGATGGCAGAGGTGTATCTCGTCGCATTGAGTTGATAAATTTGCCAATTTCAGTAACTAAATCACCTTCTGGATTAAACAAGTGTAGAGGAATAAATAAAACGTGAACTTTTGGTTGATTGGTTTCTTTGTTTAACCAAGTTTTTGCCTGTTTAGCAGCAAATATTTTAGTAAAAGATGATTTACCACTGCCTGGACTACCACTAATAACCCGAATGGCATCTTTGGGGTTGGCTTCATCTAGCCAAGTTTGTAGCTCTGTGTCTAAATCAACAACAATTTTTTGAGTTTTTTGTTCTCTTTTTTCATCGTTACGTTCTTCATAATAAGCACGCAATGATATATAAACCTGCTGCAAGGTAAAAACTTCATCAAACATCCTTTGATTAATTTGGTTTTGCAGCCAAGCAAAATAACGTCGCCAAGAAAGTTCCCGTTTAGCTTCTCGTTCTACTGCTTTAATAAATGGAGTATCTAGTTCTGCTTGTAAACGAGCATATTTATCAGAATTATTTGCCCATTCTTCATGCAGCGCAGAGATAAACTGAATTGGTAAACGTTGACTGATAGCTTCTGCTTGTGCTTGGTTGAGATTTAAACTTTGTAACCACTCAGCAAAAGGAGTTTTAATAGCTGCAATAATAGATAAGTCTTGGGGATTTTCAAAAAAGTCTTGGTAAATAGTAATTTCTTCTTGGTCGAGTTTTTCTAAAGACTGGCTGAGGCGATGTTCTGAAATTATTTTTAAATCATCAAGGTTGACTTCTCGATGTTTGTTAGCTTGTTGGATTAAATCTTGATTATCTTCTACTAAACTAGCCATTGCTTTGATGAGCGACTGAAAAATCAGCACCCAAGCAAGTTCTCCTGGTTCTTTAGCTAACCCAACTGCTGCACCAATATCGACAATATTTTCTGGTAAGTTTCCCCAATTAGTAGTAACCGCGTTTGCTCCTACTTTAATGATTCCTGTAAAGAAACTCCGCCAATCGACATTAATATCTTTGTTTAAAATACCGATAGGCTTGGTAATGAGAATCCCAGGTCTTTTGCTCATAGGTGTTGGGTAGTGCTGCTAGAGACATTTAATTTGTAAGTAATTAGACAAAAATATTTACAGTCATTGCGAGCGTAGCGAAACAATCTCACCTTTTGCGATCGCTACCCTTTAGGAAGCAGCATTGCGTCTACGTTCTGCTTTGCTCCATTTGCAATGACATTGTGTAATTAATTGTGTCTCACTACTTATATATACACAACATTAGTACAACAAGGCAAAAGTAAAAAGTTAAAAGGAAAAAGAAAGAATAGTCATACCACAAGCCTTTTAGCAACTCCCCTGCAAATGTCAATTTACGCTGCGCTGTGCTAGTGGTTTAATCAGCAATGTTATAATATCGCCTCACATTGTTAATGTACCCAGTCACATTGTGAATGCGTCGCTTCGGATTGTTAATGTACTCAATCACATTCTTAATGGGTTGCTTTACATTGTTAATGCACTGGGCTTACTTATTAATTCATCATGATAAGTCTTTCAGAGAACAGGATATAAGAGGATGTTTTAAAAGTCCTATTGTTGGTAGCCAAACATTTTAGATCCCCCTAAATCCCCCTTAAAAAAGGGGGACTTTGAAGCATTTCCCCCCTTTTTAAGGGGGGTTAGGGGGGATCAAGAAGTGCTAATAATCATAACCAACCACTTTTCAAACACCCTCTAAAGCAATAAGGTTTATTTAAGTCTTAAACTATTGGTTAAAGTCAATTTTTTTAACGAACCGCAAAGAGCGCAAAGAGCGCGAAGAGAAAGAAGAGATTACTAACTGAACTTGTGTATATAGTAGGGGTATGAGAGGATGTTTTAAAAGTCTCTGGTGGTGTATCAAATAATTTTATATCCCCCTAAATCCCCCTTAAAAAGGGGGACTTTAAGAGGCTCTTAGCCCCCCTTTTTAAGGGGGGTTGGGGGGATCTGTAAGTGCCAATATACACAACCAACCACTTTTCAAACAACCTCTAAGATAGAAAAAGTTTTTTTAGCTACTTGATTGCAACTAAAATGTTGTTTGTTGGGTTTCGCCATCGCTCTACCCAACAAACTTTTTGATAACCTGTTACCTATCACCTCTTCCCTGAATATTTAAAGCTCGTCCCTGAACTGTGGGAGCTGAGGGAACGTTGAGTAAACTATTGATAGTTGGGGCAATATCGATATTGCGAATTCTGCCAATGTTACCACGACGCTGAATGTCAGGGCCAGCAGCATAAAAAATAGCGCTGAGACTTGGGATTGTAGGATCATAACCATGCGCCCCGTAGAAATTTGGTACAGAAAATACAGAGTTATCACTGTCACCCAAACGCGTGACGATGGGGCTTTGTGTACCATCAAAATTGTATCCCTCGCGCATGATTGCAAACACATCACCAGTATCTTGACCGACAAATTCGCTTGTACCTAAACCAAATTTTGGATCATTGACATCGCTGGGTAATGGACGAGGGTAAATTAAGTCAAAGACTGCTTGTTGTCTTCCCCGCAAGTAATTAGGATTGGTATCTACCAATTCTCGCAACGCTGTGATCAGTTGCTGTTGTAAAGTAATGTATTCCGCGCGACTGACAACACCGTTGGGTTCACGTCCTTGCAGATTAATATAAATGTTGGCGGCTGGCCCTGATGTGACAGCGCGGACTTTAGTTAAGTCAAAGCCGCGATTTCTGAGGTAGTTATTTAAGTTAACTGCTGTATGAAACGGAGCAAAGCCGTGATCAGAAACTACTAAAATATTACTGTTGGGTGTGCCTTGGCGATTTGTCCCCACTGCGTTGATGATGCGCTGAACGGCATTATTAGCAGCTTGATAACCGGCTTGTACGTAAGTTCTATATCGCGCTACTTTGGCTTTATCTTGTCTAGCGCCAATGGATAATGGATTTGTCGGATCACTAGGCTGACGAGAATCAGTTAATAAAAATTGGTGTTCTGAGCCATCTGGTTGTTCAATATAAACCATGACTAAATCTGCATTAGGATTTTGCTTAATGGCTCTCAATGCTAATCGTGTTTGATAATCAACAAACAGTTCCACTTGGTCTTCGTAAATCGCTTCTAGTTCGCTGTCGGGGAAAGTTGTAAATCCTGGACTGAGGCGTTCTGTAATCCGAAAATCAGCTTGGGGAGACCAAAAACCAACATGAGTCAGGATATCATCGACACTAGTTTGCACTGCGGGATTGCGGGGAATTGCATTTGCAGAATAACGCGCAATGCGAACAGTGCTTAAATCTGGCGCAAGATTGCTAATGTAAAACGCTGTACCTGCTTGATTAGAACTGCCTTCGAGATAAAATAAACTAGATTTGCGATCGCTCGCTTTCACATAAGCCGGGCCAGTTGCAGGTAAACTAAAATTCCCTGTAGGAATACCAATTTGAGCATCAAAAAATACTAATGTGTCATAATTGGTGCGGCGATCGCTAGTTGTATCTAGTGCCGCAACTTGAATATCATAATTGACACCACCAACAGTAAACTGATCATTTAAACTTGCTTGTAAAATGGGGCTGTAAGAAATTCTGCCTGCATTATTCAGTTGAGTAACTATTTGACTAGAAGCAGAATTAAAGTCCGCAGTAGTTAAACTAAAACCTCTTGCACCTACCCCCGCAAACACCCCAAAGGGAACGGTGTAAGATACAGTTCTCGTGCTGGCTGGTTGAATAATTGGGCTATTAGTCAAACCGGGAACTCGGACATCAACACCATCTGCGCCGGGAAAGGTAGCCGCCACAACTTGCTTGCCATTGCGCTGAAGCCCAACCCAAATCGGTTCCGCCGTTGGTTGTACACTGGCACTAGGGCCGATTGTGGAATAACCGCCAATGGGTGCGCCAAAACCACTAATGTTAGAGGTAAAGGGACTGGCAACTAAATGGAATGTATTAGAGTTAATATCATTGCGGGCAGCAGTGGAACCTGTACCAATAGCTACGTGACAAGCCGCAGTTAAAGAGGCGCTGCAAGTAATATTTCTTTCAGCATACACACCTTGTCTTTTGAGTAATCCTAATCCTTGGCGGCGATTTAATACACCATCTTTTAAATACTGCTCAACAAAATCTGGTGTGGCACCATCGAGGGAAATTAAAATTACTTTGGGGCTGGATGTAGTGGCTACTGGTTGAGTCGCCATAGAATAATGCACAGTTAAGCTGACGAAAAAAGTCACTAGCACCACAGCAGATAAGCGCAAAAATAACTTATGTCTGAAAGTTTGGCGTAACCACTGCCATGTTTGATTTATGCCATAAAATTTTAAATACTTGCTCACTTGTCCTCCGTTAGTCTCCGACCGTCATTTGCATAGGATGATTGCAGATCAAATTTATTGACGGTACGTTAACGAAAGACTATGAAAATCTTAAGTTGAGCATTCTCATCTGTGGGAAATGCAAATTGCATATTTCCCTCTGCCTTCTTTATGAGCAGTTTTGCGCCGGAAACGATGAGGACTTACCCACAAAAATTGTCTGTAAAGACTGGTATAGGGGTGTCAGGGTTTTGAATGAATAGCCGTAACACACCCTATTTAATATTTGCTTGATCAATAGGCTCTTAATTAGCTTGACTAATCGTAGAACCAGAAAAACTACGTTTGAGCATAAACACAGCTAACACAATTCCTAAAATTGCTAGTGCTGTAGTTGGGTAGAAGAAAACTGTATAACTGCCAAAAATATCTCGAATTCTGCCAGCTAATAAAGTTCCACCTAAAGCACCTGCGCCGTAAGCTGTGAAAACTAGACCATAATTTTTGGCATAATCGGCGGCGGAGAACAAAATCAAGGTGGTAGTAGGAGCGATCGCTAACCAGCCACCAAAAGAAAAATAAAATAGGGCAAATGCTACTAAATAAGTAGCTACAGTTCCTTGGCCTGCTTTGAGCATCATCAGCGATGCAATTAATACTAAAGTAAAAGAAACAATTGCAGCTAACTTCGGGCTGAAACGGTCAGTAAACCAACCAAAAAACAACCTACCTAAAGCATTAAATACTGCAAATAAAGAAACTGTACTTGCGGCTGTGGTTGCATCTAGTTTAATTATTTCTTGGGCTAACGGGCTAGAAATACCAATTGCTGCCAATCCTGAGAATGTACCGATGGTATAGCATAGCCACAAACCGTAAAATGCTGGTGTTTGCAATATTGTCTCGGAATTGGTGAGTGATGTACTTCCCGAAACTGCAACATTGGGATTCCAACCGGCTGGTTTCCAATCTGGAGGGGGTGTTTTTAAGACAGTGGCGATCGCTAAAATAATCAGTGTAAACGTTATACCTAAAATCACAAAAGTTTGCCGCACTCCATAGCTATCAATCAGTGATTTCGCCAAAGGTGCGGTAATTAACGGCGACAACCCAAAACCAATCACAGTTAAACCAACTGCAAGACCTTTTTTATCAGGAAACCACTTAGCGATCACGGCTAACGGTACACCATACACTATACCTACACCCGCACCTGCGATCGCACCGTAGGTAAAAGTCAGCAGTTGTAAATTGCCATCTAGACTAGACAAAATATAACCAAGTCCCATAATTACACCACCAACTGCGGTAATCATCCGAGAACCGAAGCGATTGATGTAAAAGCCAGTAATTGGCATCAATATGGCAAACATGATGAGCAAAACCGTAAATGGCAACAAACTTTCTGTTGCATTAATATTCAGTAATTTCTCTAGAGGTTTTCTAAAAATACTCCATGAATAAACAGTGCCAAGGCAGAGTAAAACTGTTGCACCCAGAGGGATCAGCAACCATCTGCCCTTTTCTACTGGCATACCAAAAAGCTGCATATATTACATCTATCCTGTGAAATTATTTTTTCAACAGTATCTCACCTTTTGGGCTGGAAAATAATTTGCAACAATGCTTTTCCTACAATCTCCTGGTCTTTCTTTTGACTTTTGCCTTTTTTTACCAGCCTGTGTTTAAAAAAACCTAAAAATCTGAAGATAGATAAAACTAACAGCTAAATTTGTTACAGTTACGTAAAAATTACAGTTGAGTAGTTTGAATGAGTAGCCAAACAGCCCGTTCTTACGCCTTCTTATCAATTGCAGCCGCAGTAGTGACTATTGGTTTAAAGTTTGGGGCTTACCTACTAACAGGTTCAGTCGGGCTACTGTCTGATGCTATTGAATCATGTGTAAATCTAGTGGCTGCACTGGTAGCGCTATGGGCATTAACTTATGCAGCTAAACCAGCCGATGCCGAACACACCTTTGGCCATTCTAAAGCCGAGTATTTTTCTAGTGGAGCCGAAGGTGCATTAATTATCGTGGCAGCTATTAGCATTGCCCTAGAAGCTTGGGGACGCTTGCTGCATCCAGAACCACTAACTCAACTGGGATTAGGGCTAGTGCTGTCATTATTAGCCACAGCAGTTAATGGTGCAGTAGCTGTTGTCTTACTCAAAGCCGGAAAACGCTTACGTTCCATTACCTTGCGAGCAGATGCTCACCACCTATTAACTGATGTCTGGACTTCCGGTGGTGTGATACTCGGAATTTTTCTCGTGCAGGTAACAGGTTGGTTGATACTTGACCCCATCATTGCCCTATTGGTAGCAGTTAATATTATTTGGGCAGGATTTAATTTACTGCGGGAAACCTTTTCTGGACTACTAGACACGGCTTTACCAAAAGAAGAACAAGAAATTATTCGGCAGATATTTAGTGAATACGAACATCAAAATATCCAGTTCCATGCTATGCGCTCTCGGTTAGCAGGAACCCGTCGCTTTATTTCCTTTCACGTTTTAGTCCCAGGCGCTTGGAGTGTGCGCCAAGGACATGATTTATGTGAAGAAATTGAGTTGAAAATTATTCAAGCACTGCCAGGAAGTAGCATTATCACTCACCTGGAGCCTGTAGAAGACCCTATCTCTTGGGATGATATGGAATTGGAGCGTCTCAGTCAACCGTGACTGAAAACGACAGGTTGTCCTGCACACCAATCTTTGTAATATATCTGCGTGCCATCTTGAGTTGTGATCATACTTATCTTTTAGGCTCCTTCATTCGCAAAATTGCAGAAATCGATGTAGCCAATAGCCTTATTGATCAAATTAGGCATTTCACTTCGTCATCAGAATAGAAAATTCGCCCCAACAAAGTAACAATTACTTCATTTTTACAAGACTGACAGTTAATTATTCCGCTTTTCTTAGGATCTTTCTCTTCAATACTAATTAGGATTCATAACCTATTCATAACCCATCTGCGATCGACATCCGATAGTCTAAATTGCTGATGGGAATGGTGTGGGCAGCAATTGTCCAAAAATACACTCACGGATGCCTAAATAATTGAGGAGATGATAATGACAAAGCTTGGCTACTCAATGTTTCACGGCTTCAGTAGTAAACATTTACTACGTCAAATGTGCTTACTGGCCTTAACTTTACCATTCCTGGCATCTGCCACCGCCAATTTAGTACTGGCCGGAGAGAATGAAAATGCGAACTCGTCATACGAGATTGGACTTTGGGGCGATCTACCTTACTCAGCTGCCCAAGAAGTTGGGGTAACAAGACTAATCGAAGATATGAATTCCCAAAAACTGGCTTTCACCGTTCACGATGGTGATCTCAAGGCTGGTTCTAATAGCCTTTGTGACAACGCACTGTATATCAAGGCGCTCGGCTACTTCAACTCTCTAGAAGCACCGGCAGCTTTTACTCCGGGTGACAACGATTGGACAGACTGCGATCGCCCTTCCAATGGTGGATACAACTCACTTGAACGCCTCGATTACGAGCGTCAGTTATTCTTTAGTACGAATTTTTCCCTAGGGCAGCGTCGGTTGTTCCAAGAAGTGCAGACAGCACCATTATGCCTTGGTGTTAATGGTGCTGTACCTTGTGTAGAGAACCGCCGTTGGACGGTCGGTAGGGTTACTTATGCGACACTCAACATCCAAGGTTCGTGCAATAACCTCTGTGACACTGCACCTGATCCAGAGGAATATGCAGCACGAAATACAGCTAATATTGCCTGGCTGAAAGAGACTTTTCGAGTAGCCAAGGAACGCAACTCAGCAGCTGTTATGTTGATCTCCCAAGCTGATCCAGGATGGGATCAGAATGATCCAAATAGAGCGCCTTTGCGTGATCCGAGGACGCTTATGGAAACTGATGGTCAGCTTGATGGCTTCAGAGACTTTTTGTCAGCGTTGCGTGATGAGGTGATTGCTTTCCGCAAACCAGTTGCTTATGTACACGGCGATTCACACTATTTTCGGATTGATAGACCATTTCTAGATGCTCAAGGCAGACGGCTGGAAAACTTCACACGTGTTGAGACATTTGGCGACAATCAAGGAAACGGCACCAACGATGTACAGTGGCTGAAGGTAAGTGTCAATCCTCGTAGCCGCGAGGTATTTTCATATCAGCCACAGATTGTTCCTGGTAATCGAGTAGCAGTTCCGGCTCCCTAATTATGAGCTTTATCTATCCCAAACCCAATCTTCCTGAGAACTTTTGCAAGAGGTCTAATGTATTTGGCTCATACTTTTACTAAATAGAAGATTGCGATCGCATAACCTCTGTAAATATCCATAAACGGGATCACACGGAATAAAAAAGCTGTAACTCAAACCCAAACTAAAAAGGCGCTCTCCTCAAGGAGAGCGCCTTTCATTCACACATTAGCTATTGCTTCTAGGTCAGAAAATTAACCGTTGATAGCAGGAGCGGTGAGAGCAACAGGAGCAACATCACCAGCAGCCAAATCTAAGGGGAAGTTGTGAGCGTTACGCTCGTGCATTACTTCCATACCCAAGTTAGCGCGGTTGATGATATCAGCCCAGGTGTTAATTACACGACCTTGAGAGTCAATCACAGACTGGTTGAAGTTGAAACCGTTCAAGTTGAACGCCATTGTGCTTACGCCCAACGCTGTGAACCAGATTCCAATTACAGGCCATGCAGCTAGGAAGAAGTGCAAGGAACGGCTGTTGTTGAAGGACGCGTATTGGAAGATTAAGCGACCGAAGTAACCGTGTGCTGCAACGATGTTGTAGGTTTCTTCTTCTTGTCCGAATTTGTAACCGTAGTTTTGTGATTCGTTCTCGGTTGTTTCACGAACTAAGGAGGAAGTTACCAAGGAACCGTGCATTGCGGAGAACAAAGAACCACCGAATACACCAGCCACACCTAACATGTGGAAGGGGTGCATCAAGATGTTGTGTTCTGCTTGGAACACGATCATGAAGTTGAAGGTTCCAGAGATACCCAAGGGCATACCATCACTGAAGGAACCTTGTCCAATTGGGTAGATCAAGAATACTGCGGTAGCAGCAGCCACAGGTGCGGAGAATGCTAGGCAGATCCAAGGACGCATTCCTAAGCGGTAGGATAGTTCCCATTCACGACCGAGGTAGCAAAATACGCCAATCAGGAAGTGGAATATTACTAGTTGGTATGGGCCACCGTTGTACAACCACTCATCAAGAGAAGCTGCTTCCCAAATTGGGTAGAAGTGCAAGCCAATTGCGTTGGAGGATGGTACTACTGCTCCGGAGATGATGTTGTTTCCGTAGAGTAAGGAACCTGCTACTGGTTCACGGATACCGTCGATGTCTACTGGTGGTGCGGCGATGAAGGCGATTACGAAGCAGGTGGTTGCAGCCAGCAAGGTTGGGATCATGAGTACGCCGAACCAGCCGATGTATAGGCGGTTGTTGGTGCTGGTGATCCAGTTGCAGAACTGCTCCCATACGTTGGCGCTTTTGCGCTGTTGTAAGGTTGCTGTCATGTCTTTATGATTGCGGTTATTAATTTATGAATCAGACAACTGTTTTTTTGCCTGTAACAATACTTTACACTGCTTTACAAAATTTGGGTTAATTATTACTATCAGGATAAATTATAAATATTGTCAGCTTTACTTATCTAATGCTGAATAATACGAAGAAACCTAAGCAAAACAAACCCCTTTACTATTTAGTCGCTGGTTTGTTGATGGGCAATGTTGAAAACCCTCCTTTGCATATTTTTCTTTCAAAAGCTAGATATGAGTATTGCTACTTTTTTGCGATCGCTTATAGGAAGTTTACAGACTGGTTCCTTAAGCTCTTGCAAAAACATACAAAAACACTCCAACAAAAGTTGGCATAGATTTGATTATTAGGTTTATTGGTGTAAAAGGTAACTATGGAGCAGGCGATCGCACTATTTTGTGATCAAAGTTGATACTTGATTTCAAAATCTGTACTTTTATGTCCAGTCTTCTAAGTTTAAGCCTGCTATTTGTCCAAAATCAGCAGAATTTCGAGTCAATAGAATAGCTTGATTAACGAGAGCTATAGCAGCGATTTTTAAATCCATTGTGCCAAGCCGAGGGTAAGCTTTTCTGAGCCGTTGAAATTCTTGGGCTGCTGGTTGATCAAATTCTAAAATTGGTATAACACAATAATTGGTTAGTTGCTTCTTTAATTCCTTGTAGGCTAAAACTTGTCCTTCAACGGTTTGAGCCTTTGCCACATAACTCAACCAACCTCGCATTTGTTCCTCATAGCTGATGATTGTTACTGCAACCTGATTAGGATTGACTTTTGCTAATCGCGTGAGTAAAGATTGTGCCTGCAATCCTCCGCGATCTAAAACACTTAGATGATCAGTATCGAGAATATACATCTAAATATCGTGTGATTCTGAAGAATTTGAGTGCAGAGATTCACGATATTCTCGCCCTAGCTGCATGGCTTCATCATAAGCTGAGTTCTCAGCAAATGTTCCTGCAATTTTCTGCCACCAAGGGGTTTTGGAGGAAGAAACAACCTCTAGTTGATTTTTAAGACTTGCAACTTCAGCCTCTAAAATCGCTACCCGTTCTTCTATTTGTTTTGACATAACTTATCTTGACTCATCCTATTTTTCTATTCTCTACTTATATAGTAGCGATCGCACGTCCAGCAAAAATGCAGCGCAACTCTGGAAAAGCTCACGCTATTTTCTGCGGCTTAGTGACTTCATTGATAGTAATAATCAGTTCACCTTGAATTGTACTGTGTTCACCCTGTGGCATCGATTTCTGGATAATTTGACCATCAATATACTCACTGGCAGGCGATAAATGTGCATCTATCCAGATTGTCATGCTACTAACACTGGATGATTCAGCTTCCGCGAAGCATATATTAGTGCTGCTTTGAGGTCATCTGCATCTAGATCAGGCATTTCTTCTAAGATTTGTTCAGCACTGAGTCCAGCAGCAAACAAGTCTAATACATCTGACACCCGAATTCTCATACCTCGAATACATGGGCGACCGCCGCATTGTTTGGGATTAATTGTAATTCTGCTCAGTAAGTTTGACATATAGCTCCAATTAATGATTAATCCTAATTTACTATTTAAACAACAACCGCTTCGGCGATCGCACCTTGCATTCTCCCCATTGCATCAATCAAGCTTTGCAATTGTTGGTCGGCTTTCATCACCGCTAAACCGCGGACTGTGACTTTACCTGGAGAGTAAACAAAGCGTGTTTTGAGATGTTCTGGTAAGTTGGCTGCGAGTAAATTCCAAGCAGGTTCTTCCATTGGGGTTTCTAAAATTACGTGTTGTTTGTTTTCTGGTTTGATACGGCTAAATCCTAATTTTTTCGCTAATTGTTTTAGTTCCATCACGCGTAACAGTTGATTGGCGGGGACGGGTAAAGTACCATAGCGATCGCTCCATTCGGCTGCAATCTGCGCTAGTTCATCTTTCGATTTGGCAGATGCTACTGCACGATACGCACTCATCTTTTGATCGATATCGGGAATATAATCAGCAGGGACAAATGCAGTGAGGTTGAGGTCAATTTGCGTATCGTCAACTTGGGGTATTTCTTGACCGCGAATTTCTCGAATCGCTTCTTCTAACATTTCCATGTACAAATCAAAACCGATCGCATCCATTTGACCAGATTGTTCTGCACCTAGCAAGTTACCCACGCCGCGGATTTCCATGTCGCGCATCGCGAGTTGATACCCGGAACCGAGTTGAGTAAATTCTTGTATTGCCCGTAACCTTTGCCGTGCGGCATCAGATAATGTGCGTTGCTTGGGATAGAATAACCAAGCATGAGCTTGAATCCCCGCCCGACCGACACGACCGCGTAATTGGTATAGTTGCGATAATCCAAAACGGTGTGCATCTTCAATTAAGATGGTGTTGACGCGGGGAATATCTAACCCAGATTCAATAATTGTCGTACATACTAATATGTCTGCGTCACCATTACTAAAGGTGAGCATGGTTGATTCTAACTCGCTTTCGTCCATTTGCCCGTGAGCGATCGCAAATCTCGCGCCTGGTACCATCTCCCGAAGATTGGCTGTAATCTCTTCTATGCCATCAACCCGTGGAACTACGTAAAACACCTGTCCGCCCCGATCCAGTTCTTGGCGAATGGCGCTGCGGACACTTTCGGGGTTTCTGGGGGAAAGATGGGTTTTAATTGGTCGTCTGGTGGGGGGTGGTGTGGTAATCAAACTCATTTCCCGAATCCCAGATAAAGACATATACAAGGTACGGGGAATAGGTGTGGCGGAGAGAGTCAGCACGTCAACCTGAGTTTTCAAAGATTTAATTTTCTCTTTTTGGTTCACCCCAAACCGTTGTTCTTCGTCTATGACCAACAGTCCTAAATCTTTGAAATTTACACTTTTCCCTAAAAGTTGATGCGTACCGACAACGATATCTAACTCACCCGTCGCCAATCGTTTTTGAATATTGCGACGTTCTTCAGCGGTGCGGAAGCGGTTGAGTAAGCCGACATTCACAGGGTAAGGGGCAAAGCGTTCTTTGAGGGTGTGGTAGTGTTGCTGGGTGAGGATGGTAGTTGGTGCTAAGAGTGCGACTTGTTTACCAGAAGTCACGGCTTTGAAAATGGCGCGGATTGCTACTTCCGTTTTCCCGAAACCAACGTCACCACAAACTAAGCGATCCATTGGGCGATCGCTTTCCATGTCGCGTTTCACATCTTGGACGGCTTTTAGCTGGTCGGTGGTGGGTTGGTAAGGGAAGGAATCTTCCATTTCCTCTTGCCAAGGCATATCTTGGGGATAGGAGTAACCTTGTTGTTGCGATCGCGCTGCATACAATTTCAGCAAGTCTACCGCTAATTTCTTAATAGCTTTGCGGACACGGTTCTTGGTGTTTTCCCAAGCCTTCCCGGTCATTTTGTGCAGTTCTGGCGCTTTATCGCCTGTGGCGCGAAACCTTGACAAAGAACCAACTTGGTCAGCCGCCACCCGCAAAAGACCATCGGCGTACTGTACGACGATGTAATCGCGGGTTTCATCGTTAATCGTCAAACTTTCCAGCTTGACGAATTTACCAATCCCGTGGCTTCGATGTACTACATAATCTCCCGGACGCAGTTTATTCGGGTCAACTTGCTTAGAAGCCGCCTTACGACGTTTGCGGATGTATCCAGGTGTTGCGAGGGAGTGCTGACCGTAAAATTCGCGGTCGGTGACCACTACCAAGCGATACGTCGGCAGAATAAATCCTTCTAGTTCTGCCAAACCGGAATATTTTAGGGCGACTGGTACGTGGTTGATTTGCTGCTTTTCAATCGCTTGGTAGTCACGCGGGTTGGGGATAAACTGCGCCGGACAGTCGTGTTCTTGGAGTAAGGAGACAGAACGGGAAGGTTGGGCAGAAATTAACCAGATTGAGAAATTGCGATCGCGTTCTTGGCGTAGTGTCTCAGCTAATTTACCAAACTGGTGCGGTGTAACTGGTACAGACCGACTCGCTAAATTGACCCCATTGTTTTCTTCTGCGATTTCCGATAAATAAACAGTTTGAAATTGGGTAAGTTCTGCCAAGCAATCATCAAAAGACCGATGAATTTTAGGCAATTGTAAAGAACCTAAATTTAATTCCCCAGTCCCTAGCGACCATTGTTCCTCTGCATTTTCCACCCAGCGATCGCTATGGGCGTGACACTGTTCTGGTTCATCAATAGCAATTAAAGTATTTTCAGGCAGATAATCTAAAATCGATGCTGGTTTTGCAAACGCCAGACCTAAAAACCTACGGCTTCCTTCTAGGACTGCTGACTCTTGATTATCAAGTTCCGATTCATTCTTCAACTCAGCACTCAGCACTCGGAACTCCGCACTATCCTTCAGTGCATCTAAAATAATCGGAGTAAAGCTGGTGGGAGTAAGCACAATTTGGCCTATTTTATCAAGGGCAGAACGCTGAGTTGTGGGGTCAAATTCTCTGATTTGTTCGATTTCGTCGCCAAACCATTCCAAGCGCACTGGCAATTCTGAAGATACTGGAAAAATATCGACAATATCACCGCGTCGACTCCATTGTCCTTCTGTTTCTACCAAGGGTACTCGTTCGTAACCCAAAGTAGTAATTTTTGTACTGAAAGCATTTAAGTCAAATTCCATCCCCTTTTCCAGGGTCAGGCTAAGAGGTGAAAAAGCCTCTGGAGGCGGCAAATGCGGCTGTAACGCATTGGTAGTAGCAACCACCGCTATAGTCTTATTTTGACCATTGACAGACTCTTGACTCTTCACCAAATCAGCCAAAACCTGCATTTGTCCCCAAGTCATTTCCGTTTCGGGATCAAAAGGTTCGTAAGGGGAGGCTTCCGAAGTGGGGTAAAAATGGACTGTTTGCCATCCCATCGCCTCTAATTGAGCGTAAGCGCGTCCGGCTTCCTCCAGGGTGGCACAAACAACAAATAAATTCCTGCCTGAATTTTGTGCTAATGCCGATGCTACCAGACCCTTGGGTAAACGGGGAATTCCATTTAAGCGTAAATCTTTTTGCCGATTGAGCTTAGAAAGCAGTTCTGTGGTGAGAGGCGATCGCGCCAAGGCACGCACAATAGAAGAAAATGCCATAAGTTCTACTAGAGGTGGAAATCTTCGGTGATAAGAAAATTTATAGGTAGTTTATGTTCACCATTTTAAAAGTGTTAACACCTGTCTTATTACTTCTGTGGAAGAATGATGATTGAAATATAAATATATAAATTTAAGAAGTTAAACTACTACTTTGTGCTTAGTCAAATGAAGTATGAAGTGTGAAGTATGAAGTCGGAAAATTATATTCTTTCTTCTCCTGCTCCCCTGCTCCCTTGCTACCCTACCTCCTCTGCTCCCCATAGCGGCAAATCCAAACATGTCCTCCATCACTTCTGAAATTTTAATCATTTTGGTACTAATTATTGCCAACGGCATCTTCTCAATGTCTGAGATGGCTATTGTCTCAGCGCGGAAGGTCAGGCTTCAACAGCTTGCCAATCAAGGAGATGCCAAAGCTAGGGCAGCATTAAAACTAGCAGAGTCTCCCAATAATTTTTTATCGACCGTGCAAGTCGGAATTTCTCTTATCGGTATCCTAACTGGTGCTTTTGGGGGAGCTACAATTGCTAATCGGCTGGCAGTATATGTCAAACTTATCCCTGTTTTGGCTCCTTATAGCGAACCTGTCTCCTTTGGGATAGTCGTTTTAATTATTACGTATCTATCTCTAATTATCGGGGAATTAGTGCCGAAGCGGTTGGCATTAAACAACCCAGAAAGAATTGCAGCGTTTGTTGCTATACCAATGCGGGCTTTAGCGGCTTTGGCTTCGCCAGCGGTGCATCTTTTGAGTGCTTCTACAGAATTAGTATTGCGGATTTTAGGGATTACACCTTCAGAAGAACCACAAGTTACTGAAGAAGAAATTAAAATCCTGATTGAGCAAGGTACAGAAGCGGGAACCTTTGAAGAAGCAGAACAAGATATGGTAGAGCGAGTTTTTCGCCTAGGCGATCGCCCTGTTAGTTCTTTTATGACCCCCCGCCCTGATATCATCTGGCTAGACTTAGAAGACACGGCCGAAGAAAACCGCCAAAAAATGACTGAAAATGGTTATTCGCGGTATCCAGTTTGTCAGGGAGGGCTTGATAATGTTCTGGGGATCATTCCTGTAACCGACTTACTCGCCCGCAGTTTTCGTAATGAATCTCTCGATTTAACAGTAGGATTGCGCCAACCTGTGTTTGTCCCAGAAAGCACTCGTGGCTTGAAGGTTTTGGAGTTATTCAAGCAAACAATTACCCACATGGCAATTGTGGTGGATGAATACGGCGTGATTCAAGGATTAGTGACTCTGAACGACATTATGAGCGAAATCGTCGGTGATGTTCCCGCAGGGCCGGGAGAAGACGAACCCCAAGCCGTACAGAGAGAAGATGGTTCCTGGTTACTAGATGGAATGTTACCCGTAGACGAATTCTTTGAACTTTTCGAGATGGAAGAGTGGGAATCTGACGAACGCGGTAGCTACCAAACCTTGGGCGGCTTTGTCATCACCCATTTAGGCCGCATCCCCTCCGCCGCAGATCATTTTGAATGGGAAGGGATGCGGGTTGAGGTGATGGATATGGATGGTAATCGGGTAGATAAGGTGTTAGTTGTACCCATGATTGATAAAACACAGGCGAAGAAAGAAGCAGAATAAAGTCTAAAAGCGGAAATTGTAGTGTTTATACTTCATTTGAAACCTTTTGGCGCAAACCACAAGGTTTCAAAGCTTGATTATGCAAATTTCTAGGGATTAGGACACATAACTAAAATAACTGGCTGTCAAGTTTAGTCCGGAAACTCCTTGTGCGATCGCAATCAATTCATCAGTAGCGTTGAAAGTTCCATTACCATTGCTATCAAAGTAAATAGATGTTCCGGTTATACCAGCGATCGACGAGGTTCCTAGGAAGTAAGAACTCGCTGTACCTCTGAGTTGAATTCTATCTTCAGCAATGTTGAAGTCCGTAATTAAAGCGTAATCATTTAGACCAGCATTAGTGTTATTGCCATCATTGTAGAAAACAGCACTAGCATTACCCAGTATAAATAAATCGTTGTTGTTGCCACCAGTGAGACTGTCTCTTGTTGATCTACCAAACTCACTACCAACACCATTGAGGGTATCGTTACCATCACCACCCAAAATTGTATCGTTACCACCGCCACCAATTAAAGTATCATTGCCAGTTTCACCATTAAGAGTATTACTACCACTATTACCTGTAATAGTGTTGGCTAAACTGTTTCCTGTACCATTGATGGCGGTTGTACCAGTTAAGGTCAAGTTTTCTAGATTCGCACCTAGAGTGTAGCTGATAGATGATTGCACTGTATCTGTACCTTCGTTGAGGTTTTCAGTTACCACATCGCCAGCGCTATTGACTACATAGTTATCATTACCTGTGCCACCAATTAACGTATCACTTCCAGTTCCGCCGTTCAGACTGTCGTTACCAGCACCACCATTGAGAATATTGTTACCGCTATTACCTGCGATCGTATTATTTAAGCTATTACCTGTACCATTGATGGCGGCTGTACCAGTTAAAGTCAGATTTTCTAGATTTGCACCTAGTGTATAGGTAATTGAAGAACGTACAGTATCAATTTCTGTCGCTAATGTCGAGGTTTCAGTAACGATATCTCCCAAACTATCCACTACATAGATATCGTTACCCGAACCACCCCTGAGGGAATCGTTACCTGTACCACCATCAAGGGTGTCATTACCTGCACCAGCCTCAATTGTGTCATTACCTGCACCGCCTCTAACATTGTTATCGGCCGGAGTCGCAGAAGTAAAGCGAATCGTATCGTTACCACTGCCAGCCGTGACATTCAAGAAAAACTCAAAGCCTTGATAAGTGTCGCCGCCAGAAACCAGGGTTGCTAAGGTACTACCATTGATAATTAAGGTTCTACCTGTGGTATCTGCGGAGAAATCGGCATCCACAAGGGTATCAACCCCTGCTCCACCATCGACTGTATCTGCTCCGGCTCCTTGAGTAATAATGTCGTTTCCTGCGCCACCATTGAGTACATCATTACCCGCACCACCATTGAGAATATCGTTCAATACTCCACCAAACAGTTCGTCGTTACCGCTACCAGTAGTGATGTTGAACTGCTCAATATTGCTGTAGAATGTGCGATTGCCTGTGGTGATATAGGAATTACCCAATCTACTGACGTTGGTTCCTAAACTGGAGTAATCAATGACGACTGTATCAATGCCAATGCCACCATCCACTTCGTCTGCGGTTCCCAACCCTGCACCCAGGATGTCGTCTCCGGCTCCACCATTAAGTTGATTATTTTCCTGAATTGTCGTGGCTTGACGAATGTTGTCATTACCACTACCAGCAGTGATGTTGCGTAAAAACTCCAAACCTTGATAAGTGTTGCCACCAGAAACTATTGTGGCGAGGGTGCTACCTGTGATAGTTAAGGTTCTGCCTGTGGTATCACCAGAGAAATCGGCATCCACAAGAGTATCAATTCCTGTACCACCATCGACTGTATCTGCTCCGGCTCCTTTGGTAATTAAATCGTCACCTGCACCACCATTGAGTACATCATTACCTGCGCCACCATTGAGTACATCATTCCCCGCACCACCATTGAGGATGTCGTTCAATACTCCACCAAACAGTTCGTCGTTACCGCTACCAGTAGTGATGTTGAACTGCTCAATATTGCTGTAGAATGTGCGATTGCCTGTGGTGATATAGGAATTACCCAATCTACTGACGTTGGTTCCTAAACTGGAGTAATCAATGACGACTGTATCAATGCCAATGCCACCATCCACTTCGTCTGCGGTTCCCAACCCTGCACCCAGGATGTCATCTCCGGCTCCACCATTAAGTTGATTATTTTCCTGAATTGTCGTGGCTTGACGAATGTTGTCATTACCACTACCAGCAGTGATGTTGCGTAAAAACTCCAAACCTTGATAAGTGTTGCCACCAGAAACTATTGTGGCGAGGGTGCTACCTGTGATAGTTAAGGTTCTGCCTGTGGTATCACCAGAGAAATCGGCATCCACAAGAGTATCAATTCCTGTACCACCATCGACTGTATCTGCTCCGGCTCCTTTGGTAATTAAATCGTCACCTGCACCACCATTGAGTACATCATTACCTGCGCCACCATTGAGTACATCATTCCCCGCACCACCATTGAGAATATCGTTCAATACTCCACCAAACAGTTCGTCGTTACCGCTACCAGTAGTGATGTTGAACTGCTCAATATTGCTGTAGAATGTGCGATTGCCTGTGGTGATATAGGAATTACCCAATCTACTGACGTTGGTTCCTAAACTGGAGTAATCAATGACGACTGTATCAATGCCAATGCCACCATCCACTTCGTCTGCGGTTCCCAACCCTGCACCCAGGATGTCATCTCCGGCTCCACCATTAAGTTGATTATTTTCCTGAATTGTCGTGGCTTGACGAATGTTGTCATTACCACTACCAGCAGTGATGTTGCGTAAAAACTCCAAACCTTGATAAGTGTTGCCACCAGAAACTATTGTGGCGAGGGTGCTACCTGTGATAGTTAAGGTTCTGCCTGTGGTATCACCAGAGAAATCGGCATCCACAAGAGTATCAATTCCTGTACCACCATCGACTGTATCTGCTCCGGCTCCTTTGGTAATTAAATCGTCACCTGCACCACCATTGAGTACATCATTACCTGCGCCACCATTGAGTACATCATTACCCGCACCACCATTGAGAATATCGTTCAATACTCCACCAAACAGTTCGTCGTTACCGCTACCAGTAGTGATGTTGAACTGCTCAATATTGCTGTAGAATGTGCGATTGCCTGTGGTGATATAGGAATTACCCAATCTACTGACGTTGGTTCCTAAACTGGAGTAATCAATGACGACTGTATCAATGCCAATGCCACCATCTACTTCGTCTGTGGTTCCTAATCCCGCATCTAGGATGTCATCTCCGGCTCCACCATTAAGTTGATCGTTGCCTCCAAGTCCTCTAATAGTATCGTTGTCTGGAGTTCCTGGAAGTATATTATTACCATTGTCACCTGTAATAATTGCCATAAATCTACGCAGCCTCAGAAGTATATTAAAAAAAGTTTGACAGCACCGATCTTTTTTCTTGTGTCAAGCAATCAACTAATTAATTTAATTTTTGATGTCTAAATTAATGAGCTTTTTAAACATGAGACAGTAAGCCTAATTTAGCTCTTACTTATGCTAAATTAAGCATTTGTATGCTTGACAAAAAACGTTTTAACGCTTGAATATCTTATCCTTAATATCGGAAAATTTTCAAGTACTTTTGATGATGCTATTAATACATTGCTCAGAGAAAAATCAATGTTTTATTTTATAAAAAAAGAAAAAATAAATTTAATGTAGTGGCTTTCCAGTGTGTCAGTCACAACAAATAAGGAATTAAGAACTGATTAAAAAATATTTAAAATGTAGAGTGCGTCATTTTATGACATGACTAAGGTTCTTAAACTGACGCACTCTACTAGGCGCAATTTTAGGATAATTTAGTTTTTGGTGTTACTTTAACTGCCAGTAGAAGAGGATGGATGCAGATAAACTCAGATAATTAGTACTTCAGCAAAGTATGAAACCCAATATCTATTGTTGCGACAAGCGTTTTACTTCTTCACCACCTAACATTTGATGGGCTTTTGCCAAAATGCGAGGAATTTTATCGGCGTGGGGACTTCGGCTAAGACATTGGCGTAAATCTACTTTGTTGAGTTTATCTGCTTTGTTCCCAGGAAACCAATGACTAGCGTTACCCATGAGGTTGTAACGGGTTTTGGCATAGTCTACTAAATCGTAAGCATTAGCTAAGTTCCATAGCCACAAAATCATGGGAATATTTATCTCGCCTGGAGTATGTTCCCATCTTGGTAAGTTGAGATGCCAAGTTTTTACCCAATCTTCCCCTAAAATGGCGATCGCTTCTGCTTCTAATCTCGCCAAAATCGGGGGCAAAATTTCTGATGAGTCATCTAATAATGCTAATGTCTTCAAGTGTTCATCAAAATCTTGGGGTTTAGCTGCACCTAAACTCAGGGTATGCACCTGAGAATGACTCAGACAAAACAAATCATTAAACACCATTGGACTCAAAGGCGCACAAAGATTCACTAATTTTTGTGGTGGTTTATAAAGCTGTCCGCCTTTATCTGAAGGGCTAATAATAAATACACCCATATCAAGTTTATTGGCAGCTGCAATTGCTGGCCAATTAGTTTGATTAATGTAATACCAATGAAGATTTACATAATCAAATTGATTAGTATTAATTGCCTGAACAATTAAATCTGTAGCCCCGTGGGTAGAAAAGCCAATAAATCTAACTTTGCCCTCGGCTTGTAATTGTTTGGCTACATCTAAACAACCACCAGGACGAATGCTATATTCCAGAGATTCAGCATGATTAATGCCATGCAAACTAAACAAGTCTACATAATCTAACTGGAGATTTCGCAGCGATTGTTCAAATGTCTGCCGGAATTCTTTGGCATCAGCAACGGGTGAAACTTTAGTTTGGACAATCAATTTTTCCCGTGGAAATGTTGGCAAGATTTTTCCCAATTGCATTTCCGAGCTACCATAACCACGGGCAGTTTCAATATGATTAATTCCAACTTCAACGGATCTATGAATGGTTGCTTCGAGGTTTTTCTGGTTGTCTGCGGGAATTTCTGACCAAGCAGCATCTTGCCATTTGAACTGATATCTCATGCCGCCGCAAGAAAACACCGGCATCTGTAATTCTGTGCGTCCAAATCGTCTGTATAGCATTAGTGGATTGTGGATTTTTGGTATCAAGTCTCAATCAAGCGATCGCTATATCTATATTTTTTCAAGTCCTGACACTGGTAACATCCATCGAGCCATAAAATTAGTCAGGTGTTTGGTTGTCAGATAGCGAAGTTTTTCAGTCCCAAAAGACTAATTACCACATCCTGCCCGCTACTAGCAAGTAACTTCAGCAACTATACACCAGAATTTAACCCAATATATCTCAAGGATTTGTTCGTCTAAAAAAGTTGGCGAACCAGCAGTTATATATTGATTTTAATCCTACTTTCTCACAAAGTTAGACGGGTCTTGATCTCGTCGGTGCTGAGTGGGAATGGGGTCTGGCTGTCTATCACCAGCAAGGGCTGCGGTTTTCTCCAGGGATTCCCTCAATCGCTTGGCTGCATAAATAGACATATCCCTGGGGACATTAATGCGATCGCGCAAATATCTTAAACCGACATCAGATCCCAATGGAGGTATACACTCTTCATCGGTCATCATGTGTGTTAAAGCACAACGTAAGGCTTGATCAAACAATTGATTATCTAAGGGGTTAACTCTGATAATATTGACGCGATGCTCAATAGTTCGTTGAAGAGCTTCCATACGCGAGTTTTCCGGCTCTGGATAAGTCACATCTGGTAGCCCGAACCAGGGGCCGTTATCTACCCGCGCTTTATTGATAAGCATCTGGGGTTCGCCATTTTCCCAACAGCCTCCCATCTGGGGTGGTAAATCATGCGCGTGGGTGTGAAAGTCACTCTGGGTACCACGGTAAGTTGGTCGGCTTTCCATTGCCTCAAACCATGCACTTAAGCGAGGATTTTCCTCTCGCAGAGAATAACCTTTGTAGTAGTAAAGGCTTGCATTCATCCGTTCGAGATATGGCGTAAAAATGACATCGACGATGCCAAACCTATCTAGAAAATAAGGACTTTGGGTGCAACCTAAAGCCTCCTCGACCTTAGCCACCACTCCAATAAATTGTTCTCGGTTGCGTTTTTCTTGTTGAGAGGAAATTGCTGGATAACACAGCCAAGCGCACCAGGCTCTAAATAAAAGTCGTTCTAATTGACGTAGAGGAAGCACCGTGCGGTCTTCCATCCCTTGGCTCAATGGCTCAAAAACCTTTTCTAAAGCGATCAAAATGTCATCGCTTTCCTTAATAATTTTTCCATCTAGCTCAATCGCTGGGAGCATTCCTGATGGTACCTTACGTTTGTACCAACTTTCTTTCTCTCCATAGCAAAACATGGTTACTTTTTCGATGCGATAGGGAATCTGTTTTTCCTCTAGCCATAACCAAACTTTTTGACAGTAAGGACACCAGGCGTGGTTATCACGGTACAGCGTTACCCGCACATCAGATTCGGGTTTGCCAAACAAGCGCAACCGAGCTTTAGCATTGGTCAGACCATTAACGGTATCTATTTGATAGTCGGTGAGAGTTTCTAGTTCTTGCCAGCTTAAAGGTGCGGTAGTCATAGGTTATGTTGCGTAGGCACAATTATGTAATCTTATACTGCGAGGTTAATAGAACGGGTAGAACAGGCAATAGAATATTTCACTAATTTAAGCCCCAGCGATACATGTTTCTACTTCTCTGGATATAAGTTTGTTTAATTTGAAAATATTAAAGTAAAAGATTAATTCAGATAAAAACTTATGGCAACCGAGCAAGAGCTTCAATCTCTTTTTAATACCTTAGATCGCGATCAAGACGGCAAAATCTCCATTAATGAGCTTTTTTTAAGTCCTGGTTTAAGTGCAGTCATCTCATCAGAAACAAACACCAGTAGCCCCCAAGAGTTACTAGTACAGTATGATTCCGACGAAGACGGTAGTATTACCTTTGAAGAGTTAAAGAAAGCAGTTAAGAAAGCAAGTAATTTAACCTAGTACTCAAAAAGCCCATACCCAAAATCCCTCTTACGTATGGGTTAAGAGGGATTTCCCTATAGTCCTCTAAAGTTGCACGTTTTCCAGCCTGCCACAATCTTTAAGTAAGGCTTTAAAGATTAACGCAAAAGCTCAACCACCTTTGGCTTAGTCACTTTCCCCATCGCATTGCGTGGTAGTTCCTCAACTATCAAAATTTTAGTTGGGACTTTATAAACTGCTAACTGCTCTTTTGCCCAACTCCTCAAAGATTCTAATGTCAACTGACGTTGTGGATGCAATACTAACGCCGCACAAACTCTCTCACCCCACTCAGCATCAGCAACTCCCACGACTGCACATTCTTGAATATCTGGATGGTTTCTTAGCACTTCTTCAATTTCTAAAGCGGAAACTTTATAGCCACCAGTTTTGATAATATCTACACTCATCCGGCCGAGAATGCGATAGTTACCGTTCTCAACTACAGCAAGATCACCTGTACAAAACCAACCATCTTGAAAAGTTTTGGCTGTTGCTTGGGGGTTTTGCCAATATTCTAAAAATACACCAGGACTTTTGACTTGAATTTCTCCTGGTGTCTCTGGTGGGACTAACTCTCCATTTTCATCAACTAATCTCACTTCGACTTGCGGTAAAGGCTGACCGACATAACCTGAATAACGTTGACCATGTAAAGGATTTGATAACGCCATACCAATTTCCGTCATTCCATAGCGTTCTAGAAGAAAATGACCGCTAATTTTTTGCCATTTTTCTAAAACTTGCACTGGTAAAGCGGCGGAACCAGAAACCATCAGGCGCATTTTTGCACAACCTGCTGTCATGGTTTGTTGGCGTTCACTGGAGGCGTTTTCCCAAGCTGCGATTAGTTTTACATAAATTGTCGGGACTGCCATAAATAAAGTTAAATCACCATTGCAAATTCGATTCCACACAACTTCAGCATCAAATTTGCTCAACATGTAACATTCTGCACCAGCCCACAAAGCACAAGTCAGCACGTTAATAATGCCATGAATATGATGTAGGGGAAGTACGTGTAAAATGCGATCGCTTGATGTCCATTCCCAAGCTGTGATTAAGCTAGTAACTTGCGCTTGAATATTGTGGTGCGTTGTCACCACACCCTTTGGTTTACCTGTTGTACCGCTAGTGTAGAGAATTAATGCCCGTCTAGTCATATCTATTTTTGGAAGCCGAGCAAGATGATTTGGGAGTGGGTCGGAGGTGAGGATAAATCGCAAATTGTGTTCTGTGGCGATCGGGCGTAATATATCCTCAAACTGCGGATGAGCAATAATCATTGATGCGCCGCAATTTTTTATGACATACTCTAATTCTGGTCGCGGATGAACAATACAAAGAGGTACAGCTACTCCGCCAGCACGCCAAATTCCCCACTGAGTCGCTACATACTCAAACCCAGCAGGGATGAGAAAAGCCACTCGTTGTTCTGCTAAATCTTCCACATTCTGCAAAAGACTTGTCGCTATTTGACTGGAAAAGTAAAGCAAATCCTGATAGGTAAATGCTCCTGCATCTGTAATAATCGCTGTTCTCTCGTTATGTTCTTCAGCGCGAGTAATTAAAGGGAGATTCACTTTTGTTTACCACTTTATGCTTAATTCAGTCTAATTACTGAAAGCATATAGCAATCTCCAATGTTTTTTTTGACTTCTCATTAAGACAGCAGAGGTGCAGAGGAGAGGGTTTGATATTTCTGCACAGATTCTTGGAATCATAACTGATTTGCCGGATATGAGATAACTTAGCCAGCAGCGTGTAAATCAACCTGTAGTTGAAGTAAATCGATAATATTAACCATTCCATAACCTTTTCTAAACATTGCACTATTATGTTCTGTAATCATTGACCAATATCTAGTTAGTTGGATTATTTACATTCATCTAACATGGAACTTAAGCATTTTGTAGCCAATTTGTTTCAGAGATAAACATAGTTATGTATTAACATGACGCTACTTTTCCTTGCGGTAAGGCGTACTTTAAAAAACTATGGAAACAAATATGGAGAGTAAATTTATGCTGAATGCAATACCTTTGATAAGGTTATGCCAACTAACTACCACTGTAGCAGTTAGTTTTGCTATGCTTGCAGCTATTAAGCTAGATTCTGCCCAAGCTTTTAGTTTAACAACATTCAAAATTTCCGGAAATTTTGCGCCTGTTGCTGATAATAGCTCCATCGGTTTACCAGTAAGTTTAGCCAATGGTTCTTTTAATGGAACTTACACAGTAGATGCGGATCAATTACCTAGTTCGGATTTTGTGAATTTGACAAGTTGGACTATTAACTTAGTTAGCAATAATACCGTTTTGCAAACATTGTCCAACACTTTAGCTGGTAATACAGCTTACATTCAAGAAAATATACTTGCTTTTACAGATGCAGGTTTATTAACTGGTAATAACCAAAATATGTACAGTTTGGAGTTGTATTTTAACCGCAATTTTACAGGTGTGGGCAGTACTAAGAATGGAATTTTCTTAGATAATAGTGACCTGGGTAATGTTCCAACTTTTGGTGGTAATCAAATTACTTTTGCTAAGAGTCAGCCTGTGCCTGAACCTCAAAATTTTGGCGGTATAGGAGTTGTAATAGCTATGGGTTTGTGGCTAAAAAATAAACAAAAGAAGCTGCAAAAATAGCATAGTTTTGTTTTAAATCGATATGATTTTTTGTCTTGATGAAATTCAGGATAAAAAAGCATCGCTTAAGCAAAATATTCAGTTTCAAACAATACAAAGCAATTAATCATTAACGAGTGAGAAATTATCAAGGAGATGTACTTTGAGAAGATTTAAGAAATTCTCTGTTGCTCTAACACTTTTGCTACTACCTTATCCGATCGCCACCAATATGTTTCTCGATATGGCGATCGCCGAGCAACCAGACTCCAATGTTACAACCCAAGCAGATGTGACACCAGATGTAGCAAAATATTTAAACAATCCTGCTAAAGAACCCAAACTGCCCAATCAAATACTCACAAGGCTACTTCAGAAACGAATCAAGTATGTCTTCGTTCTCTTCAACGAAAACCACTCATTTGATAATGAGTATGGAACTTTACCGGGTGTTAACGGACTTTATTCAGATGGACAAAAGCCGCGTGAGCCAGCAAAAACACCAGGTTTTACACAGACATACACAGATGTTAATGGACTGACAGTCAAAGTTCAGCCATTTCGCCTGGGGCCAGAGCAAAATTCTAGCGTTGTTGATAGCGTAGACCACTCACACACGGGATTAGCCAACAAACTCCATGTTGTGAACGGCAAACCGCAAATGGATCAGTTCGCATCTGATGAATATAATCGCTTTGCTTCTAGGGGCGGAACCGCTAACATTGCCAGAGGTAAACAATTTGCCCAACTGGTGATGTCTCACATTGACTGTGACACTATTCCTTTCTTCTGGAAATGGGCGAGTCGCTTCACTGTTTTCGACAATATCTTTGCTACGGAAGATACACCATCCACCCCAAATGCCATAGCCATCCTCGCGGGACAAGCTGGTGAAACCCAATGGGTGAAGCATGGTGCCAACGGTCAATCTTACACCGTAGGTAGTCATACTGGCACAACTCAGGGAGTACCGATAGTCAATGACCCGCAGCCCTTCTACGGCTCCCAATTTGACACAACAATTAATAACAGACAACCTGCTGGTGCCAATGAGAGCTACGCCGATAACAACATTGCGACTAACTTGACTTTTGCCAGCTTACCACTAACTTTTCAAGGGCGTACAATTCAGTCGGTCTTAGCAGGCAACAAAAATCCTTTATTTGATTTACCTGATATCCAGCAAGATATATCCTATATTCAAAAACAGCGGACTGAGCCTGTCAATTGGCGGTGGTATCAAGAAGGCTATGACCTCGAACCGACAGATACAAACGGAGTTGCTTCCCATAATGCCTATGTGAGTCATCACAACGGCGCACAGTATTTTGGTTATATCGCCAATACGCCAGAAGTGAGCAAAAATCTGCGGGGGTTGAATGACTTCTTTACCGACGTAGCCCAAGATTCCCTGCCCAAAGGCGGCGTGTTCTATATTCGCGGCGGCTACAATAATCAGCAGGGACTTAAACCAGCGATTACTAACCCCAACACACCCGCAGATGAGATTGCAGCAATCAACGCAGCAAAATCAGGTGACGACGATCATCCAGGCTATACCGATCGCCAACTCAGTGAGGCAATGGCGGCTCGTGTAATTAATGCGATCGCTTCCAATCCAAAACTCTGGCAGCAAAGTGCCATCATCATTACCTATGATGAGTCAGACGGTTTTTATGACCACGTTCCACCGCGCATTCTGTCCTATGGCCCTGATGGATTACCGTTATCTCGTGGTGTCCGTGTGCCTTTAATTCTGATTTCGCCCTACGCACGCACACACGCAGTCTCCCATGTGGAGGGAGATCACAATTCTGTCATCGAGACAATCAACACTATTTTTGGATTACCTCCACTCGCCAGCTTACCTGATGAAGCACAAGCACTGGCCGCTGGCAATTCTCCCCAGTTTAACCAGTATGGGCCGCCAGGATTTCAACAGAGGTATCTTGGCCCCAGAGATATCAATTCGCCCATTACCGACAGTCTGTTGTCTGGCTTTGATCCCAAGCGTCTACTAGGTATTTCGCCCCCACTACCAGCGTCTTTTGCGAAAATTCCCGAAAGCGTCGTCAACACACTACCCCACTATGGAGGGAAAGGCTGCCAAGCAATTGGCATTACCCCAGAGGATCAGCGTCAGGGAATCGTTAACCCCATCCCCGCAGGTTTTAACCCTCTGCCAAGTACCTATCCGGCGGCGAACCATTAAGTTGAGATGAAACCCAGCCTAGAAATGGGTGTAGGGGTGTGAGGATGTAGGTAATGATATTCTTTACATCTCATACCATTTCACTAAATAAATGATACGAATAATTTCTCCTCCGCACCCCTGCTCCTCTGCCCCCCTGCGGTCTATTTGTATCAAACTTAAAGTGAAACGGTATCACACCCCTATTCTGTTACTCAGGCTTAGTTTTCAACGCAGAATTAGGAGAATTTATGCGCTTTTTGTTGATATTACTGACAATGTTCAGTGTTTGTTGCTCAATGTCCTCTGCTCAGGCGGGTTCTACCATTAAACGTGTCAAGGCGCACAATGTGGTTCGTTGTGGTAGCGTTGAGCGTATGGGTTTAGCGAGTGAAGTCAAGCCTGGTGTGTGGAGTGGACTGAACGTTGATGTTTGTCGGGCGATCGCCGCCGCAGTTCTCGGCTCTCCTGACCGGATTGAATATCATCAGTATGAAACAGATAAAGACTTTGATGCTGTACGTAAGCAGCAGGATGATGTGTATTTTCTCACAGGCTCAGAAATTAACGCCCAGAAACTAGCTGGCTCTATAGTACCTGGCCCGACGGTCTTTCTGGAATCAGAGGCCGTAATGGTGGCATCAACTTCAGCCGCACAACATGTCAGCGACCTTTCGAGAAACAGTATTTGTTTTATGATTGGCAGTTCCGTTGAACGCAGCCTGACAGCTTACTTTGAGACACTGCACAAAAATTGGTTGCGTCGGGCGTTTTCGGAAGATGGCGAAATGATTGATACATACAACGTGCAGAATTGTCATGCGATCGCAGGTGAAGTGACAACCCTGGCCAATATTCGCCTCGATTCCGGGGTGAACCGATTGTCTAGCCGCATCCTGCCAGAGTTTCTCAGCACCTTTCCAATCATAGCTGCCACTGGAACCCAAGACGCACAATGGTCAGCGATCGTGGCGTGGACAGTGACTACTTTAATCAATGCAGATAGACCGGAAACTCAATGGTATGCAGGTGGAGTCGGAGCAATGCCGATTTTTGCACCAGAACTAGGTCTTGATCAACAATGGCAGAAACGCACTATTGCATCTATGGGCAACTATAGCAAAATCTTTGAACGTAATCTTGGTAAAGGTTCTGTACTCAAACTCGACCAGAGATTAAATGCCAACTATTTTCATGGAGGACTTCTTCTCAGTCCTTTCCTAGAGTAATTTGTTACCCGATTACGTATATGCCAAATTTGTCTTATATAGAAATTCTCTCTCAGAGTTCTTTAAGGCTAAATAGCGCTTCTAGTATATTAACTAAATCTTGATATTTTTATACAGCAATCAAAGCATATCTAAGTGTTGACTATTTAAAGACTAGAAAATACTGAGTTTATATTCAGCACTTCACTATAGACATGACTTATTCAAATCTTTGACAAATTTCTGTCACATCAAGCTCTTACCTTAAGAAAAGTTAATTCTGAAATAGACAAGCGTATTTAGTCATCGCTAGAAGAAATTGTGGCGCATACTTAACGTTTGATATTTGGAATGCAAGCCATTTTTTTCTAAATCAAGAAATTTTGCTCAAGATTAAAGAAAAATGAAATATCTATCTCATCAATCTATCGACGTAAGCGATCAAAATCGCAAATCTTTATCTAATACGGATTTGGTACGTACTTATCTCCATGAAATTGGGCGCATCCCCTTATTAGATCATGAGCAAGAAATAAATTTTGGTAAGCAAGTACAACAAATGATGAGTTTACTTACTGCCAAAGAACAATTAGCTATTCAATTAAATCGTCAACCAACACAACTAGAATTTGCTGAATATGTCAAGCTGAGTGAAGCAGAATTAGTGCAACAACTACAGCAAGGATATCAAGCCAAAAAAACGATGATTAGGGCTAATCTGCGACTTGTAGTGTCTATTGCCAAGAAATATCAAAGACGTAATTTAGATTTTCTGGACTTAATTCAAGAAGGAAGTTTAGGTTTAGAAAGAGGAGTGGAGAAGTTTGACCCTACTAGGGGTTACAAATTTTCTACTTATGCTTATTGGTGGATTCGTCAGGCAATTACAAGAGCGATCGCCGAACAAGGACGGACTATCCGCTTACCTATTCATCTTACAGAAAAACTGAACAAAATTAAGCGCACTCAACGTGAACTAGCGCAAAAATTAGGTCATACTCCTTCCACAACAGAGATTGCCGCAGAACTATCTATAGACCCTAAAGAAATTCGGGATTATTTACTCTTAGCGCGGCAGCCTTTATCTTTAGAATTACGAGTTGGCCCAGAAAGAGATACGGAATTACATGATATGTTGGAAGATGATGGGCTGTCTCCAGAATCTTATGCTGACCAAAGTTTTTTACAACAGAATATTCACGATTTATTATCAAAATTAACTCTCCAGCAGCGAGAAATATTAACATTAAGATTTGGTTTAACAAACGAAAATACACTGTCTTTGTCTGAAATTGGTCAACGTATGGGTATTAGCCGAGAACGAGTGCGACAGTTAGAACTGCAAGCCTTAATGACCCTACGACGACACAAAGATAAAATCAGTGGCTATTTAGCCAGTTAATGGTACGGCTCAAATATTATTACTTTGAGTTTTTATCCAGCTATTAGTTTTGCCTGACTCATAGAAAAATACTTGAGCCAACTTGATGCACCCATTCTGCTTAACAAAATTTAGATATTATTAATAATTATTGCCGTCAATGAATTGACACAAAACTGCCATAGAATCGCCAAATGGTTATCTTTACTCTGGATTTAGAAATCGTTGGCAAAGTAGCTCTTTTGCATTGAATAACTAAGTTAATTTTGCTTGTCTTTGTTTGGTAAGAGTGTAGGGGTGAATAGGTTTTCTATTTTAATATCCTTACACCCCAATACATAGCTGAAACTCTGCTGAAATACCTAATTTTTAGTATGACTGCGAAAGTCTGGCCTATTTATGCAATTTGTTCTAAATATTGGTTAATGTCTTCAATTAGCCGAGTTAGTTCGGTTTCGGTAGTTAAGCGGATGGTAACATCACGCACTGTCAACAGAACTTTGGCTGCAAAGGGAGTAGGCCAAATATTTGGATTGCAGAAAATTTCTAAAAATACCTCGCCAGTGTAACGGTATTCTAAGGGAAGTTGGGGAGTGATTTTAGCACCACCACCAGCAGGTTTAGCTGCGACAGCTTTCAGGCGCTCCATTAATTGGTCAATCGCCGCTTTTAATTCTCGTGCGGCTTGGGCTGAAAAACTGAAGGAGACAGAACCTTCAACTAAGTTCAATGTCAAAGGAGTTGAAGCCATGAGCTTGATTAAATTTTTGATACTTACCTCATGTTACCGGAAAGTTGATCTTGGCTGAGATTAAGTCTCTGTCTACAGATATTGAGTTATCCTACTCGCTGATATAAATTGACTAAAGAATTCATCTAAAAATAAAATTAATGAATATTTTTGATGAATTAATGATAAAACTAACTAATTATCAAACCTGTATTGTTCGTAATTACCAAGCTTGTAGCCATTATTAATTACAATTAATTGCAACAAGTTCTCCAATTTTTTTAAGTCAATATAGACAATAATTCTAACTAAGCGAAAAGTCGTTTTATCTGATTAACGTTTTAAGTTTTACACTTAGAAGTCATAGAACTTACTGTTAAAAAATATTTATGACTTACGATAATCGGAAGACGGTAAGAAAAGTTTTAATTATTACCCTACTGCTCAATCTGTTTGTTATGGGATTAAAAGCGGTTGTGGGTTATTGGACTGGTTCTTTAAGCCTGTTAGCGGATGCTTTGCATAGTGTGACAGATAGTGCCAATAATGTTTTAGGATTATTTGCTAGTAAGTTTTCTTCGCCACATCCTGACCGTGAACATCCTTACGGACACCAAAAATTTGAAGCAGTGGGAGCTTTAGGAATTGCGGCTTTTTTAGGTATAGCTTGCTTTGAAATTCTTCAAGGAGCAATAGAGCGCATTATTAAAGGTGGTGATCTAGTACGTATTTCACCGCCAGAGTTGTGGTTATTACTAATAGTTTTGGGGGTAAATATTTTTGTAGCGTTTTACGAACGGAAAGTAGGTCATCAAGTAGGTAGCCCAATTTTAATTGCTGATGCTATGCACACAATGAGCGATGTTTGGGTGACAATTTCGGTGATTGGCGGTTTGATAGGAGTTTGGCTTGGTTATCAATGGCTAGATATAGTGTTGGCTTTTCCTGTGGCTTTGTTAGTATTTTGGAGTGGCTGGTCAGTGTTAAAAGCTAATTTACCTTGGCTGGTGGATCAAATGGCGATCGCACCAGAAGCAATCCATGAAATCGCTACTTCTGTACCGGGAGTACTGAACTGTCATGACATTGCTTCTAGAGGTATTTTGGGTAGGCAAGTTTTTATTGAAATGCACTTAATTGTAGATGCACCAGATGTCAAAACTGCACACCGCATTACGGAAAATGTGGAAAGGCTATTGGAAGAACGCTTTCATCCTGTGAGAATTCTTATTCACGTTGAGCCGCCAGAATATCGATCTGAGCAAATTAGTTTTAATTAGTCAATGGTCAATCGTCATTTGTAACAAAACCAAATTAATTACACAACACCTGTCACCTGTCACCTGTCTCCTAATAATTTTTACCGTTAGTCACTGAACTGGCGACAATTTCTACTAGTTCATTTGGATCAACTGGTTTAGCAACATGAGTTTGAAAACCGGCTTCTAAGGCGCGGACACGATCTTCTGTATCACCGTAGGCGGTTAAAGCAATTGCGGGGATTTGTCCACCTTGGTCTGGTTTGAGCGATCGCACTTTGCGGATGAGAGTGTACCCATCTTCCTCTGGCATTGCAATATCACATACCAAAACTTCTGGCTGTAGCTTAATCAGCGCTTCTAGTGCAGCTGCGGCTGATGCTACTGCAACAACATTGGCTCCATCTGATTCTAAAACGGTAGTGACGTAAAAGCGACTATCATCATCATCATCAACTACCAAAACATTTAAGCCAGCAAGAGGTAGAGGAGCTTCCATAAAATCTCCGTTAACTTTGAAAAATGTTGATTTTTCCAATTGAAATTGTTATTTTTCCTGAGCAACTATACTATTGACAATTTTACTGCGAGCGCACTAGATTTTACATAAAAAATCCTCATTTCATCCTGTCGCATTACAATTTCCTAATTTTTACTTGCTGGCATTTTTATTTACTACCTCAATTAATTTTTGTGAATAATTACCTGCTGCAAAATAAATAATACTCTAATAAATATTATGCTTAATATGGCCTTTTACCAAAATTGATGATTCTCTAACTCAAGTCGTATTTCTTAAGATATAGCGCTCCTATTTGATTGATAAAATAACAGCAGAGCCACGGAATAAGGAGTAAATTTGTTGGTGAATTATTTTAAGAATGCTAGATACAGCAAAATTCAGCAGCAAACAGCCGCTATCTCTAGCTTTAAGCCCTAAATTTTGTATTTTACTACTTAAAATTCTCTATACATTAGGAATCCAATTTGATTTGTGAAATCTTTAGGTGAGCCACTGCTTTAGAAGGTTTTCCTGGCTTGTACCTTGCGGTAAGGCGAAAATATAAAGTGAGATCACTTACCACGCTAGTTCAAAAATAGAATATGATTCATATATTCTATAGGAATTAATACTTACTTTACAGATACTAAGTCTTTCCAAAATCCAATATGCGTCCTATATTATATAGTTCCAGGATAAATCCAATTGTCATAGAAATATGTTATCGATATTGTGTTGATAGCTATATTTTAAAGCTAATCAAGATCAACAAATTGGCACAAACAATCCCAAGTTTGATCACCGATTAGTTAGATATTGTGATTATCCCTGATGCTGCAAGCAATTAGTCATGGTGCAACCGCTGACCGTTTTAATCATCGACGATTCCCCCGAAGACCGTGAGGTTTATCGTCGTTATCTGCTGCAAGACCAGGAATATAGTTACACCATTCTCGAATCAGAATCGGGGGAGGAAGCCCTAGAACTATATCGGCAATTTCAGACAGATTGTATTTTATTAGATTTTTTATTGCCAGATATGGATGGGCTAGAGTTTCTAGCAGAATTGCCAAAACTCGCAAAAAAATTCATACCAGCCGTGGTGATGTTGACTGGGTATGGTAACGAAGCTATTGCTGTTCAAGCGATGAAAAGTGGTGTTCATGATTATTTAGTCAAAGGACAGACAACAGCAGGACGTTTGCATTCAACTATCCACTCAGCAATAGTGCAAGTAAAGTTGCGTCAAGAACTACAACAAAGTGAAGCACGTTTGCGCGAGAGTCAGCAGTTCATTGAACGCATAGCTGAAACTACACCAGGAATTTTGTATGTTTATGATTTGCTAGAACGGCGCAATCTTTATTTAAATAGTCAGGTTAATAAACTGCTTGGTTACAGTCCTCCACAAATTCAAGACTTGGGTCAGGAATTCTTGCTAAGGTTAATGTATCCAGAAGATTTACCTTTGTTCTTTCTCCATCTGCAAAAAATTGCCACGGTGAAAGATAACGAAATTGTAGAATTTGAATACCGGATGCGCCATGCGGATGGTCAATGGCGTTGGTTTTACAGTCGAGATACTGTATTTATCAGAAATGATGATGGTTCACCACGGCAAATTGTTGGGACAGCTTATGATATTACTAACCGCAAACAAACGGAAGCACAGCTAAGTTTAAGTAATGAGCGTTTTCAACTAGCTGCGGCGGCGGTTAATTGTCTCATCTATGACTGGAATATTCCAGAAAATACAGTTGAGAGGACAGAAGGTTTAACTCGCATCTTAGGTTACTCTCCACAAGAAGCAGAACCAACTCAAGAATGGTGGATGGAAAAAATACATCCTGAAGATAGGAAGTTATTGCAGAGTTCTTTCGAGAAGATGTCTGTGGATAATGACTATTATGCTGTAGAGTATAGAGTCCGCCATAAAAATAACCAGTATCGGTATGTGTTGGATCAGGGAGTGATTACACGAGATCAAAATGGACAGCCATTACGGGCGGTTGGGAGTACAACCGATATTAGCGATCGCAAATATCAAGAAGCTGCTCTGCGCGAAAGTGAAGCGAAGTTCCGCAGAATCGTAGAATCTAATATTGTTGGCATTTATTTCGGTGATTTTAGCGGTCAGATATATGAAGCCAATGATGCTTTTTTAGAGATGTTAGGTTACACTCGTGCAGAATTCACAGCCGAAAATCTGCGTTGGGATACTTTAACACCAGCAGAATATCAATCCCTCGATCAGCAAAAAGTTCAAGAATTGCAAACTTCGGGAGTTTGTACGCCTTTTGAAAAGGAATATTTTCGCAAAGATGGTTCATGTGTGCCAATTCTTTTAGGAATTGCTCGCATTGATGGTACAGATAAGCCAGGTTATAGTGTCTGCTTTGTGCTAGATATTACCCAACGCAAACTTGTAGAAATACAACGTCAACAGCTATTGCAATTGGAACAAACTGCACGGGCGGAAGCAGAAGCTGCTAACCGCGCTAAAGATGAGTTCGTAGCAATGGTATCACACGATTTGCGATCGCCTTTAAATGCAATTTTGGGTTGGGCGCAATTACTGCGGACTAAGGAATTTGACAAAGAACGTGTCAACCGTGCGCTAGAAACAATTGAGCGCAATGCTCTATCTCAGGCAAAACTTTTAGAAGATTTGCTGAATATGTCTCAGATTTTGCGCGGAAAGTTACACCTAGAGTTGAAAACAGTAGATTTAGGCGCGATTGTCCGCGAAGCCATTCAGACTGCTTACCCAACCGCCAATACAAAAAATATTCATCTGGAATCTGTGATTGATCAGCCCATACCTGCAATAACTGGTGATGGCGATCGCCTACTGCAAGTTTTGGGCAATTTACTCTCTAATGCCATTAAATTTACCCCAGACAACGGACGAATAGACGTGAAACTATTTCGTCATGAATATCATGCTGAAATCACTGTCACCGATACAGGTATTGGTATTAGTCCAGAATTCTTACCATTTGTATTTGAACGCTACCGCCAAGATTATCGTATTCCCAAACAAGGAGGTTTAGGTTTGGGTTTAGCGATCGCTCACTATTTAATAGAACTTCATGGTGGCACAATTCAAGCTCTCAGCCTTGGGGAAGGACAAGGTTCTACCTTCAGTATCAAGTTACCTTGGCAATAAATCGCACCTGAAAATATGTCAAATAATTGACGCGTAATTCAGCAGTCAAAATCAGTAACGAGTAATTTCTCCTTAGCATTCATAAAGATTAAGCAAAGTTTAAAATTGAGATTTTGTTACCAAATATACAGTAATCCTTGGTGATTAACTTTTGAATACATAAATAAGTATGTAAAAATTTTGGAATGACGCAAAATAAAGCTCTCTCAAAGTTTTAATCATAGGGATCATCTCATTTCTAAGTACAAACCACTTATAAGTGAATTTATATATCTAAAGTGAGATGATAAAAGCCCCTAAAGATTAAGATAATAAATCAAGGTATTGTAAAAGTTTATTTAGCTAAAATTTTTCTTAAGAAAACCAGTAAATCTTCTGGCAGTTTGTTACGTTGGTTAAACCTAACATCGAAGTTTAAACTAACTTTTCTAAAAGTTAAAAAATAGTTACATCCAGGGGTTTAAAAATGCAGACAGTACTAAGTATTCACTGCCCAAATTGTGGTAGAAAAGCGGAGCGTTATTATATTTTGGATAGTGAATTAACGCGGACACAATGCTCAAGTTGTGATTACTTAATGATTAGTTGCACACGTACTGGCAAAGTGATTGAAGCTTATGCCCCTGGAATTCAACTAACTAAAAGGTAAAAGTAAAAGTAAAAGTAAAAAGGCAAAAGTAAAAAGGCAAAAAGCAAAAGAATAGTGAAGTATGGGTAGGTTAATTTCATACTTTATACTTCAAAATTCAGTTTACTTTTTATTCATTCTCAGTTGTCCACAAGCTGCATCAGCTTCTAAACCACGAGAATAGCGAACACTAACAGCAGTGTTTTGTTGTTGGAGAACATTGACAAAAGCTTGAATGCGATCGCGGCTAGGGCGTTGATAATCAACTTCTTGAATTGGGTTATAGGGAATCAAGTTGACATGGTTCTGGAATCCTCGCAGACGTTGTGATAATTCCAAAGCGTGTTGTGGTAAATCGTTCACACCAGCCAGCAAGACATATTCAAAAGTGACACGGCGGCCTGTAATGGCTACATATTCCCGACATTCAGCCAGTAAATCTTCGAAAGGATAAAAGCGGGCGCTAGGGATAAGTTTTTCGCGGAGTGCTTGGTTAGGGGCGTGGAGACTCACCGCTAGGGTAACTTGCAAATTATTTTGGGCAAATTGACGAATGCGATCGCGAATTCCGACTGTAGAAACAGTTAGCATCCGCTGTCCAATTCCCACATCTTGATTTAAAGATGTAATTGCGCCTAAGACATTATCAACATTTAGCAATGGTTCACCCAATCCCATAAACACCACATTGCTAACTCGTTCCTCAAAGTCTTCTTGTACCGTTAACACCTGATCAATGATTTCATGACGGCCGAGGTTGCGTTTATAGCCACCTTTACCAGTGGCGCAGAAATCGCAAGCCATTGCACAACCCACCTGGGTAGAAACACATACAGTTAACCGCTTATCGGCGGGAATACCCACAGTTTCGATAATTTGCCCATCAGCTAATTGCAGCAGAAATTTGACTGTACCATCTGGTGCAACTTTGCGGAGGTGGATGCTGGAACGCCCGATGGGGATATCTGCAATTTCTGAGCGCCATTGTTTAGGAAACACAGAAATATCAGCAAGCGATCGCACTTGCTGATGATAAATCCAGTCATGTAATTGTTTACCTCGGTAAGCTGGTTGTCCCTGCTGCTGTACCCAAGCAGTTAACTCGCTAACCGAAGCACCGAGTAGGGGGGGAAGTTCTAATGTTTTAGGGGCGGGTGAGTTAACTTGAGAAATTGATGGCGTAGCAGACATAGGAAGAGACTTACACTTAAGACTTGGATCTCTATCCTAAGCTGTTACGCCAAAAAATTGCATCTTTAATTTTAGTATCCACTTACATATCTAATTACTCGCTCTGTTTGAATAACCCGACCATTTTTGACAATTTCAAGGTTGGCACCATTGACTATATATTCATAGTTGTTATTCGTAGCCACATATCCTGTACCTTCTTCAGAGTAAGCACGGAGAGAACGGATACCTTTACCAGTTGACTTAGAAATCCCCGTATAATACATTTTTCTATTTTTGTTACAAATATATATATGAAAATTAGCAGTTTCAAAATAAGCTTCTAACGTTCCTCCACCTGCATAGCGAGGACAAGAAGTTGCTTTGGCAATCATGTGACTATTAACTGCTGAAACTGGAGTAGCTTCTAATTGTGCAGCACTCGCAGATGAAGATATGCCGACAATTCCAGCTAGTAGTGAAGCTGTAGCTAAAATTAGCGAAAAAGACTTATTTTTTGTCTGATAAAAGCTGTTCATAATCAGTCCTAAAGTTTGATTACTATCAGCTTCAAACTTAACTTAGGGTTTTTCGGACTTTTAGAGAAAAAACACTTAAATTTAGATAAAGTCTTAGACTTTGCATAAATATTAGATGAACTCATAAAATTCATCTCGGAACACGTTTCTTCTTGACGCGACTAGAAATTAGTGAAATGAATCAGTCTGATTTCCTCATAAGAGGATGTTTGAAAAGTCGTAAAGTATACCAAAAACCTCTCTCCGCTTTGGGGCTACCGTGTACACACAAATCATCTGATCCCCCCAAATCTCCCTTTTGAAGGGGGACTTAAGAAAAATTCCCCCCTTGGAAAGCTGACAGATGTAGGTTTCCAAGGCTTTGATGTTACCAAAAATACTTTTCAAACAACCTCTAATACAGTTTCACTTTAATTTTGATACAAATAGACCGCAGAGGGCAAGGGGAAAGAATGGAAAACCGATGAATTTGTATCATTTTTTTCGTGAAATGGTGTACGAAGCCAGGGATTTGAGCAAGAGCGATTTTCAGAAATCAAAAAGGATTGCTATATCATGCGCCAATTATTGATGACAATGATCCTGTTTTAGGCATGAAAGTCAGATTAAACAGTCGCAAGTAAAGCTGGTACAGGCCAACGTCCAACAACTTTACCAATCACTGACATTTCATGTGCTAAACGGTCAAATCCATCAGGCGTTAGAGATTGTGGCCCATCAGATAACGCTCTAGCTGGATTAGGGTGAACTTCAATCATTAAAGCATCAGTACCTGCGGCGATCGCAGCAAAGGCCATAGAAGGTACATATTCAGATTTACCTGTACCATGACTTGGATCAATCATGATGGGTAAATGAGTGAGCGATCGCAACACCGGAATTACGGATAAATCCAAAGTGTTGCGAGCATATTTACTATCAAAGGTTCTAATACCTCGTTCACAAAGAATTACATTCGGATTTCCCGCTGCGAGGATATATTCTGCTGCCATCAACCACTCATCAATTGTGGCGGACATTCCCCGCTTGAGTAGAACAGGTTTATCTTGTGCGCCTACTTTTTTGAGCAACGCGAAGTTTTGCATATTTCGCGCACCTATTTGGATAACATCAGCCACTTTTGATAATGCTGGTAAATCAGCAGCATCCATAAGTTCTGTAATGATGCCTAAACCTGTTGCTTCCCGCGCTGCTGCCAACAAATCTAAAGCACTCTCTCCATATCCTTGGAAAGCATAAGGTGAAGTACGGGGTTTGTAAGCTCCACCCCGCAAAAACTTGGCTCCAGCAGCCTTTACCCGCTTTGCTGTTTCAACAATCATCTCCTCATTCTCAACAGAACAAGGCCCAGCTACCACTACTATTGGATGTTGCTCACCAATATAGACATCACCGTTAGGCGTGGGTACAACAACTTCGCTGGCTTCTCCATAGCGGAATTCTCGACTTACCCGCTTAAAAGGTTTTTCCACACGCAATACTTGCTCAATCCAAGGGCTAAACTCTTGGATTTGCATCCGATCAAGAGTAGAAGTATCGCCAATCATCCCCAAGATGACTTTATGTTCGCCGACACTTTTTTCAACTGTGACTCCCCAACTGTCTCTCAAACCTTCGCTAATGCGAGTAATTTCGTCAGTGGGTGTACCGTTTTTTAGGACTACAATCATTTTCGTTTTCCTTAATTAGTGCAAAAATTCAGCAAGTTGTTCCAACTTTGTCCAAGCAGCGCCACTTTGCAGAACTTCTTTAGCTAATGCAATACCTTTGACGCAACCTTCTAAAATGTCTGTTGTGCCTGCAATTGCTTCACCAACTTGCAAGGCCAAGGCTGTATTTAAAGCGACTACATCCTGTTGTGCTGGAGTGCCTTTTCCTTGGAGGACAGCCTTTAAGATTTCTGCATTTTCTTGGACATCGCCACCGCGCAATGCTTCGGTCGGTGCATGACTTATACCAAGTTCTTGCGGATTGAGAGTCAGACAGTGGACTTTTCCTGCTTGCAGCACAGCCAAATCAGTCACATCTGCCAAACCTGCTTCGTCTAATCTTTCTCTGCCGTGGAGTGCGATCGCTTGTCTACATCCCAGTTGGGATAAGGCTTGGGCGATTTCTTCAATTAACAGTGGGTCATTCACACCAATAATTTGCCCGGTTGGTCGCAGCGGATTTACCAAAGGCCCAAGCAAGTTAAAAATAGTCCGCACTTTGAGAGTTTTACGTAAATCAGCAACCGCTTTGAGCGCTGGATGCCAACCAGGAGCAAATAAGAAAGTGATACCCACTTCACTAACTGCCGCTTGTACCTTCTCTGGGCTGGCGTTGAGATTTATCCCCAAAGCTTCCAAAACATCAGCAGAACCAGCTTTGCTAGAGGCAGAACGATTACCATGCTTGGCAACCTTTACCCCTGCGGCTGCGGCCACAAAAGCCACCGCTGTAGAGATGTTAAAAGTAGAAGCACCATCTCCACCAGTGCCACAGGTATCAATTAGGGGAGTGGAGAGTTGGGAGTTAGGAGTTAGAGAAGAAGATTGAGATTGTAAGACACTAGCCATGCCTACTAGTTCTTCGGCGGAGATACCTTTAGTTTGAATTGCTGCTAAGATTGCGCCTGATAAAACTGGGGGAATAGCATCTGTTAGCCAACCGTGCATTAAATCTGTAGCTTGGTTAACTGTAAGTGATTGCCGTTTAAGCAACTGTTGCAATATACCTGGCCAATCAGAAGAGGTAGAAATGGCTGGAACAGATGGGGTTTGAATTATAGCTACCATAATTAATGATTCAGGATTTTAGCGACAGTTTGAACATCCTTATCACCTCTACCAGAGCAGTTGATAACAATGCGGGGGCTGCCATCTAACTGTGGACAGAGAGTTTCTAAATAGGCGATCGCATGAGAAGTTTCTAACGCTGGAATAATTCCTTCTAGTTGCGAAAGTCGTTGGAATGCTTCTAAGGCTTGCTGATCAGTCACACTGTAATATTCAGCACGACCAAGATCCTTCAAATAACTATGCTCAGGCCCAACTCCGGGATAGTCTAATCCAGCACTAATTGAATGAGCTTCAATAACTTGACCATCATCATCTTGTAAGATGTAGCTCATCGCACCGTGCAGAACTCCCACCCTACCTAATGTAAGAGTTGCAGCGTGTTTGTCTGTATTCACACCTTCGCCTGCTGCTTCTACACCAATAAAACGCACAGAAGGTTCATTGACAAACTCATGAAACAATCCGATTGCATTGGAACCACCACCCACGCAAGCCAAAAGAATATCTGGTAGTCCGCCCCATTTCTCTTGAGCCTGTACGCGAGTTTCTTTCCCAATAATGGCGTGAAAATCACGCACCAACATCGGATAAGGATGAGGGCCAGCTACAGAACCCAAAATATAATGGGTGGTTTCAACATTCGTTACCCAATCTCGAATAGCTTCCGAAGTAGCATCTTTGAGAGTGCCAGTCCCCGCTTCCACAGGCCGCACTTCCGCCCCCATCAACTTCATCCGGAACACATTCAGGGCTTGCCGTTCCATGTCATGGATGCCCATATATATGACACATTCCAAGCCAAACCGCGCACATACGGTTGCCGTTGCTACACCATGCTGTCCTGCACCTGTCTCAGCAATAATTCGCTCTTTACCCATGCGTTTGGCTAACAATACCTGAGCCAAAGCGTTATTAATTTTGTGAGCGCCTGTATGATTTAAATCTTCTCTTTTTAAGTATATTTGCGCCCCAGTGCCATCAGGTCTAGCGTAGTGTGCCGTCAAACGTTCCGCGAAATATAACGGGCTAGGTCTTCCTACATAATCGCGCAGTAAATTTTGTAACTCTGTTTGGAAGTTAGCATCATGACGATACTTTTCAATAGCTGCTTCCAACTCACTTAAGGCAGGCATTAAAGTTTCGGGTACATACTTACCGCCAAACTTGCCAAATCTGCCTAAAGAATCAGGTTGTGCAAATGTATTCTTAATATCTGGAGTGCTGACCACAGTCTAAAATCCTCTTACTTATTTCAAAGGTTTTGTCTCACACAGAAGCGCAGTTGACTTTTTACTGTATCTAGAAAACCTCTCTCCAAACCTCTCTCCTCGTAGGAGAGAGGCTTTGACTTCTCCCCCTTCCTTATAAGGGAATGGGGTTGGGGGGTTAGGTTTAGAATTGGTTTTTCCACATGAAGTGAAAAGCCGTATACACAGAGGACGCTGAGATTTATTTAGCCAAACCAACAGGCTGTAAAGATATTGCTGATTTGAGTTCTCGACAAAGTTGTTCTACTGCTTGTAGCCCTTCAGTTGGACTACCTTCTGCTAAACGTTTGACGAAGGCGCTACCGACAATGACTGCATCTGCACCCCATTCTTTAACTTGAAGTGCTTGTTCTGGTGCTGAGATGCCAAAACCAACACCGATAGGTTTGTCCGTGACGCTGCGTAAGTCTGTGAGTAAGTGTTGTACGCGGTTTTGGATTTGAGACCGCATTCCGGTAACGCCTGTGACACTGACAAGATAGATAAATCCTTGAGATTGACGGGCGATCGCATCAATCCTATCTTGAGAACTAGTAGGAGCTACGAGTAAAATCACTTCAATGCCAAAAGATGCGGCAGTTTGAATTAATTCTGCTGCTTCTTCTAAGGGTAAATCTGGTACTACTAAACCTTTCACGCCAACGTCAGCAATTAAGGCTAAAAATGACTTAATACCCCGATGCAAAATTGGATTGTAGTAAGTAAATAAAATGATTGGTGCTTTCAAACTAGGAATCACATCTCTCAACATCTCTAGCACTTGTTCTAATTTAGTTCCTTTGTTCAAAGCACGAGTAGCTGCTGCTTGAATTACAGGCCCATCTGCTAAGGGGTCAGAATAAGGAATACCCAACTCGATGAAGTCAGCACCATTGCGATCTAAAATGCGTAAAGCATCGGCAGTCGTTTCTAAATCTGGGTCGCCAGCTGTGATGAAGGGAATTAAAGCGCATTGTTGCCTTTGGCGTAAAGATTTAAAGTTATTAGAGATAGTAGTCATAGTAATTCGTAATTTGTATTTCGTAATTTGTAATTTTTGCAAGAAAAGGTTAAGGGAGAAAGGAAAGAATTAGTTCTTTATCTTTCCCCTTGACCCAACTTCTGCAAAGAGTTGATTTAAAATTGGTGAGTTTTTCCTAATAAATTATGTACAGCTTGTTCTACATCGCTTTGTTTAACTAAAGATTCACCAACCAAAACGGCTCTAGCACCAACTTCAGCGACAAAAGATAAATCAGCAGGTGTATAAATACCAGATTCGCTGACAAAGGTGATACGAAAGCTTTGTAACTGTTGCTGTCGCTGTGATAAAAGCTGCTGTGTTGTTTTTAAATAAACTGTAAAATCTTCGAGGTTACGGTTGTTAATTCCAACTAAACGTAGGTTATCTAGTTGTAAAACTCGATCTAGTTCAGCCAAGGTATGAACTTCTACTAAAGCAGTCATACCCAAGTCATGAATGATTTGTAAGAAGTTTTGCAGTTCTTCGTCTGATAAGATGGCTGCAATTAATAAGACTGCATCTGCACCTGCTGTCCGTGCTAGATAAATTTGATAAGGGTCAATGATGAACTCTTTGCACAGTAGAGGTAATGTAACTTGCGATCGCACTAACCGCAGGTTATTAAAACTACCTTGAAAAAAATTTTCATCCGTGAGAACCGATAGACAAGCCGCACCACCTTTTTGATATGATTGGGCGATCGCTACTGGGTCAAAGTCTGCTCTAATAATCCCACGGCTTGGTGATGCCTTTTTGACTTCGGCAATTAAACTAGGATGATGAGAATTTTCCTGTAAGGCTTTCAAGAAATCTCGCACAGGCGGCGCAGCACTTAACTGATTTTGTACAGCAGTTAAAGGCAATTCCTGCTGCATTTGTGCGACTTCTTGCTGTTTATGCCAAACAATTTCTTCAAGGATATGTCTAGGCGAAACAACTTGTTTAGTCATAAGTATTCTTTGCGCCTTTGCGTCTTTGCGTGAGGTAAATTAATCACCGGATTTAGTAATAACAAATCACTATTGAGCAATAACCACTGACTCTTTTGTTTGCGTATATGTCCGCACTAAATTTTTAATAATTGCCAGACCAACTTCTCCAGCTAAAGTCATGATTGATTCTGGATGAAACTGTACCGCTGCAATGGGCAATGTCTGATGTTCAATACCCATGATGACTTCATCTTCAGAAATCGCCGTTACTCTGAGTTCTTTTGGTAAACGTTGTGGTAGGGCAAACAATGAATGGTATCTACCAACAGTAAAAGATTCCGGTAAGCCTTGGAACATTACAGAATCAGACGCAGTGACGAAAACTCGTGAGGATTTTCCATGTTGGGGATAGTTAAGCACTCCCAGTTCTCCGCCAAAAGCCTCTACGATACCTTGTAAGCCCAGACACACACCAAACAGAGGTATTTGCCGACGGACGCAAGCTGCAACAGTCTCAGGAACTTTGAAATCACTTGGTTTACCAGGGCCAGGAGATAAGACGACTAAATCTGGGCGTTCTGTATCAAACAGTGCTTCCGGGAAACCATGACGGAGTGTGGTGACGCTTGCGCCTGTAGAACGAATGTAATTAGCAAGTGTATGAACAAATGAGTCTTCGTAGTCAATGAGTAAGATACGTTTCCCAGGTTCAACACTGGGAACAAATTTGCTCAAGTTTGTAGTAATGCACTCGTCAATTTTTTCGTCTTTTTGTTTAGCACGACGAATTGTTTCAAATAAAGCCGCACCTTTGGTAATGGTTTCTTGTTCTTCTGCTTGTGGTACAGAATCATACAGAAGTGTTGCACCAACTCGTACCTCAGCTATTGAGTCTTGCAAGCGGATGGTTCGGAGAATTAATCCAGTGTTTAAATTACCGTTGAAATTCAGATATCCAACCGCACCACCATACCAACGTCGGGCGCTGCGTTCGTGCTGTTCGATAAATTGAATTGCTGCTCGCTTGGGTGCGCCGGTAACTGTCACAGCCCAAGTGTGACTCAAGAAAGCATCTAGGGCATCAAACTCTGGGCGCAAGATACCTTCCACATGATCTACTGTATGGATGAGGTGGCTATACAATTCAATCTGACGACGACCTATAACTCTTACTGAACCAGGTTCGCAGATGCGGGACTTGTCATTGCGGTCTACGTCAGTACACATAGTCAACTCCGCTTCATCTTTGGGAGAGTTGAGTAAGGAGCGAATTTGTATAGCATCATCTAAAGCATCTTGTCCCCTGGTGATTGTGCCACTAATCGGACAAGTTTCTACACGCCGACCTTCCACCCGCACAAACATTTCTGGCGATGCACCGATAAGGTATTCACCACCAAGATTAAAAATAAAGCCGTAAGGACTGGGGTTAATTTTTTTGAGAGTTTCAAATAGGTTGCTTGGTTGTTCTTCGCAAGCTGTGAAAAAGTTTTGGCTAGGAACTACTTCAAATAAATCACCCCGACGGAAATAATCGAGAGCAAATTCAACCTGCTTGGCATATTCACCAATTTTATGGTCAGCATTTTGAGTAGGAGTTAAGCGTTGACCTCGATAATCAACAGATTCACCTGTGCGCGGCAAATTATAAGTGCTGCCATAGGCTGTGATAAAGTCATACTCTATGCGGAATGCTTGTTGTTGATAGTAGTCTACAACTATCAATTCGTCAGGTAAATATAGAACTAAATCTCGCTGATCTGTAGGACGTTCTAAACATGGGTCAATTGGTTCAAACTGAAATACTAAGTCGTAACCAAATGCACCATATAATCCTAAATGTTCATCTTCTTGACTAGAAAATGTATGGAGGATTTCGCGGATAACTGTAAACGTTGAAGGTTGTTTACTGCGTTCTTCTTCTGTAAAACATTGTTCTGTAGGTTTAACTAATCCAGTGATGCGGTTTTGGTTTTTAGTTATGTGATGAAGTTGTTGTACTTGAGATAAACGCTCAAACAGTAAAGCTAATAGAATTTTACCGCGATCGTTTAGTGCTGTCAGAGTGAAAATATTTTCTCTTGTGGTTAATTCCAACGGTGGATTAATGAACCCGATCGCCCATCGTTTATATCTGCCTGGATATTCGTAGCTGCTAGTTAACAAGCCTCCGCGTTGAGAATTGAGGTAAAACAGGATTTCTTCAATGGCAGTGTCCATCTTGACTTCTGTAATTGCGCGAGAGACGCGTACGTTATCCAGAGTTGTGTAGGAATGGGATTCACTAATCATAAATAAATTACTTAGAATTTTAAGAACTAACTTGGAACGATAAGAAAATTATGAAACTAGAATGAATATCTATTGATGTGTTTGTTAGATATTTGGTAGATAGAAAAGCCTAAGATTCTTTATTTAGCCTACTCAAAATAAACTGGCTAATGAATGAATAATTTTTCGCATAAGATAACATTTTATTTGTGATTAATATCATCTTGTTTTGATAAATACAAAATGATAGTTTTGAAATCTAATTCAAGAATCTTTAGGCAGATATTTTTATTCGTTGGTTCTATCAAAAGATAAGTATTTATTTTTTAGTTAAATGCTCAAGAATTAACTGACAAACGCTACTAGCTTGTATAGATGAAGAATCAAGTAAATTAGTTTGTTGGCTAATCAATAACGGCCCTTCATCTGGAGAAGGCGGAAGACAACCGTGTGAACCTTTAACTAAATCAGCGTCTAAAGGAATAACATCCATCAAATAACGAAAGCCTAGTTTTTTTTGTAAAAGTTTCAGCGCAATTTTGGCTTGCGGTAATTTGATTTGTGGGTCTATGAAAAGTTCTACAGGGTCGTAACCAGGTTTGCGGTGAATATCTACAGTTCTGGCAAAATCAGGAGCGCGATGAGCATCCAACCAATAATAATAGGTAAACCAAGCATCTGGTTGTGCTACTGCAACTAACTCTCCTGAGCAAGAATGGTTGAGATGGTAAGCTGGCTTTTCTGTTTCGTCTAGAACTTGTGCGACTCCATCAATTTCTTCGAGCAGCGATCGCACTTTTGGTATATAAAATGGATCATTAACATATACATGAGCAAGTTGATGGTCTGCAACCGCAAAGGCTTTACTCGCACCCGCATCTAGCAGTTCTCGTCCGAGTTCTTCTCGTACTGTTAATAAGCCGTTTTCTCGCAAGATACGATTTAGATGTATAGGTTTAGATACCGATGTAATTCCGTATTCTGATAAAACAATGACTTGTGCGCCGCGATTTTCGTAGTATTGAATCAAATCGCTGCAAACTGCGTCAATTTCTTGTAAATCTTTGGCTACTTTGTTTATATCTGTACCGTATTTTTGTAAGCAGTAGTCTAGATGAGGTAGGTAAACGAGTGTTAGTGTTGGATTGTGACGTTCTTCAACAAATTTGGCTGAGTCTGCAATCCATTGAGTAGCACGAATTGATGTATTAGGCCCCCAAAAGTTAAATAGAGGAAATTGACCTAATTGAGATTGAAGTTGCGATCGCAAGTTTTCTGGTTGAGTATAAATATCAGGTATTTTTCGACCATCAGCAGGATACATCGGGCGAGGAGTAACAGCATAGTCCGCTGAGGAGTACATATTGTACCACCAAAATAAGTTAGCGCAGGTAAAGTTGGGGTCGATTTGTTTAGCAATATCCCACACTTTCGGAGCCTGAACTAATTTGTTTGACTGTCGCCAAAATTTAATTTCACATTCGTCTCGAAAGTACCAACCATTAGCAACAATTCCATGTTCATCAGGTGATTTACCTGTGAGGTAAGTTGCTTGTGCTGTACAGGTGACAGCAGGTAAAATGGGTTCTATTGTTACAGCTTTTCCAGTGGATGTCCAACGAGAGAGGAAGGGTGTATGTTCGCCTATCAAGTTGGGTGTTAATCCAACTACATTGAGAACGACTGTTTTTTGCATAATAACCGCAAAGGAAGCAAAGAAAATATTTAACTATGAACTAATTGTTTTGTTAATAGGTTTGTCAGAACCCATTCATATTCCCGTTGAATTGATGCTGATAAGTCTAGTTTCATTTCATCGGGTAAGACTTCCCAGGTATATGTTTCAATTTCTAGATGGTTACAGAAGTGATTATCTTGCAGCATATTTAGTACATTTACAATATCGTCTTGAGTAGATTGTAATAATTGATAATCACGAACAAAAATCGGAACATGGAAGTGTATTCGCCATTCTTCATCAGTAGTGTTTTCTAGGTTTGGTAAGGCGGTTTCTAAATCTGAATAGTGAATTAATCTGTTATTTTGTGTACGCGCAATTACTTGATGTAAATATGTTGATTCAGCGAAAGGTTTCAATTTTTCTAATATCAACTGTCGTTGCTGTGCATCTTTGGGTATGTTGACTTGCAAGGCTGCACTAATTTGAATTTTGCCGATTTGAATTCCCGCAGCTTGAAACTTTTGCAAAACTAAGATGGGATTTTCGTACTCTACAGCAAAATGACAAGTGTCGTAACAAACGCGCACATGGTCTAGGATGTATTGTTCGGCAGTTTCTTGAGTAATTCCTAAATGTTTGGTTAAATAATCTCCAGCAATTGGTAGTAAATGTTTCTGGAAATAATCAATTACTTCGTTTGCATTCTCAACTAAACCATCTGGTTCCGGTTCTAAATCCAAATGTAAAAGTTTTCCTTGTTCAGTCTGAATGCGTACCATTTGCTCTACTAGCTGTGCTATTTGCAAACTAGCACTTTCCATGACTGAATTTTGAACAAATTGATTTCCTTTGAACCAAGGTTTGTAAGATAAGGGTAATGTAGAAATACTACCTTCTATATCGGCTGATAGTAATTCCGCCAGAATTTGCGTGAGTTGTAAGGTGTATTCTAAACGTTCTTGCTTTGACCAATCTGGTGCATAAACTTGGTCTTTGACTATTTGCCGATGAAATTGTCCATAGGGAAAACCATTTAAGGTAAATACGTATAAATCTTGTTCATTTAACCATGACTGAAACTGAGATAAAGTATTCCCTTGAAGTAATTCTTTAGCTGCTACGGCTGCTAAACGTAAGCCAATACCAAATGGTTTATCTGGTGATAACTTCGCTTTTAACGGTGGAAGATATTGCAGGATGTTGGCAAAAACTTTTTCCCACTCTTCGCCAGGGTGAATGTTAGTACAATATGTGAGTTGAAAGCTTTTTTCGGTTTCTATTTTCATCTTTTACCTCTATTTGTTGTCACCAGTTTCTGTTGTTTTTCAAAATCAAGCAGTAAAGATATTGCTTGTTGATATAACGATAAATCTACTTCGTGAACTTCAACTCCTTTACCAATTCGTTGTAAGAGAGTCAGGGTTAGTTCGCCACCTAAATGTTCTCGGAATTCGGTCAAACCTCGGAATAAACAACGGGTATTTTTAGGTGATGATTGTTCAGCTAGTTCTGGTACATACAAGGTAAAACCGAGTCCTGCAAGTGTCTTTAATATTTTTTGCCACTCGCTATGTGAAAGCATTCCGAGAAGGTAAGAATAAGTACTATCTAAAGCAATCCCAATTGTTACAGCTTCGCCATGTCGTAATCTATAGTCTGTCAATTGTTCTAGTTTATGAGCAGCCCAATGTCCAAAATCTAGAGGGCGGGATGAACCCATTTCAAAAGGATCGCCAGCTTTAGCTATATGTTCTAGGTGTAACTGGGCGCAACAATAGATTAGTTGCTGCATACTATCCATGTCACGGTGGGCTAGGGCTGTGGTGTGAGCATGGATAAAATCAAAGAAGTGAGCATCTTTAATTAAGGCTACTTTTACGGCTTCGGCAATTCCCGAACGCCAATCGCGATCGCATAATGTAGTCAAGAAGGCAGAATCGTTAATGACTGCATAAGGTGGGGCAAATGTACCTAAAAAGTTCTTTTTACCAAAGGCGTTGATACCATTTTTCACACCTATACCAGAATCGTTCTGCGCTAACACTGTTGTCGGAATGCGGATAAGGCGCACTCCACGATGTGCTGTCGCAGCTGCATAGCCTACTAAATCTAATACCGCACCACCACCAATTGCTAATAGGTAAGAATGACGACATATTCCTGCGGCTTCTATTAGTTGGTGGATTTGTTCTAATAATTTTGGTTCATTCTTTGCAGCTTCTCCCCCTGGAATCAGCATTGGTTCAGCAGCTAATGTGATCACCTCTGCATAAAAATTTGCATAGTTAGTGATTTGCGATAATAAATCTGGCCAAAACTCTAATAATCCGGCATCTACTAACGCTACAATTTTCTTGGATTTCTTTTCACCATCAGATGCGATCGCCTGTGCTAATGTAGGATTTTTTAAATTGAAAATATTATGAGTAAAGTGAACTTCATAGTTAAAAGTTACTCTAATATTTTGTCGAATAGATTGTCCAAATAATTTAGTTTCTTGTTCAACATTAACTAACATAGTTTCTTGTAATTTTAATTAATTTATTGTTTAAAAAATTTTTGAGTCTTTTCAAACTCTCGAATTAAACCTTCTCTATCCTTTTGCTCTACCAATTTCGCCAATCGGCTATAAGTATTCGCTAAAGAATTAATCGCTTGGCATCTTTCATCAGTGGCTAACATAATATCAACACACAGATTAGGATTTTGGCAAAATAACCGTTGTAAAATTTCAATTTCTTGACAAAAGCTAGGAGATGAAATTGATAAGCTCTGCTCTAAGTCAATGTTAGACTGAGCTAAAAAAATGCCAAGGCTAAGTCTACAAAAATGCTGTGTTGCTTGAATATATACCATCATACGATCGTGTTCTTCTGGGCTATAAGTAATTAATTCTGTGCCTTGATTTTGCAAAAAATCTAACAACCATTGAAATGATTCATGATTACGCCCAGGACAGACTACTATTTTTTGTTCCCAAAAAGATTTGACACTTGGCCCAAACATGGGGTGTAATCCCATTACAGGGCCAGTATGGTGTTTCAGCATTGCTTCTGTTGGCTGAGTTTTAATACTTGTGATGTCACACAAAGCTGTATTAGGCGATAAGTATTTAGCCGCACGCCCAATAATATCAACTGTATATTTTATCGGCACACTTATTAATACTAAATCTGCATTATTGAGCAGTTTGTCTGCATCATCCCAATCTTCTTGTTCAAGAACATTTACTTTATGGCCTACGGACAAAAGTTGTTCTCGAAATAACTTGCCCATCCTACCACGTCCACCAATGATAGTAATTTGTTTAGCTTTGACATCTTTGATTGATGCTAACCTTGGGTTGAATGAGGATTGCAAAACCATTTGTTAGTCTCCAATTTTCAAAAATTCATACATTGAGACTGATTGTGTTAAGTCACAGCAAATATTTTGGCTAATATCATGGAAATAGGTAGTAAACTCAAAACTAATAAACCGTAGGATAAGCCTGCAAAACCAGCCGCCAAAGTTGTATCTAAAATAATTAATGACAACACACCAGCTTTTACTGCAACCCGAATTTGTTCTGGAGTCGGTTGGCGTACGACTTGAATAAAAGGCAATAGTACTCGAATACCTAATAATATTAAGAATGGGAATGCGGTGATAATTTGATAGTCTGTAAGCCATCCTAATCCCAGAAGCCCAACAAGAACTGCAACTATTAGCAATAGTGCTATGATGCCTGTGCTGTGTTTTGCACCATGTACTTCACCCCGGCTGAGGGCAGTAATTGCAGCAATGTAAACTATGGGAATTAAAGCTAAAAACCAGTAATTTCCTAAGACTGCTGGGACGACACTCACCCCTAGTAATAAGTTACCGCCTCGGCAAAACCCCATATTTATAGGGCCAAGAATTGAGTGATGCTTGGCGATCGCATCATATAATAAGGCAGCAGTGGCGATCGCGATCGCCACTATCCCACTCAACCAGGAAACCTGCGTCGCCGCCCCTAAACCCACAGTCAACAACACGCTTCCTAATAAAGTTGCACCTGTACGCGAAGCTCTATTACTGGGGATTGGCCTTTCTGGACGCTCTTCGGCATCTAATTCGGCATCAAACACATCATTAAATACAATACCGCCGCCATACAAGCCCGTGGTCGCTAAAATTAACCATAGCAGTGGTGAGAGATTTGCTTCGGCAAAATACCCAGAAGCCGCAAAACCAGCCATAATATCTGCCCAGGCGGTGATAATATTGGCAGGTCGGAGTAATTGCAGATATGCCCAGAAGCGTTGAGATTGAAAGGTGGCGGTGTTCATATTTTGACTTGTTCAAAGGCGCAGAGAGGTTTATTCAATCAGTGCGTATTCCTGGCGCGACTCTACCAGTGGTTCTTGCCCTCGGAGGACGGAATTATCGCTGAATGTTTGTCGTTGGTCGATGGGTGAAAGGTTTAGCCAGTCAGATTCCTGCATTTGACCGCTTTGGCTGTAAGCAGCAAGGGCATTTTGATAACAGACTTTCTCCACATCTGCGGCGGGAATCCCTCGTTCTAGCATGAGTAAAGCAGTTTTAGGAACAGCTAGAGGGTCGCTTACTCCCCAATCAGCACTGCTATCAACAATGATGTTATTGCTCCCATATTGCCTGACAACTTCCACCATCCGGGCATTCCCCATTTTGGTATGAGGGTAAATTGTGAATGCTGCCCAAAAGCCTCTGTCTAAAACTTCCGCTACTGTTTCTTCGTTGTTATGATCAACAATTACCTGGGATGGTTTTAAGCCGTGTTCAATGCAGACATCCATACTGCGGCTTGTCCCTGCCTTTTTATCACGGTGGGGTGTATGAATCATCACCAACATATCTAGTTCTTTGGCAAGTTCTAGCTGGAGGCGAAAATATTTGTCTTCGGCGGGTGTTATATCGTCATAACCAATTTCGCCAATGGCAACTACACCTTCTTTGCAAGCATAAAGCGGTAATAATTCCATGACTTGTTCTGCTAAAGCTTCGTTGTTAGCTTCTTTAGAGTTCAAGCCAATTGTGCAGTAATGTTTAATCCCAAACTGTGAAGCCCGAAATCTTTCCCAACCAACTAAGCTGCTGAAATAATCTTGAAATGAACCAACATTAGTCCGCGGTTGTCCCAACCAGAAAGCTGGTTCAATTACTGCCACAATTCCCGATTTCCGCATCTGCTGATAATCATCAGTTGTGCGCGAACTCATGTGAATATGGGGGTCGATAAACATCATATTACTAATATTCATAGATATTTTTGTGAAAACTTAGTAGGCATCTGATTTTGCAAATCTTCTAAATCAATAAATTTTTCAACTAACGGCCAAATTTCTGCCGAAACTGATCGGTTAGCACTCCGACGTTCGTCAGCATAATCAATTAACATCCTTGCCAATTCAGCATTAGCACGTAAATCCAAACCTTGAATTAACTGCAAAGAACTACCCACAAATAACGCTTTCAACACCATCTGATTCCATGCCAAATTATCAAAATATTCGGCTGGATAAGGATTACATAAAGCCACAGCATTAAATACTGCGGTCATATTGCTGCGAATTCCTTCCGCCGCCCGCTTTTGTAATTTTTCTGCATAAGGTAATAAAGGTAAGGCTTGATAAAGTGTTACCAGCTCCCCAACATCAGCAGTTATAAATACTTGTTCTAAAGCAGATAAATAATTCTCAGAATCAGCTTGTGCCAGAGTTAATACTAGTAGTATACGCGCCGTTTGATCAACACTCCAATGGCTAGGAAACCAGCCTGTTCTTATTGCTGAAGCATGATTTAAATCTTGAGAGGTTAATTTCAGTTGATGTTTGCCTGTATAACGAGGCACTCTACTAAAAGCACTAAAAAATACTCGCGTATTAGCACCGCTATTTATTTTCTCTGTAGTTTCATTTAGCCAAATAACAGCTTCTTGAGTAACTTGTTGTGTTACCCAGTGATGTAATAATTCATTAATATTAGTTATTTTGTAATCAATTACAGCAGACATAATATACACCTAAATATTAGGGATTAGGAATGGGAAATTAATAGCTTTATTCCCAAATCCTAACTCCCGATTTTCAAATAGAACCTTTTTAACTGATGGCTGATTTTTGTTGTCTATTTTTCCGCCATTTAGCAGCAGCAATCCCCATGCCAAATATTCCTATACCTAACATTGAGCTTGGCTCTGGTACTTCGTTTCTACCTTCAACTTTTAACACTTGCACACGACCTTGGAAGAAGTCGCCGACATAGAGTTTGCCATCTTTATAGGCTGTGCCACCTGTCCAGTTAAATCTACCGGGTGTTAAATCGAGAGGGTCGCCAAAAGGTGGTTCTCCCAATTGAGGAGGCGGTACAATTCCGCCAGACGCATCAAGGGCTGGTTCACCAAATGCAGTTAAGAAGTTACCGTTTTTATCAAATACCTGGACGCGGCTGTTGATAGAATCAGCTACATAGATATTCTCAAACTCGTCTACTTCAATACCAATTGGCTGATTAAACTGTCCTAGCCCTGTGCCTTGTGTGCCAAATGTTAAAATGGGGTCGCCTGCGGGATTGAGTACCTGAACTCGGTTGTTAAACTGGTCACTCACATAGAAATTCCCACTCACTGGAGAAATTCTGACACCTGCTGGCCCTTGAAACTGCCCAGGTGCAGTACCAGAAGTACCAATGGAAGCAAGTAGTTGACCATCAGGCGTGTATTTATTAATTTTATCGCCGCTAAAATCACCTATATACACATTACCTTGTTGGTCAAATGTCACACCAGAAGGGCCAAAGAAAGCTCTACCAGGGATGAGGCCGCCAAATGAACCAAAGGAATTGATAAAGTTACCTTGAGGATCGTAGACATTAACACGGTTGTTAAAAACATCCCCTACATACAGGTTCCCAGTTTGGGGAGATATTTCTAACGCTGATGGTTCGTCGAATTCTCCTGGCCCTGTACCACCTCTACCAATTGCGCCAATGTACTCGCCTTGAGGGTTGAATACTTCGACTTTGTTACCGATATTTGGGTTAAAACTACCATCTGGGTTAAGACCGCGACCGTTACTAACTAGGGTATTTCCGGCGCTATCTACGGTAATGCCTTGAGGCACAAACAGCTGCCCAGGCGCAAAGCCAGGACTACCAATACTACGTTCGTATTTTAAGCTTAAAGACAAAGCTTGAGCAGAGGTTGTCAACACCATAAATCCGGTACTGACAACGGCGATCGCCAAATGTTTTACTAATCCCATAAGTTTTACAGTTCTGGTTGATGAGGTATACTCTTTCCTAGATAAATGTTGTTCCCAGACCCCGTTTGGGAAAGTTAAAATTTGGGCTGCTGCCACCTGTGCATTTAACAACTTTCGCAGTGAGGCAGCAGTCCATTCTGTTAGTTAAAGAATTAGACCATTTCTGCTTCAGCTAAGGCTTCACGTTTACGCTTTTTCGCCATTGCCGCTTTACCAAAAGCCGCAGCTATCAGTGTCCCAGCGATAGTAGCGGGTTCGGGAACTTGCTCTGAACGAGGATTAATCCTAATAACTTGTCCTGAACCTGCCAGCCTAGCGCGATTAGAAATATATAAATTACCATCAGGGCCATAAGTTATTCCAGAAGCTGCTTCTAAGCCATCACCACTCCAAATGGTTGAGCGAGTCCCATCAGTGCCTATTTTGATGACAGAACCGCTAATATCACCAGTGATAATCCCGCCCTGTTGAATGGCTTTCCATTCAGAAACATTGATGTGTTGCAAGGCATATAAGTTGCCTTCTGGGTCGTAGGTAACACCAGTTAACTGCGTAAAACCATCAGCTAGAGTTTGAATTTCTAAATTATCAGGATTAACTGAAAATAGCCGAGCTTCGCCTTCAGGATAAGGGAAATATGTATATTCGCTAATTGTTAAACTGCCATCAGGAGCAACAGCAATTCCTGTAGGTACGGATTGATTAGATACTGGTAAACCGTTAGAACCACTTGTATAACCTGGTGGTAATGGTGCGCCTCCTGTTGGGTCTACTGCGCCTCCAGGAAGCATAGGAAATTCCAGGCTATCTGGTGATATGAGTTTCGGTGGTAATGCAGTTACATTCTGAATTCCACTGCCATCAAGTCCTACAGAATAGAGGGTATTTCCACCGCCATCAACAACAAAAGCATTATTACCCTTAATAGCAAAAGCATAGGGGTTAGAAATTAAATCTGTACCATCAGGATTATTACTGGCTTCGTAGGCGGCAAAATCGGCAAGAGTGGTGAGTCCACCAGTGTTTAAGTCTACTTTATATAATTTGCCAAGGTCAGGCGACCTTAATACGGTGTCCCGTTTATTCGGATCACCCGCCAGACCTGTCAATAGATAAGCGTTACCTCTAGAATCAAATTTGAAATCTGCGGGGCCTGCGGCTTGTTCTCCAGAAGGTGATAATGCAATAGAAGTTAGACCAGAGATGATATTTGTTCTAGTGCCGTCTTTGGCAATTTTAACTAAGGAACCATTTTGACCAGCACACAAAGGAATGTATGCGGCGCTTGGAGATGGGATACATCTTCCGTCTTGGCCATTACCGCCAAAACCGCTTTCAGTTACATAAAGATTGCCTTCACGATCAAAGTCTAAATTTCGGGGGTTATTTAGACCGTCAGCTATAACTTTGAAACTAGCTGCTTCGGCTGCTTTTGTGCCAGCAACGATGGTAATACCAAGAGTAACAAGTGTAATAGTTAGATGTTTGAGTTTCATTTGTTGTAAGTTGTGTATTAGTAAAGTTGGAAAATTTGTGGTCATTCCAGGGAGTTACTACTACTGGGTTTGCGCTTCCGTAACCAACTAATGCCCAGAACGCTAAACGTTAATAAGCTAAAAACAGAAGTTGGTTCAGGAATAGATTGGGGATTCTCAACTCTGATGATTTGTCCTTGTCCGGGGCGATCGCTTTGGTTACTGATGTAAAATGCACCATCAGAGCCAATAGTTAAACCATTGGGTGACTCCAAACCTTTGCCACTGAGAATCGTTGTGCGAGTGCCATCAGCAGCAATTTTGATGAGAGAACCAGCAAAATTACCTTTCCATGCTGACTGATTGGCATACTGCAAGGCATACAAATTACCCGCAGTATCAAACTCTAAGTCTGTGATTTGAGTAAAGCCATCTGCATAAACTGTGGTTTTACCATCAGTACCCACTCGATAGATTTTGGCTCCACCTTCAGGAAAGGGAAACCCAGTGAATTGGCTGACGTAGTAAGCACCATCAAGACCTTTGACGACACTTGAAGGTACTGCTTGAATAGCAATTTGTCCTGGTGGTGGTTCTGTGGGAGTGGGTACTTGACCTGGTTCGTTAGATGGTGTGCCTGTGGGTGGAAAAACTGGGTTGGTGAATATATCTTGGGGAAATACTGTGAGTGCTTGTAAGTTACTACCATCAGTCTTGACACTGAGTAAATCGTTAGCACCTGCATCAACGGTAACTATGCGATCGCCATCGATGAAAAAACCTAAAGGATTGCTATTAATATCGCCTCTATCGGGGTTATTGACGAGTTCATAGTTAGCTAAATCAGCAACAGTTGTCCAGGAATTACGTTGAAAATCCGGGGTAATGATTTTTCCCAGTACAGTGTTGCCCAGATTGCGATCGCGGAAGCTTGGATCAGCGCCATATCCTACTAAAATATAGGGTTTACCTGTGCTATCAAATTGGATGTCCCGCACTCCGCCTGCTCCTGAACCATCGGCTAAGGCTATGGAAGGTAAGCCTGTAAGTATAGGTTTGGCCTGGCCATTCTCAATTTTGAGAACTCTACCACTTGTGCCGTAGCATAAAGCACCGCCTTGGCCACTCACAGGTGGCACACAAGCTCCGTTTCCTCCAGTTCCGGCCTCTGTGACATACAAACTGCCATCACTGCCAAAACTCAAACCTCTAGTATTATTCAGACCATCTGCAATCACAGAAAAAGAGGCTGCCTCAGATGTTTTCATTCCGGCAACAGCCGCAACACAGAAGGCGAGAATAGTAATGGGTAGTTGTGGGAATTTGATGTGTTGCATTTTTTCGACGCAGAGGAATAAGGAGGTAAACGCGGAGGTACGCGGAGTGTTTGATCAGAAGTGACTTAACGACTGTTAGCAACTAATTCTGGCTCTTTGGCTACTGGTACATAACTCATACCTCTGTCAAAAGATTTGAAGTTGCCAGCTTTGCCTTCTAAGAGGCGTTTAATGTTCATACTTTCTGCACCGAAGTCTTCTATCTGGAGTTTGCCATGAGCTAGTTGTTCTCCAACTTTCCAGAAAGTAATACGATGCAAAATTAGCCCAGAAGCATCAGGGTCGTTAAACGCGTAAGCCGTGGGGATGAGCAGAGCTACAGAACGCTGATAGTAGTTGTATTCTGGATAAAAATATTCTTGTTCTAGCAAGTAGTATTTGCTTAAGCTATGAACACGTACAGAGATTTGCACTTTCTGGTTATATTCATCCAAAAAGTCGCCTAATGAGCCATTCACTTCACCAATGGGGCGGACTAAATGCGCCCATTCGTTGATATTTTTGACATCTTTTAAATAATCAACGGCAATTTCTACTGGAGCATCAACATAGATAGTATCTGTATCAATAAAGTAGCGTCCTTTAGCTGCTGTTTTCCGGCCAAGTTGGCGCTCTAAATTAGCTTTGAGAGAACGACACTCTGAAGTGTGGACAGTATGAATACCCTGCATAATCATTGGTGTTTGGCGTTTGGGGTCAACAAAGCTCAACCAATGAAAATACACGCCTTCTTCGTCTGTTCCAGGCTCTATATAATCGGGGGGAAAAAGTAGTACAGGATAAACTTGGAAGTATTGATTGTACTCCAGTCCGCAATGCCACTCAATGCCATAAAATAGGGAATTTTCTAGCTTTTTAACGTGATAGTAGAGGTTTTTTTGATAGCCAGATGCAGTTCCCAGCCAAGTATCTTCGTCAATTTGCTCTTGCATCCGGCTATAAAGCGTCCATTCATCTAAGTTTTTTAAACTACAAAGATATTCAAAGGCGCTTTCTGGTGAAGTAGCTATATAAGCTGATGTTGCAAAGGTATTTCTTTCCACTGATAATTCCTCTAATTAATAGTTAATTGCTCAATGTTAAGCAGCAAGTTGTTGATTTTTTATGGCTCTAGCTTGCAAAATGCGTTCTTCTGCCAATCTTTTAGAAGCATCGTTAGTAGTGATGCCTTGCTGATAAGCAATGCCAAAAATCTTCAGCAATGTATCGTAAATATTATTGACTTGCTTGAAAGCTTTATCTTCGTCATAGCCAATCATCTCGTTATAAACATTGATAATGCCACCAGCATTAATGACATAATCAGGACTGTAGAGAATGCCTTTCTCTATTAGTCTTTGACCGTGAAGACGCTCATTTTCTAATTGATTATTAGCCGCACCCGCAATAATTTTTGCTTGGATTTGGGGAATCGTTTGACTATTAATAATTCCTCCCATTGCACAAGGAGAAAATATATCTACATCTAAACCATAAATTTCTTCTGGTTCTACCACAGTAGCACCAAATAAGTTTTTTATTTCTACTGTTTTTTCTGGGTTGATATCACTAACAAAAAGTTGTACGCCATTTTCATATAAGTGCTGACAAAGATGTTTGCCAACATTTCCTAAGCCTTGAACAGCAACTCTCATACCTTCAAGTCTTTGGGTCTGCCAACGAAATTCTACAGCAGATTTAATACCTAAAAATACTCCTAAAGCAGTAATTGGTGCGGGGCCGCCTGATTTTTCTTCTACACCAACTACATGATTAGTTTCTTGTTGAATTGTGCGAACATCTTGGGGTGTAATGTTGACATCTTGACCTGTGATAAAACGTCCTTTAAGGCTTTCAACAAACCGTCCATAAGCTCTCAACATTTCGTCAGTTTTATCTGTAGGATTAGCAATAATAACTGCTTTGCCTCCACCTGCGGGAATGTTGGCGCAAGCTGCTTTATAAGTCATACCCCGACTAAGACGCAAAGCATCTTTTAAAGCAGCTTCTTCATTGATGTAAGGATAAAGTCTGGTGGCTCCCATTGCTGGCCCTAAGCTAGTGTCATGGATGGCAATAATTGCTCTGATATCAGGATTTTTTCCATGACAGTAAAGGATTTGCTCATGACCCATTTCTCGAACAGTTTCAAATAGCTGCATGTGTGGTCTCCTATTCTTGATTGTGAGTTGATTAGAGCAAGTTAGTAAGCAAATTAGGAAACACGATTGGGGCGAAAGAATGCGGCAAAATTAGCTAAATGGGAAAGGAGAAATGTGAAAAAATATTAAAATTTTCTAGCTAATTTTGCCACTTTGGTAATATGTATGACAGGTAAAAATTAATGTTTATGGTGTAATTGTTGACAAAAAAGTTGGTTTTTTTGTCAGCGATCGCCAAATACCTAAAATACTCCAGCCAGAAAGTTAAACCAAGGGAAAGGAAACTTGCTTGGCTGGAGTTTTCACAATATTTGAGCCATTTGCTTTGACACCTTGGGCTGCTAAACTCTTGTTGCGTCCGCCAGAAGGTGCGGGTCGGTCAGGGTCAATCACAACATCAACGACAAAGGGAACTTCAGATGCGATCGCTTGTTGTAATGCTGCTTCTAAGTCAGACTCTTTGGTGACTCCGACTCCTTCTGCACCCATACCACGGGCAATCATCGCAAAATTAGTGGCAGGAATCTCTGCATCTGCACCTTTTAAACCCAATATTTTCATGCCTTGATGGCACATATTGTATCGGGCATCATTCAGGACAATCCAAACCGCAGGGATTTTATATTTGACGGCGGTGCTGATTTCGTTATTCATCAGCATTGCTCCATCACCCACAATGGCAACGGCTTTACCTTTTCTCGCTTGGGCTGCACCAACTACGCCTGTCGCAGCGTGTCCCATCGCCCCAACTCCGGTGCTGACTCGGTAACGATTGGGTTCGGTGAAGCGCAGACAATGAGTTGACCAAGTAAACGAGTTACCACACTCCGCCAAAACTACCGCATCGCTACCTTCTACAACTATTTTTTGAATAGCTGCCATCAATACTTCTGGCCGCACTGGAGAGTCTGGGGCGGCTGCGATAAGTTCAGGTTGGGGGTTAGGTAACAACTCAGTTGCAAAAGGAATTTCTGGTAAATGCTCCAAAAGTTCCTGTAAATAAGCTTGGATATCAGATTGAATCGAGAAAGGGCGTTGTTGCGTGAATAGGCAAAATGGTAAATTTACTTATAGCCGATGTTTTCGAGCCGCCTAACCCTGCATATGAAGACGAAAGCCCAGTACAAAGTTAAGAATTGGAACGCTTATGATGCTGCCCTCAAGCAACGAGGCAGTATAACTTTTTGGGTGAACGAAGAAATCATCGAGCAGTGGCGCAATCAGCAAAAAACCGGGAAAAAGGGGGCATCGAATCATTACAGTGATGTGGCAATCGCCACTATGGGAACAATCCAATCGGTGTTTCATTTACCAGGGCGACAAGCAGAGGGGTTTTTAGAATCGCTGTTCACGCTCATGGGAATTGAGCTAGAAGTACCAGACCATTCCACGCTGTCTCGTCGTTTGAGCAAGTTGTCTGTGGAACTACCAGTTATCCCAAAAGACAAAGCTGTTCATGTGGTAGTGGATTCAACTGGTGTAAAAGTCTATGGTGAAGGTGAGTGGAAAGTCCGCACACATGGAGTAGGAAAACGACGGACGTGGCGGAAGTTGCATCTAGGCGTTGACTGTGAAAGCGGCGAAATTCTGGGTGCGGTGGTGACTACTAATGATATGGCTGATTGCGAGGTACTGCCTGACATATTGGAGCAGATTGAGCAACCGATAGAACAAGTATCTGGTGATGGTGGCTATGATACAAAAGGTTGTTACGACACCATTTCACAACACGGGGCCAAAGCCATAATTCCACCGCGTAGCAACGCCAAAATCCAACAACACACCAACAATGAAACACACTTCCATCCCAGAGATGAAAATCTGCGACGAGTGAATCAAGTTGGGCGCAAGCAATGGAAACAAGAGAGTGGATATCATCGCCGTTCATTATCCGAGACAGCTATATTTCGACTCAAAACCATTTTTGGTGGTAAGTTACGACGACGCTTTTTTAACAATCAAGCTGTCGAGCTATTTCTACAGTGTGCCGCCCTTAACCGCATGATCCAGTTGGGCAAGCCAGACAGTTACAAAGTAGACAACTAACTTCTGTTCTAGTACCAGATTGGTGTGTCTTTTTTTTCTTTCATGCAACAAAGCCTCGAGAAAGTATCAGCGTGGGGGTAAGCCACACCAGGAACTTCTGGATCTATATCGACATGGACAAAGCCTTTTTTCGGAACCATTGTGGGACTCCAGAAAGAAGTCGGTTCACCTAAACGGGTTCCCAGTACGAGGGTACGTGCAGGCGGATATTTTTCCATATAGGTAATGACGGAAGCATCACCACCCAAACCTGTAACACCAACAAACTGCGGATGATCTTCGGGGAAAATGCCTTTACCACGGGGGGAACACATCACCGCAGCCCCCGTTCTTTCCGCTAAGGCGTAGATTTCATCAGCAGCATCCCGCGCTCCAAACCCAACCCAAATAGCAAAGGGTTCAGAGAATAATAATTCCGCTGATTTAGCGACTTTTTCTGTTTGAGCAGTGATGCGGTAAGCATCAACATCTAGGTGTGGCCAGGAAATGCTTTCAACTAGACTGGTTTGCACCGCTGTCGGGATACTGATGTGGGCGACAAATCCCCCTGGTTGAGCTAAACCCAGTGCCAGTTTACGAAAAATTTGTGGCAGTTGGGCAGCAGACTCAACGGTAATCGCATAGTTGAACAATGCACCTGATGTGAAAATTCCGCCACTAGGCAAGGTGTAGCTACTGGTTTCTTGAATTGCCCAGCGTCCACGTTGGGGTGCGGAGGTGCAAGCCGATAACAGAATCACCTTTGCACCTTCACCACGGGCAGCAAATAACCCAGTGAGAGCGTTGGTAATTCCCGGCCCAGCGGTGGTAAAGACTACCGTGGGGCGATCGCTGGCAAAATAAGCTTCCACCGCAGCAAACGCCGCCCCTGCTTCATGGCGAAAGTTCAGCACTTGCATTTGGCTGTTTGATAAAGCATTCCACAAACTGGCCATTGCACCGCCAGCAATGCCGAAAGCACTACATATACCCATGTTTACTAGCATTTGAGCGATCGCTTCCGCGACTGTCAGATGAGGGTGGCGATCGTTGGCTAACAAAGTTGGAATTACTTTTTGAGGCTCTAAATGCTCAAGCTTGTGGGCATCTTGAGGCAGAGATTCTGCATAATGTGTACCGTTTGTAGGCAGTTCTTGGTACAAATCCGTAGTAACTAGTTGAGAATTAGAATCAGTATAATTTTGGCTCATTGCTTTCACTTAATTCCCGATACTTGCACAAGCTCTTGAGTATACACTTGACAAATTGGTGATATATAATACTCAAAAATTTGTTGCTTATTTTACAGATATGACCGGGCTGGTTTGACAGTAGATGTTTGTGCGGCTTTTCAGCCCATTAAAAAACTCTTGAAAAAGTGAAGAAAATTAAAGCAGTACTTATGAAAACCAGAGTAAGGGAAATTAATACCTGTTTACAATGAACAATTTTTTGATGCCGTTACCAATTTTTTCGCAATCGTGATATTGGCTACATTAATTGTTTCGCTATTTACTTCAGTATATTGCCTTAAATCTTGTGTTAATCAGCAATTTGTATCAAATTAACTTTAAATAACTTAATATTAGGTTCTAAAGTACAGGCAGTTAAACGCTCAAATTCTTGAGTCAGATTCAAGTGTTTATGCAAAACTATTTGCATTATCTACAACTAAGTAACTTTACTCGACTTATCAATTAAAGTTACCCCTTATGGAAGATGACGCATGAACACTTACTCTAAGCCCAAAAAACAATGTATTCCTTTTGACGGATGATAAACTAGATTTTTCTATATTAGATTCCTGAAGGAATGAGTTAAGAAAAATTAAGAGGATTCATTAATGAGTAAAAATTAGCCTGTGGAAGCTCAACCGCCTTCCAGGCTGCATCAGCAATTTTTGACTAAGCCAAAGCTACTGAGAGTTTTTGATACCAATAAAACCAAGTCGCACAAACTCAAGGGTGACAAAGTTAACAGCATCAAACATCTAGAAATCTCCATGACCGCAACATTAACCTAGAACAGAAACACCTGGTTGCTAAAACTCGCAGTCAGGTCTTGGTTATTCAAATCAAAAGTAAAGCATTATAGTTTGTGCTTCTCTTTAAAAAACATAAGGAACCTTCATAAATGCACAACATTAATATTATTAGGAGTAATAAATTACAATGGCGCTACAGTCAGAATTAGAGTTTAAGCTTGCTCACTTTCTTATTAATAATTCTGTAGATGCGGCATTCTGTTTAGGGTCAAACTGGCAATTTATTTATGTCAATGATGCAACTTGTAAAATGACTGAATATTCCCGTCAAGAGTTGCTATCAATGACTTTGCAGGATATAGATTTAGATTTTTCTCTACATAATTGGTCAGAAAAAAAGCTCCAGAATACTGTTACCTTAAAAACTCGTTACCGAGCTAAGGGAGGGCGGATATTTTTAGTAGAAATATCGATCAGTTTTTTAGAAGAACAAGGCAGAAAATTTAGTTGTGCTTTTGTACGAGATAAAAGTCATGAAGTAATAGAATTAAGTGTGCAAAAATGGATTAATGAATTAAGAGATGCTAACGAAAACTTACAACAAAAAATTTTTGAACTCAAGCAAAGAGAGAGGAAATTAGAAACATCTCTCTCTTTACTGAATTCCACACTCGAAGCTACTGCGATCGGCATTGTGACAATTAACTTTGAAGGAGATATCATCAGCGTTAATCAAAAGTTTTTGGATATGTGGCAAATTCCAAAATCTTTATTTCGCTCTAAGCGATGTCCTCAATGCAAAGCTTTTTTTGAAAATAAAATTAAACATCCAGAAACTTTTAATCGACTGATTTGGGAAATTTCTAGCCAATCAGATATTGAAAGCTACGATGTTATTGAATTAAAGGATGGCAAAATATTTGCTAACTATTCTCAACCTCATTGGTTAGAAGGAAAAATTACTGGTAGAGTGTGGAGTGTTTGGGATATTACTGAATCGAAACAAGCTGAAGCAGCATTACGGATAAACGAAGCTAGATTTCGGACTTTAGCAGAAATAACAGATGCAAGTACTTTTTTGATTCAAGGTACACGAATTTGTTATGTTAATCCAGCAGTAGAAATATTAACAGGCTACACCAAATCAGAGCTATTAAATGGTTTTGATATTCGCCAAATAATCAAAAGTAAAAAACACAGACAGTTAGTTAAATCAAGAGAGGTGAATAACTTTGAATACCAAGAGATAAGTATCCTCACCAAAAACGGTACAGAACGCTGGCTGGCTTGTGCAATAGCCAGACTTGATGGAAAACTTGATTTTCAAGGTCAAGAAGTTGAAATGATTGCTGGGATTGATATTACTGATTATAAAAATGCAGAATCGGAACTTAATAAGGCTTTAGAACAAGCAAAACAACTGAGTGATTTGAGAGCGCGTTTTCTGTCTATGGTTTGCCACCAACTCCGCAATCCATTGAATGTTGTTTCATTTTCTAATAACTTGCTCAAGCGATATGTTGATCAACAAACAGCACAAACAATTCAACCTCTACTCGAACAAATTCAACTTTCTATCGAGCAACTGAGCCAGATGTTAGATGAGATTTTGTTCTATGCTAAAGCAGAAGCAACAAAACTAAAATTTGAACCAGAATCACTAGAATTAGTTAAATTATGCAATAATTTAGTAGCACAAATGCAGATGAGTAATCTGTCGAATACAATAAATTTCACCTGTCAAAATAGACATCTGCAAGTTTATATGGATAAAAAAATATTAGAGGCAATTCTCAAGAATTTGCTAGATAATGCCATTAAATATTCTCCAATTGGGAGTATAATTAATTTGACACTTTCTCGTAATAGAGAAAAAATAATATTCCAAGTAATAGATCAAGGGATAGGTATCCCATTGGTAGAGCAAGAACGGGTACTAGAACCGTTTTACCGTGGTAGCAATATTGATAGTATTCCTGGTACTGGATTAGGGTTAGCAATTGTTAAAAGTTTAGTAGATTTACATGGTGGTGAAATCACTGTAGAAAGTGAAGTTGGCTTAGGTACTACCTTTAAAGTCATGCTGCCATTTAAGAGACAAAATTATCATAGTTCAGAGTTATGAGTGTTGATTCTTGCAACTCAAAATTCATAACTTGGAACTACAAAAGAACTTAGGAGTAATTAATTGTGTCCCTGTTAGAGACTCAGCAAAGAAGTGACGAAATACTTACTGTCAACAATTTTACTAACAGAACAATGATGGCAAAATCATCAAAAACAATTCTCGTTATTGAAGATGATAGTGTAACCCGCACTCTTTATTTAAAGGGTCTGAAGCTAGAAGGTTTTGATGCGATAGGTGCTGAAAATGGGATGGTGGGTATTCAAAAAGCGCAAGAAAATCTACCTGATTTGGTAGTTTGCGATATTATGATGCCCTATATGGATGGTTACAGCGTTATCAGTGCGCTTAACCAAAATCCTTCAACAGCAATGATTCCTTTCATTTTTCTGTCTGGTAGTGACAGTAGGTCAGATATTCGCAAAGGTATGGAATTAGGTGCAGATGATTATATTACCAAACCTTCGACACTAGATGAATTGCTGAGAGCGATCGCAATTCGTCTTCAAAAGCAAGCCTCATTGAAAAACTTATGCAAAGATATACAAGAAACAACTTCAACATCAATAGAAGAAAATTCCCCAGACTCGTATAATCCTCAGTCAATTTTTCCTTCTGTACCACAATTAAAAGAGGTTTTTGACTTTATTGAAGCTTATTTTCGCCAAGGAATTACACTGTGTGATGTGGCTGAGGCGGTTGGTTATTCACCTGCATATTTAACTAATCGAGTAGCCAAACAAACAGGCGAAACTGTCAATAACTGGATTGTGAAACGGCGGATGGTGGAAGCTCGTTCTCTACTACAAAATACTGATGAGACCGTTGAGCAAATTGCCAAACTATTAGGCTATCAACACGTTTGTCATTTCTCGCGTCAATTTCGCCAACATCATAATTTACCGCCTCATGCTTGGCGGTTATGTTCTAGAAATAAAGAAATTTGATCAAGTTTATAGCATAATTTTGATAACAACTGGAGTTTGGTTTGCTTTTGTTGATTACGATAAACTCTTGTTCTGGGACAGTCAGGAATTTTTTCCAGAATTTCATACCCAGGAATAGCAGCAAAGATAAAAGTATTCATCTTAGAAACACCACAGGAGATACATTATAAGTAGTATTCCCGTAGGTGTCAGTAATCTTAAATCCGTATTGAAATAAAGCTATGTCAAACTAACCAAATGTTGTGCTATTCCAGCCCCACATTGCACCTGTAGCATCAGCAAATTCAATATAAATTCGATTTTGTGGTATACCTAAAGCTTGATTAATCTGCCGACAAAAATCTTGACTCATTGCTTCAGTTTGGTTAGGCTTCATCATCCCAATACTTTTAATTTCGATGTAACAAACAGGGTCTGTGGTTCCTCCAAAAGTCATGGGGATATCGGCCTCAAAGGCTGTCATCACATAAGATTCGGGTTTACCTAAATGTTTGGCTAACTTTCCTGACAAACTCTTCAGCATTGTCTCAACTTCAGGTTTTGCAGGTGCAGATACAGAAGTTTGTACTTTAATTAATGGCATAGTACCGAATTAGACTGTTTGATTTTATTTACATTGTTCAGTTTATCTAACCCCAGAGGCGCAGAGAACGCAAAGATGGGGAAAGTGATAAATAATTAAGTCCGAAATAAATGATGATATTCAGGATTATATAAGTGCGATCGCCCATTTGCTGCTTTCAGTGCCGGACTAATTATATAAAGTGTGGTGCGAATAAGATTTTCTTGATGAGTGCATTCCGCCATTCGGGTGAGGGGAACAACCCTGATTTTTTCATCAGGCCAGCATAGACGAAAGCAAATCGCCACTGGGGTTTCATCTGGGTAATGTTCGAGTAATTTAGCTTGGGCGTTTTCGACATGACGCGCACTTAAATACAAGCACAAACTCGCTTGATGGGCGGCGAGGCTGGCTAATTCTTCTGTAGTTGGGACTTCGGTACGCCCGCTGATGCGAGTGAGGATGATAGTTTGAACTAAATCGGGGACTGTTAATTCTACCTTGAGTTTGGCTGCGGCTGCTTGAAAAGCGCTAATTCCTGGGACGACTTCAAAAGGAATTTCAGCCTCAGCCAGCATTTGCATTTGTTCGTGAACCGCACTGTAGAGACTGGGGTCGCCAGAGTGGAGACGAACCAGAGATTTTTGTTGCGATCGCACTCGTTCCACCATCAACGCTACAATCTCTTCTAAAGTCTTATCCGCAGTCGGAATAATTTCCGCATCCGGTCGGCACAGATTTAAGATTTGTTCAGGAACTAAAGCATCAGCAAATAAAATTACATCCGCCCTAGAGAGGAGTTTTTGCGCTTTAACAGTTAATAAATCAGGGTCTCCAGGCCCAGCACCCACAATATAAACGGTTGCTTTTACAGAATTTAGCTGAGTTTCCATACAAAAAACTTATATTATTTCTCCGTATTTACCCGTAACGAAAAAATTCTCCAAAAAATTTTTTGGCATTTTCTCAGTATCCTTCCGGATTAACCCTCTAACTATAGAAGAGTGGAATGGTAGATGCACCCTGGTTAAGCCCTAGAATCAAATCTGGGGCATTTTTTATTTTTGGTCAATCAAGAAGCCAAAAGGCAAAAAGCAAAATTCAAAATTTTTACCTTTTTACTTTTTACTTTTTACTTATTCAGTTGCAACCACATCAGGTAAAGGGCGTTTACGATAATACAACCAAGCTAAACCAGCTAAACCAGCGAGAATGCCTGTTAAACTTACGACTTGGGCTATTCTCAGCGGCCCCAGCATTAAACTATCAGTGCGTAAACCTTCAATCCAAAAGCGACCTGTGCTGTAGGCTGTTAAGTAAACCATAATTAAAGTGCCTGCTTTTAGGCGTAGCTTACCAGACACACCTCGCAAAAATAAATTTAACAGCAAGGCAAACACCATTAAGTCCCACAGTGATTCATACAAAAAGGTGGGATGGAAATATTCAAAACTTTCTAATCCAGAAGGGCGGCGTTCTGGGGGAATATATAATCTCCAAGGTAAATTAGTCGGACTACCAAAAGCTTCCGAGTTAAAGAAATTGCCCCATCGCCCGATCGCCTGTCCTAAAATCAGGGAAGGTGCAACTAAATCTGCTAATTGCCAAAAAGAAACCCGTTTGAGTTTGGCAAAAGTTAAAGCGGCTATTGTTCCACCGATAATTGCGCCATGAATAGCAATACCACCTTCCCAAATAGCGATAATTTTTTCTGGACGCTTGACGTATTCAGCCCATTCAAACAAAACATAATATAGTCGTGCTGCGGGAATTGCCCCAATTACCAGCCAAATTGACAAATCACTCAGCAACTCTGGATTAACATTACGGCGTTTTGCCAAGTACTGAGACAGGCTGACACCCACTAACACCGCCGTAGCAATCAACAAGCCATACCAGCGGATAGTTAATGGGCCAATTTTCACCAAAATCGGGCCTGGGGAAGTAAATTGAAATGCCAACGGCAAAGAAGAGATATCCAGTACCATGCAAAACTACCTAGATAACTACAGTGTTTAGCTTGAGCAACTGACAACCCTATCACTGGGAGGGTATTTTTGTCTATAAACCATTAGAGCAGGTTTTGTTTATAGAGACTCACATTCATCAAATATTCTGCTTGGTTAAATTCTGTAGGGTGTTTGACGGCTAAGTAAAGATTTGAGCCTTGAAAAAATGAGAAATTAGCCGTAATGCACCGAATTGGATGATGCGTTGGCGCAGACGCTCTACCTCCGAACACTGAGATTCGAGGAAGTGCAAGCCTTAGCTAACTCATTAATTAAGTGCAGTCAAAAACTTAGGTTTACAATATTTATACTTAACCTTATTGCTAGTCCACATATAAATAAAAATACATTTTTTCATCCTCTAAGAGTATTATTTAAACTAGAATTTCTCTAACTTTATTCCCTAAGTATTTTACCTACAGTTCAAACCTCAGAATGATAAAGGTAATATCCCCTTAGCGAGAAGTCATTTTGTTTAAATATTTTTAATCTAAAAATTAATTAAACAAAATTTATTCATTCTCTGCTTGGTAAATCTCATTAACTATTGCTCATCAAAAAAAGATACTTAACTTAAAGTTAGGTAGTAATTTTCTGTTTGTTGTTGTATTCAATTATTTGGAGGTTCGGAATGAAAAGATTAATTTTGTTGTCTAGCGTGAGTTTAGCGATCGCTGCTACTTGTCTTCCGGCTCAAGCTCAACGACAAGACATATCTTACAATAGCACTGCTCCGCGAATTAGCAGTACAAGTGGGTACGATAATACTCACACAATTAGTGTCTACACAGGAATGCAACCGCTGTCTTACTTAATAGTTAGACCTTCAGATGCTATTAAAGTTAGTGACAATATCGATGTAACTGATCAATCTGGTCGGCGTGTTGATACTAGCATCACCAGAGAAGATGACCGCAAAATTAGAATTAACTTCTCTCAACCTATACCTCCTGGCACTAATCTCAATATTGCTTTTAGGAATATTGATTTTGCCAATGCTTTTCCTAATAGAAGCTTTGTTTACTATGACATTTCTGGCGGACATATCGGTTTATCTAGAGAAGTTCCCTATGGTTTAGCCCAAGTTCAGGTATATTAATTTTTGGGTTAAACATTCATAAAAAAAGTAGAAACGTTATTATGCAACGTTTCTACTTTTCAAAAATGAAATATGATTACTATATCAAGCCTATTATTGTAAATTCTGAATTCTGTTGTAATATTATTAGATTAATAAATACTTTTCTTTTGATAACGCCAGTCATACCATTGTTTAGCACTACGCACTGCAAACCACAGCAATATTAAAGCAATTAATCCCCCTTGCCAAGGCGCACCAAAGGCAAATAACACTAAAGCAATGCAGAGAGTATCTTGCAAAAAAGTTGCCCACAAAGGTAAGCCGCGCAAGCGATAAAACCAACCAACTTGCACAATTTGTAATACGAATGCTAATAATCCCGCCGTTAAAGCAATTAACCACTCAGGTGTGGCGGTGGCGGAAGCAACAGCTAAACCCATAATTGCCCCCACCAGTGGAGATAAAAATAACTCAACTACTTGTATTACTCTTTGTCCCAGCAATCTTTTGCTACCAAAGAATTCTAATAATGACCAACTGGTGAGAACAACTAACAAAATATGCGGGGAAATGTGAGATAAAATCGGAGTCTGCGACCATAAGTTGCTGCCCTGCAACAGTCCGATAATTAATAGGGGTATGCCTATTCTTAACCCTGCTGCCGCAGAAGCAGAAAGTATGGCAAATATTTCAACCATTAGGGCAATTGTAAATAAGTATTTGTTACTTATATTACCCAGGGCTAATAAAAATTCCAGCACATAGAGACATTATTTAGCAATGATTGTCTATGGAGACTGGGTGTGGGGGTGATATCGTGTCCGGTGAAAGACTTATCATGAAGGCCGCAGGGGTGCAGAGGAGCAGGGGTGCAGGGGTGCAGAGGAGCAGAGGAGAGGGTTTTGTCGTTTCTGCACAGATTTACCGAACCATAACTGATTTGCCGGACATGATATGAAAGGGCTTCGCCGTGAGCCTCAGCCGAACGGTAGAGGGTATAAGGGTTTTGAATAAGTACACTCTTATACCCCTACACCCTGGTTACTGCGCGTGTCTTGAACGCAGTCCAAGTACACCCTTCCCAAAACCTTTGATTTTTCGCTGTGTATACACGGTAGCCAAAAGCAGGGGAAAAATTAAATATCCAAGCGCTTGTAAACTTCATCCAAGTGCTGGAGATGGTGCTGCGGATCAAAACACTTTTCAATTTCTGCGGGTGAGAGTTTGGCTGTAACTCGCGGATCTTGACTAATCAAATCGTGAAAATTTCCTTCTGGCTGATTCCAAGCAGCGTGGGCGCTTTGTTGCACGATCGCATAAGCTTCTTCCCGATTTAAACCTTTGTCTATTAAGGTGAGTAGCACTCTTTGGCTGAAGACTACACCGCCATAACAGTTGAGATTTCGCGCCATGTTCTCAGGATACACCAGCAGATTTGTCACCAATTCGGTGATTTCCACTAACATAAAGTGCGTCAAAATACACGCATCTGGCAAAACTACCCGTTCTACAGAACTATGGGAAATGTCCCGTTCATGCCACAAAGCCACGTTTTCTAAAGTTGCACCTGCATGGCTTCTCACCAAACGCGCCATTCCCGTTAATCTTTCAGAACGGATGGGATTGCGCTTGTGAGGCATTGCACTAGAACCTTTTTGGCCTTTGGCGAAGAATTCTTCAACTTCCAAAACGTCTGTTTTTTGCAAGTTGCGAATTTCCACAGCAAAACGTTCAATGGATGCTGCCAATAATGCCAATTGCTGCACATAATCGGCGTGGCGATCGCGGGAAATTACTTGTGTGGAAGCTGTATCCGGTTTGAGTCCGAGTTTTTCACAGGCGATCGCTTCCACACGGGGTTCAATGTTGGCGTAAGTTCCCACCGCACCAGAAATCTTGCCTACAGCAATGGTTTCCCGGAGAGTTTTCAGCCTTTCTTGATGACGCAATACTTCCGCCAACCACCCAGCCAACTTAAAACCAAAGGTGATGGGTTCGGCGTGGATACCATGCGATCGCCCAATCATCACGGTATTTTTATGTTCCCGTGCTTTTTGGCGAATTGCCTCAATCAAATCTGTCAGTCGTTGGGATATGACATCCAAACTGGCAACCAGTTGCAGTGCTAAAGCGGTATCTAATACATCTGAACTGGTTAAACCTAAGTGAATATAACGTCCAGCCTCACCTACATATTCATTGACGTTTGTCAAGAAAGCGATGACATCATGACGGACTTCCGCTTCAATTTCTAGAATCCGCTTAGGCTCAAAATTAGCCTTAGCTTTGATTTCCACAACGGCATCAGCGGGAATGTAACCCAGTTCAGCTTGGGCTTCACAAGCTGCAATTTCTACCTGAAGCCAGGTTTGGAATTTATAAAATTCAGTCCACAGGTTGCCCATTTCGGGCAAGGTATAACGCTCAATCAACGTTCGCGGCAGAATACAACTGTCATATTTTACAGTTTAATTAGCCTAGATATACAAGAAGAAGGGAATAGGTTACAGCGAGTAGGGTGTGTTAGGCGTAAGCCGTAACGTACCGAAAACTTTGCGGTAGATGCGTTACGCTGTCGCTAACACATCCTACGTACATTTCAGAAATCAAATATTAGTCCTATAGTACTTTTTGTTTAGCTGGAGAAAGAGTTGCTGTGTCTGAAGTGATGATACTGATACCGCCATCAGATTCCATGTAGGCTAATTTAACCTCAGCTAAAAATTCCACTCCTTGTTGGCGTAACTTACTCATCAACTCATCTTCTGTAATCAGTGCTTTTTTAAGATGTCGGTCAATCATTTGTCCATTTTTCACCAACAGCAGCGGTGGAGGATTGAGAAAGCGTTGAAATTTTGGCAATTTATAACCTAACCAGTTGAGAAAGTAACTCCAAAAAATCACTGTGCCTACTAGAATGCCACCTTCGGTAATTGATGTATAGTGACTTGCCATTGCATTTTGGGCTGCTTCAGCAAACAATACAACTACTAGTAAATCTGTGATTCCTAATGTTCCTATCTGTCGGCTAGGAAGAAAACGTAAGACTGAGAACAACGCCAGATAAACTAGAGAACCTCGAATAATTAATTCTAAAATGCTAATACTAGGAATAAAAATTGCTGGCCAATCAATATAAAACCATTTGTCCATTTTTGGGTACTCAGCACTTTGTGATATTTATCTGCGATCGCTGTTGATGCGTTTTGATTGACCATTATTATTCATGGGTATAGCATTGCGTGTCGGTCGAATACCGCTACCATATCTTCTGGCGTAAACTTGCGTAAATTCTGCGCCAAAAAACAGAATTTGGGCGGCATAATAAACCCAAGCAAGAATTACTACTAGTGAACCCGCTGCACCGTAAGTTGAGCCAAAACTGCTATTACCAAGATATTGACCTAATAAATATCTACCCAAAGAAAACAATAGGGAGGTAATGACAGCACCAATTAACACATCATTCCAGGTAATTTTGGCATCTGGTAAAACTTTGAAAATTAGTCCAAATAATATTGTCGTAATCGCAAAAGAAAGAATAAAGTTAACAACTTGCCAAATAACATCTACACCAGGGAGTAAGTTGCTAAAATAACCCACTACTGCCGTTAAAGCTGTACTAATAACCAGTGTGACTAATAGTAAAAAACCAATACCCAAAATCATCGCAAAAGATAAAGCACGCTGACGTACAACATTTTTCATCGCCCGTCCAGGTTTTGGTTTGACTTCCCAAATTGTATTCAGAGCGTCTTGAAGTTCAGTAAATAAGCCTGTAGCACCTAAAAGTAAGAGTAAAATACTAATTACTGAGGCGATCGCACCTGTTTTTGGTTGGCTGGCGTTGCGGATGGCGATTTCGATAAACTTAGCTCCATCTGGCCCGACTAAACCTTGAATTTGCCGGACAATTTCACCTCTAGCAGCCTCTTCGCCAAATACTGCACCAGCGATCGCAATGACAATAATTAGCAACGGTGCAATCGAAAAAATTGTGTAGTAAGCTAATGCTGCGGCTAAACGAGAAGCTTTATCTTCGCTCCATTCTTGGAAAGTTTCTTGAAACAGCCCCACAATTGCCTGAAAGTTCATTTACTTAGTCTCCTTGTTGGAGGATATCGCTTTCTTCCTTGCTATATTTGATACTGATTTTATAAATAGCGACATCTTCCTAAAGGGGTTTGTGCAGCTTCCTAAAAGAGATATTTTTTAAATAAATTATGAACCGGGAATCGTTATATCTATTGGTGTCACCTGTGTTGCCAGCTGCGTTAAAGGTGGTTGAATAGCAGTTTCATTCCCCACTACCAAAGTCACCAGATTATTTGGTTTGATGTATTGCTGTGCTACTCGTTGCACATCAGCTGCTGTAGTTGCAGCTACAGCTTTTTGGTAGCGAAATAGAAAATCCGCAGGATAACCGTAATATTCGTATGTCATCAACCGTGACAAAGTTTGGGCAGGGTATTGAAAATCAAACACAAAGGAGTTGAGTGTAGATTCTTTAGCTAAGGCTAGTTCTGCTGGCGTTATTCTTTGCTCTTGGATACGCTTGATTTCAGTCTGTAAAGCTTTGATAAACTGTACAGTAGTCTCAGAGCGAGTTTTTCCATCAGCAACAAACACTCCAGGGTAATCGTATTCAGGACTCCAAGAAGCTTCTACATCGTAAGTTAACCTTTGACGCGATCGCAATTCATTAAATAAGCGTACATTTAACACGCCACTCAACACACTCAGCGCGCCATAGTCAGGACTATCTCTCTGTCCCCCTAAATGCCCCATACGAACACTACTCTGCGTTAATTGCGGTTGATTGGCAAAAAAGACACCACCTGTATTTGCTGGCGATACCTCTGGTAATTGGGATTTAGTGATATTGTGGTTTGGCTGCCAATCGCCTAACTTAGCTTGGATGAGCGATCGCATTTTACTGGTGTCAAAATCACCCACAATTCCCAAAATTATATTATTGGGGTGGAAATATTGTTGGTAAAAGTTCAGCAAGTCTTCACGAGTAATCCGATTTACCGTTGCGTACTCTGCTGTGCGGGCATAAGGGCTATCTTTACCATAAATCAATTTCAAAAATTCCCGATCTGCAATACTATCTGGCTCATCGTTGCGACGAGCAATATTATCTTTCAACTGAGCCTTAGCTAAATCCAGCTTTTCCTGAGCAAAAACTGGTTCTCTCAACACCTCAGCAAACAAACCTAACACCATTTCGGCATCTTCGCTCAGTGCTTCAAAGCTGGCGCTACCTGTAGTGTCACCAATACTAGTTTCTACAGATGCGGCTCGCTGTCCTAACATCTCATTGAGTTCATCCGGCGAATGCTTCTTAGTCCCTCCAGTTCGCATTACTGTTCCAACAACATTAGCTAAACCAACTTTATCTGCTGGTTCCAAGCGATTGCCTGTACGCACTAACGCTGCACCATTCAAAGAAGGTAGTTCGTGATCTTCCCCCAAATACACAACCATACCGTTTTGTAAGACAAAGCGATCGTACTTGGGTAGCTTGATTTCAGGTAGTGGCGCAAACTGCAACTCGGTATAATACTTTGCTGTTGTTGTCGCTGCTAAAGTCAAGTTAAAAGTGCCAATTAAAAAGGCAACAGCAAGACTCAAAGCATAAAAAAACTTTTTGCTTTTGGAAATTTTGAATTTTGACAGAAGTCTAAGCAGAGATCTGCGTTGCTCAGAATTTCGGTGATTTTCCATCGGTTGTTTACTGTTCACCTTGCACCTAGACATATTTTTAGTTCCTTTGCATCTTGTGCATTAGCCTGCGGCAAACGCGCATCTCATCCCTTATTGCGACAACAGCTTGCCAATCGTGCGATTTTCGGCTGTAAACGTTGCCTTTGTCACTCGCTGAATATCAGCAGGAGTTACTGCTGCAATTTCATCCAAATACTTAAACGAATTCCGCCAAGAACCAGTTTTTGCCTCATATTCCGATAATCGTCTCGCCATACCCATATTGGAATTGAGGTTATCTAATAAAGCAGCTCTGATTTGAGTTTTCACACGTTGCAACTCAGTCGCTGAAACAGGCTCAGTCTTCAATTTGTCTATTTCCTTGTCCAAAGCTGCTGCCAACTCATCTATAGTGTGACCAGAAGCCGTAGTAGCCAAGAAAACTATCAAATTCGGGTATTTGTTGTCTGGTGTATTAGTGTCACCATCTACATCTGATGCCAACTGCTGTTGTTCCACCAAAGACTTATACAACCGCGACGTGGGGCCAACCCATAATAAACTACCAATGATGTCATAAACTGCATTATCTGGATGGGTAACTGCCGGACGATGATAACCTTCCCAGTACAACGGTTGAGATGGAAGCCGCAAAGTCACCTCCCGTATTTGTGCCTGCGGTGGTTCCACCGGAATTTCTTCAATTGGTTTTGGTTTGGCTGGATAGCGCCCAAAGTAAATTTGTGCCAGTTGTTTAACCTCAGCCGGGTTGACATCTCCGACGATGGCGATGGTTAAATTGCTGGGTATATAGTGTGTATCAAAAAACTCTTGGACATCTTTTGGTGTCAAGTTGCGGATATCTTTTTCATAACCAATTCCTGGCCGTCTGTAGGGATGAACTTTGAAAGCAGTATCTAAAAACTTTTCCCCCATCATTCCTGTTGGTGAGTTTTCTACACGCAAGCGTCGCTCTTCCAAAATGACATCTCTTTCTTTATAAAACTCGCGGCGAAATTCTGGTTCGAGAAATCGCTCAGACTCCAGTGACATCCACAGTTCCAACTTGTTGGCAGGAAGGACGTAAGGATAAACTGTTTTATCTAAATAAGTATAAGCATTTAAATCTCCTCCTGCTTGGCTGACAATTTGAATGAACTCATTCTCCTTAACTAGTTTGGCTGCTTGTGATTCTACTTGCTCAAACTCGGCTTGCAACTGAGCAACCTCATCTTGTTTACCATCAGCTTTTGCTGCTTTAATTTGAGTATTTAACTGTTCTAAGCGGTCTAGTAGCGGTTTCTCTGCTTTATAGTCCGTTGTACCAATGCGCGTTGTACCTTTAAATGCTAAATGTTCAAGAAAGTGAGCCATACCAGTTTTCCCATCTGGCTCATCCACTGCACCCACATCTGCATAAGTCACGAAGGAAATTACTGGCGCTTGATGGCGTTCAAAAACAATAAATTTGAGTCCATTATCGAGACGAAACTCTGTCACTCGCTTAATCGCTTGATCTAGATAAGGTTGTATTGAACTAGAAACTGGTTGAGTTTGAGTTTTGCTTTTTTGCAGTGGTTGTTGAGGAGGAGATGCTGTCTGAATTTGGGCTACAGCAACTTCTGGTACTAACTTCCAGAATATAATTGTGAGGGCTATCAATATTGCCAACAGCCAACGCAATCTAACTGCACTAGGAATCAAGCGTTTAAGCTTAGCTAACAGCATATATTTCGCTATTTTGGTAGTAGCAGATCGACTCAGCTAATCAGCATTCAACTTGGATTTTTATGTCTTAGCCAAAATTTAGCAGTCAGTAACCAACAGATTACTTTCACTCTCAATTAGAAACTGAAAATTAAAAAATGTCTTTTAATTATTTCTCAGTCAAATTTTGTATTTTCCTCAAGAATCTAGCTGCTTTAATTGAGAGGAATTTATACCACCATGCAGATCAGCTTACTATCTATTATTAATAGGCAAGTGTAGATATACCCCTGACTATATTCATCCCCCAAATGCTGTATGCTTGTGCTTTGGTTTGAATCTGCCTGTAGATAGCTGCAATTTTGTCCTGATAATCATAGCATTCTATCGATTGTGCGATACTGAATTGCTTCCGCTACATGATGAGATTGCAGGTCATCTTCTCCGGCTAAATCTGCAATAGTGCGGGCAACTTTGAGAATGCGATCGCTCGCCCTCGCTGATAAACCTAATTTATTGATTGCTGCTTCTAATAAAGAACGACTAGCATCATCTAACTTGCACCATAGTGGCAGATGTCGGCTTTGCATTTGAGCATTGCAACGCAGATTTGTTTCTGTTTGGAAGCGGTGAATACTGCGATCGCGTGCTTGTTGAACTCTTTCCCTGACAGATTTTGATGACTCTCCTGTGGGTTGTTGAGTAATTTCTTCTGGTTTGAGGCGATTCACCGCCACCTGCAAATCAATTCTGTCCATCAACGGCCCAGAAAGCTTTGCCCAATATTGTTCTCTTTGTCTGGGCGAACAGGTACACTGTTGAATGGTATCGCCGTAGTAACCGCAAGGACAGGGATTAGTACTCGCCACTAAAGTAAACTGCGCGGGAAAAACCACAGATTGTTTTGTGCGGGAAATGGTCACATAACCATCTTCTAAAGGCTGACGCAGAAATTCTAAAACATCCCGTTTAAATTCCGTAAGTTCATCGAGAAAAAGTATACCACGATGAGATAACGAGATTTCCCCAGGACGGGGAAAACTACCACCACCAACCAAAGAAGGGCCGGATGCAGAATGGTGAGGACTGCGAAAAGGGCGATCGCGCACTAAAGAACCACGATTTTTTAATAATCCAGCGACAGAATGAATCCGAGTTACTTCCAAAGCTTCCGAAAATTCCAGCGGTGGTAAAATTCCAGATAAACGTCTAGCTAACATTGTTTTCCCACTTCCGGGAGGGCCGACAAATATCAATTATCTATAGCTCTTAAAAACAATTCTTTAAAGTAAACAACAACAATATTGACACAGAGCCAGCCTCATCGTAGAATACTTACACAAAGCTTTTCCACAAAGTAATAAACGTCTACAAAGTATCGTGAAAGTACAAAGGGTACGTATCCCTAACAGCGATAAAATCACATGGACAGTTTTAGGTACTGACTATTTGCCAGTTGCTCCAATTGAGCAATTTTTAAGGTATTTAGAAAGTGTAGAGAGATCGCCCAATACGATTAGATCTTATGCTCACCATCTAAAGCTTTACTGGGAATACCTACAAGCGCATAACCTAGATTGGACGCAAATGGGTGTCATTGAGCTTGCTGAATTCATGGCATGGCTTAGAAGTCCTAATCCCCAAGGAGTTTTATCAATTCAAGAGCAAGAAGCAAAGCGCACAGAATCAACAGTAAATCTGATTCTGACATCAATTTGTATGCTCTATGATTTTCATGAAAAAACAGGCAAGGTTCCGTACATTCCACTTTATCGGTCACAGGTAATGCCTGGGCGGAAATACAAAGGCTTCCTGCACCATATCACTAAAAGTAAACTAGTCAGAACTCGTTTGCTCAAACTGAAAGAGCCAAAACGCTTACCCAAAACACTTTCTCCTGAGCAAGTAGAGGAATTAATTAATTCCTGCACTCGACTCAGAGATAAATTTCTACTTTGTTTGTTACATGAAAGTGGTATGCGAATTGGACAAGCTTTGGGTTTAAGACATGAGGATATTCATTCTTGGGATAATTTAATTAAAGTCACTCCCAAAGACAACAATGCCAATGGCGCTCGTGCAAAAACTAAGTCTTCTTATAATCTTCATGTCTCAAAAGAATTGATGGGCTTATATAGCAAATATCTGCAAGATGAATTCATGGAGATACTTGGCAACGACCTTAGCGATTATGTCTTTGTCAATCTGTGGGACGGAAGGATTGGTTCTCCTATGACTTATAGCAATGTTATGGATTTGTTCAATCGCCTCAAAAGGAAAACTGGTATCGCTGTTCACCCCCACATGTTTCGCCATACTCATGCCACAGAACTAATTCGTCAGGGTGTAGGCATGGCTTATGTGCAAAAAAGATTAGACCATGCCAGCATTCAAACCACGTTCAACACCTATGTTCATGTCAACGACGAAGACATGAAAAGAGAATTGAGCCAATACTTAAATAATGGATATGATACAGAATCAGCAGACAATTCAGACACAGAATAAAGTTTACAAATTTGTTAATTGCCCAAGGTGCAAAAGTACTAGTTTTAGAAAAAATGGTAAAAATCCATCTGGCACTCAAATATATAAATGTAGCCAGTGTGGAAGAACTTTTACTCCAGATGCACCAAATTTAATTCAAGAAAATCATGAAATCGATGTCAATCCTAAATCTGAATATTCTAAAGATATTTGGGATTGTCGTGCATTGGGGGTTGAAGGGGGTGTAGGAAAATCTAGCTATAAGCTAAATTTTATTCCTATTAAACAGAAATGGTTGAAAGAAACAGCAAAAACCTATTTAAAAGTCTGTTTGAGTTCTATCACATTTGCGTCTGTACAAGAAAAACTTTATTCAATCAGAAAATTATCAAAGTTCTTGGCAGAAAACTACCCAGATATTACTCCAGAAAATATAGATAGAGATATCATCACTGAGTACACAATATATTTGGCAGGTCAAAAATTAGCATCAAGTACCCGTTATAAGTGTATTAGCGATGCAAAGCTATTATTTGATGCTGCTTATCAATATCAATGGCTTGATGTCCGAAGGTATTTGGTTCGTCCGGAAGATTTCCCCAAGAAAGAAAAACGACTCCCTCGCTACATTCCAGAGGAAGTCATGCAGCAACTCAATCAATACCTAGATGATTTGGCAGAGCCAATAATGAGAATGGTATTGGTGCTGCAAGAGTGTGGGATGCGAATTTCAGAGCTAGTAAATCTCAATTTTGATTGTTTATTACAGGATAAGACTGGAGATTGGTTTTTAAAATATTACCAATTCAAGATGAAAAAGGAAATTACTATACCTATTTCAAGAGAGCTTGTCAGAGTTATTCAAGAGCAACAGAGATACATCCGTCAACATTTTACTCAAAAAGAATTTAACTGTTTATTCTGTGCAAATGTAGGGGCAGTTAGACCTAATTTTATTCCGTCCCCTCGTGTGATGATGCGGAAAACATTACCCAATCATCTTAACCGTTTAGCCAAGAGAAGAAATATTTGTGACAACTCTGGCAATTTGTGGCATTTTCAAAATCATGCTTTTCGGCATACAGTAGGGACGCGAATGATAAATAATGGTGTTCCTCAGCATATTGTTCAGAGATATTTAGGGCATGAATCACCTAATATGACTTCTGTTTACGCTCATATTCACGACCAGACAATGAAAGAAGAAATTGCAAAGTTTCAAGGCAAGGTCGTGAATGTTGTGGGGCAAGTTGTCGAACCTAATGACGTACAAGCAGATATATCTGACTTGCAATGGTTCAAACGAAATATTCAAGCGCAAGCATTACCAAACGGTTCTTGCGCTTTACCCATAATTTCTCAAGGATGTCCTCATGCCAATGCTTGCTTGACTTGCACTCATTTTCGTACAACTGCCGAGTATTTGTCAGAGCATAGACAGCAGTTAGATCAGACTAACCAACTTCTTCAAAAAGCTGAGGCTAATGGCTGGGTGCGCCAAGTTGAAATGAATCAGAAGGTGAAATCCAACCTAGAAAAAATCATTGAAACATTGGAGGCAGATTCAAATGACGGTTGAGCGTAATATTGAGGGACTGCGCGACAATGCTCAAAGGAAACGCGAAGAGACAAGAGAAAAAGCAGAGCGAGGAATTCAGCAGCTAATTAGGGAAAAGCGAACTATTAACTTTAACACAGTGGCAGAAGTTTCTGGAGTTAGCAAAGCTTGGCTCTATAAAGAACATGATACTAGATCTCAAATAGAACATCTCAGGCAGAATCAAGCTCAATCACAGAAAGTGCCACCAAAGCAAAAAACCTCAGATGCCTCCAAAGATGCAATCATTAAAACCCTCAAAGAAAGAATTAAAAAAATTGAAGCTGAAAACAGAGGGTTGCGCGACCAGCACGAAGCGATTTATGGACGAATACTTCAAGCTTCGGAGATAGAGCATAAATTAGAAAGACTAGAAGCAGAAAATGCCAAGTTAAGAAAGGAATTAGAAGAATGTCGTTCTCATTCACACAAATCTTCTGTGTCTAAAATATCTAACCTCCAATCTGTTTCCTCTAAAAAGACAGGGAAAATTAGTGATGTCATTAAAAGCGAGTTAAACGCTTTAGGCATTGAACTAAACAGTACTCTTGTATCTAAGATAAAGAATGCAGAAGAAGATGTGGTTTTAAACGCAATTGAGGCATTAAAGGAGCAATTGCAGTATAAAGTAATTCCAAGTCCAGGAGGGTGGCTTGTTAAAGCAATTGATGGTGAGTGGAAGCCAAATAAACCCCTTGGTGAAACTCGTTCCGCAGATGTGTTCGCGGAGTGGTACGGACTGGCAAGAGAACAAGGAATTGTGACTGGAAGTCGGAAGGCAGAAGATGACTCTGTGTGGGTTCAAGAAAACACTGGTCAGTGGGTTCCGTTTGAAGAATTTTCGTCAAGATGGACAATTGAATATTTGCGATTAAAATCTAAATAGCAGAGTTATCTGTTTAAAAATTTAAAAGTAAGAATTCTTACCTCTTAGAAAATAGCACAATCCTCCTAATTAGATTTTTAATTAGGAGGATCATTCTATTTAGAAAATAAAATACAAGAAATCTCTTAATTTAAAAATAAAAGGTAAGGATTCTTACAATTAGATTTTAAATAGGAGAATCCTCCTAATTAGATTTTAAATGGGAGAATTCTCCCATTTAAAATTATTAAACGCAACAAAATATTTTATTATGACTCTAACAAAAATTTCTTACGAGCTTTACGGTATTATCGTACAACAACGTATTTGCGATGGATATGTTAATGCAACGCAATTATGCAAAGCACATAAGGAAATAACTGGAGAAGAAAAACTTCCAAAGTATTGGCTAATACTTGAGTCAACTAAAGATATTTTAATCAAGCTTTCTGAGATAGTATCTATGCCTGTGGAGAGCTTAGTAGAAGTGACTCAAGGTAAATATGGTGGAACATGGCTACATCCACGGCTGGTTGTTAGATTCACGATGTGGTTGAATAATGATTTCTCTCTTCAAGTTGAGGATTGGGTTCAAAAATGGTTTTCGGCTGAACAGAAGCCAGTTCAGATTTCATTTAGCGAATTAAATAGTCTTATGGGGTTGCTGGATACTGCTATACAAGCAGCAGAAATGACCCATACAATTCTGCATGGTTTAACATACTTTCTTAATAGGGCTAGAGAAAATCTAGAAACAATTAGAAGCCTTGAAGATGCGGAAACTATAGTTAATAACAGTATTTATCAGCAGCAAATAGAGAAGGCGGAAAATAGACTTTACAATTTAGCTGATAGAGTAGAAAAGCTTAGGTTGATGAATTCTTCTCAGAAAAATGAAGTTATACATACAATTAACTTAGATATAAATGATTACCAAAAAAGTAAAGAAAGCGTGCTGGATATTTGCAGCCAAACACACAAATCTAAAATACTTGATTTTCTATCTATTCAACCTGACATAGCTTCTAATGGAACTGCACCAGTTTTATTTGAATTTAATCAGAATATATTAACGATTTTTTATACAAAACTAAATGCACAAATTAAATCTATACTTAATGGTATTGATAATCATATTCAAGATAGCATCATAATTGATTACTGTTATTTAAATTCTCAAATTTTAAATGTAAACAATAAAAATATTAGTTTAGAAATACAGCAAGGAAAATTATGTTTAAATATTGATAATGGCTCCTATGTAGAGACTGTAGTGATACCACCTGTTGACGCTACCGATTTCATCCCTTGGGATGTCGATGATTTCATAGCAGATGACGTACTAGCTGAAATTGATGAAACAGCAGTTAGACAACTTAGATTTAAAGCAATTTTCAACAAAACTCATATCAGCAACGAAAACTTATATTGGGACGCTCTTGTTTATCTAAATCACATACAATTCATTCATGAAACAGCAAATGTTGTGTGTTCTTGCATGGTACCACTAAAACAAAATATAAACAGGAGAGACTGTTTTCGCTTTGACATACATGAAAATGTTATCGAAATCGCTAATAGTTTTAAGTACAGAAAAATGACAATCATGCTAGACTATGGCATAAAAAAGGCATTAATCAATCTGGACAACAATGTTTATATACTTACATCAGGTATTAAAAAAGAGTTTTCTGGTTGTTATGGCAGTTGGACTTGCTATGGTGGCATACATCACACTAAAGGTTATTTTGTAAATAAGAGAGATTTTTGTAGAGCATTAGAATATTTTGCCATTACTGGCTCAGAATATGTAAATTTAAACTTTCAAAGCAACAGAGTAGATATTAAAAGTGCTGATCAAGAAGTTGCAAACATTATTACCATTCGATATCAAGGTACCGTCAGTCGTAGTTACTGTTTAGCAGCAACAATTTTATTGAACATATTAAAGTTAGTTGATGCTGATGAAGTATGTTTTTATATACCCGCTATAGATGAAATTTCTTCTCATGAATTACCCAATCTTGCTTATATAGGACATCTACACTATATAAATCCTTTGCACTCAAGATATTTTGTTTGGTATTCTATATTTGAAGCAATTGAGCTATCTGATGAAGTTCGCAACTCCAATCAAGTCTTGCATGAAGCAGAAGCTCCTATGGAATTCAAACCCATTTATTGGAAGATAAAGGAAGGAAAAAACTGGGATAAGTTGTCGTCTTCACACATCCTAGAAGCAGTACAAGAAGAAGAAAACCAGAAATTTTGTCAGCTTCAGCTTAAGATAATTCCTCCATCCGACCAGGAATAGATAGCATTCATAGTTTTTTGTATAAACTTTTTCAGAAATACCCTTGCTATTCAAGAAACGAGGTGTTACCTTGTAGAGACTAAGGGAAAAGATGTATACACAAACTAATCCCTTGCAAAACTTATAACTAAACCCTGACCGGGGAATTCCTGGCCAGGGTTTTTGGTTTTTTAGGAGGATTATGGCTACGACAAAAGAAACTCTTGAGCATCAACTAAACATAAGACTATCTGAAGAAGAAAAACAAGCCTTGGAAATGGTTGCTCAAGCTACTGGACAAAGCAAAACGGCTTTAGCTCGTTCTTTGATTAAACCGACATTATTAGCAGCTATGTCTGTTATGCAGTTGCAAAATGTTGGGCTAAGTAGCTAAATTTTTATTTTTACTACTTAGCTTCGTGGGTGATGCATGGTGCCAGACTAGTCTCCTAAACTGCGTGCTGGAGGGTTCAATTCCCTCATCATCCAACATGATATTTATAACACTATATGCTAAAAAAATCCGACTATTGCCTTTCTTTACAATTAGTCTTTTAGTTTTGAATTTAATTTAAATCAGCTAATTGCAACGCCTATGCAGCTTGATTAGGTTGCGCCTTGGCTCTACGCTTAAAGTATTCAATATCGATAACTTTAGAGTTTTGCGCTACTTCCCAAATTTCATTAACAATATCTTGTAAAGCAGGAACGACTAATAGTGTATATTGTCCTACTCCTTTACCTTGGCGATCTGCAATTTTAAGTGCTGAAATTCTTTCAGTAAAGTTCGACCAATTGTAATCTATCCAAAAAACTTCATCATTAAGAGCTACTATCTGCTTATCTCTTAAGCTTTTGTCAATTTGATATTCTTCAAAGTAATCCAGGATCTTTCTAATGACTTGGAGTGATGTCGTCTCCCTGAGATTGCGTATTGCTCTAACTTCTAAAATTTGTGACCAATTGTAATAAACGTCGGGTTTTTTCTTCCCATTCCACTCCCGCACAGGCTCAATCAAACCTGAACGCTCAAGATACTGTAACTGATTGGATGTCGCTCCAGTCAGTTCCATTGTCTCTCGTCTAGTGAATTGGTCGATTATAGCCATCTTCAATAAAAGAATGTATTCAAACCCACAAAAAAGAATATATTTGTTAGCATGGTTGTCAACGCATGAGCTAAGTGCAAGTTAGCTCATGCTGGTTTTTAATTCAATAATGGAGTTTAACCATGTCATACCGTCCCGGACAGTTAGTTCCCACAAGTGGTCAATATGCAGTTATTGATCCGTATGGGCGAAATACAGGTTATGAAGTTACGGCAGTCAAAGGAGAACATTTTCCGCCAACTTCTAGCCCTGGTTATAGCTTTCGTCTGGCTGACAGAACGAAGCACAGAGGTTAATCCTATTCTACCTTTCTTATTTACTAAGTAAAGGTTGATTAACTTTAATTCAGGGACGGAGTGTTTAAAACTCTGTTCCTGCTTTTAGGTGCTTGTAAGGATATAGGTAGCGAGATAGTGAAATAGTTTCAAGCATTTGATCTAGAAATGAATTATGCCTCTATATCTGATAACCAGTCTATTTGACGAAGGAATTAACCCCTCTAACTTCCGAGTGGTTGAAGCAGATTCAAAGCTAGATATTGCATCTCATATATTGTCTTATCCTCACCAATGGGAAAGATTTCTTCGTAGCTCTTTTCCAAGAGACTGGCGACACTTAGAATCGAACGTAGGTAGTCTTTGGGATTGCGTGCAAGCTCAAAGCATGACATCTGAAAGATTGCTGGAGCTAATTGATATGACTAGGGTGGATGGAGATTCTGGAACTCAGTTAGCAATTCATGAAATCACTGTTCAGTTCCTAAGTGACATAAATACTAAATTCTATTAAGGCTACGTTGTAGACATATCTACGATGTAAAATATAGTCCCAAAGAGAATTACAGCCATTTGGCTATAGATAATTTTGAATTATGTCCGCCAGCAGCCGCAATTTCTAAAGCACGCCGACCATGAGCTTGTCCTTTAACATCATGTAAATCTGCATTAGAATAAGAGACTTGTACTGACTCAACTACATCATGTATCTTTACAGGTTGGTAACGTCCAGGATTATTTAATAAATCAACTACTTCCGATATACTTTGACAACCATAAACAGCCAATCCTTTTACTACAGCCGCTTCTTGGGCATTGTCAGCCGGGACAACTAAACCCGTAATTCCCATTTTTTGGGCAGTAGCAGCGATGGGTAAAACCCCAGCCACCGGGCGCAGACTCCCATCTAGTGAAACTTCACCGAGGAATAGATAATCACCCAATAAATCAGCATTAATTTGCTCAGAAGCCGCCAAAATACCCACACTAATCGGCAAATCAAAACAAGGGCCTTCCTTGCGTAAATCAGCCGGAGTCAAGTTAATCACGATTTTCCGCATCGGAAAAGCAAAACCAGCATTTTTTAAGGTAGCCTTCACCCTCTCTTTCGATTCCTGAACCGCGCTATCTGGAAGCCCCAAGACAATAATTCCTGGTAATCCCCCCGATACATCGACTTCCACCCCCACTTTTACCGCATCGATACCAACAATTGATGCACTCCAGACTCTCGCCAGCATTATTTTATTCCTTAGTCATTAGTCATCCGTCCGTCTTATTATTGACAATTGGCAAATGACAAATAACAAATGACCAATGACTAATCAAGACACAATTTTTAGTAAGATTATTCGTCGGGAAATTCCCGCCAATATCGTTTATGAGGATGATTTAGCTTTAGCGTTTACAGATGTTAATCCGCAAGCGCCAGTTCATATCCTCGTCATTCCCAAAAAACCCCTAGCTAAATTAGCTGAGGCGGAAACTCAAGATGCAGCTTTGTTAGGACATCTATTATTAACCGCCAAGCGTGTAGCCGCAGAAGCTGGTTTAACAAATGGTTATCGTGTTGTCATCAATACCGATGCTGATGCTGGTCAAACTGTCTTCCATTTACATCTGCATATTTTAGGAGGAAGACCAATGGCTTGGCCTCCTGGGTAATGTTTAATCCTTAAAGAAGGGTATGAGGGTGTATGTGTTTAAAACCTTTATACCCTCATAGCCAATCTCCACAACCATCTTTTGTGTGTACATCATCTCTGTGCATACCGTTAATCAATATCTAGTTGGTGGGAATACTAACAAAGTCCAGACAAGCTCTGCACTGCTTGTTGAGGAACAGCAAAAACCAACTTGTGCTATGAGGTACGTATAGATGGTGACAGTAAACACTACCCCCATCATTCCCGGATATAAAATAAGCTCGCAACTGTACGCAGGCTCCAGAACCCAAGTATATCGGGCTATCCGCGAATCAGATCAACTTCCAGTCGTCATCAAGCTATTAACCTCAGAATACCCTACCTTTCAAGAACTACTGCAACTCCGCAATCAATACACCATTAGCAAAAATCTCAACATTGTCGGCATTATTCAGCCATTATCATTAGAAACATATCACAACAGTTATATTCTGGTGATGGCAGATACAGGGGGAATCGCATTACGCGAATATATGCAAACTCATCCCCTCTCCCTGACAGAATTTTTGAGTATTGCCCTTCAACTAACCACCAGTCTCCATGAATTACATCAAAATCGAGTGATTCATAAAGATATTAAACCCGCAAATATCTTAATTCATCCCCAAACAAAACAAATCCAACTGATAGACTTTAGCATCGCTTCATTACTACCAAAAGAAACCCAAGAAATCAAAAATCCCAATGTTTTGGAAGGAACTTTAGCTTATATCTCTCCAGAACAAACCGGGAGAATGAACCGTGCCATTGACTACCGGAGTGATTATTATTCTTTGGGAGTGACATTCTATGAATTGTTAACCGGAGAATTACCATTTAATAGCACTGACCCAATGGAGTTGGTGCATTGTCATTTAGCGAAAATGCCAACAGTAATCGGGAACAGGAAAGAAATTCCCCAAGTGCTTTCAGATATTGTGTTGAAATTAATGGCGAAAAATGCCGAGGATAGATATCAAAGTGCTTTGGGATTAAAGCATGATTTAGAACTTTGTTTAGCGCAACTCCAAGATACAGGAGTAATTACAGATTTTCTCATCGCTGAACGGGATGTTTGCGATCGCTTCTTAATTCCCGAAAAACTATATGGTAGAGAAACCGAAGTTAATCGCTTATTACAAGCCTTTGAGCGCGTCGCCAATGGCATATCAGAAATGATGTTAGTAGCGGGATTTTCCGGGATTGGTAAAACCGCTGTCATTAATGAAGTTCACAAACCAATTACCCGTCAGCAAGGCTATTTTATCAAAGGTAAATTTGACCAATTTAATCGGAATATTCCCTTCAGTGCCTTTGTCCAGGCTTTGCGAGATTTAATGGGGCAATTGTTATCAGAATCGGATGCAAAATTGGTACAGTGGCGCAGTCAAATTTTAGAAGTGATAGGAGAAAATGGACAAGTTTTGATTGAGGTAATTCCCGAACTAGAACGAGTGATTGGTAAACAACCCCCAGCACCGTCACTATCGGGAACTGCGGCACAAAATCGGTTTAATTTGCTGTTTCAAAAGTTTATTGCGGTGTTGACGACAGTGGAACATCCACTGGTGATATTTTTGGATGATTTACAGTGGGCAGATTTGGCTTCTTTTGGGTTAATTAAACTGTTGATGGAGGAGAAAAACTATCTGTTGTTGTTGGGTGCTTATCGGAATAATGAAGTGTCGCCCTCACATCCGTTAATGTTGATGGTGGAGGAGATGAAGAAGGCTGGGACGACGATTAATACTATTACTCTAGCACCCCTGACTGAGCAGGATACCAATCAGTTAGTAGCTGATACTTTACGTTGTAAAACCGAGCGAGCGCAACCTCTGACAAAATTAATTGAGCGTAAAACTCAAGGTAATCCGTTTTTTATTACCCAGTTTCTCAAGGCGTTATATGAAGATGGGGAAATTACATTTAATCATCAGCAAGGTTATTGGGAATGTGATATTACCCAAATTCGGGCGCTATCGCTAACTGATGATGTCGTGAAATTTGTCGCCAAACAGTTGCAGAAGTTACCTGAAGCAACGCAAAATGTTTTGCAGTTAGCTGCTTGTATTGGTAATGCTTTTGATTTAAACACTTTAGCTATAGTTTCTCAGCAGTCTGTCACGGCTACTGCAACCGCATTATGGAAAGCTTTGCAAGAAGGTTTGATTTTGCCAACTAGCCAAACTTACAAATTCTTTCAGACAGAGAGTGAAGCACAAACTAATTCCCAGAAAAATATTGATGATGATTTTGTGAATTTGACTTATCGCTTTCTGCACGATCGCATTCAACAAGCCGCTTATAAACTAATTGCAGCCGATCAGCGACAAGCAACTCATTTGGCGATTGGTAAATTACTGTATGCCAATACACCAGCAACTCAACTAGATAAACATATATTTGAAATTATCAATCACCTGAATAAAGGCATTGATTTAATTACTCAGCCTGATGAAAAACTAGAGTTAGCCCAACTGAATTTCATAGCGGGATGCAAAGCTAAAAGTGCGATCGCATATAATGCAGCCGTCAATTATTTTACCCAAGGCATTGATTTACTTCCTGCTGATCCTTGGACAACAAACTACAAACTTAACTTAAATCTGCATCACCAGCGTCTCGAAGCAGCTTGTCTAAATACCGACTTTGACAAGTTGGCAGCTTGGGGTGACATCATATTGCAATCTGCGACTTCTTTGCTCGACACTATCAAAGTCCATGAAACTCGAATGATGGCATTCCGTTCTCAAGGTAAATTTGCCGAAGTGGTAGAAACTGGGTTGCAGGTGTTGAAATTACTGGATGTGGAATTTCCTGAACAGCCAACTGTAGCAGATATTGGCGCAGCAGCCCAGTATACACGGCAGCTATGGCAGGAACGCACACCCTTAAGTTTTCTAGATTTGCCAGCGATGAACGACCCGCATCAACTCGCAGCAATGCAAATCATGACCAAATTGGTGTCTTCCGTTTACGTTGCTGCACCTGCACTATTACCACTCATCACCTTCAAACAAGTGCAGATGTCTATCCAGTTTGGTAATTCGTCTATTGCAATTTTTTCTTATGCAGACTACGGATTAATTCTCTGTGGTTTTATGGGAGATATTCACGCTGGCTATGAATTTGGACAACTTTCATTAAAGTTACTAGAAAAATTCCAGATTAACGCCTTTAAAAGCCGAGCTTACTTTATTATTAACAGTTTTATTCGGCACTGGAAAGAACCTCTGCAAAATATTATTCCATCTTTGTTGGAAGGTTATCAAATTGGTTTAGAAACAGGAGACTGGGAATGCGTAGCCTTAAACTTAGTTTTATACGCTAAGTACAGCTATTGGAGTGGGCGAGAATTAATTGATTTGGCTGAGGAAATGCAGCTTTATCGCCAAGTCATCAGTCAAATCAAGCAAAAGGCATCATTAAAATATTATGAGTGTTGTCAGCAAGCAATTCTCAATTTATTGGGTGAGGCGGAAGTTCCTTATCTTCTACAAGGTACAGTTTTGAATGTGAGCGAAGTTTTACCCAGTTTACAAGCTTTGAGTGACCGATTAGGTTTATTTTATATTTATTTGCATCAAGCATTTCTCTGTTATTTGTTTGAAAAATATGAACTAGCTGCACAACAAACAACCTTGGCAGAAAAATATAGTGATGCTAGTAGTGGTAGTTTGATGATAGTTGTTTGGTTTTTTTATGATGCTTTAATTCATTTAGAACAGTATGAAACAGCAAATACTGAACAAAAATCAATAATTATTGAGCGAGTCAATGATCATCAAGAAAAATTGCAAAACTGGGCAACTTTTGCCCCTTTCAATCATCAACATCGCTGGCAACTGTTAACCGCCGAACGTTGTCGGGTTCTAGGTCAATATTATGATGCAATGGCACATTATGATTTGGCTATTGCTGGAGCCAAAACCCACGGTTATCTACAAGAAGAAGCACTTAGTAATGAACTGGCTGCAAAACTTTACCTGAATTGGGGCAAAGAGAAAGTGGCCGCAGGTTATATGCAGGAGGCGTATTACTGTTATGCGCGTTGGGGTAGCCAAGCCAAAATTAAGGATCTGGAAAACCGCTACGTCAATTTACTGCAACCCATTGTCCAGCAGAAATCACAATCGCTGAATGTACGGGAAACATTATCAGTGAACGTTACTCCCCATGTTTCAGTTCATAGTTCCCAAGAGCAAAGTCGTATCAATGTTGCCTTTGATTTTGCTGCTATCTTGAAAGCTTCTCAAGCCATTTCTGGCACAATTCAACTGGATGAACTACTGCACCAACTAACTCAGATTATTTTGCAACATTCTGGGGGCGATCGCTGCGCCTTAATATTGCCTAATCATCAAGGAGAATTTTTTGTCAGAGCAATTGCGACACCAGATAACACCGAACTTTTTTGTGAACCTTTAGAGAACAATCCAAATTTACCTGTCAAATTTATTCAATATGTGAAAAACACCCAAGAAATTCTGGTAATTGATGAACTGCAAACCGATTTACCTGTAATTGATGAGTATTTACAGCAACGACAACCAAAAAGTCTATTGTGCTTACCGATTCTCAATCAAGGTGATTTAATTGGCATTTTGTATTTAAAGAATCGCTCTACTAGTGGAGTGTTTACTAGCGATCGCATTCTCATTCTCAACTTTCTTTGTACTCAAGCGGCGATTTCTCTAGAAAATGCCCGACTTTATGAAGATTCTCAAATTTATGCTCAACAATTAGAACAATCTCTAGACAAGTTACGCCTGAGTGAAAATCGCTTTCAGAAACTCGCAGATAATATTCCAGGATTGATTTATCAAATTCGGATTCAAGCTGATGGTTCATCTTCCGTGTCTTATGTGAGTTCTGGGTGTCAAACTCTCTACGAAGTGGCCGCAGAAGATATACTATCAGGGAAATATAGTCTGCGTGATTTTGAACATCCTGACGATCAAGCTGAGGCCTTTCGTGCCACTATGGAATCAGCGCAGAATCTCACCCCATTTCAACATGAGTGGCGAATTATTACACCCAATGGGACTATTAAGTGGGTAAAAGCCGCTTCCCGACCAGAAATTAGCGAAAATGGTGAAATGGTTTGGGATGGTATTGTGATTGATATTAGCGAACAGCAAGCTGCACTTCGTGAACGCAAACAAGCTGAAGTTGCAATACAGCAAAAATCTCAAGAACTAGAAAAAGCTCTACAAGAACTGCAACAAGCCCAATTACAAATGGTGCAACAAGAGAAAATGTCTGCATTAGGTAGCTTGGTCGCAGGTGTTGCCCATGAAATGAACAATCCTCTTGGCTTTATTTGGGCTAGTCTCCAACAAGCTAAACCCATCTTGGCTGATATCAGCACGCACCTGCAACTATATCAACAAGCTCTACCAAATCCTCAAGATGAAATTCTTAATCATGCTGAAGAAATTGATTTAAATTATAGCTTAGAAGACTTGCCAAAAATACTTGATGCAATGCTAATTGCTTGTGAGAGATTAAAAAATATTAGTACTAGTTTAAGAACTTTCTCTCGTGCTGATCAGACTTATAAAGTTTTATTTAACATTAATGAAGGCATTGATAGTACAATTTTAATTCTCAAACATCGTCTCAAAGCTAACGAAAAGCGTCCAGAAATTATCATGGTTACAGATTACGAAAATTTACAACCAATAGCGTGTTTTCCTGGACAATTAAATCAGGTATTTATGAATATTCTTGCCAATGCTATTGATGCTTTAGATGAGTCAAGTATCGGGCATAGTTTTGAGGAAATTAAATTAAATCCTCACAAAATTATTGTAAAAACTACCATTGAAAATTACTATCTCAAAATTTCTATTGCAGATAATGGCAAAGGCATAAGCGAAGATGTAAAAGTACACATATTTGACCATTTATTTACTACCAAAGAAGTCAATAAAGGTACAGGATTAGGACTGGCGATCGCCCAACAAATTGTCCAAGAAAAACATGGCGGCAAAATCACAGTTAATTCTGTGTTAGGACAGGGAACAGAATTTGTCATTTCCCTCCCACTGACAGATGAATCTAGCAAAAATAGTGTTACATAATTTCGAGGTTAGAGTTCAGAATTACTCAAAAACCTGGAGTAACCAATATATTGGTATTCATCCTCCAGCGATAAAATGCTTGGATGTGGTAAGAATTGTCTCTTTCTTTACAGACATTACTGTTAGTAATCCGGGGCAGTAAACCAAAGACAATTCCTAACATATTGCCTTTACCTCCTTCCTCTTACCTCGATTATCATTCTTATGCAGATTTATTTATGTACAAAGATGTATTGATAAAACTTACTCACTTCTAACTTGGGTTAAATGTAGCTAGATAGGTTCATAACTTAATATTTGTGGGACTGTGCAACTGGGATTTTTATGATAAATTCCGCTCCTTGATAAACAGATGAAATACACTCTAACGAACCACCATGTTGCTCAGTAATAATTTGATAGCTAACCGATAAACCTAGCCCAGAACCTTTACCAACAGCTTTGGTAGTAAAAAAAGGATCAAATAACTTTTGTCTAACTTGTTCGGGAATACCAAGGCCATTATCTATGATCCTAATAAGTATTTGTTGAGCATTCAGTTGTTGAGTACAAATACGAATTTCTGGCTGGGTATGTGAGAGGTTTCCTTGAATTAATGACTCTTCTAAAGCATCGATCGCATTGGACAAAATATTCATAAATACTTGATTTAGCTGGCGAGCATAGCACTCAACTAAAGGTAAATTGTCATAATATTTAAGAACCTGAATTTGAACATGATTGGCTGTAGTTTTCAAACGATGCTCCAAAATATTCAGTGTACTGTCAATACCCTGATGGATATCCACTGCTTTTAACTCGGCTTCATCTAGCCGCGAAAAGGTACGAAGAGAAACCACAATTTGCTGTATGCGTTCAGCACCGACTTCCATTGAAGAGAGTAATTTTAGCAAATCTTCGACTAAAAAATCGAATTCCATCTCTTGAATTGTCGTTTGAATTTCCAGAGCAGGATTAGGATAGTTTATGCGGTAAAGATGAAGTAAATTCAGTAGTTGTTGGATATATTGATTAGCGTAAGTTAAATTGCCGTAGATAAAATTAACCGGATTATTGATTTCATGGGCAACTCCAGCAACTAATTGACCTAGAGACGACATTTTCTCACTTTGGATAAGTTTAGCTTGAGTACTTTGTAATTCTTTGAGAGTTTGCTCTAGTTCTATTGCTTGCTGTTTGAGTTGAGCTTCTGCTTGTTTATGTTCTGTAATATCGTCTCGAACCACTAGTAAATATTTAGGCTCACCTTGAGAATCAAGAATCGGAGCTTTTTTAATCTGTAAAATACGGCTTTCGCCGCTTTTTTTCCGAATTATTTCTTCAGGAATCTCTAATAATGTTTTGCTATTAAGTGCTTCGTGATCTCGCTGTGTAAAAAAATCGGCCTCTTCTTTGGGAAATAGGTCGTAGTCGTTCTTCCCTAAAATTTCATCAGCACTGACCCCAGCTAACTTTTCTGCGGCTTGATTACATAAGACAATTCGCAGATCAGCCGCATCTTTGACAAAAACTGCTACAGGCATGGTTTGAATCACAGAATGCAGAAACTGTTGAGTAGTTTGCAGTTGTTCTTCTATTCTTTGACGCTCATGCAGTGCAGCTTGCTGTTCACTCTTGTATTGCTGTAATTGATTAGTATATTCTAGAACTGTCTGGCGTAGTTCAGCATTATCTGTTTTTAGTTGCTGAAGGCATTGACGTAAGCTGATTAACTCTTGATTTAACTCTTCAATAGACATACTGATTTATGATTTTTTAGTTTTAGACATTGAGAAAGCTATATATATCTCAATACAGTGAATTGATGTGTCTATTACCAGAGTTAAGTAACTTGAAAATGTGATGGCCATACAGAGATTTTGTGTTAGCACAGTTGCTCATATCTATGAATTTGCTGGCGAAGAAGTTATGGTTAGAGAATTTAGCTAAATCTACTGTAATGGAAAGAGCCTGAGATCATTTTGCCCAAATCAATATCAAATATTAACTACTAGTTACATTTAAATCCTCAGATTTTTTATAGCAGCGCGAGCGTTATATCAAGCTGATTCTGCCGCCGCCTATTAAACCACAGCTTAATTAACTGCGGCCGGGACTCTAGAATGTCACGCTTACTGTGGCTTGTATTCTGACTGAGCAGCGGCATCCTGGTCAGAAGACTTCATCCATTGTCAAAGCTGGTGACTACCATTCGATTTTCTAGAAACAGGACTCATTGATCACCTGAATGCCCAAAACTGTGCGAATCCTGGAACCCTCAGCGAGCCGTAACTTGACGATTTCACCGATTGTGAATTTAGGTGTTTCAATGCGTAGAGGTAGAATCTTCAAGGGGCGACAAGCCAGTTAAAGAGCTTGCTGTATAAGCTTCATAGCCCTTAAACCTCGCTGATAATATGCTTGCTTATTGCGACTGAAACCGGCCAGTTCCTCGACCCATGCTTGACACTCATGCCAAGCAACTATCCAATTTTGACCATATAAACCTATCCAGAAATTACTGTGACGTTTCTCATTTCTATTTTTTTCTTGGCTACGACAAATATATGATTCTTGTTTTTGAAATTTAGTCCTTTGTCCATGTAACCAAGCACTGGTCATAGCTAAAGCAATTAAGAATATTAAACGTACAAGTCTATCAGGATTAGCTTGAGAACTTTCCAAATTGTAACCGCCAGTTTTACAATCTTTGAACATGGCTTCAATCCCAAAGCGTTGAGTATATATTTTGAGGGCAGTATTTAAATCAGGCAAATTAGTTAATAAATACCAAGCTTCCTTTTCTTGTTTACTTCTATACTTTCTTTTCCAGTAGACTGCTAAATTAAACCGACCAAAACCTTTTTTCTGAGTCAACTTAACATTGGGATAAAATTGACGAATACCAGGGTAAATCTCAATGCTACTTAAAGACTGAAATTTTTGTCTTTTTTCTTGAAAAGTCGTATCCTTTTTTTGACGAAATACAAAACTCTGGTTCTGCTTGTGGAGCCAATGCGCCAGTTCTACGCTATGAAATTCTCTATCCCCGATAATCACTAATTTATACTTTTTTAATAAACGGATTACTGGGCGTAATACTTTTTGCTGTTCTTCTAAGTTACTGCTACCATCTTTTTCTAATAAGCACCAATATATTGGCCATGCTCTTTTTTGGTAAATCACACTTACCATCAATATATTATTTTCTTTCCACTGTGTTCTATCCATCGCAATTGTTAACTGTGACCCTACTTTAAAATTTTGGTTAATTATTGCTTCAATGATAGGGAACCACAACAAGACTACACTCAAAGCATTTAGTGTTAAAAACCTTTGTAAATGCCGCCTACGACTATTTTGTTGTATAGGTAAAGGTAGTGTTGCTGCTAATCTTTCTATCCTGACCTGTTTCTGATTTTGTAACAACCACACCAACATCTTCAGAGTGATTAGCTGTGCTTTATTTAGGTATTTTTCTAAGAAGTTTTGGTAGAATGATGCCAGCATTATGACGACGGTCTTGGTCAAATTACGAGACCGTTCTTTTTTACCACGAAACTGATCTCCACAGAAGAGTCTACTACCCCTATACAGTTCATTCTCAATAAGCATCTAATTTTTTCAAGGAGTCTGTGCCTCCCAAACCTTTATCTGTCCTGATTTAGAGGCGATTGTCGCCCCTTGAAGGTAGAATCAGTAGACTTGTTCGTTTTACCATTTTTCTTTTTCTAAGCTAATATTCCGCATAAGTCTACTGATTCCTGGCTTACATATCTTCTAATTCCATTCCCTTAGTTTCCTTAATAAAGAAGAGAACAAAAAATAGTGAGATAGCTGCCGCAGTGGTATAGAGTCCGTAGGCTGCACCCAAGCCGAAATATTGCAGGATGGGTGGGAATGAGGTGGAAACAGCGAAATTTGCTACCCATTGCATCGCCGCCGCCACAGAAAGTGCAGCCGCCCGAATTTTGTTATTAAACATTTCGCCTAACAATACCCAGGTGACTGGCCCCCAGGAAAAACCAAAGCAAAATACATATAGGTTGGCGGTAACAAGAGCAACAATACCTGTGCTACCACTGAGAGTTGGGTTCCCAGCAGCATCTAGTGGCGCAGTACCGAAAATTGATGCCATTGTTCCCAAGGTAATGGTCATACCAATTGAGCCGAGAATCAATAGGGGTTTGCGACCAAATTTATCGACGAAGGCGATCGCTACTAATGTAGTAATAATATTTACTGCACCTGTGATGACTGTAATTGTGAGGGAATCTTTTTCGGAAAAGCCAACAGCCCGCCATAAAACGCTGCTGTAGTAAAAAATGACGTTAATACCGACAAATTGCTGAAGTAAAGATATCCCGATACCAATCCAGACAATTGGCAGAAGTCCGCCACTCCGGCGTAGGAGGTCAGAAAATTGCGGTTCCCGTTCTCGCATGACTGTTTGGCGAATTTCCTCGATTTTGGCGAGGACGTTACCCCCGATAATTTTACTGAGAACATTGGCGGCTTCTGGCTCTCGTCCTTGGGCAACTAAGTAGCGAGGCGATTCGGGAATCATTAAAGCGGCCATCCCATACAACACCGCAGGCGGAATCTCTGTCCAAAACATCCACCGCCAAGCCGCAATCCCGAACAAAAAGGGAGATTCAGCTGAACCTGCTGATACTGCTATAAAGTAATCACACAGCAGGGCAATGAAAATTCCAACTACAATCGCTAGTTGTTGCAATGACCCTAACCTACCGCGCAAATTGCTAGGAGAACATTCAGCAATGTAAGCAGGGGCAATTACACTGGCAGCACCAACGGCAAGTCCACCCAACAGCCGCCAAAAGATAAAATCCCAAATGCCAAAGGCAATCCCAGAACCAATAGCACTGATGGTAAATAAGACTGAAGCTACCACCATTGCTTTAACTCGGCCATATCGGTCGGCAATTTTGCCCGCATAAAAGGCTCCTAATGCCGAGCCTAACAATGCCAGGGATACAGCAAGGCCAGTTAGTACGCTATTGGCGCTAAAAGCTGTGGATAAAGCTGCAACTGCACCGTTAATCACTGCTGTATCAAATCCGAACAAGAAGCCACCGAGGGCAGCAGCGCCAGCAATTAAAATTACATAGAAGGTGTTGGATTTACGACGAGTTGTGGTAGATGTCATGGTTGTATTTGGTATTGGGGAATAAGATCATGAGTTATTCACGCAGAGACGCGGAGGCGCAGAGAGAAGAAGGAGAGTTGATAGTGCTGAATATTCTTCGCCCTGCACCTTTGCACTCGTGCCTAACGTCTGGAACGTCTACGGAGTCTATCAATCATGACTGCGGCAATAATTACTAGTCCTTTCACGACTAGTTGCCAGAAGTAGGACATATTTAATAGGGTCAAACCATTGTTGAGAACGGCAATAATTAATGCGCCTAACAGTGTGCCACCAATGGTGCCGATACCGCCCGTGAAGCTGGTGCCACCGAGGATGACGGCGGCGATCGCATCTAATTCATAACCCTGTCCTAATATCCCTGTGGCACTATACAACCGACTGGCACTCATAATTCCGGCTAAACCTGCCAGCAATCCACTCACGCCATAAACAAATAGCAAGACGCGATTGACTTTGATACCTGTTAATCTGGCGGCGCGTTCGTTACCACCTACTGCATATATCTGCACACCTAAAACAGTTTGGCGCAGGACAAACCAACTCACAGCTACAGTTAACAGGGCAATGATGACTAGCCAGGGAATGGGGCCAACGTAGCTATTACCTATCCAAGCAAAGTTGATGTTACGGTTAATAACTGTTGTACCATTGGCAACTAAAAAGGCCGCACCCCTTAAGGCGGTTAATGAACCCAAGGTGACAATAAACGGCGGTACATCCAAAAAGGTGATTAAGGCACCGTTGAGTAAACCTAAAAGCAAACCTGTCAGTAAAGCAGCTGGGACAGCCAACCAACCTAAAGCCGGCAGCAAAGAGACTAATACCGCAACTACAGCAGATACAGCCAAGATTGAACCTACGGAAAGGTCAATCCCACCAGTGAGAATCACAAATGTCATCCCGGTTGCCAGGACAATATTAATTGATGCCTGACGTAAGATGTTGACGGCGTTACCTGCTGTGAAAAAGTTGGGACTTAGCAGGGAAAATAAGATGCAGATAATTACCAAAATCGGTAGAATACCCGCAACTTGCAAGAAATTATTGATGGATTTACGCCGACTGGCTGTGGAATTTTGGCTAGGTCTATTGTTGACAGGTCTTAAGGTTTGACTCATGATGCTGTTACCTCCGATGCTCCAGTTGCATAGTGCATAATGTTTTCTTGGGTGATTTCTCTGTCTGGGGTGTCGTCTAGTTCGCCCACTAATTGCCCTTCGCGCATGACTAAAACGCGATCGCTCATTCCCACAATTTCGGGCAGTTCGCTGGAAACCATGAGAATTGCGACTCCTTGGGCGGCTAAATCACTGATAATCCGGTAAATTTCGCTTTTCGCCCCGATATCTACGCCGCGTGTTGGTTCATCTAGCATCAATACTCTGGGGTTAATGGCTAACCACCGCGCCAGCAGGAGTTTTTGCTGATTACCACCGGAAAGATCCACGGCGCGAATTTCTAAGTTAGCTAGTCGGATATGGAAGTTTTCGACGGCTTCTGTGGCAATTTTATTGACTGAAACCCAGTTAACAATGCCACCTTTGGCATCTTGTTTGAGTCGATTCAGTCCAATATTCTTGCGGGAACTCATCTCTAGAAATAAACCTTGGTCTTTGCGGTCTTCGGGGACGTAGCCAATACCTGCGGCGATCGCATCACTAGGGGAATTAATCTCTAGTTTTTTGCCATTTAAAAATATTTCCCCACTAGCTTTGCGGTCAGCACCAAAAATCAACCGCGATACTTCTGTCCTTCCTGCACCTACTAACCCAGCTAGTCCTAGAATTTCGCCCGCACGTAGTTGAAAACTAGCTGGTTGTATCTTGCGCCCATCACTAATATTTCTAACTTCCAGCACCACTGCACCCGGATTCTTTTGTCGTTGATGTTCGTAGAAGTCCTGCATGGAGCGACCGACCATCATCTGTACCAATCGCTGGGGCGAAATTTCCTCACGAGTTAGACTGCCAATATATTGACCATCACGTAGTACACTAATTCGGTCAGCCAAGGCATAGATTTCTTCCATACGATGACTGATATAAATAATGGCAATGCCATCGTTGCGGAGTTTGCGAATCACTTCAAATAAGCGCTCAGTCTCGCGGTCAGATAAGGCGGCTGTTGGTTCATCCATGACCAAAATCCGGCTTTTATCTTTCAGCGCTCTGGCAATTTCGACTTGCTGTTGTTCGGCGATCGCCAATGTACCTACTATTGTTTGTGGTGTAAAAGTCGCCCCCAAACTGTCTAGCACCTGCTGGGCTTCGAGTTCCATTGTTTTGCGGTCTAAAAACTGACCACGCTGCAACTCGCTCCCCATAAACATATTTTCGGTAACGGTTAAATTGGGTGCGACGTTCAGTTCTTGATAAATCAGATTAATCCCCGCTTGTCTGGCTGTACCAGGATCGGTAATTTTTACTGTTTGACCATTAATGCGAATCTCCCCTTCATCAGCAATGTAAGCACCCGCGAGAATTTTCATTAATGTGCTTTTACCCGCCCCATTTTCACCCATAAGGGCGTGAACTTCTCCGGGATAAATGGTCAGATTCACACCTTGCAACGCCGCAACACCATGAAATCGTTTAGCAATTCCCTGCATTTCTAATACAGGAGTGGTAGTTGCCGGTGGAGAAAAATCTGTTTGAATATTTGTTGTCATAAATTTCAGTGCTAAGTGTTGAGTGTTGAGTGAAGGATAATAACTATTACCTCCTGCCTCCTGCCTTTTGCCTCCAAAACTTACCAACCAGTTGATGTACTGACGTTCTCTTTTGTAATCAACTTGGCGGGAATCAAAATGTCGGGTGATTTCGGTTTTTTGCCGTTTAAAATATCGTTTCCTACCCGAACTGCTGTTTGCGTCATACCGCTGGGATTTTGAGTCGCAGTTGCCGCATATAAGCTATCGTTAGAGGCGATCGCTTCGATTGCTTCTGGCGCACCGTCAACTCCCACAATGAAAAATTCGCTGCGTTTGGCTTGGTTGGCGGCTAAATCAACTCCCACGCCACTAGGATCGTTGATGGCAAAAACAGCATCAATTTTGGGAAAAGTTACTAGGATATCGCTCATCACTCTGAGTCCACCATCCCGGCTACCTTCGGCGTTCTGGTCTTTAGACAGGATTTTGATATTGGGATATTTAGCTAAAACTTTCAAACAGCCATCAACGCGCTGAATGACGGAAGTTACTGGCGGCCCGTTAACTATAACTACATTGCCTTTACCTTTGAGGCGATCGGCAATATATTGACAACTAATTTCTCCGGCTTGCAAGTTATTCGTGGTGACGGTAGCGTCTACCTCTGCGTCTACGCCTGTGTCTACCGCAATGACAATCTTGCCTGCTTTTCTGGCTTGCTCAACTGCTGGTCTGATACCTTTACTGTCAGCCGCATTCAGAATAATAATGTCAGTATTCGCCGCCACGAAGTTTTCAATTTGATTAAATTGCTGGTTTAGGTCATATCCGCTAGAAACAACGGTGACTCTGACATCATTACCACCAATTTTTTTCGCTTCTTTCTCCGCGCCTTTGGCCATGACAACAAAGAAAGGGTTACTTAAATCGCCTAGCGTCACACCAACAGATCGTAATTTAGTATTGCGATCGCCTACGGTGGTCTGAGTATTTATATCAGTAACATTTTTGGCCTCAGTGTTAATGGCTGTGTTGCCATTGGGAGAAATATTACTACAGCTGACCAAAGTACCACTGACAATACTTAATAAGGTCGCTGCCATCGCCTGTTTTTTCACATTCATCCACATCCTCTTAAAAAAGCTGGTAAAACCGGAAATATGTGTAGAAATATTAACTAAGCTAAAATCATCTTTTAATTTTGCTTTCTGCCTTTTGTTTTCTGCTTTCTCCTAACGATAGATATTTACTCCGACTTAACTGGAAAAAGTTGTCATTGTTTTCGATTTTGCTAAAAGTTGAGTCTGTGTGTGAAAAAAGTTTACTCAAGTCGGCAAACATTTTCAGATGAATTTTAGATTGATCCCTCATATTGTTCTGAAGGCTTTCAGCATTAAGTAACTATTGGTGAAAATCCTGTAATCTCAAGACTTCAAGCATTTGTTCAAATTTCAGCAACAGGTTTTTTTGGGAGAAAATGTTGTTAAATCTGATTTTCTTAATGTTTAAACTGATGTTATGCACAGGTGTGCATTCCTGATGTCTTTTATTTTTGCACACCTGTGCATAAAATTTGTGTTAATTTTATTTAAGTTGCTTAGGGTAGTGCTGAACATGACTAAACGAAAGATTTCTATTGAAGATATTGCTCGCAAAGCAGGTGTTTCTCATTCCACGGTTTCACGCGCTTTACGAGACAGTCCGTTGATTAGTTCTAAGGTGCGGGAGGAAATCAAAAGACTGGCGCAGGAAATGAACTATGTACCAAATGCGATCGCTCAAAGTTTACAAAATCAGCGAACTTATACCGTTGGGGTAATTGTCACATCCATAGCTGATCCCTTTTTTGGCGAACTAGTAGAGGGAATTGAACAAGTTGCGAGACTTGCTGGCTTAAATGTGTTGTTAAATGCTTCACATGGAGATTTTGATCAGGAAATAGCCGCTATTGAGAATTTTCATTACCGCCGAGTAGACGGAATTTTAGTCGCCGACTCACGCATAGGTAAACACTACACTCAACAGTTAACCCAATTTACTGTGCCAACAGTTCTCATTAATATCGATACAGAAGATCAAAGCAAAACATTTCACTCAGTCGCCATAGATGACCGCTTAGGTGGCTGTTTAGCTGTAGAACATCTCCTAGATTTAGGACATATTCGTATCGGTTATTTAGGTGTAGGTGATGGTAGCAAAGCAGACCAACAGCGCCTAGAAGGTTATCGAATGGCTTTGAATCAAGCAGGTCTACCACAAAATACTAACTGGGTCGCAATTCCCCAGCGGGATGAGCAAGCAATCAGCGATATTGATATCGGTAAAAAAATGCTACCGCAATTAATAGCCGCTGGAATAACTGGCATATTTTGCTACAACGATATGGTAGCAGTTGGCGCTCTCTTAGCCTGTAAAGAACTGGGTATTTCAGTACCTGAAAATTTGAGCCTGGTGGGATTTGATAATATTGCTCTGGCCAGTTACATTACCCCACCACTCACAACAGTTAGTCAACGTATGGTAGAAATGGGCGAGTCGGCTATGACTATGCTGCTGGATTTATTTGAGGGGAAAGCTGTAGACAATATTCTTCTCTCTCCGTTTTTAGTTAAAAGGGAGAGTACAGCAACAATTAGTAAAGCAAAAAAATCAGTGATTACATTGAGGTAAAAACTTAAATTGCTGGTAAAGTTTATAAGTATGTAACAAATAATTAAGCAAAAAAATTACGTATCTACAAAAAAATCACCGGAGCAGTTAGAGATAAAACACCGCTCCGGTTAAATAATATAGATAAAATACTCAAAGTTATGAAAGTGGATTTACGCAACAACCTTTCTCGATAAACTTACGGTAGGCTATGATTTCGTCAATGCTGCTAAGAAAAGTTGTTTAACTCAAACTTTAGTAATTCTGCAATGCTTATGGTCAAGAAAAATAATAGAAGACTCTGGATCAGGGAATATTTGTAAAAAACTAGAGACTTTACCTTCAGAAGGTTGGGCGGTAGATTGTTCTTTGTCAAAGTTAAACATCCAAAAAATATCCTCCCAATCCAAAATCTGAAATCCTAAACTAATTAGTCATTGTCCCATTGTTCACGACCAATCAGGTCGCCAATGCGATCGCGCAGTAGAAAATCGCATTTTTCTAACTCACATTCAACGCATACCCACTCTCTTGCTGGGATGTATTGGCAGAGTGTATATATTGGCTGTTGTCGGCTAACCATCCCCTTCTGCACCAGTCGGCGTGCTTCGTCTTGGATTACATCTAGAGAGTAGTAATTGATAGAAGGCACCGTATTCACACTCATGATTTTTACTCACACATTTATACGTACATAGTATTCCCACTTATGATGGGAAACAAACATGACAGAGATTAGACTTGCAACTAGGGTTTTGTATTTTGCTATACGGAACTAATTCCATTTTGACGCTACACACCCTCAAATTATCTAAAGAAATGTTGAGAAAGTCAACATTTTCTGACATTAGCTTGAGAGAATGTCAATACAAAGATCCTATAGTAGTAGAATTTACTTCTTAATGAAGGTTGTGTTATCTACCTTAAAGAAGTTCTCAACCTTTACAGGAACTGCCTTCAAGCATAATTGGGCAGACCATCATAGTTCATACTGTAAATTTAGTTATGTAATAAATAGTGTGTCAGCCATGTTTAAAGCTGCTGAAATACGTCCATAACTAAACACGCGAAAGGTTTTTCGGGAAGAATAGAAGTATAAACTATTGCAAAATATAAGCGCTAAAGTACACCACAAAAACTTGCACAGCAGCAGATATTAATCATTTCTTAAAAAATAATCGAAGTTCTGCTGGTTATTTGCGGCACTGCGGGTACTTTCATTGGGATTTTGGATTTGAGATTAACTCCACAGATAAATCTCAAGGCTTGTATCCTTTGAGAACTATTAGTTATAACCTATTGAGATTTGTAACAAATTCAGAATTCACTCAGGTAGTTAGCCTGTGTTGAACTTGAAGATGTGTATTTACCTCCGTTAACCTTTAGTTATATTCAAACAGACCTACTCTCATCACGTCTGTAAACTTCTTGGCGAATATCCAGAGATCAATTGTTCTAAAGTTACTTTTAAATCAGCTTGATTAAGGCATAAATCGATCTAAAGCCGCCTTTAATTGTTCAATTTCCACATCTATATTGCCTTCCTTGGCGGCTCTGGCGATACACTCCGTTAAGTGTTCATCTAGCACGATTCTGGCAACTCGGTCTAATGCGCCCCGAACTGCGGCAATCTGCAATAATACATCAGGGCAGGGAGTACCTTGCTGCACCATTGTTTTAATACCGCGAACATGGCCTTCTATCCGTGACAGCCGATTCACAATTTTGCGTAAAGACTCTTCACTATGGACATGAGTATGACCAGATTTTCCATGACCATGAATATGATCTGCATCGTGGGTGTGGAAGTTTTCGGTTGATGGGGAGATAGGCAAGGACTCTGGTGTTAATTGGTTTGATCCATTCATGGTATTAAAACACTGGCAGTACTAAGATCCTAGCCCAGAATAAACGCATCTAAGATTTTGACCAAGGATGAGCCGCACTGAAATTCTCAGTCATCTGAGGAGGTTCTTATATATTTTTCCGTCCTTCATAATCACGATGAAGTTCTTGCCTGGATTCTCAATCAGCTTGATGTTTTTTAGAGGATTACCATCCATCAATAGCAGGTCAGCCAGTGCGCCTTCTTCGACTACGCCCAGTTTGCCTGGGTAGGGATTGCGTGGGCCAGACAGTGCAAGCAGTTCGGCATTTGTGCTTGTTGCCATCTTTAAAACTTCAGATGGTGTGTACCAGCGAACCATTTTCGTAAGTTGCGCCCCTTGCCGGGTAGCTAGTTTAGCATCGAATAATAAATCAGTACCCCAAGCTGTTTTGAGGTTGTATTTCTTCGCCAGGGTGTATGCAGTATCTGTCCCTCTGGCCACTTCTAGTTGTTTGGCGTAGTTAGCCGACCCTTGTGGAAACGGAATTGCATCTTTGTCATTGAGGAATGGCTGTATACTCAGCCAGATGCCTTTTTCAGCCATGAGTTTCGCCGTCCCCTCATCCATCAACTGTCCGTGTTCAATGCACTTGACACCAGCCCGAATCGCCTTTTGAATTGCGCGAGGTGTATAGGCATGGACTGTTACATAAGTGTTCCAGTCTTCAGCAGCCTCGACTGCGGCACGTAACTCAGCTTCCGTGTACTGGCTGACATCCAGCGGGTCATGATTTGAGATGATACCGCCACCAGCCGCCAGCTTAATCTGGGTAGCACCTTGCATAAGTTGTTCACGAGTTCTGCGGAGTACTTCATCCACACCATCTGCGATCGCACTCACACTGCTACCTAGAACTTCTGGGCGGTTGAAGTTTGTATAAGGTTCCCAAATAAAATCTTTTGGTGTGCGGTAATCACCATGTCCGCCAGTCTGCGAGATCATCGCGCCACTAGGATAAATGCGCGGCCCCACCACATCACCTGTATCAATTGCCTGCTTGAGGTCGAACACTGGCCCTGCCAAATCACGAACACTGGTGAATCCGCGTAGCACCATTTGTTCTGCTGCGGTTTGTGCTTTCTGATTCAAGACTTCAGGACTAACTTTTGGCGAGAGTAACTCCTCACTCGTACTGGCAATCATAAACAGATGGACATGGTTATCAATCAGTCCCGGCATCAGTGTGCGATTATTTCCATCTATTCTGGTCAACTTTATGCCCGATGCTGTGGCAATTGGAGTTTGAGAAATGGTTTTAATTTTATTACCAACGACCAAAACATTCGATGGCTCAGAAAGCTGATCAGAAGTACCATTGAAAATACGAACGTTCTCGAACAGGATGTTGTTGGGTTCCTGAGTGCGAACACCAGAGGATGAGTGAATTTGAGCATAGCCTGTTTGTGTAATAAATCCGAGTAGTGCAAGTATCAAAGCCCCTAATGCAATTTGGTAGCGAAATTGCATATGATATCTCCTCATTGGCAATTCTAAATGTGGAAAATTAAAAACGACTTCCGGGGCTTTGCAATACTCACAACAATGGTTTGCTGATTGTGCGATTAGTTATAGTAGGGATTCATGAATTCCCTTGCTGTATCAAGGCTGAGGTTCGGGCTGTTGCTGCTCTCAGTTCTGCTTCAACTAACCTATCTAATTCTGCTTGTTGTTCTGGCGGCAATTGCTGCTGTTGATCTCGTGCTAACCGGCATAGATTCATTAACTCTGATAGGCGTTCTTGTTGCTCGGCACTGAAAAACGAGTCAGAACGAAAGCTTTGAATAATCAGTAGTGCGCTAAATTCAATTTCATCTAACTGGGCAGTTAAGGCATCAAGAGCTTGTCCCGCAGTTTTGCAACAGAATGTTTATCTCCAGCGATCGCACGATAGGATTTCTCACCCTTAGCATCAGAAATTGGCAAAATTGCTACTGTCTTCATGCTTCTAGCTAAAAATCACCTGCCTTAAATTATAGCTCTATTCACTCAAGGTCAGGTTGCAGAACAGTTACCCTAGAAGAATTTCGTAAAATATTGAGCGATCGCAGCAATGCTTATTTGTAAGCAGCAAGGTGTACTTATTAAAAACCCTTACACCTCCACACCCAGTCTCCACAGACAATCTTTGTGCGTAAGTCTTGGTGATACCCGAACCTTTACAGGGTAAATGTCCGTAATAGCTATCAGGGGAAATTTTCAATTAATTTAAATTACAGGTAGTACACACGATGCTTTAGTTCCAGTATTGAGTATCTAAAGCAGTAGACAAAAGTTAGTACGCAGGAATTTCATCCTACCTGTAAAAATAACTTTAGATAGATTTGTCACGACTAAGCAAAAATTCGGCTTCTAAAATTTAGGTTGTGATTATGCGATTGTCCAAAATAACCCGTTCTCTACGTAGACTTAGTACCCATATTTTCGCCATATTTTTGGGAGTCTTGCTCACGGTTAGCACTCTGCGGGTGTTACCTTCCCAAGCGGAACCTGCACCCAGTTCAGCAAAAGTTGGTGATGCACCAGAATTAATTGCTCAACGCCAATCACCAGCTACGGCTGCTATTGGTAATAGTAGTTTTGTCACAGCAGCAGTGAATCGTGTTGGGACAGCTGTAGTGAGAATTGACACAGAACGCACAATTACTCGCCGTCGGGTCGACCCTTTTATGGAAGACCCATTTTTCCGGCAGTTTTTTGGTGATGGCTATTCTCAACAATTACCGCCAGAACAGTTACGCGGTCTCGGTTCTGGGTTCATTATTGATAAAAGTGGTTTGGTTTTGACCAATGCCCACGTTGTTGATAAAGCAGATAAAGTGACAGTTCGTCTCAAGGATGGTCGTACTTTTGAAGGCAAAGTTCAAGGTATTGACGAAGTGACAGATTTAGCGGTGGTGAAAATTAACGCTGGTAAAGATTTGCCCGTTGCACCATTGGGTTCTTCTAATGCTGTACAAGTAGGAGATTGGGCGATCGCAGTTGGTAATCCTTTAGGCTTTGATAATACAGTTACTTTAGGTATTGTCAGCACCCTCAAGCGTTCTAGCGCCCAAGTAGGAATTTCTGACAAACGCCTAGACTTTATTCAAACCGACGCAGCAATTAACCCCGGTAACTCTGGCGGGCCATTATTGAATGACCGTGGTGAAGTAATTGGCATTAACACCGCAATTCGGGCTGATGCGATGGGTATTGGCTTTGCTATTCCCATTGATAAAGCTAAAGCGATCGCCACACAACTGGAACGGGATGGTAAAGTTGCTCACCCTTATTTAGGTGTGCAGATGGTCACATTAACACCCGAATTAGCTAAACAAAATAACAGCGATCCCAACTCTACATTTGAAATCCCAGAAGTGAACGGGGTTTTAGTCATGCGAGTTATTCAAAATTCCCCAGCTGCTAAAGCAGGTATTCGCCGTGGTGATGTCATCCTGCAAATAGATGGACAAGCCATTACTAATGCAGAACAGTTGCAGAACTTTGTGGAAAACACCAACCTTGGTCAATCCTTACAGGTAAAAGTCCAACGAGGTAGTCAGACACAACAGCTATCAGTCCGCACTGCTGAGTTACAAAACGCTAGTTCGTAAGTGCTAATTTCTGATGTTTGAAAATGGGGGTAAGCCTTAGCATATCCCCATTTTTTTTTGAGTTTTATCCCACAGTGCTGATTAGCAACATCGTAATTTCAAAATATAATGCTAGTCAGATATATTAGGACAATTTGAAAGCTTGAATGCCATAAATAGTAAGATTGTCTTCCAGCATAGCTGCCTCCTGCCTTCTGCCATAGTTTATGACTTTAGTCATCTCATAATCAATACTTTCTTCACGTCCTTATTTCTGCGGAGTTTTCTAAACTGAAAATGAAAGTTAACCAGCAATCTTATTGAGAATTAGAAAATAATTGATACCTAATTAACTAGCGTAAATACTTGTCTCATTAGTGAAATTCCGTAAAAGGAAACGCTGTTGCTAAAAGTATTTTCTCTGGTTAGCTAACGGGTGTAATTGACGAATTCTTGAGGAAGGCTGTAGCTAACTTAGCAATAAAAAACTCCAGGAGATTTGAATATGATGAAACGCATTCTTGCCGGAACCTTAATAGCTCTACCACTTTCAATATTTGCTGTGCAAACTCAAGCATCAGCCGCACAGGTTATTATCAGACGTGATAACCATCGACCTGTAGTTGTACGTAAAGTTGTACGCCAGAGATGGGTTCCAGCGCACTGGGAAAGAACACCGCGCGGTCGGCGTTGGGTTGCTGGTCGCTATGTAAGGTATTAATTGATGTGCTTGTCACTGTATTAAACTAAAACACGTTTAAATCACAGAATTGGAAAAGTTGTCATTAGTCATTTGTAAATACAAATGATTAATGACAGTCTCAACCACAAAATTGGCAACTTGAATGCACACCAGGTTAACAGTGTTGATTGTCTTATGAAAGTTGTGATTTACATTGGGAACTATACAGTTACAAGGAGAGTTTTCATCCTTTAACGGGTACGTTGGGGGGACACCAAAACAGGTTTTTGCTGGAAATACCCAGAGATTCTAGAATTCCGCGCATAATCTCTGTGCAGTACATCCAATGTTCTAAGTCGTCATACATAAGATCGGGATTAAACTCGACATTGTAATGCAGCACATTTGGGATGTCTAAAAATTCATCAGAGTTTTGGGGGGAAAGCAGCAAAAGTTGAAATGGTTTACCTTGGCATTGTTTTTCTAGTTTATTCAGCAAATCTATCACGCCACCGCGATCGCCTATCCCAGTGCGGACAAAAAGTGCTTGGTCGCAATTTTCAATTGTGTACCAAAATCTTTGGGAACGTGCTGTATAGCGCACTCGCATCCGTTCATAAACAGGAGACATATCATTTACAGGGTCGTCTGTTTCTTCAACTTCATGGGCGAAGGACAAACCAGACCATTTGCTGTGGTAAATCCTACCTGCTTCTGGATTGTAATGCAGGAAGTTGGGGTTCCACATATCATCAAAACGATTTTCGATGATATCTGCGATGTCTGCAATCTTGGTGGTGCGGGTAAGGTCAAAGGGAAAAGCTGGGCCGTCATATTCCATTTTATACAGCATCATTCGCACAGCACAGCGATCGCCTAAGGGGACAATTGCTACTCTACTAATGTCTGATAATTTACATTGATATTGAAATAACACCGCAGATTGGGGTGGGAGTTTCACCCGACTTTCTAGTCCCTGATTGCCAATCATCATTGTACGGAAAGGAATTTCAGGATGCAGCGGGTCTTCATAAACACCTGCTGGCATTGCTTTAAGGGCGTTTCGCACCTCTTTCCACATGGGATGGATGTTGTACTCGTGGTCTGATTCGTTGATTACCCAGAGGTGGTGTTCATCTTTTTGCAAAATTCCTAAATGCCCATCATAGAACAAAACTTGGGAGTTGTTCGGCGCAAATAGATTAAATGATGCAGTATATTCGACATCAGCACCAGGGAGTATTTCTACGGTTGTGGCGATCGCGCCATCTTCCTGCACAGCAAAGAAGGGGAGTGTTCCTATCTGGGGATTTTTAGCAATGTAAATACCTGGGAGCAATCCGGCTGTATTTTGCAATACAGTTTGGATTTCTTGCCAATAAGGTGCAATGGTGTAACTGTATTTTGATGGATTGCTGATTCGTAAACCCTTCTCTGCAATACAAGCACAAACATAAAAGCCTGCATTATCAAGATAAATGGGGATTTCGTTCGGTTGCCAAAAATGTTGGTTTTCTCTGGCTAATTCGGCTTTATCGATGTCAAATAATTGCAGGTTAATCGCCTCATACATCAAGCGATGACCAATGGTGTTGGGATGCGCCGGGTCGAAAGATATACCATCACGCCAGCGTCCCTGACCATTATCTAACACTGCCAACCAATCCAAAATCGGCACACCCCAATTTAACATCCGATTGTGTGTTTCTTGTAACAGCCAATAATGCTCAGGAGAATAATCACCATTGGGATAGACACTTCCCAAAATCGGCCGCGCTCCTAGTTGGCGCGTCATTTTGACCAACTGCTGCAACCCGCTTTCAAACCGCCTTTGGATTGCTCGCCGTTCGTGAGGGGAACAATAAGCTAATCCTTCATTACCGAGCGACAGGGCAATAATGACAACATCCGGTTGTTCTGGTGTCACTACTGAGCCAAAGCGGGCGATCGTTCTGCTGACATTGGCTCCCACCTCGGAAACATTGACTACTCTGTGGTCATATTTTTGCTGTAAAGCTTGCTCTAGTTGTCCAACCCAACCGTCTAACAGCCAGGCTTTATGACCCAAGGCGACAGAACTACCAATGACGACGACTTTTAAATTGTCTTCTCCTAAACTTTGTTTAACAGGAGTTGGCTGCTCAGTATAGCCAAAGGGATAAGGCTGCAAATAACCGAATGCCCCATCATCCACAACAATAGTACCTGAATACTGATGATTAATCGGCAACCAACGATTGAACCCAAAACCTTCCCATTCACCCCAACTTTTGGCATCAAAACGGACATATTTATATTCCACGCTCTGTCCATCGCCTGATTCTCCAGATGGCTGAATATCAATTTCGTCTGTCCACCATAAAGGATAGCGATCGGCACTGGTGCGGAGGTGAATACATCTAGTAATATCCCACAATCCCAACTCGGAAGTAGAACCAACCAGAGCAATGGATTCACCAGTTTGTGTATATGCACTAACCTGGAATCGATACATAGATTTTTTATTGATTTAAGAATAAAATGCTACAGAGTAAGCTAAATTCTGAGATGTTTTGACAGTATCACATACTACATCTAAAGTTTGTATTCCCAAGATTAGGGGCGAATAGGCGGAGCCTACGCCCTTGCATCATTTTTGGAGATGTTTATTAGCCTTGTATTGGTTCCTGAGATTCAAAATTTTACGTTAGAAATAATCCTATTTTGGCTGCATAAATTATTGATATGGACTGCCTTATTTTATCCTAGATAAATTTAAAAGCAGTTTAAATTGTATTTTTAAAATTTTCTTAAAAATGATTACCAAAGCTTAAATTTTAGTTAATCAATTAATAATTATCTCCTTTGCACCAACATAAAATTAGCCCTTAATTTTTTAGCTCACTTTTGGGAATTCTAAAATTAGGCAATTTATTTAGAGAATAAAGGTGATTTTATGGTTAGGTGGAAGATACGTGGCTTGAGAAAATGGCAATTTCTTCCATTTATAGCGGGTTGGACAATCATTATTTTGACTAATGTTTTGTGGCTTTCAGCAGCAAGTTCCACAACTGCGGTACAGTATCCGGTAAATATTGCCCAAACAAATACGCCGAATGTGACTCGTGCTAATGCTCAACAAGTATATGGGCAAGGAAAAGAATTATATCAGCGCGGAAATCAGGAAGGCAGATCAGAATATTTACTACAGGCGATCGCTAAATTTGAACAAGCATTGGTATTATATCGTCAAGCAGGCGATCGCGCTTCAGAAGCCTTTACTCTCGCTTATATTGGCAAAATTTACTCCAATTTCGGCGACAAATACAAAGCACTAGAATACTACCAGCAATCTCTAGCCATAGACAAAAATCTCGGTGACAAAGCCGGAGAAGCCACGCTCCTCAACAACATTGGCAAAATTTATTCAGAATTAGGGGAAAAGCAAAAAGCGCTGGATTATTACAACCAGTCTCTACCCCTAAGACAATTGGTAAAAGATAAAGCAGGCCAAGCCATAACTTTAGGTAATATCGGTACTGTTTACAGTTTTTTAGGTGAACAGCAAAAAGCATTAGATTATTACAACCAATCTTTGATTCTCAAGCAACAAGTAGGAAATAAAGCTGCGATCGCCAGTACCCTAAATAGTATTGGCAAAACCTACTCTGACTTAGGAGAAAAGCAAAAAGCGCTTGATTACTTGAACCAATCTCTACCACTATTTCAACAAGGGGGAGACAAAGCCGATAACGCCATTGCTATCAGTAATATCGGCAAAATCTACTCTGAGTTAGGTGAACAACAAACAGCGCTCAATTATTACAATCAATCTCTGCCCATATTTCAACAAGTAGGGTATAAATTAGGGCAAGCAATTACTTTAAATAACATTGGTGAAGTTTATTTCCAGTTAGGAGAACAGCAAAAGGCGCTGGATTATTACAACCAATCTCTCCCTATCTATCAACAATTACGGGACAAATCTAGAGAAGCTCATACTATCTATAACGTCGCCACTGTTAAATATGACCAAGGAGAATTGAATACAGCCCTGACGGAGATAGAGAAAGTGATCAAAATTGTTGAAGACCTCCGCAGCAAAATTGACTCTCAAGAACTCCGCACCTCATATTTTGCCACAGTACAAAATTATTATCAGTTCTACATTGATGTGTTGATGCAATTGCACAAACAGCAACCAGAACAAGGATATGCGGCTTTAGCACTAGAAACCAGCGAACGTTCCCGCGCCCGTAGTCTTTTGGAACTGCTGAGTGAAGCCAACACTGATATTCGTCAAGGTGTAGAGCCAAAATTACTTGCTCAAGAACGCAAGTTGCAGCAACAACTTGATGCTTTAGAAAAACGCCGCATCCAACTGTTACAAGGTAATTACACTGAAGAACAGGTACAAGCTTTAGATCAAGAAAATGAAGCACTTTTAGAAGCATATCAGCAAATCCAGGCACAAATTCGGGCTACCAGTCCCCGTTATGCCGCACTAACTCAACCCCAACCTCTCGCACTCGCGCAAATTCAACAGCAAGTCCTCGATGATAACACCTTGCTTTTAGAATATTCTCTGGGGAAAAAGCGCAGTTACTTGTGGTTAGTTACCAATAAAAGTATTACCAGTTACGAATTACCCAAGCGAGCAGATATTGAAACGATTGTGCAGAAGTTCCGTCAAGAAATCACTATGCCTTATTTAAAGCATAGTCAATCTATAGATGCTCTATCTAAAATCATACTTGCACCAGTCGCCCAAAAATTGCAAAAACAACGTTTAGCGATCGTCAGCGATGGTGCTTTGCAATATGTACCATTTGCGTCGCTGACAACGGGTAGCGGTACTCAATATGAACCATTACTGCTCAACCATGAAATTATTACTCTCCCATCAGCATCGATATTAGCTATCCTCAGAAGTGAACACAAAGAACGCAAATCTCCACCTAAAACATTAGTTGTGTTGGCAGATCCTATTTTTAATCGCAATGATGAGCGTTTGCAAAATAAAGCACAAGTATCGCACTCACCTGTGCTAGAAAGCAATTTAGACAGCTTGGCTTTAAGCAAATCAGCCGCAGACTCAGATATTAACTTTGAGCGTCTACGCTTTACACGCCAAGAAGCCGAGCAAATTCTGGCTCTTGTACCTGTTAATCAACGCAAAGAAGCTGTGGATTTTCACGCTAGTCGAACAACAGCAAGCAGCGAAAATTTGAGTCAATATCGGATAATCCATTTTGCTACTCATGGCATTCTCAATAGCAAACATCCAGAATTATCAGGAGTAGTATTATCGCTATTTGATCCTCAGGGAATGCCACAGAATGGCTTTTTACGCTTGCGCGATGTCTTCAACCTCAACCTCAAAGCAGAATTAGTAGTTCTCAGCGCCTGTCAAACCGGATTGGGAGAAGAAGTAAAGGGCGAAGGTTTAGTCGGGTTAACTAGAGGATTTATGTATGCAGGTAGCCCACGAGTGGTGGTAAGTATGTGGAGTGTTGATGATCAAGCAACATCAGAATTGATGAAGGCTTTTTACAAGAATATGCTAAAAACTGGATTAACACCTGCGGCAGCTTTAAGGAAAGCACAACTAGAAATTTGGCGCACTCAAAAATATGTTGCACCTTATTACTGGGCAGCTTTCACTTTACAAGGTGAATGGATGTAAAAAGGAATAGAACTTCTGACGCTCTGTGCATTTCTGCGCTTCTGCGTGAGACAAATTTATGCCAAGCCAATTAAACAACCACAGGTGTACTGTTAAATCGCTGAACTCCTGGTATTTCTAATACTAAATCAGCGCCGTAAACATTAGCTGGGGTTTGAAATCCTGGCTTTACTTCACCTTTGATGATGTGTTGGAGAACTACTACAGCAGATAAAGCCGTAAAATTGTATGCTTCCGGGCCGATAAGTGTCGCTGTGACTTGACGACCAGATTTATCTTCCGCAATACCGACAACTCCAACCTTACCTTTAGCGCGTTCTGCTTCACTTGGCCCTGGGGGTAATTTTTTAATTAAATTAGCTAAGGTGCTTTGAAACAGTGATGAGCTAAATAACCAGCCTAAATACTGGCTGCTTTCCATGAGGAAACTTACAGGGTTGGGAAAAACGGCGTAAGTCTCAATATTCGGAATTCCAGTGCTGTGAAATGCAGTGACAATATCAGCACGCCAGGGGTTAGTTACCGCTGTGACAACACCAGCACCAAAATCAACTTGACGTTTTTTCTCGGCTGGTCGAGCCGGAATCAATTTACCTGCTGTTCTGACTACACCCATTTCATGTAAGCTGGGCAGAACAGTGTTAGCAGTTCCTTGAGAAACACCGCCTTCAGTTTCATAGATTAATGTGAGAGTGTTGGCGGTTGGTAACTGAGATTTAAGATAAACTGCAAGACAATCAGTCGGGACGACACCAAACCCGACACCAGGAAGTAGCATGATTCCGGCATTTTTCGCTTCCGTGTCCCGTGCGGCTAAAGCTTGAAATTCCGGAACTTCCCCAGCGATATCTAAATAATGGGTTTGAGTTTGCAAGCAGACATCAACCAGTGATTTGGCAGTTTTGGCAAAAGGCCCTGCACAATTGAGGACAACTGTAACATCTTGGAGAGATTGTGCGATCGCCTGAGAATCATCCAAACTAAAAACACGAAATTCAAAGTTTAACTTTTCCGCCGCTAATACCAACGTACTTTGATTTCGTCCAGCCAAAATTAAATCTACACCCTGACTTTTTGCAGTTTCCGCTATCAATTTCCCTGCATAGCCAGTCGCACCATACAATAACACCTTTGCGGTCATAGTTATTTCCAAATTAAATACTCACAAATCCCCCTTTTGCAGCTATGAGCAATAAACATTCAAATTCCCCCCTTTTTAAGGGAGGCTAGGGGGGATATAACTTTAACTTGATTTAATTATTAACAATCTGTTGCCATAACTTAACTTCTGGCGGTTCTAGCAAAAACTCTTCGGCTTTAGCCCCAAGCGCCCGAATATACGGCTGTTGTAAATGCAGATCCAAAATTGCTTGACTAGCCCAATTTTCGTGCAGCAAAAACAAAGATGGGTCTTCAATGGATTGATGTAAATCATAATTAATACATCCATCTTCGCTACGAGTGAGCGCAATCACAGGCTCAAACTCTTGCCGAAATCTATCTTCTAAACCCTGCTTTACTTTTAGACGAGCAGTGACTGTAACTTGTTGACCTGACATATAGATTCTCCTGTGTGGATAGATGCGAGATTAATCAAGTAAAAAATTAAAAGTAAAAAGGCAAAATTATTTTTTTCTTGTTACCTTTTTACTTTTTACTTCCATCAAGTATTGATACTGTTAATAATTTGCGAAGGTTTGAGGTAATCATAAGGTATAGGACGAGTTTGATTTCTAATATCAATTTTTCGTTCTATATCATGCAAATTCTGTTGGAATTGCACCACTAATTCCTGTGCCAATGGGTCAGCAAATTCTTCATCGTAATACCCCAATTTGTCGTGGTGGTACGATGTTAAAATATGTGTCCACATTACTTGATCAGCAGCTTGCTTGAAAGGTGGTAATATCTTCATAATCGTTTGCATATCCACGCCCTTTTTTTCTGGCGTTGGATGATAAGCTGCATAGGGCATATTCGGTACGAAAGCCATATACTCGTACTGAGAAAAATTTAAAGCAGAGTGGAAAGGAGCGCAGGTGAAAATTACAACCGTGATAATTTGAATTAATTGGTCTACGGTTTCAATTTTTTCTGGCATTCCTTTAACGCGACCACCATCTTGAGCAACTAATTCCCTTGCCCAATTTTGTAATTCATAATCTTCGCTCAAATCTTGGGAAGTTTGGTAATAAAGTTGCAGATAGTCTGTAACAAATTTTTGAATGGCATCCCAAATTAATATTCCATCATCTCGAAAGGGAAAATGCGGTAATATTTCTGGATCATCCATATTTTGATTTCTCATTAATGTCGGGAAGACAAATTTCTCGACACTCCACTCTTGATAAGTTTTCACGACAAAAGTTAAAGACTCTTGCAAAGAACCAGCCATAAATTCATCGACTGGCCCACCTGGCTGTAAAAAGTGAGTGCGTCCTAAATCGTTATCAAATAACATAAACCGGAAGTGCGGTTTTAGTAGTAAAGCAATGGGATGATTGGCTGCTAATTGGCGTGCTGTGGCAATACAAAAAGGAGCCATAACAGCATGAGTATAAGCAAAATGACTACCTAATTCTTGATGGTTTCCGTCAGCAATCTGCACAGAGGTTTTTGCTAAAAACCAATCTAGATAAGGATCATCAGGAGTGTAAATCAATCCATCTGTCCCAGGATCATTATTTAATTTAATTGCTACTGGACGCAAGGAACCACCATTTGGTAAACCGTTGCTCTGCCAGTAAAATAAAGCTTGCGGCTTAGGTAAATACTTTCTCAGGTTTTGAGAAATACCACCTTTAATATCAAAGAGTGTGGGATAGTCTAATAAATAAAGTTTACCTTCTTTGAGAGCCGCTTCTAAACTACTTTCTGTCCCGACAGATTTTTGAAAATGGGCGTTTGTTATTCCAAGCTTTTCTGGTAAACTATCAATTCTTTGAATAGCTAAAGGGTTCGCACCTGATAATCTTTGCTCGGCAAAACATGAGTCTGTTTTATAATTGTTCATCACTGCTGGTTTAGGTAGCAGCGTTAATAGTTCTTCGTATTCTTCTAATTCATCTAAAGGGTCAAGGAAATTTCTTGCTTTGGCAGCCAGCATATTTGGTGCTAAATTTGCCATACTAGCGAGGCGTTTAGCCGTATATTCTGCGGAGAATAATTCTTGGTGAGGGACTTTATCTATAACGGGAATAGGAGCTAGATAATTGTGATTAAATTTATAATCTGTTTGGTTTTTGACTAGCTCATCTTTGCGGATGTTAGGATTAGGATCTACCTGGGGTAAATATGGTTTCATGATGATTTGTGAGTAGGGAATTTATAATTACTTAGTTCATAGAATGGTAGCGATAACGAAATCTAACAAAGTTTTGATGATGTTGGGTTTTGTTCCTTAACGCAACCTACTGAACTTGTGCAGGCAAGATGCCTGCACCACAAGAGTTACACTTAAACAGAACGAGAAAGTGAATTAGCTTTGGGAGTCTTATTTTTCACAACGTGAATGATTTTTTTAATTACTTCATCATTGTGCCAATAGCTACCATGTGGATTGTCGGGTAGCAGAGACAGCAGTAAAGGTAAATTGGTTTGTGCAAGTGGAGTTTGTGCAATGAGATTTTCTAACCAGCCTAACCATCCTGTGCTGTGGGTGATAGTATCTTGGATATCTAAGTATTCAGTGTAACCATCCACTAAATCTATCATCATTTTTTGCAGTGGGTAGGCGATGGGATCAGCAGGATGAATATAGTTCCACCAAGGTAGTTTTTCTCTTGGGCTTGCTTCTTCTTGCAGAGATTTTAATAATGTCTGGAGTTTGGGTGTAATGTCGTGGCTACTGCTTGCACCTATCTCATTTTGACCTACGAATGTTTGGAGGTTGGGTGTAATGTCGTGACTACTGCTTGCGCCTGTCTCATCTTGATCTGATTTGACATCGGTCAAACTAAAGATGGCGACAGGTGAACCCATTGTGTGAATACTCGCAATTTTAATTCCTTCATAGCGATCGCGATTTTCCCCATCTACGCCAAAAATGGCATCCCGAATAGCCATCACATCATCATGGGCGGGTGCATTTTGATCTTCCCACCGACTGGCAAACAAAATGTCAAATAACATGACTGTTCCCCAACTGTGGGTAACTATATGCAGCCGATCATCAGGTTTGGCTTTCAGTAGTCCACTGTCAGCTATCTGTTTTTTGAGTTTGCGAACGATTTTTGCGCCTACATAACGGCTGATATAAAGTGCAGCATCTCCAGTAAAAGGAAGAATTTGCTGTTCCCGAATGTTGTGGAACCACATCTGATTCCAATCGGATGAACTTCTGAGTTGTCCCAGTAGTTTAGTTTCTGGTTGTTGATTGATATCACCCCAGTAAAAAGGGATGTTTTGGAAATTGCGATCGCTCGCACTTTGCGCTAACCGTTGAAACAGTTCATCAGCGTAGTTCGGGTTGCGGATAGTCACGCCATGAATAAACAAAACGTAGTCTGTAGCCATTACAACACCCCTTTTCTGCAAGTTTTGGCGAAACGACGATGCGGCTCAGGTCTACAAAGTTTTTAAGTACTCAATCAGTGCTTTTTTATCGTCACTGGGCAAATCAGTACCATAAACATGTCCCTGATTGGAATTAGCAGCAACGGTCGTATCATATTTAAAACCTACACGTTTAGCTTCTTCTCCTGCGGAAATAAAGCCAATTTTTTGCGAATCGTAAACATCGTAACCCCGATAAAAGGTTTGGGGACGATTCTCTGGTTTTTCTAACAAATCTTGCAGAGATGGGACAGAACCGTTATGCAAATATGGCGCTCTAATCCACAGCCCATCCAGAGATACAGCCACATAGCCGTTGGTTTTGCGTAATTGGCTAAAGTCCCAAGGATAACCGTCACCAAAGTGGTTGTAGGTGTCGGCGGCCTGTTGTGTCCACATATCTAGACGATGGCGGTCTGTTCCTACTTCGTCTACAGGGATAACTGTACCTGTTCTTTCACCACCAAAGGCGTGACAAGATGCACAGGTATTAGCAAAAATTTGACTCCCTTTATTCACCAATTTCTGATCAATTGCAAAGGGATATTTGGGTGGGGAAAGTTCGCTGATATAGTCTTCTACTCGTTGTAAATCAGCCACAGGTAAAGAATCTTTGGTTGCACCATCCCCAATTGCGCCTGTTTGTACAGTTTCTTTGAGAGAAGTTTCTAAACCATCCCAATGCAAAGCAAATCCTTTGTGTAATGCCTGATTCCAAATTGGCATCATATCAGAGTTACCGATAGTGTCATCTTTGGGCAGTTTTAAAGTGTTGAATTTGACTGGGTTAAAGGGATCAATCCGACCAGCCCCCCAGTTGGGACGAGAATCCATCCAGGCGAAGTCGGCGCTTTGTTGCAGTAGGGCTTTTTTGGTTTGGGGAATAATCAAAAAGCGATAAAGTAAGTTTTCTACCCAAGAAAACTCATGATTATATTTGATTTCGTCCAGGATATAGTCGGCGGTAAATCTGGGATCGCTGGCGGCTGCACCCAAAAACCGCACATAAGCTTGCGAGTTGAATTTGTTAGAAGGCCCAGCGGGAAAAATTTGGGGTTTTTCTAAGGGACTAGTTCTATAGGTAGCCGTATGACATACCGCACAAGTAATCCCTACGCGGGGAAAACCAATGGTTTTTTTAGTAAAACCAATTGGGGTTTCTTTGCCTTCTTCCCAAGTAATTCCTAAAGAAGTGTAACCGCCTGGCCCTGGTAGTTTATCGGGAAAGATACGGGGAAGTACTAACCAAATCCAATAAGGTATCCCTTGGGCTGCTTCTGTACCAATGGAACCATATTTAAAATGTTCTTCTGGAGATTTGTAGGTCAGCGGCACATCCCGAAATAAATGATACCAAGCTGTGTATCCTACTCCCCCGACTAGTAAAACAACAACTAAAGCAATGCTGACGAGAATTCTGCCTAATTTCTCTTTGAAAATTTTCATAACATTACATTGCTCCTTGGTAGAAATTAGGAGAATTGTTTGACTGGTTCTTTGGCGATCGCCTCAGCATTTTCACTCCGCAAAGCTAGAGTTAAGAAAATCGCTTCTATTACACCAAAAAATAAGTCTACAAAGGCAATAGATAAAAAGCCTTTATCTTGCCCAAAAAAGAACACGGCACAAATAAAAAATGTCGAACCAAATGCTCTGGAAGGAAAGATAGAAATCCAAGCAGTTGCCTGATATCTATAAGGGTCTATGGCTCCAGGAATGTAAAATGCACTAATGATAAATAACAGCATTCCCGCCGTTCTTACCCAGATAATTGGTTCTGGTTGGTGCATCTTTAAAAACCACAGCATAAACTCTGGAAAGAAGCAAGAGAAAATGACAAAAAGCATATTCACCATAATGCCCAGCCAAGTTACACGGCTAAACCATTTTGCGTAATTATTCATTTTTTTGGCTCCTAATTATAGCTGCTTCATGTACTCAACCAACGCATCTTTTTCTGCTGGTGAGAGTTCTACTCCATATACATGACCGCTGTTACTATTTCCAGGTTTGGTCGTATCAAATTTAAAATATTGTTTGCCGTTTTCTTGGGCAACAGTTGACACAAACCCGACTTTTTCTCGATCAATCACGTCGTAACCCCGATAAAACTCTTTGGGTCGATTTTCTGGTTTTTCTAGCAAATCTCGTAATGTGGGAACTGAGCCATTATGTAAATAAGGGCCGCGTAACCAAATACCATCTAGTGGTGCATTGGCGTAGCCATTCGTTTTGCGGAAATGATTAAACCGCCAAGGATAACCTGCATACAAAGTATTTTGGTTAGATAGGGTTTGGTAGGTAAAGGAATTGAGACGATGGGGGTCTGTACCAATTTCTTGAATGGGAACAACTTTACCTGTATATTTTCCGCCAAAGGCGTGGCAACTAGCACAATTATTGGCAAATAGTGTTTCTCCGGTAGCTGCTAAAGTTTGATTAACTTGATATGGATATTTGGGTGGTGGTAATGTCCACAACCAATCAGCTACTCGTTGAATTCTATCTATATCGATTGTGGTGGGTGTAACTCCCGCACCTAAAGCCGCACTTTTGTTCCGTTCGTCAACAGAATCGTTATTCCCATCCCAGTGTAATTCCATGTCTTTACGCTGTTTTTGATTCCACACGGAGGGGAAATCTGATGTGCCAATTAATTCATCCTCACGCAATTTATCCATTGGAAAATGAAATTGAATTGCTTTATAAGGATTGAAAGTATCGACTCTACCTGGCCCCCAATCTGGTTGCTGATAGATGAAGGACAGGCGACTTCTTTGATTAATTAGTGCGTCGCGCGTTTGAGGAATGGCAATAAAGCGATAAACTAATTTTTCAATTGGGTTAATACCGCCACTAATTTTTTCAATTTCTGGCAGCATCCGATTAGCAGTAAAGCGCGGGTCTATAGCAACTTCGGATAGGAATTTGATGTATCCTTGCAAGTTTACTACATTAGCCGGCATTGCTGTCTTGATTTCGCGATAGCTATTTGGTGTCTCACGCAGTGTACCTGTATGACACACCGCACAATTCAAGCCAACACGGTTAATAAACACCCGCCGTTGCGAAAACCCAATCGGTAAATCCTTTCCCGGTTCTTGAATAAAGCCCAAGGAAGTGTAACCTTGATCTGGCAATTTATCAGGAAATAATTCTGGCAGAACTTTCCATATCCAATACGGAACGCCATTTACTTCTTCACTACCAATAGAACCGTATTTAAAATGGTCTTGGATATCGGCGTAATCAACTGGGGAGTTAGAAATAGCAGGCCAAATGAGAAATACAATTACTGCGATAACTCCCACAATTGCACCCAAAACCCACTTGAAAACCGCTTTAGTTCCTTTAACAACGCTGGGAACTAGCGTAGGGCTTGTTTGAGTCATTACAAAGTCACTCTCTGGTTAATAGTCAAGAGTCAATGGTCAATGGTCAAATGACAAATTAAACATGTAAGACCGGAACTTCGGTGTTATGTTTTGCTGACTCATCGCCATGAAATACTGACATAACTTCTGCCATCATCGCTTCATAGTCATTATCAAAGCGACTTAATTCATAACAACCCAAGGGGTTTTCAATGACGTTGAGTAGGCATTTGTTGCAATAGGTACATGGTCTATCTGGTAAGTCTTTGCCTTGTTGTAATTGTTTTGGTAAATCGTTATTAGCAATCAATTGTCGAGCAATTGTCACACCATCACAATAGCCGTCGTCAATGGCTTGGCGAATAAATGAACCTTGTTGAAAACCACCAGTACACAAAACCGGAATATTGACGGCTTGTTTAATGGCGCGTGATGAAAGTAAATTTCTCCCTTGGTTTTCTATCAAGAGTTTTCTCATTTCATCATCAGAGACATAATTACCGTTAAATGCTGGCGGTGGGAGTTGTTTCTTCACCCGATTCCATAAGAATTTGAAAATTGGATTCAACAATTTGTAGCGGAATAAGATGTAGTTGCGAATTGTTTGATTACCGCTGGAGAGCATTGTGTCATAGGTTTTAGTAATGACTTCAAAATTAAAATCTCCAATGGGGTTTAGGGGATGAGGAAATAAACTTCCTACCGATACGTGGACTGCATCTGCACCGGCTTCTTCAGCCCATTTACAAATCTGTACAGATTCTTCTAAAGTATTTCCGGGTTTCTCCCAAGGAATTACCGCATCGTTGTAATCAATGGCACTAATTTTAAATTGTAGGTGGAAGTCTTCGCCGACTTCTTTGCGAATCGCGCGAATTACATCTAATAAAAACCGCGCTCGATTTTCTAGTGAACCACCATATTCGTCGGTGCGATCGTTAATTCCTGAACTGAGAAATTGATTGAATAAATAACCGTTCCCACTGTGTAGTTCTATACCATCTAAACCAGCTAAACGCGCCCGTCTAGCACCATCAGCAAACATTTGGATGGTTTCTTTAATCTCTGTCAAAGTCATCGCTTGGCAAAGTAAGCCGTGGAATGATTCAGTTTTGCTGGTAGAACTTAAGGCTTTTAAACCGTCATTTTCTACACCGCCAATGTCTTGCTGTCTTCCAGAATGGCTGAGTTGCAAAATTAATTTACAGTCATATTCATGGACTTTTTCACCTACTTTGCGCCAAAAAGGAATCCGTTCATCGCAGTGAATTGTGGCGTAATTAGGCATAATTCGACCACGAATCGCTACTGGTACAAAAGAAGTAATAATTGCCCCAACTCCACCACGGGCAAATTTTTCTTCCCAATTAATTCTGGCTTGAGTACCAGAACCATCATAGTTATCCCACCTCCCGGATATACTGGAGCGAAAAATCCGGTTTTTGACAGTGAGATTCCGAAATTGCAATGGCTTAAAGATAATATCGTTTTCCATACTCTCCTTCCTATTTGCAATAGAATCAAGTATTAATACGCGAGTGCGACTTATTTTTTTAACTCCTGTCCAAACCTCTCTCCCCGGAGGAGAGAGGCTTTGATTCTTGCTCCCTTTCTCTACAAGGGAAGAGGTTGGGGGTTAGGTGTAAAAAAAATTTACACATAGCGTTGTGTAAACAAAAACCACCCAGATAAATACTATTGATAGATACTCTGGGGTTTTGTTTTGAATACTTACAAGTTCAAGATTATGTTTTTCGGATGTAATGTAGAAGATTAATTTTTTGTTACTTAGTTTGCTGCCCAAATATTAAACTGAAGGCTTACCAGATAAAGGTTGAGCCATTAAATCAGATTTTTTTATAACTGAGTGAAACTAGCAACCTCAACGAATCAAATCTTAAGAAATACTTTTTTTGATACCAAGGTTAACGCAATATTAACGCACTCTCCTACACAACAATTTGTTACAAAATTAGCCTAGTTTTAAATGTCGCTTACAAGATAACAAATACAGTTTGTTACACCAGGATAAATTTACAATTTTTTAAAGAAATCAGTTCACAAAGGAGCAAATTTTTTAGTGACGTTTGCCAAGCTTGTGTAGTAACTTCATAGATGACAGTGCCTAAATTAAGGTGCAATATGATTTATTCGCTAAATATCTCTGAAGGATCAATCAGGAACATAGCGAATTAATTGTGAAGCTTTGTTATTAAGATGCACCTGATTAAGTTTAGGTGTTACTCATTGAGAGTTTTATGAACAAAATACGCCTATTGTGGAAAGGCTGTTTGGTGGTCTTCGCTGCGATCGCAATTACATTTTGCGGTTGGTATAGCACACCAATAGCTCTAGCTAGTGAGTATAGTGAAACACCTGCTCCCATCTCCAATGAGTATAATGATGCGGCTTATACCGATAACTGCGATGGTATCGGATATCTCCCGCCATATACTAAGGAGAATCTTACCGAAGCTGAAAAAAGAGGTCGTTGTACTTGGTACTTATGGACTGGTGGTAATGCTACATACTATCGAGACATTGCCAAGCGCACCCACGGTGGTGTTGACCTACTCCAGCTGATTAACTCGAAGCAGTATGACCATGATCAGCGTTTGCAACGTTTTGGCGCAATCAACGACCCTGGATGTGAAAAAGCCAAAGAAGAAGATGAATATGGGTTTTTGTTGGATAAGTGTAAAGACCCCCTGTCTACTGGTGTGATTGGGTTACGCAAGTTCCCCAACCCCAAATTTGACAAAGCAAAATGGAATTATGACCAATACATTAAGGATTCGGAAATTGAGCCACCTTATCTGATTGGCCAGTCTTGTGCTATTTGTCACGTTGCTTTAGACCCACTGAACCCACCCAAAGATAAAGAACACCCCCAATGGGAAAACCTCGTTCCCGCTTTGGGAAATCAGTATATTAAAGAAAGCGAATTATTTTCTACGAAACTCAGGGATGATAGCTTCATCAAGCAAGTCTTAGATGCTCAACGTCCAGGCACATCTGACACATCGCGGATTGCTACAGATCACATTAATAATCCTAATGCGATTAACGCCATTTTTAATTTAGGCGATCGCCCCACATACCCAGAGGTGATGAACGACGGTTCCACCAAAAATGTCAATCACATTCTCAAAGATGGTGCAGACTCCACAGGGGTAGCTATTGCTTCTTTGCGTGTTTACGTCAACATTGGGATGTGTGGTGACTATTGGTTAAGCCTCCACGAAGCAATGTTAGGTAGAACTCCGCAACGTCCTTTTGATATCGAAACAGCCAGAAAGAATTGCGAAGGCTGGAGACAAACAGAAGCACGCATGGCTGATGCAGAAGCATTCCTCAAAACTATCCAACCGATGCACCTCAAAGATGCACCCGGTGGTGAAGCTTTCTTAACCAAAGATGAAAAGGTTCTCGAACGCGGCAAGATAGTTTTTGCTGATACCTGTGCATCTTGTCACTCTAGTAAGAAGCCACCTGCTGAAATTGCGGCTGACCCCGACCAAGCTAAGAAATGGTACGAAGAATCTGTACTCAGTAGTAATTTCCTCGACCATAATTTCTTATCGGATGACCAACGCTACCCAGCTACACTGATTGGTACGAATATTTCCCGTTCTTTAGGAACTAACGCCACCAAAGGGCATATCTGGGATCAGTTCTCTTCTAAAACTTATAAAGAACTACCTTCTCCTGGTGAACTGACGCTGTATAATCCCTTCAACGAAGCCAAACCGATCAATTTCCAAATACCACAAGGCGGCTTAGGCTATTACCGCACACCTTCACTAATTAGTATTTGGGCAACAGCACCATTTCTCCATAACAACACCCTAGGTTTGTATAACGAAGATCCTTCTGTGAAAGGTCGGATAGCAGCTTATACCGATGCTATGGAAAAAATGCTCTGGCCAGAAAAACGTGAAGGCATTATCAGCAGAACTGACCGCAAAACTAAATTAGATTTGCCCCCAGGAGATCCCAATCCCAGATTGCGTTTACCTATACCTAAAGGTATGCCTGTCAACTTGTTGGCAAATGTCAATATGAGAGAGGCAATTACTTCTCTTAATCTAGGTAACTTATTCCAAGATTTAAGGCCAGAAGGCGGCATCAAAGGTAAACTTGCCCGTGTCTTATTAAGAGCGAATAAATCTCCTGACTTCGTTGAAGATAGGGGTCATACTTTTGGTGCTAATTTATCTGATGATGACAAAAAAGCCCTGATCGAGTTTGTGAAAAATTTCTAAAACAACTCGTCAAAATACTTGGTCTTTAACTAGTCGTTCCCAGGTGTAACTTGGGAACGATAAATATTTGTATTAAGAGTCAATAATCAAGAGTTACTAGTTAAATAACTAATGACCAATAACAATAAACAAGGAGGATATCAATGCACTATTTGCCAATTATTTATGTTCGCGGCTATGCAGGTACAGATAAAGATGTTGACCAAACTGTAAATGATCCATTTTATGGATTTAATAGTGGTTCAACTCATATTCGCGTAGGAGAAAAAGGTACTCCCGAAAAGTTTTTTTTCGAGAGTCCATTGTTACGCTTGATGACTGACCACGGTTATCGCCCGGTGTTTGATAATAAGCAACTGAGTAGTAATATCAAAACTATTTGGATTTATCGATTTTATGATATGACTTCTCCTAGTTTTGGTGATGAAAACACAGTCAGACTAGAAATGGAGGAAATAGCTAAGGGTTTAAGAGACTTAATTAATGTTGTAAAACATGAAAGTGGAGCAGAAAAAGTTCATTTAATTGCTCACTCAATGGGAGGTCTTGTCTGTCGCAGTTTGATGCAAAAAATTTATCCAGATAACGGCGAAAAAGCTGAAGATCATATTGATAAATTATTTACTTATGGTACACCGCATGGTGGGATTTATTTTCAAGTTGGTAGCGGCTTAATTGAAGGTCTCAGAGATACAGTGAGATGGAATAATTCTGATGATTTTGGCCCCCAAAGAATGTATGAATATTTCACTCCCGAAAATAAACTCAACTCGATGCGTTCACTACCGCAAACTTTTGACCCGCAAAATCTAGATGATGCTTTTTCACCAGACCGCGTTTTTTGTATTATTGGTACGAATGCGCGTGATTATGAAAGTGGTGCTGGTTTGTCACAAAAGGCTGTAGGGCCACAAAGTGATGGTTTAGTTCAGCTAGATAAAGCTTATGTTAGAGGAGCGCATCGCGCTTATATTCATCGCACTCATGGCGGACGCTATGGGATGGTGAATTCAGAAGAAGCCTATCAAAATCTGCAACGGTTTTTGTTTGGTGATATCAAGGTCAAGCTGTCTCTGAGTAATGTAGAATTAAGCGATCGCCAAAATACTTTTTATCAAATGGAAGTTCGGGTGGCTTTGCGCGGTCTTCCTACTCCTATACACGAACAAGCCATTGACCGTTATTGTCCCATTACTGTGGAATTAACCAGAGATAAGCCTGTACCACTATTTACAGCTTTCTTAATTCCTCGTTATGCAGTTAACGCCGATAATACTTGTAGATATGCAATTCGTTTGGCGTTGCATTCGTTTACAAAGAAAGAAAGAGATTGGTTGTTTGATAGTCACATCGACCAGTTACCTTTATGGTCTGATTATTTAATTGTGGATGTCACAGCTGAAGATGATATATACAAGGCAAAATACTGTTGGAACTCTGAAAATTTAGAGCCAAATATTGACCTCGGCGTAGGTGCTGATATTCTCTTACCTCAGCGCGGTCGTGATGTTGTGGGGACAAAAGCAGCAATTAAGTTAGAAATTTCCCAATGGCAATAATTTTTTAAACGCAGAGGTACGCTAAGGTAGGCGCAGAGTTACGCTGAGTTTTTAGGAGTGCATTGGAGGGTAGGAGGGAGATTTTTAGATTTTTAGGAAACATTATTGATTTTGCTGTAGTCAGTCATTAGTCATAAGTAATAAATTGCGAATGACTAATAACTAACTATTTTTTCTAAATTTTAATTAAGGTAAAGTTATGCAAAGCGATCGCAAAAAAACTGCGCTAATTACTGGTGCATCTGGTGGGATTGGTTATGAATTTGTTAAGTTATTTGCTCAAGATAAATACAATTTGGTATTAGTCGCTAGAAGTGAGCAAAAACTCCATCAAATTGCTGCGGAATTAAGAACTAACTTTAGGATTGATGTCAAAGTTATCGCTAAAGATTTGGCGAATCCTGCTGCGCCAGAAGAAATTTTTGCTGAGTTACAACAAGCTTCTATTAAGATTGATGTTCTGATTAATAATGCGGGATTTGCTAGTTATGGTTTGTTTAACGAAACAGATTTAACTGCGGAATTACAAATGCTGCAAGTTAATGTGATGTGTCTGACTCATTTAACTAAGTTGTTTCTCAAGGATATGGTGAAGCAAGGTTATGGCAAAATTTTGAACTTGGCTTCGACTGCGGCTTTTCAACCAGGCCCGTTAATGGCAGTTTATTATGCGAGTAAGGCTTATGTATTATCATTTTCAGAAGCGATCGCTAATGAATTAGAAGGTACAGGTGTTTCTGTAACTGCGCTTTGTCCAGGGCCGACAGAATCCAATTTCCAAAAACGCGCCGCAATGGAAGACTCAAAACTTGTCAGTGGTCAAAAAATTATGGATGCGGAAACTGTGGCTAAAATCGGTTACGAAGCTTTGTTTGATAACAAAACTGTGGTTGTTCCTGGCTTAAAAAATAAACTACTCACGGAAACTGTTAGATTCACCCCCAGAAAGCTGGTGACTAAAATCGTCAGAAGTATGCAAGAAAGCAAATAGTGATGGTCGGTTGGGTGCAGACGCACACACAATATTTGCTCTGTAACCCAACATTTTTTAAATGATTTCACGCAGAGGAGCGAGTGCGTTGCGCGGGTTCCCCGCGTTATAGCAACTGGTGTAGCGCAAAGTCGCAGAGAGGATGAGAGGTGATAGTTTTGAATGACTCAGCACTCAGCACTTTTTTCGCATCAGGATTTACACTAATACACAATTTATTAAGTACGGTGTTACGCTGAGGTATTCAAATCTACATAAATACCAACTGTGTAAATTCTGATATGTCTAAATTAATATCAGCTTTTTTAATTACCGCTACTTTGCTATTGACAGCCAGCAATGATTCTAAAATTTCAATGGCGGGAACTTGTGCTTCTAACTGTGGTAAGGCTCCAATTCAGTTTACACCAGGGCAACGTATCCGCGTGCAAGTAGTTAACAGAACACCCCGTGTGCTTCAACTACAAAAACCTTCAATTACTGACCCGGTTTCCCTAAATCCTGGACAAAATTTATATTTAGACCAGCTAGAAGGTACTGAACCAAATACATCTTTAATATTTTGGGATAACACGGGTAGGTCAGTAGAAGCTAATCTTTCTCGACCTAATTTAGCTACCTTGCGCGTGGAACTGCGTCCGACTTGGCGGGTTCCTGGCGATCGCTCGGTATATATTCAAGATGATGGTAGGATAAATGTTTTGTAATCCTACATTATGATTCTGGAAGCAGTAATGCTCAGTGTTAAAAGTGGCACTGAGCAAAATTTTGAAACCGCTTTCCAACAAGCCTCGCCTCTAATTTCATCAATGAATGGCTACATATCCCATGAACTTCATCAATGTCTGGAAGTCAGGGGTAAATATTTATTGTTGGTGAAATGGGAAACTTTAGAGGCGCATACAATCGGCTTTAGAGGTTCACCTGAATATCAGCAATGGAAACAACTACTCCACCATTTTTATGAGCCGTTTCCGACGGTTGAACATTTTGAACCTATTTTATAAAAGTCAGGCTTCAGTTGATAAAAGGGTGTAACTTCAAGTAGTTACACCTTTTTGATTGCAATCGCCACAATTTATGCAACAGATAATAGATAATATCAAGCAAACTATAGTACAAAGAAAAATACTTTGGGCTTATCCAATTGCAAACAAATTACAAAAATATCATTATAGTTTGGCAATTAAATGGGCAGTAGAATCTATACAAATATATTCATCTGAGATTAAATCAGACAAACTCTCCAAGCTTGATAAATATATTCAGCAAGCAATGGATTCGCAAAATATTTTAACTCCTCAACAATGTCTTGAGATTAGTCGAGAAATATGGTATCTGCCTGACAGGGAAGAAATTCAAACTGCTGTAGCTCGACTATGGGGTTCGATATCAGCTTTTAAAGATGGAGACGAACATGGTGGAATAATGGAAGCCACTATGACTGTTGAATTATTATTACCCGATCTATCTGATCGTCTTCTATTAGAGCGATATTTAGAAGCTGCTGTAAGAATTTGCGAAGAATACGAATTACAAAACTAGGCTTTTGAGTAGTGCGCTCACATTTATTATTTCTGTGATCGCTCATTGCGAATTCTCGACAATGATAGAATAAACTGTCTTAAAAGTGTTATCAGTTAAGAGTTAAGCAACAACTCCCAACTATCGTCCTTCATCGTGCTAGACCGACCTTTAACAGAACGTTCACAAATTCGCAAACGCTTACCGAATCAGCGTTGGCAAATTTATCCCCAAAAAACAGATTTAGCTGAAAAACTGGCAGTTTCTATCAATCTATCTCCCATCATTAGCCAGTTATTGATTAATCGTGGTATTGAAACACCAGCACAAGCACAAGCATTTTTAGAGCCAGAATCGATAGTTTTACCTTCACCTTTGGAAGAATTTCCCGATTTGGCGATGAGTGTGGAGTTGTTGCAAGAGGCGATCGCATCTCAAAGTAAAATCGCTATCTGTGGAGATTATGATGCAGATGGTATGACTAGCACTGCATTACTGTTGCGGAGTCTGCGGGCTTTAGGCGCACAGGTAGATTATGCTATTCCTAGTCGGATGCACGAAGGTTACGGTATTAACAAACGCATCGTTGAAGAATTTCACAGTGAAGGTGTCAAACTAATTCTCACTGTCGATAATGGTATCTCTGCTTATGAACCCATTGCTAGAGCCAAAGAACTCGGCGTAAAGGTCATTGTCACCGACCACCACGACATTCCGCAACAATTACCCCCAGCCGATGCTATCCTCAACCCCAAACTCATCGCCGAATCTTCACCTTACCGCGGTGTGGCTGGTGTTGGTGTAGCTTACATTCTGGCGGTATGTCTCGCACAACAGCTAGGTGAAACCAGAGGCTTAATTCAGCCAATGCTAGAATTATTCACCCTCGGAACTATTGCAGATTTAGCGCCTTTAACTGGTGTAAATCGCCGCTGGGTAAAACGCGGTTTAAAACATTTACCCAAGTCTAGATTACCTGGTGTGCAAGCGTTAATTCAGATAGGCGGTGTGCAAGCTAAAGAAGCAGGGGAGCAGAGGAGCAGGGGAGCAGGGGAGAAAAATTCTTCCAAGTCACTCAAACCTGAAGATATTGGCTTTCGTCTTGGTCCGAGGATTAATGCAGTTGGTAGAATTGGCGATCCTCAGACGGTGATTGATTTGCTGACTACGGATGATATGGGAATTGCACTGACCAGAGCAATGCAGTGTGAACAAACAAACACTAGCCGTCAGCAAATGTGCGAGGAGATTGAACAAGAAGCGATCGCTTATGTAGAATCAGAATTCATCGCCTCTTTACCGCAAGACCGGGTATTGGTTGTGGTGCAGCCTGAGTGGCATCATGGGGTGATTGGGATTGTCGCCTCTCGCTTGGTGGAACGCTATGGTGTGCCTGTTTTTATTGGTACTTATGAAGATGCAGGACATATCCGCGGTTCAGCGCGGGGAATTCCTGAGTTTCATGTGTTTGAAGCGTTGGAATACTGTCGAGATTTGTTAGGTAAGTTTGGTGGACACAAAGCAGCGGGTGGATTTTCTTTACCCGCAGAAAATTTAGAATCGGTGCGATCGCGGTTAATTGATTTTGCTAACCAGTGTCTAGAACCGCAACACCTCAAACCACTCCTCAAGATTGATGCTCAAGCTAATTTCGATCAAATTAATCAGCAGCTTTTTCAACAGCTAAATGCACTGCATCCTTGCGGTATCGATAACCCCGACCCAGTTTTTTGGACTGCAAATGTGCAAGTCATTGAACAGCAAATTGTGGGTAAGGGTCATATTAAGGTAACACTCGCCCAAACTATCAATGATCAGCAATATATAATTAAGGCGATCGCTTGGCGTTGGCGTGATTACTTCCCTTTACCACAACGGGTTGATGTCGCTTATAAGTTGCGCGAAAACACTTTTAACGGCAATACTAAGATTGAATTAGAGTTGCTTGGAGTTAGATTAACAACAGTTGCTACGCAAATCTTTTACACTGCGCTACCCAACTCACTTAGAACCACTTTTGAGTACAAGCAACGTCAATATACTTGTGGCATCTATCAAAATAACTCTTTACCAGAACTCAGAATTAAAAATCCTGAAGGCAAAATTCTCGTCATGCACCCAGAACGTATAATTGGCTTGTTGGGAACCAGTCGTGAAAATGCTATAGAGGTTGATATATCTCAACCACAATATGATTCTATTATTCAAGCAGCGTTGCAAGCATTATCATACATAAATGCTGAGTCATGAATACTGATTTTTCACTCAGCACTCAAAACTCAGCGAGAAGTTGCGTGCGGAGAGAACTTGCGTGCGCGGGTTCCCCGCATTGAGCAAAGTTCGAGGAGTTCCCCCCGTTGAGTAAACTTCGGTGACTCAGAACTCTTACAGGTTGCCGTTGCGAAAAGCCAAAACAAAAATTACAGCAGGCCCAGCAATGACAATTAGTGCTACAGAGAGTAGCTGGAAAATAACTTCCCAATTGATACTGGTGACAGCGCTAATGATACCGTCAAACATTTTTTCTCTTTCCTCCCAATTATCTTAAAACAGTTCGATAATCAATTAGTTGCAAAACCCGCATTTGATCATATCCGCCAATGGTATGCAAGTTTTAATTTACTTAACAAAATTATAGGAAAAAACATAAAATGGCAAACTGGCAATGTGTCAAACAATGTGGAGCCTGCTGTAATCTCGACCCAGCAGAACGTCCCGATTTAGATGAATATCTCTTACCAGACGAGTTAGAACTTTACCTGAGTATGGTAGGCAAAGATGGCTGGTGCATCAATTTCGACCACGATACAAGAGAATGCCAGATTTACGCCAACCGTCCGCGCTTCTGTCGGGTAGAAGCTGAGGCGTTTCAAGATATGTATGGGATTGAGCCAGAAGAACTTAATGATTTTGCTATAGATTGCTGTCGCCAACAAATTGAAGGGGTATATGGCGATCGCTCTTTAGAAATGTTGCGCTTCGATAAAGCCGTGGGGATTTAAACTTATATGAAGTTAATTCTCATCTGAAACATCATTTTAAAGCTGCTTCCCACCAACTTCGTAGAGGATGATTGATTTGTTTATCGTACATACTGGTATCACTTATTGTAACTATTTTACTGTTGCCATATATTCACGCCAAATAGTTGCAATTTATGACAACAATCTGAGAAAATGAGAAGAATATGAAAATAACCTAGCAACAAAACTACGCCTGTGAAACTCGACTCTGCACCCGTAGCTATTTCTGCGAAAGACCTGCCAGAATTAAAGGAAGATACTACATCTCAACTCACTACTGTAATTACTGCTAGTCACAAAAAGCGGGACTCAGCATTTGTAGTGTTTGGCACAACATTCATTACCATCTTTCTTGCAGAAATTGGTGATAAAACTCAGCTATCGACTTTATTAATGAGTGCAGAATCTCATGCACCTTGGGTAGTTTTTCTAGGATCGGGGGCTGCACTAATCACAACAAGTTTGCTAGGTGTACTCTTGGGTAGTTGGATATCTAGCCGCCTCAGTCCCAAAACTGTAGAAAAATCCGCCGGAGTCATGTTGCTGTTAATTTCAGTGATGCTGTTTTGGGATGTATTGCAAGGTTAGTTTACATTGCCTATTTATTCCTTACTCGCTCTAAATTTATGGATTGGCATCTTTTAGGACTAAGCTTTATTACAGTTTTTTTATCAGAATTAGGCGACAAAAGTCAGTTAGCGGCGATCGCACTTTCGAGTCGTGGTCAATCTCAAAAAGCGATATTTTTCGGTACAGCAGGCGCATTATTATTAACTAGCCTTTTAGGCGCATTGGCTGGTGGTGCGGTAGCAGAGTTATTACCTACACGGATATTAAAAGCGATCGCGGCTATGGGTTTTGCCATCCTAGCTGCAAGGTTGTTGTTTTTTAACAATGAAGAATCGCCAGATTCGGAACCAACACCCTAAATTATTACTGAAAAATGAGAACCCCAGTTTTACTAAAAAACTGGGGTTTTTTCACATTCAATTTTTGTCACGAGTCTTCAATAAATAACGGTGGAGAAGTTTTATCCTTCCTACTCCCCATTTTCTTTATTTATTCAACTTGTACCCGCCAGCATTGGCTTAACAATATTCCTCCAGTCACTAGCTTAACTGCGTCTAATATCCAGTAACCGCCGTGTAGTAAATCCATTGATGCTGGAACTGTAGCTGTTTCAAACAAATTGAGATGAATTCCAGCAGCGCACATATTTGGAGTTAAAAAGTAAGTTTCTAGCAGAGAGACTGTGAGCAAAATAATAGCAAAAACAATGGTGTTAGGATGCCAGTTATGCTTGGTTTTACTCAAAGCCAACACACCAGTTAAAATTACCGCAGCAGATAACAATTCAATCCGATTAAAATTCCAAAAAATTGCATAGCCAGCTGTAGTAAAACCAGCTTCGGTCATCATACCAGAAAGATAAAGACTAGGCATTATTACCCAATCTAAAATTACGCTGGCACTTAGCCAAAAACCCAAGGTCAACATAATGGCGGGTTGCCAAATTGACCGCTTGAATGCAACTGTAGCAAGTGTATTCATAATACGAAATAATTACTGCTCTTTTACTCTTAGTTTCTAACTTAAAGAGTGACTTTGACAACAAATATCAATTAACTTTTACGAATTAGTATTAACTAGGAGAATAAAAATGTAACGAAAGGTAAAAAATAAAATTTATCTCTAAAGGTAAATAGTCAAATACCTGTCATAAAAACATCTATTGTTGTGCTTGTTTATAACTGAATATGACTGAAATATCCATGCACAGCGCACTCAACATACAATATTAATAAGTAATCATCCAAAAAAAAGTTATGCGTCCTAGAGTGTTGTTAGGTGCAGCGATCGCCAGCATAACCTTAATCAACGGATACCTTCTACCGCCAAGTTCTGCCATTCAATTGCAAGATGGCACAGTGTATTTTGCACAACCACCGCGTCTAGTGAATACAATCACTACCTACAATGAGGTTTACGCATGGGGTGCGACATATTATTTTACAATCAGCTTGCCAGAAAATGCTGGAGAACCGCTACAAAGTCTAGCGATTAATCAGCGTGAAGGAGTAGACAATATTCGCTTTGATTTGAACGATAGTGTGGCTTTTGAAGGTAAGCCTTCTGGTAAAGGACAAAAGGTAGAATTACAAAATGTCGTAGGCGATGGCAAAACAAGGACTGTTACCCTAAGATTTGATCCGCCAGTGTCTCCTGGTAAAACTATTACAATTGGTCTAAAACCTTGGCAAAATCCGCGAAGTACTGGTGTTTATCTCTTTGGAGTCACGGCTTTTCCCCAAGGGGAAAAATCTCACGGTCAATTTTTAGGTTATGGCAGATTGCAGTTTTATAACCACAGTGATTCATGGTTTCGTCCTAGAGGATTTTATGGCATTTGGCCGTAGTCAGCTATTTTTGTTGATCACAAAGTCTGTTTACTTCTCATTAAATGTCCAAACACCGTCATCCCAATCGAATTCAGTTGGTGGTGATTGTAGCCAATGCTGACAACGCAAAAGATGTAACATCGCGGCTTTATCTTGGTTGTCATAAGCTAAAACCTTGGCAAATTCAGCCCTAGCATAAGTAAACTCACGCTTGAGGTAATATTCACGCCCTTTGTGATAGTGTTCAATAACTTGCAATTTGTCACTAGGAATTGGGTCAGTACGTAAACCCACTAATTCATATATAGATACTGGCTCGTTTCTACCTTTAACGCGAATGTAATCTAGTTCTCTTGCCCAAATATATTCTTGGCATGGTTTAAAAGTGTTATCACTCAGAATAATGTCACAACCGTATTGTTTGCTGACACTTTCTAAGCGGGAACCGAGGTTAACACCATCACCAATGGCGGTAAATTCCATCCGCTTACTTGAGCCAATGTTGCCACTAATGACTGTATCAGAATTGATCCCAATGCCAATATTAATTCTGGGTTTATTCGCAGCGTAGCGACGTTGGTTAAATTCGTGCAGGCGATGGCGCATTTCTACGGATGTTTGTACTGCCATCCAAGCGTGTTCTTCTAAGGGGAGCGGAGAACCAAACACAGCCATTATGGCATCACCGATATATTTATCAAGAGTGCCTTTGTGTTTAAAAACGGCTTCTACCATTGACTCAAAATATTCATTTAGCATACTCACCACTTCTTCCGCTTCCAAATTTTCTGTCAAAGTGGTGTAACCGCGAATATCAGAGAATAAAATGGAAACTTCTTTGCGATCGCCTCCTAGTTTGGCATCATCTAATTTGAGTAATTCTTCCGCTAATTCTTGCGTCATATAGCGGTACATAGTACTCTTGAGGCGTTTCTCATCACTAATGTCTTCCATCACCACCAACGCGCCGCGTACTTGTTGTTGGTCGCTAACATCAGCAATGGAATTAATTGATAAATTAATACTGTGTTGTTCTGTTTCGCTACCAGTACTTATGAGTGTGCGGTCAGGATAATATTGCTGGCGGCGTTTGATATCATCTCCATGTAAGGCATCTTGAAACCATTTGCTAAAGTCGCCTTCTTTAATGGCGATCGCTTCATTAATTAATTTACCTTCTAAACGTTCTTCTGTTTCTATACCTAGCAAGCGTTTTGCACTTTCATTAGCAGCAATAATACAACCTGATTTATCTGTAGAAATTACACCGTTAGACAGACTACGCAAAATATCCCGCTGCATTTGTTCTTGTTGCTTAACTGTGGCAAACAGTTGAGCATTTTGCAGCGCCACACCCGCTTGAATATTAAAAGCTTCCATGAAATCTTCGTCGTTGCGGTCAAAACTAGCTTGGAAGCATTCAGGTGCTTTCGGCCAAGTTACCGGGTTATAAGGCGGAAAATCCCCAGATTTCTTTTTATTTACCAGTTGTGTCACACCAATCAATTCTTGATCGGCGTTAAACACTGGCATACACAATAAACTACAGGTACGATAACCATTTTGTTGGTCAATGTGTTTGGCTGTTTCCGAGTCTTGATGATCGTACAAATCAAAAGGAATATTCAGTGTTTTGCCAGAGACAGCGACCATACCCGCAAAACCTTTACCGATATGTACGCGTAATTCCCTGGTTGAACCGTCATCTTGAGTAATTTTCGTCCACAATTCATGGCGATCGCGATCTATTAACCACAAGGTACTGCGATCGGCGTTCATCAGTTCTTTGGCTTCGTCCATTACCCGCTTCAGGGTATCTTCTAAGTCCAGACTGCTTTGACTCAAAGACTTAATCGCTTTCATCAACGCCGCCGCTGCTCTTTGTTTTTGCGTCGCCATATAAAAAGAGCGCGATGATTCTAAAATCAAGCGAATCGAAGGCGCAAATTCCTGAAATAACTGTTCGTCGCTGTGTGTAAAACCTTTGGTATCAATTCGCTCGCCTAGTGGTGCATGGATATCATGTATTGACTTTAATTTATTGAGTAACTGTACTACTGCCACTAACTGCCCTTGTTCATTTAACAGTGGCAAAGCCAGCATTGTATAGGTACGGTAGCCAGTAACTTTTTCTTGTGCTTGGGCAAATATCGAACGGGGATCGTTATAAAAATCAAAGGGAATATTAACTACTTGTTTTAATGTAGCGACTTCACCCGCAATCCCTTTATCGGCGGGGATGCGAATTTCTAATGAGCGATCGCCTTCTCCCGCAGCCACAATCGACCACAGTTCTTGTTTTTCTTCATCTAATAAAAATATAGTTGTCCGGTCTGCTCCTAATAATTCCCCAGTTTTTAAGGTAATTGACTGCAACATTTCTTGCAGAATTGTTTCAAACCCGTGAGAATCCAACATTGACAGGGTTTGATGGACAATCTGTAACTTATGCTCGACTTCAGTCACAACTTGTTTAAAAGTATCCTGAGTCAGGGGAGCAAGAAAAGTAGAAATAGTGCCTTTTCTTCTGGCAAGAGCACCCACAGGAGCAGAATTGGGTTGTAATTGTTGATTTTCTTGGTTGTGAACACCAATAATTAAATCAGCGGTCTCCCCAACACCACGTTGATGCACTGTCATAAGTAGTTTTTTATAGCAGAATTAGACTTTAGGAATAATTAACAATGTCATTAGTTTTATTTATGCTTTTCTTTTAACCATAAATGTATTGACATTACCCACAGTTTAATCCCTCATTGAGCCAGCGTCATCCTGCTTTCCCCCTGTCTTTACCCATCCTGGGTTGAATGTAATTTTGGCAATGACAAATAAATATAGTTCATTTTTTTGCCATATTCTTTGCGGAAGATGCTTGAGCGAAAACTAAGCTGTGAGCTGGCATATTGTGGATTAGACCAGCGCAGTCAGCCATGATGGATCTAACTGACAATCTCTATGAGAGTACTATTGATATAATTCCCAAAACATTGGCTAAACTAACAGCCGAAGTTTCTGAATAGATGGCAGTTGCAGATAATACTCTCCAATCCAGTCTCAACAAACAATCTTTGTGCGTAAATCTTAACTTACTCAAAGCCTTTCAAACCTATTTGCTATTCCCTGCCTTAACGATTAATTTTCACAACTTATTGAGGATTTTTATAAAGTATTATCTTGTATTATCCAGTGTATTTATGGCATCCAGAAAGTTTTTTTAATTTATAGATTTATATAAATATATTTTCTATTTCTCAGCAATTATCAGCATCCCAAAACATTTTATAAATGTATTTACATAGATCTATCTTGAGGTCAATGAAATTTGACTAAGAAGTTTGTATTGAGTTTAAAACATTTTTCAATTGATAGTTAAAGAAATATAACATTATCGGCAGCGATAATCTAGTTATAGACTACATCTCTGGCTAGATTTGGACTCTTCATAAAAATCTCTAGTTTGCCACCGTTGTTTCAAAGCTTAGTCTCTAAATCATTTGCCAATAAACATCACTATTTCATGGGCAATTGTTGACTAATTCCGGTAAATTTATCGGGATTGATGTCTTAAAAAAATGACATAAATAACTCTATTGACCACTGAAAAATATCAGATTAATGTTGTAGGTAAGTCCCACAAAGGACACTCTTAAAGCATCAAAAAATCAGGAGATTTTTCTTATGATGATGATGATGACTGAATCCATGACTTCGGAAATGCAAACCTGCATGAACGCTTGTATGGAATGTCACAAAATGTGTATGGAAACCATGACTTACTGTATGAGTAAAGGCAGTATGCACATGGACATGAGCATGATGGGCATGATGCGCGATTGCTCAGAGATGTGCATGATGTGTATGACTATGATGATGGGTGGTTCGGAATTCATGGGACGCACTTGTATGCTTTGTGCTGATATGTGCGATCGCTGTGCAATGGCTTGTGAAAAAATGAGCGACGATTCCAAGATGATGGAATGTGCCGCAGCTTGCCGCAAGTGTGCTGAAGCCTGCCGTTCTATGCAAATGATGCCTGCTTAATTTCACTACTTCGCAGAAGTTTCTCTGCAACCTATTATTCAAGCGCTCAGACTTTAGCAGTCTGGGCGCTTGAAGTTTTGTCAATAAATATAGTAATTAACAATATCCCTGACTGATTTAAGACGTTTTTCCCTTCTCAACTGTGGAAATTGTTGTGGAAAACTTGGATCTATTATTTCCCGATCATCTCAACAATAAAATTTTCAGGAGGGAATGATGCAAGTTGACTACAAGCAAATTCAGCAATTGATTTTGCCACCAATTTTGATGAGTTTAATAGCAGTCGGAACACTCGCTTGTCAATCAAAAATTAGTTCTTCTCCAAGTAGCCAAACGATCGCCACATCAGTTGTCTCTTTAGAAAAGTCTACTCCCAAAGCTGTAGCGCAAGTGCCAGGAATTTACCGCAGCGATCGCTTTCGGTTTCGGTTTAGTTACTCCACCAAAGATTTTGTCATAGATAACAAGATATCAACTCCTCGAAATAATGTTGCATCTCCCCTAGCGTCTGTTGATATCTGGACTAAACAACACGCCCAAAAAATTCGTGCTGGAGCATACAACGGCGGTACAGAATATCCAGCTAATGTTCAAGTAGCTGTATATAATAACCCACGCAAGTTCTCTTTGCAGCAGTGGGTGAAGCAGAGTAACGAATTTACAGGTAGCCGTGACTTTAAATCTGCGAAAATTGCCGGACAAACGGGTGTAAAATTTCAATCTAGTGGTTTGTACGAAAACGAAAATGTGGCTTTTATCAGCCCTAAAGACTCCCGAATTATTGTTGTGTCATTATCTAAAACTGGTTACGGCAATAATGATGCAATTTATCGCCAAGCATACCAACAGGTGGTGAATTCTTTCACATTTCTGAAATAGACAGAAATGGGTATCAATCAAAATAAACAGCAGAGGAAAATGCGTTCACATCTCCTCTGCTGCTTTAAAAGTCTTTGATTTAATAAGAAGACTGACTAGAATCATTCAAAGGCATTTGGTGTTGCAACCAATCTTTGCCCACTTGGATGCTGACATCAGAATCCAGAGTACCAGTGCTTTCAACGCGCACTTCACCTATTCCCAAAACATCTCGAATTGATTCAGCACTATTGCCGTCTCCCTGTTGAGCCACAATGTGAGTTACTTCTAAAGGTTCACTCCAAGGTTTAGACACGTAAATATTACGATATCCAGACCTTTCCAAAGCGCGAATTAAAGGTCGCAGGGTGGCGCGATCGCTACCTGTACTATCTTGAATTGCTATCCTCACAGAACCAGGATCATTCACTTGCTGAGTTTCGGTATTTTCAGCGTTTGATTGTAAGCCAAATTGTTTAGCCATGAGTTTGGCAATCCCATTTTTGCTGGGCAACCAATAGCTGGCATCATACTCGCCTTTCTCGCTAAAACGACCTGGCAGCATTAACATCTGCATATTAGAGCGATTAGTCCGCACACTAAAACCGAATAAAGCCACTAATTCTTCAACTGTCAAATTAGTATCAATGTGTTCTTTGACAACATTCAGAATTTTGGGTAATTGAGTCAGGGTAGCAGGGTTAAGACTTTGGTCAGTTAAAGCGCGGATTACCATTTGCTGGCGTTGAATCCGGCCGATATCTCCTAATTCATCATGACGAAAACGGAGTAATTGCAGCGTTTGCTCTCCGTTAAGATGCTGTTTGCCTGCTTTTAAATTAATATATAGATGCTGAGAATCATCTTGGTATTTCATATCTTTGGGGACATAGACTGTAACGCCACCCAAAGCATCAATGAGTTTAGCAACTCCCAGAACGTTAATCCGAATATAACGGTCAATACCAACGCCGCCCAAAAGATTGCTGACAGTTTTGGCTGTTAATGCTGGGCCGCCTTCGACATTGGCAGCATTAATTTTTCTTGTCCCATGCCCTTCAATTTCTGTGCGGGTATCTCTAGGAACAGAGAGCATAACTATTTTTTTCGTCTCTGGGTCAAATTTGACCAACAACATCACATCAGAGAGACCATCAAAAGAATTGACCTGCGGCAAGTAGCGAAGATTTTTCGTATCAGCGGGAGGATTTTGGACATCTGGTGGTAGTACACTCATCCCCATCACCAAAAGATTCACAGGGCGAGTTAATTCCGAAAAGCGCAATCCACCACCGGCGATCGCATCGCTATCAAAGACAGCTTCTTCTTGAGGACTGAGGTCGGCTTGTTGCAATGGCGTACTGGTTAAAGAAACTGCCAACAAAGCTCCTGCCATTGCTGACACCATTGCAATACCACTCATACCCACCCAGAACCACAACCAACGTCCCGATTTAGGGTTTATTGACTTTCTGCCCTTTAAGTTGGGTGTTTTTGAGTGGTTTTCTTCCGCCGAAGTTCTTTGACTGGTCACAGACTGCCTCACACTTGCTGATTAAATTCGGTTAATTTGCAGATTATTAAGTATGCAAATACATCAACTCATAGTAGTTAACTCTTAATTAACCATGTTGACTTTTCGCTATTATGTCAACCAAAACACTTATAGCAGGATTTTTCTTTTTTGGGGTAAATCCTGATATGTTTTATAGAAGTATGACAACAATAAGTCAGTTTGACCAGAGCCTCTAGGAGATAATCTGTAAATAGCTAAAAATTCAGTAAAAATACTGTCTAGAGGTTTACTGATCAGCATCATGATAAATGCTTACCTAACACTCGCTCGGCTAAATTGCTTAACCCTGGTAAACGACTAGATTGTCCCCGAATAATGCGAAAAATTAGCCAAATACTCACTAAAAAATAACCAGATGTGATCAAGCTATTGAGTATTAATAAACGCAAGGCCAAAAATTCAGAAGATGCTGCTCCAGTTGCTAACAAAAGATAAGTTAACAGCCAAGTAAATGTCATAGTAACAGACTGACGGCTAACCCTCAGTTGTTCCCGACTGCCCTGATGACGATAGAGAGTCCAGAGAGATGGCAGAACCCCAATAACTGGGATGACATAAATCAGTAACTGTCTTTGATTGGTATAGGAGTCTTGACTAAAAACCTGAGGTGAGACAGGCTGATTTTCTGCCTCTACCCCGAAAGAATCATTAATTGGTTCAAGATTTTCCATTTGGCTGAGTCTAATCCTAAACTAGAGAGATGAAAGACTGTGATGTAGTCAGAGATAATAGGCTTTAGAGAAAGATTTTATTTAGTTTTATCTCGCAAGCAGCTAAAGATGCAGACACGCAAGCTAATCGACTGGTGGCAGACACTAACACCAATAGCGCGAATCGGAGCGATCGCTCTATTCGCACCACTGCTAGTCCTCAATGGTTGGGCGATTTCAGCAATTTTTGAATATTTCCACTCCCTCATAGTTATTTTAGTCGGAGCCTCGGTATTGGCATTTCTGCTCAACTACCCCGTTAGCTGGATGGAGCAACACGGTGCGAAGCGAGAGCAAGTTGCTGTCCTGGTGTTTTTATTAGCGTTATCGATTTTATTAGCATTGGGTGTAACTCTGTTTCCGTTAGCGTTAACGCAAGCGCAACAGCTGGTGGCTCGCATCCCAGAGTTAATTGATTCTGGGCGATCGCAGTTAATGATGTTAAACGAGAAAGCAGAAGTTCTCGGCTTACCGATTAACCTTGATGCTCTTGTAGTGCAAATTAATGATCGCGTCAAGGGACAACTGCAAGCGATCGCCGGACAAGTTCTCAACCTGGCTGTTGTCACATTCACTAGCTTGCTAGATTTTCTGCTGACAATGGTTTTGACTTTCTATCTTTTGCAGCATGGCGACGAACTCTGGCAAAGTTTAGTTGATTGGCTACCCAGCAGATTTCGTGAACCCTTCTCGCAAACAGTCCGCCTCAGTTTTCAAAACTTTTTTATTACTCAGCTAATTTTATCTACCTGTATGGCCTCAGCCTTGATTCCTGCCTTTTTGTGGCTGAAGGTGCCATTCGGTCTGTTATTTGGTCTTACCATCGGTATTATGGCTCTCGTACCCTTTGGTGGTTCCGTGGGTATTATCTTGACTACCTCATTAGTAGCGTTACAAGACTTCTGGATGGGAGCAAGAGTTTTACTTGCAGCCGTGATTGTGCAACAAATTTTAGAGAATTTAATTGCTCCGCGAATCTTAGGCAGTTTTACTGGCTTAAATCCAGTCTGGATACTAATTTCTGTCTTAACTGGCGCGAGAGTTGGCGGATTATTAGGTGTCATAGTAGCTGTACCTACTGCTGTCATAGTTAAAACTGCGTTAGGCGCTCTTCGTCCTAATAAATTAAGTAGCGAAGATGACAGCACCTCTAAATCCGAGAAAACTGCACCCAGTGTAGCGGAAGAATCTCCCAAAGCCGAAGTCAAAAATCCCCTCAGCTTTTCTGAACCAACATTGCCTTAACTTTTAAAGCACAAGGAGTTAAACCGCCAAAATTTTATTCTTTTGCTTTTTACCTTTTAACCTGTGATTATGGTTCCAAAATTGAACCCATAAACAAAATACTACCTGTTTGATTATCTCGAATGGCACAGAAGAAGGGACGGTCAACAATCATCCGGAATGGTTGTGGCTTTTCTCTCAAAGATGTTGTTACTATCCCTACTGATGTAGCCGCAGCCGCTTCTGTGCCTTCTTCATTAACTTCTACAAAAGTTTTATGCTTGACTTGGCTGATGGCTAAATTTTTTCCAATCCCGGAAAAATTGGCTTGCTTACTGAAAGCTTCTTGCATACCCAAAGCTTTCAGCGCATCATTGAGCGTCACCTCGTAGTCAGTTTTAAACCGAGGTAGGCGAATTAAACCTTCTTGACTATTAAACTGTTTTAGCCATTTTTCCCAGTTCTCAGAATTTAAGTTTTGGTAAAAGGTTTTGAGATTCGAGTTTTGTTTCGGTAGAAAGATGTAAAAGCTAACTTTGCCATCTTTACCGTAAGGTAAACTTATTGCTTGGAATTGCCCGTTTTCATAATATTGATACTCACCTTCTTGTGACATCATCGGGTGTTGTTTTTGCCGACCAGATGCGCTGTAAAAGGGATATTCAGCGGTTTGATTTTTATCAAACTTCTCACTCCATTGCCCTTTGAAGTAAATGGCATTAATTAAAAACAGCGCTTGATTGGGTTCGATTTTGTCAACTATTTTGTTGATTTTGCCGCGTGTATTATCGTTAACCCAGCTATTGATTGTACTTAAAGCAGATGCATCTTGAAAATCTAAATTAGCTACTTTTGCTTTATAAAATTCTTGGTTTCTTTGCAAGAAATCTGGGCGTAAGCTGACATCTTTATTAACCCAAAGTGAGTTAGCAATATTTAATTGCACGTTAGCATCAGGATTTTCTAACAGGCCTTTTAAGGCTGCATAATTAGAGTTAATTGCGCTCAAACTCATGCCTTGTAGTTCTAAAGTTTTAGCCATTGCCTGTTGAGTAGAACCACTAGCACCGTTGTAGGTCATGGCTAAGGCGATCGCTAAACTAGAAGGTGAAATAAAAATGTTTTTCTCGTTACTTTCTGCTGTCAAAATTTCTGAAAATAGCTTGAAGCCAAATTTATTATTGGCTTTTACTAGTTTTGTATCAGCTTTTACTGTTTTTTTTTGCAATGGTAACTCTGGTTGAGGCATTTTAGAGTCGGCAAGGGCATCACTATTACTATTAACTTGAGAACAACCCAGTACACCAAACAAAACGACACTAGCTGCGGCTAGGACATAACGCCTTCCCAGGCTGACAGCGTAACGTCTTTGCAGAAAATTTTCTTTCATACCGCGCAACTTTTGCCGATTCATGATTCCACCTCACTTACCAAAGATGTTTAGCAACTATCACGATTGATGCTAAATGCGTTAATGATTAACTATTGCATTAGTAGGGGCATCAACCTTTGATGGTTACAGTTTTGGTAACAGTAATTCAGTGAGTAGCAGTGATTTGGAATTAAGTTGTTAGTTACTATACTTACTCCAAATAGTAATCCAAAGTCAAAAGTCAATAGTCCAAAATAACTTTTGACTACTGACTTCATACTTTTGACTTTAATTCATAGTCCACCAAGCCAAAGCATAAGGTTGAGTTGGAGCGTTTACCTGTTGGCGAAATTGCACACGGATTTTGTAATTCCCATTAGCAGGAACGGGACAAAAAATATGTTCTACACTATCAATTTGACTAATAGAAGAACAAACAGCGCCAGCCTCAGAATTTTTAGCATCAGCTTTGACTAAGTAGAGGTCGAGATTATTCAAACCCTTATCGCTAAAAGTTTCGCCCACATCAAACTGTTCGTTTTGATTGCGATCGCTCAACTCGACCAATCTATCCCAACTAAGGGTAATAGCAACAAAACTCCCCTGCTTTAACGGTTTTGTTAACTGATAATCAACACTATTCCCCGCCGCAACTTGGCGATAATCCCAACCAATTGCAGGGATAGTCTTTGCAGGTTGCCATTGTCCAGCGCTAAATTGTTGATAAGCGCGAAACGCATTTAAATGTCCTGCACCCATTTGAGCATCTAAGGGAATTTGTGGGTTTTTATAAGCATCAGAATCTAACCAATTTTGATTCTGTTTATCGATCAGCGTCCGTGACATCCCCAAGCGCAAGCCATTACCACTGTCTTGGATTTTATCGGCGGAGTTGAGCAAAACTGCTTTCATCACTTGATGACGGCGGCTATCAACACTCCAATTAGGTTTTTTTGTGCGGAGTTGACGATCGCCAAATTCCTGTAACAAAGCAACTGTAGCCGTAACATGAGGTGCAGCAAAACTTGTACCTGTCGCTTTATTAATTTTGCCGTCAGGATTTAGCAACGGAATATTATTACCAGGCGCAACTATACTGATGGCGCGACGACCATCCAGATTATATTCTTTTCCCGCTAACCTTCCACTAGCTCCCTGATTCACCCCTGCAAGGTTAGAAACATCTACTTTATTAAAAATTCCACCGCGGCGGGATGAAAAAGCCACGTTAACTCCATTAAAATTATCTGTAGGAATCGGAATACCGCCTTTACCCTGATTGCCTGCGATCGCATACAAAACATCGTGAACCCGACTCGACCAGTCAACACACAACGTTAACAAAGCATTCCCATCTAGAACAGCATCCACGCGTGGATCACGATTGAGGGGTTCACCAAAGCTAAAGTTAATTGCGCGGATATCACCACCATTTTGTAATGCAATGTGTTGTGCTGATAAACACTCTTCTGGCTGACCCATGTTTTTCGTAGAACCGACAGCAGAAGAATACAGTCTGGCTCCTGGTGCTACCCCAGGTAAACCCTTATCTCTACTCACCATCATCCCAGCAACATTGTAAGCGTGGGGGTCAACACCAGTATTTGATTTTGCGGGGCCATTGCGTAAGAAAACTGCTGCTAGAGATATAGCGCGATTTTTTGAGACGGCTTTATCCCAACCAAACATTCCCGGACGACCGATTTCTACTTGACCAATGGCTATCTTGCGACCAGTTAAATTGTAAGGAGGTTGATGTAGTTTTAAAGCATCAATCCCATTTGTTCCTAAAGAAGTTTCTAATCCTGAAGCCAATACAGGTACACTCAAACAAGAAGCACTCAAACCCCAAATTAGCCAACTTAGTTTTTTGTTCATAATTAATAGTCAATGGTCAATATTCATCGGTCATTTGTAATTTTCTCTGTCTTCTCTGCTGGCTTCAATAGATAAGCTGCTTATGGCCTTTACCTGACAAAGCAAGATTAAATTCCAGAGAATTACTCAATATTTTGTTACAGTATTTTGTTACAATGCTTACAGACGAGGACGCTTAAAAACCCACTAGCCATGACCCAAAACCGATCTGAACAGCCCATTGTAATTGCTCCATCTATACTATCAGCCGATTTTAGTCGTCTGGGTGATGAAATTCGCGCAGTAGACGCAGCTGGAGCCGATTGGATTCATGTTGATGTAATGGACGGTCGTTTTGTACCTAATATTACGATAGGCCCTCTGGTTGTGGAGGCGATTCGTCCAGTTACTAAAAAACCTCTGGATGTCCACTTGATGATTGTGGAACCAGAAAAGTATGTAGAAGGCTTTGCTAAAGCAGGTGCAGATATTATCTCTGTTCACGCTGAACATAATGCTTCACCACACTTACACCGCACTCTCGGTCAAATTAAAGAACTTGGTAAACAAGCAGGAGTAGTACTCAATCCTTCCACACCACTAGAATTTATTGAGTACGTACTAGAACTTTGTGATTTAGTTCTAATTATGAGTGTTAACCCTGGTTTTGGTGGTCAAAGCTTCATTCCTGGTGTCATACCTAAAATCAGAAAGCTGCGTCAGATGTGCGATGAGCGCGGACTCAACCCCTGGATTGAAGTTGATGGCGGACTGAAAGCTAACAATACTTGGCAGGTTTTAGAAGCAGGCGCTAATGCCATTGTTGCTGGTTCCGCTGTATTCAACGCCAAAGATTATGCTGAAGCAATTACCAATATTCGCAACAGCAAGCGTCCTACACCAGAACTCGCAAAAGTTTAATTTAGTCAAGTCTTGTATTCATTAAACTAGGGTAGGCAATTTAAAGTGCCTACCCTAGTTTTTTGCTTTACTGAATTTCAATTACAGTTTCAGACATCCACAGATGATAAAAACTAGCCCATACAAGGCTTATAAATTTTTCACCTGCTATTCACTTACTTCTTGCCCAATTAGTTGTTTTCCAAAAGATGAAAAATAAAGCAGATGTCACTAAAGCTCCCAGATTCCATTTCACAGAATTTTTTAGTAAATTTAACCGCTGAGTCGATTGATTAGCTTGAGCTTGTAGTTTAATTTTCTCTTTAGCTTGAGAAACCTCTGATAAAACTTTTTCTTTTAATTCTTGAGGATTACTTGCATCTACTGAACGGCCTTGGCTTTTGAGAAAAGTTTCGATTTGTTCTGGTTTAGCTTGGCTAAGTCGCTGTTCAACTTGTTCAGCTTGCGATATTTGTTGCTGAGATAAATTGTTAATTTGATTATAACTTTGCTTACTAAGTCTGACTGTATTACTAATACCAACAGGAATAAGCAATATAAAAATTATCGCTAACAATAAACTGATCCAAGATAGTAATCTTAAAGTTAAAAATTCCCACTTAGATCGGGCATGTAGCTCACCATAAAACACTAATGCCAAACCAATCAAACTCACAGGTACTCTTTCGACTAATGCACCAAAAGTTTGAAATTCCCAAACGGGATTCATAAAGCTAGGCGGAAAAATGGTTTCAACTATATCGAATAATGCCAGCAACAATAGCCCATAACCAAGAACTCGTAAAATAGTCATTGAGCCTACTTGGTTGTAAGCAAATTCCTGCAACTCCTGAATTACGGGAATAAGTTTATCAGTGTTTGATTTAGTCATATTTCTAGCAAATGTTCCACAGTTCAATTCAAGCTAAGATAATGGTCTAATTGTAAATTCTCTATGTCTGAGATTCACCAAGAAAAACTTGACTTCTATATTCTTCTAATTTGGGCTTTTTTGATGATTCTTTTTGGATAACATTTACCAAAACTAAAATGATACAGCCTAGATTTACAGCTAACAATAAAATACGCAGCTTACTCCAAATCTTCATTAGCTTTTAGACCTTGTAGTTCTCTTTTTTTAGACTCTGGTGGATTGAGTAAAAACCAGTAAAATAAACCAAAAAGTATCACTGTAATCATCCCAAATATTAATGAACCATCTCCCACATGCCAAAACTTAAAAGCTTGCTGATGTTGATTAGCTGCAATGACAGCTAAAATGGCAACTCTGACAGCATTAACCATAAAAGCGATAATTACAGCTACTATAGGCACTAAGATTCTTTTTTTACGTTCTGGGGGAAACATTAATAAACCAATTACAGATAGCCCTAAAAGATGGCATATCCACTCTATACCTGCACAGTTTTCTGCAACTTTAATTCCACCAGTTGGTAAATTTATATAGACATCTTGCAAATAGACTTCAAACCCAGCATACCAAAGTATTAATGTAGACAATTTGGCAGTTAAAACCGATAATGGTTTCACATTTAATAAAGCAAAAATTAAGACTTTAGGTACACTAGCAAAAAAAAGAATCACTAGTTCTTGCCAATATTGCTTTAATCCCTTCAATCCAGAAGCAAGCAAACTTATTGCAAGTGCCGCAACGAAAGGTGCGACATGAGTATATACTGCAAATAATTTTCCTGGCGGGAAGTGAATACTATACCAAAGTACAATGGCTATTAGGACTGTACCAATAACACTAGAAATAATATCGCTTTCTAATTTAAGTTTATGTTTTTTATCTCCGAGTAAGGAGACTACAGCAAATAAAGATAAAACTATCATTCCTAGGTGAGAATCATCACCTGCTTTCCAAATTATGGTTAAAAGTATTGCAACTAAGCCTCCGCCTATTCCTAATAACCACAATTGGGGATTTGTTAGTGGTTGATTTAAAATGCGAGTTGCTTTCATGTACTTTAAATATGAAACAGCTAAGATTCAGTGATGACTATTAAGTTGCTACACACAAAATTTAAGTAATTTTTCTCAATGTATTTAGTAATTAAGATTACTATTTAAGTAGATATAATCAACCTTTTTTATGAACTTTTATTAAATCTTTAATTTTATTAACTTATCCATATTACTTGATATTCAGTCATAAATGCTGAAATATCCAGATTAATCCATAATAACTAGTTTATTCATTCTATGAATTTTATGTAAATTTATTTTCCATTACTAGGAAAGTCAGCTATATTTTATACATTAATTAAATTAACCAACTATAAGTCTTTGAAGTTTTTAGATGTATTTCATACTTATGGCTAAAATACATTTATATGAATCTGCTTTGATTCCTGAAATTATTTACGTAGGAAGGGAACAGGAAACAGGGAACAGGTAAGAAAGAATAAAAGTCTACTGAGTTTTTTTCTCCAAATCAAATATGAGTCCTATAACCTGCAAAAGATTTGTAGGATTTATTAAAAGTCTCCCTAATTTTGCAAAAAGCATAATTACGACAATATTGCAACTATAATTACGCAGATTTTAATATTTTCTAGTTTTTGTTTTTGTGTGAGATATTTACAAAGTATTAATTACAGTTTCAATGAAATTTCTATCATCAATTTTTGATTAGAATTTAAGTGATCAATTTTAAAATTATGATCATTATTAAAAAATATGAACGTGGAATTTTCGACTAGGATTCCTATGATGCCGCTTGTACTATTGTGGCTGGCTTATGCCTTGCTGGGATGGTATCTGGCTGTGCATCACATCGTTTGGTTAGTCGGGGCTTTTGTTGCGGTTGTGGCTATAGCTGTTGTCCGCAGAAGTAATGCTTGGCTGGAGGAGTTAACGGCTTTTGGCTCTAAAATTTTAATTGTTATTTTATCTTTAGGTGCATCAGTGGCTTTAGTTGCCACTTGGTCGCTATTGTTTAGTTTGTTTCTGATACCAATAGCAACTACATTGTTGGCAGATTTAGAAATGCGGTTTGCTGGTTTCGACAAAAAAGCTTCATTTCGGATATTAACACTCTTGGCAGGAGCAGGTTTATTTATTGGTGAAGCTGTAGACTTGCTATTCTTCCCCAGTAGTAGATTCTAGTTTTATAGTTGGTGCAGATATTCAAGCGGTACAGCATCTACTAACCACACACCATTCTCAGAACAGTAGAATATGTAACCCATTTGATACATAGTCGCTGCATCTACGGCAAAAACAACAGGTTTACCATGTCGTGCGCCGACAGTTTTGGCTGTATTAATATCCTGCGATAAATGGACATGATGTCGAGACATTTTACTCAGTCCGGTTTGCAGGATAGACTCGACGGCTTTGTGTCCTGTCCCGTGATACAGTAAGTCAGGGGGAACAGATGGGAGTAATTGTAAATCAATTTCTACGCTGTGGCCTTGGTTAGCGCGAATCAAATTACCTGTAGAGTCGAAACTAAAGCGTTGTTTATCGTTAGTGGCGACTACGGCTGCTAATTCCTGGGGTGTAATAGGAAACTTATGTTCTGCACAAGCCGCTAAAAGTTCATCAACTGCAACCCAACCTCCCGGCGCAAGTGTAATTCCTAAAGATTCTGGTTGATGGCGGAGATATTTACTCAAGAATTTACTAATTTTGACTAGGCGTGGAGTGTTCATACAGCAAAAATTTCTTTTAAGATTATGCCTAATGCAATGCCAATCATTAATATTAATGTCAGCTTACCGCCAGGGACAAAGTGATTTGAGTGTTGGAGTTGTTGACGTTGTTTCCATGTGGCTAATGCAGGAATGATGCCACCTAAAATGGAAATGCTAAAAGTACCAGTAAAGTCTAAAGCTGTGAAGAAAATGCTGGGGTTGACTGCGCCTAAACCTATAGGTGGTAGTAAAACTAGTGAGTATAAGGGTAAGCGACTGGCAGGTTTATTTTGTGTAGTTGCGAAAATATCTTGGAAGAAATCTAGCAAGCCATAAACAAATCCGATAAAAGATGTGGCGATCGCAAATTCTGAAAAAATAGAAACTAATACTCCTAATAATTCTCCACCGCCGCCCGCCCGCAGCACTTGTATGGGATCGAAAATAGTTTTACCATGAATCATCTCTGAACTGACACTGCCTAAAATCACGGCATTCCAAGCTAAAAACATCAGCAGAGGAATTGCTGAACCAATGATAATTGACTGGCGAACCTTGCGACTATCTCCTTCTAGCTGTGTGACCACAACTGGCACAATGTTATGGTAAAACAATGCCACAAGCATAACTGGGATGGCAGTACTTAACGCACTCCAATTTTGAAACAATAAATGTACACCTTTGACTTGGGTGAATCCTAGCAACAATAGTCCCAGAAAAGACGCAAGTACAATTCCCACCAAGAAGTTATTCAATTTTTCAATAAATTTTCCCCGTCCTAAATACATAATGCTGCCAAACAGCAGTGTAAAGGCTGTAGTTCCTATCCAGCTAGGTAATGAATTCTGCACACCCCAAACATGGGAAACCGCAGACATCAAAATCTCTCCACCCTGGGTAATATATGCTACTAACAAAGCGTAGTGCAGAAGCAGATAGGCAGCACCAGCCATCCGCGCTCCGTTAAGCCCCAAGGCAGTTTCAATCATGGCTAGTAAACTTACGCTGGGGCGACCTGCTAGACGCATGGTATTAATGCTAACTTCGGCAATTAACAACCCGGCAACTAAAGTATATAGCCAGACAGCAATCAATAAGACTGTAGATGGGATGATACCAGAGGGTAATGTCACCGCAGGTAAGGCCAAAATTCCCGCACCAACAGTTGTGCCTGCAACTAAGGCGGTACTTCCCAGTACACTGCCAGGTTGATGAGTCAGCTTGTTTCCCTCAACTTGCAGATGGGAAAACAATCGCGTGACTTCTTCTTGATGTGCCTGGAAAGCCGTCTTAATTGTGGTCATAACTGGAGAAAATGTTAACTTATGTAACTAATCATCTTAGCAAACACTTTTGGGAAATCAGTATTTGGTTAAAAAATGTGATAAATAATACTTGTTATATTTGGTAGACAATGCTTTGATTTGAATACTATCACCTGCTATAACAGAGCGATTTTTTGTTTCGGCACATAACTGGGGAAAACTTTACTTAGTTGCGTGTCATTCACAGATAAATGTTGTGCTAACACATCAGAAATTACATCTCGAAAATCGGTAGTTACAGCCAAGTCTCTTTTTTCGTAAAGTGCAGCAGTGTCCAAACCAGGCCATTCGCCATAAACTTTACCACCACGGACTTTGCCACCTAAAACCCACATCACATTTCCGTGGCCATGATCAGTACCACCATTGCCATTTTCCCGTAATGTCCGACCAAATTCAGACATAACTAAAATGACTGTGTTTTGGTAAGCTGGGCCTAGATTTTGGACTAAAGCGGCTAACCCTTTACCCAAACTTCCTAAGCTTTTGGCTAAATAACCGCGATCGCTACCTTGATTAATATGGGTATCCCAACCACCCAAGGACATAAACCCTAATTCAATTTTGGGGTCTTTAGCCATCAGTTTACCTAAGCGTTGAGCATCACCAACAAAAACATCGGGTGATGGTGCGCCATTATTTGCCATTTTCATTTCTTGGGCGAAGTCATTCATCAAAGCGGCACGGGCAACGCGTCCTTGATGATAGGTTTGACTAAGAACGTCATTACCACTGTATAACCGATCAAATGCTGCGCCTACTTTTGGTCGATCTAAAGAAATTGGTTTGTCAGCATTTCTCCCGGAGCCTATGTTAGCAACTGGCATTAAACCATTCAAAATGCGGGGTTTGGTGCTACCCAAACTGACTGCTTGGATGGGTGTTTTGTTAGAGATAGCACCCAATAAGCGATTCATCCAACCTTCGCTAATTCTTTGGTTTCCAGGAATGCCAATTTCCATATAAAACTGCGCGTCAAAATGGGAACGAGAGGGATCGGGGGAACCCGCAGCATGAACAAAGGCTAAATTACCTTGTTGCCACAGAGGCATGATTGGTGCTAAAGCTGGATGTAAGCCGAAGTGTCCATCTAAATCGAAAACGCCTTTTTCTTGTCCGGGTTTGGCAAGGGCGATTTTGGGACGGGCTTGATAGTAAGCTGGCTCTGTGTAAGGAACTACGATATTTAAACCATCTGCACCACCACGCATTAAAATCACAATCAAACGCTGGCGATCGCTTTTATTAGTAGCAGAATGAACTACCCAAGTATCACAACTAACAGAGGCGATCGCAGTTGTAGAAAACAGTCCTGCTTGGATGAGAAAATCACGTCTTTTCATATTGGTAATTTAAAGTGCTGAGTGCTGAGTTACCGAAGTTTGCTCAACGGGGGAACCCCCGCACGCAACTTCTCGCTGAGTGCTGAGTATGAACCTAGTAGCTGTCCATAACTAACGGCGCATAAATTCTGGGCTACCCAGGACTAATGCGGCTTTGAGTTCTGGGGGACTAGTGGCGATCGCACTTTGGGTTTTGGGCGAAAGAGAGTTACCCAAGGTGTTAATTAACTGAGTCGCATCCAGGGGTTGAATGCGGTTGATGCTTTTATTTTTGGGTGGATTATTGACTTTTCCTAGCAGTGGTACGCGACCACCACCTAATGCAGTTGCAAAGCTGAGGCGACGGTTCATCGCTTCAGGATTCAACCAGACATCTTCTGTATTTTTGAATCCATCAGGAGTTCGACAACCATATAAAGGCATTTCTAATTGTTCCAGGTTGCGGGAAAGGGGTAGGGTATTGTTCACCTCCAGCCCTGTAGCCCGGACGGCTGAGACAGTGTATTGCAACGGTGTTTTAAATTTGGCGTTGAAATATTTTTTATCCCAGAATTCTGGGCTTTGGAACAAAGTTTCTAAAACAGCGCGAATATTGCCATCGGTTTTGAGAAAGCGTTGTGTGAGACGATTAACTAAAGATGTAGGTGGGCGATCGCTGACAAAATACTGAGCCAACTGGTAACTAATATGATGAGCCGTCGCCGGACTCCGTGCCAAAATATCTAAAGCTGCTTCGCCTTCAGCTTGACCACTGCTTTTAATGGTGTGTCCTAAAAAAACTTTATCACTCGGATCATGAAACTTGGGTTCAAAATAAAATAGCGATTTGCCATTTGTCTGTTGATTAGGACGAGCTATTCCCCAACCAGTAAAAATTCTCGCTAAAGCAATCACATCTTGTTGGGTATAGCCACCATCTGCACCTAGAGTATGCAGTTCCATCAATTCCCGCGCGTAGTTTTCGTTTACCTTGGGAGTGACACCACGATGACCACTACCTTTATTTAGCCAATTGTCTAAATAAAATAGCATTGCTGGATGATGGGCTGTTGCACCTAATAAATCACGAAATCGCCCGAAAACATAAGGTCTGATGGCTTCTTGTTCGTATGCACTCGTCCAAAGGCGAGCATTTCCTTTACCTCCATAGACATTGAAGTGGTTATACCAAAAGTCCACCATCACTTCTTGCAGTTGGCGGTTACTGTTAGTAGCTCGTAATAACCTGGCTTTGACTGCTTCTTGGATAATTTTGTCTTTTCTCTGTGGCTGGTATCTGTTTTCGGGTGTATTTGGTTGTGGCGAATTCTTGAGATATTCTCTAACTTCGACTGTATTTAACCGGAGTGTTTCTAGCTGTGAAAGCTGGCGGGTGAGGCTGGGCGGTTCGGATATGGAATTGGGTGAAAGTTGTTGTTTAATATAGCCCTCTACACCTAAAGACTGGACTTTTTGAATGTCTCCCGGTTTAGCCCCAAAACTCAGACGATTAATTAAGTGTAATATTTTTGGGTCAACAGGCTTAGTAGCTGCATAGATGGGGTTACTTCCTACCAACAAGATGAACAGCAACAATACCAAATATCTGGGTTTTACTGTCATAACTTGAGTTATCCTTTCTCGGTTGGCGAACACATCGTTATTTGACTGGCGAACGAGAAAAAAAGTTCAAAATCTCCTCAGTAATTTCCTGAATATAATTTAGCAACCTTTGCTAAATCTACATTACCACCACTGATAATTACACCAACCTTTGCATTTGGTACTGACACTACACCGCTAAGTAATGCTGCTACGGCTAATGCACCAGTGGGTTCAACGACAATTTTTAGCCGTTCCCACAGGAAAAACATACTGTTAATAATGGCGGTTTCCGAGACTGTCACCATATCATCGACGTAATTTAGCACTAGAGGAAAGGTTAATTTACCCAAGCTGGGAGTTCGCACACCATCAGCAATTGTTGGCGGGTTAGTGACGGTTTGCAGAGTTTTGCTGTGAAAGGAACGAGTTGCATCATCCGCCAGTTCTGGTTCGACACCAATAACTTTACACCTAGGTAACAATGCTTTAGTGGCGATCGCACATCCTGATATTAATCCGCCACCGCCACAACAAATTAATAAATAGTTTAGTTGACCAACTTCTTGAATCAGTTCTAAGGCTGTGGTTCCTTGTCCAGCGATGACGTGGGGATGATCGTAAGGCGGAATCAAGGTAAGCTGGCGATCGCTGGCTAGGGTTTTGGCTAATTCTTCTCGGTCAGTTTCTTGGCGATTGTATAAAATCACTTCTGCGCCATAACTGCGGGTGGCTTGTTGCTTTACTTCTGGGGCATCGTCAGGCATCACAATAGTTGTAGGAATATGCAGTAACTTTCCCGCGAGGGCGATCGCTTGGGCATGATTCCCAGAGGAAAATGTAATTACGCCTTGTTGCTTCTGAATTTGGGATAACTGTACTAAGGCATTGTATGCACCCCGAAATTTAAATGCGCCTGTGCGTTGAAAGTTTTCGCATTTAAAAAATACTTCGCTATGGGTGCGATCGTTGACAATTCTGGAAGTTAGTACTGGTGTAAGATGAGCAATTCCTGCAAGCCGCGCTTGTGCTGCTTTTACATCGTCTACAGTAACGGAATTATGCTGTGACATGAGCAAAATAAAATTGAGTAGTCTGCCTAGTGGGTAATAGAACACCACAGGATTTAACGTAGCATCACTTCATCTACCGTGAAGCAGACAGATAAATACTTCTTAAGGAACAAGGAAATCTGGCAGTTTAGCTGAATAAATGTAAATAAGCGTAAAGCGGTTGGTACTCAAATATTAACGATTTTTTAATAAAATCGTAATTATTATGCACACATCATTTACTGACAATCAATACAGCAAACTTACCAAAAAAAATCGGATAACTGTCATGATTGCCGTTTTTGAAGCTATGGAAGAGTGCCGACTTGCAGCTATAGCAGCTGAATTCCCTGGTGAATGTGGGTTAGAAATGCTCAAGGGTTGTTTAGAAGACGAAGCCCAAGCTTGGTCAGACCAACAATTTCAAACTTGGTTTGAGGGTCTGGAAGTCAAATATGGGCAACGTAGCCCCCTAGGAATTTCTATGATTAGCTTGTATAGGAGTGTGATGAGAATCATCCACAATTGCGATCGCCAATTGAAAATCGAGCAAACTTATCAATAGATTTACACAAATCGCTGTGTAAATTCAGCGATTAAATCTACCCGTCCTTTACGTAACATTGCTGGGTCTAATCTTTCGGTGGTGTTGCAAGTCATCAACACAACTAACCTCTGTTTCATCTGAATCCCAGATTCATCAATGACGCTTTGGTATAAAGTGCCATCCAACAAACTCAAAATATGTTCGGTTTTATTATTAGATTGGGCTATTTCTGAAGCACGATTCTGCGCTAAATTATCAGCTTCGTTAATAATAATACAAATGCGTTCTAAGTAAGTTGGCGGGACAAAATTAGTGATCGCATCATGATCCAAAATAAAGATCACAAACCCTAAAGGCATAAGAATCTCTTTAGCTACCGCTTGTGTCCAGGCGGTTTTACCTGTTCCTGGTTCGCCATGTACTACAACTGCTAACTGATTTTGATTGAGAATCGCTTGCTGTAATGTGTCGGTAAAACTTTGAATCTCTGCGGGAAATGTGCGAATGGGAAATTGGCTGTGAACCTTACCCACACGACTTTGATAGCCACTTAACATCACCGCTAAATCGTAGGTAGCTTTGTTAACTAATGGCGCTAAATCTTTAGCCATTAAAGTATATTGTCGCCTACCGCGATCGTAAGGTTCAATTTGCAGCCAAATGTCATACATTGACCAATACGCATTCACAGTATTGACAACATCTAAACGTTCCCAATTGATAAATTTTTCCACAGGAAAATAAAAATCTCTCTCGGAGTAATACTGGGTAATTACATTAGGTCTACCTAAAATTTGTAAAACCCGTAAAACAGTAATTTCTTGTAGACGGTTCAAAACATAATCAATGGGTATGCTGTTGCGACTGACAAATTGTAATATCGGTGTTTCTGTACTCAAAACTTCTTTATAACGATGGTCTGGTGATTGCGGGTCTGGTGTAATATAATTCCAAAACCTCTCTAATTCATAGCGGGTATTTTCAGAGGCTACGCCTAATAAGTTTGCCCACCAAGTAAAATTATTTCTCCCTAAAACTTCACTAAATGTACTGGCTAAATTAAAGCTTTTTTGGGCAAATTCCTTGGTATCATTTTGTGCAAGTTGCCATAAAAATTCCCAATCTAAATCTCGTTGTAATGGCCGCCACCCACTAGTCAATAAATTTTGCTGTTTATTATTATTGGATGTGCTTTCGTTGCCACTAAAATAATCAAATCCCATATTTTTACTTACTTGCGTAAAAATGTTTGCTCAACTATAGCAATCTTCTTTGATTTCTCAACTACTTATGGAGAGATACATATAAAATCGAGGTGTTGACGATTCATTGAGGACTGCTATATCTATCAAGGTTAATAAAGGTTACTTTACTTAATTTTTTTCATCAAAGTGTTACAAAATTTGATTTGGGGCGAAATTTCCAGAGATTTTAACTACATGCTACAAGTATAGTCTTGTTTTTCTAACAAGCTGGTAATTAATCAATACTTTTATGTTACATTGTAATACAAGCAAAAGTCAAGCTATGTTCAGTTTCTCGTTTCAGGTTGGAGTGTTAACTATATTATGGACAGAGTAAACCAAAGCCACCGACAGGCTAAATTTTGCTTGTGTTTAGAGGTTAGGATCAGAATATATTGAAGTTAACAATTCTTTATATAAAAGAGGTATGGAAAATGAACAAATTTTTAGCTTCGGGAATGAGTAAATTCTGGCGTGTCGTACTAGGCATAATGATTATTACTGTAGTGAGTATAACTAGTAATTCTGCATCGGCGATCGCTGCGAGTAGTTGGGACAATGAAACTGAATCTTATTCCGGTAAACAGGAAATGATTGTTTATCGTAGCCCTAGCTGTAGCTGCTGTGGAGATTGGTTAGACCATGTCAAAAAACATGGTTTTAAAATTAAACAAGATGTCAAAACTGACGAGATGGAAGCAATTAAGCAAAAATATAATTTACCTTCAGAGTTAGCATCTTGTCACACCGCAATTATTGACGGTTATGTGATGGAAGGTCATGTTCCTGCTGATGACATCAAACGGTTACTAAAGCAAAAGTCCCAACTTGCAGGTTTAGCGGTTCCCGCAATGCCTGTAGGCACACCAGGAATGGAAATAGGAAATACAAAACAGCCTTTTTCTGTGATTGCATTTAATAAAAAAGGCGAATTGCAAGTATTTAACAGCTATGAGTCTTATTAAGCTTATTTAAAGTTCATTATTCATATAGCTGGTTTGTAGAGATGTAAAAATTTGCATCTCTACAGGTTTTTCAAATTCACTAAATATCGGACAAAGTTCATTCACCGAGCGATCGCATTTTCTGAGAATAAATAGTTATACCATTTTCCGAAAATCTTGATGCAAATTCATTGGTTTTTAATTCTTTCCCCCTGCTCCCCTGCGGCCTATTTGTATCAAACTTAAAGTGAAATAGTATTAGGTGGTACTGTAGTCATGAACCTTCAAGAAGTCAAGAATCAATTTCCCGAAGCAGTAGGTGAGATTGAAATACTTGAAAGCCTTGGGTTTACTTCCCGCAGTGGTAATTGGATTGATACTCTTGATATTGAGCAAGCCCAGACAGCTTGTTGGTTATTGGGAAGAGTGGGTGATGATCGAGACGCTGATGTCCTGATCAATATTTTATCTGGTCAACGTTGTGAATTATGGATGCAGGCTGCAACATCCCTAAGTCTCATTGCGACTGAAAAGCACCTCAAATCTTTATTGTCGATTCTGGTCGCTAGTTCTGATCATCTACAGCGAAATAGTGTAGTGTATGCGCTGGCTTTTCTATCCAATTGCGAAGTTAATCAGGAAGTGATTAGGATGCTGACAGAAGTAGCCGCTAACACATCTGAAGCGCCTTTGATTAGAGCGCAAGCATTAGAAGGAATTGGTAATAAACTCTCTCAAGAGTTACCAGCAAATCTTTATCAGCAAGCAGTGAATGTCATTATTCAAGGGTTGGATGATGTTAACGCTGAAGTGAGATTTTGGTCATGTTTTGCTGCGGGTGCGCTCAACATCAAAGAGACGTTACCCAAACTCCAAGTATTGGCGCAGACTGATCAAACAATCGTACCAGGGTGGTGGTCTGTGGGCGAGGAAGCTGAAGATTCAATTACTCTGATGAGTGGAGGCGAACCACCACTGCGTGAACCGGACAATTCACCTAGTAATTGACAAAATTATATAGTCCGCAAATGCCGATCGCGTATCCGTTCTGGGCTACCTGTAGGAATGGAAGCAATTAACTTTTGTGTATATGCTTGTTTTGGTTCACGATAGATGCTTTCAGCTGTACCTTGTTCGACAATTTGACCGCGATTCATGACTAAAATGCGATCGCTCATAAATTTCACTACACTCAAATCATGGGAAATAAAGATATAAGTTAGTTGAAATTCATCTTGTAATTCTTTCAGCAAATTCAATACTTGCGCTTGTACCGACACATCTAGCGCCGAAACTGATTCATCACAAATAATAAATCTCGGATTTAAAGCCAAAGAACGGGCAATACAAATCCGTTGACGCTGACCACCGGAAAACTGATGGGGATAACGATTCATTGCATCTGGACTCAAACCCACCCGTTCTAAAAGTTCCGCAACTCTATCTCGTCGTTGTTTAACTGTCTTACCTACAGAGTGAATTAACAACGGTTCCATAATTGCGTCGCCAACTTTGATGCGGGGGTCAAGGGCGCTAAAGGGGTTTTGAAAGACAATTTGCATTTCCCGCCGGAGTTTCTGCAAAGCTTCACCCTTCAACTTGGTGATATTCTGCCCATCAAAAATAATCTCACCACTTATCGGTTCAATTAATCGCAATAAAGTCCGACCGAGAGTAGTTTTACCGCAACCAGACTCACCCACTAAACCCAAAGTTTCCCCTGGCTTAACATCAAAGGAAACATCATTCACTGCCATATTGTAGCGTTTTGTTCCACCAAACACGCCCCGCACCGGGAAACCTACTTTCAGATTACGAATTTGCAATAAAGCTGGCTTTTCTTCCAGATTCGCCAATCGCGTGCTAATTTCTTCTGGAGAAATTTCTGATGGTTGTGGCGGTTCTTTCGCCTGAATTAACAACTCTCCGTTAACTGTTTCCTCCACACTCATATAATCTGCCACCGTTAGTAGTTTATGGGGACGATGGTTGAGTGTGGGGCGACAAGCGACTAAGCCCTTAGTATATGGATGTTGCGGATGACTAAAAATATCTGCTGCGGCACCATATTCAACAATTTTACCCTTATACATCACCCCAACTTTATCGGCAATTTCCGAGATTAATCCCAAGTCGTGGGTGATAAAAATCAACGCCATCTCGCGGGTTTGTTGCAATTCTCGCAACAAATCAATAATTGTGGCTTGCACCGTCACATCTAAGGCTGTGGTTGGTTCATCTGCAATTAACAGCAAGGGGTTACAAGAAATTGCCATTGCAATCATCACCCGTTGCAACTGTCCGCCGGAAAGTTGATGAGGATAACGGTCTAAGATGGCTTCTTTGTGCTGTTTTACCAACTGTGCCAGTTTGTAATCATCTGGTGTGGGTGAATGGGGGTTAGTTTGCGGCCAAGTTTCGAGATATTGTTGTTTGATGAGTTCATCGCTAGGCAAAAGTTTGACTTCTTGCAAACCAGCGATCGCAATTTGCCTAGCTTCAGTGATCGAAACATTTTGATGGCGCATAATCGCTTCCGTTAGCTGAAAGCCAATCGTATAAACTGGATTCAGCGAACTCATCGGTTCTTGGAAAATCATCGCCAAGTCACCGCCACGGTGTAGCTGCATTTGTTCTGGCGGTAACTCAACTAAATTAATCGGCTTGGCTTCTGGCTGCTGACGAAACCAAATTTCTCCGCCACTCACTCTACCGGGAGTTTGTAACAACCCCATGATTGCAAGTGAGGTTACAGATTTCCCGCTTCCCGATTCTCCTACAATTCCTAGAGTTTCTCCCCGATGTAGTTCAAACGAAATTCCATCTACAGCTTTGAGACTGTTGTCATCACCGGAAAATTCAACTTGGAGATTGCGAACCTCTAGGACTGTTTCTCTCATAGGAGTTGCGTATGGATTTCACAGAAAATTATTTGGATTTTAGCAGTTGTTTAGATACTATGCTGGCAATCTGAAGTTTTTGCTAATTTTAGCTTGATGTCACAAATAACTTTTCAGACTTAATATAAATACGCGTTCCCCGTATTCATAGATTTGTGACTTACGCCGCAGTACAAAAAATTAAGGGTGTAAGTGAGTAAAACCCTTACACCCATTCTCAAAGACGATATTTTTACTAAGTCCCGTTTAAAACGGAATATCATCAGGATCAGGTTCTTCTGTCGCTGGCGTATAGGTGCGCTCAAAATTGCTGGGTTGATATGCTGGTTCAGGGTTTTTAACAGGCGGCGCAACGCCAACATTACTCGTAGCTGGTGCGGCGGTTGGGCGTGATGGTTCATAACTAGAAACATCAGCTTGGGGATAAGCTGGGGGAGCCGTTGTCGCTGAAGGTGCTGGTTGCGAGTAAGTATCTGGGACTGATGAAGTGTAAAAACCTGTACCTACAGGATGAATGCGTTGAATTGTGAGTTCGGCACGTTTTTCTTTAAAACCTTCGTTCCGGCGCTCGAATGTTACCATACCTAAACGCCCTTCAATAATTACGCGATCGCCTTGATGATAATTTTGCTGCACATCTGTAGCTAAATTTCCCCAACTCACCACTTTCAAGGTTGCTGGCGGTTCTTCTGGTCTTTGGGAATTGGCAAACTGTACTAGCATTTCTGTAACTGCTAGATTATCTGCTGTGTAGCGTAATTGTGGCTCTTGAATAATATCTGCCATTAAAACGCAGCTGTTCATTGCATCCTCCTAATCTAATAATTCGTAATTCGTAATTATGAATTCATGTATAGACTGTTTATTGTGCGTTATTTCTAGCATAAAAGCCAAGCGATGGAGTTGCCCAGTAATCGTAAAACTACTAGCTACCTTCGCCTGACTGGAACGAGCATTTAATTCTGCATGAGTAGTATAATTGTACCATCAAACCTAGAAAAAATACTATCGCCAAGTGCCTGATATCGTGTGCGGTGAAAAAATGAACACCAAGGCTGTAAATTAAGTGTTTAATCTGTATTTCCCAGTTAAGTAGTTTTCCGTAAGAAAATTACTTTATGCTAAAGCAGAAAAGACAAAAAACATTTATGAAAAATCTTGTGCGCTGTCTTGGGTTGCTCAAAGCCCTAGCTTTAGCTTTGTTGGTATTAGCAACTGTGATAACTCCGAGTGTTCTGGCTAACCAGAGCAAAACATCCACAACTTTGGATAGCACAACAACACTCCAAAGCATAATTGCTAACGATCATCGTTCCCTAGCCAATCGGGAACGAGACAAGTATCGTCACCCAGCAGAAACTCTGGAATTTTTTGGTTTACGTCCCAACATGACCGTAGTTGAATTATGGCCGGGGAATGGTTGGTATACCGAGATATTAGCCCCATTTCTGGCAGACAAAGGACAACTCATAGTTACTAACTTCGCGCCGAACGACAGTAAACAACCCTCGGTGATTTTCCAACAGAAGTTAGCTTTGGCTTTTCAACAAAAGCTAGAAGCTAATCCAGAAGTTTTTGATAAGGTGAAAGTTGCCCAGATTCATCCCCCAAAAGAACTAACTTTAGCCCCAGATAACTCTGTAGATATGGTTGTGACTTTCCGCAATATTCATAACTGGGTGAGTGCTGGCTATGCTGATCAGGTTTATGCAGTAGCTTACAAAGCACTCAAGCCAGGGGGAATTTTGGGAGTGGAAGAACACCGCGCCAAGCCGGGTACTTCTTTAGAAGAAAGTATTAAAACAGGTTATATGTCTGAAGATGGCGTAATTGCTGCTGTGGAGAAAGCTGGCTTCAAATTGGTAAGCAAATCAGAAATTAATGCCAATCCTAAAGATACCAAAGACTATCCTTCTGGCGTTTGGACGTTACCTCCAACCTTGAGACAAGGCCAAAACGATAGGGAACGTTTCTTGGCTATTGGCGAGAGCGATCGCATGACCTTGAAGTTTATTAAGCCCAAAATTGCCGTAAAGAGTAGAACTTCTGACTCCAACTAGTACAACAAAGTTAATCCTGAATCATGCGTGAGAAAATACAGAATTAATAGACGTAGTTTTAAATACGCATAATAATTTAATTTTGAAACTAATAATTATATACGTTGCATAATATAGCAATCCTATTTGATTGCCATAATCAATTAATGGTGAATCTGATTCCACCATTAATTGTAATTACGAATTATCTTGACATAGCTTGTTCTGGTGATGTAGCTGCTTCACTAGCTGGAAAGTTGGGAGAAATTGCTTTGGTAATCCAGTAAGTTAGGATGTGAGAAAGCACTCCCATTGGCCCAGCAAACAAACAAAGAATTAGAGAATGAATTGTCCAAACTCCGGTTTTCTGGCCTTCCCAATAGATAAATCTGCCAACAAATAAATCCATTACTAAAAAATGAATCCAACCTGTTGCAGCAGCTGTTTCATCGGCAAAAAATCTCGCAATATCCGCTAGTTGGGGATTGGATAAAGCTTGGGCATTTTCTGGGGTAATGCTGGTAATGAATAAATACAAATATGCTCCAGCTAAGGGCAAAAATGGAATGTATGATTCCATAATTCGCCGTGTGACTTTCCAGTTGGGGAGGAGAATAATCAACGCCCAAAAGGGTAAAACGAATAGATTGGCAATATCAAATAATTGCGAGATTGTCATAAAAGGTATAGCAGTTTATAGGTTATAGGTTACAGGTTACAGGTTATAGGTTTGATAATTTACCGATGTCCTAAAAACCTTGATTTACTATCAATAGCAAAAGTAGAATAACCTACAAAGCTACAAGTTGGGATTCTATTTCTGTGGAGTTCAAATCACGACCGATAAACACTAAGCGGGTTTGTCTGGCTTCTGTTGTTTGCCAAGGACGGTCATAAAATTTATCAAAGCGGTTTCCTACGCCTTGCATAACTAGGCGCATGGGTTTATTAGGAACGGCGACAAAACCTTTAATGCGGTAGATTTCTTGTTGGTTGACTAAATTTTGCAACTGTTGTTGGAGTTTTTCTGGGTCAAAGGCGCGGTCTAAAATGACGTGTGTTGAGGTGATTTCGTCGTCGTGGTCGTGGTCTTCTTCGCTGTCGTGATGGCTGGGACGACTATCTAAGTTATCTTCGACGGCGGCTTGCAATCCTAATAATACAGATGGATCGATTTGACCGCGATCGCTCTCTACCATTTTTACCACTCTGGGCAATTCTTGTTTAACTAATTCTTCAACTTGGGTTTTAGTAGCTGCATCTACCAAATCGGTTTTACTTAAAACTACCAAGTCTGCACAGGCGAGTTGGTCTTCAAATAATTCCTGCAAGGGTGTCTCATGTTCTAAGCTATCATCTGCTTGGCGTTGGGCAGCGATCGCTTCTAAATCGCTGGCAAATGTGCCTGCGGCGACAGCTGCACAATCTACCACTGTAATTACTGCATCTACGGTTGCTGCGTTGCGAATTTCTTGCCAACGAAAGGCTTTAACTAGGGGTTTAGGCAAAGCTAACCCAGATGTTTCAATCACAATACAGTCGATGCTGTCGCGCCGTTTAATTAACTCTTGCATTGTGGGATAAAATTCTTCCTGCACAGTGCAGCACAAACAGCCGTTGGTTAACTCAAAAATATTATTTTCGTTCTCTTCATCTTCAGGGCAAATTTGACAAGACTTCAATAATTCGCCATCAATACCCAATTCGCCAAATTCGTTGACTAAAACGGCAATACGACGACCTTGGTTATTTTGTAACAGATGACGAATTAGGCTGGTTTTACCACTACCTAAAAAGCCTGTAATGACAGTGACTGGAATTTTTGTAGCCATTTTAAGAAGTATGAAGTGTGAAGTCTGAAGTATATAGTGTTTTTTGTTCCAGTGGTCTTGTTGAGGTGAGAGGTTAGGGGCTAGAGGTTAGAGTTTCCCCAAACTGTTTACTGCCATAATTTTATACTTCACCCTTGATACTTAAGTGGGGCAACTTCCTTGCGATCGCCTTACTCTTAAGTAAGATGACCCCAGGGAAATTGCCCCTAGAAGTAACTAAATTTAGTTTACAAAAATTTACTCGGCTGTAGCTAGTTCGGTGCTGCCGCGTGTCCGACGACGGGTGAGGCTGTTGTATAACATCATACCGATCGCTTTGATTAAGTTGCCTTCTAATTCTTGGAACATTTTCATGTTCATCCCGAAGGCTGCATTGGCTTCATCAACGATGCGATCGCCTGTAGCATCATCAATGGGTAGTTCGTCTACTGTTTGACGATAATTGGCTTTAAATGCCTTTTCATCAGGAATGTCGGCAAATTCATAGAAGGCTGTTCCTTGACCTTCACTCAAATTCATCGCTGTTACAGCAATGTTCTTGAGAATTTGTCCCCCGGATAAATCACCTAAATAACGGGTGTAAGAATGAGCAATTAATAATTCTGGTTCTGTCGCAGAAATTTCGCGGATGCGTTGCACATAAGCTTCACCCGCTGGCGATAGTTGGATTTGCTCACGCCAGTTAGTACCATAATAAAAGCTGAGGTCTTGCTCTAGGGTACGCTTGCGGTGCAGTTGGGGAAAATTAATTTGGGAAACAATTGGGTGCTGGCGGTGCTTTTCCATCTCCTCTTCCATTGCCGAGTAGACGAAGTAAAAGTTAGCCACTAGCTTACGGTAGGAAGTCTTCTCTACAACTCCTTTTAAAAAGCACTTGACAAAACCTACATTTTCTGCCATCGTGTGGGCTTTTTTTGTGCCGACACGCAATTTGCTGGCTAAATTGCTGCTCATACTAAAATTTCTCACCTTTAAAAGGATATACCGAGGTTCCGATTTACGAACGGCTAAGAAAGGTCATTAAAAAGTTACATTAGAACTATTTGATGAGAATTTATATTAAAATTTTTTAAGCAGTCAGAGTGTTTACTTTTGTAAACCTGTATCGGACTCCGAGAAACTAACTAATTCACTCATCGCCAAGGGTAAAATTTATGGCGAAGGTGATGATTAGTAGAGTTTCTGTATAAAAAATTTACAAACCTCAGAAAAATTTTAGAGAGATTCACTTAATTCAGTCTATTGGTAATAGATTCTTTAAAAGAAAAACGAGTATATATTACAGATAAAAGTGCTGAGTCAAAAGACTTGCAGTTTATCAAAGCTACTTGAATTGTTTGAATTAAAGAGTAAAGTAATATTTTCTGGCGTTACGGTGTGGGGTGTTTAATATTATGGTTTCATCAATAACTAGAACTCAAGGCAATATTCGAGGTCTTTCTGTCACAGAATCTCATAGTTGTGAAACAGGACTGGAAGAGAATTTGGCATTTAGTTTGATATCACTACCAGCAACTCCTTTATTTGGGACAGATGGGATTCGCGGTAAAGTAGGAGAATTGCTGAATGCGCCTTTAGCTTTACAAATAGGTTTTTGGACAGGTGTAGTTTTACGGAACCATGCAGGTGAAACACGTCCAGTAATTCTGGGGCAAGATTCGCGTAATTCTAGCGATATGTTAGCAATGGCGTTGAGTGCTGGGTTAACAGCAGCCGGGATTGAAGTATGGTATTTAGGCTTATGTCCTACTCCTTGCGTTGCTTATCTTACCAGTATGAGTGATGCGATCGGCGGCGTGATGATTTCTGCCAGTCACAACCCACCAGAAGACAACGGGATTAAAGTTTTTGGTGCCGATGGCGCGAAGTTACCACAAGCATTACAGGCAGAAATTGAAGCTGGATTACGCGGTAAGTTAGCAGTTGCAGGTGGGATGAGTTGCGGTAGGCATTATTCTCGTCCGCAGTTAGTGAGTGAATATAGCCAAGCATTGAAACAACCCTTGCAGAATTATGGAAATTTGCAAGGGATGAAAATAGTTTTAGATTTAGCATGGGGTGCAGCCGTTGGGTTAGCACCCCAAGTATTGATGGAAATGGGTGCAGAAGTTATCTGCTTACATAATGCCGCAGATGGCGATCGCATCAACGTTGAGTGTGGTTCTACCCACCTGGATATTCTGCAAGCCGCAGTTAAAGAACATCATGCTGATATAGGCTTTGCTTTTGATGGCGATGCCGATCGCGTTTTAGCAGTCGATAATACTGGTAGACAAATAAATGGCGACTATATCCTTTACCTGTGGGGTCGTTATCTGCAACAACAGCAACAACTACCAGATAACTTGATAGTTTCCACCGTCATGGCCAACTTAGGGTTTGAACGCGCTTGGCAAGAACAAGGTGGTAAGTTGATTCGTACCGCTGTTGGTGATCAATATGTGCAAGCAGAAATGCTGCGAACAGGGGGAATGCTAGGCGGCGAACAATCTGGTCATATTTTGTGTAGACATTATGGCTTTACAGGTGATGGCTTATTAACAGCGTTGCATATTGCCAACTTAGTCAAACAATCTGGTGTTTCTTTAAGCGAATTAGTAGACCAAAGTTTCCAGACTTATCCTCAATTATTAAAGAATGTCAGAGTTGTAGATCGCGATCGCCGTTTAGGGTGGAAAGATTGTCAACCTGTTCAAGATGCGATCGCCCTAGCCGAAGCCGCAATGGGTGATAGTGGTAGAATCTTAGTCCGCGCCTCCGGTACAGAACCAGTCATTAGAGTCATGGTTGAAGCCGCTGATGCCGAACTTACCCAACATTGGACAAATGAATTAGTCGCCAAAGTGCAGCAACATTTAGCGTAAGCAGTCCTGAGTTAAGAAAACAGGACTTATGCACAGAGATTGAGTGTAGGGGTGAAAGGGTTTAGGGTGTAAGGGTTTTAGATAAGCTAATCGTCGTTTAAATTGCACCATATTCATGGTGAAAAAAGCTGGAAACCCTCTCCCTTACACCCTTCCCAAAACCCTTGGTTTTACATTATTCCGCCTTCGCGGACTTTGTTTTTATAGCCAAACCAGTGTGTTGGGCGGCTCTGCCGACTTGTAGACGCGCTCTGCGAGAAGCCGCGCAGAGTAGCAACTGGCGTGCAAATTTCATTCGTCGGGGCTATTTATTCCCCTGCGTCCTCTGTGGTTTGTTTTTTACCTTGCAAACTGCGAAGTTTAACCAACACCGGGATATACTGTTGAATCATCCACATTAACGCTTCAACAGATAAGTTGCCTTGGTCAATGCGGACTTTAGCTTGTAAGCCAATTAAAAATAGTTGCATTGCCAACAACAAAGCAATAATTTTACCAATAATATCTTGACCCTTGCGTTGCATGAGTTTGTACCCCAAAGAGTTGATAGATACAGGTTCTCTTTGGGGTCGTGACCCTAAGCAAACACCCCAAACTCGCCAAAAATGCTATAAAATCAGGATTCAATCAATTTGGGGTAGTAATTTTTATGTGGGGTAGCCCCAAACTTTCTGGTTAACTTTACGCTTGCAATGCCAAGAAAAACTTACGGCCCAGAAATTCAAAAGCGAGTCAAGCGTCTGTTAGCGGCGTTGCTTTGTTTCGCGGCTAGGGAAGTTGAGGAAGATAAATTTAAGATTGAGTATGACTGGAAAGAAGAAGACAGTGTTCACCCCAAACTGACGATAAAAACAACTCTGGTAACTTTGGAGTTGCTGACGCAAGAAGACGAACATCCCGGTAAGTTAACTAAAACGCAAATTCGAGAAGCACTGAACTTACTCAAAGATTTTGTCAAAATTCTGGAAGATAACCGTATTCAAACCAAAGGTTCTGATAATTGGCACTTTACTTTAAAGCTATGGTCAAGGGATAGAGAAAAGAACCTGAAACGGTTTGATGAGGTATGGGAAAGTAACAGACCAAATAAATCAAAACTAGTCAACCCCTTAATTTTTCCTCCTTCCCTACAAGGGAAGGGGGCTAGGGGGTTAGGTCAAATACAGATATTCCAAGCGCCACCATTACCCATACACTTTGTAGAACGCCCAGAATACAGCAATGATTTAAAAACTCGCCTCCTCACAAGTAATCAAACTTTAGTCATTACTGCAATTCACGGTTTGGGTTCAGTGGGCAAATCTACTTTAGCCGCAGCTTTAGCTTATGATGCAGAAATTCAAACGCGGTTTTGTGATGGCATATTATGGGCAACATTAGGTCAACAACCTGATGTTTTATCTTTGCTGAGTGGTTGGGTGCAAGCGTTAGGAGACTATAGTTTTAAACCTACCAGTGTAGAAGCAACTGTCTCGCAATTGCGGACTTTGCTTTATGACAAAGCCGTGCTGTTAGTGGTGGATGATGCTTGGAATACACAAGATGCTCAAGCGTTTAATGTTGGTGGTGCGCGTTGTCAAGTTTTAGTAACCACCCGTGACGAGGCAATTGCTGATGCTTTAGCTGCCAGAATCTACAACCTGGATATCATGACAGATACACAGGCGATGGAACTGTTAACAAAAAAATTAGGGCGGGAAATTACAGGTAAAGAGCGTCAGTCAGCTGCAAATTTAGCTGAAGATGTTGGTTATTTACCCCTAGCATTGGAACTCGCAGCCGCCGAAGTTGCCAGTGGTACAACTTGGGATGAATTATTGGCAGATATTCGGCAAGAGATAGCAAGATTAAGAAGTTTTGACCGACCAGAAGCAGAAGAAATCACCGATGAGGCGAGTTTAAAACGCCTGAGTTTAACAGCGTCATTAAACTTAAGTGTCAAGCGAATGCCACCAATCAAGCAGCAGCATTTTGCTTGGTTGGGAGTGTTACCCGAAGATGTAACCATTAATAAGATGATGGCAGCGACACTGTGGGAAATGGATGAGCGTGATGCTGCCAAGATGTTGCAATATTTACAGAGGAAAGCATTGCTGTTAACAGGAGTACCTCTTGCTGATAGTACGCCTACCTATCGGTTACATGACTTATTCCATGATTTAGCCTGTAATTTTTTAACTGCACCGTTATTAGAAAACCCCTCTCCAAACCTCTCCCCTGCAAGAAGAGAGGCTTTAAATATTCCCCCCTTCCCTACTAGGGAAGGGGGGCTAGGGGGGTTAGGTTTCAACCTTGCTGATGCTCACGCTGCTTTCTTGGAGAAATATCGGCAAAAAACCCAAGATAATTTATGGCATACCTTACCGAATGATGGTTACATTCATCAGCATTTAGTTTGGCATTTAGAAAAAGCAGGACAAATAGAACAGATTCACCAGTTATTGCGGGAAGAGTCGGCGACTGGCAATAATGGCTGGTATGAAGTACGAGAAAGATTAGCACAAACTGGCGGTTACATCACAGATATTTCTCGTGCTTGGGAATTAGCCGAAGCGAATTGGACTGAATCAACTTTGCCTCAAATTGTAAGTTTGCAGTGTCGTTATGGTTTGATTACAGCTTCTTTGAATAGCTTGGCTGCTAATTTACCAGTAGACTTGCTAGTGGCGTTAGTCAAAAACAAACTGTGGACTGCTGAACAAGGACTAGCTTATGCACTACAAAAACCAGAACCAGAGGAAAAAGTCAAAGCCCTGGCAGAGTTAGTCAACTATTTACCGCCAAATTTAGAAAAACTAGTACTTTTAAAAGCACTCGTTGCCGCTAGGGAGATTCAAGATGAGTATTATCGTGCTGATGCCCTAAGTGCATTAGCCGAAAAACTGCCACCGGATTTGCTGCCAGAGGCACTCGCTGCCGCAAGGGCAATTCAAGATGAGTATTATCGTGCCGATGCCCTAAGTGCATTAGCAAGCAAACTGCCAGAAATTTTACCAGAAGCACTCGCTGCCGCTAGGGCTATGCAGTATGAGCAGTATCACGTCCAAACCCTAAGTGCCTTAACAGACATACTGCCAGAAATGTTGCCAGAAAAACTTGTCGCCGCAAAGGCTATACAGGATGAGTATTCTCGCGCCGATACCCTCTCTGCATTAGTAGACAAACTGCCAGAAATTTTACCAGAAGCACTCACCGCAGCAAAGACTATTCGGGGTGAGGCTAATCGCGCAGTTGTACTGAGAAAATTAGCAGACAAACTGCCACCAGAGTTGATAGCAGAAGCACTCACTACCGCTAGGGCAATTGAGAATGAGCAGTATCGCGCCGATGCCTTAACTGCATTAGCAGACAAACTGCCACCAGAGTTGATAGCAGAAGCACTCACCACCGCTAGGGCAATTGAGAATGAGCAGTATCGCGCCGATGCCTTAACTGCATTAGCAGACAAACTGCCACCAGAGTTGATAGCAGAAGCACTCACTACCGCTAGGGCAAAGTATGAAATTTATCGCGCTTATACCCTGAGAAAATTAGCAGATAAACTGCCATCAGAGTTGTTACCAGAAGTACTGGCTGTCGCTAGGGAGATTCAGGATGAGTATTCTCGCGCTAATGCGCTAATTGCATTAGCAGACAAACTGCCAGAGGTATTGCCAGAAGCACTTGCCGCCGCTAGGTCGGTTCAGAATAAGAGAGATTGCACTATTGCCCTAATTGCATTAACAGAGAAACTGCCAGAGATATTGCCAGAAGCACTTGCCGCCGCTAGGGCAATTCCAAATGAATATGTTCGCGCTTATTTCCTGAGTGAATTAACAGAGAAACTGCCAGAGGTATTGCCAGAAGCACTCACTGCCGCTAGGGAGATTCAGGATGAAAGCGATCGCGTCTATGTCCTTACTGTATTAGCAGACAAACTACCAGAGGTGTTGCCAGAAGCACTTGCCGCTGCTAGGGCAATTCAAGATGAGTATTATCGCGCCAATGCCCTGAGTGCATTAGCAGACAAACTAACAGAGGTGTTGTCAGAAGCACTTACCACAGCTAGGGAGATTCAAGATGAGTATTATCGTGCCGATGCCCTGAGTGCATTAGCTGATAAACTGCCTCCTGAGTTGTTGGCAGAAGCACTCAGCACTGCTAAGGTAATTCAGTCTGAGTATTCTCGCGCCTCTGCTCTGAGTGCCTTAGCGTCTAGTCTGTCACAAATGCCATTTAGTGAACTTTTCCTTCTTTGGCAAGAGACAATTCATTACTTATCTCTCCGCACTCGCTCTAATTTACTATCCGATATAAAGGCGTTGTTTCCAGTTATCTTTGCATTAGGTGGTGAAGCAGCAACGGCAGAAGTTGCCCGTGCAATTATAGATGTGACACGGTGGTGGCGGTGAAAAGACACAATGATGCAGTATTTATAGTTTAGGGCAAAGTAGGATTTAACAGTCTATTCATCAATCCAAGTCGTTAAAAATTCTACTTGGTTCTGCATTTCTGCTGCTGACTTAGCTGTAATTAACCTCAAAATCCCGCGCATTAATTCGCCTACTGAGTAACGCTGCTGCTGTACTAAAATCATTCCTGCATGAGATTTTTCTTTGCTCAAAAAATCACTGTGCAAACGGTAGAAATCTCTAATATTAGAACTATATAAAACCAGACATTGCTCAGTTGCCCATGTTAACTGTTCTTCATCAGAATAGCCAAGTCTGTCTACACTTAAACTTGTAATTACCTCTACGCCACGATTTTGTAGAGCCAGAACTAAAGAGCGTGAGGTAGAATCTTCGTCCATGTACAATCGAATCTGGCTCATGAAAGTTTTTGAGTTCGATGTAGTTTCTCTAATCTCTCAGCCTCGGCTGCTTGGGCTGCAATATCAGCATCAATTTCATCGCGGTTAGCATGATAATAAGCTAAAGCTGCATAAACCTGCGCTAAAGTTAGGTGGCTAATCTCATCGGCAATTTTTTCTGCACTGTAACCTTGTTTATACCAAATAGCTATACGCCGGACTGTTACCCCTGTACCAGCAATAATTGGGCAACCTCCATGTATTTCAGGATTATGATTAATTAGTGTACCGATATCGGTAATTGTTGCCAAAGCTTACGCTCCTAAGTGTCTCATACTAACTATTATTGTCTATGGATTTTATATTGCCACAACAGGCTATTGACTAACCTTTTAAACTGCGATCGCCTATTGGGCTAGTGTTGTCGTAAAATTTCTGTTCAAGCTATATGGTAATTGCGATCGCCTCAACTAGTTTTCATATTGCAATCGCTCAAAGCGATCACATTTTCATTAACAATATTTGAACTAACTTTTTCTATAAACATCTTTCCGATGCTTGCACTGCAAAATCTGTACAAGTTGACTTTCATCATCAACCTCATAACGGACTCTATAATCACCGATGCGGATACGATACTCGCTATTAGAACCTTTTAATTTGACAACTCCATCGGGACGCGGTTCCGCAGCAAGATTTTGGATTTTCTCAAGTACACGCTCGACAATATCAGTGGGTAAATTATCAATCTGCTTTTGTACCGACTTGGAAATAACGACTATATAACTCATTACCTCTGATCTGATCGGTTAGCAAGATATTCATCTATAGTTACAGACTCACCATTTTTATACTCAGCACGAATTGCTTCAATTTCTTTTTCTGTTTCCTCATCGTCTTCATACAATGCTTCTTCCGCTTCAAAAATTTGTTGCTCAATTAGCTCTTGCAGTTGGCGTTTCTCTTTTAAATCAAGAGAAGATATTGCTTCTGCTAAGGCTTCTAAGGAAAGTTGTACTTTAACAATGGCTGGCATTTGTCTTTTATGATGTGTTTTTGCACTTTTACACCATTATGGTGATTTTAACAGCTATATTTTTACCAATCCAACAGTATTCTGTTCAAACTATATAGTGATTGCGATCGCCCACGCACTTATCAAAAATGCGATTACGCTTTGCGTTCATGAGCAACAAGGTCTCATCCATAGAGAAACTCAACGCGTTTGTGACCAACGACTTGAGCTTTGTTATCAACGGGGTCTCATCCATAGACAACCTCAACGCATTTGTGACCAACGACTTGAGCTTTGTTATCAACGGGGTCTCATCCATAGACAACCTCAACGCATTTGTGACCAACGATTTGAGCTTTGTTATTAACGAGACCTCATCCATAGACAACCTCAACGCATTTGTAACCAACGGGTTGATTTTCTTTGCTGAGATATTGCACTAAGCCACTAAAGCATCGATTCAGTAATCAAAAACCTAAGCCCCATTCCCTACAAGGTAAGGGTGAGCTAACGCCCCTCTCCTCGTAGAAGCTACCGTGTACACACAAGTTTTATCAAGTTGCCTAACAGCGTTTCGATCCCCCCTAACCCCCCTTCAAAAGGGGGGAAATTTCTCAAAGTCCCCCTTTTTAAGGGGGATTTAGGGGGATCAGACTACTTGTGTGTACACCGTAGGCTTGTAGAAGAGGGGTTGGGGGAGAGGTTCTTTCAGGATTACTGAATTAGTGTTCTAACAGTTGCGTTTTCTGTGATGAGTTCCAACCAATTATCGCTTAAGCATTATTACATAATCTGTTAAATTTACTTGTCTTCAAAAAACACATCTTTTTGTAATTTACACTGAGCCGAATTACAGATTATTTGAGACAAGCTAATACTATAACTGTTATCGGAGTTAATTAATGCCTGCAACAAAACGTTCATCTAGCGTACTTGCAAAAGCTCAACTCAGAGCTTCGGGGCTAAAAGCTATTGATTCAAATATTGATTTTGGTGATAATAACAGCTTGCAAAATATGATACAACAAATTGAGCAGTTAAGTGCCAAACTAGATACTCATAACACTGCTCTAGCTATGATTGATGCTTCCAGAACTGATATTGAACAGCTAGAAAAAAATTTAAGCACTCTCTGTGAAAAAATGCTGCTAGCCGTTGCAGCCAAATACGGTAAAGACAGCAACGAATATGAAATGGCTGGTGGTGTTCGTAAAAGCGATCGCATCCGCAAAAGCACAGCTACTCGTTTAAAATCTGCCCTACCAGACACTCAGCAATAGTAAACTTGAAATGAAAAGGAACAAAGAATAGGGAACAGGCGCAAAGTAACACGGAGTTTTTATGCTGTATTGGGAATTAAAAAAAGTGCGTTAGTAAAAACTAAACGCACTCTATAAACAATAGGCATTAAAGTTAGGTGAACTATGAAAAGTTAATTTTCATCTCGTCCGTGAACTTGTGCAGGTGGGCTAGTGGCTTCCACAGCCGTGAATGGTTCAAGGATTCTGTAGGTATGCTGTGAACCTTTGGGAACAACCCAAGAACTACCAGGTTCTAGCAAAATCATTTGTCCTTCAATGTGCAATTCTGCGCGACCATTAATTACATAACCAATAGTTTCATAGTCGCGTGCTGTTGGTGGTTTATCTTCTCCTGGTTGTTCATTTTCCCAAAGGCGCATAGAAACAGATTTGCCAGAAGCAAGATATTTCTGACCGAGTTTACCTTTGGGTGAATGGCTGGAATCGATTTTATTTACACTGGTGTCAGTCATATTTAATTACCCACTTTATGGTTTAAGAACAACTTTGATACAGTTATCTTTTTTGTTTTTAAAAATTTCGTAACCGTGGGGTGCTTGGTCTAAAGGTAGTTTGTGTGTGATTACAAATGAAGGGTCGAGATCACCGTTTTCAATGTGATTGAGTAAGGGTTTTAGGTATCTGTGAACGTGGGTTTGTCCCATTTTGAAGGTGAGACCTTTGTTCATTGCCGAACCCATCGGGATTTTATCGAGGAAGCCACCATAAACCCCAGCAAGTGATACGTGACCACCTTTTCCAGCCGCCACGATTACTTGGCGTAAGGCTGTTGGTCTATCTGTTTCTAGACGAACTGCTTGTTTTATTTGGTCGTAGAAAGCCATTGCATCTGTGCCGTGTGCTTCCATACCTACAGCATCAATACAAGCATCAGGGCCACGACCGCCTGTCATTTCTTTGAGTGCTTCACCGACATCTACCTCTTCATAGTTGAGGATTTCGGCTTTACCTTGTTCTTTGGCCATTTGCAAACGTTCGGGAATGCGGTCTATAGCGATAACGCGTTCCGCACCAAGGAGAAAAGCACTTTTAATGGCAAATTGTCCGACTGGGCCGCAACCCCAAACAGCAACAACATCGCCGGGTTTGATGTTGCAGTTTTCTGCTGCCATGTAACCTGTCGGGAAGATGTCAGTTAGAAATAAAACTTGATCGTCTGTGAGATGGTCGGGAATTTTAAATAAGCCAACGTCAGCAAAGGGTACTCGCACATATTCTGCTTGTCCACCAGCGTAACCACCAAATAGGTGTGAGTAACCAAATAAGCCTGCTGGTGAGTGACCCATTTGCAGTTCTACCATCCAAGCATTTGGGTTGGAGTTATCACAAAGTGACCATAAATCGCGTTGGCAGAAAAAACAGTTACCGCAGGCAATTGTGAAAGGAACAACGACGCGATCGCCTATTTTGACATTCTTAACTTCACTGCCTAATTCTACAACTTCCCCCATGAATTCATGCCCCAGGATATCGCCTTTTTGCATGGTGGGAATGTAGCCATTATAAATATGCAAATCTGAGCCGCAAATGGCTGTGGAAGTAATTTTAATAATGGCATCACGCGGGTTAATAATTTTTGGATCTGGAACCGTTTCTACCCGCACATCGTTTGCTCCATTCCAGCAAACTGCTTTCATAATTTTTAGTCCTTTGTCATTTGTCTTTAGTCATTTATATATAATGGTGTGTTAGGCGCTTTGGTTATCTTTTACGTTACACATCACAATCGAAAAGACGCGCCTAACACACCCTACATGACTATCTTTTTAGCCTTGCTTTTCTTCCTTAGACTTTATCTCTAAGTTGTTTTGTAGGCGGATTTTGGTAATAACCTTCTCTGCTACCTTGGGATTGATTACCAACTGCTTCGCCTGCTCTATTTTTCGCACCTTTGAGAAACTCTTTTGTAGCTCTGGGAGTATCCTCATCCAAGTTTAATTTTTCGCGGATATTATCAGCAGCACCTTTAAGTTTGGACTGAGCATTTCTTACTTGGTTATCGTTTTGGATGCCGTTGTTTTGTCCTTCGGGTACGCCTTTATAATAAATACCTTCTGGAGTTTTAACATCAGCTTGTGCTACGTTAACAAAGCTGAAAGCTTGTCCTAGCAAGAACATAAATCCTACTAAGAAAACAACCATAATTTGGCGTAAACGAGAAATCACTTGCTTCATAAATAACCTCATTTGCTTTATTTATTTGTGTTTACAACTGAACGGCTATCAGCCAATTCATGGTTTAAGGACGACTTTGACACAGTTGTCTTTTTTCTGTTGAAAAATGTGATAACCGTGAGCCGCTTCTTCTAGTGGTAATTGATGAGTTACCACAAAAGAAGGATCAAGTTTACCGTCCAAGATTTGCTGGAGTAACAAATGCATATATTTCTGACCATGCATTTGTCCCATTCTGAAGGTTAGACCTTTGTTAAAAGCTGCACCCAAGGGTATTTTGTCTACAAAACCACCATAAACACCCATAATTGCTAGAGTGCCGCCTTTACGACAGGCCACCATCATTTCTCTTAATACGTGGGGACGGTCGGTTTCTAACCTGAGCTTTTGTTTTGTTTGGTCGTAGAAGTCTTCTAAACCAACTCCGTGCGCTTCTAAACCGACTGCATCAATACAAGCATCAGGGCCGCGTCCGCCAGTCATTTCTTTTAATGCTTCACCGGTATTAACTTCTTCGTAGTTAATTACTTCGGCTTTGGCATATTTTTTCGCCATTTCTAAGCGTTCGGGGAAGCGGTCGATCGCAATTACTTTTTCTGCACCCATCATATAGGCGCTAATCATGGCGAACAGTCCCACTGCACCAGAACCCCAAACGGCTACTGTATCCCCAGGCTGAATATCACAGAGTTCTGCTCCCATATATCCGGTAGGGATAGCGTCGGAGATGAACAGTAGTTTCTCATCAGGTATCTCTGACGGAACTTTGACAACACCAACATCAGCAAAAGGTACGCGGATATATTCGGCTTGTGCGCCTGCATAGCCACCTAAAAGGTGAGAGTAGCCGTAAATTGCTGATGTGATATTGCCGAATAACTTTTCTTCCATCCAACTATTGGGGTTGGAATTATCGCACAGCGACCATTGGTCACGCTGGCAATAATTACATCGACCACAGCCAATTGTAGAAGGAACAACAACGCGATCGCCTATTTTTAAATTATTGACTCCCTTGCCAACCTCGACGACTTCCCCCATAAATTCGTGACCAATAATGTCACCTTTTTGGACTGTCGGGATATAGCCGCCATATATATGTAAATCCGAACCACAGATAGCTGTAGAGGTAATTTTAATAATCGCATCACGGGGATTAAGAATCGTCGGGTCTGGTACTGATTCCACCCGAACTTCATTAGCACCTTGCCAACAGACTGCTTTCATAAATATTAGTCCATAGTCATTAGTCAATAGTCATTGGTAGCTCCCTGCCTCTTCTACCTACTTCCTGTTGGTTGACCTTCGGTTGTGGCGATTTCTCCGGCTTCCATCAGCATTTTGAAGCGGCGTAAGTCATCACCAATTTGTTGTTCTGGTTCTTCGCCGAAAAGTTTGGCGAGAGCCGCACTTAATCCGCCGCCGGGGATGTTGTATTCTAAAACTACTTTGACTTCTGTACCGCGATCGCCTGGGGCTTTTTTAAATCTGACAAAGCCAGAATTCTCTATCTCTGCGCCTTCTACCGAAGCCCAAGAAATAAACTCGTTTTCTCTATCTTCTAGAATCTCTGCATCCCATGCGACGTTGTTACCCAAGGGCGCACTCGCAATCCAATGAGAACGTTTTGCGTCATACACTTTCACAGATTGCAGATGCTTCATAAAGGTGGGTAACTGCTCAAAGTTGTGCCAAAAACGATAAAGTTCATCGGCTGGTTTATTAATAGTTACCGTCTTTTCAACTTTGATTGGTTTATTAATGCCAATAGCATCCTGTGCTTGCTGAATTGTGCTTTGCTTCGTTAAACCTTGGTAAACTAAACCACCGCCAGCCAGTGCAGTTAACACACCTTTTAAAGAGCGTTGGCTTAAACCTGTGAGTACCATAGCCCCACCACCAATGAGAGAAGCCCAGCGTTCCATCTCATTAGCTTCTGGGGGATTTTTAGTTGTGCGATCGCCTGTAGAAGTCATACAATTTTATACTTTAGATTTTGCGAAAAGTTGTGTGGGCGGGTTTCCCGACTTGAGCAAACTTTTCAAGACGGATTTTGGATTCGTAATTCGTAATTAGATTCTCTACATTTATTAATTACGAATTACGTTAGCGAAGCGGTAGCGACGCAGGAGCGTCACTACGAATTACATAGAAGCAGCCGCACCTGTCGTGGGTTTAGGAGATTGCACTCCCGCACTTTGCAGCGTCCGATATAGCTCTACTAAGCGTTGTTCGTCTCTCAACAAATTGTGGTAAATTTCTTTAAAAATAGCGGTTGCTACTGGGTCGGTAAACATTGCAGATAAATTACCAATGTCGCCAATACCTGTTTGCAAATCACCTAAAGCACAACGTATTTGATAGATGTCATCACTACCAGACATGGCAGTTTTGACCTTTGCATATTGATTAGCAATATTCGCTGCTAAAGAAGGTTTTTCACCTAATCTGTTGAGGTAGGTTTCTAATAGTTCAATGTGGCGTTGTTTCTTGGCCATCATTTCTTGAAAAATAACTTTTGCTTGAGTATTAGACTCTTTTTCGTAATACTTTTCTAAAGCTTCTAGAGAGTAACGTTCACCACTCAAAGCAGTATTCAACCCTTTAGCAATTTCACCTTTTGTGGAACCACCCCAAGCATCAGCAATTTTCCACCATTCAGCATTAGTGTCTGTCTCTTCTGGAAGTGCTACATCTTTACCGCCATAACCCAAACGACTGAGAATAGCTGTGGTAAAAATAGCTAAGTCTCCAGGTTCGCGGGAAGTAATTAAATTACCATCAACTACAAGTGCTTCATCTTGATAATTTGCACCTGCATTGATCATGTCTCGGCGGATAGCGACAAAACCAGTGGCGCGCCTGTCCCTGAGCAAATCGCTTTCAATTAATAATTGTGGCCCATGACAAACTGCGGCTACGAGTTTTCCTTGCTGCATAGCTTCTTGCACAAAGCTCACTGTATTGGGGTTGCGCCGCATTTTATCAGGAGCCATACCACCCGGAATCACAACTGCATCAAATTCTGAAGCGATCGCTTCTGTGGTTGTACCATCAGGTTGAACGGAAACTCTACCGCGTTTACCTTTGTATTTTTCATTTATCCGTGAACCGAGGACAACTACATCCATCCCCGCTTGTTTCAACCCATTACAAGGAATAGTAAATTCTGCATCTTCGACATCATTTTCAATCAGAATTGCAACTTTTTTCTTCCCAGAATGATTGTTTTGATATGACATGGATTTACCTATTGTGATTAATATGGTGGATTTTTTACAATTAATAGCGCTGAATTAAGCAGTTACTTCGCTAGTTGGTGGTGCAGCAAAAAGTTCTTCGTAATCGTGAGTAAAATGGGCTTGAAACCTAGAAAAAGTTTCTGGTTTCATGGCATTTTGCAACACAGCAAAAACTGCTCGGACATGAATTGCTGTAGTGGTGGGAGCTATATTTTCTTTTTGACTAACACGGTGAATAAACTCTTGGAGATTAAAGGTTTGGCTACTAGCTGGTGTTTGGTCTTGTAAATAATGACTTAATTCTTGTGGAAGTTGTGCAGCTAAATCTTGAATGTCACTGTCTGCAATACGTTCTTTGATAGTTGCTAATGTCGCACGAGTTGCAACTTCCGCCTCCTCAAGAGAAGTGGATTGAGATAGGCTTTGGACATGGGTAATAAACTCTTGATATTCCACTTTCCACCTCCGCTGAAGAAAACTCAATACTTGTATGGGTATGAGAAGTTTCAGTAATAAAAATATAAATAATGATTTCTTACCCAAAAAAAGTTATGAGTTAAAAAGTAAGAATTGGGGGATTTTGTTGTGTGAGTTGATAACTTCTAACTCATAACTAACAGATTCAACTACAAGTGGCTTGACCTTGAATTTACACTTACAAGATTAGGCTGTAAAAACTACCTTAACTTCGTTCTAAGGGGATAGATTTTTTTATTTCTAAAGTTGTACATCTGAAGTGAGACAAATTTTGCCAACAAAAACGTTATTGTAAAAATGCAGAAAAGGAAAATATTATGGCAGAAAAAAATCATCATCCTGAAATTAATTCTGAAGATTTACCGCAAGAAATTACTGAATCTTACGGCACTGGAGTGAAAGACTTGCCAGGATACAATATTGGTGAGCGATCGCTAGATCCAAATAGCCCAGAGTATCCCGATAGTCCTGAAGTGACAACTAATGACAGTTATACCTATTGGCAAGATACCGTAGGTGACGAAGCTGTTGGTGGTACTGTCGCTGTCCCTGAACAAGATGTCACCGAAGAAATAGAAGCAGCAGTCGGCTTAGAAATGGACGATCGCGCTTTCCTTCGTACAAACGACATTCTCGAACAACGCGATGATCGCCGCTGGGAACTAGATCCAAAATCCTCCGAAGACTACCAAGAACGGGAATAACAACTCCGCGCCCCTCTGCGTTCAAAAACTCTTACCACAAATGTCCAGCATTTCGATAAACTCAGAAATGCTGCGATGTTGTTGATCATGTCAGATTCCCAAAGCGTTAGTGCTGCTGTTGCCAAACTCTACAATACTTATCCCTTTCCTCCAGAACCCCTGCTAGATGAACCACCCCCAGGCTATAACTGGCGCTGGAATTGGTTAGCAGCTTATAACTTCTGCACAGGTCAAAGACCCCAAAAGCAAAATATTCGCATTTTAGATGCTGGCTGCGGTACTGGTGTAGGTACAGAATACTTGGTTCACCTCAACCCCCAAGCTTCTGTGGTTGGTATTGATTTGAGTGCGGGTGCTTTGGCTGTGGCGCAAGAACGTTGTCAGCGTTCTGGTGCAAACCACGTTGAGTTTCATCACCTCAGCATCTACGATGTGGAACAGTTACCAGGTGAATTTGATTTTATTAATTGCGTTGGGGTATTGCATCACCTCCCCGACCCAATTCGGGGTATTCAAGCTTTAGCCAAAAAATTAGCCCCAGGTGGTTTCATGCACATATTTGTGTATGGTGAGTTGGGACGTTGGGAAATTCAACTCATGCAAAAAGCGATCGCCCTTCTCCAAGGTGAACAACGCGGTGACTACCGTGATGGTGTGCAAGTCGGACGCAAAATATTTTCGTCTTTACCAGAAAACAATAGAATTGTCAAATACGAAAAACAACGCTGGGCAATGGAAAATCAGCGAGATGAATGCTTCGCGGATATGTACGTTCATCCCCAAGAAGTTGATTACAACGTTGAGACATTATTTGAATTAATTGATGCGTCTGGTTTAGAATTTATTGGCTTCTCAAATCCTGGTTTTTGGCAGTTAGATAGACTTTTGGGTAAAGCACCAGAATTAATAGAACGAGCAGAAAATCTCAATCAGCGTCAGTTATATCGTTTAATAGAATTACTCGACCCAGAAGTTACCCATTACGAATTTTTTCTTGGTCGTCCCCCTATCATCAAAACTGACTGGTCAAATGATGACACTCTTTTAGCCGCAATTCCCGAATTAAACCCTTGTATTGATGGCTTTCCGAGTCAATGTATTTTTAATTACGACTACCAAATAGTCAATTTGTCAACAGCAGAATTTGAATTTATGCAAGCTTGTGATGGACAGGTGACAGTAGGAGAAATTTTGGCAAACGTGCAGTTCAACTTGGATGGAGTGAAAAAGTTGATTCAGCAACAGTTAGTAATGTTGACACCTAATTTTTGATCACCATTCTAGACATCGCCTTAAATTAAACGCAGAGTATCGCTGAGTATTCTTTGCGTACCTCTGCGTTATCCTCCATATTCCTTTGCGTTTAACCCCCGCCTCATTGATTATGTAATTGATGATTGGGATGTTCATCTTTAGTAACTATAGATGATTCTGCCGTCACCACATCTTTAGCTTGAGTTTGCATTGCCAGTAATTCGGGTATGGTGACAAACTTATACCCTTTGGATGTTAAATCTGCAATAATTTGCGGTAATGCTTTAACAGTTCGAGAACGATTACCACCGCCATCGTGCATCAATACAATTCCACCAGGTTTGACACTTTTTTCGACATTTTTAATTAGGGTTGTAGCCACTCCCCGACGTTGGGAATCTCCTGATTCATCTGACCACATCATGATCGCATACTTTTGACTTTTGGCGTAATCAACTAAACCATTGTGTAAAAAGCCTCCGGGGGGACGAAATAGTGTAGTTTTTACCCCTGTAAGTTTATAGATGATATCTGCTGTACGATTAATTTCACTAGCAGCTGTCGCTACATCCATCCGCCGATACCAATGATGCCATGTGTGGTTTCCCAATACATGACCTTCATCTGCAATTTGTTTGACAATTTGCGGATGAAAGCTAACCATTTCCCCCACTAGGAAAAACGTAGCTTTGATATGATTTTTCTTTAAAATTTCTAGTACTTGTGTTGTATTTTTTGGGCCGGGGCCGTCATCGAATGTCAGCGCAATAACTTTATCTTTTATTGGTAGTTTTGCTTCATAAATAGTTTGTCCTTGAAATTCTTTTGGTATAGCTTCTTTCTTTGTATTTAAAGCAATATCTTGGGCTTTTACTGATGTTGACCCATTCAAGCCATTGGATGATTTCTTACCTATTAATTGTGAAAATAATAAAGGATTGTTAAGATAGTCCTTGTTCAGAAATCCTGCCAAACTTAAGCTACCAGCAGTAGCAACTAGTGTAATTGTTGCTGCTGTTAAAAATTGGAATGCTTTCTTGCTAAACACATTAATACTCCTCAATTAATATTGATTAAGTGCATTTCTATTTATAATGTTTTAGTTATATCTTACAAATTTTGCATGGTGATGACAGCAGTATAACTATAATGTGGAGAAATGCTGCTAAGTTTTACATTTCTACTGGATGTTGTCCATAATAAGGTACAGCCTCTGACCAATCGGGTCGTTTTCCTTGTCGCCATTCTAGAGAAGAAAGTTCCAAAATACTGGTTACAGTTGCGGCTAACCCAGATTGTGCTTGAATTAGCTGATACTCAGTATGACAATTAGCTAAAGTTTCTTGCCAAGCTTCTGGTGTGAGCAATGTATCAGGAAATAAAGCTGTGATTTCAGAAGTAGCTGCATTAACTTGATAAATAGCACCAAACACTTTACCTCTTTGTGCTGGCATTTCTGTAGCAATTAATTTTTCGTAATCATTTTTGTGTGACCAAGCTACTGCCGCTAAAGTAGAAATAGCAAACACAGGGATATTTAATTGTTGTCCTAAAGTGCGGGCGAGGACTACACCAATACGAGTTCCTGTAAAACCACCTGGCCCTTTTGCAACGGAAATAAATGCCAAATCTGACCAAGTTTGGGGTTGGAGAAAATCAATTAAATATTGATGCACATAACTGGATAAATCACGCCCTAAATTCCAAACATTTGCGCGCGTTTCATCAGCAAAGTTAGTAATAGCCAAGCCTAATTCTGGCGTGGTGGTGTGCAGTGATAAAGCATATTTTTGGGCGGGTAGAGTTGTTAATTCCGTTGTCAAAGTGAGTAATTATATAAATTTTTCTAGAGTTGGCGTGATATTTATTCAAGCATAAAATCATAAAAATATACGACTACTGCAATAGATAGCAGTAGCCGCTGGAAATTTACCTATCATAGCCATCACGTCGGTACTAGTTCACCTGGACGCAATTTCGACCATTTTCCTGTTTCTTGCTTAAAGCTAAGACAACCAACAACGTCCCATTCCATTTCAATGAAATCTTCTTTGGTGCGGATGTTGACATTGATAGAAGGTTCATTGGGGTCAAAAGTTGGGTTCTCTGTTAAATGAGGCTGTTGGTGTTGGGTTTCTACGGCATGATAGGTTACACAACGGTCTACGTAGTGGCAGTTTACGCAAATACACATAATATAACCACCTCCAGGAAGCTTTATTGCTAATCTAACGTAAGCGAAGGTTTTGTTCACTAGTTGCGGGGTTGATTTTTATTACAATGCACAGTTCTGTTTCTGCTATTCTCACGCCGTCAAATTGGCCTTTTAGCTTGGAATGGTTGCCACAACCAGCTTATATGGTGGGTGGTGCGGTGCGTGATGCTATCTTGGGCAGAACTCGTGAATATTGGGATCTTGACTTTGTGATACCATCGGATGCGGTGAAGGTAGCCAGAGCGATCGCTAAACATTATCAAGCTGGTTTTGTCTTACTGGACGCAGAACGCAAAATTGCCCGTGTGGTATTTCCTCAAGCTACGGCTGATTTTGCCCAACAAGAAGGCAATAGTATAGAGATTGACTTGCATAGACGGGATTTTACAATTAATGCGATCGCCTATAATCCCCATACTCAAGAAATCATCGACCCATTACAAGGTTGTGCTGACTTACAGCAAGGTCTGTTGCGTATGATATCACCAGCCAACCTCAAAGATGACCCTTTGCGGTTAATGCGAGCCTATCGCCAAGCTGCCCAACTGAGTTTTAAGATTGAACCAACTACTCAAGCGACAATTTGCGCTTTAGCATCCAGCATTACCACAGTCGCCGCAGAACGAGTCCGGACAGAAATTGGCTATCTTCTAGCTAGTCCCCAAGGTACACCTTGGTTAGCCAACGCCGGAAAAGATGGTTTACTGACAGATTTATTTAAAAATGCGACAGGCGAAAGCTTTGAAAAACTCGCCGCCGTTGATACAGCCGCAGCCATCCTTGCACCGCAATTTGGTACAGAACTACAACAATATGTGCGCGATACTGTCAAAACAACTTGGTTAGGTATTGCTAAACTCGCTTGTCTTGTACATCCTCATCCTGAAGTTGCAGAAATAGAACTACAAGAACTCACCTATAGCCGTGCGGAAATTCGCGCCGTTATGACTGCGCTGAAATTATTTCCGCAGTTAAAATCTAGTAACAAATCCATCCGAGAACAATATCTTTTGTTCCAAGAAGCAGGTAATGTATTTCCTACTATTGTCTTATTAGCTGTAGCACAAGATACTTTGGTAGAGGCGATTTCCGGCGACAAATCTTTGTTGGTTTACTCACCTTTGGTCAGCCGCTACCTTAACCCTGATGATCTGGTCGCTCATCCCACTCAACTAGTAAGTGGTAAGGATCTCATGGTAGCATTAAAGATTCCAGCGTCGCCAGTTGTCGGTGAGCTACTAACAGAGATTGCGATCGCTCAAGCTGAGGGTAAAGTTGCTACAGCCGAAGCTGCTATTGAGTTTGCACGGCAGATATTAGAAAATTAGACCTTGCGGAATCAGATGTATCAAATTATCAAGATGATGGTGGAATCAAACTGGTAATTTTGGTGACACTATCCCAAACTATCCAGGCGCAGGAACTATCCACATCACCTGCATTATTGGTAACTTTAAAATAGATTTTTTCTGCTCCTTTGGGTTCAATGGCAAAATCAGCATTTTGAGCATAAACAACTTTGAAACCTCGGTCACGCAAGCAATACATAGCCCAAGCTTTCAAAGATTGTTTGTATGGTTCGTGGGGAATGGGTGGTTTAGTAAGTGCGGCTTCGATAACTTCAAATATCTGCATTGCTATAGAGAAAAGAAAGGGAAAGGAGAAATTAGGTTTAGAGAACTACTCAGCACTTTATTTTCAGGTTGAGGATCGCAACGGATTTCAATCATAAATCCATCGGGGTCATAAAAGTACACACCTTTACCTGTAGGACGAGTAACAGGGCCATGAGCGATCGCTACTTTATTCTCTGCCAAAACAGCCAGCGCTGTCTCAAAAAATCGCGGATCTATATCAAAAGCTAGATGATAGGCTCTTGTAAAACTCTGTTCTGGGTCTGGATGGGGTGGATTGAGATCAGGTGTCCAAAATAAGTCTAAAATTACGCCGTCGGGAGTCACAAAGTTGGCAACTTTCCCCTCAGCGACAAGTTCCACTAAAGTTGCTGGTACTTGCTTACCTGTCAATTCATGCAGGCCTAAAACACTACCGTAAAAGTGACGCGAAGCCTGCATATCTTTAACGTTGAGAGCAATGTGATGCACTTTTCGCAAATGTCCAGGAGCAAGGATACTTTTCATACAGCAGTTAGATAAGAGGGCAGAATAAATTTCCTTACTAGGATAGAAGTTGAACTCTTAAACAGAGTTTACTGTAAATTATTATGGCTTTTGATTATTCTTTAGACTTCCCAAACATTGATTTTCGCCAGCACCCTGAATTATATCGCATTGGTAAAGGCGAACAAGGGGTACTTTTAGTAGAACCATATAAATCAGAGATTCTCCCTTATTGGCGTTTCAAAACACCTGAGATTGCTAGAGAGTCTAGTGAAAAAATCTATGCAATTTTTCTAGAGTATCTCGAACAAGAAGATTTTGTCGGAGCAGATATGGCGCGGAAGTTTATCCAAATGGGTTATACTCGTTCTCGCCGTTACGCCAATCATAAAAACGGCAGAAAATATAAAAAAACTTCCCAAGCAGGAAGTTCTGAAAAAGAAATATTACCATTCGATGTAGACCCTGTAAAAGCAGAATCAGCCGCTATTTTTAAAGCAAAATGGGTTGAAGCCAAGACAAATGCCAAATATCTCCAGCTTTTAGCCGAGCATAAACAAAAGTATGAAACTTGCTAGATAAAAATTATAAATTATCTGCGGTATTCATCGCCACAGTCACCAATTATCTGATATAAATTGCGGGATTTTTGAGATATTTGCTCAATGCGATCGCTATCTTCTTGAGCTAACCTAAAACTAAATACCTTGGCGTTATTTTCAATATGTTCCCATACACCCAGCCTGGCACCAACAATCACACCTCCCACTGCTGGCTTATCTAAAATGTAACGCACTGCCACATTGGAAATAGTCACATTATATTTATCAGCAATCTCTTTGAGTGTCAAAAGTAATTCCTGAAATAGTTGCCAACCACCCCAAGCATCAATCATATTTTTATATTTGCGTAAGCTGGCTGTGGCTAAATCAAAGTTTCGCGGTTCCGGCTGACCCAAATATTTTTCTGCTAAGAAACCACCGCAAAGTGTGCCGTAAGTAAATAGTTTAATATCATGCTGCTGGCAAAATTGCACCATTGCCACTTCTGGACGACGGTCAACTAGCGAAAATTGCACTTGGTTAGAAACAATTTTAATCCCGGCATTAATAATAATTTGCAAGTGTTTTGTGTCAAAGTTAGTTAAAGCTAAATGCTTAATTTTGCCCTCAGTTTGCAATTCTCCCATAAACTTCAGGGCATCTAGATAATTTTTATCACTATATTCCCACCAATGGAATTGCATTAAGTCTAAAGATGCAACATTCATTCGCCGCAAAGCAATATTAATGTTGTCCTCAACAACTTTTTTTGTCATTTTGCGAGGACGAGGAACCCATTTTGTAAAAGCTTGTAAGTTAGCTAAAGCTTCTTGACCTCTAATAGCAAGTAGTTGACGACGAAATTCCCCAATAAAATCTTCAGCAGGGCCATAATGGTCGGCTAAATCCCAGGTGGTAAAACCTGCATCTATATACGGGAACATCGCTTGAATTGCCGCTTTGGGATTAATCTGTCCATGTGCGCCAGACACTTGCCACATTCCATTTAATATCCGGCAAATGTTTAAATCAGGAGTAAGTTGAAGACGACTGTCTGCGGGTAGCACCATATAGTTGAATTGTGAATTATTGATTTAACGCCAGTCTTTTGCAGCTTGTTCTAGAACGTAAGCCACAACATCTTGAATTTGTTGTTCTGTGAGGCGGTCTTTGTAGGCAGACATATTACTTTTACCATTAGTGACAATGGCTGTAATTGCCTCGATAGAATCCATATTATATTTCTTCAGTGCTGGCTTTTTTAAGTTCTTGCCTCGTCGGATAATGTTACTACCGTTGATATGACAGCCGGCGCAATGCACGCTAAATATTTCTGCACCATTAGCTGTGTCGCTTGCACTAGCAGGCAAGGTAAATGTAGGGGTAGATAGCAGGAGAATTAAACATACTAATGCCAGGATTTTTAGCAAGTTAATTCTCATGAGCTTGATTTGTGCTTTGGCGTTAATCATTTTTTTATTTTAACTAGAAATCAAAATTCATCTTCTCATAAGTATGTACATAGTGATACATGATATTTTCTCTGTAAATAAAACCGCCAATGTTCGCACACAAACGCCGATAATTTCACATTTTCTATCTAAAGGAAGTGCCTATTCTCAATGGAATAGTTCAAAATTTAGATGTGACACCATACTTAAACTAAATTAATTTATCCAAATTAGCTAAATACCCAGAGTTGAAAATGGTTAGAAATATCAAAGAGCAAATTCAAACAGACCTGAAGCAAGTTAAAGAAACTGGTCAGTTACGGACAGAAAGAGTGCGGGAAATTGTCAAATCAGCCGTTACTCAAGTGGCTTCTGAGTTTAAAGAAGGTTCAATTGAACTGCGGGGACTTGTAAGAGATGCGGTTTCTGCTGTTATTGAAACCCTACAAGAAAGGGGTGGCGAAATTAAAGAAGAAGTCACAGCTTCCATTGAAGGTGCTTTAGAAGGAGTTAATCATAAAAGACATGCAAATATCATTCAAACTCAGTCAGAACTCCAAAGGTTGCAAACTCAATTAGATAGTGAAGAAGAAAAACTTCAGCAAGATGTAGATGTGATATTAGCAGAGATTGAGGAAACAGGTAAGCAAAACACTGCTGATACTCAAACCATTATTGAATCGGCTGTTAGCGCTATTAAAGATAGTGATGAAGTGTCTTTGTTAAGAAAACGTTATGCACAATTGCAAGCACAATTAGCAATTGTTCGAGCTAATTTAGCTGCGCGCTATGGCGGACGTTCGGAAGAAATTCAAAATTATCTCAACGATGCCAAAACTTGGTATAACCAAGCTCGTCCGCAAGCGGAAGTTTTAGCGACACAGGTATCACAAAAGCGATCGCAGTTAGAAGATAAACTAGGAGAAGCGGGTACAGCGATAGCTCGCAAAGAACTCCAACTCAAACAAACTTTACGCGAGTTACTCCTCGCAACCGCTGATTTGTTTAAAGACAAAGAACCCGCAGATAAAAACTAGATACCAACATCATAAGAACCCCGACTTCTTCAAGAAGTCGGGGTTCTTAGTAAGTGCGATTTATACCAAGTTGCAGTCAGATGTAGTAGTCTAAAAAAAGAGATGACGAGAACAAAGGCAGAGTCTGACGGGTGCATATGGCTCAAGTAACGCAAGCAGTACCCCATCTAGATTTAGAGACGGTAAAACAAAGAGTAAAGTTGGCGCAATCGCATTGGGAAAGGCAAAAATGGCTAGTGATATACAATGCGAGCGCAGATCCAAGAACAGCAGCCGAGATAGCTGTACACGTAGGGGTATCAAAAGGGTTTGTCAGAAAAGTAATTCAACAATACAACCGCAAGGGAGAAGCTGGATTATCAGCGTCAGGGAAAGGCGGTAGACATAATTGCTATCTAAGCTGGGAGCAAGAAAAAGAACTGATAGATTCTTTTAAAGAAAAGGCACGCAGTGGTCAAGTGGCAACAGCAATGCAAATAAAACTTGCGTATGAAAAGAAATGTGGTTTTACTGTGCATAAAACTACAATTTATCGCCTATTAGAACGGCATCAGTGGCGCAAAATTATCCCAAGACCAACTCATCCCAAAAAAGACCCAAATTCTGTTGATGAATTTAAAAAAACTTTCCTCAACTAGTAGAAAAAATTAATCAAACAAGAGACCCATCTGATACTAGACCTGTAGTATTAATGGCAGGAGATGAAGGCAGGTTTGGTCGGATTGGAGAAGTTAGGGCTTGTTGGTGTCCCCAAGGTATACGCCCAACTGTGCCAAAACAACAAGTCAGGCAGTATATTTATGCTTACGCCGCAGTTGCACCCGAATTAGGCAAAATGACTTGCTTAACTTTGCCTTATGCTAATACTAAAATGATGAATTTATTTTTATCACAAATTTCCCAAGAATTTGCTGATTATTTTGTAATTTTACAGTTAGATAAAGCATCTTGGCATCGTTCTAATGCTTTAAATGTTCCTGAAAATATTCGTTTAATTTTTCAACCTGCTCATAGCCCAGAATTAATGCCGGTTGAACACATCTGGGAAGACATTCGAGAAAAACACTTTTATAATCAAGTCTTTCCTACTTTAGACCACGTTGAGGACGTACTATGCCAGGGTTTAATCGACCTTTGTTCTGATAGCGATCGCCTGCGTTCTTTAACTTTTTTTCCTCATCTCAGAATACTACCTCTGAACGCAACTTAGTATTAGTTAACAACGTACTCATACAACAGCTATTTTCGGCTAGTCATTTTCATAACAGCGTCAACTGTAATTTCCGGGAGAATATCTAAACTTGGTAGCAAGTCTACTCCAGCAAAGACTATTGGTAGGTTATCTCCTTGCCAAACCCATATTTGCTGACGAGTAATATCGATTAACCAAGCTAGTTGCGTTCCATTAATGAGACAATGAAGAATCTTGTTTTGTAAGTCTAAAGTGCTTTGGTCAGGTGAGCGAATTTCAATTAACCAATCTGGCGCTCCATTAAATGGCCCATCCTCATCGCCAAGGCGATGGCCAGCAATGATAGCAATATCTGGCACTGGTGAGTAAGGTGGTACAATGCAACGTAGCTCCTGCACCGCTTCAAATTTATCAGTGCGATCGTTAATATATTAATATAATTGACTAGATTACGTTGCAGTCGGGAGTGAAACAGAGTTGGCATTGTTTTTTGAACAACTCGCCCATCAATTAATTCCCACGCAGGCGAAGCCTCAATCTTAGGTTGAGCCAAAAACTCTGCCAGTGACATCCTCGCAACTGACTGGGGCATATCTTTTGACAAACTTTATTATGCACAGACTCTGATTATATTTTATATGCAATCAATATAATTAACTACGGTTATATAAACATTAATCAAATACGTAATAAAAAGGGCAGACCATGTTAATCTACCCTTCCTTAATTGTCCTTATTGAGAGAGGTTTGTGCCAAATTATTGCCAAGTTTCTGGTGTAAGTAGCAACTTCTTTTAGTAAGTTCCGCTATTAAATGCTTCTTCTCTCTTAGCGACTACCCAAAGTGCATGAATGCTACCAGGAAGCCAACCAAGCAGGGTGAGCAGAATATTAATTACCAAAGTAGGGCCAACACCAACTGTGAGAAAAACGCCTAAAGGAGGCACGACAAGGGCTAGAAGAAAACGAAATAATTTCATAGTTTTGCTGTTACTTTTTCAACTTGTTTAATTCACATTGTCCAGAATTAACTTAATTAACAACTCTGTCGCAGGCATTATGTTAATTCTGTATGACTTTTCCCAAAGATAATACTTGTACTATTGCTGAGGATTGCCTTGAGGTAATTCACCTGGAGTTGAAGTATTGCCAGTTAAAGCCACGTTTCTTTCAGCAAAATAGTTACCAATGAAGGTATTAGCTAAAGATAGAACCACTGGGCCGAGAATAAAAGCGATAATGCCATGAGCGCTAAACCCAGGTACTAAAAATGCTGCTAATGCAAAACAGATACCGTTAACAACGAGAGAAAATGCGCCGAAAGTTACAAGGTTTAAAGGTAAAGATAGGGTTGAGAGAACTGGCTTTACTGAACTATTAATTAAGCCAATTGCGACAGCAGCAATTAAAGCAGAGGGAAAATTAGCAATATTAACACCAGGCACAACTAAATCCACAATTAGTAAGCTTAGTGCTGTAGCTAGAGTTATTAGAAATGTTCCCAACATTTTTTTTACCTAAAATTTCAGTGATAGTTTGTTTGAATGTCTTTCTACTATCATGAACAATGCGGGAAGATTTACCCTCTCTTGCAAGATAGATTCAGCTTCTACCAATTGGTTGATTTTGGGAGAAACTGCAACCTATTAGCAGGAAATTCGCGCTAATCTCTATTTTTACCACCAGTTACCGCCTCTGCCCTCACATTGTTGCTTTGTTACATAATGGCGGTAGCGAAACATTGCTTCTAGTTGAGTTTGTATCAGCCAACCACTGACAAATTCAAAGGCATCTCCTCCAGGCATGGAGAAAGAAATTGCATCGGTTAATCTAGTTTTGCCATCTTCTAGCTGAAATTCGTGCCGATGTATCCAGGTTTCAAAGGGGCCGGATATCTGTTCATCTACAAATAGGCGATATTGTTCACATTCTGTGTGACGCGCTAACCAAGTTAAAGGTACTAACCCTAGAAACAAACGAAACTCTGTGATAGCACCTACTTGCAGTCCTCCTTCGCGCCGAACTACTTTGACTGGTTGCCAAGGTGGAGTTAGCATTTGTAGGATATCTGGCCTTTCATGAAATTGCCAAACTACTTCTATTGGGGCATTAATCACAGATGAATGGTTGAAGTGCAGCATGAACAGCAAAACCTAAAACTCATACCAATTGAAAAAAATGATGGCGATAGATGGTATTGATACACCTAAGAGACACAAAGCGATTCTAAATCTAAAACTGTATCAGCCTTCGTCGTATTCGGTATCTATTTCAATATCTAGAGTATCTTCATCAATCCGCACATACAAAATATTGGGGTTACAGCAAACTTGACAGTCTTCAACATAAGATTGTTGTCCCCCAGCACTCAAGTCTATAAAGGTTAAGTTTGGTTCGCCACAAAAGGCACAGTAATACTCAGCAGTTGTTTGCATTCAATTTTTGACTATGAATTTAAGGGTTGCAATTCTTTGGGGGCTGAACGGAAATGACTGGTAGCCTCATCCAAGTGCTTTAGTAGTGTAGACTGCGGTAGCGGCCCTTGCAAGTGGCTCCAAGGCAAGACTTGAGTTGTTGACCAATTATTATGAACGTAGAAATCTAAATCGGGGATTTGTCCTTTAAGTTGCTTGAAGGCGCGTTTGTAACTACCCAAGGAGTCGCCAAAGTCGCGGGTGAGTTCGAGAAGTTGAGATAAGCGGCGATCGCCTCTGGATAACAAAGCCTGTATGATAGACCAGTTATAACTTTCGGGACGAAAATCTATCCCCTGGGGTTTAAGTTGTTTTTGTAAAAGCTGCAACCGTTTTTCTGCTTGACGGTTTACGCCAAACCATTGAAATGGTGTATGGGATTTCGGTACAAAGGTGCTACAACCAAAGCTTAACCGCAATCCTGGCGCAGCTTTTTTAATACTCCGCATCATCGCTACAGTTGCGTCTAAATCTTCCGCCTCTTCCCCAGGAATACCAACCATCCCGTAGAGTTTCAAGCTGGAGAGTCCGCCAGCTTTGGCATTTATCGCCGCTTGGATAATTTCATCATTTTGCAGCTTTTTGTTGATGATTTGCCGCAGTTTATCTGAACCACTTTCTACAGCAATGGTAAGCGATCGCGTGTCTCGTTTTGCTAAAGTTTGAGCCAACTGCACCGTTACTGTATTAGTTCTCACGGAAGCAATACTCAGCCGCACATCATCAAATTTTGGCTGACTAATATAATTCAATAACTCCTCAAACTCTGGATGTTGTGTGACAGAAGCACCCAATAATCCCAAGCGGTTTGTTACTTGTAACCCGCGTTCAATCGCTGGCATTAATGAATCTTCGAGGCTGGCTGTTCTAAATGGTAAAGTCAGATAACTTGCCAAACAAAAGCGGCACATTTCTGGACAACTCCGCACCACCTCCACCATGTAAATATTTTCCCAAGCAGCTTTTTCTGTAACTACTGTTGAAGCTGAGAGAATATTTCCGCGATAAGTTTGCTTTTGTACAACTGCCGGAACATCTGGATCAATCGGCTTAATTGACTTAACCTCACCATCAGGTATTTGATATTCCACCTCATACAAACTTGGAATATAAATTCCAGGTACTTGTGCCAATCTTTTTAACTGAATTTGTCTAGGAGCGTGTCTAACTTCTTTGTAAGCTTCAACAAAATTTCCCAGCAGATTTTCTCCATCTCCTAACAATATAATATCAAAAAAATCAGCAAAAGGCTCAGGATTAGCCGTCAAAACTGGGCCACCACCAAAAATGATAGGGTGCGAATCATTACGCAAATTTGCCAGAATCGGAATATCTAAAGATTCAAGTAAATTTAAAATATTCACATAATCTAATTCCCAAGAAATCGAAAATCCCACAATTTCTGGCTGTCTAGGAAGTTGTTCATGTATATCAGTAAATAGACGACTCACCTGCACATCATCGCGCGTTGCTAAAGTTGCCCAAACTACCTGATAGCCGAGGCTAGTAATACCCACACTATATTCATTCGGAAAGGCAAAAATTAGAGGTATTGCATCAGTATCAGGAGTAGTTTGAGTAAATAAAAGACGTTCAGCAGCAAATACAGATGATGTCATGTGAAAATAATTTTTAATTCGTAATTCGTAATTTTTGAAACTATATTTCAGAGTTAGCGAAAAAATTACACAAAGACTCTGCGTAACTTTGGTTTACCTCCGCCAGCTTCTGCGTTGAAAAGCAAACTTTCAACCATTTCTTAGTATAACTTAACAAAATATAATTCATCTCCTCTATAGAGAATCAGGCGTTGGAGATTTGAATGAAATTTCCCCTGCTAATTAAGTAAAGTTTTATGAGAAAGAACAAGCGATCGCTAACTCTGCATGTTGTAGGAATGTAGCTTTATCTAAAGCATGAACAATATATTGCGGTGTTTGTGCTAATAAATTTTCAATTCTTTGCCTAGCGGCTGTAACTACCTCTTTCTTTAAGTTACCGTTACTGAGAGCATCAGCAAAATCTCCCGCCATGTAATAAGTACGTTCTAAAGACGATGAATTGATATTGCGCGAGAGGATAAACAAGTCACAACCAGCGTTAAAGGCGCGGGCGACAGTTCCGCTTTGGGTAAACCTATCGGAAATTGCTTTCATATCTAAGTCATCGGAGACAACTACACCTTCAAACCCTAGTTCTTCTCGGAGGATATTCTTCAAAATCCGTTGCGAAATAGTCGCCGGTACATCTGGGTCAATTTGGGGAAATAAAATGTGAGTTGTCATAATTAAGGGAATTTGAGCATCAATCAAAGCTTTGAAAGGTATTAGTTCGCGATCGCGCAAATCTTGTACAGTTAAATTCAGCACTGGTAACTCAAAATGAGAATCTGTACTAGTGTCTCCATGTCCCGGAAAATGCTTGGCGCAGCCTAAAATACCAGACTCTTGCAGCCCTAAATAATATGCCAACGCTCCTTGTGCAGCGGTTTCTGGTGTATTACCAAAGGCACGCGGCCCAATTACCGGGTTATGCGGATTAGAGTAAATATCAGCAGCAGGCGACCAGGATACGTTAATCCCCAGTGATTTCAACTCTCTAGCTGTAGCTTTTGCTACTTCCCTAGCTTGCGATCGCAACAAAGCCGCATAAGGAAATCTTGTAATTGGTAAAGGTGTACGGACTACACGCCCACCTTCATGATCTAAAGTCATGAACATTGAATCGCGTTCTGCATATTCACGAATTTGGTCTATAAGTTCTTGAAAGCTGGCTAACCAAACCTGATAAGGAACGCCATCTATAAAGTTTTTTCCAAAAAATATCACCCCGACTGGTTTTAATTCACTGAGCGCCCGTTTATCATCATCACTCAATTTTGTGCCGGAAATACCGAGAATCAGATGATTTCCGAATAGTTCTAGCTCCCGTGATCCTGGCATAATTTATTACCTATAATTGTTGTTTAAATTTTGAGGCTAGAGAAGAAACGTTTTGATTTTCTCATGATGAGCTAGAAAAAATGTTGATTAATGAAATCATGAGTAAAAAATAGTACATTTTTTGTTTTTAGCCTTTAGCCTCTAGTCCCTAAATTCCTCTTCGCAGAAGTTTTTAGGTAAGCGATCGCACAATCACTGCCAAATGTAACGGTTTGCAACGTATAATGAGAACGGCAAAACCATTAAGAAATATTGAACAACAGTAGGTGTAAATGCGAGTAGCGATCGCTGGCGCTGGTCTAGCAGGACTTTCCTGCGCGAAATATCTTATAGACGCAGGTCACACTCCCATTGTCTTAGAGCGTCGGGACGTATTGGGTGGCCTTGTAGCGGCATGGAAAGACTCTGACGGCGACTGGTACGAAACCGGGTTACACGCCTTCTTTGGGGCATACCCCAATATGCTGCAATTGCTCAAGGAGTTAGGCATTGAAGACCGCCTCCAGTGGAAAGAGCATACACTAATTTTTAATCAACCAGAAAAACCCGGAACACTCTCACGGTTTGATGTTCCCGATATTCCCTCTCCGTTTAACATTATTGCCTCAATTCTTCGCAACAACGATATGTTGACTTGGGAGCAGAAAATTAGGTTCGCTATCGGCCTGCTTCCAGCCATTGTGCGCGGTCAAAAATATGTCGAAGAGATGGACAAGTACAGCTTTGCCGAGTGGTTGAAAAGACAAGGTATTGGGGAAAGAGTAGCCAGTGACGTATTTATTGCTGCTTCTAAAGCGCTCACCTTTATCAACCCCGATGAAGTATCATCCACAATTTTATTAACAGCCCTAAATCGCTTTTTACAAGAGCGATATGGCTCCAAAATCGCCTTTTTGGATGGTTCACCCACCGAAAGATTGTGTCAACCAATCGTTGATTACATTACCGCAGGTGGTGGCCAAGTCCGACTAAATGCACCCCTCAAACAAATTGTCCTCAACCCCGATGGGACAGTCAAAGAATTTTTGTTGCGCGGGTTAAATGGCGAACCAGATGAAGTTGTGACAGCAGACTTTTACGTATCAGCCATGTCAGTTGATGCTTTAAAAGTTATGTTGCCACAACCTTGGCAGCAAATAGAGTGCTTCCAAAAGCTAGAAGGCTTAGAAGGTGTGCCGGTAATTAACCTCCATCTCTGGTTTGATCGAAAATTAACAGATATTGATCAACTACTTTTTTCGCGATCGCCCCTCCTCAGCGTTTATGCTGATATGAGCAACACTTGTCGGGAATATGCTAACCCAGATCGCTCAATGCTGGAATTAGTTCTGGCTCCTGCTAAAGATTGGATTAGCAAATCTGACGAGGAAATTGTTGCTGCAACTATGACTGAGTTGGAAAAACTCTTACCCGAACACTTTGGGAAAGATAATCCAGCCAAACTGTTGAAATCTCATGTAGTGAAAACGCCGCGTTCAGTTTACAAAGCGACTCCTGGTCGCCAACAGTACCGTCCTCCCCAAAAAACTCCCATAGCCAATTTCTTTCTTAGCGGGAGTTACACCATGCAACGCTATTTAGGCAGTATGGAAGGGGCCGTACTTTCTGGTAAGCTAACAGCGCAGGCGATTTGTGAATCGCTGCCAGAGGCCAGTGCCTCAAACCTACAAACGCTAACCCGAACGCCTGCAACGAATGCTGCAACTGCCTGATTCCCCCCCGCGCATGAAAACGCTGGTCTCTGTAGACGAGTCATACAAACTTTGTCGGCAACTTATCGCCAAGTACTCCGCAACTTTCTACCTGAGTACTTTGCTTTTGAGTAAAGAAAAACGCCCTGCTGTTTGGGCTATTTATGCTTGGTGTCGCCGTACAGATGAACTAGTGGATGGCCCTGCATCTGCTCTTACCACACCAGAAACCCTAGATCAATGGGAGCAGCAGCTAGAATCAATTTTTGCTGGACACCCAGTCGAAAATTATGATGTAGCTTTGGTTGATACAGTGCAACGCTTTCCAATGGACATTCAGCCCTTTCGGGATATGATTGCTGGACAGAGAATGGACTTGTACCGCAGTCGCTACGAAACGTTTGAGGAGCTATACCTCTACTGTTATCGGGTGGCTGGTACTGTCGGCTTGATGTCAACTGCAATCATGGGGTTGGATAACACCAGCACTACAGCACCGTGGAACCGCGAACAACCCTCTTATATTCCCACTCAAGAAGAAATTGCTCTAGGAATTGCTAAACAACTGACCAACATCTTAAGAGATGTGGGAGAAGATGCAAGGCGGGGGCGAATTTATCTTCCGTTAGAAGACTTGGCAAGATTTAATTACACCGAGCAAGACCTGTTGAAAGGTGTCATAGATGACCGCTGGCGTTCTCTCATGCGCTTTCAAATTGCACGGGCAGAACAATTTTATCGCAAGGCAGAAAGAGGTATTGCTTATCTATCTCCTGATGCGCGTTTACCCGTTTGGGCAGCATTAATGCACTACAGTGGCATTTTAAATGTCATTGAACGCAACGATTATGACGTGTTCAATCAGCGAGCCTACGTCCCCCAGTGGCGAAAGTTATCTACTTTACCCGTGGCATGGATGCGATCGCAAGTACTTTAGTCCACAGTCAATAGTCCATAGTCAAAATCTAATAACTATTGACTATTGACCATTGACTAAAAATTGTTTGACTTTCTCTAAAAAACTGCTATCATTAATATTCGTGACCCTGGAGAGGTGGCTGAGTGGTCGAAAGCGGCAGATTGCTAATCTGTTGTACGGCAGGCAACTCCGTACCGAGGGTTCGAATCCCTCCCTCTCCGTTTTTCGGCAGTATGTAGCACTCAGTACTGCATAGTATTAAACAAATATTAATATTAATGTCAGCATTAACACAGATACTCCTGATGGTAGATGTTATTATTTAACATTTGGAGTCTGTTAAGATCAAGCTAACCTGAAACATAGTTTGAAACTTGCTTTCAGACTCCTGCATATCAGAGGAGTGAAAGTAAATTATGCCAAGAATTACTACTGCCCTAGCCTTGAGTGTAGCTACCATAGCCACAGGCTTTTTGATGGCAGCTTGCGATAATGCCAATACCAGCAATACCACCAGTACTACTTCCCCAAGCGCTAACTCAACCAGTACAACCAGCAGTACTGATGGGTTAAAAATTGGGACGCTACTACCAACAACAGGTGATTTAGCTTCCATTGGTCAGCAGATGGTAGGTTCTGTGCCTTTACTAGTGGATACCGTCAATGCTTGTGGAGGAGTCAATGGCAAAAACGTCACACTCGTACAAGTAGACGACCAAACCGACCCCAAAGCCGGTGCAGCTGGAATGACAAAACTGGCAACTCTAGATAAAGTTGCAGGTGTAGTCGGTTCCTTTGCTAGTAGTGTTTCCACAGCAGCGGTTTCTGTTGCTGTACCAAATAAAGTCATGATAGTGTCTCCTGGTAGTACCAGTCCTGTATTTACAGATAAAGCGAAAAAAGGCGACTTTAAAGGATTTTGGGCGCGGACTGCACCCCCGGATACTTACCAAGCGCTGGCATTAGCGCAATTAGCTAACAAAAAAGGTTTTAAACGCGTTTCCACAGTCGTAATTAATAACGATTACGGTGTGGGTTTTGAAAAGGCATTTGTCGAAACTTTTGAAAAATTAGGTGGCACAGTGGTTAATAAAAATAACCCAGTGCGTTACGACCCCAAAGCCCAAACCTTTGACACCGAAGCGGCGGCGGCGTTTGCTGGTAAGCCAGATGCAGTAGTCGCTGTACTTTATGCAGAGACAGGTAGTCTACTCTTAAAAGCAGCCTATCAACAAGGTTTGACCAAGGGAGTCCAAGTTCTGCTGACAGATGGCGTGAAATCACCTACCTTCCCAGAACAAGTAGGTAAAGGGAGCGATGGCAAATTTATCTTAACTGGAGCGCTAGGTACAGTACCAGGTTCCGATGGCAAAGCCTTAGAAGCTTTTAACAAATTGTGGAAAGAGAAAAAAGGTGGTTCACCGGGAGAATACGCACCCCAAGCCTGGGATGCAGCTGCATTGTTAGTCTTAGCAGCACAAGCCGCTAAAGACAACACAGGTGTGGGTATTTCCAGTAAAATTCGGGAAGTTGCGGCTGGCTCAGGTACAGAAGTTACTGATGTTTGTGAAGGCTTAAAGCTACTCAAAGAAGGTAAAACGATTAACTACCAAGGTGCTAGTGGCAACGTAGATGTTGATGCTAACGGTGATGTCCTTGGTGTTTATGACGTTTGGACTGTAGGAGATGACGGCAAAATTAGCGTGATAGATAAAGTTACACCTAAATAGTGATGAAAAAGGCAAAAGAAAAAATTCTTTTGCCTTTTGCGCAACGAAGAGAGGCTTTGATTCTTGCTCCCCTTCCCTTGTAGGGAAGGGGCTGGGGGTTAGGTTTAAGATAAAGTTGCACACGGCGTTAAATTAATTTTGAGGGAATGGGGAAAACTTTACAGATTGCTAATGGCTTCTGCAACTAGTTTTGAGACCAAAGGTAGAATATCGCGGTTGGTAGCATTGGCTTTACCTTCAGTAAAAACTACTAGCAAATAAGGAGGCTTATCAGGTATTTCAATATACGCTGCATCGTGACGTACTTGACTTGTCCAACCTGCTTTTGACCAAATTTGCGCGTTTTGCGGTAAACCACCACCGATAAAACCTGTGATTTGGTCTTCTTCAACATCTTTAGGTAAATCTTCGGGGTTGGTACTGCGCTTGAGTAGATTCATCATAGCTTGCGATCGCCCACTCGAAACTGCGACCCCACCCACGATACTATGTACCACACGAGCGATCGCATTTGTCGTCAACATATTGCGATTCTCAAACATCTCCCCATAAAATGCCCTTTCCCGTCCATAAGGGCCATCACCCCAAGTTTTTTGGCAAACATTAATTGTCTCCATTTCCTCCCAACCCAAGGATTGGTAGTAGCGGTTAATAATATGACGTTGTTGCTTCCAAGTTTCAAAAGGCCCTGGTGATAACTCTGGCCCTGAAGTAGTCCCAGTCAAAATATCTACAACTAAACTGGTCGCATCATTACTAGAATCAATTATCATATCGCCCAAGGCTCTCTCCAATTCCTTCGAGGTTTGGATCATGCCTTTTTCTAGCCATTCATTTACTGCAACCAAGTAAAATAACTTAACCACACTCGCGGGGTAAATCCGTTCCACACCGCGATAAGTAAAACCACGGACTGGGTGATGCCAAAAGGCATCAGGAGTTAAAGCGCCACCAGTATTTACGAGTACTGGCGGATCGTAGACAACCCAAGTCAAAGCAATTTGATTTTGGGCTAATGTCGGAAATGTTGCCCAAGTTGCCTCTAAAATGCCATTACCCAAATTTTCCAGTTGTTCGTCTTTTCTAAAGAAAACCATCGAATAATGCTCTCTAATTCAGAATCCCAAATCTTCAATTTGACCGCATCTGAATACCAGTGTCTCGCTCACCTCAACTTATACGATTCTCCAGGATGTACGGGCTTGGCAACTCAAGCTGCTGCTGGGCGACATTTACAGGTAACATCAAATCATCAGGATACAGCGGTTGAGGTGTATTTATGTGAGGATGATTATCCAGGCTGGGTGTCGTTTGCTGATTTAGGTTTATTACAACCTGCTACTGTACATTATCAAGCTGCAACATTGGCGGAAACTGAAATTAAAAAACTACTTCCCAAAGTGATTGCTTTTGCTCAAAAAGCTATGGAACAACCTAATGAGTATCTTTGGGGTGGGACAGTGGGGCCAAATTATGACTGTTCTGGCTTGATGCAGGCGGCGTTTGTCTCGGTGGGGATTTGGCTACCAAGAGATGCTTATCAACAAGAAGCCTTTGTTCAACCAATCCAGTTGTCAGAATTAGTACTAGGAGATTTAGTATTTTTCGGCACACCAGAAAAAGCGACTCATGTCGGGCTTTATTTGGGTGATGGTGCTTATATTCATAGTTCAGGAAAGGCACAAGGACGGAATGGAATTGGGATTGATGTTCTTTCGGAACAGGGAGATGCGGTGAGTCGGTCATATTATCAGCAACTACGCGGTGCTGGCAGAGTTGTGAAAAGTTACGAACCAAAGAGGATTTGAGGACGCGGAGAGTTATGAGGAGTGGGTTGATTCCAGAGAGAATGAGTGAGGAAAATGGGGTGATTTCCGCAAATGTACCAGCAGTATCGGTAGTAGTGCCAGTGCGTGACGAAGTGGAGAGTTTACCACATTTATTAGAGGCGATCGCATCTACTTTATCTGATAGTCAAATTAGTTATGAAATCATCTGTGTTGATGATGGTTCCACAGATGGTTCGGCGGAATTTCTCAAAGCACAAGCGCAAAGTCGCAGTGATTTAAAGGCGGTAATTCTGCGACGCAATTACGGACAAACCGCAGCTATGTCTGCTGGGTTTAACTATGCGGTGGGTAAAGCCGTTGTCACTTTAGATGCTGACTTGCAAAATGATCCGGCTGATATCCCGATGCTATTGGCAAAGTTAGATGAAGGTTACGATTTGGTTAGCGGTTGGCGGCAAAAACGCCAAGATGGGGCAGTAAATCGCTTACTTCCTTCTAAAATCGCTAACTGGCTGATTCGGCGCACTACTAGCGTTTATATTCATGACTACGGCTGTTCCCTCAAAGCCTATCGCTCAGAATTAGTGGCAGATATGCACCTCTATGGGGAATTGCACCGCTTTTTGCCAGCCCTGGCTTATATTGAAGGCGCAAGAATTACAGAAATGCCTGTACGTCACCACGCGAGGCGATTTGGTCGGAGTAAATACGGCATCTCGCGGACTTTTCGGGTGTTAATGGATTTATTAACTATTTTGTTTATGAAAAAGTTCCTCACCCGCCCGATGCACGTTTTTGGGTTGTTGGGTTTGATTTCGATGGCTTTGGGTGTGGGGATAGGAATTTATTTGACTTTCGTCAAGTTTGCATTGGGTGAAATGATCGGTAATCGTCCGTTGCTAATTTTGGCAGTTTTATTATTAGTAACTGGTGTACAACTATTTTGCTTTGGTTTGTTGGCAGAGTTGTTGATGCGTACTTACCATGAATCTCAAGGACGACCTATCTATCGAGTGCGGGAAGTAGTTGAAAATAAAAATAACCCAACTTGATGTAATTCGTAATTAACATTAGTAGTAGGTTTTTCTTTTTGCCTTTTGACTTATTATGTTAGCCTCCCCCAACTACATCTCACCCGAAGAATATCTGCAAATGGAGGAAACAAGCTCCATTAAACATGAATATATTGACGGCTACATTTACGCAATGGCTGGAGCAAGTGACCCTCATGTTACCGTCGCGGGAAACCTGTTTGCTCTCGTGCGGAGTCATGTGCGCGGTTCTGGTTGCCGGGTTTACATAGCTGATATGAAAGCTCGAATTGAATCTTTGAATCGATACTACTATCCTGATGTGATGGTAACTTGCGATTCACGAGACCAAGAAACACCTGTATATAAAAGATTTCCCTGTTTAATTGTTGAAGTTTTATCTGACTCTACTGAAGCTTTCGACCGAGGGGATAAATTCGCGGATTATCAAGCAATAGAAACTTTAAAAGAATACGTTTTAATTAATACAAAACGCCAGAGAATTGAATGTTTTCGGCTTAATGATGATGGTTTTTGGGTTCTACAAACATACACATCCCAAGACAAAACTTTTCGACTCAATAGTATTAATTTTGAGGCGACAATGGCAGAACTTTACGAAGATGTAGTATTTGAATATCGCTAAGTAAAATTAATTCTGCACCTCTGCTTTTATCCTCTAATACTTGCTTCAAATTGCTTTAATAACTACTTGGATACGGGCAGTAGTGGCAAAAAATATTAACTAACGTAAAAATATTAGAGCAATTATAGTTAGTGTTCTTTGCATCTCCCTTGAAAGCTTTTAATACATTTGATACTGACCTGCGGCGAAACCTGCTGATTTTATTTGCGGCAGGTTTGTTATTCTGGTCAAGCACGGCTGCTTTTTTACCGACGCTACCGCTATACATTCAAGATGTGGGTGGTAGTAAGCAAGAAATTGGCATAGTTATGGGTGGCTTTGCCATTGGGTTACTGCTGTTTCGTCCGATGCTGGGCAAACTAGCAGATAAACGGGGACGTAAACTTGTTTTATTAATTGGGACAGCAGTAGCTGCGATCGCACCTTTTGGCTATTTAGTCTTTACATCTATCCCCTTATTATTCTGGCTGCGGATTTTTCATGGAATTAGCATTGCAGCTTTTACTACTGGTTACACTGCTTTGGTAGCTGATTTAGCGCCTGTAGCCATTCGTGGAGAAATTATTAGTTATATGAGTTTAACGGCTCCCATTGGTTTAGCTGTGGGGCCAGCAATTGGTGGATATTTACAAGAAACTTCTGGCTACTCACGTTTATTTTTGTTTACCGCCACAATCGCTTTCATTGGACTATTGTGCGCATCACAAGTTATCAACCCACCATTAAATTCACAACACCAATCGGAACGCCAAAACAGTAACTTTTGGCAAATCTTGGCTAGTCCAAGGGTGAGAGTTCCTGCATTAGTGGTGTTACTCGTGGGTACATCTGTTGGTGCTGTGCATATCTTTGTGTCGTTATTTATTAAATCTACTGAAGTAAGTTTCAATGGTGGCTGGTTTTTCACCGTTTCTGCCATTTCTAGTTTTACAATCAGGGTGTTTGCTGGTCGAGCCAGCGATCGCTTCGGTCGAGGTTTGTTTATTACCTTTGGGATTGCGGCTTATACTTTGGCTTGTGTATTACTATGGCAGGCTAACAGCACCAATGCTTTTTTAATCTCTGCGATCGCTGAAGGCTGCGGTGGTGGCACAATGATTTCTATGATTACAACAATGATGGCAGACCGTTCACTACCCCAAGAACGTGGACAAATATTTGCTATTTGTATGGCTGGATTTGATTTGGGAATTGCGATCGCTGCGCCTATATTTGGCTATGTCAGTGAGTTTGTCGGATACCGCAATATGTTTGCTTATAGTGCCACCTTAACTTTTTTAGCACTACTAATTTTCCTCACCCTATCCAACAAAAGTCTTACTAATTCCTTACGTTTTGCTCTGGGTCGTGGTGAAGATGCCTTTTCGTTGAATAATATTAATTAGCAAAACAAAAGGCAAAAGTTATATGTACTTTTGCCTTTTCAAACGGGCGAGGAGGGATTCGAACCCCCGACACCGTGGTCCGTAGCCACGTGCTCTAGTCCACTGAGCTACACGCCCCTGCCAGAAAAATATATTAGCACTATATTCCCAAACGATGCAAGACTATTCTCCAAAAAATTTTTCTGCCGAGTTAACCCATCTAGATTCCCAAGGGCAAGCACAGATGGTAGATGTTTCTGGCAAAGCGTCCACAGTCCGCCAAGCTGTGGCTGTGGCGAGAGTGCGGATGCTGCCAGAAACTTTAAATGCTATTCAGGCTGGCAATACTCCTAAAGGTGATGTGTTAGCCACGGCGAGGATAGCAGGGATTATGGCTGCCAAACAAACAGCGAATTTAATTCCCTTGTGTCATCCCCTACCATTGCAAAAAGTTGCTGTGGAAATTACCCCCGATTCCCAATTACCTGGTTATCACATCCAAGCTACCGTTAAAACCAACGCTGAAACTGGTGTGGAAATGGAAGCTTTAACCGCCGTTTCTGTAGCAGCGTTGACTTTATACGATATGGCGAAAGCCTTAGAAAAGTCGATTCAAATTGAATCGATTCATTTAATTAGTAAAACTGGTGGGAAATCAGGAGATTACTCCGCATCAGAACTATAGGCTATTCAATCTCACCTATAGCTTTGTTAACATCGGTGGGATTGTCAAATTCTTCGTCATCTGGCAACTGCTCTAATAATGATATAACCTTGCGATCTGCTCCTTGTTTTTGAGCGTGTTTAACTAATTTTTCTTTACTTGCGGGATAGTCAATTCCCTTTAAGTTTTTTTGAATCTCCACTGGGTTTGCTTTAGCCATTTTTGCCACCTATATCTTATTGGTTATTACCATGTTCACAAGTGGAGATATGGCATTCCTCTATCAAATAGAAGAATCATTTATCACAAAAATAAATTTAAATATCACTCAAATGATTGATGTATTTAGCAGAATACTTTATATTTATTATTATGGACATTATTTGGTATTTATAACTACTGTTTTAGAAAAATATTATTTAGATATGCAATTCTTTTAAATGAATAAATGAGATATTTTTGAGTAGATTTAATGAATATCACCAAAGCCTTAATTATAAATAAATATTTTTTTTTGATACTAAAATTTACTTATATTTTATGATTAGTCAAAGAATTTGCTAGTTATCAAAAAATTGCTATATAGCGGTTCTCAAGCACATAAAATATACTCCACCCGCGCTGTCGCGCACCCTCACGCCACTTGTCGAAGGGAGAGGTAATTTTTACCGCACCGGAGTTAGAAACGCCATAAAAGCTTAGGATGAAAATATCAAGCTGAAATTTATCAGCCAAGGGGTATTAAAGCTATGTCCCCTCCAGAACTAGATATCTTAGAAGCTCGGCGTGTATATAGATCTACTGGTGCGATTCCGGCTCAGATGTTGCGCTCAACTATCTATCGTGCTTGGGAGCGATCGCATTTACAAGGCGCGAACCCTCAAGCTCTGCAAGCCGAAAAGCTATCCAGCCTAGCTACAGAGCGATTGATCGAGCAGAAGCGGACTTTGATTCAAATTGCTGCTCCTTATATCCGAATGCTCTCACAAGCAGCGGGGACAGATCGTCATGCAGTTATGTTAGGCGATAGTGAAGCGATCGTGCTGGATGTAGTGGGTGACAAACAGACTGTACAGGGGCCAGAACCTTTTCCTGGCCCTGGTTCTTTGTTATCGGAGGCTGTAGCTGGTGCTAATGGTATCGGTACACCATTAGCAGAAGCAGATTATATAGAAATTATTAGTGCAGAGCATTTCATTGATGGGTTCCATCCGTTTACATGTCAGGGAATTCCCCTACGTGATGATAAACAGAACATTATCGGAGTTTTGAGTATCTCTTTACGACGCGCAGATGCTAGAGAACGCCTGAAAGAAATATTGCTGTGTGCTTCTCACGGAGTTGAAGCAGAATTATTAATTGCTAACTTAGAAAAAGATGTGCGTCGGGTTTTAGAGTCCAATTCCAATGAATATCAACCACTAGAAGAATTACGTCAAGATATTGTCCAAGCACATCAGGCTGCACGTTTAAAATTAGAAATCGTTTCGCGGATGGTAGCAGTTAACCGTTTAGATTACGCGATACAATTGCTGCGTCAGGCTGAACAATCAATTCAAATATTTCGTCGTCGTGCGGAAATTTGGCGCAATTTAGCATCCTTCGAGATTGGCACACTCCAACCTGTGTCATTGACTGATAATATATCCAATTTAGTGGATCTTCTCTCGACAGAAGCTGTGATTCGTCAGGTACAAGTAGTTACTGACTGGTACGAACCAATCATAGTAGTTGCTGATCCGAGGAGTCTTTTACGCCAGTTGCTGCATTATTTTCTCCAAGCTCTTGATCATGCAGGTAAAGGTGGAACAGTCAAAGTATTAGTAAAGGAAATTCCTAATTCTGAGTTAGCGCAAATTAGTTTCATCGCAAATTCAGTCTTGAATATCTCTCAATCAACACCGACTTCACAGGTTTTTTATCTACCAATCAAAAGCATTAAAGATGAACAGTAATCATTCAGGGAAGCGCAAAATACTAATTGCAGACGATGACGATGATAGTCGAGCGATGCTGAGTTTTCTTTTAGAAGAGGAAGGTTGGGAAGTCAGGGAAGCAAAGAATGGTGAAGAAGCTCTAGAAATCGTGATCAAAGAGCAGCCAGATTTATTAATTTTAGATAATAGAATGCCAAAACTCACAGGAGTTGAAGTATATAAGCACCTCCAAGCACAAGAGATAAAAATAGCCGTCGTGTTAGCCACAGCACATGGTTATCTAGACGAATTAGCTTCTTCCTTGGGAATTGCTCATTTTATTTCTAAACCCTATGACATTCCAGAGTTGTTAAAAACTATTGAGTCTGCTTACAAAAATTCTTGAAGTTAAAGTTGCGGCTTGGCATTCTTCCCAGACGATAGCAAGTACACTCCCAAACAATTTAAAATAATCAAGTGTATTGAAATTTGTAACAAATATTTATGCCTCCTCGTTGGCCTCGCAAACCCGATCGCAGCGACCCCGAATTTCGCAGATTAGATGACCGAATGAATTTTGCTGTCCATGTCGCTGTGGCTGCCACAATTAATTCTGGACTCTGGTTTTTTCATATTTTGAAAACAACAGATTGGCAATGGCTACCGTTATTGACCACAGGCTGGGGAATAGTTTTGTTGGTGCATCTAGTTTATATTGCGGCGATCGCCAACTATTCATCTACACCGCCTAAATCCACCTGAAGATGGACAATTCATACTAGGGCTTATGTAACCTGCGGGAGTAGAGTTAGCTTGATTAATTGAGCGATAATGATTATATAGGCTGAAATCTAGCACTCTCTCGTAATATAGGGTGATTTTTATGGCTAAGACTAACACCGCAGAATTACTAGAAGCCCTAGCATCGGAAATTGGCGAAAATGTCTATATAGATATTGCCAAGTGGCATCTTTATTTATCTGATGCCAAATTGCATACCGTTGTCGCCGAGCAGTTATATCCTTTAATTACTTCTAACGCAGTCAATGAAGACCGCGTAACTAAAGTGTTGGAATCTATACCCGTAAAAATAGGCGGCGGGAGAAGAGAACTACCCTTAATTGATTTACTTCCCCTGCAATGTCAGGTGAATATTGTAGATATTTTAGAAAAATATCAGCGCGAAATCTAATTTTTGGACTTTAATTGTTCCATAGTTTTTCTTTTAACACCCCTACTTTTAGGAGGTGATAGATATGAATGCCTATAAATTTCATGATGAATATACTCTAGCGGAAACAGCCGATAAGCTAGGAAAAAAAGCCTTAGAGTTACATCTTATACCTAGCTTTGTGGTGCGTTATTTTCGCGATAGCAGACAATACTATATACCTAACGAACAAGAATCTCAACCGCTGACACCAGAACAAGCATATATGCACTTGAAAAAATTAGTTGAAGCTTCTGGTAAATAATTTTGCACTGGGTAATTTACATCTACTTACAGAGGTTAATTATGTTGCTACAAATCAAAGATACGAGCGATTTAGTCAAAATTACTGATATTCAGGAATTAATCGACCCGAATGTGAATATCGTTCATGGAAAAGACCAAAAAGGTCAAGAAGAACAAGATAACGATTCTTTTTCTAAAGAAAATCTCGTTTTTCCTTCCGGTGAAAGTTTACCGCGTTGTTGGTTAGATGCTAACTATCGGGAGTAAAAACGGCTCAATTTATCGGTGTACCAACCTGGGGGAAGTTGAGTTGTTTAACTTCCACCGATGAAAATTGATAGGCGATGGTATTGCTATTGATGCAGCGTAGGCGTAGCCCGTCGTTCACGGAGCGTCTCGTAGAGAAGACATCGCTACAATTGTCGTGTTATATATCCTCAAAATCGGCATCAACGTTTTCTGCAAATATACAGAACCAGAAAATAACCCATAAAAAAACGCAAAGGCGAACCTCTGCGTTTTTTAGTGAAACAATCTTAAATTAGCTGCTGAATACTTCCACAGGTAAGCGACTAAACGCCAAGCGTTCATTCTGCACATCGACAAAGATGGTGTCGCCGTCGTGAAATTCACCGCGCAGGATGGCTTTGGCAATTTGTGTTTCTAACTCGCGTTGAATGGCGCGTTTGAGTGGACGTGCGCCAAATACGGGGTCATAACCGACTTCTGCTAAGAAATCAAGCGCCGCATCGGAGAGTTTGAGAGATATTTTGCGATCGCTCAATCTTTCTCTTAATCTACCGACTTGCAACTGTACAATATGCCGCAGTTCTTTTTTATCTAAACTGTGGAAGATGATCAACTCATCAATGCGGTTGAGGAATTCTGGACGGAAACTATTCCGCATCGCCTCCATGACTCGATGACGCATTTCGTCATAACGAGCGTTATCTCCAGCAATATCCAGAATGAACTGGGAACCGATGTTGCTGGTCATGATAATAATTGAATTCTTGAAGTCTACAGTATGACCTTGGGCATCGGTGACGCGTCCATCATCGAGAATTTGCAGGAAGATATTAAATACATCAGGATGTGCTTTCTCAATTTCGTCGAACAAAATTACTGAGTATGGACGACGACGAATCGCTTCCGTGAGTTGTCCGCCTTCTTCATAACCGACATATCCAGGAGGCGCACCAATTAAGCGAGACACGGCGTGTTTTTCCATGTACTCAGACATATCAATTCGCACCAGTGCTTCTTCGGTGTCGAACATATATCCCGCCAAGGCCTTGGCTAACTCGGTTTTACCCACACCTGTAGGGCCAAGGAAAATAAAACTAGCGATGGGACGATTCGGATCAGCCAATCCCGCACGCGATCGCTGAATTGCATCGGCTACTGCTGTCACGGCTTCATCTTGTCCAACTACCCGCTGATGCAGTTCGTCTTCTAAATGCAGTAGTTTTTCTTTCTCCGATTCCACCAACTTACTGATAGGAATCCCTGTCCATTTAGAAATTACTTCCGCAATATCAGATTCGGTGACTTCTTCCCGCAGTAGAGATTTACCGCTTCTTTGGGCGTTAGCTAATTCACTTTCCGCTAATTCTAGTTTGCGATGTAAATCAGTTAAATTCCCATATTTCAATTCTGCGGCGCGGTTGAGATCGTAGTTGCGTTCTGCTTGCTGAATTTCTAAATTCACCCGTTCAATTTCTTTTTTAACAGACTGAATTTTGTTGATGATATCTTTTTCAGACTGCCATTGAGTGCTGAGAGTTCTTTGTTCTTCTTTAAAATCAGCAATTTCTTTTTCTAGTCGTCCCAACCGTTCACGAGAAGCTGCATCGCTTTCTTTTTGCAAAGATAGTTTCTCCATTTCTAATTGGAGAATCTTGCGATCAATTTCGTCGAGTTCTTCGGGTTTGGAGGTAATCTCCATCTTCAACCTAGCAGCGGCTTCGTCTACCAAGTCAATGGCTTTATCTGGTAAAAAGCGATCGCTAATATACCGACTCGATAATGTTGCCGCAGCCACCAAAGCACTATCGGAAATCTTCACGCCGTGGTGGTTTTCGTAGCGTTCCCGCAAGCCACGCAAAATCGAAATCGTATCTTCAGCGCTGGGCTGATCGACATAAACTTGCTGGAAGCGTCTTTCTAAAGCGGCATCTTTTTCGATATATTTGCGATACTCATCTAAAGTTGTCGCCCCAATACAACGCAACTCACCCCGCGCCAACATTGGTTTTAACAAGTTACCCGCATCCATCGCCCCTTGGGTTGCACCCGCGCCGACAACAGTATGAATTTCATCAATAAATAAAACTATATTACCGCCAGATTCGGTAACTTCTTTTAAGACTGCTTTGAGGCGTTCTTCAAATTCACCCCGGAATTTTGCGCCCGCAATCAAAGCACCCATATCCAAAGCAATTAGCTTGCGGTCTTTGAGAGATTGGGGAACATCACCCGCAACGATGCGTTGAGCGAGTCCTTCGGCGATCGCAGTTTTACCCACCCCAGGTTCCCCAATCAACACTGGGTTATTTTTGGTACGGCGGGAGAGAATCTGCACAGTCCGGCGAATCTCATCATCTCGCCCAATCACCGGATCAAGTTGACCTTTGCGGGCGGCTTCTGTGAGGTCACGTCCATATTTTTCCAGTGCTTCGTATTTACCTTCTGGATTTTGGTCGGTCACTTTCTGGCTCCCACGAATTTGTTTAATAATGTTTTTCAGCTTGCCTTCGTCTAAACCGAATTCTTGGAGTAGACCTTTGCCAAAACGGTCATCTTTGGCATAACCCAGCAATAAATGTTCAATAGAAATATATTCGTCTTTAAAATCTTTGCGATAGTTATCAGCCCTATCTAACAGGGTATCTAAACTGCGTCCCAAAAACACAGAACTACTCGTACCAGATACCCTTGGCTGACGTTGGAGAAATTGATCAGTGCGATCGCGGACTTTTTGCAGATTCGCACCTGCTTTGGTTAAAATACTGCTGGCTAAACCTTCTTGTTCTAGCAGTGCTTTGAGCAGGTGTTCGCTTTCAATTTGTTGTTGGTGATATTGTTTAGCAATATCTGGCGTGTGGGCGATCGCTTCCCAGGCTTTTTCGGTAAATTGGTTAGGATTAGTAGGTTGCATAGGCCTTTTGAATAACCACTCCAAAGATGAGGCGCAGAGAAAACAAATTCTTATATGGTTATTGTATGAAGCAGAGCGCAACTAACTAGATCGGTCTTCACGTCTTGAGGAAGTAGTATTATTACCTGAAAAATTAACATCTTTCCCAACACACAGAGGCGCAACCTGTAGGGATTGCGTAAACTATTACAATGCTTGATGAAAACCATTATGGCTGACGTGCCGAATATTTGACTTGGTGATCATCAAGCGATCGCGATTATTTTCTAGCGATTACCCACACCGCGTGTACAATCCCTGGGATATACCCCAAAAAAGTCAAAAGGATATTAATCCAAAAATCTTTCCCCAAACCTACTTGTAGAAATACTCCCAACGGTGGGATAAAAATCGCCGCTAAAATTCTAATTAAGTCCATTTCAGCCTCCTGTATCGGTCTATTTATACTCCTCAAAGATAACATTGCCAAAATGTGGTTTATCTGCTTCCTCAACCACCACTGAGTTTAGCTTTGTAACCTAGTTTGGTAACAATCTCCAAAATCTTTTGCTTGTGTTCGCCTTGAATTTCAATGGTGTCTTCTTTGACTGTCCCACCAGTACCGCATTGAGTTTTCAACTGTTTGACTAAATCTGCTAAAGTTTCCGGCTTGCATTGAAAGCCAGTAATCACGGTGACTGTTTTGCCCTTGCGTCCGGTGCGAGTCGCTTGGATTCTCAGATTTTGTTGTTGCGGCGGGAGTTCTTGAATTGGTCTTTCGGTAGCGGCGGAGTTATCGTTACCGAATTCTTGGTAGACAAACTTTTTATCAGACGAGTTGGATTTAGAAGCAGACATACAAAATTCCGGCAGTGATGAATCCTACTACATCCATTATGGTGTCAGACTTCCGTAATTACGAATTACGAATTACAAATTGCGAATTGCGCTGATTTGCTGGAGAATACCTATAATTAATGAAGTCTTTACTTGTCATCAATATTCTTCCGTGACTACTACTCCCCTTTCTCCAAATTCTTCCACAACTGCTCAGGTTCCCGATACACAAGGACGCTTTGGACGCTTTGGCGGTAAGTACGTCCCGGAAACGCTGATGCCCGCTTTAGCTGAACTAGAAATAGCTTATCAGCAATATCGTAATGCTCCAGAGTTTCAAGCAGAACTTCAACAACTCCTGCGAGATTATGTAGGACGCGCTACACCGTTGTATTTTGCTGAACGTTTGACTGCTCATTATGCCCGACCTGATGGTACGGGGGCGCAGATTTATTTGAAGCGAGAAGATTTAAATCATACAGGCGCACACAAAATTAATAATGCCTTGGGTCAGGTATTATTAGCCAAGCGTATGGGTAAACAGCGAATTATTGCCGAAACTGGTGCTGGACAGCATGGAGTCGCGACAGCCACAGTTTGCGCCCGGTTTGGCTTAGAATGCGTGATTTATATGGGTGTTCATGATATGGAACGCCAAGCCCTGAACGTATTTAGAATGCGGCTGATGGGGGCAGAAGTCCGTCCGGTGGAGGCGGGTACAGGTACGCTCAAAGATGCAACTTCAGAAGCAATTCGGGATTGGGTGACGAATGTTGAAACAACTCACTACATCCTCGGTTCTGTAGCAGGCCCCCATCCTTACCCAATGATGGTGCGAGATTTTCACGCGGTGATTGGACAAGAAACTCGCGCCCAGGCGTTAGAAAAGTGGGGCGGTTTACCTGATATTCTCATGGCTTGTGTGGGTGGTGGTTCCAATGCAATGGGGCTGTTTTATGAATTCGTCAATGAGCCATCTGTGCGGTTAATTGGGGTAGAGGCTGCTGGCGAAGGTGTGAATACAGATAAACACGCTGCCACCTTGACAAAAGGACAAATAGGTGTGTTGCATGGAGCGATGAGCTATCTGCTGCAAGATGAAGATGGACAAGTAACTGAGGCGCACTCAATTAGTGCTGGGTTAGATTATCCCGGTGTAGGGCCAGAACACAGTTATTTAAAAGATATTAATCGGGCAGAATATTATAGTGTGACAGATGCCGAAGCTTTAGCAGCATTCCAAAAACTGTCTCGCTTAGAAGGGATTATTCCAGCATTAGAAACATCCCATGCGATCGCCTATCTCGAAACTCTCTGTCCACAACTTAGCGGTAGTCCTCGAATTATCATCAACTGTTCTGGACGCGGTGACAAAGATGTGCAAACAGTTGCTAAATTTTTAACTTAGCAAACACTGTCATACGCAACGCCGATAATGTCATTGCGACTGGAACGAAGTGTAGGGAAGCAATCCCAGCGATAGGGGAGATTACTTCCCTATCGGTCGTAATGACAGAGTTACGTTATTTTTGCGTAAGTCCTGAAGTAAATAAATATTTCTCTACCCAGAGAATGATGATGTATGGAAATTTATGAATATGTAAGTTGGTTGGCAATTTTGCAAGGTAGAGCAGCATAAATCCCTAGATGCTGGCTAATAGCCTATTTGTCTAGTTTACATGAGTCCGGTTACATTATCTGGAAGTGTGTTCTTTCAGTGTGTTTAGGGCTACCTATTAATGATTCAGAATAAAATATCCAGTGCTGGTGTAGCAACTCTAGCCTTGATTGGAGGCGTAACCGCTTTTTCTACACCAGTTCAAACTGCTACCTTGCAACAACCTAAAATGTCAGACCATAGCATCCAACTGGCACAATCAACTGTGAATACTGCGACATTAGAACTAGCAGTATTCAACCAAATTAATCAATATCGAGCTTCTCTTGGTCTACCAGCGTTAAGCCGTAATTCAACTATTGACAATCAAGCCAGGATTCACAGTCAAAACATGGCTCAGGGGCGAGTTGCATTTGGTCATGATGGTTTTGGCGCAAGAATTCAAGCGATCGCTGTTACTATTCCCTATAGCGCAGCAGCAGAAAATGTAGCTTACAACCAAGGATATAGAGATCCTGCAACCCAAGCCGTGCAAGGTTGGCTGAGAAGTTCAGGACATTTGGCTAATATCAAAGGTAATTACAACCTCACTGGTGTTGGTATGGCGGTAAATAGCAGAGGTGCGGTTTACTTCACCCAAATATTTATCCGCACACGATAGGAAGAAATTCAGTTAAAACTTGCTGAAAAATAGGGTGCGTTACTTGATTTGCGTAACGCGCCCTATTTTCGCTGTATATTTCTTAGATACATCGAATTTCTCTTGCAAACTTATTAAGAATTAATTATGGAACCTATTTCTCTGATTATCGCTGCTTTAGGTGCTGGTGCGTCGCTGCCACTAAAGAAACCGCCGGAACAGCCGTGAAAGATGCCTATCAGAGTTTGAAAGCCTTGATTAAGAAGAAGTTTGAAAGTGATCCTCTGGGAAAAGGGCTGGTAGATGCGAAACCAGAAGAAATTAAGCAAGTGGAAGGTTTGTTAAAAGATAAGCTTACTCAAGCTGGTGTTGATAAAGATGAGGAAATTATTAAAGCAGCCGAAGAGGTCATGAAAAAAGAAGATCCTCAAGGATTTGAAGAAGGCAAATATAACACAAATGTCACAGTTCAAGGTGATGTATTTGGTGTGGCTGGAACAAACTTAGGAACGGTTAATATTGGGCCAGTTACTAAAGGCAAATAAATAATCTTTAAATTGTGTTTAATCAAATTTAAATAAAATTAGCATGACTACAGAGCCTTTCAAAGTAAAGACTGAAGGTGATGTATTAGGCGTTGCTGGAACCAATTCAGGAACTGTCAATATTACCTATATTTCTCGGACATCATCTGATACGGAAATTCATAATCGAAAGCTGATTGAACGTTCTCCTTATTTGGGATTAAGTAAATTTGAGACGAAAGATAGTAGTAAATTTTTTGGTCGAGATAGTTGGATTAGTGAATTAACAGATTACTTCAAAAAAAATAATGTTCTTCTGCTTTTAGGAGCGTCTGGAAGTGGTAAATCCTCCTTAATTAGAGCGGGTTTAATTCCTGCTTTAGAAGATCAGCCTGGTTATGAACAATTAGTAAATTTAACTTTTGTACCTGATGCAAACCCATTTCAATCTTTTCATAGTAGTCTTTTAACAAAATATAAACAATCAGAAGCGGAACTAGCTCAAGCTGTTAAAGAAGATACCCTTGTGAAAGTTGTGCAATCTCTTAAACGGGATTCTCAATGGCTGATTTTTGTAGATCAATTTGAGGAATTATTTACCACAACACCAAAGGATAAAAGAGATTTTTTCATAAAAAGCCTCATTCAATTAATTGAAAAATCTGATAGTTCCGTTAAAGTTGTTCTGACTATGCGGGCTGATTTTCTCGATAAATTAAGCCCCTATCCAAAATTAGGCAAAATCCATGATTCCTCTAGCCGAATGCTCACAGATATGGATGACAGTGAGCTAAGATTGGCAATTGCTGAACCTGCGGCTAGGAATGGAGTAACTTTTGAACAGGGATTAATTGAGCAAATTATTGCCGATTTTCATCAACAGGCTGGGTCTTTACCACTTTTGCAATATACTTTAAATGAATTGTGGAAAAAAGATAAGATTCAAGACAGAGTTTTAAATACTAAGACTTATCAAGATTTGGGAGGAGTGACGGGCGCACTCCAGCAACAGGCTGATAAAATATATGATGAATTTAATGAACAGGAAAGAAAAGCAGCACAAAATATTTTTATAGGATTAATCGGATTAGAACGCAAAGAAGCTGTTAGTAAAAGGGCTGATATAACGGCTTTTGAGAAAGATGAGACACAAAAAAAAGTTTTGTATCAATTAATTGATAGTCGCCTTTTGGTAAGTAAAAGAGAAGACGGAAAGGCGACGGCTGAAGTGGCACATGAGGAATTACTTCGCTCTTGGAAAGTTTTACAAAATTTAATTCGGGACAAAGAAGAGATAATAGTCCTGGGAAATCGGTTATCTGCTGATGCGAAACAGTGGGATGAGTTACGCAAAAAAGATGCCCAAAAAGCTAACAGTGAACTTTGGAGTGGTTCTAAGCTGGTGCGAATTGTTGAGCTTGAAAAAGAGCAATCTTTCCCTAATTTTGATGAGGTGGCAAGAGAATTTATTAAGGTTAGTTTCGCTCAAGCAGAACGCCAAAAGAATGAAAAAATTAGAACGGCGCGGACAATTGCGGCGGGTTCTTTGGTGGCAGTGGTAATTAGTGGTGGCTTGGGGTTGATGGCTTGGAAACAAACACAACAAGCGGAACTCAATCTGGCAGATGCTCGTGGGTTGTCTGCCTTGTCTCTATTTAATCAAGCAAAAGAATTAGAAGCTTTTGTGACAGCAATTAAGGCAGGAAAAACCCTACACAATCAAAAAGTAAACAGCTTGGCGGTGACAAATACTTTACAAGAAATTCTTAGTCGCAGAAGTGAATACAATCGCTTAGAAGGGCATGATGACTCTGTCACAAGTGTGAGTTTTAGCCCCGACGGCAAGACATTGGCTTCTGGCAGTTATGACAAGACCATCAAACTGTGGAATCTAGAGACAGGCAAGGAAATCCGCACCCTCAAGGGGCATGATAACACTGTCCGGAGTGTGAATTTTAGCCCCGACGGCAAAACATTGGCTTCTGGCAGTTCTGACAAGACCATCAAACTGTGGAATCTAGAGACAGGCAAGGAAATCCGCACCTTCAAGGGGCATGATAACTATGTCATGAGTGTGAGTTTTAGCCCCGACGGCAAAACATTGGCATCCGGCAGTTTGGACAAGACCATCAAACTGTGGAATCGCAACACAGGCTGGGATTTAGATGCTTTAATGGGGCGTAGTTGCGATTGGGTACGCAGTTATTTAGAGAATAATATTAATGTCAGCGAGAGCGACAGGCATTTGTGCGACGGCATTGGCAAGAAGTAAGGGTGTAAGGGTGTAGGGGTGCGATTGGTATACTCAGGGAAACTTCCAAAAGGAGCGATGCCTGCGGCGGGCTACGCCAACGCATTGATCGGGGAAAAGTGCGATTAGTATACTCAGAGGTTATTTGAAAAGTGGTTGGTTGTGATTATTAGCACTTCTTGATCCCCCCTAACCCCCCTTAAAAAGGGGGGAAATACCTAAAAGTCCCCCTTTTTAAGGGGGATTTAGGGGGATCTAAAATGTTTTGCAGCCAACAAGAAGACTTTTAAAACATCCTCTCAGAGAAACTTCTAAAAGGAGCGATCGCATTTTCGCACAACTTCAGGAGCATAGATATTAAAGCGAACTTAGTGATTTATTGGGATTGTTAATGCTGACTTTGGAGCAAAGCGACGTGAGCCAAACACAAGCTGAAGTAAAAACATTTACGTTTGATGAATTTATCGAATGGTATCCAGAGAACTCACAACAGCGATATGAATTACATCATGGGGTAATTGTTGAGATACCTAAACCCAGAGGCAAGCATTCTAAATTAACAGGCCACCTGATTGAAAAATTACTTATAACTATTAGAGAAACAACAAAAGGTGATATTTTGTTTATTCCTAGCGAATCAATTGTTAAACCTAATCGTAATCAGTCAGGTTATGAGCCAGATATCATTGTTCTCAATCAAGAAACTATTGGAACTGAAACACGTTGGGAAAGTGAATCAGTTATTCAAAATGCAAACTCGGTCAAATTAATAGTGGAAGTTGTTAGTACTAACTGGCGTGACGATTACTATGACAAGTTTGGCGACTATGAAGAAATGGGTATTCCCGAATACTGGATTGTTGATTATGCGGGGTTAGGGGGACGTGATTTTCTTGGTAATCCCAAACAACCTGCTCTTTTTGTGTGTGAATTAATCGATGGGGAATATGTCAAGAGGCTATTTAGAGGTAATGATGTCATTGTTTCCCCCACTTTCCCCAAACTCAACCTCACTGCACAACAGGTTTTTGATTTGTGAAAATCGTTAGGTTCAGGCATACTTCGACAGGCTCAGTATTCAAAATTCAAAAAAGCGAATCGCGTCATCAACTATTCTTCTATTGGTGCAAATACCACACCTTCATACAGTAGTGCGATCGCTAACTCAAATTCGATGCTCGTACCAAGTTGCAGTCAGATGTAGTAGTCTAAAAAAAGAGATGACGAGAACAAAGGCAGAGTCTGACGGGTGCATATGGCTCAAGTAACGCAAGCAGTACCCCATCTAGATTTAGAGACGGTAAAACAAAGAGTAAAGTTGGCGCAATCGCATTGGGAAAGGCAAAAATGGCTAGTGATATACAATGCGAGCGCAGATCCAAGAACAGCAGCCGAGATAGCTGTACACGTAGGGGTATCAAAAGGGTTTGTCAGAAAAGTAATTCAACAATACAACCGCAAGGGAGAAGCTGGATTATCAGCGTCAGGGAAAGGCGGTAGACATAATTGCTATCTAAGCTGGGAGCAAGAAAAAGAACTGATAGATTCTTTTAAAGAAAAGGCACGCAGTGGTCAAGTGGCAACAGCAATGCAAATAAAACTTGCGTATGAAAAGAAATGTGGTTTTACTGTGCATAAAACTACAATTTATCGCCTATTAGAACGGCATCAGTGGCGCAAAATTATCCCAAGACCAACTCATCCCAAAAAAGACCCAAATTCTGTTGATGAATTTAAAAAAACTTTCCTCAACTAGTAGAAAAAATTAATCAAACAAGAGACCCATCTGATACTAGACCTGTAGTATTAATGGCAGGAGATGAAGGCAGGTTTGGTCGGATTGGAGAAGTTAGGGCTTGTTGGTGTCCCCAAGGTATACGCCCAACTGTGCCAAAACAACAAGTCAGGCAGTATATTTATGCTTACGCCGCAGTTGCACCCGAATTAGGCAAAATGACTTGCTTAACTTTGCCTTATGCTAATACTAAAATGATGAATTTATTTTTATCACAAATTTCCCAAGAATTTGCTGATTATTTTGTAATTTTACAGTTAGATAAAGCATCTTGGCATCGTTCTAATGCTTTAAATGTTCCTGAAAATATTCGTTTAATTTTTCAACCTGCTCATAGCCCAGAATTAATGCCGGTTGAACACATCTGGGAAGACATTCGAGAAAAACACTTTTATAATCAAGTCTTTCCTACTTTAGACCACGTTGAGGACGTACTATGCCAGGGTTTAATCGACCTTTGTTCTGATAGCGATCGCCTGCGTTCTTTAACTTTTTTTCCTCATCTCAGAATACTACCTCTGAACGCAACTTAGTATCGGTAGGGTGATCATATCTCCCTCCGTGTAGGGATAGTAAAGCCACATTCTTCCCTCTCCACGAGAGTAGCGTTCAACAGAGATTTTTTCCGAATCTATCAATAAATATTCTTGTAAAGAGGGAATTGTTAAGTAATTAGTGAATTTTTCGCCCCGATCTTTGCTGCTTGTACCAGGGGATAAAACTTCAGCAATGATTGTAGGATTTTGAATAAATTTGCGAGCATTCAAGTCTTGAGGGTCGCAACTAACAATCACATCAGGATAATAATAGATATTTTTAGCATCAAATTGCACTTTCACATCCGATACATTAATTCGGCAGCCTCTAGCGCGTAAATGTGGGCGTAAGGCTGTGTAAAAATTCAGTGCAATGTCATTGTGGGGAATTGTCCCACCTGTCATGGCAAAAACTTCGCCGTTGACATATTCATAACGAAGCTCTTGCTGGAGTTCCCATACGAGATATTCCTCGATGGTCATTTTTTGTGGTTGTGGGGAGATGGCTACCATAGCAAGATTGTTTCTCGTTTTTTTGATTTTAGCTTGGAGGGCGGAATGGCTATAGTCCTTAGTCTCTAGCCCTTATTTCCCAGATTGAGCAATTTTTCATAATATCCTGTTACAGATTCTCGGAAGTCGAAGGTAGAGTATAGGTCTTAATCATCTATATTTTGTAACTCTCCATGTTTCGACAACCTGCTTTTGGCATCGCTTTAAGTACGCTTGTCCTTGCTAGTGGATTCATCACCACTCCAATTCCCAGCCACTCGTCTACCAACAACACAACTCAGCAGTTTGCTTCAAGTCAGTTGGCCTCATCAACTACTACCTTTAACACGGCTGCATTAGAGAAATCAGTTTTTGAACAAATAAATCGCTATCGATCTACTAAAAAACTGCCCAAGTTAACTCTAAATGCTAATATCTCTCGGCAAGCTAGAATTCACAGTCAAAATATGGCTAAGGGGAAAGTTCCTTTTAGCCATCACGGATTTGAAAAGCGTGTCATGGGTACTTCAATTCGCTTCAATAGTGCAGGCGAAAATGTTGCAGTTAATCAGGGATACAGCAATCCTGCTAGTCAGGCTGTGATTGGTTGGTTAGATAGTCCTGGACATTTAAAGAATATCAAGGGTAAATACAACCTGACTGGGGTTGGTGTGGCGACTAATCAGCAAGGCGAAGTCTACTTAACGCAAATTTTTATTCTAACTAGATAAATTTACTGGCTGAAATTATGTAGTGTCTAAGGGTATTCTTTTGTGAAAGACACTGCATTTATGGTTGAGTGACTCATGACATTACCAGATTTTCAGGTTTGCGATCGCGATATTAATGACTCTACCCTCAGTGAGTACTTAAAAGCCGAGGCGATCGCTGTTGATACAGAAACTATGGGATTATTACCACAGCGCGATCGCTTGTGTCTCGTTCAGCTGTGCAATTCACAAGGTAAAGTCACAGCAATTCGCATCACTAGAGGACAAACCCAATCGCCAAATTTAAAACAACTTCTTGAAGCCAAGAATGTACTGAAGATTTTTCACTTTGCCCGTTTTGATGTTGCGACTTTACGCCACAACTTAGGAATTTATGTCCAGCCTGTTTTTTGTACCAAAATTGCCAGTAAGTTAGCCCGGACTTATACCAACCGACACGGACTAAAAGAGGTAGTACAAGAGTTAGAACAAGTAGAACTTGATAAAAGCGCCCAAAGTTCTGATTGGGGTAATGCTGCTAATTTAACTGAGGCGCAATTAAGTTATGCTGCCAATGATGTTCGCTATTTAATTAGTGTCCAGCACAAGCTGAGTGAAATGCTCAAACGAGAAGAACGTTGGGAACTCGCACAAGAATGCTTTCAAGTTTTACCAACAATCGTTTCATTAGATTTATTGCAGTTCAAAGATTTATTTGAGCATTGATTAAAAGTCAAGAGTCCATAGTCCATAGTATAAGGACATCAGTAAAAGATAAGACTTAGACAGCACAGGTTTATTAATGCTGTCACCTGTCCCCTGCCATACCATTGACTATTGACTCTTGACCATTGGCTATTGACCAGATTTTTGTTGATTTTCTGCGTGGTTTTTCAGACGAGAGACAACATTATAGTCATCTGCACCTGCGGGAGTTCTAGATTCAACGATACCTTCTGTTGGGCCGCCAATTGCCTTCCATGCACCTAGACCACCAATGAGTTGAGAGATATGCTCAAAACCAGCAGAACGCAGAACTTGGGCAGCTTGAGCAGATTCTTGATCATTGCCACCGTAAACATAAATATCACGGCTTTTATCTAGAGATGGTACTGCTCGGTCTGCTAGTTCATCAATTGGCATGGGCATTGCTCCCATGATATGGCCTTCGTTATATGTCTGGCGATCGCGCACATCCAAAATCGTAAAAGCTGGTTCGCCCCATTCCAAGCGAGACTTGAGAACATGAGCATCAGACTGAGGTTCGATTGGTGGCTGTTGAGGAATAATACCGCCTACTAAATTATTCATAAAATATCCTTAACTAACTTCGCTAACAGCAATTTAACGAGATTGAACTATTTAATTGCTCTTTCTCTGGTATGAATGTTATAAAAGTCTTACTTATGGCATATTGGTTGATTTTTTACTATTTATGACCTCTTTATAAGTGTTACTAAATTAATATTTACTTTCTACAAAACCTATATAATTTATTGGTTTATCTGGTTAGTTGCCAACAATAATTTTTCTTCAATATCGTGTCGAATTTCTGGTCTAATCTTATTGGCAGTATTCAGACAATTTATCAGTAACTTATTAGCTATATAATATTCCTGAAGTAACTCTATTTGCTGTTTACTCAACTGCCAATCGTGACAAATATTCCGATATTTAACCAAAAGTTCTCTAAAATTTTCATTCCAGAATTTACCATGCTCTATCCACCACTTACGAAATTTATAGGGATTGCTTTGTGCATTTGGTAGTTGTTTTTTCAGATTGTGGAGAAATTGTTTAAATTTAGGCTCAACAACTAAATTCAGTGCTTTATCAAAGGCAATATTTAAAGCATGGTCATAGTCAAAAACAATAGCATCATTCAAAATATAATTACAGGCAAACTCTAGTTCCCCAGCACAGGCAAAAGTACTTGTGAGAAACTCATCTATAGCAAGTTCAGGATTAAATGCTAAATTCCCAATCATAGCACGTTCCAGACCATAGCTAGATGAATGGCAAAAGACTTGGTGTTGAGGAAAATTACTACCTTTGAGAAACACCTCTAATGAACGACCAACACAAACGATGTAAAAAGCTCGAATAGCACCTGGTTTATATTGAGTAGTAACTGAGTTAGATTTTTGATGCAGCCACAATAGAAAATCTTGAATTTTCTGGTCATGAACCACTAAAATATCTATTTTTTCTTTCATTAACCGCAGCATTACTTCAGCATCAGGCAACATACTCACGGTTAGTAAAAAAACATTTTCCCAGCGTTTATCAGTAATATGATTAATCAGTTTATTTATCGACTGTTCTTGGTAATTTAAGACAATATTTTTTGCTGTTAAATATTCTTGCAAAGCCAGATGAGAGAAAGAGTAGATTCCCTGCGATCGCTCCACTAATACACCATAATTCACCTCAAGTAATTTCATGAATTTTGCACCATATTGAGCCTGCTGATTTAGCAATTCTGAACTACTACGGAAATATTCATTATCTTTAGTTAAACATTGAACTATTAGTGTTTGTATTATTTCTTCTTCAAAAAAATAATTACTTTGTTCAAAAGTAATAGCAGCAATTTGAGCCAATAGTTTTTTTGCATTAGCTAAATTTAAATTACAGCCAACTGAATGCCTTTGAATACCTTTGGTTTCATCCCATCGACTCAGCAAAATATTTAATGCTTGCTCATATAATTTAGCTGGCTTAAATGTAAATTCAGATTTTGCTTGAAAGAATAAACAAATTAGATGTAGCAAAATTGGTATTATTGCTAATTCTCTAAATTGCTTATTTTCTGGTAAATTTAGTTGATGAATAAATAAATTACCGATAGCTTCCCCATCTTCTCTAGATTCATGAGCAACTGCTACGAACCAGTTTTTGACAAAAGCCTCAGCCTGTTGCATATCAAAGTCGGCAATTTCGATTTCTGTAAACCCCGGAAATTTGTATTTTTGAGCCGCTATTCGACAGCTAATCACAAACTTATTTTTGTAATAAGTCTGACAAAAACGCCGGATTTCTTTATTAACCTGATTTACTTCCTCCACTTGTACTTCATCTAATCCATCCAATAAAATCAACATTTTACCTGCAATTAATAAACTTAATGTTGATTCAGATTCAATCCCACAACTCAGAAATTCCTGGCTAATATACTTCAACAAATTGAAATCACTATTATCTTTAAAGTCGTCAGCAAAGTCCTTGAGGCTGATAAAAATTGCCACAAGATTTGGTTGTAATTCTCCTTTATTACACTCAACCGCCAAATATTTTAAGAATGTTGTTTTACCTATAGCTGGTTTACCCAGCACCATCAACTTAGAGTAAAGTAATACTGCTTCTAACCCTGATATTTTTTGGGAAACCTGGTCTTTCACTAGCCGTTCAAAGCCTGATTCAAAACAAAATTCTTTCAACAAATCTCCAATCTCTAACCATCGTTGGCTAGTAATTTTTTCTAATACATAAACAGTAGTATAAATATCAACTAAAGGAATTGCCTGAGCAATATCCAACATTTGCAGAGTACCGCATTGGTCTTGAATTTTGTCTTGGCGCTTTTGGCGGATTTCCTGCACCAATATATTTAAATCTCTATTATTTCTATGTGATGTAGTAGTCAATTCTGAAGTTATATCTTCTGGTAGACCAGCAATTTTTTGCCAAGATAATCCTAAATGTTGACAAATTTGCACAAAGCAACTGCGAGAAACTGGCTCACCAGCAAAAAACTTAGATACTGGTTGACGAGTAATACCTAAAGCTATTGCTAATTTATGTTGGCTTAAAGTTTTGTCAGTTAAAGCTGTTTTTGCAGCTCTGATACCTTCTAAGGAAGCTCTTAGTCCTTGGCTTGTCATACAATCAGCTTTTTAAGTGTTTTTGGTTACATAGAGAAAGGTAGCTGCACGTAGACACACCCTGGACAGATGGCTGTACTTTTCCAAAGGAGATAGTTATGGAAAGTTGAGAGTGAATGATGTTACTAGATGTACACCTGAAATCAGTTGAGCCAGGCTTAGTGAGGAATTTACTTTCTGTCTGAAGGGTATTTTTTTGGTAAATACTCAGGTAATTTAACTTCCCGTGAAGATAGAAGTATTACGATATACTGCAATATTCAAAAACATACAAAAATCATACAAAACTTATACATTTGGTATGCACTATGATAGCTGAACTTTTCTGAAATTTAATAGAAAATTAAGTGTATCTCAGTAGAGTAGTGGCAATGTCTGACTAAAGGCTGTTTTCTGTCTAAGTATTCAACTTAGGTAAATGTCAAGAAAAACTAAAAATTTTTGTAATATTAAACTTTCTTAGAGTGGCTTCTCGTATTTCAACAAAGCTATCTCAACTGCGAGTTGCCAGATGAATAATAGGCTAGAACTTTATGGTGATGCTTCCTGCTACAAATCCCAAAATTCTTGTTGTAGATGACGACTTTGGTGTACGTAATCTAATCTATCGTTTTCTTGGTCGAAAATATCACATAGAGTCTGCGGCAGATGGCAAAACTGCTCTATCTATGTTTGAGCAATTTAACCCAGCCTTAGTAATTTTAGATTGGAATTTACCAGATATCAGTGGCTACAATTTATGTGAAGAAATGCAGAGCCGTAATAATGTCTTAGTAATGATACTGACAAGTAGAAATGCGGAAGAAGATAAAATTAAGATTCTTTCTGCTGGTGCAGATGACTTTATGACTAAACCTTTTAGTTTGGCAGAAGTAGAAGTTAGAGTACAAGCACTTTTGAGACGGGTACGTTGCATTAATCCTTATCCTGTACAACGCTTGGTATTCAAGCAACTAGCAATTAACCCAGAAGGTAGAGAAGTCACACTAAATGATAAGCCACTAAATTTAACAGCATTGGAATTTAATATTCTGCATTTTTTAGCAAGTCATCCTGGTCAAGCTTGGAGTCGTTCACAACTCATTCAAAAAGTTTGGGGTTGTGACTATGTAGGAGATGGAAGAGTTGTGGATGTACACATTGGTCAATTACGCAAGAAATTAGAAGTTGATCATAACGTGCCTGAGTTTATTAAGACGGTTCGCGGCTACGGTTATAAATTTGAATTACCAGAAGTAACAACTGCTTGACAAGTTAATCACGCCAATACAATGGCAATGTTTACAATCATCAATATTTGCCGAGTATAGTCATATCTCGGCTAAAGCTTAGTGAGAAGTTAAAACATATAACAGCAGGATTATTTGTCTCTTTTAAAGACAAAATTTGTCTAATTATGTCTTAAGAGTTGATTGGCAATATACACATTTTTTTCAATACTCAAGATAGGTAGCGACACTACTAGTATCGCAAGGCGGCAGTCACACATTTTTTTGATAAGCCTTCATCAGATTTCATCAAGTACCTGATATATCTGCCTCATCAGAGCGCACAGATGTGCGCTCTGAATAAATTGTGAATGTTTTTAGGTGGATATAGACCAATATTAAAAATCTATCTATTAATTAAAAAATATTTTTTCGATAGAAATTGAAATAGAATTTTCAAAGACATATTAAAATTCATTAGTCGACATAATTAGTCAATTTGTGTCGAATAAATCAATTATTCAGGCTTGAAAATTTAGTTTTTGCAACTAATAATGCAAGTGTAAGGTTAAACAAATAAGTTTACTTACACACAGGTAATAGATTTTTGTTCCACAAATAATTGGAGAATAATCATCATGAATTATCAAGACTCTGCATTGAATTCTGTTGGTTCAGAACTGTTTATAGATTCTGAAAATTTTCTGCAAGATTTAGCTGATACAGATGCTATGAACTTGCAAGGAGGATATGGCCCCGGCATCGAGAAGTTACTGGAATTCGGCATCAACGTGTATGCGCTGAATAATATTGTTTCTATCGCTAAGACATTTAGCGGTGCTGCTGGTGGTGTTTTGGGTAACGGTGGTGCTGGTGGTGCTGGTGCTGGTGGTGCTGGTGGCGCTGGTGCTGGTGGTGACTAGAGTTCAGCTTGTTATTGCTGAAGATTAGTCTAATAAACTAATGAGCAGGATTAAGCATGAAATTTCTTTATCCTGCTCCGATTAATGGCTATTATTTTTGAGTTGGGATGTTGCTATTTTTTTAATAGCGGGAAAAAATAACAATCAAATATGAAAAATTCTATATTAGAGGTCTAGCTTTTAGTTTCTATTTTGAAAAGTAGTTTTAATTAAAAATAGAAAGTTATGCAATTGCTAAACTCACTTATATTACAACCTGACAATAATTTGAGTCAAGCCTTATTAAATATTTTGGAAGATATCGTTACTAAGATTCAGATTCAACCTAATTTTTGTATTTATCATCCCAATTACAAACCATTAAAACTGCCTGATGAAGCAGTGGAACGCTTTCAAAAATTACCTTTAAATCTTCAGCACAAGTTTTTGAATTCACAATTGTGCAACTTTCTCTATGGGATTTACTATAACGGCGCTAGTCGAACTGCTCTGTCTTTAGATATAAATCTCATGGATTCGACAATGCCCAAGAATTTAGAGAATAATACTTATCTTGGAGTAGATGTGGCGTTTTATGAGCAATTACACTTGTCCAATAAAGGTATAGGCTACTTTGATCCAGGTTGGCAAGTTGTAGTGGAAGAAAACGATCGCTCTCTGGTGGTGAAAAAAAGTGGCTTGACTTTGCATATAGAACGCGATCGCCATCTTCGAGATATAGAACGAAATGCGATCGCTGGAGATATTGTTGCTGTCAAGATGCCACGTAATTTAGTGCAGAATGGTTTTTATATGGCGGTTGGCAATGCTGGATTATCAAGTCATGCTGAGACTGCGATCAATTCACCGCTTGTACGTGTTTACTTTAATTTAAGTCCTGAAGGTGCAGTTGCAGTTATGAGCAGCCTCACTCAGCAATTAAACACTATATATATTCCTTTTACTTTTAAAGCGCTCTACAATCCCTCAGACTATGATCGCTACGATACAGCAGTACTTTATTTTGGCAAAACTCAATATTCAGTTATTAAAGTAGTGTTGCAAGATATTTATGTCAACTATAAACCGTATTTTCGAGAAGAAATCCCACTGTTTACAAAATCACTCGCTCCAGGACTTGCACTTGCGGAAGAACCAAATCATAAATTCTCGGAAAAAGAAAGTTTTGGCATCAACCGTTGTCAAATTGTGACCAACGCTTTAGTTGAAGCTTGGCAACAAGGAGATGAATCAAAAGGCAATCGTATGGCTTTAATTCAGAAGCAATTTGCCTTATATGACATTAAATTACAACATCCTTATCTGAATTCCAACTCTCACGATATCTACGCACCATTATCATCATGACTTATTGGAAAATAGAGCTATTTATACCTTTAAATTAGCCTATTCTCAAACTTAATCAGTGATACACATAGATTAATTGCATGATTATGATTGTTAGCCTTTAATAAATGTCCTTAGCTTTAAGTACTTACTTTAGACTAAGGACTTTTTTTAGACACAAAATTTATTGAATCATCTAACTTCCTGATTGATTAATAGAAAACTATAAATTTAAATCTTTCTAAAGATATAAATAAAATCAAATCCCCATAATCAACTTTACTCCTATTTATGGCTGTGATTGATCAAAGTACTTTACTAAGATTGAAGTTATTAAAAATAAATCAACAATTTTTCTCTTTAGCCTATCACTTCATTTTCGCCAAAAACGCCAATTTGGATTGCTTTTTCTAGTTGGATGAGGTTTTTAATATCTATGTCACATGAAATTAACCAATTTCAAGATTTTGACAACTATAACGTTAATATTAGTAAGTTTTTAACACCTTTTCAGCAAAAAGTTCTGCTGAAAAATCTCCAAGCAAGTTTACAACCCGAATACCGTCGTCGAATCGAAATTATGTTATTGGCAGATCAAGGTAAATCTCCAAGCAAAATTTGCCAAATATTAGGCTGTTCTTACCACATGGCGCGATATTGGAGTGGTGTGGCAAAAGCTGGATTAGCTCACCAATGGCAGGAACAGAAAATAGGTAGGCCAAAGAGTGTTAATGACCAGTATATTGCACGCTTGAAAGAATTAGTAACTCATAGTCCTCATGAATATGGCTATCCATTCCAAAACTGGACAGCGCAATGGTTAAGTAAGCATTTAGCAAATGAAATGGGAATTAAAATTACCGAACGTCATATTAGTCGTTTACTTAAACAAATGGGACTGTCTACAAAACAACGTAACAATATCTCTCAACAAGAAACTGCTGATATTCAAGATTCTGATATTGTAATATGCGACTTGCAATTAAGCTATGAACATAATAGTTTAAAAGATTTACTCAATTTCGTTAATACTCATAACTAATTCTTGGACAGAAGGGAGTATTTTTTGAAAAAAATAGGAATTAATTAATGACTAATATTTTCATTATTTCTCCTGAAGATATATTGTATCAAATGAAGCTTTCTTGTCAGCTTCCCGATATGATTGAAGCGATCGCTACTCGAAAGATTATTACTGATGCTGCTGATCAAGCAGGGATAAAAATTCAGCCCGGAGAGCTTCAACAGGCAGCCGATAATATGCGGTTACTAAAAAAACTTGTCAAAGCTAAAGATACTGAAATATGGCTAGAAAAACATTATCTTTCTCTCAATGAGTTTAAAGAAGTAGTAGAAATTTCTCTACTTTCGGCAAAGTTAGCTCATCATCTCTTAGCAGAGCAAGTCGAACCTTTCTTTTTTACACATCAACTTGATTATGTTAAATCTATCACTTATGAAGTTGTTTTAGATGACGAAGACTTAGCTTGGCAGCTATTTTATGCAGTCCAAGAAAATAAAATATCTTTCCCAGATATTGCTCAACAATACATAAAAGAACCTGAATTACGCCGTGTTGGTGGATATTGTGGGATACGATGCCGTGGCGATTTTATTCCAGAGATTGCAGCGTATGTTTTTACTGCCCATCCACCAAAGATTATCAAGCCAATTCTCACACAAAAAGGAGTTCATCTAATTTGGGTTGAAGAAATTATTCAGCCTCATTTAGATGAAGTACTGCGCTGTAAAATACTCAGGGATTTGTTTGCTGCTTGGCTACAGCAACAACTTGAGGAAATTAAACTTGTGGTGCGGATTTAGTCTACATAAAAAACCTGTAATAACATAGGATCGTGCGTTATTACAGGTTATTCTCTGAATAAATTGCGTTTTTTTTAACTTGCTGATTCTGGGGATGCTTCTGATTTTTCTGGCTTGAGTAAGGGGAAAGCAATAACATCTCGAATACTGGCAGAATCAGTTAATAACATTACTAACCGATCAATCCCAATACCTAGACCGCCTGTAGGTGGCATTCCATATTCCAACGCTGTGAGAAAATCTTCATCTACGCCTTGGGCTTCTAAATCACCAGCGGCTTTACGGGCGGCTTGGTCTTCTAGACGTTCTCTTTGGTCGATGGGGTCTGTTAATTCTGAGAAGCTGTTGGCGGTTTCGCGTCCCACTATAAATAACTCAAATCTTTCTACCAAACCAGGTTGAGAACGGTGCGGTTTTGCCAGTGGTGAAATTTCTACAGGATAGTCAATGACAAAGGTAGGTTGAATTAAATTTGCTTCTACCTTTTCTTCAAAGGCTAAATTCAGTACTTTACCGATGGTTTGGGCTTCATCTACACCTGGAATTCCTGCATTTTTAGCTGCGGCTTTGGCTTCTTCCAAGGTTGAAAAAGCATTAAAGTCTAAGCCTGTGCTTTCTTTGACAACATCGTGCATTGTTACCCGTCGCCAAGGTGGTGTTAAATCTACAGTTTCGCCTTGGTAGGTGATTTGCAATGTGCCGAGAACTTCTTGGGCGACGGTGGTAATAATACCTTCCGTCAATGCCATCATATCGTTGTAGTCGGCGTAGGCTTGGTAAAGTTCGATTGTGGTAAATTCAGGGTTATGGCGGGTGGAAATTCCTTCGTTGCGGAAAATCCGTCCCATTTCAAACACTTTTTCAAAACCACCGACAATCAACCGCTTGAGATGGAGTTCTGTGGCAATTCGCAGATACAATTCCATTTCTAGGGTGTTGTGGTAAGTAATGAAGGGACGTGCATCTGCACCCCCAGCTTCACTTTGCAAAACTGGCGTTTCAATTTCGAGAAAATCTCGCTGTTCTAAATAGCGGCGAATACCTGCGGTAATTTGGGCGCGACGGCGAAAAGTTTGCCGGACTTCGGGGTTAACAATCAAGTCAACGTAGCGCTGACGATAGCGTTTAGCAATATCAGTTAATCCATGCCACTTGTCGGGTAGAGGCAGTAGGGATTTTGTGAGGATGGTGTATTGTTTGACGTAGACTGATAACTCGCCCTTTTCAGTCCGTTTAATCGTGCCTTTAACGCCTAGAATATCTCCTGCATCTGTGAGTTGCTTGAGGTGATTGAAAGCATCAGCATCAATCTCTGCCATGCTTTCTTGGATGCGATTTTTCTCCAGATAAAGCTGTATGTTGCCAGTTTCGTCTTGCAAGGTGAAGAATGCCAACTTACCAAAAACACGCCGCGCCATAATGCGACCGGCGATCGCAACTTCTAAATCGACTTCTTCGCCACTGGCTAAATCAGCAAATTTTTCTTGCAATTGGGCGGCGTGATGGCTAGATTCCCAACGATAGGAGTATGGATTACCCCCTAACTGCTTAATCTGGTCTACTTTTTCCAGCCTGGCGGCACGGATATCTTCTTCCGACATGGTAACGAACTCTCAGAGGGCAAGATTAATTATAGATGCTGCGCTCAAGTGGGCGCGAACACCAAATTCTAAGTTTCAAGCATAAAATTTCGAGTTCTAAGCACAAATTTTCGAGTTTTGAACACCAACTTCCGAGTTTTGAACACCAACTTCCGAGTTCCAAGCACGAAGTTTCGAGTTTTGAACACCAACTTCCGAGTTCATCACTACAACATCCACCTGTAAATCCTTAATCGGTTTAGGTACCAGCAGTCTTTGGAAATCAAAAGGGAGATATGCGATATTTGAGGGGAAGCGATCGCCTGCCCAATCCAGAGAGCGATCGCTTTTTATTGATGCAGCTATTAACACAACTATAAAACTACAAATTAGTGGTCAAAGACAACATCTATTCTTGTCCTAATTGTAGAGAATACCGAGATAAAATGGTCTTCGTTTTTAAGTGATATAACTGCATCACAGCTTTGATCATACTTTGCTGATCGGGATGTAAATCTAAACCCTCTATGGCTTGATAAATATTATGACCCGCCTGCAATTGTTCTTTCAGTTTTTCACGTTGGAATGAACTTAAGATAGTACTAATTTCTTTGTTGCGGCGTTGACGTAAACCTTGGAGTTGTTGACGTTCTTGGGGAGTAAAATCAGTTTCCGAATATGCTAAGTTGATTGCAGCTTTGTAAGTTTGGGCAGAAATCACACTAGAATTAGCATGAATTTGTAGAGGCGTAGCTAAAGCAATCCCAGGCATAAATATGCCAAGGAAAAGAATATTAGCTAACAAAAATAGCCATTTAGGAAATTTAATTACCATGTTGAGAAATGCCTAAACGAAATTTCATGCTCAGACTTAGTTAGGCAAGATTCAAACCAAAGTTTTGAATCTTGGATGTTGAACATTCACAAACAGATGGTAGCTTAGATGATTTTGCAGCCTATGTCCAGAAGGCATAACAGCAGAATGCAGAAGATAAGTTTTTGCTGAATATTTATCTCTACCAAGCACCCCTAAAAAGTATTATCGGAGATAAAGGAATCTTAAAAAATAAATCACGCTACAGAAAATTTATATTTAGATCAGCAGGTAAAAATCCTCTACTGAAAAAATGATCATTTGAGGATAAAAACTAATAAGATAATGTTATGTATGTTACGAACAATATCATTAATTGTAAATAAAAATAAATTATTTGAGGATGGGCATAATCATACCCACCCTCAAAGCTACTGAGACCTTTTCATTCTGTTAATTTCTTGTTGTAATTCTTCAATTTGCCGCCGCAAATTTTCTGCTTCACTTGCGGAAGTTTCTGATGCAACATTTACTGCACCTTCGGCTGGCGATCGCTGATAGTTTCCTCGGCGAATTTGCTGATATTCTTCTGATACTGCCCACTCCCTTAAATAATGTATACGCTCTACAGCAAAGGGATGGCTTAACATCATGCCCTGAGCGCCATTGTAGATCAAGAACTTATATATTTGATTCAGTCCATCTTCATCCAGTGCTTGATAATTTTCTGATTGGTGGATAAATTCTTGTAAACTACATTCATGGGCATATTTGCTACTTCCACCCGATACCTTCATCATCGAAGACATCACAGGATTTATGTCATCAATTACTAACAAGGCGGCGCGATCTGCTGTCAGTTCAGCTTTTCGCCGCCATTCAAAAAAGGCATAAATTAAGGCTTGGGTAACGAAATTACCAATGCCAAAGGTCAATTCACCTAGGGCAGAAGCAGCACTCATCGCCCACATCGCCATTTGAATTAAAATAGTATGACCACATTTAATATGTCCCAGTTCATGGGCTAACACCGCCCTAATTTCGACTTCCTCCAGTAAGTCTAGTATGCCTGTATTGATAACAATGTAAGGATTTTCTTGCCCCAAAGCATAGCTATTTGCTTGGGGATTTTGTGAGACAAACAGTGCAGGTTCTGGGTAAACATCCAAATCCCGCACACATTCCCGAAATATCTGGTAAATAGTGGAATATTGTCGCGGCCCTACTTGGATGGTGTTACCCATTAGATAGACTAACTGCGGGCGTTCGTAGACAAACTCCATGAATTTACGGGCAATTAACTCAAACCCTGGTAAATTTCGTAAAGCTTGTTCAGCTTGGCGGTCAAGTGGATGCCTGAACGCATCGCTAGAAATTCCTGTGTAAGTTGGCATAATTTAATCAGTGAACAGTGAACAGTGAACAGTTATCAGTCTAATAACTGATAACTGAATAATAGAAATGGGGCTAATGGAAGTAAAAATCACTTTGTATGGGATTAAAAGCGTGTGATTGAGGCAGAAGTTCATTTGTCACTACATAACTTCCTGCGATCGCAGGCGGGGTTCCCTTCCTGGCCTCATCATTTGACGATGGCAAGGTTGGTAGCCCGCGCCTTGCGTCTAGGACGTAGTGCTTTAATTCAAGTTGGGGCGGCTTGTGGCTATCAAGGGCGATATCGCACTAGTTTTGTCGCATCAGCATTGATGTGGCAAGGCCCTGTTACTATTGTTGCTCCAGAAACTGTGCAACAACGTCTGTTGCAAGTAGAAATTCCCCGCTTACAACAGTGGTTACAAGTTCAAAAGCCAATCAGAACAGGTAACGCTTGGCCTAATTCTGGGTTTCAAGGACTACTCCTAACTTCTCCAGAAGCTTGGTTAAAAGGACAGTTAACATCTTCTGAAACTTTTCCCCCAGGTATTCCCACAATTATTGATGGTGTAGATGATTTAGAAGATTGGGTACGTCATCAACTAATTCAAGATGTGCAACCTCAAGACTGGGAAGAACTTATACTGGCTTGTCCTCACCAAGTTGAAGCAATTCGTTCTGCTAGAACACAACTCACAAAAGAAGTCTTCCAGCACCCAGCTAATCCTTATGAGTGTTATCTCATCTCCCAGCCAGAAGCAGAAATTATTCATGGTCTTTTTGCTCAATTAGACTTAGAGGTTATTCCTCATGTTTGGCAAAATTTCTGGCAGCAATTTCAATACATTCATGAAAATACTCCTCTAAATCAGCCACCACATCTTTTTTGGACTACTATTGCGCGTCGCCAAGGTTTATTTTCTTTGCATTACGCCCCGATTGAATTAGCTGGAATACTGTCCCCGATTTGGGAACGACAGCCAGTGGTTTTAATTGGTAGTGCATTAGAACCAGAAACGGAAGCGCCTGTATTTCGTCAGCGTTTGGGTTTGGATGATGTCACTTGTCTGAGGTTCTCTTCAGATAGTCAAGCTCAAGCGATTCAATTATATGTACCCCATCAGTTACCTTTACCGAATACACCAGAATTTCAGCCAGCCTTTATTCACAAAGTTCGCACCTTACTTTGTTTAAGTGCGACAGCGCCAGGATTAACAGTTGTTTTGGTAGGAGATGTCCCACTCAAGGCGCAAGTCGGTGCAATTTTGGCTTCAGAGTTTGGTACACGGGTACAAGTAGAAAAAACTTGTTTAGATGAAAACGGTATTTTAATTAGTGGTTGGGAATATTGGCGAGAACATCAACATGTTTTACCTGCGCCACATCTATTAATTATTGCGACTTTACCTCTACCGTCTTTAGAAAATCCCCTAGTGGCTGGAAGGGTAGCTCACTACAAGCGATCGCATCAAGATTGGTTTCGGGTATACTTACTCCCGGCAGCTTTAAATGAACTACAACGCGCGATCGCCCCTGTACGCGAAAATCAAGGTGTAGTAGCATTGCTCGACAGTCGAGTTATTAACCGTAGCTATGGTTCCCAAATCCTCGCAGCACTTAGCCCTCTAGCACGCATTAACTATCTTGACCCTAGTTTATTCGCCAACCCCGATGAAGAAGATTCGGCTTAAATGAGGAATATAGTAGAAGGCAGGAGGCAGGAGGCAGAAGGCAGAAGGTAAGAGGAAAAGTCTTACTATTCCTAGCATTCAAGCTTTCAAACTGTCCTAACATATCTAAACTGCTGCTATAACTATTTACATTTTGTCAACGGATAGCGATCGCATCTGACCAAACGCTATTATCAGCTTGTGCTTACATTTAGAACTTCATCAATTGGACTAGAGATGCGATCGCATCTCTGGGATAAGACACACAAACTAATTTGAATTTTGAATTGCTAATTATGGGTGAAGCAAAACGTCGCAAAGAAACTCTGGGAGAAAAATACGGTCAAGATGAGCGCATATTATCTTGGGTTCCCATCACCAAACGCCAATCTGAATTATTTGTGGCTTGGACTACTCGCGGAGCCTGGATTGGGATTGTCGGTATGGTTGTCGCTTGGGTAACTATTCGTTTTATCGGCCCCGCTTTTGGTTGGTGGCAAATTGTAGGTTAATACAGTTCAGATACAAGGTTGGGTTGACGCAAGGAAACCCAACATTACTAATCTAATAAATAATTGTTTAAAAAATTAGTGCAAATTATTTAATAAATGAGCGTTGCTCTTAGATTTACATACTGTTGCAAGAGCAAGTGTTGAATATGGAAGTGCGATCGCTTTCACCTAGTTTTTAAAACAAAACATATTGACAGGGAACAGACAATAATATCTATTCCCTATTGTTTCTTACGGTTTAGTCAATTCGCTTTTCTAAATATTGACCAATCATTAACTGTTCACCAGCGCGAGAGATAATTGTTTGTCTGGTGCGATATTTATTCCCAATTAACTTTAATTCTTCCTCAAATACTGAGCCGTTGTACTCAGTTCGCAAACACAAAGTTTCTGAATTAGGAAAATGATACTCGGCGGTGATTGGTTTGGATGTGGCAAAACCGCGATCGCGGTACAAAATATTTCCTAATGCACCAAATAATGTCGAGCCTTGAGAATCTTGTCTATTTTTTAGTATATCAGTACTATTCCACAGTACTTCTGCACCACAGATTAAATTAACCGTCTCAGGTAAATTGTGCAATTGCGCCAACTTTTGCAACTCAGCACATCCTGTTTCTAAAAAGCGAATGGTGATCAGACTCACCATTTCTTTCGTTTCGCCCTCTGGCAGAGTATAGTAGCGTCTTTCTGAACGCCACTGACCGGCTGATTTTTGGAAAAATTCTGTAATTTCGGCTTCGTTAGCGGTTTGAGTCAGTCTTAGCGGTGATGTCACGCGTTATTGTCCTCGCCTATTCTAAAAATAGCGTTTGTACATATACTACATGGTGACAAAAGACAATTACGGTTTAGATTTTTTAATATATCTCATAAATACTCAGACTTGCCGATTGCTTTTTTAGCAGCTTTGCTAGTATATATTAGGTATACTTAGTAAAACTAAATATCGTTATTTCACCAATGCTAATGCCAAAATTCAGGCATAAATTAGCGCCAAATTTGATTTGTTAAAATTCTCATGTCTACGCTTTATGGTCAAGATATGAGTAAAACATGCCTTAGTCTTAATTCTATCGTAGATAAAATCGTTATAAATCTGCACTAGCAGACAGGATATTTTTTTGAAACTTTCATGTAGAAAAGGTAGTAAAAATTGACACAAGAAGATATATATCAACATTAATTTATCATCAATGCGTCTATCTAGAGACATATATACAGAATGGCTTGGGTGTAAAAGGCTGCTATTTTTGGAAAAATTTTTATATAAGCAAAATAAATGATTTGCAACGGACAACCGCAAAAATCGATGAAACAGCAAACCTACATACCTCCAATCCCAGTGATGAATAGCCAGTTAGATTTAATCGCCAAGATTGACACAGGGAAACCAACAAACAAAAGGATATTTCCCCAGGGACAAACAGGAAAATTCATATCATTATTTGCTTGCTTATTAACTACAGGAGTACTTTCTGCTAGTTGTGCTTCTCTACCTAAAGAAGCAGCCGAAGCTCAATCGCAACGTGGTAGTAAAGAAAGTGGTAGTACAACACCTGTAGATGTAGCGATCGCCCGTACAGATACACTCGAAAAACAGCCAGAGTATACAGGTACAACAATTCCTTTCCGTACCGTATCACTGCGATCGCAAATAGAAGCGCGGCTATTATCTTTAAACGTAGATGTAGGTAGTATTGTCAAAAAAGGGCAAAACATCGGACAGTTAGATGATACCTTGCTGATGACAGAATTAAAACAAGCCGAAGCCGAACTCGCAGCCCAAAAATCCGATGTAGCCAGAGCCGCAACCCAGGTAAGTAATGCGCGTGCAGAAGTGGAAAGACTGCGCTTACAGATGGTGCAAGCTCAAGCCGACTCTCAAAGACAACAGCAATTATACCAACAAGGTGCGATCGCCCAACAAACCGCCGAACAAGCACGCACTCAAGCCCAAACAGCCGCCCAAGCCTTGCGGGCTGCAACAGAGCAAGTCCGCACAGAACAACAAGCCGTCGCCGCTACCCAAGGTAGAGTTTTAGCGCAACAAGCAGTAGTCGCCCAAGCCAAAGAACGCCGTTCCTATTCCCGATTAATTTCCCCCATCAATGGTGTCGTTACCAGCAAAGTTACAGAACCAGGTAATCTTTTGCAAGCAGGCGGCGAAGTTATACAAATTGGTGACTTCAGCCGAGTCAAAGTAGTTGTGCAAGTTTCGGAATTGGAACTAGCAAAAATTAAACTTGGACAATCTGTACAAGTACGCTTAGATGCCTTTCCCCAAAAAGCATTAACTGGCAGAGTTATACGCATATCTCCCACCGCCGATGCGACTGCTCGCCTGATACCAGTAGAAGTGGAAGTTCCCAACAGTAACAGCAATATTGGTAGCGGACTATTAGCCAGAGTTAATTTTGAAAATCAAACACAACCGCAAGTTGTAGTCGCGCAAACCGCTATTCAAAAATCAGCAAAACAACCTTCTGGGTCTGAAACAGCAAATAATGATACAAATAGCACTGTATTTGTAGTTACAGATAACCAAGGCAAACCAACTGTAAAAGCACGTACCGTCACTTTGGGCAAAAAAGCTGATAGCAAAGTGGAGATTTTATCTGGTTTGCAACCAGGAGAGCGCTATGTAGTTCGCAGTGGTAGACCATTAAAAGATGGCAACCCGGTACGTCTTTCGATTCTTTCCGAAACAGGCGAATCAAATTCGACACCGCGCAGAACTAGAAATTAAGAATTTAGATTTGGAGTGCAATCATAGTCATGCAGCAAGTCCAAAAAAGCGGCGGATTTAGTATCAGCGCCATTTCCATCCGTCAACATATCGGTACCCTCATGCTTACCCTTGCGGTAATCGTGATGGGTGTATTTTTTATAGTCAAATTACCAGTAGATTTACTACCATCAATTACCTATCCTCGGATTGGTGTGCGAATACAAGCACCAGGCATTTCGCCAGAAGTAGCAATTGATGAAGTCACAAAGCCTTTAGAAGAAGCCTTTTCCGCTACAGAAGGTGTATTACAAGTCTTTTCTCAAACCCGTGAAGGACAAGTCAGTTTGGATTTGTACTTTCAACCAGGGGGCAATATTGACCAAGCCTTAAACGATGCTACTGCGGCCTTTAACCGAGCTAGAGGTACTTTACCAGACACCCTAGAAGCACCACGCATATTTAAAGTAGATCCTTCCCAGTTACCTGTTTATGAAATAGCTTTAACTTCACCGACCTTAGAAGGTGTAGATTTACGGGTGTTTGCCGAAGAAGAACTAGCCCGTGAACTAGGTGTTGTCCCTGGTGTAGCCGGGGTAGACGTATCGGGAGGAGTGCCAGAAGAAGTTAGAGTCAATCTTGATTTAAATCGATTGCAAGCTTTGGGTGTAGGTTTAACGGATGTTTTAGATGAATTGAGAGACCGCAACCAAGATATTTCCGGTGGTCGAATTTTAGGACAGAATTCTGAACCATTAACTCGGACTGTGGGTCGCTTTCGGAGTGCTGAGGAACTGAGAGATTTATCATTTAAAGTATCTTCATCTAGCAATAATACTCAAACCTCAGTCCCCACTCGTCGTGTTTATCTGCGAGACTTTGCCGAAATTATCGACGGTTCAGAACAACAAAGAGTTTTTGTTTCCCTCAATGGTGAACCAGCAGTAAAAGTCAGTATTCAAAAACAACCAGATGCCAATACTATCAACGTGGTTGATGGAGTGAAACAGCGTGTAGAAGAACTGCGGCAGTCTGGTGTAATTCCTGAAGGGACAGTAATTACTGCTACTTTAGATGAATCAAAGTTTATTCGTAATTCTATTTCTAATGTTACAAGTTCCGGGTTAATTGGGACAGCATTAGCAGCGATCGCAGTTTTATTATTTCTCGGTTCCATCAGACAAACTTTGATTATTGTCCTGGCTATCCCCTTAGCCACCCTAGCCGCAATTATCTTAATGGGTTTATTTGGTTTATCTATTAACGTTTTTAGTTTGGGTGGTTTAGCTTTGGGTGTAGGTATTGTAGTTGATAACTCCATCGTGATGTTGGAGAACATTGCTGAAGGTGCGGGAATGACCCCCGGTAAAACAGCTAAAAGCAAGTTGAATAAACAGCAACTAATTAATCAATCAGAACAAAGTAGTCGAGAAGTCGAATCAGCATTAATAGCTTCTACTAGCACCAACTTGGTTGCAGTATTGCCATTTTTGCTCATTGGTGGGTTTATCGCCCTGCTATTCAATGAATTAATTTTAACTATTAGCTTTTCCGTAGCGGCTTCAATTGTCATTGCCGTTACCGTTGTCCCCATGATGGCATCTCGCTTACTAGGATGGAAGTTTTCTAGCCGTTTAAATCAATTTTGGCTATTGCGAGAATTTAATCGCCGCTTTGATGCTGCTACCAGGGGATATGGCGGCTTTTTAACTATGATATTACGCTGGCGATTCATGACAGTGGCGATCGCCCTCCTCTTCTTTGGTGGTGGTAGTCTGTGGATGGCTCCGCAAATTCCCCAAGAAATCCTCCCTAGAATTAGTACAGGACAAGTCAACTTAAATGCTCAGTTTCCTCCCGGAACACCCTTAGACACTAACCTCAAAGTCATGAGCGCCGTAGATGAGGTTCTCCGCCAGCAGCCAGAAACAGAATATATCTTTTCCACTGCTGGTGGAGCCTTATTTGGTAACACAACCAACGCCAACCCCTTACGCGGTTCCAGCACCATTAGCTTAAAATCTGGTACAGATGTCGAAGCTTATGTTGAACGAGTTACCCAAGAACTTGACAAATTAAACTTAGCCGGAATTCGTCTGCGCCTTTCACCCGGACAAGTGCGGGGTTTGATTTTGAATAACTCTCCTGTACGGGGTGCTGATGTTGACGTGATTTTACAAGGTAACGACCCAGAGAATTTACAACAAGCTGGTCGTCAAGTTTTAGCAGCTTTAGAAGAGCAAGCCACCCTTGCTAGATTCCGTCCCGATGCTGATGAAAGACAACCCGAAATTCAAATCTTGCCAGACTGGGAGCGTGTTGCAGCTTTAGGCTTAACTACTACAGATATTGGCGATACCATTCAGACTGCTCTAGAGGGTAGCATCCCCACACAGTTACAACGTGGCAACCGCTTAGTAGATGTACGCGTAAAGTTGAATGAAACAGCAGTTCAAGCACCGTCTCAATTAGAAAGACTGCCGTTATTTGTAGACAATAATCACCAAGTCCGATTGAGTGATGTTGCGAGAATTGTTGAAGGGCAAGCGCCTGGCGAAATTCAGCGAATCAACCAGCGCCAAGTTGTCATCCTAGCGGGGAATTTAAACGAGGGCGCTAGTTTAAGTCAAGCCATCACTCAGGTGAAACAAGTAATAGATAACCTCGAATTGCCAGAAGGTGTGAGTGTTTTACCCAGCGCCGCCGCTGAATCAAACCAACAATTGCAAAGCTCACTACAACTATTAGGTGGATTAGCCACATTCCTTGTATTTGTAGTTATGGCAGTGCAATACAATTCCCTCATTGACCCATTGGTAATTATGTTTACCATTCCGTTAGCACTAGCCGGGGGAATTTTCGGGCTTTATATTACCAAAACTGCCATTGGTGCAACCGTGATAGTAGGTGCCGTTTTATTAGTTGGTATTGTGGTGAACAATGCCATCATTATGGTCGAGTTAGCCAATCAACTTCGGGAACGAGACAACATTGACCGCAAAACTGCCATTTTACAAGCTGCGCCACAACGGTTGCGTCCTGTACTTATGACTACTATTACTACCGTTTTAGGTATGTTCCCTTTAGCATTAGGAATTGGTGAAGGCTCAGAGTTTCTGCAACCATTGGGTGTTGTTGTTTTTTCTGGTTTGTCATTAGCAACTGTATTGACCCTGTTTATTATTCCGTGTTTTTATACACTGCTACATGACATACTAGATTTTGGGTTGCTAAAGCAAACATTAGCCAAGTTAGATAAATGGAAGAACAAGTATTACTAAATAAACGCGATTAATAAATTAGCATAATTTTAGTGATTTTAAGCGAGTAGAAATCGTGGCTATATCTTCATAAAAATGCTGCGAATTCTATTCGTACTGTGATTTTAAATTATTTGGTTATCAATTTAATACAAGACAATCTTGCGGATAAGTTTACTTTGAAAGTGCAAGCGGCGTAAAAAAACAGTAGTTAAAAAAGTTCTCCATGCCATTGTTGAAAATGCAGATTTATTCAACATCATCAAAAAGTCTGGAACATTTTTCTGCTTCAGTTCTACAAAAGCCCAATGTAATATGAGATATTTTTTGATATCTTCTATTTTGGGAAGATCATGACGATGCTTTTCATTAACTAAAGCATAAATTTTTTCCTTAATCAAAATATTGGTATCTAGCCGCTTAGATACAGAGAATTTATGATTATAAGCACCCGGCCAAATTGTCCGATAAGCTAAACATTGATTCAAGTAAATCGCATCACCGAATTGAGCAATGCGTAGCCAAGAATCTATGTCATCACAGTTAGCATCAAGTTGTGAATCCCAACCATCTGTTTGACAAAAAGCATCACGACTACAAGCTACTTGTACAGGTGTACCAAAAGGCAATAATTCCAAAAGCATCCCGTAGTGAATATCTGCTTGGGGAACGGAAAAAGCTAAACCATTACCAAGTTGAGGAGTGCGACTCAGTTCTACTCCATGTTCATCTACTTGAGCCGCCACACAAGAGCAAATCACTGCACTAGGACAAAGAGCGATCGCCTTTGCCATCTCTTCGATACAATTAGTTGCCAAATAGTCGTCATCATCTAAAAACTTAATCCAGTCGCCACTGGCTTGATTGACTCCTGTATTTACCGTAGCTGCATGACCCTTGTTGACCTCATGGCGATGGTAAATTACTCTATTACCTAAGCTTTCTACGTAGGCTTGCGTGTCATCAGCGGAACAATCATCAGCTACAATCACCTCACAAGGAATTGTCTGGTTGATAGCAGAATCAACGGCTCGGCGTAGTAAGCTTACGCGGTTATAGGTAGTGATCACAACGCTAAATTTCATAAACATCACACCTGTAGCAAGCTTTATGCAATATAGCTTTCATTTTTAGATATGGCGGCTCGGTTAAAAATTTTAAATCTCACATATCACTAGACTGAAAGCAGATTCTCGATTTATTATGGATGATTGTGAGTTTTTCACCAGATAGGCTATGAACGCTCAAGAGATCATCCGTTCCATTGAAGCGGAACAACTAAAATCTAATTTGCCCAACATTTATGTGGGCGATACCATCAAAGTCGGCGTGAAAATCAAAGAAGGCGAGAAATACCGTGTGCAACCCTACGAAGGCGTTGTCATTGCTAAACGCAACGGCGGTATTAACGAAACTATTACCGTTCGCCGCGTATTTCAAGGGGTAGGCGTAGAACGTGTATTTTTACTGCACTCTCCACGCATCGATAGCATCAAAGTCATCCGTCGTGGTAAAGTACGTCGTGCTAAACTTTACTATCTGCGCGATCGCGTTGGTAAAGCTACCCGGATCAAACAGCGTTTCGACCGCCCTTTGTAATTTTTTGCTCAGGGTATGAGAGAAATCTCAGTTAACAAGCGGCTTTTGCCGCTAAGTTGTCTCCCCGACAAAAATCATGTACAATAAGAATCGCAAATTGCGTTAAACTAAATAAAAGTTCAACGCAATCACCGAATCCAAACCAACCTGTGCGCTCTTAGTTCAGTTGGTAGAACGCAGGTCTCCAAAACCTGATGTCGGGGGTTCAAGTCCTCCAGGGCGCGCTCGCAAGCAAAAAATACAACCCGAAACAATAGCACTTCTACTCAATGTAGTTAGTGCTGATGATTTCGGGTATAATTGTTTGATAATTGAGAGATTTTTTGCTGCAAATCAGCAGGATGGAATCAAAGCTGTAAAAGTAAGATAAAAATTAGCAACATACAGCTGTACAAGAAACGGGGGGATAAACAACAGTGGCGAAAAAAACTGAAGCTGAAATGCCTGAAAACACTGGTGGGCTAAACGTACAAAACTTTATTCAAGGGACGAAAGAAGAACTTGAAAAGGTAGTTTGGCCAAGTCGCAGACAGCTAGTGAGCGAATCAGCAGCCGTGCTGTTAATGGTTACACTCTCCGCATCTTTGATTTATTTGGTGGATGGATTGTTTGCTTGGGCAGCAAAACAGGTGTTCTGATGACTTTTGCAACAGACGACCCACTTAACTCAAATTTGCAGTCAGAGGAAACAGCAGAAGCAGCGCTAAAAGAAGCGCGGTGGTATGCAGTACAAGTAGCCTCCGGCTGTGAAAAGCGCGTCAAAACCAACTTGGAACAACGCATCCAAACCTTTGACGTAGCAGACAAAATAATTCAAGTCGAAATCCCCCACACACCAGCAGTAAAAATCCGGAAAGATGGCAGTCGCCAGCACACAGAAGAAAAAGTGTTTCCTGGTTATGTGCTAGTACGGATGGTCTTGAATGACGATACATGGCAGGTAGTGCGTAACACCTCTCATGTCATCAACTTTGTGGGAGCAGAACAAAAACGTGGCAGTGCCAAAGGTCGTGGTCACGTTAAACCAGTACCTCTGAGTTACTCAGAAGTAGAGCGCATATTCAAACAAACCACCGAACAAGAGCCAGTTGTCAAAATTGATATGGCAACAGGTGATAAGATAATCGTGCTTTCTGGCCCATTTAAGGACTTTGAAGGCGAGGTGATTGAAGTCAGTCCAGAGCGAAGTAAACTTAAAGCCTTGCTCTCGATTTTTGGCAGAGATACACCCGTTGAATTGGAATTCAATCAGGTAGAGAAACAGAGCTAAATACAAATGGCGAAAAAAGTAGTAGCGGTCATTAAACTGGCCCTGAACGCTGGAAAAGCCAACCCAGCACCGCCAGTAGGCCCTGCATTGGGTCAACATGGCGTTAACATCATGATGTTCTGCAAAGAGTACAACGCCAAAACAGCAGACCAAGCTGGTATGGTAATCCCTGTAGAAATTTCGGTTTATGAAGACCGGAGTTTTACATTTGTACTCAAAACCCCACCAGCATCAGTATTAATTCGCAAAGCCGCGAAAATCGAAAGAGGTTCCAACGAACCCAACAAGAAGAAAGTTGGTTCAATTACTCAAGCACAATTGCGGGAAATTGCCCAAACTAAATTACCCGATCTCAACGCCAACGACATCGACGCGGCAATGAACATTGTGGCCGGAACCGCAAGAAATATGGGCGTTACCATTACTGAATAGTAAAAGAAGGCAGGAGGCAGAAGGCAGGAGGCAGAAGAAAAATATTATGACTTCGCACTCAGCACTCAGCACTCAGCACTCACTACTAAAAAAATTTATCGGGGGAGAAGCTTGGCTTCGCCACTAACCCCAGGAGAAAAAAATGACAAAAAAAGTATCGCGTCGCTTGCGGGAACTGCAAGCAAAAATAGAAGATAGAGAATACTTACCTCTAGACGCTTTAACACTACTTAAAGAAACAGCAACAGCTAAATTTGCTGAAGCCGCAGAAGCACATATCCGGTTGGGAATTGACCCTAAATATACAGACCAACAATTGCGGACAACGGTAGCGCTACCCAAAGGTACAGGACAAATTGTCCGGGTAGCAGTTATCGCTAGAGGTGAAAAAGTCACAGAAGCAAGCAACGCTGGTGCTGATATAGTTGGTTCCGAAGAACTGATTGACCAAATTCAAAAAGGCATGATGGACTTCGACAAACTAATTGCGACACCAGATGTTATGCCACAGGTAGCGAAACTAGGTAAATTACTAGGCCCCCGTGGTTTGATGCCATCACCAAAAGGTGGTACAGTAACGTTTGATATTGCAAGTGCGATCGCAGAATTCAAAGCAGGTAAATTAGAATTCCGGGCTGACCGTACTGGTATTGTCCATGTTATGTTTGGTAAAGCAGGTTTCTCGCCAGAAGATTTGTTAGTAAACCTGAAGGCGTTGCAAGAAACAATTGACCGTAACCGTCCTTCGGGCGCAAAAGGTCGTTATTGGCGGAGCTTCTATGTATCTGCTACTATGGGGCCTTCGATTAAAGTTGATATCACCGCTTTACGGGATTTAAAACTTAACGAAGCTGCATAATTTTTAGTCAATCTTCATTTGTCCATCGTCATTTGTCAAAACAAAGGACAAAGGACAAGTGATTAATGACAAAACTAAATAGTTCAAACCGGAGACAGCAGGTGCAAATAGCTTAATATCCTGCCGAGGTAAAAACTCTCATTGCTTGAAGCATTACTTACAAAGTGTAGATGCTATAGCGTCAAGAGTTTTGCTGCGAAACCCCGGTTAAAAAGCCGGGGTTTATTGTTTTGGGTAGGTCAGAACTAGAATACACAAACAGGGAAATCCTGATTTTGCCCTTGGAGGTGAAACGATATGGGTAGAACGTTAGAAAACAAACAAGAAATAGTAGCTGACCTCAAACAATCTTTGAGTGAGTCAACTTTGGCACTGGTAATTGAATACCAAGGGCTAACAGTTGCTGAAATCACAGATTTGCGGCGGCGGCTACGTCCTACAGGCACTACTTGTAAGGTAACAAAAAATACCTTAATGGGTATTGCTATTCAAGAGGACGAAAAATGGCAACCACTGTCCGAGTTGCTGAAAGGTTCTTCTGCCTTTTTGTTAGTCAAAGAAGATTTCTCTTCAGCAATTAAGGCTTACCAAGACTTCCAAAAAGCCACCAAAAAGACAGAAATGCGTGGCGGTGTCATGGAAGGCCGTCTGCTGAAAGAAGCAGATGTTAAGGCTCTAGGTGACTTGCCATCCAAGGAACAACTCATGGGTCAAATTGCTGGAGCTATCAACGCTTTGGCTACAAAAATTGCTGTGGGTATCAACGAAGTTCCAGGTGGTTTGGCTCGTGCTTTGCAAGCTGTGGCCGAACAAGAACAAGGAAGTGCAGCTGAATAAAGTATGAAGTATGAAGTGTGAAATAAGCCAAATATGAAAAAGTGGTTTATTTACTGAGTTTTTCATTCTTTAGACTTTTTTAGTCAAGAGTCAAGAGTCAATGGTGGTAATCACAAATGACGAATGACAAATCACTAATAACTAATCAAACATTACGGAGTTACATCAATGTCTGCTACAACCGACAATATTTTAGAACAATTGAAATCCTTAACCTTGCTAGAAGCTGCTGAATTAGTTAAGCAAATTGAAGAAGCTTTTGGCGTAAGTGCTGCGGCTCCTGTTGGTGTGGCTATTGCGGCTCCTGCTGGTGGTGGTGCTGCTGCTGAACCAGTAGAAGAAAAAACAGAGTTTGACGTAATTTTGGAATCTGTTCCTGCTGACAAGAAGATTGCCGTACTGAAGATTGTGCGTGAATTGACTGGTCTAGGACTGAAAGAAGCTAAAGACTTAGTAGAAGCTGCACCTAAAGCAGTTAAAGAAGGTATTGCTAAAGATGCAGCTGAAGATGCTAAGAAGCGGATTGAAGAAGCTGGTGGTAAAGTTACTGTGAAATAGTCCAGTTTCAATACTAGTCTTAAAAAAGAAGCCTAAAATAGGCTTCTTTTTTTATCGGATTCAAATTTTATATAGCCGTTTTTAATCAGATTAATACCAATAATTTCAGGATTATGAGTTTGATTTCCTGACTATTTCATCTGAGAATGATTCGATTACGTCCTTCTGCCTTTGCTGTGTAAAGCGCTTTATCTGCCGCTACAATCAAATCTGAAGGAGAGGATTCCCAAGTCGGAACCAGGGTAGCGACCCCTATACTCAGGGTGACAAATTCATTCACAGCAGAAGCGTCATGAGCAATTTGTAAATTTTGGACACCAGCTTGCATAGTTGTAGCTACATAAAATGCACCAGAAGCGTGAGTATTTGGCATAATTACTGCAAATTCTTCGCCACCGTAACGTGCTACTAAATCGTGATGTTTTTGTGCATTTTTGCTCAAAACAGTACCTACCTTTTGCAAACAAACATCTCCAGCTGGATGACCATATTGATCGTTATAAAATTTGAAATAATCGATATCACATAAAATTAATGAAAGGGGAGATTCCTCCTGTGCTAAATTTATCCACTGCGTATTCAAATATTCATCAAAACGACGGCGATTAGCAAGACCTGTTAAGCCATCAACGTTAGCGAGTTGCTGTAAAGCTAGGTTTGCTGCCTCTAACTGTTTGTATACTTGCGCTTGTTGTAGTAGACGACGTAAACGCTGGCGCAAAACAGCCCAATGAATTGGCTTGGTAACATAATCAGATGCTCCTGCTTCAAAGGCACGGTCTACAGACTCTGCGTCATCCAAACTAGTAATCATCAATATTGGTGTTCGTTCCCATAATTTGGAAATAACAGTGTTGCCTGTAGCAGAGTCAGTATCAAGATCTGCCAGGGCTGACATGAGATTATTTCTGGCAATTTGGAGCAAGTGCTTACAACAAGTAAAGCCATCCATTACAGGCATGATTGCATCTAGCAATACTATGTCTGGTTTGACAGTCTCATAAGCATCTAAACACTGCTTACCGTCTGCAACTTCAACAACTCGATAGCCTTCTTGTTCCATAGCTTCACGCAAAAGCAGGCGGATGGTTTTATCGTCATCAGCCACCAGAATTACTGGAGGTTGTTTAGGAAGAGAAAATGGGCTTAAGCCTGACATGAATTGCGTTCCACAGAAAATGAAAGTATCGACGAGGGGGAAACTTGAGAAAACCTGCATAACACAAAAAATAGCCAATAAGCAAGATTTTGTGACAGTAAATATTACTGGAAGGCAACTGGCTGAAAGTTTATGACCGCAGTAGAAGTTGGCGGTATAGCAATGCTCTATTTTGTACAGTATGTCTAAATTTCTCTGGCCAGAGAGTGTTAGTTAGCATGTCTGATGACACAATCTATCTGACTGACAACTGGGACTGCGATCGCATAAAAGTTCCATCAAAAATAGAAACTTTATCCCCAAGCTTTCTAACTGCACCATCAGATTTTTTCGGAAAAGAGAATATTTAATCAGCTTCAGCAAAGAAAAGTTTAGATAAATTGGTTTCATAGACAATTTACTGAAAAGGAAAAAGCAATTTTTAGTTGGCTAGTTCTGGCTTTGCAAGGAAGTCTTACGTTTATATTTCCCTAGTGATAAAGTGTAATTACTATTTTGAGCAAAACTTTAAATCTACACTATACTAATTAAGTTCTAAAGTGACTTTAGACACATACTGATGAGTTTTTCACCAATTACAAAATATTATCGGGAAAATAGCTGACCCTAAACTTCACAATCTCTGGACTGTATTAATATATATGGCTAAATTTTACCCATTTCAATTGATGGGTAATTACACAAATTACATGAGGCTAATATCAAGTTGTATAATAAACTTTATTCTTGAGAGAGTAATTAACTTGAGAGTTAAGTAAAATTCCTGATTTCAATCTCAATAAATCATGTGTAATGCAAAATATCTATAAAGCTTTCAAGGAATTCTAACTTTAGTGCCTAGAATATATAAAGGCAAAATACAAGAGAAAATTATTTAACCAACCTGATTGAGTATAAAGTTCTCTATAAAAACAAATTTAAATTAACTGAAGTACAGATATGCCAGACTCTTTAATGTATCAACAAGATAACTTTGTGGTGTTAGAAACTAATCAACCAGAACAATTTCTGACAGCACAAGCATTATTTGAAAAGCTGAAAACAGTTTTACAAACAATTGATACTCAAGATTTACCACCAGATTTACAAAATATTGATTCTTTGGAAGCTAAAGTCCAATATCTCATCGATACTAGTTGTGAGTTAGATATTGGAACTGGTCAATATTTGCAGTGGTATGCAGTCAGATTAGAAAAATGATTTATGCTCAATAGTCAATGATCAACAGTCGTTAGTCTAATGGTATGCAAAATATTGCAAAATGCTTGCCTCGTTTTTTCATCCAGCGATATTGTGAGAAACAGTATTTATGGCGATCGCACAGTCAATAGCCAATAATTAATATTTATTGCTATTGACTATTGACCATTGGCTATTGACTAGTAACTAACGCTAACTCAATTTTATCTTCGGTTGGCTGGGTAATTTTTATCTCGACTCCTGGGCCAAAATAGCTGGTCATTTTTGCTTGTTTTTCTTCCCAAACATTAATCGGGATGAAAGGAGAATCAAATTCTAAAATTAACGTGTAAGCGCCATTAATATCCTCTTCTCGTAAACTTGTAACAATTGGTCTTTCTTCATCAGAGGGACTGAGACCTAAGTAAGAGAGTGCTGCATCCAAGTGAGCATCTTGACCGTAACAATACCGAGTGATGTCTTTGCGAATTTTATTTTGAGTTACTGTTGCTTGCTGTTCCCGCAGAGATAATACTGATGGTGTTGTGGCTTGACTAAAAGGTATCGGGTTAATTTCATTGGCTTTGAGTGCCAGCCCTCCTAACAACAAAGGAAAACCGTAAAAGAAGCCTACAAGATTAAGTGTGGCATTGTTGGCAGCATAGGCTATGAAGCCAACAAGAGTTAGTATGCCACCAATAGTTAAACCTAGAGTTCCCAAAGATATTTTACGTAACATGAGCCAAAGATAATATTTATTAACACGTTAGTTTTATTATCATCGGCTATGTGTAACAAATTAGGGAAGCCCAACGACTTAAAAACTAGGTTGCTTGATTCTTAACAACTTAGATGGTGACATGGGTAACAACTTTTAATTGCTTGAGCAAGCTTTGCCCTGTTTTGCGTTAACTTTAAACTGGACTGTAGTTAACAAAAGGCAGACAAACAATGGATTTACAAACTATCAAAGACCGAATTGCGGTAGTTAAAAGCAAACGCGACTACCTTTTAAGTCTTTTAGAACAGCCAAACTTGGGAACTTTGAGAGTCGATGTCAATCAGGCTTTAGAAGAACTAGATGACTTAATTGATGAATATAAACGTACTATCCCAGAAACAGGAAATAATTAAGTTCCACTAAAAATTGCGTCGGTACCTCTAATAAGTAAGAGTTATGCCGACGCTTCTTAATCATAAAACATTACCAACTCTCCAGAACTGAGCCAAGCCTAAGTCAATGTGACATTATTTTGCTGAAAGACTTATCAGACAATTTCACTATCTCCTCTACGGTTGCCTAATTGTCTAACTAAAGCAATTAGTTCAGTTGTTGATACATCTTTCTTACAAAAATCATCAAAGTTAGTCATTCCCCTCGCACGTGGTGAATTAGCATCTTCTACGGAGGAGTAAGCAAGTATCTGAATATGGGGAGAGAAGGACTTAATTTGACTAGAAGCACTCCAACCATCCATGATTGGCATCTGTAAATCTAAAACAATCACATCAGGCTGGTAGCGTTTAACCATTTCTATAGCTTCTTGACCGTTACTAGCTAACCCAACAACTTGAATATTCTCTTGACAAGAAAAAGCTAATTGTAGGGTTAAACGAGTCAGTTCGTGGTCATCAACTACAAGAACGCGTAAAGCAGAAGACTCACAGGAGAGCATTAACATTTAAGGAAAGAAAAAAGTAGTCACAACAATGCTTATAGTGTATGAGAGTAAGTCCAGACAATTACTCTATCTTATGGTTGAATCACTACTTTTTTCTCAACTAATTCATTTAGATAAAATGCGGAAAAATTAAAGTTTGCTAAAAAAATAAAATTTTTCCTAGTTATCAGTATAAGAAAGACCTTTCTGTGAATCCAGTAAGTTTGGAGTTCCCCCTGTGGAACGCAGTGCCATATTCATAAAACTGATTTGTGAATTAGCTTCTGGACAATCATCACCAGGACGGCGTTGTATGTAACTACCATCAGCTTGTAATTCCCAAGCTTGGCGGTTATCTGCCAACATAATTCCCAAGATTTCTTGCAAATCTTTAGCAATATCTTGATCTTTAATTGGCGTAATTACTTCTACTCTCCGATCTAGGTTGCGGCGCATCCAGTCAGCGCTGCCAATATAGATTTCTTCTTGGCTATTATTGTAGAAATAATAAATGCGGGAGTGTTCTAAAAAGCGACCGACAATGCTGATTATGCGAATATTTTCACTAATGTCTTTGAGTCCTGGACGTAAACAGCAAATCCCTCTAATAATGAGGTCAATTTGCACACCAGCACGAGAAGCTTCGTACAAAGTAGCGATGATTTGTGGGTCAACAAGAGAATTCATTTTGGCAACAATCCGTCCAGTAAACCCTTTCTGAACATTTGTAATTTCGCGCTGAATTAAAGACAAAAAGCGATCGCGCATATTTACTGGTGCAACTAATAATTCTCGATAAGATTTTTGTCGTGAATAACCAGTCAAAAAATTAAACAAATCTGTAATATCAGCACCTAATTCTTCACGACAACTAAATAATCCTAAATCGGTATATAGTCGTGCAGTTTTTGGGTTGTAATTTCCCGTGCCAATATGCACATAGCGACGCATTCTATCTTTTTCTCGTCGCACTACCATAACAGTTTTGCAATGGGTTTTTAAGCCAACTAACCCATAGACAACGTGAACGCCCACTCTTTCTAAACGCCTTGCCCAGTAAATATTATTTTCTTCATCAAAGCGGGCTTTTAATTCTACTAATACTGATACTTGCTTACCATTTTCAGCCGCTGCAATTAAGGCGTTAACTATCGGCGAATCACCGGAAGTTCGGTAAAGGGTCATCTTGATAGCTAAAACGTTTGGATCATGGGCTGCATGGGTAATAAAACGTACAACTGTTGCTGAGAAAGATTGATAGGGATGGTGGACAAACAAATCCTTTTCTCTAATCACAGCAAAAAAATCTTTGCCTTCTTCCATTTCCACAACATCTTCGTCTATATGCGGTTCGCGTAACCGTTGCAGACGGGGAGGAACGACAGACTGACGGGGAGGATCTTTCAGTTCTGGCAAAGGTAAAGCCATAAAATACATTAAGTCTCGCAGACCTAATAAACCATCTACTTGATAAACATCGCTGTCGGTTAAATCTAAATCTTGTAACAACCGTGTACGAATTGGTTCTGGAGTCTGGGATTGAATTTCTATTCTGACAGGACTACCACCGATGCGGCGTTTGCGTAGTTCCTGTTCAATGGCTAATAACAAGTCATCTGCTTCATCTTCTTCCAGGGCTAAATCAGCATCACGAGTAATGCGGAAGGGGTGATATTCCTGAATATTCATCCCTGGAAATAAAGCATTTAAATTATGGGCGATCGCCTGTTCTAAAGGTACACCTGTCCAGTTGGCTAGTTGTCCATTTTCTTGAATGCCTAACTCTGGTGGTAAAGGCAAAAATCGCGGTAAAACGCTAGGAACTTTGACTCTGGCAAAAAATTCTTCTTCTGTATCTGGGTTTTTGACAACAACTGCCAAATTTAAACTGAGATTGGAAATATAGGGGAAAGGATGGCTAGGATCAACAGCCAAAGGAGTCAAAACTGGAAAGATTTGTTCTTCAAAATAATTATCTAAATAAGTCCGTTGTTTCTGGTTTAAATTAATGTAGTCGAGGATATGAATACGTTGCTGGGCCAATAGTGGACGCAGGACTTGTTCAAAATGTTGATGCTGTTTGACTACTTGCGGACTAAGATTTAAGCGAATATCATCCAGTTGTTGTTGCGGGGTGCGTCCATCAGGCGTTAACTGAGTAACTTTCGCCTCCACCTGTTGCTTTAAAGCAGCAATCCGCACCATGAAGAATTCATCTAAATTAGAACTGAAGATGGCTAAGAACTTCAGTCTTTCTAAAAGTGGTGTGCGTGAATCGCAGGCTTCGTGCAGTACTCTATGATTAAATTCCAGCCAGCTTAACTCTCGGTTGAGATAATATTGTGGATCGTTGAGATTGATGGGATTGGCGCTCTTTTTAGATTTCGGCATGACGATCTGCGGGTAGCCAGAAGTAGCCCACACGACTGGAGAACAATAATCATAGTAGTGGAAATCTGTGATGGACGAGAAGTTGGTTTTTTACAAAAGCCAGACAATTTGAGATTTTAAATTTGAGATTTTGGATTATTTTTCTTTAATTTCTTTGGCTGCTGTCGAAATTGGTAATTGCAGATTTTGGTCGTAGACGAATTCGTTGTGAATATCTACCTCGCGTTTGGGGAGAGCCTCACTATTCGCGATCGCATCTTGAGGCGGAACCCGTAATGTATACTTGCCAACAGGAACACCATCTACACGATATAGACCAAATTCGTCAGTCATCGCTGATAACACTTCTGTACCAGCAATATTTACTAGTTCTACCCGCACATCAGACATTGGCTGGCCTGCAACATCAGTAATTCGACCAGCTAAACCGTATTCTAATCTGGCGGCAAAATCTACATTGGTAACACCTGCTATTCCCACCTCAGCTACCCTACCTGTTTTTGGTAAGGTAAGTTCTACAGGTAATTTATCTGGGTCAACTTCTACTCGATAAACACCTTCTGGTAAACCACCAACAAAGAAGTTCCCGCTAGAGTCTGTTGTTGCACCACCAACAGGCTTGTTGTGGTTGTTTATTACTCTTACACTAGCGCCTTGTAAATCATAACCTCGATTTTCTCCTGAGACAGCAATGCGTCCAGCGATCGCACCCCGTTCCTTACTCAGAGAGTTAAAGCTACTTGGAATAGCCCTACCACCAGCAAAGGATAAGTCTGATACTAATGATACTGTCAGGCGATCGTCATTAAATCCGCCAAAAGCATTTCTTCTCCCAGCAAAGGGAATACCTTGATATTCAACTCTGGCAAATAATCCTGGCAGTACTTGCATACTAGCACCAACAATCGGGCCAAAATTCCCCTCACGGTAAGCCAGCCCCATTCGCCAACTCAGTTGTCTAATATTTGGAGGATTATAGTTTAATGCTGCTGTATAGCGAGTGGCATAACTACCACCAAAATCAGTACCTAAAGAAACTTGATAGTTGCGATTAAAGTCATAACTTAGACCAGTAGTGTATCTATCACCAAACGTATTAAAAGATAGTCGTGCCGCACGATTTACTTGATAATAAGCATTGAATAAATACTGCCCATTAATATCAGGCCTACCGTTTAAAGATAAACGACCAAAAGGTCTTAAAGAGAAAGTAGGCGATATATATTCATTTGTATCACTACCGCTTTTACGACTACGTGCTAGAAACCCTAACTGAAAATTATTATTAAATCGATAACTTACTTCGGCACTATGGTTAAAGAACTCACCAGAGTTTTTCCCATTCCGATATCCATTAGGATAAGATTGAGAATTAGCTGTAATATCTAATTTTCCTAATTGAATATCTAAATCTGTATTGTAAGCTAATTTACCAAACGAATTACCTACACTAGCAGATAAAACAACTGGATTAGCAACTCGCCAAATTAATCCAGCTTGGCTTTGTAATGTGTTAGGAATAGCTTGTAGAGAACCTTCAAAAGTTAAATTGTTAGAAAGACCTTGACGAACTTGATAAAAACCTGCAAATTGACCAGCATCAGTACCATTATTATTATCAAACAAAGAATTCTGTACTAAATTTCCAGTTAAACCTACACCAGCTAATTGAACATTCCCACCTGCTGGCAGTAATAAATCAGAAGAATTAATTCTTACAGAACGAATCTCACTAGGAACATTCAGATTATTTCGGTCAAAAACTAAAATTTCAATTTGATTATTTTGCCCAACAGGTAAATTGACATCAACAAATTCGTATCTACCATCAAATCCGACCTGCTGCTGTGCTACAACAACTCCAGAAACTCTAAGTTGCACAAAACTAGCGGCTGGAACTACACCTTGGAAAGTTTGTAAAGGTCTAGAACGTCTAGGTAATAACTCATTGGCACTGTTAGTTTGATTAAAGCGATTAGTTGGTATATTGGTATAACCAAATTGCGCTCCTGTCAAATTCAGACTATTGACTAATGGGTTAATACCAATTTGTTGCCGACCGACTTGATAAAGAAATCCACCATTGCGTTTATAGTAAAAATATTCAGATAAATCAGGAGAGTTTTCAAAATTATTATTGACACGTACCCGCCATAAACCACCTGCTAATCTGCCACCCAGTAGTGTAGTGCTGCGTAAGTTTACATCCCCAGCATTACTAACAATATTTAACTCTTGCCTTAAATTAGAAAATCCGTTGAGTGGGGCAAATACATCTGGTTGCAAGTTGACTGCTTCACTTGTATATGCTGTACCATTACCACGCCAAGGTAAATCAATAATTAAAGCTAGATCCAAAGAGTTAAATTCAATATTTGAAGACAGTTTATCCCTAATAAAGGCATCACTAATATAGTTAACACCTTTGAAATTTTGAATATCATCTTCAGCCAGATTAATTGTGCCTAAAGGCGTGTTTAAATATGTATTATTATCTTTTGTTTCAACTGTAATACCAGCAAGTTTAGCAAAATCATCCAAAGGCAACAGTAAAGTATTTCCTTGACGAATAACATCTAAGTTACCTACTTCTCTCCTGTTAATGATTACCCCAAGCAATAAATTTTCTAAATTTGAGCTTGCTGTTTGAGTGAAAGTTATGCGTGAGTTATCATCTACATTTAATATATTCGTGCTGACATCTACCCCTTGTTTCTTCGGCTGTACTTCAGCCGGTTTAGTATTGAGAGGTTTTTGAATTGATTCTGCTGATGAATTTGGCGCAGGAGTGGGGTTAGTTGCAGTTTTTTGTGGAACCTGTGGATGAGATGGTTGTTTTGTTAAAAACGCTGATAAATCTTCTGATTTTTTTGATGTCTGGATGGTAGTTGGAACTTCCGCAGGTACATTGGCAACTTTATATTGAACTGATGAATGAGGCGGTTGTTTGGTTAAGAAACTAGCTAAATCATGAGAATTTATCGAAGTTTCAGTAATTGCTTCAGTAGATTCCGTTGTACTAACATCAGGAAACTGTGACTGAGATGCTTGTTTACCTAAAAAAGTGCCAAAATCATCAGCAGTGGTATAAGAATCTTTGGTAGTTACTTCTGAGAGTGCTGTAACTGTTTGTGACCTTTGTTTAGTGACAAAAGTTGCTAAATCTTCTGGTGCTTTAGCCGCAATTGTAGTTGACGCAGAGGCTGTTGTTGTTTGACCCTGTTGTGGTTGTTTGGTCAAAGAACTAGTTAATTCTTCCGATTTTTTGGCAGCATCAGCGGTGCTGGCAACTTCAACTTTAGTATTTAATGCCTGTGGTTGAGGTGATTGTTTTAATGTTGTTGAGTCAGTCTCACTAGTAGCGACTTTAGCAGGTGCGGTGGTTCTTGTACGCTGAACTGATGCTTTTGGTTTGGTCTTTTTGTTGGGAGTTGTAGCAGCAACTTGAGTAGATGCTTGAACTTTGCGTTGAGCAGAAGATTGTAGTGGTTTTTTTGTTGTGGATGCTGAATTATTGGTAGTTACAGCAGCAATTTCAGTAGGTGCTTTGACTTTCTGTTGAATTGAAGGTTGTGACGGTTGTTTTGTTAATGACGCTGCTGAGTTGTCTGGTGTTGTTATAGCAACTTGAGCAGGTACTTTGACTTTCTGTTGAACTGGAGGTTGTGACGGTTGTTTTGTTAATAACGCTGCTGAGTTATCTGGTGTTGTTATAGCAACTTGAGCAGGTGCTTTGACTGGTTCACATTTCACCAGTTGCTTAGTCAATAAATCAGGAGACTCTTCTGATTGTCCCGAACTTGCACTAGTTAAAGCTACTTGTGCAGATATTGTAGCTGTTTTGCATTGATCTAGTTCTTTCGTTGACTTGTCTGATATTTCGGGAATTCCACTAGTAAAGGAAATATCAGAGAGTACTGTACCTGACTTCTTCTGTGGAACTGATGCTTTATCAGAATTGTCCTCATCTGACTTGTCTGATATGTCGGGAATCCCAGTTGTAAAGGAAACATCAGCGAGTATTGTATCTGACTTCTTCTGTAATACTGGCGCTTCATCAGAATTACTTTCAGCAGAGGATTCCCATTCTTCTAAGCCATTTGTGGAAAACTCCGCTTCTGGTGTGGTTTCTGGCGGAATGGGGGTCGCTACTGTATGCCGTGCAGTTTTGTAGGCTGGGTTAGCACTATTTTTATCCGGCGCTGTAATAGGAGTATCTTGCGCGGGTAGAGTAGTAACTTCTGCTGGTGGTAAAGGCGGTGAAGCTTGGTAGATCATACTTGTATACAAATGCTGGTATGACAGCCTAAAAAAGTTCTAGGCTGGAAATTAATTGCAGAGACAGACAAAGTAAATAACTTAAAAAATTAGAGAATTTCGGTTGAGAACTGGCAAAATCTATATGATGTGAGGAGATATTAGAAGATTACCAGAAGTGAGAAAACTGATATTTAAAAGCTGTTTTATTTACTTCTGGATGTAACTGTAAAAGCAATGCCTTTATCAATTGCACCGCCATTCAAATCACCATTAACATCTAAAATATATTGACCAGGAGGCAGTTTTTTACTGATATTAAGGATTAATTGACGACGAGTACCAGGTAACACAGGCGTTGAAGGTAACATTCCAGCATCTAACACACCATCTGGTTTCTTATTTTTTTGTGATTGCAAGTTAGCTATTTGCTTAGTAGCACTCGCACCCGGATATTTGTTAGCAGCCCAGATTGCATATTGACCATTCATTCGCACATAAGCATTACCTTGGCTAGAAATGTCAAATGCAGCTTTGAGGTTATTGGCTTTACTATCAACCGAAATTGAATTGAGAACACCTAGTTTTTTGATACTGCCAACATAAGCATAGACAGCAACACCAAAACGTCCCAAAACTCTAACTCCAGACCTGGGTTTTTTGTCTTGGTCAGAATTGACTTCTTCAACAAAAATTAAAGCGCGGTGTTCTCCAGCTGGAGGTTTGACACGAGGACGAACTGAAAAACGCACGGTTTGGGTTTTGCCAGGAGGAAGAGTAAAGGTTACAGGGTTGACGGTAATCCAGTTATCTAGAGATTGCTCGCTTGATTTTACAGGTTGAATTTCATTTTTTTCGTCAATTGTCCAACCTTGGATATAAACCCTAAATGTTGCGGGTTGATTATCAACATTAACGACACGAAAAACCTGAGTTTTGGGTTTTTTATCATCAAGTTTTAATTCAAATCTCGGTGGGCTAACCCCTATTGAGATTGCAGAAGTATGGGGACAATTTAATGCTAATGTGCTTAGTGTTAATAGCGCAGTAGCTCCAATTTTATAAATGCTGTTAACTAATTTTTGCTGCTGATTCATTGGTTGATTGAGTGAAGATTTAAATCCCGGTAAAAGTTATAGTTAATGTGCCTGAATAAACACCGGGAATTTTGATATCTGAAAAGTCTAAGTTAAAGATAGCTCCTCCCTGTAGAATTCTCTTGGCAGAATTGGGATCTATAGTTGGGTTAATAGGAGTAATAGAAACTTTAATTTGTTCACTAATACCTCCTTTACTCAGACTATTAGTAGTTCCCTGATCTGAATTCAAACCATAACTAACAGATATTTGATTTTCATCTTGATTCGCATCAAGTTCTAGTCTCCAAATGTTTGAGACTGTACGATTCACTGTTGTAGTCAATGAAGGTGCGGTTAATGATGGACTAATTGATGATTTGTTAATTATGCCATCGTTGACTTGATTAGAACCTGCCGAAAAAATATCAGTGACTTCAATTTTGTCTAGAGTTAGGGTATTACCAGGTAAACCTAATTGCCCAAAAGTTTTGGGGTGAGCCAACAGAAATACAGACAAAAATGTACTGAGAAATAATAGTCGGTTCATCAGATGCTTACCCAAACTAATTCAGAAAATGACCTTGAGATAATAAGTTTCGGGAAGAGCAATTAAATTAATATGGTAATTTTGCTCTCAGCCAGAACTGTTGATTTTTGGCTTTTGTTGAGAAACAACTCAAGGTCAAAATATATGATGTCTAAATACCCGTAGCTGTGATGGTCAAATATTCGTTAGGATTAGAGTACGTACCAGCTGATGAGGCGTTTGCGAAGTTAAATGTAAATGCTACAGATCCTTCAATAGGAGTTGCGTTCGTTACATCAAGCCCTGGTGCTGTCGCAGTTCCACCAAGTGCGCTGATTGTCACACCTACATTAGAGCTAGAGGCCGTATCACCACCAAGATAAAGCGTTCCAGTGGTGCCACCGTTAAATTCAACAGAGTGCTGAATCTGACCGGTAGCACCAGTACTAGTACCCCAAATTCTATAAATTAAAATATCTCCTGTTGTGATATCTCCTGTAGTGGGAGTTAAAGTACCGTTAGGAGCAGGAAGTGTAGTAATAGTACCGTCAGAAGAAAAGAATCCAGGAGTATCGTTTACGGGTGCGGCAGATCCTAAAAACTCTGCGCTAGTAGGCTGAAAAGTCAGGCTTTTGTAAGTTTGGATGTAAATAACTTCTGGAACTTCGACTTGGAGTGGGACATCAACAGAAACGGCTCTAGCAGGCGCAGATAATAAAGTATTCGCCAGAGAAACTGCGCCTAGAGTAAATGCTGCTAAAAAGAATTTCTTTTTCATGGGGGCTAAATAATTACTCTTTAGAAAAAGATGACAAAATCAATGTAGCCGTTGTAGCAAAAATAGCACCTCAGAGAATTTACCAAAGTCTACGCATTTTACATATATTTGCTTTGGTAAAGCTACTCTATAAAGCTCCTGTAAAAACAGGAATTATTTATGCTAATTTATTCCTAAGTATATTGATATAAACTTAATTAATATATCTTTGTCCACGGTGAAATTACTATTATTAAGTCGGGTTATCTAGGCTTAGAACAAGCAGTTTATGAGTTAAAATTAGGAGAAAGATGTAAAGTTTTTATTAAATCAACTTCTAAATTGATAATGTAGACTCAATTTACTTGGCTCTTATGGAACTTTTTAGCCATAAAGTCTTGTAATCTATTATATTTTTAGCTATTAGTTAATGTTCTCAATAAATCTACTTAAGTAGATTTTGGTTGTAAGTATGTTTCAAGCTACTCGCCGTCGATTGGCTATTTGGTATACTACCGTAACAGCGGTGTTGTTATTACTGTTTGCCAGTGGTGTTTATTTATATGTCCGTAGTACGTTGGTGGAGCGAATTGACGATACTTTAAATCATGTGGTGGAAATTGTAGAGCGATCGCTTGTGATTGAGCCAGTAAATAACGAAACTAATAAACTCCGCATCAATATAGAAGCCAGCTTTCGCAACAATGCCAATAATGTAGAGGATGACCACATTGACTTGGAATGGTTTAGTCCTACAGGGAAATTACTTTGGTCAACTTTATCAGAACCTCTCAATATCCCTATTCACGGTAATCATACTGGTGAAACAGTCCGTGTACCCAAACAAGACCAATGGGGGGACTCAGAACTATCGTTGCGTCAAGTCACCCAGCGCGTGGAATTTGGCCGCCAAGTCTTAGGATATCTGCGTGTAAGTCACCCTTGGTTTGAAGTTACCAAACCCAGTCGCCAGCTAATTTTGGATTTAGCACTGGGGATTTGGTTAATGTTAGTGTCTGTAGCTGCAAGTGGCTGGTTTCTTTCGGGGAAAGCAATGGAACCAGTAGGTGATTCTTATCAAAGACTCAAGCAATTCACCGCTGATGCTTCCCATGAACTGAGAAGTCCCATTACTTTGATTCAAACTAATGTACAAGTTGCTTTAAGCGAATTAGAGTTAGTAGAAACAGAAGTGAGTACTTCTACCAACTATCGTCAGCAGTTAAAGGTAGTGGAACGACTGACACAACGCTTAGGTAAGTTGGTTAATGATTTATTATTTTTAGCACGACAAGATAGCGGTATCAGTAAAGATACATTCTCTCCTTGTCCTTTAGATGCCTTGTTGATGGAAGTTATCGAAGAACAGCAACTTCTAGCCAGTGAAAAAGGCATTGCTTTGAATTTAAACTTAGTTGATCCTCCTGTTGCTGACACTAACCCCGAATTATTAGAAAATTGGTTCACACTAGCAGGTAATTGGGATCAACTCGTCAGACTATTGACAAACTTAATTAGTAATGCATTACAGCATACTCCTGCTGGTGGAAAAGTCAATGTAGAATTAGCACGCCAAGAAGGAATCAGCCGCGTTTCCAGAATGCGCGTCAGTACTGCTCAGTTACAAATTAAAGTAAGTGATAACGGAGTTGGGATTCCTACAGAAGCATTACCACGGTTATTTGACCGCTTTTACCGGGTAGATCCTGCACGTACGCATAAAAAAAGTGGAAGTACAGCGACTGACAGTGCTACAGGTTCAGGATTGGGATTAGCGATCGCGCAAGCTATTGTTGAACATCACCAAGGTCAAATTCAAGTAGAAAGTACCATCGGTAAAGGTACAACTTTTATTGTCACTCTACCCATAACTCTAGAGTCTTAAATTTTATTTTATTTTTTTGTTTCCCGTGACAGATGAATCTATCTAACATTACTTACTAACTTATATAGCAAAGCTGGCATTTTCAAATCATAAATTTGGGCTACCACAGTTTACCGTCTACTCTTTTGAGTATTCCGATAAACTGATGATTTATCTTGCTTAAATGCAGCTAATAAATAAAGTTACTGGAGGAGATTAGATGCAAACTCCTATTGCAGAAAAAAATTTACCTTTTTTAGAAAAAGTAAAACAAAACAGTGGTTTAGCAGACCTTTATGATGCTAGAGATATTACAGAAGTAGTATTTCGAGTTATGCGTGACCTAATGACTACAGAAGCGGCTGATCGAGTTGAAGGAGAACTACACAAACCAGTCGAAGAAACTGAAGATAAATCTCTGCAAATGGAAATTGCCGAACTGTGGCATGATACAAATCCGATTGTGAGCTTTTTGAGTCGCGTACGTCCACCTTGGCAAGGCCCTGGTATTTTTAAGATTGATAGCGATCGCTTTTTATTCCGAGTAGCGAATGAAGGCACTATGCCACCAAATGTAGACCGTGAACAGGTGGTGAAAGCAGTTTTCTCTGCAACTAAAGATGAATTATCGCCAGAGAGAATTGAAGAAATTGCTAGTTGGTTACCAGATAGAGTTCGTCAACTTTGGGAAGAAGCTTAGATTCTTCAACATAGCTGGCTAAAATTTTTGGGTTATGAATTGTAATTTACTTGCAATTTATAACTCAAATATCATTTATCAAAGTTTTAGTGCAATTGCTAATATCCCACTCCAGAAGTAATTTCATTCTTGATATTTCAACACTCTAGCTAGATACAAAAATACAAGTTAACAATTAAATTTAATGATTGTAAGTCAAAAAAAATACCCTTGAATTAAGACTTATTAATTAGCCTCATCTTTATTGCATTTCTCCAAAAATAGGCAAGTATAAAAATAAAGTTTGGGATTGATTACTCTATCTAATCAAAATAAAGTTTCCAGTCACAAACTAATACTATAACTGCTGAATTCATTTTAATTGAATTCACTACTTTCTCAAGTTTCCAGACAGACGCTTACTACTCAATTTGCTCAGGAGTTAAGAATGAATATGACTTATCAAAAATTACGCAAGTTTACTGAGGTATTCAGTGCTGTTTGTGGTGGTTTATTGATTAGTGTGCCTGCAATTTCTCAAACAGCAGTAGCGCAACAACCAACTTCTGTAACACCGCAACAGTCTACCGCTAAAATTAACCCTTGCCCTAGTATTTTTTATGAAGAACCCCACAACAGTCGGGTTATAGTACCGCAAGGATGTCCGCCCAATGCACTCACTCAAAGACTAGCTAATCAAGGCCTTCTTCCTACGGCTCGTACTACAACTACATCCACTCCATACCAAGCAGGTGTAGGTGGTGAAACACCGCAGGCTGGTGCAAGTGCAATTAATCCTTGCCCCCGAATTTTCTATGAAGAACCTTTCAATAGTAGAAATGTTGTACCTCAAGGATGTCCGCCTAACGCTTTCTCACAAGGACAACAACCGCAAGGGAAGATTTCTAATCAAGGTGTACCTGTAACTCCGCAAAGTTCTACAAGTGGAACCACCACAAATCAAACAACGGTGCCATCTCAAGGGGAAACATCTAGTCAAGGTGTACCTGTAACTCCGCAAAGTTCTACAAGTGGAACCACCACAAATCAAACAACGGTGCCATCTCAAGGGGAAACATCTAGTCAAGGTGTACCTGTAACTCCGCAAAGTTCTACAAGTGGAACCACCACAAATCAAACCCCTTCAGTATCTCAACAACAAACACCTAGTACAACGATCGCTCTTGCCAATGGTAAAGTTAATGTGAAATTGATTAATGATACTGGAGCTAAAGTAACTTACCAAGTGATTGGCGATACAGAAGCGCGATCGCTAGAAGGTAAGTCAAATGTTATGTTACAAGGTATCAGCGCCCCAGTTACCGTTACATTCCAAAGAGAAGACGGCGGACTATTGTTAGTCACACCCCAAGCGTCTGCTGAACAACCAGGAATGTTAGAAGTAACTTTGAATGAAGCTACTGACTTAGCTCAAGATACTAAGGCTATGCGAATTCAACAAAACGGTTCAGTATTCTTGAATTAGTTTTCATCGGGAGTAGGGAAAAAATCTTCAGGATATAGAAACTCACATATTGAGTATTTTCCTACTCCCCACTCCCTAGTTTTACAAATTAGTACCCTCTGGAGTTGATGACTGAGGTAACAAAGGCTCAGGTTGAGGAACGGGTTGCGGATTTAATAATTGCTGCCAATTTCTGATTTGTTCTTGTGCTGTGTTGTAAGCAGTTGTACCTCTAGGAATCAACTGAGCAGTTTCAATCGCTTTGCTGAGATTTGAACTACTCTGAGAGCGAGCGATGTCTAGCAACTGTTGACTCCACTGGTCAATAGCTACATTCGCATCTAAACGGAGGATATTACTACTTGGTATTTTATCCGCTAAACGAATCGCTTCCAGCAACGCATCTGGTGTACCAACTACTGCAACTTCTCTAGCTCTCTTCCAGTTATCTTTAGCGCGAATTTGCCCTCGCCAATCATCGATAGCTGCTTGAGCTTCACCAGAAAGCGCTCTTCCAGAAGATGCAATTGTTTGTGCTGCATTAATAGCAGCATTTAAATCTCCGGTTTGGGCTAAATCTCGTGCCTGATCTAAGTATGGCTGATCTTGAATGCGTTGTACTTTAGCTGTCCAACTGTTAATTCTTTTGCGTGCTTCGGGATATAATGCTCTACCCCGACGAATTTGACTGGCTTCGGAGATTGCAGCCTGCAAGGAGTTGATGTCTTCTAGTAATGCCAATTGTTCCGCACGTTCTAAGTAAGGACGGTCTTCAATTGTCTCAACTTGAGCTTGCCAACGGCCTACTTCTTGCCTAGCTTCTGAACCACGGGGATTGTTAGAGGGAATCTGCTGTGCTTCAATAATTGCTGCTGCTAAATCGTTAATTGTACCTTGGCTTGCCAGTGTCCGTGCTTTTTCAAGGCGAGCAACGTCTTCAATTTCTAGTTGCCAACGAGTAATTAAGTCTTGTGCTTTGTTATATTTTGGTCGGGACGGGTCAATTTCTTGCGCTTGAGCGATCGCAGTTTCTAAACTAGAAACTGTACCTATCCAAGCACTTCTTTGTGCATCTGCTAAAGAAATAAAGTCTTCGACATCTGCTTGTAACTTGGTACTATCAGGAATTTGTCTGGCAATATCTAAGGCTGCATCTGCATCCCGTGCATCCATCTTAGCTTGCGCTAATTCCAACATTTTGCGCCCAAATAAAGGAATCAACTCCTGCGCTTTTTGATAGAAATAGCTATCTTTGCCAATCGCTTCCGCAATTTTAATTGCTTCTAATAAGTTATCTACGACTTTGGTTTTTGCTAAACTATCAGCTTTATCTAACTTATCCCCATCTTCCCGCACCGATACAATCAATCGGTTGACTTGATCATACTTAGTACTTGACCAGTATTTATTATCTATACGCAGTAATTTCGCTGCCAGTAGTGATGCTGATTGCCAGCGTCTTTGCTGCAATTCTTCTTGTACTGCTTGATAAATTCCGTCTGCTTTAGACCAGATAGATTCCCACTTGGCAATTTTTTCGTCAACTAACTTATATGCAGGTAAGTCTTGGGGGATTTTTTGGGCTGTGGCGATCGCTTGTTCTAAATCTCCCGCTTGAAAACTTTGATCAGCTAACTGTAAAATATCCCGTGACCACTCCTCAACAAACCGATCAATTTCTCCGCGCAGAGGATGATTTTGTGGTAACTGTTTAACTAAGGCGATCGCTTGTAATAAATCATCTACCGTCTGCTTAGAAGCCGCCAACTGAGCGCAGTGTAACCGCACCGAAGCACTGGCCAAAGGCCAAAAAATAGACGGGCAGTTTGGGGCAGCAGGCAACTTTAACAGCATTGCCATTGCGATAAACCCTATACTGCCGGGAATTAACGCTAACAATATTGACCATAACACCCAACTTTTCATCCAGCGCCGCAATGGCCGAGAACGTTTGCTGGGTGGAATAGTTTGGGCGGAATGATGATCTATTATGGGTAATCCTTCTGGATTATTTTCTGTTTGTTGTTTCACTGACTTAGAGGTAGAACCAGTAGCTGGGATGCCAAATGCTTGCGTTTCACCGATGTTTGGTGTTCGGTTTGTGTGATCTGGCTCTCTGGCTCTGGCTGGAGACCAACCTTCTGGAATATCCCGCTCTGTCATCTCTCACACCAAAAATTTATTAAATAGCGATTGGCTCTAGGCCAAACAATTTTGGATTTTGGATTTTAGATTGACCCCACAGATAAATCTGGGGGCTGTTTGTACCATTAAGAAACTCTAGGTCAATAATTCAGTTGTTGCCATAGTAACTTTCTCATTGTTAAAAAGCTACTGTTTATCAGAACTTTCTCCTGGTATACCTTTAACCTTTGAAAAATTCAGTGTTATTTTATACTTTATTTTCCAACAGAAGATTCTGCCTGTAAATCAACAATCAACTGAGCTAAGTGGTCAATACTTGCCTGATATACTCTGCCACAAAAATCACAAGTAGCTTCAGCGCCATCGTCTTTGACAATCATGTCTTGTAATTCAGCTTCACCTAACATCTTAAGTGCGCCTAACACCCGATCAAAAGAGCAACCGCAATTAAAGCGCAACATCTGGGTTTCAGGAAATATCGACAAACCCATATCGCCCAAAAGATCACCAAAAATTTCTGGTAGTGTCTTACCAGCTTGCAACAATGGGGTAAATCCTGATAAGGCAGCCACCCGTGATTCTAAGGTTGTAACTAAGGCTTCATCTCTAGCTGCTTTAGGTAAAACTTGCACTAGCAACCCTCCAGCAGCCGTTACGCCATCTGCACCCACGAATACCCCTAAGACTAAAGCTGAAGGTGTTTGTTCAGAATTTACTAGGTAATGCGCCACATCATCACCAATTTCTCCAGAAACAAGTTCTACTGTACTAGAGTAGGGATAACCATAACCAATATCCCGAACAACGTAGAGGTAGCCACTACCTACTGCACCGCCGACATCAAGTTTACCTTTAGCATTGGGTGGCAGTTCTACAGACGGGTTGCTGACATAACCCCGGACTGTTCCATCCAAACCTGCATCTACCAATATACCACCCAAAGGGCCATCGCCTTTGACTCGAATATTAATTCTCGATCCTGTACGCTTCATGCTAGAAGCCATCAATAAGCCTGCTGCCATAGTCCTTCCCATTGCAGCTGTTGCCACATAAGAAAGTTTGTGACGCTGCCGAGCCTCTTCTGTCAAGCGTGTAGTGATGACACCCACCGCACGAATCCCACCTTCAGCTGCTGTTGCGCGAATTAACTGATCCGCCATGAAAAAACCTTACATTTCTTAACAACTTCACTTTTTCTATTCTAAGTTCTCAGTAACCATCCAGGTGAGTTGATGATAAGTAGCGATCGCATTTGTAATACTAGAAATACGATTCATTAAAAAATCACATAAAAAATGCTAGGTAATTTTCAACAAAGTCAACTGCGGATAGAAATCGAAGCATCAGCCAGAGCCATTGGTGATAGCTTGCTACGTCCTGCACAATTAGAAAAATGGCTCTTAGGACAACGTTTTAACTCAGGAATGCCTGAAGAAATTTATCCTGGATTCCAGTTCACAAGCTGGACTGGCCCTGTTTCTATTCACCATCAAGTAGATGTAGCTCAATCTAATTGTCTACGCTTCCTACTCAGTGGCGGTATTGACGGCTTTCACGAATGGTACTGGGGCGAAGGTTGGGTACAGTCCCGCTTAGAAGGCATTTCGATGTTACCCATAAATTTAGGTCAAACCTTGAGTTTATTGAGTTTACGGCAGTTTTTAGCTCAGGAAGGTAACATATAAAAAATACGCAGCTAAGGAACCCAAAATAAATTAGGCTTACTCCTCAAGCTTCTTTAGCTCCGGCTGCTTTCAGAAGGCTGATTATTTCTTCAACTACTATCTCATCTCTGTGCCTACAAGCAATCGCATAGTAAAGTGCTGTATGTCCATATATATCTTTGGCATTAACATCAACACCTAGTTCAAGCAATCGGCGAACAGCATCTATATTTAAGGTTAAAACTGCCAGCATTAAAACGGTTTCGCCTCTACTAGAACTACTATTTAAATTAGCTCCAGCTTCAATTAATACTTGAAAAATAGCATAATCAATACTGGCTGAATTTATGGCAATCATTAAGGGTGTATATTCCCAGCCTTCTTCTACTTTTAAATTTGGATTTGCCCCAGCTTTTATTAAAAGCTTGACGGCTGATAATTGATTATTTCTGATAGCTTTATGTAAAGCTGCTTCGCCATTAGAACTAATGGCATCTATTTCTATACCTTGAGAAAGTGCATGATTAAGAGCAGCAATATTTCCATCAAAAGCATCGTCTACAAATAATTCTACAGCATGATTATTTTTTCTTTGACGATAAATAATACCTTGAGGTAATGCTTTTTCTGCTATTTCTCTCAATTCAGGAAGAGTTAAGGGTGATAAATAATCAAATATTTCTGTCCAGCCTTGACGAGCAGCAAGCCATAGAGCAAAATCGTAACCACTATCTATTTTATTAATATCTAGTCCAGATTTAACAAGGAATTTTACATAGTCCAGGTTTCCCGCCCAGACTATATCCATCAATATAGTATCTCCCTCTTCATCTGTTTCATACACATCAAAAAAATCAGTTTCTATTAAATTACTAAAAACTTCCAATATCGCTTGACGACGGCTTTCTGCTTCATCTCGCGGATGTTTTTGTAATTTTGTATATTCTGCTAATTTTTTGTCGCGTAATTCAAAAAACATTATTTATTTTCTTAGAGTGACAAAATACGAATTAAAGTTTATTTGGGTCAATTCCTTGCTGTTGTAATTTAGTTAATAAATTTTGCAATTGTTCTTCTGCGGTTTGGTATCTGTTGCCATTTTCGTCGTACCAAAATAGCCATTCTCGTGTTCTTCCTTGATAAATACCCTGTTCCCTGCCAATACCTAAACCAATTTCGGGCAACCAAACTTTATCCCCTGTTTGTAAAATGTATTTACCTTCAACTAACCGATAAACTTCTAAACGTTGACGTTTACGACGTAGCCGCGTTGGTGCGTAAATCACATAATACAAAATGCCTAATTCGGCATAATCAATTTTTTTATGTTCATATTCGCCGTTGTAAGTTTGAGAAACTACTTCTAACGCTAAAATTGGTGGAATTCCTTCTTCCTCCCAAAAAACATAGCTAGAACGTCCATTTTCCCCAACAAAACGTTCTACACCCAAACTCAAAAATCCATCAGGAACTATGGCTGGTTTACCAGGTGTATGATAAATTGCCATATTAATTCCGAAAAACCAGTCATCACGAGTTTGCCAAATTGCCGCTAAGATGGCTAATAGTAAATTGGGAATTAATATTTGCAGTTCGTTATCCACAGGGGTATCATCAGAATCTGGCAATTCTGCCGATGAAGGTAAACATTCTAAAGGATCATAGTTATACATAATACCTTCGTAGTTGACAGTGATGAGCTATTTACTCTTCAGCAGATAACACTTGCTCAACTGTTAATTTTAATTCGGGCAAGGTTGCCGATAAAATTCTTGCTGCTCCAACAAATTCTGCGGGTTCGTATAATTCATCAATCAATGTGAAAACAGTCACTTTATTGATCAACGGATCAACAATCCAATACTCTGGAATATTTAGAGCATTATACTCAACTCGCTTGGCTCGATAATCTACAGTTTTGGTTGATTCACTGACAACTTCTACTACTAACAATGGAGGTGGTTCATTAATTTCAATCACTGCTTCCCGATTTCTTAATTCTCGCCATTGAGGTAAGGGAATAATCACGACATCAGGAATTCTTGATGTCTCCCATTTACCAGCACGGGGAGAACGCACCCCAATCACCATTTGTTTGGCAGTCCAATCCCAATTTAATCTAATAATTTCATTTTGCAAGCATTGAGTGATAAATCCTATTACTGCCCCGTGTTGCCCACTTCCCAAACTCATGGGAATTAATTCTCCATTGACTAGTTCGTAACGAGTATCAGTGCCATCATTGTATTTTAAATATTCGGCAAAAGTGAGTTTTGGGGTGATAGTAGTCATACTACTTTTACGACCATTGTTAATTTTTATTTGGTTTTACCACTAATACAGAACAATTAGCTTCTTCCACCACTTGACTACTCACAGAACCCTGGACAATTCGCTTCATTCCAGTTAATCCGCGACTACCAATAATAATCAAATCAGCTTTGTAAATATTAGCTAGGCGAATAATTTCATCCGCAGCTTCGCCAGTGACTAATTCTACTGCGCTTTGAATAGATAATTTTTCTTGATAAGATTGCAGCTGTTTTTCAATTTGGAAATAAGACAAAGTGGGAGATTCAGGATGAGGACGATCTGCGGGTAGTTCCATATCTGAATCTGGAGTGGGAAACACATGACAAAGAACGACTTTGGTTTCGGGTGATAATACCAAATTATCCAAAACCTGAATTACGCGTTCTGCAATATCCGAACCATCCAGAGCTATCAAAATATTGTTTAGCACTGCCCTTGTCTCCTCAAAAGTAGACCCCTGAAACTCTAGTACTTACACCAATAATCTTATTGATGGAAACTGAAGTTTATCTTGTGTTATGTATATTGGGCGATCGCCCATTGCTTTTCAGCAATACAGTTTAATCTTTAAGTGTGCAGCCCAAGAATACTATTTGCTAAAAGTATCGGAAAAAATTAAGCATTCCCCCTCACTCATCTTGTTGAATCCGCCGCCGCACTGAATCAGCATGGGAGGGTAAGCCTTCTGCTGTGGCTAGGGAATCAATTGCACCTGCGACTTTTTGCAAGGCAGTTGGGGAGTATTGAATAATACTAGAATGTTTGAGGAAGGTTTCTACGCTTAATGCTGAAGTATAACGAGCCGCGCCAGAAGTGGGCAATGTATGGTTTGGCCCTGCTAAATAATCACCTACAGCTTCTGGTGTAGAGTAACCTAAAAATATCGCCCCAGCGTGGCGGATTTGGGGCAGAATTGCCCAAGGGTCTTTAACCTCTAACTCTAAGTGTTCTGGAGCAAATTCATTGGAGAGTTCAGCGGCTGCTTCGAGAGATTCTACCAACACAATTAAGCCGTAGTGAGCGATCGCTTTTTCGGTATCTATCCGTCTGGGATGATCAACTAATTGTCTTTCAACGGCGACTTGGACATTTTTTGCCAAAGCCGGATCAGTGGTCAGCAAAATCGCTGCTGCCATTGGATCATGTTCGGCTTGGGCTAACATATCAGCAGCCACATGCACCGGATTGGCGAATTCATCGGCAATAATTAGCACTTCGCTTGGCCCCGCCAGCATATCAATGCCCACAGTGCCATAGACAAGTTTTTTGGCTAAGGTGACGTAAATATTGCCTGGGCCAGTAATTATATTGACTTTCGGAATTGTTTCTGTCCCATAAGCTAAAGCTGCGATCGCCTGCGCTCCCCCAACGCGATAAATTTCTTGCACTCCTGTTTCTTGGGCTGCCACTAGTACAGCGGGGCTAATGACTTTTCCCGCCCCTGGTGGTGTTACCATGACAACTCGTGGGACACCAGCCACTTTTGCTGGAATGGCGTTCATCAACACCGTACTCGGATAAGCTGCACGACCACCAGGTACATATATCCCGGCTCGATCTACAGGGGTGTAGCGTTTACCCAACACCACATCATCTTCTCCGAAGTTTACCCAGCTTTTGGGGACTCGCTGACGGTGAAATGCTTCAATTTGACGAGCAGCTAACTGAATTGCTTGGAGCAATTCTTGAGATACTTGTTGGTACGCTGTATCTAGTTCGGAACCCGTGACGCGCAGTTCTTCCAGCTTCAAGGTTTGGTTGTCAAATTCAGCAGTGTAATGTAACACAGCTTTGTCGCCTTGGCGCTTCACAGCTTGCAACACTTCCCGCACCGTTGCTTCTTTGTGAACCACCTGTTCGTCATGGGTGCGATCGCAGATACGTTGTAGTTCTGCTTTAACGTCTGCCTGCTGAGTAATGATTCGCAGCATGGAGTAAGGAAAATGCCAAAATTTTAGATTATTCCCGCTTGAGAATTAGCCTTGCGCTTGACCCCCAAAAGGAGCAAGCTTTACTTTGATTCTCATCTCTAGCTTAACCTGGATTTTTTTGATACTCCCAAGGCTGCCAGCACATGGGTTACTTAATTTAGATGAGGAAGTTTCTCAGGTTTTAACATGCTTACAAAAGCAATGTATGATTTGTGTACACGTAAACACCTGAAATTTATATTTATAGTTTCTGTCTACTGACAATACAGCCTGATTCGGAAGTAACATTGACAGTCACACCGCTGGTTCAGGTGGTAGTTAGTTAGGTAGATAATTTATTGAAGTACTTTATTTTAGCTTATTTACTTGGTTTGGCATACAAATTAAATCTACTGAAAAAATTGCCAGAGAATGGCTCATTTCCCAATACCTTTGAGTCTTGAACTCAATCTCAATATTTTTTTGAGAAATTCTGACATTGGCAAGATGAATGCTATATTAGTAAATCTAGTAGTGTGTGTACATATCAATAGTCTTTTTGGAATCGACTGTGGCGAATACAAAGTCTGCTCTTAAACGCGCCAATATCGCCGAACGCAATCGGCTGCGGAATAAAACTTACAAATCAGCTGTTAAGACGCTGATGAAAAAATACTTGACTGTGGTAGCAACCTACGCGGCTAATCCTACGCCCGAACTCAAACAACAAGTAGATGAGCGTCTGGCTGAGGCTTACAGCAAAATCGATAAAGCTGTTAAGCGGGGCATTCTGCACCCCAACAATGGGGCTAGGAAAAAATCGAGATTGGCTCATAAACTCAAGCCAGTCACCTAAACACCACAGTAATTAGTCCAAAGTCAATAGTCCAAAGTCTTAGTTATTAACTCTGGACTATTGACCATTGACATTTGACTAAAATGCAACTAATTGACACCCACGTTCATCTTAACTTTGATAACTTCCAGCCAGATTTAGCCGCAGTGCGATCGCGATGGCAAGAAGCGGGGGTAGTGCGATTAGTACACTCCTGTGTTGAACCATCAGAGTTTTCCAGCATTCAAACTATTGCTCACCAATTTCCCGAACTGAGTTTTGCCGTTGGCCTGCATCCCTTGGATGCAGAAAAATGGCAAAGTTATACAGCCGAGACAATTAAATCCTTGGCAAGTTCCGAACCAAAAGTAGTGGCGATTGGAGAAATGGGGCTGGATTACTACAAAGCTGAAAACTATGAGCAACAGCGCCTAGTTTTTGAATCGCAATTAGCGATCGCATCTGAACTCAACCTCCCTGTAATTATTCACTGTCGTGATGCGGCCAGTGATGTCAGGGAAATTTTGCAAAAATGGCAGGAAATCCAAGGAGGAATTCGGGGTGTAATGCACTGCTGGGGTGGAACACCAGAAGAAACCCAATGGTTCCTTGACCTGGGTTTTTACATTAGCTTTAGCGGGACTGTCACATTCAAAAACGCTAAAGAGATTCACGCCTCAGCCGCGATGGTCAGTAGCGATCACTTACTAATCGAAACAGACTGTCCCTTTTTGGCTCCTGTTCCCAAACGGGGTGAGAAACGCAATGAACCGGCTTATGTGCGCTATGTAGCGGAAAAATTAGCCGAATTGCGGGGAGAGACTGTAGAAGCGATCGCCCACCAAACCACGCAAAATGCCTGTAAATTATTTGGTTTGGCTTTATAAAAGTCAAATATGGTGATTACAGGGTGTGGTAAAAATAATTAAAAGCTCAGGAGGATAAAAATATGTTAATATTAATCCCTCCAAAACATTTTGCTTGCGTCATAATGATAAAGGAAGAAACAAAAAACTTTTAAGCTTATTTATTGTTATCAACTTGACCATCCTCCACTCTCCACATACGGATGCTCGGCATAAAAGAATAACCGTGACAACCAACATTGAGCTAAAATTTGGCAAAATATACCCTGCTTTGTATCTAAAACTATAGAAAATTGTTAAAAGTAAGTATCTTGTGAGTAAAACCCACCAAAATATAGCCATTTTGATTCAACGCCTATATCATCCGGCTGATTATCTTTTGATTTGCCGTCAAGATAAACGGTGTATTTAAAGGTGCAACAATTTTGAGAAGCGTAAGCTAATCTACGCGCTTTTGAGAGGGGAAGTGAGGAAAGTAAAGCAAATGCAGAAATATCTCAACTTTTCGTTGAGAAAACAAGTTAATAGCTGGGTTTTAACAGCTATTGATGGCTTGCAAGGGCGTTTACCCCCCTTGTCAAAATCACCCTGTCCAGATTAAAAAAATGCTGCGGTTAGCTGCATAAATCCATAACAGGTGGCACAAGGAGAAGTTCCCCAACAAATACGGACACTGGCTAGTAGCAGGAACCGTCCCACAGCAGTGTCCTCTAAAAGTTTAACCAGGTTGACAAAGGTAGAGGCATGAATAACGACAAATATCTGGAACCCGCCTTTTTGTTGCCCGACTTGATTGAAATTCAGCGATCAAGCTTTCGCTGGTTTTTAGAAGAAGGGTTGATAGAAGAACTGAACTCCTTTAGTCCTATTACAGACTATACAGGTAAACTCGAACTGCATTTTTTAGGACATAACTATAAACTGAAGGAGCCAAAATACAGCGTTGAGGAAGCAAAACGGCGAGATAGTACTTATGCAGTGCAGATGTATGTCCCTACACGCCTGTTGAACAAAGAAACAGGGGACATTAAAGAACAAGAAGTATTTATTGGTGATTTGCCGTTAATGACCGATCGCGGCACGTTCATTATTAACGGAGCCGAACGGGTAATTGTCAACCAAATTGTGCGATCGCCTGGAGTTTACTACAAATCAGAAATCGACAAAAACGGGCGACGGACTTATTCAGCCAGTCTCATTCCTAACCGGGGAGCATGGCTAAAATTTGAAACAGACCGTAATGACTTGGTGTGGGTAAGAATCGATAAAACCCGCAAACTTTCAGCCCAGGTACTGCTGAAAGCTTTGGGGTTATCCGATAACGAAATTTTTGATGCCCTGCGCCACCCAGAATATTTCCAAAAAACCATCGAAAAAGAAGGGCAATTCTCAGAAGAAGAAGCCCTGATGGAGTTGTATCGTAAACTCCGTCCCGGTGAACCACCAACCGTATTAGGTGGACAACAACTCCTAGACTCCCGGTTCTTCGATCCCAAACGCTATGACTTGGGTCGTGTTGGTCGATATAAACTCAACAAAAAACTCCGGTTGTCAGTTCCTGACACCATGCGTGTCCTGACTCCTGGCGATATTTTGTCAGCAGTCGATTACCTGATCAACCTAGAATATGACATCGGTAGCATAGATGACATCGACCACTTAGGTAATCGCCGTGTCAGAAGTGTGGGCGAATTACTGCAAAACCAAGTAAGAGTTGGCTTAAACCGCTTAGAACGGATTATCCGCGAACGGATGACTGTATCTGATGCCGAAGTTTTGACACCAGCATCTTTGGTTAACCCCAAACCATTAGTCGCAGCCATCAAAGAATTCTTTGGTTCCAGCCAATTAAGTCAGTTCATGGATCAAACCAATCCTCTGGCAGAACTGACACACAAACGCCGACTTTCCGCTTTAGGCCCTGGTGGTTTGACCAGAGAACGGGCAGGGTTTGCGGTACGGGATATTCACCCCTCCCACTACGGACGGATTTGTCCCATCGAAACTCCAGAAGGCCCCAACGCTGGTTTGATTGGTTCCTTGGCGACCCATGCAAGAGTTAACCAGTACGGATTTTTAGAAACACCATTCCGACCAGTAGAAAACGCACGGGTCAGATTTGACCTAGCACCCGTGTACATGACCGCCGATGAAGAAGATGATCTGCGGGTAGCACCAGGAGATATTCCAGTTGATGAAAATGGCTACATTATTGGGCCACAAGTACCAGTCCGCTACCGTCAAGAATTCTCCACCACAACCCCAGAACAGGTAGACTACGTAGCCGTTTCCCCAGTGCAGATTGTATCTGTAGCAACCAGCATGATTCCTTTCTTGGAACATGACGATGCTAACCGAGCGCTGATGGGTTCTAACATGCAACGCCAAGCAGTACCCTTGCTCAAACCAGAGCGTCCCTTAGTCGGAACTGGTTTAGAAGCTCAAGGCGCGAGAGACTCTGGGATGGTAATTGTCTCCCGAACTGATGGGGATGTTACCTATGTAGACGCGACAGAAATTCGCGTCCGCCCCAAACCAAATGCACCAGAAATTAGATACACCGTTTCTAAATACCAACGTTCTAACCAAGATACCTGTTTAAACCAAAAACCCTTGGTCAGAATGGGTGAACGAGTTGTGGCTGGACAAGTCCTAGCAGATGGTTCCTCCACAGAAGGTGGTGAACTAGCACTAGGACAAAATATTGTCGTCGCTTATATGCCTTGGGAAGGCTACAACTACGAAGATGCAATTTTGATTTCTGAACGACTGGTACAGGATGACGTTTACACCTCAATTCACATTGAAAAATATGAAATTGAGGCTCGACAAACAAAATTAGGCCCAGAAGAAATTACCAGAGAAATTCCCAACGTCGGGGAAGATGCTTTGCGCCAGTTAGACGAACAAGGCATTATCCGGATTGGGGCATGGGTAGAATCAGGAGACATCTTAGTCGGTAAAGTTACACCTAAAGGTGAATCTGACCAACCACCAGAAGAAAAACTCTTGCGAGCCATCTTTGGTGAAAAAGCGCGGGATGTACGCGATAACTCTTTGCGTGTACCTAACGGTGAAAAAGGTCGCGTAGTTGATGTGCGCTTGTTTACCAGAGAACAAGGCGATGAACTGCCACCTGGAGCAAATATGGTAGTGCGGGTGTATGTCGCCCAAAAGCGAAAAATTCAAGTCGGAGACAAAATGGCAGGTCGCCACGGCAACAAAGGAATTATTTCCCGGATATTGCCCCTGGAAGATATGCCTTACTTACCCGATGGTTCACCCGTAGACATTGTCCTTAACCCCTTGGGCGTACCTAGCCGGATGAACGTGGGACAAGTATTTGAATGTCTGTTGGGTTGGGCTGGTCATACCTTGGGAGTGCGGTTTAAGATAGTTCCCTTCGATGAAATGTACGGCGAAGAGTCATCCCGCAGAATTGTGCATGGCAAATTGCAAGAAGCGCGGGACGAAACAGGTAGAGACTGGGTATATAACCCAGATGATCCCGGTAAAATCATGGTGTTTGACGGTCGTACAGGTGAACCCTTTGACCGACCAGTCACAGTAGGCGTGGCTTACATGCTGAAACTGGTGCATTTAGTGGATGATAAAATACACGCTCGGTCTACAGGCCCTTACTCCTTGGTTACTCAGCAACCCTTGGGTGGTAAAGCGCAACAAGGTGGTCAGCGATTTGGAGAAATGGAAGTGTGGGCATTGGAAGCCTTTGGTGCAGCCTACACCTTGCAGGAATTGCTGACAGTCAAATCCGACGATATGCAGGGACGAAATGAAGCCTTAAATGCGATCGTGAAAGGTAAGGCGATTCCTCGTCCAGGAACACCTGAATCCTTTAAGGTGTTGATGCGAGAACTGCAATCCTTGGGATTAGATATTGCTGTTCATAAAGTAGAAACCCAAGCAGACGGCAGTTCTTTAGACGTAGAAGTCGATTTAATGGCAGACCAAGCCGCCAGACGCACACCACCACGACCTACTTACGAATCTCTTTCCCGTGAATCATTGGAAGACGACGAGTAAAAGGGGAATGGAGAGGAGAAAATTTTGAAGTTTTCTTCTCCCCGCTCCCTTCTACAACTAAATATCTTTCCTAACACGGGTTTATAACCTCGTGTATTTACATAACTCATAACTTTGAACTTAGTAATAAAGAAATGAGATCAGCCCAAACTAATCAGTTTGACTACGTAAAAATCGGCTTGGCATCACCAGAACGCATTCGGCAATGGGGCGAACGCACCCTACCCAATGGTCAATTAGTAGGTGAAGTCACCAAACCAGAAACGATTAACTACCGGACTTTGAAGCCAGAAATGGATGGCTTGTTTTGTGAGCGCATCTTTGGCCCCGCAAAGGATTGGGAATGTCACTGTGGTAAGTACAAGAGAGTCCGCCACAGAGGTATTGTTTGCGAACGCTGTGGTGTAGAAGTCACAGAATCTAGGGTGCGCCGCCATCGTATGGGGTATATCAAACTCGCAGCACCTGTAGCCCATGTCTGGTATCTCAAAGGTATTCCCAGTTATATTGCCATCCTGTTGGATATGCCTTTGCGGGATGTAGAGCAAATAGTTTATTTCAACTCGTATGTTGTTCTCAGCCCTGGCAATGCCGAAACTTTAACTTATAAGCAACTACTGAGTGAAGACCAGTGGTTGGAAATTGAAGACCAAATTTATAGCGAAGACTCTACCTTACAAGGAGTAGAGGTAGGTATTGGTGCGGAAGCACTGCTGCGCTTGTTAGCCGATATTAATTTAGAGCAAGAAGCAGAAAGTCTACGCGAAGAAATTAGTACAGCTAAAGGACAAAAACGAGCAAAACTGATTAAGCGCCTGCGGGTAATTGATAACTTCATTGCGACTGGTTCTAAACCAGAGTGGATGGTCATGACAGTTATCCCCGTGATTCCGCCTGATTTGCGCCCAATGGTGCAATTAGATGGTGGACGGTTTGCCACCAGTGACTTGAATGATTTATACAGACGGGTGATTAACCGCAACAACCGTCTAGCGCGCCTACAAGAAATTTTAGCCCCAGAAATTATTGTGCGGAACGAAAAGCGGATGCTGCAAGAAGCAGTAGATGCTTTGATTGACAACGGTCGTCGGGGTCGCACAGTAGTTGGTGCTAATAACCGACCGCTAAAATCTTTATCTGACATTATTGAGGGTAAGCAAGGACGCTTCCGGCAAAACTTGTTAGGTAAACGGGTTGACTACTCTGGACGTTCGGTAATTGTGGTGGGGCCGAAACTGAATATTCACCAGTGCGGCTTACCCAGAGAAATGGCAATTGAGCTATTTCAACCATTTGTGATCAACCGCTTGATTCGCAGCGGAATGGTGAATAACATTAAGGCTGCCAAGAAGCTGATATCGCGGAATGATCCCAGTGTTTGGGATGTACTGGAAGAGGTGATCGAAGGACACCCAGTGATGCTCAACCGCGCACCGACATTGCACCGTTTGGGGATTCAAGCCTTTGAACCAATTTTGGTGGAAGGAAGAGCAATTCAACTGCATCCATTGGTGTGTCCAGCCTTTAACGCTGACTTTGATGGAGACCAAATGGCGGTACACGTACCGCTATCTTTAGAAAGTCAGGCAGAAGCACGGTTATTGATGTTGGCTTCTAATAATATTTTGTCGCCAGCTACAGGTAAACCAATAATTACACCCAGCCAAGATATGGTATTGGGGGCATACTATTTAACCGCAGAAAATCCTCACGCTACGAAAGGTGCTGGTAAGTACTTTGCGTCCCTAGAGGATGTAATTATGGCGTTTGAGCAAGGGGAAATAGATTTACATGCCTACATCTACGTGCGGTTTGATGGTGAACTGGAGTCAGATCAACCCGATACAGAACCGTTGGAAGTAACTAATAACGATGACGGTACTCGAACATTAATGTATAAGTTCCGCCGAGTTCGAGAAGACTCCCAAGGAAATTTGATTTCTCAGTATATACGCACAACACCTGGACGTGTCATTTACAACAATGCCATTCAGGAAGCACTAGCAAGTTAAAAAAGTCAAAAGTCAAAAGTCAAAAGTCAAAAGTATTTGACTGATGACTGTTGACTCTTGACCAATGACTATTGACTAAGGACTAATGACTAATGACTAACGAAAAAAAAGTTTTTCGCAATCGCGTAGTTGATAAAGGTCAACTGAGAAATCTTATCTCTTGGGCGTTTACGCACTACGGGACGGCGCGAACAGCAGTGATGGCGGATAAACTGAAAGACTTAGGTTTCCGTTACGCTACTAGAGCCGGGGTATCAATCAGTGTGGATGATTTGATGGTACCACCGAGTAAGCGCAGTCTTCTAGAAGCCGCAGAAGAAGAAATTCGGGCAACAGAAGCGCGTTACCAGAGGGGAGAAATCACTGAAGTTGAACGCTTCCAAAAAGTAATTGATACTTGGAATGGTACTAGTGAAGCTCTCAAAGACGAGGTAGTTGTCCATTTCAAGAAAACTAATCCCCTCAACTCCGTGTACATGATGGCGTTTTCTGGGGCGCGGGGTAATATTTCCCAAGTCCGTCAGTTAGTGGGGATGCGGGGACTGATGGCAGATCCCCAAGGGGAAATTATTGACTTACCGATTAAAACCAACTTCCGAGAAGGTTTGACTGTCACAGAGTATATTATTTCCTCTTACGGTGCGCGTAAAGGATTGGTAGATACAGCGCTACGGACGGCTGACTCTGGTTATCTGACGCGCCGTCTGGTTGACGTATCTCAGGATGTGATTGTTCGAGAATTCGATTGCGGTACTAGCAGAGGTCTAGCTCTACAGTCGATGACAGAAGGTAGCAAAACCTTGATTCCTCTGGCAACACGCTTGATGGGACGGGTAGTGGGAGAGGATATAGTACATCCTACAACCAAAGAAGTAATAGCACCACGCAACACCCCCATTTCTGATGACTTAGCAAAAATAATTCAAAAAGCTGGGGTAACACAAGTGGTTGTGCGATCGCCCCTCACCTGTGAAGCTGCACGTTCGGTTTGTCAACACTGCTACGGCTGGAGCTTGGCTCACGCCAAAATGGTAGACTTGGGCGAAGCTGTGGGGATCATCGCTGCCCAAAGTATCGGGGAACCCGGTACTCAGCTAACCATGCGGACATTCCACACCGGGGGTGTATTCACTGGAGAAGTAGCCCAGCAAGTGCGCTCAAAAATGGCTGGGACAGTCAAGATTCCGCGCAAATTGCGGACAAGACCCTACCGTACCCGCCACGGGGAAGATGCTTTGTATGTGGAAGCTAACGGCATCTTGATGTTAGAACCCAAGAAAGAAGGTTCAGAAACTCCAGTTGCCCAAGAAATTCAAGTTACCCAAGGTTCCACACTATATATAGTTGATGGTCAACAGGTAAAACTAGGACAATTACTGGCAGAAGTCGCAATTGGTGGTCGGACAACTCGTACCAACACCGAAAAAGCGGTCAAAGATGTGGCCACTGACTTAGCCGGAGAGGTCAAATTTGCCGATGTCGTTGCTGAACAAAAAACAGACCGTCAAGGTAACACCACAACCACCGCATCACGAGGTGGTTTGATTTGGATTTTGTCTGGGGAAGTTTATAACTTGCCCCCTGGTGCAGAACTGGTCGTGAATAATGGCGATCGCATCGCCACGAACGGCGTTTTAGCCGAAACCAGGCTCACCAGTCAGCATGGTGGTGTGGTGCGTTTACCAGAAGCGACTCCTGGTAAGAGTACCAGAGAAATTGAAATCATCACGGCTTCAGTAGTATTAGACCAAGCAGCTGTTACCGTTAACAGTTCTCAAGGGCGAAACAACTACCTAATCTCCACTGGCAATAACCAGGAATTCAACCTCCGAGCCACACCAGGCACAAAAGTGCAGAATGGTCAAGTAGTAGCCGAATTAATTGATGACCGCTATCGCACTACCACTGGTGGCTTTTTGAAATTCGCCGGACTAGAAGTCCAGAAGAAAGGCAAAGCCAAACAAGGTTATGAAGTGGTACAGGGAGGCACAATGTTGTGGATTCCCGAAGAAACCCACGAGGTGAATAAAGATATCTCCTTGCTGTTAGTGGAAGATGGTCAGTTTGTCGAAGCTGGCTCGGAAGTCGTGAAAGATATCTTCTGCCAAAACAGCGGTGTAGTAGAAGTTACCCAGAAAAACGACATTCTGCGGGAAGTGGTAGTTAAACCCGGCGAACTGCTAATGGTTGATGATCCAGAAGCGGTCATTGGGCGAGATAACACCTTTATTCAGCCTGGTGAAGAATTGTTGGGACAAACCTTTACGGAATTGCGCTACATCCAGTATGTAGAATCTCCAGAAGGCCCAGCCTTGTTAAGTCGGCCTGTAGTGGAATTTGCCGTACCCAACACCCCAGATGTACCTTCCACCACATCTGTGAGTCAGCAAACCGGACGTTCAATTCAACTGCGAGCAGTACAGCGTCTACCTTACAAAGATGCGGAACGCGTCAAATCTGTAGAAGGCGTGGAACTGTTACGCACTCAACTAGTATTGGAAATTGAGCAAGAAGGTGAACAAGACCATAATGCTTCTCCTTTAGCAGCAGATATTGAATTGGTTCCTGATCTGCAAGATCCAGATATACAGCGCTTGCAGCTAGTAATTTTGGAATCGTTGGTTATTCGGCGGGATATTGTTGCTGATGCTACTCAAGGTAGTACTCAGACAGCACTGCAAGTACAAGATGGCCAAACCATTGCTCCTGGTGCTGTAGTCGCCAGTACCCAAATCTTGTGTAAAGAAGGGGGTATTGTTCGGGGTGTACAAAAAGGTACAGAAACTGTACGCCGTTGCTTAGTATTGCGTCACAGCGACATGATTTCGATGACAACTGCCTCTAAACCCAAGGTCAAAGTTGGGGATTTGATGGTAGAAGGTGCCGAAATTACTCCGGGAGTATTTGCAGAAGAATCTGGGGAAATTGTAGATATTAAAGCTGCGGCTCCAGCATCAGCTGGTGACGAATCAGCCCTCAGTACGCAGAATTATACTGTAACTATTCGTGCTGGTCGTCCCTATCGAGTCAGTCCTGGTGCAGTGTTGCAGATAGAAGACGGCGATTTAGTACAGCGCGGTGATAACTTAGTGCTGTTGGTATTTGAACGAGCTAAAACCGGAGACATCATTCAAGGTTTGCCGCGGATTGAAGAACTGCTGGAAGCTCGTAAACCAAAAGAAGCGTGCGTCTTAGTCCGCCGCGCTGGGGAAGTCAAGGTTGTTTATGGTGATGGCGATGAAGCGATCGCAGTGAAAATTGTCGAATCCAATGGTGTAGTCACCGACTATCCCCTTGGCCCTGGACAAAACTTGATAGTACCTGATGGTTATCACGTCGCCGCTGGACAACCAATCACTGACGGCCCATCTAACCCCCACGAAATCCTGGAAATCTTCTTTAGCTTGGGTTCTGAAGATGGAGTCTACGCTTGCGCCAGCCATGCTTTGCAGAAAGTGCAAACATTCTTGGTGAACGAAGTGCAATTAGTGTATCAATCTCAAGGGATTGATATTGCCGACAAACACATCGAAGTGATTGTCCGCCAGATGACCAACAAAGTGCGGATTGATGATGGTGGAGATACCACCATGCTGCCTGGAGAGTTGGTAGAATTGCGCCAAGTTGAACAAGTCAACGAAGCAATGGCGATTACAGGTGGTGCGAGAGCGCAGTATACACCAGTATTGTTGGGTATCACCAAAGCATCCTTGAACACCGACAGCTTTATCTCGGCTGCATCTTTCCAAGAAACCACCAGAGTCTTGACGGAAGCAGCAATTGAAGGGAAATCTGACTGGCTGCGGGGTCTAAAAGAGAACGTAATTATTGGACGCTTGATTCCGGCGGGTACTGGATACAATACCTATGATGAACCCGGTGCGCTCGAAGATTACGCAACTCTGGACACCACCAGCGTTCTGGATGAGGTAGATGATCCACTAGATATGGTGTTAGACGATCGCACTGCTCGTGCCTACAATTTAGATACACCTTCTCTAACCGAAGGTACTTATGGTAGCCGACGCACAGGCTCAATCTTGGATGAAGATGATTTGATTCTTGATGGAGTCCATGAAGTCCATGACCTCGTATCCGATGACGAAGAAGATGAATATGAGGAAGTTGACGATGATGATGATGATTTCGATATGTAAATCGAAAGTTCATAATTAGCACAAAAGGCAAAAGAAACTTTTCTTTTGCCTTTTTCTTTTGACTATATCGTAAAAATTATGTTCAAATTATTTACTATAGGAATTTCCAATTAATGAATCACCAAATCAAATTTTAGCTATGGCTGACGAAACAAATCTTCCATCTTTAACAACCCTAGAGTATATTCCTTATATTGATGATGCAGGCCAATTACCTGACATATTTCAAGGAAAAATAGGCGTATATGCAATATTTGACCAAAATAAATCGCTACAATTTGTTGGATATTCTCGTGATATTTATTTAAGTTTGAAACAACATTTAGTCCGTCAACCAGAACAATGTTACTGGGTGAAAGGACAAACTATTGAACGTCCCAATCGTACAGTTTTAGAAAATATTGAAAATGCCTGGATTGCCGAAAATGGAAGTTTACCTATAGGAAATGGAGAGAATAAAGAAATATGGACACAACCGATCAACGTTAAAGATATCATGACACCAGAAGAACAGATTAATTATCAAAATCCCGCTAATGATGAGTTAGCACAAATAAAAGTTATTAAGAATGTAGCACGGCGAGTTGAAGCAGAAATTTTAAAAGTTTTGGAATCGCGTGGTTTGCAAATGCAACTCCGCTTTAATCCCAAATTAAAAGAAGAAGGATTACTAGATTTGAAATCTTGAATCAGAGTGCAAAAGTTAGAATTAATGGAAAAGTCTTACTGAAATTGTTTGAATTTATTATTGGCAGATAGCAACAACTCTTGAGCTTTTAAATAAACAGTTGTACCTTTTTCTACCTTTTCTAATTGGTTAATAATACTGTGCAACTGACTAATTACCCGATTACGATCCCAATTTTTGGGGTCATTGGGCATAGAAGCTACTAAGTTTTCAATTTCTTGTTGCGCTCTAGCTAAAGTTTGTACAGCATCAGCCTCAGCTTGTCGTCTGATTTTAACCTGACCCAAATTAGTCTCATAAGTTGCTAATAACTTTTGTGCTTGGGCATAACCTACTAAATCTGAGGAAGAAATCTGTTGTAAACGATTAATTGCTTCAGACCACAAATTTTCTATTTGTTGCCATTCAGTAACGGTGTGCGGTGGATTTTGACCTGCTTTTGCAGCTTGCCAAGAAAATTGCTGGGCGGCGGTAATTAAAGTACTGACACGTTCATTACCTGCGGCTAATCCGACAACTTCCTGAAATTCTCGCTTGTAGCCATCTAGTTGATTTTGAGCAGTTTGGCCAGCTAAGGTTTGGCCGGGAATTTCTGCTAATTTATCGAGTGCTGAACGCCAAGCTGCGATCGCTGACTTTTTATCGGTTCCCAAACTCAGCAGAAAGTAAAAACAAATTTTCTACTTTTATTTCCACTCACCTTGTAAAGTAAAGCCCGCCCAATAATAAGGTGAAGAATAATTCTCATCTCGCCATAATTCCAACCTCGCCTCTCGCAATGCTGCCGCAGGTGTCATTCCCTGTTTCAAGATTTTGGTATAAAATGTCCTCATTAATTTTGATGTCGCTTCATCATCCACATTCCATAAACTGACTAACACACGAGGGCTACCAGCATACATAAATCCTCTAGCTAATCCGACTAATCCTTCGCCTTTAATTTCTTTACTTAAGCCCGTTTCACAAGCACTGAGAACAATTAATTCTGCTGGAAGTTTGAGATTGAAAATATCTTGTAGACGCAAAAAGCCGTTTTGTAACCTTCCTTGTTGATCAAATAGTGATAGAACTACGCCAGATAAAGCTGGGTTTTCGGTATCTAAAATGCCGTGGGTGGCAAAATGTATGATGCGGTATTCACTAAGTTGAGAACTAGTAACAAAAGCGCGGTTAGCAGCAAAATCTAATGCTTGCAGAGTCTGAGATTTAGGCACTAAAGCTAAAATGTTCTCCGCTTCTTGGCGAGTAAAAGATAAACGCTCAAAAGAGAAATTGGGATTGATCTGGGGAATAATTTGCTTGGGTATGGGCTGATGGATAATTCTAGTCAGGCGATCGTCATCATTGCTAAATACAGCATCTGCTATCACCGCTAAGGCTTTGGGAGGAATTTTGCGTTCTTTGTGTTCGCGCCTGATGACAGCTAGAGTAGAAGCTGATGGTACATAAAGAATTTCGTTTGTTTCTAGCAGAGGCTTGAAGTTCTTACCTGATGTTCCGGGTTGAGGTAGGGCAGAAAATGGCAGATATTGTAAAGCACCATCACCGACAATCACCAAGCGTTTGTTTTTGATTTTTTCTGCGATCGGTTTTATCAGCGTTTGATTGAGTTTTTCCAGTACTTCGTAACTGCTAAAAGTACCTAACCCAGAGCTTGCATCTATTTTGGTGTTGGCACTGAGGCGGTAGTAACGTATTTTCAATAAATAATTAAATTGCTTAACAACTTTTTCGATATCTGCACGTTTAGGTAACTCATAGCTGCTAATACTAGTTTTACTAACTACCCACAAATAGCTGCGTTCTTCACCAAGGGCGTATTCTAACAACAGAGTATCGTCATCTAATACTTGCTGTTGAATTTCTTTGAGAGAAAGAGGTTGAGGTTGAGTTAGTGCAGCATATTTAGGACTGGTTAATCTGATTTGCGCCTGTACATCTTGATAGTCTTTGAGAAGTGAAGCCAGTTCATTTTCTAGAACTTGCGCTTGTGCTGGGGTGTATTGACCGCTAGTATAAAGTTCTAAACGCCGTTTCTCGGTTGCATCCAGCCGCTGTTGCAATTTTTGTTCGGCTTCTAGTAGTTTTGGCTCTACTCCTTGGCGAATATCAGCATTAGCTTCTGTGAGTAGTTCTAACAAACTGCGAGAACGATATTTTTCACTGGTTTGTAGAGCCAAACCATCGTAACCTTGATTTGGATATTGCTTGTGCAACTGCATTAATAAATCGTTGCAAAACTGGTAAATAGTTTGCTGCGAGGCAAAATAAGAGGTACGCAGTTGCTCGTTAGTAATCTTCGTACGTAAATTTTCGATGAGCTTGATAGCTGCTTCAATTTGAATCAGAGATTGTTTGAGGTTGTCTTGATCACGTTCTAAATAGGCAATGTTATAGAGAGTAATAGCTTCTCCAGCTTGATCCCTCATTTGTCTTCTTAGGGGCAAAGACTGATTGTAGTAAACTAGTGCTTGCTGTTTCTGTCCCAATGCAGAGTAGACACCACCAATGTTGTTGAGGCTAGTTGCAACACCTGCTTTATCACTCACTCGTTGGGATAAAGATAGGGATTGGTTGTAGTATTTGAGTGCCTGTTGTTTTTCTCCTAATGAGTCATAGACACGGCCGATGTTATTGAGCGTGACGGCTTCTCCTGTTTTATCTCCTACTTGCCGTCTTAAGGGCATCGACTGGTTATAGTATTTGAGTGCCTGTTGTTTGTCTCCTAATGAGTCGTAGACACGGCCGATGTTATTGAGCGTGACGGCTTCTCCTGTTTTATCACCGATTTGTTGCCGCAAGGGTAGACATTGGTTGTAGTATTTAAGTGCCTGCTGTTTGTCTCCCAAAGCAGAGTAAATCCCGCCAATGTTGTTGAGAGTTGTTGCTTCCCCAACTTTATCGCCTACTTGTTTTGAGAGGGTTAGGGATTGGTTATAAAATGCTAAAGCCTGTTGTTTGTCTCCTAAGCCGTCGTAGACACTACCAATGTTATTGAGAGTGGCAGCTTCTCCCGTTTTATCCCCGACTTGTCGTCTTAATGGTAGGGACTGGTTATAGTATTGTAGTGCCTGCTGTTTGTCTGCGAGGGAGTCGTAGACACGGCCGATATTATTGAGAGTAACGGCTTGCCCGGCTTTATCCCCTACTTGTCGTGATAAGACTAGAGATTGATTATAAAATGCTAGAGCCTGTTGTTTATCTCCCAATGCGTCGTAGATACCACCAATATTGTTGAGAGTGATGGCTTCTCCGGTTTTATCTCCTACTTGTCGCCTCAAGGGTAGAGATTGATTGTAGTACGACAACGCCTGTTGTTTGTCTCCCAAGGCATCGTAAACACCACCAATATTATTGAGAATAACGGCTTGTCCAGCTTTATCGCCTACTTGTTGTGATAAGGGTAGGGATTTGTTGTAGTATGCCAGTGCTTGCTGTTTGTCTCCTAAAGCATCGTAAACACCGCCAATATTATTGAGGGTGATGGCTTCTTGGGCTTTATTGACCATTTGTCGTGAGATTGGCAGGGACTGGTTGTAGTATTTGAGTGCTTGCTGTTTGTCTCCCAAGGCATTGTAGACACCGCCGATGTTATTGAGAGTTACTGCTTGCCCAGCTTTATCACCTACTTGTTGTGATAAGGGTAGGGATTTGTTGTAGTATACCAGCGCTTGCTGTTTGTCTCCCAAGGCATCATAGACACCACCAATGTTGTTGAGAGTTACTGCTTGTCCAGCTATATCTCCTACTTGCTCTCTGAGGGGCAAAGATTGGTTGAAGAATACCAGTGCTTGCTGTTTGTTACCTAAGGCATCATAAATAAAGCCAAGTTCGTTGAGTGTGATGGCTTGTTGTTTAGCATCGCCAATTTTTTGCCAGAGCTTGAAGGCGGTTTCAAATTTGGCGATCGCCTGTTTGAGGGATGTGGCTGTACCTCGTTCTAATAACTCTTCGCCTTCTTGAAATATTTTCTCTGCGGTAGAACGGTTGACTTCTGGTGAATTTTTTTGTTGTTTTTGGGTAAAATTTAGGTTAATTTCTGGTGAATTTTTTTGTGGTTTTTGCTCAATATTAGGTGCATATTGCCCTGCTATTGCACCTAATTCAGCAAACACTATCATGCTAACTAAGAGAAGAGAAATATTAGTTGGGCAGGGCGCTAAAAAATTTTTTGGCTTTTGATAACGTTCGATTCTCTTAGCCATAAGAGCATTTTTTTTAAAAGAATTTATAACTGATTCACTATACTTTTAAGTGCTGTAAAGCCGTAATTTTTTAATAAAAAAAACCAAGTTACAAAAATATTGTGTGATTTATGATGGTGTAATTTATGAATAGTTAACTTTTGCCTTTAATTCAATAGGACTTACGTTAAGTGTCATAAATCTTTAGTTAAAACAGTCAATAGTCAATAGTCTAAAAATCACACTTTTTGACAATTGACTTTGGACAATTGTCAAGCACTACTTGAGTTTTAGTGTGCCAGTTGCGTAAGTACTATTAAAAATCTAGACTATACTATCATTCATCTATCAAGATTATTGGTATCAAGGATCACTTCCATTCACCTTGTAAGGTAAAAGCAGCCCAATAATAAGGTCTAGAATAATCTTGCTCTTGCCACAGTTCCAACTGGGCAGAGCGCAGGGCTGCCGCAGGTGTCAATCCTTGTTTGAGGATTTTGGTGTAAAATTTCTGCATCAATTCTGATGTGGCTTCATCATCTACACTCCACAAACTTACTAATACACGAGGGCTACCTGCATACATAAAGCCCCTTGTCAAGCCGACTAATCCTTCGCCTTTGATTTCTTTACTTAAGCCAGTTTGACAAGCACTGAGAACAATTAATTCGGCGGGAAGTTTGAGGTTGAAGATATCTTGCAGACGTAAAAAGCCATTTTCTAGTTTGCCTTTTTCATCAAACAGTGACAACACTATGCCAGATGATGTAGGGTTTTCGGTATCAAAAATGCCGTGTGTAGCAAGGTGGATAATGCGGTAGTCACTTAGTTGCTGGAAGTTAGACTAAGCATGAAGAAAACCCCCAGCAGGGCTGAGTTTATGTAAGGCAAGCTGGAAAGAGAAAAATGTTAGATACTATGCAGATTTTGGTTGTTCTTTCCGGGTTTTAGTTGTAGTTTTTCTAACAACAGGATAGCGAATTCTACGTTGTCGCGGTTGTCCGGTCTTCCAGCCTGGGGACTTTCCGCGAGGTTTGGGCGGACGAGCAGGAGTACCAATTGTCGCTAAAATGCTGCTCATTGCCTGAGCGACCCTTCCCGGAGTCAAACTAACTAAAAACTTTTGCCAAGGTAAAGGGTTGTCTGCAACGATATCACGGGCTAACCATAATTCCCAAGTCATAATTGGCATTAAGTCACTCCAACGCTCACATTGCTTAGGGGTACCTAGCTTGGGAAGAGTCCAGTGTAAGCGTTGCTTTAAAAATCGATACCAGTGGTCAACAGTAAAGCGTCGCAAATAAAGTTGCCAAACTTCTTCTAAGGTCGGCATTTGTTCTCCAAGCCAAGCCAACCACAAAGGTTTTGAAACTCTCTTAGTTCCTTGCTCATTCAAACGTTCAACCCTAATCAGGGAAATCGAACGTGTAGCGCATAAGCGAAAGTGTAAATTTGACCACAAGCTCACCTTGATCTGTCCCAGTTTGGGATGGTTTACTTCTATACTTTGAGTGGCTTCAGCCCATGTCGAAGTATCATTTAACTTAAATTTATCACCATGCTTTCTCGGTCGCCCCTTGCCAGAATATGGTGGTGGTGCGCCCCACAAACATAAATTTGAACGTAAACGGACGAGAATATCTGCTTTGATATTGGCTGTTTTCAACAGGAAAGGAGCGCAACCGTATTCACTGTCCCAAACAGTAATTGGTCTGGTGGGTAAATGTTCACAGACTTGTTGTAGTTGCCAAGCCGCCTTCTGTATTGGGCTTTCCCAGCTGGTAATTCGCTCATGTCTTAGAGGTAATGCCCAACTGCCTTCAGTTTCCGGTATCCAAGCAATGGTGCTATAGCCCTGACCAACCGTGATTGGCTTGTCACCTCCCATTGAAACACTGCTGTGTTCAATCGTCCTTTCCTGCAAAGTTACCGCATCTGGGCGCGACCAAGCTGTGTGGTCGCCAGCCAATAATGGACGACCCTGGGCTGGCATCTGTTTGATGTATAACTGCATCAATTTCTGCCGCTGTGGTCTGCTATCTTGCAATGCTTCGTAGATACTTGGCCACTTCCGTCTAAATGCTGGTGATAGCGATAAATCTGCCAAACTGTAGGCGTTCCGAGTCAGCATTATTGCATCCATCAGTTCAAATGTTGCATCATGAGCTCTTCCCAAATAGCTGTACGCTGCTTGACGAAATTCCTCTAATTTGGCACTGTTCATATTGGCAGATGAGAATTGGTGGTTCTTTTCTCAGCTTCTGCTAATAGGGGGCCTGTGTTCAAGCACACCCCTTATTTTTTTCTTTTCGGTGCGGTTCTTTAGTCTAAACGCCAGTTAGTTGGGGACTGGTAATAAAGGCGCGGTTAGCGGCAAAATCTAATGCTTGCAGAGTTTGAGGTTTGGAAATTAAAGCTAAAATTGCTTCGGCTTCTTGGCGGGTGAAGGGTAGACGGTCAAAAGAGAACTTGGAATTAGTTGCGGGGGGGACGTTTTGCATGACAATGGATTTGAGGCGATCGTCATCTTTGCTAAAAACTGGGTCTGCTAGGATTGCCAAAGTTTTCGGTGCAATTTTACGGTTTTTGTGTTCGCGCCGGATGATGGCTAAGGTAGAGGCTGAGGGTAAGCTGATAATTTCGTGTTTGGCTATGAGAGGTTGAATTTGTTTACCTACAGTTTCAGGTTGGGGTAGGGCGGCGAAAGGTAGATATTGCAAAGCACCATCACCAACAACTAACAAGCGTTTATTACCTAACTTATCAGCTACTGGTTGCAATAAGATTTGACTAAGTTTTGCTACTACTTCAGAACTGCGAAAAGCACCTAAACCAGATTCTGCACCGATTTCTCTGTCGGCACGTAAACTGTAAGAACGAATTTTTAACAGATAGTTAAACTGCTTAACCAGAGTTTCAATGTCTGCGCCTTTGGGTAATTCATAACTGCTGATGCTGTTTTTGCTGACTAACCACAGATAGCTGCGTTCTTCACCAAGGGAGTATTGCAACAACAAAGTATCGTCATCGAGGATTTGTTGCTGAATTTCTGAAACCGTAGGTGTTTGAGGTTGCGTTAAGGCAGCGTAACGAGGGCTAGTAAACCTAATTTGAGCTTGAATGTCTTGATACTCGTTGACGAGTGAAGCAAATTCGGTTTCTATGGTTTGTGCTTGTTCTGGGGTGTATTTACTACTGTTATAAAGTTCTAAACGGCGTTTTTCTGTTGCATCAAGTCGCTGTTGTAAGTTGCGTTCTGCTGCGAGTAGTTTTGGTTCTACACCTTGGCGAATATCGGCGTTTGCTTCTGTGAGTAATTCTAATAAACTGCGGGCGCGAGATTTTTCACTGGCTTGCCAACCCTTAGTATCGTAGCCTTGGGATGGGTTTTGTTTGTGCAGTTGCATGAGTAAGTCGATGTAAAACTGGTAAACGTCTTGCTGAGAAGCGAAGTAGGAAGTACGTAGTTGTTCGTTGGTGATTTTGGTGCGTAAGTTTTCAATGAGTTCGATGGCTAATTCAATTTGGGTAACAGCTTGTTTAAGATTTCCTCTGTCGCGTTCTAGGTAAGCCACATTATAAAGAGTGACGGCTTCTCCGGTTTTATCACCGACTTGCCATGATAAGGGTAAGGACTGGTTGTAAAATTTCAGCGCCTGCTGTTTGTCTCCCAATGCAGAGTAGACAAGGCCGATGTTGTTAAGGATGATGGCTTCTGCGGTTTTATCACCGACTTGCCGTAATAGGGGTAGGGACTGGTTGTAAAATTTCAGTGCCTGCTGTTTGTCTCCCAATGCGGAGTAGACAGTGCCGATGTTACTGAGGGTGGTGGCTTCTCCGGTTTTATCACCGACTTGCCGTGATAGGGGTAGGGACTGGTTGTAAAATTTCAGCGCCTGCTGTTTGTCTCCCAAATCGTCGTAGACACGGCCGATGTTGTTGAGGGTGGTGGCTTGCTGTGCTTTATCACCGACTTGCTGTGATAGGGGTAGGGACTGGTTGTAAAATTTCAGCGCCTGCTGTTTGTCTCCCAAATCGTCGTAGACACCGCCAATGTTGCTGAGGGTAATGGCTTCTCCGGTTTTATCCCCAACTTGCCTTCTTAAGGGTAGGGACTGGTTGTAAAATTTCAGTGCTTGCTGTTTGTTTCCCAATGAGTCGTAGACACGGCCGATGTTGTTGAGGGTAGTGGCTTCTCTGGCTTTATCACCGACTTGCCGTGATAGGGGTAGGGACTGGTTGTAAAATTTCAGCGCCTGCTGTTTGTCTCCCAATGCGGAGTAGACACGGCCGATGTTGTTGAGGGTGGTAGCTTCCTGTGTTTTATCACCGACTTGCCGTAATAGGGGTAGGGACTGGTTGTAAAATTTCAGCGCCTGCTGTTTGTCTCCCAAATCGTCGTAGATAGTGCCGATGTTGTTGAGGGTGATGGCTTGCTGTGCTTTATCATCAACTTGCCGTGATAGGGGTAGGGACTGATTGTAAAATTTCAGCGCTTGCTGTTTGTCTCCTAGTGCGGAGTAGACAGTGCCGATGTTGTTGAGGGTGGTGGCTTGCTGTGTTTTATCACCGACTTGCTGTGATAGGAGTAAGGACTGGTTGTAAAATTTCAGCGCCTGCTGTTTGTCTCCTAGTGCGGAGTAGACACCGCCGATGTTGCTGAGGGTGATGGCTTGCTGTGCTTTATCACCAACTTGCCATGATAGGGGTAGGGACTGGTTGTAAAATTTCAGCGCCTGCTGTTTGTCTCCCAATAAGTCGTATAGAAAACCTAAATTATTTATTGCAACAGCTTGCTGTTTGACATCACCAACTTTCTGCCATAGTTTTAAAGATGCTTCAAATTTTGCAATTGATTGTTTGAAGGATTCGGCTGTTCTTTGTTGATAAAGTTCTACACCTTCTTGAAAAACACGTTCTGCCGCAGTGCGATTTGCATCTTGTGTCTCTGTCTGTGGCTGTTGGGCAATCTTTACTACATAATGTCTAGCCGTCGCCATGCCTGACTCGGCAAATACTATCATGCTAACTAAGAGAATAAAAGTGCGACTGGTAAATGCTGCTAAAAGTTGTTTTGGCTTTTGGTGAGGCGCGATTCTCTTGGGCATAACAGCATTTTTACACAGGTGGTTGTAGTTTTTTTAATATACTTCTATGTGCTGTGATGTTTTGTGGTTTTAATGAAAGTTTTTTCTTTAACCTAGAGGCGCAAAGATCCCCGACTTCTTTGAGAAGTCGGGGATCTTTCAATCAACGAATAATTGAGAATTGTCAAGCAAAAACAAGGTTTTTTTTACAGGCAATGCCATTTTAATGTTGCGTTGTAAATTCTATAAAACTAAATCAAGTAGATTTTAATTAGAGGATGTTTAGAAAGTATTGTTGTAAACATCAAAATCTTAAAAACCTAACCCCCCTGCCCCCCTTCCCTACGAGGAAATGGGGGTTTTAAAGCCTCTCTCTTTGCAGGGGAGAGGTTTGGAGAGGGGTTTTATATCTGTGGAATACACATTTAATTAACAAAATGCGATATTGCTTTCTCATTTAGCCAAAATGTTTACTCAAAATGCAATATTGCTTTTTCATTTTGGTGTTTTCCGCAAGCAAAATCTCATAATGCTTGCTCAATATCTCAAAATGCTTTCTCATTTCAGTAAATCGCGTACTCATTTTGGTGTTTTCCGCAAGCAAAATCTCATAATGTTTGCTCAATATTTCAAAATGCTTTCTCATTTCAGTAAATTGCGTACTTATGAAAAATATTACAGTGTAGCAAAAGTGATTACAGATTTGCCGGAATTTTCTCAGGCTGAAGAGTACGGATATTATTTAAGGTAAAGAATATTTACCGTACCGTATGCAAAGGTATATATTATGGCTCGGAAAAAAAGAAGCTCTAAGGTTTTAGAAAAAGCAGAACGTCGCGCATCTGGAATAAATTCAATAGATGCTTATTTAGATTTAGGCAATGGACTTTCTTTACCTGCCTACTCAAATCTGATAGAAAAAATGCGTACAAGAGAAAATTTATACAACTCTGCTCTTTCCAGTCTAGATAAGTTATATCGAGAAATGCTAGAAACTGAGGGCGAGTTGGCAGACATGACAGAACACATGCTGGTAGGAGTTGCGGCTCGATTTGGCAAAAGCAGTGCAGAATACGGTATGGCGGGGGGAGTTCCAAAAAACCAGCGCAACAAAAAACGGCGCGGCGAATTATCAAATTCTAGTTCTGAGCAATCGTCGTCTGTTGCCAATGTTAACAATCAAAATGGTAATAAAACAACGGTAACGAGTTAGAGGAATTTAATCAAGAAAAAATGGCGATCGCTCGTTCCGGCAAAAAGGGTGCGATCGCCTTTATTCTGTCTTAATATTAAAGTGTAAAATTATACTTTTTAAGCAGGAATTCAAAGATTTTCCTTAAGAATTTCTTAGATTTAACAAACATAAATTATTTTCAATATTACAAAGGCTTCAGAGTAAAAATAACATAGTGATAAATACATAAATTAAAAAAAATACGCTATATAAAAGATGTAAAATATCGCATATAAATGGCTACAAAGACTCCATGCGCCGAGACTCAATCTTTTACAAACTATTTCAACAATCGCCTACACTTTTGTTTCAATTACTAGTTGAACCGCCAAGCAATGCAGAAGCTTACCGATTTGATTCAGTAGCAGTCAAAGAACCCAAATTTGAAATTGATGGCGTATTCCTGCCACCAGAAAATCAAGGTGCAGGAGTTGTTTATTTCTGTGAGGTACAATTTCAAACAGATGAACAACTTTACGAAAGAGTATTTGCCGAATCTGCACTCTATTTTTATCGCAACCGTGCCAGATTTATTGATTGGCAAGCGGTCATCATTTATCCATCGCGTAATATTGAACAAACCGATATTCATCCTCATCGCTCATTACTCAACGGTGGGCAAGTACATCGAATATATTTAGATGAATTAGGAAATATTCGCTCTTTACCGATATGGGTGGCGCTGATGGTACTAACAACTGTAGAAGAAAACCAAGCACCAGAAGAAGCGAGGTATTTGTTAACCAGAACGCGTCAAGAAGCAACTGAGCCAGCCAGTCGCGCCATAATAGAGATAATTCTCACGATTATGGTGTACAAGTTTGAACAATTAAGCCGAAAGGAGGTTGAATCTATGTTGGGAATTACACTCAAGGAAACAAGAGTTTACCGAGAGATTAAAGAAGAAGGGCGCGAAGAAGGTCGCGAAGAAGGTCGTGAAGAAGGACGAGAGGAAGCAACAGTCAATCTAATTATTCGACTGCTAACTAAGCGGTTTGGACAACTGTCCGAGGAAATGCGCTCCACAATTGCTGCTTTGCCTTTGCCTGTTCTAGAAGAATTGAGCGAAGCATTGTTAGATTTTCAAAGTTTAGCTGATTTACAAACTTGGTTAGACAAGTAATACAGCACAAGTCAGCATCAGAATAGCTTTAATTCAACATTCTCACGTCAATTCTTGACCAATTCAGTAAACTGAAGTATATATAAACTCTCGTTATCTCACTCAGGAACATTATCTGCCTGGACATCGTGATGTACATTTAAATATGGCGGACATATTGAACTGTTCATGACATCCATTCTGCTAAATAATCGCTATCAAGTTATCCAGGTACTCGGTGCTGGTGGATTTGGGGAAACTTTTTTGGCAGAAGATACTCACATGCCTTCTCGCCGTCGCTGTGTCATCAAGCAACTCAAGCCAATCGCTAATGATCCTCAAACCTACGAATTGATTCAGCAACGTTTTGAAAGGGAAGCAGCAACTTTAGAGTATTTGGGAGAAAGTAGTGACCAAATTCCCAGACTCCACGCTTATTTTTCAGAGAATGGATTATTTTATTTGGTGCAAGAATGGATTCACGGTGAAACTTTAACTCATCTTGTGGAAACTAGAGGATGCCAAAGTGAAGCTACAGTCAGAGAAATTCTCTTGAGTCTGCTATCAATATTAGATTATGTGCATAGCAAAGGCATCATTCACCGCGATATCAAACCAGATAATATTATTCTGCGCTCTGTTGATAGCCAGCCTGTCTTGATTGATTTCGGTGCAGTCAAAGAAACGATTCGCACAGTGATGAGTAAACCTGGATATCCGACTCAATCTATGGTGATTGGTACGCCGGGATATATGCCTAGTGAACAAGCAATTGGACGACCAATTTACGCTACAGATATTTATAGTTTAGGCTTAACAGCTATTTATTTATTGACTGGCAAACAGCCTTCAGAATTACCTACTCATCAACAAACTGGGGAGATTCTCTGGCAGAATGAAGCACCGCCTGTTTCGCCACAACTAGCGACAGTGCTAAATCAGGCTATTAAACCTCAAGCGAGCGATCGCTACAGCACTGCTAGTAAAATGCTTTATGCTTTAAACTCTACAACTAATCTTCCTCAATCCCCTACTATCAATTTTCGGCCAACTGAAGCTGCATCAACGCAGCAAACTCAGGCTGTTTCTCCCCCGCCCAGCATTCCACCGCGAAATCCCCAAAAACCTATATGGATATTTGGTGGATTAATTGTCGGTAGTTTAATTGCTGGAATTGGCATTTCTCGCTTGACTCGTCCGCAACCATCCGAAGTACCCATCGTTACAAACTCCGAGTCTCCAGCAGATCCTACGCCATCTTTAGCAGGTAATGAGCAACCTGCTTCTCCACCGATAGCACCTCCGGGGACACCTAGCACACCCCCACAGCAGCCAGGAATTTCTGCTCCGTTATCCGCTAACAATGACGCTACAGATTCTAACTCTGCAAATAAATCTCCAGTAATTACCGATGACCAGCCTGTAATTACAGATACAGATAATTCAACAACCAGATCAGAGGCTCAACCTACTGTCATTCCTACAAGAGAAGCACCTGCAATACAACCAGACAAGCCAGATAACAAAAAAAAAGTAAGTACAACAAGCGGTCTCAGCGTTCCCGCATTTCCTACAGGCACAAACAGAAGCACCGTAGAAGCCACCATAGGAAAGCCAAATAGCGATTCAAGGGGTTTGTGGGGTAATACTCGCGCTGTTACCTATAAAGTCGTTCCCAATCAAATCGACTTGGGCTATCTCTTTGACCGTAATTCTGGAAGGTTAGTGCAAACTGAGGCTGCTTTTAATCAATCAGTCAATCCAGAAGTGATGCAAAATACGTTAAGAGGAATGCTTGATGGTCAAGTCACTCCTGAAATTCAGCAAGGACTAAAACAAATTCAACAGCGTCAGAAAGATGATTTTAGTGTGGATCTAGGTTCTGTCAAAGTACAAATTGTCCGCCAAAATTGTGATTTTATTTATATCAGTATTTGGGAAGGAAATTTACATCCGATTGGCAACCCATCGGCGGCAAAACAGTGTTCGTAAAGTCTGAAATCTGAAATGAAAAAACCTAGAGGTGATGATTTTTGACTCAAAACTCCCTACTCAGCACTAAAACGGATAAACTGGCAGTGTAAAGTGGAACCATGCGCCACCGTTGGGGCTGGAATCTACCCAAATCTGGCCGTAATGCGATCGCACAATCCGCTGGCATAAACAAAGACCAATACCATATCCGTCTGTACTTTGATCTCTTTGCAGGCGGAAGTGATTTTCAAAAATCAGATCACGACTTTCGATGGGAATACCAGGGCCAGTGTCGCCGATACTAAACTGAACTTTTTGGGTAGTGCGGTGCAATCCAGCGACAGTAATTTTACCACCATAAGGTGTATATTTAATTGCATTATCTAAGAGGTTCACCAATACTTGGCGGATGCGTTCTGGATCAGCATAGACGCAGGGTAGATCTGAGGGTATATCTGTTTCTAGTGTTTGAGATTTAGCTGTGTAGCGATCGCGCAATTCCTCTAACACCTCTAAACAGAGTTGTCCTAGTTCTATTTTTTGAGGTATAATCGGCAACTCTTTATCGTTACCTCTACCTACCTGTAATAGATCGGCAATTAACCGATCAATAATCTTGGCTTGAGTCCGAGCTTGTTTTAACAAATGCGCGGCCATTGCTGGTTTCAAGCGCTGAAATCCGCCTGCTTCTATATTGTAATTAGCTTGAAGGGTTTCAATAGCGATCGCCGCAGCGGTTAAAGGATTCCGCAGGTCGTGAGCCAACATCGCTATTACTCGGTCTTTGAATTGTAGCTGTTCTTGCAGTCTTTCTTTTTCTTGTTTCAAATGAAAAATTTCATCTGAGAGCTTGATTAGTTCGGCGGAAACTGCAACCGAATTAATTGTAGATTTGGGTGGTGACACTCGACCATTGTCATCTAGACGTTCTTGCAAATCTTCTTGCAATTTTAAATAAGCATCTACAGCAGTTTGCCAGCGCGGCCACCAGTTTTTTAATTGGGCAATAATATTACTTCCAGCAAGAACTTGTTTGGGTTCTGGGTGGATTTTGATTAATGCTGGCGTAGCTACTAACTTAAAATGTTCTGCGAGATAAGGTTGTTGCCCGACATCAATAATTTGAACCTCAAAGTTATATTCTGCCTGCAATTCTTTTAAGTAAGCACGTATTCGCTGTACTTGTTGTCGAGACTGGGGTCTGCCATCGACAAACAGCAATAACTGGAGAGGAGCCTCAAAATAAGTAGGCTGATCCTGGGAAACTTGCATGTAATCGTGTTTCAGCACTGGTAACAACCTGGCGACGCTTTGCAGAAGATAAAATGGACTAACAGTTGTCGATGGTCGTTGTTCTTATCAATTTAATATCTATTTTAGATTTTTCATACTCCTATCTGCTCTGGGTTTTTGATGTAAGATACATCTTTTTTAACCTTTTGCTTGCTTTTTAGCTAACTTGCTGCTTAAGCAACAACTTACTTCTAAGTATAAGTGCTTATCTAAGTCCGACCACAATGTAGCATCAGGGTTAACTGATGAAAACTTTTATACTTAAACAGCCAGTTGATGCAGTAATAGGTTAACTGAGCTACTTTTACTCAATCGGCTCTCAATGAACTAGATGCCAATACTCAGCCTTTTAACTGAGAATGATTAACTCTCCCAGTCAAATTATGAAATCTGTGCTTAACTATCAGCAGGTGGGTATAGGTCTCAAGCCGATTTTTTCAGAACAGCTTCCCCGTCACTTAAGCAGGTTACTCAGCTACAGTCACAAATGTACTGCTTTTTGTCAACTTTTAGTAAGGATTTAGGCAAAATTTCTGAATACAAAGTTAATCGCACTCTCAATAATTATGAATGGGTATAAATTTGGCAACCTACTAATTGTTGCTTGTGAATGCCAATGAGATTTATTCTCTTATTAACCCTTATATAACTTTTCCATCCTTCTCAAGACTGTGGCAGTTTTTGAGAGTATGGGAAATTGATTTAGTGAGCAGCACCGCAAAACATCAAAATTTGTGACAACAGCATTTTCTCCACTTCTACTATCAAGTTTTTGTCTGCAATGCAAAAACAGTCATAGCCAAATACTTACTATTTTGATAACTGCGATCGCATTACCAAAAGCAGCAGTTTTTACTTTTACAAATGCTCAGAGTTTATTGATAGTAGAGTTAACGGCTTCTTTCCTTATATTCTCTTGATAGAACTTGAGGAAATGGCTACCAGACTTAACAGCTTTACTGAAATAATCGATTCTCAAAAAACGCAAGTTTATATCCAGTTTTTGGCATGATCCAACACTGGCATTTTTTGCTTTTTTCTATGTTTCAGCCTAACAAACTTGACTGAATGTTGTCCAGAATCAATGTAAAACTGAATTCGCTAGAGTTAGCTTTTTGTTTTTTAGATGTTCCTAAATGATGATGTATTTCTCAGTTTAGCACTGTGCAGCAGTGATGGAAACTAATTTTATTTGGCGTATGTAGGACAAGATTACAATCTTGCAGATGAATCAAATAAATTTCACTAGCCATCATGAAATTCATATTTGAAATTAGTAATTGAGAGTTTTATCATTAGTGACTCTTTCTTTTATGTAAAAAAGTTATCTAATCGTGCAATGTGACATCAGCAAAACCACAATAGCAGTTCGATTTAATTTTTGAACAAATCTCAGTAAAGGCGTAGGCTTCACCTTCTCTCAGAGTACAAACGTTCGCCTCTAACTTTAGTAATCCATATCAATAATACCAATTCTCTAAAATGAGGCAACACATTCAAACCCCGAAAACCATGCCATATCTGACTTTCTTAATTACGAATTGATATAACCCACCTGCGTGTACAAGTTGTGACTAACCCCTTCGAGGTAGGGAATAGTAACTTTCGTGATTTAAAAAAGTTTTTTACCTGTTCCCTCCTGGCACGAAAACTCTTAGATCTAAATCCTGCTAGTACGCTATTGCAAACGCTCAAAACTAGTCTGTTCCCTGTTCCCTTTTAATCAGAGTTTCTAGCAAAATTGTTTATTTACGTGTCTGATTACGAAACTTAGAGGATTATTTGCTAGTCATCCGTTATAGTTTTGCTTGGGATGGACGGTTATCTAGCTGTTACATCTAACCCTTCTTAGCCAACTATAATTCAGCAGATCACAGACACAAAAATGAAACATCAAGGTTTTCATTTTTCTTCCGTAAAAAATATTTATTTTCTTTCTGGAAGAAACCTTAAATTTAATTTATCCTTAAAAGCCGGGTTGACAGCTTTGTTAGTAGCTGCAACTGGTTCTACATTATTGGTGGGTACAGCAAATGGTGGCGCTTCGCCCAGTGTTATGGCGCAAGCACCAGCAACGGCAAAGGTAATTTATGTCAACCCAACAACTGGTCAAAATAATACAGGTGCGGGTGCAACAGCAGCAGCACCTTACAAAACAATTAGCTTCGCCCTGACTCAAGCTCAACCAAGTACAGTTATTCGGCTTGCGCCTGGAACTTATAATCAAGAGGCTGGGGAAACATTTCCGCTGTTACTCAAATCAGGAGTGACAATTCAGGGTGATGAACCAAGTAAAGGTCAAGGCGTAATTATTACTGGTGCAGGTTTTTACACTAGCCGGACTTTTGCAAGACAAGAAATCACCATCTTGGCTGATAATGATAGTGCAATCGCAGGTGTAACTGTGATTAACCCAACTCAACGTGGTACAGGTATTTGGGTAGAATCGACTAATCCCACTATCCAAAACAACACTTTTACCAACAATGGTAGAGAGGGTATATTTGTCACTGGTACAGGAAATCCGACCATCGAAGGCAATATCTTTGTCCAAAACAAAGGTAATGGGATTTCCCTGGCTAAAGCGTCTCAAGGCATAGTCAGAAATAACTTATTTCAGGATACAGGTTTTGGTTTGGCGATCGGTGGTACTTCCACAACTTTAGTTGAAGGAAACCAAATCATCCAAAACCAAGACGGGTTGTTTATTTCCGACTCCGCTAAACCTGTACTCCGCAAGAATGTCATTCAAAATAATAAGCGAGATGGCGTAGTTGCCATTACCACAGCGGAACCTAACCTGGGTACTAATGAAAATCCCGGTGGTAATCTCATTCGCGGTAATACGCGTTATGACGTAAACAACGCCACTAAAACTAGTACCATCGTGGCTGTTGGTAATGACGTTGATCAGAAAAAAATCTTTGGGAAAGTAGATTTTGTTGCAGCTACAGTTGAACCACCAGCCGGCGGTGCTGTGGCCTTTAAAGATGTACCCAGCAATTTTTGGGCAAAAAGCTATATTGAAGCTTTAGCCTCACAAAATATTATTGCGGGATTTCCTGATGGTACATTTAAACCCAATGAACCTGTAACTCGCGCCCAGTTTGCCACAATTATCACTAAAGCTTTAAATCCATCAGCTAAACGTAACGCTATCAACTTTCAAGACGTTCCTAGCAATTTTTGGGCTTTTGCTGCCATAAAATCTGCTTATCAAAGCCAATTTGTCTCCGGCTACCCCGATGGAAGTTTTAAACCACAGCAACAAATTCCCAGAGTGCAAGCACTAGTTGCGTTAGCCAATGGTTTAGGCTTAACTGCCAATAATCAAAATATTATTGGATTCTATAATGATGCGGCGCAAATTCCTAACTATGCACTTGGCCCAGTTGCGGCGGCTACTTCACGCCAATTAGTGATTAACTATCCCACAGTTAAACAGCTTGATCCTAATCGCCAAGCAACTAGAGCCGAAGTCGCGGCTTTTGTTTACCAAGCACTAGTTAACGCTGGACGCGCTCAACCAATTAACTCACCTTATTTGGTAACAGTTCAGTAAAATTTTCTATTGAAACTGGGTGTAAGGGTATGGGGTGTAAGGGTTTTGCATAAATACACCCCTATGCCCCTATACTCTTTCACCCTTTTATTGCGTAAGTCATAAATAAAAATTGCAATTTTTATTACTACATTATTAACAGTAATAATTCCTAAAGTATTATTTTAATTAAGTGAGTTATACAACAAGCAGTGTACGTGTAGTAAACTAATTTACATATTATTATTTGTTTTTATAAGTAGTAGATATCCTAAATTATTAAGTAATAAAAATTGTTACCTGACGATGGAAATTGTTGGGAACTCATAGTAAAAAAGTGTAGTCGATGCAAACAAGCCAAATATGATACCAATTCAGAAAAATTAGGTTTTTGGTATCACCACAGATAAATGGAACTCTAAAATTAAATTGACATTCTTCTGCGGAGACAGCAGATATGAGACTAGAAGTAAAATTCATAGTCTTTAATTACTGTTTTTAGATTTGAAGATGATGTCTGATAAGTATTGCAATTCAAGCAATACAGTTATTTATACTGCTCATAAATAGTAGTTTGTGAGTACTCGTAAAAGTATTTTTGTAAATACTTTCGGTAAGTTTTTTGTGGCAATTTTTTCAGAATTTGCCATCAATTTTGTATTGCTATATTTCAGAAAATAAAGATAATAATTGCAGATTTTATTAGAAATATTTTCCGAAATATGCAATATCAAATTTGGATCTAAATAATGTCTAATCACTCAATTTAGGTGAGTTATGAACAATCAAAATATCAGGAAAACATCTATCAACTTTGTGAAAGCTTTTTTTGCAGGTGCAGTACTAATTACAGCTTCTGTTGGCCCTGCTTTTGCTGCTGACAAAGTTGAGATTCTGGGTGCAGGATATGGTGGTAACGGTTGTCCTGAAGGTTCTGCTAGTGTCAACGTGAGTCCTGATGGTCAAGAGTTAAGTATTCTCTTTGATCAGTTTATTGCTTTAGGAAATAAATCATCAGAAAGGCGTAAAAGTTGTAACTTGAGCATTCCCATTAAAGTGCCTCAAGGATTCCAAATTTCTCTTTATGATGCTGATTACCGTGGCTATGTCGCTCCTAGCACAACTGGGAGACTTAGAGCCGAATACTTTTTTGCGGGTCAACGTGGCCCTGTTTTCTCTCGGACATTCCGTGGCGAAACTGACTACAACGTTCGAGATCAGTTAGTGACTGTTGCTGATGTGTGGTCAAGCTGTGGCGATAGTGTAAATATGCGTGTCAATGCAGCTATGACTGCGAATGGAGCAGGTATGGCAACTGTTGACTCCTTTGACCTAGCTCACCGCGGATTAGTGTATCACATCAAATATCGCCGATGTCGTTAGATGGCTGGAAAACGAGGAGCTAATCAACTCTAAACTTCAATAGTACTGGTTAAAACTGCGATCGTACTCTTAGAGGATGTTTTCAAAATCTTCTGAACTGTAGCAAAAAGTTTTAGATCCTCTTTCACCCCCACACCCAGTCTCAACAGACAATCCTTGTGCGTAAGTTCTGAGTATAAAAGCGCCAAGACTAACAAATTGCTAGTCTTGGCGCTTTCGATTTTGTAGTTTTTCTTAAATCCAGGGTCTTTATGCCTTATTTGACCCTATCTATATATTATGTGTTTATCTTCAGGGTCTTTATATTGGCTGACCCCGTTTGAACAATTTCTAGTTTCTCAAAAATTTTGAGTTTTTCTAATTTCCTCATATTTTTTTTATATTTTCTTTCTTTGTATTGCATGTTATCTCCAAAGGTCAAGAAAAGTTAAAAACGTATAGATATATAAATTTATCTGCACAGCTTACCACGGTAGCTATAACCCTAAACAAACACCAAATACAGGGGCTATTTAGGTAGTTGAGGACGTTTTTCCCAGCGCCACAAAAAAGCCATCAAAGCTACTATTCCTAGTTGCAATGCCAAATTAGGTAAAGCGCTGTCAAGTTCTCTACCAGCAAGGACGCGAAAAAAGAAGACAAATGCGCCAATAAAACCAGAAGCACCCACACCAATGTAGATAAATTGCCGCAAGCCGCGATAAGGAGTTGCTACTTCTGCTTTTAAACGGGCATATTGTTCTGGATTAAGGCGGGTTTTGGGATTTGGTTCTACCATCTGTAAATAATGCTATAATCTCTATTCGTGTATGCCGATGTGGCTCAGTGGTAGAGCAGCTGATTCGTAATCAGCAGGCCACGGGTTCAAATCCCGTCATCGGCTTTTATTCTGTGAGAGTTTCACAAAAGCCTTTTAATAGATTAATACAGTTAGCGATCGCACCTAAATGAGCAATTTCATAACCGTGGGTGTTTTGTGTGGGAAATGCTAAACAAGCAGCACGACCGACATGACCAAATTTCATCGCAATTGAGGCATCACTACCAAAACCGCTGATGATGGCTAATTGTACAGATATATCTAATTGCTTGGCAGAACGGCACAATTGCAGATTCAAGTTTTCATCATATATGCCATAGGCATCTTGAGACAGCAGTACCGGATTTTCCCCATCTTGAATGGGATATTCCGGTGATAAAGGACAAATTTCTAAAGCAATCAAAGCATCTAACTGCTGATTTTGGGTAAAAAATAACGCCCCAATTGCGCCGACTTCTTCTTTGGCTGAGGCGACTAAATACACATTACAAACTGGCTGCTTCAATATTTGGGCTAAAGCTAAAAGAATCGCCACAGAAGCTTTATTATCTAAGGTATAACTGGCAATGTGATCATTTAACCGAATGGGATGTTTGCGATGCTTGCCAACTACCATTCTGGTTCCTGGTCGAATACCTGCGGCTTCTAATTCAGCAGTGGTGCGTTTAGTTTCAATCCAGGCATTTTCCCATTTTACAGGTGTATCTTCTTGCTGAACTTTTTGGGGAGATTCGTGAGAGACATGGCGAGAACCAAAGCTGAGAATACCGGGAATAGTTTCATTATCGCCGAGTAAATCAACAACACCTTCACCGTAAACCCAAGGATAAGCACCGCCAAGTTTGCGGACTTCTACTCTACCTGCATCGCCGATGGTTTTGACAATTGCGCCAATTTCATCTTTATGAGCCGTAATAGCGATCGCTCTATTAGGGTCTTTTCCAGGAATTTTAGCAATAATATTGTCAGCGCGATCGCTCCAAACTTCTACTCCCAACTCGGCAAATTGCTGAAGTAAAAATTCGTTAATCTCAGTTTCTGCACCACTAGGGGAATGGTGCATGACTAGTTCTTCAATAATCTTAAATAGCTGTTCGTAATCCCACATTCAATTTTCGATTTTGGATTTTAAATTTATATATATTCCATAAATAAATTCCCAGGCTACCCCAAGGGTACTTTAGATGCACATACATTTTTAAACTGTGGATTTTGGATGTTGAATTTACTATCCAAAACCTAAAATTATTCTGTTTCCTGCCTTATCCTAACGATAAATATTCACGCTGACTTAATTATGCAAGCAATATCTGTACAAAAGCCCAACGCACCCCAACCACCAACATTTAGTTCAATTACAGAAGAACGTCTGCACCGCAAACAGCGATTAGCCGCAGCATTACGCCTATTTTCCCGCTATGGTTTTGATGAGGGAATAGCAGGTCATATCACAGCACGCGACCCAGAAACACCCGAACACTTTTGGGTGAACCCTTTTGGAATGCACTTTGGTTTAATTCGCGTCAGTGACTTAATTTTAGTTAACCAAGAAGGTGAGGTTATTATAGGCGATCGCCCAGTTAATCGGGCTGCTTTTGCCATACATTCCCAAATTCATGCAGCTAGACCTGATGCTGTAGCGGCTGCTCATGCTCATTCTATCTATGGTAAAAGTTGGTCGAGTCTTGGTCGTTTGCTTGACCCCCTCACCCAAGATGCTTGTAGTTTTTACCAAGACCACAGCTTATTTGATGACTATACAGGTGTCGTGCTTGACCCGCAAGAAGGCCAGCGGATAGCCCAAACCCTCGGACAAAACAAAGCCATTATCCTTAAAAACCACGGCTTACTTACAGTTGGTCATACAGTTGATGAAGCTGCTTGGTGGTTCATTACAATGGAGCGTTCTTGTCAAGCACAGTTATTGGCTGAGGCCGCTGGTAAACCTAGCCCAATCAAACATGAGTATGCGGAGATAGCGCACTCTCAAGTTGGTTCACACAACTTAGGTTGGTTTAGCTTTCAACCTTTATACGAGATGGTTGTACGTCAAGAACCTGACTTGTTGGAGTGAAAGCCAGTTTCTTTTGTTGGCGCTTGAGTCTAGCGAATGCAACTACAGCACCAAGCGTCAACAACCCTAAAGACACAGAAGGTTCGGGAACAGGTGTTGCTGACTGTCTTAACTGTTGATAAGCATAATCTCCCAATATTTTATGAGCAGTCGTTGTTGGATGCTGGTTATCCCAAAATAAATAATCTTCTGGGTTATTACATAAGGTTGGCGGAGTAGCATTCAAATCTAAACAAGGATTTTCTGCATCAGTAAAACCTAATGCTGCGGGGTTGCTGAAGAGAGAATAGACATCTAAAGGAATAACATCTAAATCTAGAAGCGGATTTTGGTCAAACTGTTTGATAAGTTCCGCTAGTCCTGCATTATGTGCCAGTGTTAATTCACTGAGTCTTTGAGACTCTCCTGCTGTGCGGGCTGCTGGTGTAATCCCTAAATCTGGTAAGTTAGGTACTAGTAATTTTTTAACTCCCAAACCTGCTAGAGCTTGCAATGTATCTGCTAAATTCCCTAAAGTTTCATTAGGGGTGAGACGTGGCTGAAAGCTACCTAAAGTAGGTAGGTAATCATTTGCTCCAGCCCACAATATGTAAAGTGCATTTGGGTCAGCTTGAGGCTGATTATTTAGCAAACTTTGGAATGCTCCAACCTGTTGTGGTAAACCTGGCAGTCCTGCCAATTCAGGAATAGTTAGAGATATGGTATTGTCAGGTGTTGTAGTCGCTCCTCCGAAGGCAAAGTTAATGCCATCTATTGGTGGAAAACCTTGAGTAACTTTAAAAAAGGGGGTTGGAGATTCTAAGTTGAGTTTTTCAGCCAGTTCGTCTATCCAAACTGGGCCATTAGAAAAACGTCCTGGAAAGTATGGAGGCGGCGGAAACTCTGCACCCGGAATAAAAGCTGATACAGAATTGTATACGTTACCTGTGTCTGTAAGACTATCACCAAATGCGTAAATACCAGTAAATTGAACAGCTGAAGCCTTCAAAGGAAGAATAACTGAAAATAAGACAAATCCTGCTGTTACAAGCTGTTTTTTCATGTTTATTTGAAGCCTTGGTTGTTGAGAATTTTTGTAAAATTCAATTATTAAAATTTACTGCTTCTAAACCGGGATTTTACATAGTACAGCACTAGTAAATTAGAACAGAGGCATAGTAAATTTAAGTAATAATACTATCTAATATGACTGGCATCCGGTTCAGCCAACACCTAATACTGAAAACATTTATTGTATTTTTAGAATTAGGCGAGTTTTAAAAAGGTATCTTAAAATTTGTCTCAGTAAAATTAGCAGGGTAGATATTACTTACCTTGCTTTGGATTACAGATGATTACGGCAAGAGTTGTAGTGATACTCTGTGCCTTTTTATGGAAAATTGGTATTATGTAGGCGATCGCTTTAACTTCAAAGCATCACTCGCTGATACCCCATCACCGACAGTGCCAAAATACCACAAAGCCGCCGCAGCCTCGGCACGAGTCACAGGTTTTTTCGGTTGAAACAGCGTCGTATAGCCAAACACCCGTCGAATATTTGATTGTTCAGCACTGGGGAAATCAGCCAAAATTGCCCGTAATGCCTTCGGGTCGATTTTCCCAACATCTTGAAAACCCCAAGTTTGTTTAACCGCATCCAAAGTGGCAGTAGGCAAAGCTTGGCGAGTATCTAACGGCACTTTCCACAAAATCAATTGTTCCCGTGTTAAAGGTGCATCTGGGCGAAATAAAACTGTGGTTGAGTCTCCCGACAAGGGACTGGGAATCAAGCCAGCCTCAGCTAGTCCCTGAATTGCAGGAAAATCTGCATCTGTTTTCGCTACATCACTAAAAGCAGGCTGCGTAGTTTCCGCTGCTAAACGTATCTGCTTGGCAGAATTGTTCGGATACATCGCATTGTTAGCAGCAACTAACCAACGCGCATACATTCGGCGGGTGATGATTTTCCCCGGTTCAAATAAGTTTGTGTTGCTGGAATTAGCCTTATTTGCTGAAGATTCAACCGACAACACACCCAATGCAGCTAAGTCTTGGATATGTTGACGTAATTCTTGTGGCGCTTTGTTGAGGTCAGAAAATTCTTCAGATGTAGTTGTAGTTGCAGTGGTAGTTGAATTATTAGGCGTAGTGCTTGGTTGGGTGGTTGCAGTGTTAGGTGCTACTGGGCCAATAAACTGCGGATTGCCAGGTTGAGGCGTATTATTATTAGTTGTTGGTGTAGATTGCGCCGTATCAGCACTATTAGGCGCATAATCAATTACTAAACTAGTAGCTGTTTGTGGTTGATTCGGTGCAGCATTAGTAACTGATTGAGCTTGAATGGATACTTTCACTAGCAAATTATTGCGTCGTGCTTCAAAAGTACCAATATCATCGGCTGGTTGTTGTAAGATTTGCCAGCTATTATCCTGCAACTGGCTACGATAAAAGCTGGTAATAAAATTGCTGGGGTCGGAACTCAACCAGCGAGTTGATACTTGATTATTGGAACCACTCGCAGGCGTAACCTCCTGAAGTTTGGCATTGGAATATAACGGAATTTCTTTGGGAAAATCCGCAGGAAGCTGGACTGTTGCTGCGTTCTGTGCTGATTGTGGTTCGCCTTTATTAGTTTCACCAAAAACAACTGGGTTGTTTTGCAGTCGAGAATCAGCCGCCAAAGATTCTTCCAAGCTTTTGGCGGTGGGATTGTTACTACAGGCTGTTAGGGAAGTAAGTAAAACAGCCAAACTTAATAAGGCGGCTGGACGTTTGCAGAGAAGCACAAGCAGAAATTTATAAATTACGTGTCCATTTCTACCCTAGCGCAGACTGGCGAAAGTTCACGTTTGATTAGACAGATTAGATTTGCTGAAGCTCAAATACTATCGTAAATCTACTTATATTGATAATATCCATTTAAATGCTGTTCTGTAACTGTATAGCTTTCTGTGAATTGAAATTGGCTAGTAATGTGAATTCAACAGACTAAACCGTATGAAACAGCAAAAAGCTCGACGCAGCCGAGGGGTAATTTTGACTCTTCAAGGCTGGGATAAACTGCAAGCTGCCAAAGCTCAAGCAGAATGGGAACAGAACGCTGGAGATAGCTTTTCATTAGAAGAACTGAGCGATCGCATCTGATCAAAAAATATTTTTGTAATTTTGCTCCACCCAACTAAAAAGGAAGCATTACTATAATGCTTCCCTGGAAACTGGTCATTTGGGGTAAGTAACCCAGATTAATCTGATTTTTTTAGTAAGCCAAGGTTTCTAAAGTTTCTCTTAAATACTTTTGTACTTGTTGATCCAGGCGCAGACCTTGTAATTGGGCATCACGTTCTAGTTGCCAACTTTGGAAACCGGAACTGGCAGCGATCGCACATTTAAGGCTGTACCAAATTTCGGTATCAGCGGGATATTGGTAATTACTAGCAGCAGGAGTTGGAGTCATAGTCCCTTATTCCTCAACTTTAACAGTTATGGCAGTTTTCGTTTTGAGCGAATACAAACCTGCCCTGGTGAGACAGTGTATACTCTGCGAAATATTTATTAGGTTCTAATGTTTAGGGCTGCTGCGAGTTTCTATTGATCCCGATTAAGGATTGAAACAACCTGGGTAAAATTTGATTAACTTGCACCCCTAAAATAGTGAAATCATGCTTGATATTATCTAAAGATAACGGTTCTAGGGCAGCAAATTCTGTGTCATTAGTCACTAAAATTCTTGCCACACTCACGGGAACTTGTAAAAATAAGTTACTTGCTAAAAAAGCTAAAGCAGCCAACACTAAGCCTAAGCCACGCCACTGCGGCAAAAAGCTGACTAAATGTTGCACTTGGGGAACAACTTTGTAAAGCTGCCACAGCACCACAGTTAATATTATTGCTGTAACTAGGGAAAGTACCCGGTTTAACTTAGTATTAATTAAACAAAGTATCTTACGCTGTTGCTCGGTCAAATTTTCGGGTTTGAGCGCTATGCCTAAAAGAGAATATATATAAAATGGACGACGTAGCTGCATCCATAACAGTGGGGTAACGCCTATGGTGGCTACTAATAATAACTCTCCCCACACTGGTAAGAGTGGCTCACCTATAGCTAAGAATAATAGGCACAACACCAAAAAAATTGGCAGTGCTGCTAATCCAGCAATGTGAATCCACAATATAGGTTCAGAGCGAAACGAGGACATATTAAAAGTGCTGAGTGCTGAAGTAAATCAGTCAACAGTGAACAGTGATAAAAGGTATTTAAACTGATAACTGATAACTGTTAAAAGTGCTGAGTGCTGAGTTTAAATTTTCAGTTTTGAGTGTGGAACTAACTTATTTTCAGTTCAACACACTTAAACGTTGACTTGAACTCAGCACTTAGTGTTGACCACTATCTTGTCAATGTGAGAGTACGGCGTTTCGTAACCATCTGGTAGGCTTCAATAATGTCGCCTTCAACCCAGTCATGGAATTTGTCTACGTTAATACCGCATTCATAACCAGCATTGACTTCACGAGCATCTTCTTTGATCCGTTTGAGGGAGTCAAGAACACCTTCGTAAACAATTTTTCCGCCACGACGCACACGCAGTTTGCAGTTACGCACCAGCTTGCCAGATTGGACATAACAACCAGCAACGGCTCCTTTACCAACAGGGAAGACAGCACGGACTTCGCACTGACCAAGAGGTTCTTCAACCAACTCTGGTTCCAACAGACCTTCTAAGGCTCCTTGGATATCTTCGAGGAGTTTATAGATAATGTTATACTCCCGGACATCTACACCTGCTTCATCAGCGGCTTGTCTTGCGCCACTGGCGTAGGTGGTGTTAAAGCCAATAATGACTGCGCCACTGGCAGCAGCTAAGTCAATATCTGTTTGGGTAATTTCTCCAGCCGATGCTAACAGCATCCGGATTTGCACTTCGTTTTGGGGTATTTGCTTGAGCGAACCAACGATCGCTTCGACAGAACCTTGCACGTCGCCTTTCAAGATTAAGTTGAGTTCTTTCAACTCGCCTTCTTGTGCTTGAGCCGACAAAGTTGTGAGTGTGACACGTCCCTGTAACAGTCGTGACAAGCGTTGTTTGTCGGCGCGATCGCCTGCAATACTCCGAGCTTCTTTTTCGTTCTCGAAGACCTCAAAGTCATCCCCGGCTGCGGGTACATCACTTAAGCCTAGTACCTCAACGGCAAAGGAAGGTGAAGCTGCATCAACTCTGCGGCCTCGGTCATCAACCATTGCCCGAACTTTCCCAAAGGCTGAACCGGCAACGAGCATATCTCCGACGTGCAGAGTCCCGTTCTGAATTAACAAGGTAGCAACTGCTCCCTTAGCTTTATCCAGGTGGGCTTCAATTACGGTTCCTTTCGCTAGGCGATCGGGGTTGGCAGATAGTTCGCCAACTTCTGCGACTAACAGAATCATTTCCAGAAGGGTATCTAGGTTTTCACCTTTAATTGCACTGACTGGAACCATGATGGTTTCACCACCCCATTCTTCTGGAGTTAAACCATAATGGGTGAGTTCTTGTTTAACTCTGTCTGGTTGTGCGCCTTCTTTGTCAATTTTGTTAATTGCGACGACAATTGGCACTTCTGCGGCTTGAGCGTGGCTGATGGCTTCCACTGTTTGGGGACGCACACCATCATCTGCTGCCACTACCAAAATGGCGATGTCTGTTACCCTAGCGCCTCGCGCCCGCATAGCGGTAAAGGCTTCGTGACCAGGAGTATCTAAAAATACGATCTGATGGAGCTTACTATCATGTTCGATGTCCACATGGTAGGCACCGATGTGTTGGGTAATACCCCCAGCTTCTCCTGCCGCGACTTTGGTTTTGCGAATCGAGTCAAGTAGAGTAGTTTTACCGTGGTCTACGTGACCCATAATGGTCACGACAGGCGGACGACGAATGAGATGTTCTAAATCTGCCACGTCGATCATTTCTGTGATCTTACGTGCTTCTGCCTCTGGTTCGGCGGTTTCAACTTCTACTTCTAGCTCTTTACCCACCAAGGTAATGGTTGGGATATCTAGATTTTGAGTAATGCTTACCGCCATACCTTTGAGGAACAGGATTTTTACAATCTCTGTATCCGCAACTGCTAATTCGTTGGCGAGTTCTTGCACTGTCAGCGGGCCTGTCACCACGATTTTTTCTGGACGATCGCGTTTTGGCTCTGCTTCTTGACGACGGTTTTGCTCACCACGATTAGAATGACTAGCTTTTTTATTCGCTCTAGAAGTTGGAGCGGCGATCGCTGCTGCAATTACAGGCTGTGCAGGTCGCGCTGCTTTTGGTTTTGGTGGACGAGCTATAGAAAGACTGGCCTGGATAGTAGTAGGGATATCTAGACCTTCTTCATCTAGAAGATCATCATCTTCAAAGTCATCATCCAGGATTGGTTTGACCCGCTTACCTTTGGGGCCGCCCTTGCCTGCTTTTTCTTTAACTTCGTCAATTATTTCCTCTTCTTGCCATTTTTTCCCACCTTTGGCTAGACGAGGCGGTGTTGGCCGTTTCAAGTCTAAGAGATCTGGAACTACAGCATCATCATCGACTCCGATTTTTGCTGTTGCTCCGGCTGCCGGTCTGCTAGGTGGGGTAGCAAGTGGGGCTGCTGCTTGTTCTGTGGAACGTACTGGTCTTTGAGGACGTGGCCCGTCTGAGGAGCCTGCTCCTGGGGGTCGGTTCGTCCGTTGCTCTGGTTTAACAGGCCCAGGGGTCGGACGACTTTGTTTGGGCGCTGGTGCTTGTCCTGCTTCTGTTGGAGCCTGAGAAGGTTTACCAGCCTTAGTCGGTTTCACCTGGTCGCGATCGCGTTTGAGGATCGGTTTGTCTGCTGAACTGGACAGACCACTAATTGAGGCTTGTTCTGCCTCTGGTCTGGCCGGTGGGGCAGATAATTGCGGTTTTTGCGGTTTTTCTGGCCTTTGCTTGTGCGAAGGCGCTTTTTCTGGCTTTTCCGCTGCTATATTTTCTGCTACTTGCGTATTCGGTTTTGGGGGTGCGTCTGTGACAGCAGGTGCTTGTGAGTTCTCAGACTGATTCCGGGGTACAGGTCGGGTTGGTGCCGTCGGCTTCATGGATGAGACTGGTGTAGCGAAGGGCCGTGGAGGTGCTGGAGAATTGACTTCAGAAGAAGCAAATTGAGTATTAGTAGCAACTGATGCCTCTGGGGCATTGGTGTTAGGATTTCTCAATATTTTGGGTTTACGAATTTCCAAAATTTGTTGTTTGTGTGGTGGTGCAGGTCGGCTATGAGAGCCAGTTTGGTGTGAATTTGGTTTGTTGGTGGTTGTTCCTAGTTCTCTTTTAGGTGTTCCATTCGTTACTGCCAATTTTTCGGCAGCCGTCCGGATATGTTCTGCCTCTGATTCTGAAATAGTGCTGCTATGGCTTTTGACCGCAATATTGAGCTGGTCGCAAATTGCTAATAGCTCTTTGTTATCCAAATTCAATTCCTTTGATAATTCATAGATTCTAACTTTGCCGTTGTTCATCCACTCTTCCCCTTTAATTTACAGTTTTTTGGCGGATGGTTGCCTGGGTGTGCGACATCTCCATCCTTAGATCACTGTTTTTCGGTTGCCCTTGGTAATTTTGCCGGTGCCTCCAATCAGGAAAGAGAGATGTTTCGGGTTAACGTTGGCATCTACGCCAAAAATGGCGGTTGATTGGCTCCCATAAAAAGTTTTTCTGAGAACTTTTGATGCCGAACTGCGCCTGAGCGCTACCAGGTTGCCATTCTGTAGTTTTTTGTTTTGCTGATTCTGAGTCTTCCACAACACAATCGAGTAAAACTTTGTGGGAGTATTGCTTCGTTCCTTTTTAAATTAAAGAGCCGCTTGCTGACTACACCCATCTACTATTTTGGCACTAACCCCAACAATTGCAGAGGGTGTATCTTTGGCACGAGTAGTTCGGCTTTCGTTACAATCCTCTGGGGATTACCACCACCAAGTTTTTCAACCTGATATTTGATTTTGGTGATGACTTGGAGCTAGACGTTGCCACAATGTTTGATACAGTGCTTCTGGCACTGATGCTTGTAGCGATCGCCCTAATCTATTCTTTTTGTTTGCCGCTTGCAAGCAAGTTGCTTGCGGACAAATATAGGCAGAACGCCCCATGCCCTCATCTAATTGTACCTTTCCCGATGGAAAGACGCGGACAATCCGCCAAAAGTCTTGCTTCAAGCCGACTTTGCGGCAACTAATACAACGCCGATAATTCGGTTTCATCAGTTTTTTATAGGCATGAAGTCAAATAATTTTTGATTTTTGATTTTTGATTTTGGATTTACCCCATTGATAAATTTTGTTTTTTTATTGATTGCATCAGAAAATTATCGGTCAACAGTTTTATAGGAAAGTCCAGCTAGTATAGCTAACTTTTGACTTGTACCTCATTTTTTCTCAAGTAATTATTAAACTTTGACTGAGGTAAATATTAGCAGAACTGTCCCAAGCTCATAAATTACTCTTCGTCACCCGGATCAAAAGAGTCGTCATCTAATAATTCTTGTTGGTTTTGCTCCTCAAATTCGTCTAATTCCATATCATCATCTTCTAGTTCCATGTCATCCTCCTCTAGTTCCATTTGTTCTTGTTCTAGTTGAGCTTTAGCACGAGCAGCTGCAAACCTTGTATCTTCGCCTGCATAGTCATACTTGGCTTTATCTTTAATATCAATTTTCCAACCAGTGAGGCGGGCTGCTAGACGCACGTTTTGTCCTTCTTTGCCAATTGCCAAACTCAGTTGATCTTCGGCTACTAATACGTGAGTTTGCCGCGTTTCTGGATCCATCAGCCGGACTTCATCGACTCTCGCTGGACTCAAGGCGTTGGCGATATATGTAGCTGGGTCTGGAGACCAACGAATTACGTCAATTTTTTCACCACGTAGTTCATTCACTACTACTTGGATTCTTGATCCTCGTGCGCCAATACAAGCACCTACAGGGTCAACATCTCGATCTAAGGTATCTACAGCGATTTTAGTCCGGGGGCCGACGTATCGAGATGGGGGATTAGCTTCTCGCGCTACAGCGACTATCCGCACTACTTCGTCTTCAATTTCTGGGACTTCGTTGGCAAACAAATAAACTACCAACCCAGCATCAGCGCGGGATACTAACAGTTGCGGCCCTCTTTGCTGACCTTGAGAAACTTTTTTCAGGTATACCTTAAAGGTGGCATTAGCTCGATAATTATCGTTTGGTAGCTGTTCTCGCTTGGGTAATTCAGCTTCGACTTCTGGCTGACCAAAGGTACTGCTAACAGCCAAAATTACCGATTGTCTCTCAAATCGCAGAACTCTGGCTTGCAGTACAGTTCCTTCTAAATCTTGGAACTCTTCCTGCACCATCTGGCGTTGTTGATCCCGTAATTTTTGCGCCAGGACTTGCTTGGTTTGCATGGCGGCCATGCGACCGAATTCTCCTTGGTCGGGGGTGACATCCAAGACGACAGAATCGCCTAATTGAGCTTCTGGGGCGACTTGTTGCACTTCGTCTAAAGAAATTTGATGGTCGGTGTTACTAACTTCTTCAACGATGGTTTTTGTGGAGAGAACGCGAAATCCTTCGTCATCAATATCGAGTTCTACTTCAAAATTATCAAAATAATCTTCATCAAATTGCTTGCGTTCTAAATTTTGAGCGCGACGATAACGTTCATACCCTTTCAGCAGTGCTTCTCTAATCGCCGCTTGAACTGCTAAACGAGGTAAGTTTCGCTCACGACTAATACTTTCAATTAATTCTTTTAATCCTGGTAGACTAACCATTGACATAAGCAATCTCCTTTAAAAATTAAGGAATAAGGAGTAGGAAGTAGGAAAAAGCATTAGTAACTAGGGATTAGAGAAAAGATTAACTCTACTCCCTAGTCCCTAGCCTCTAATCTCTAAACCCTAATCCCTCGTTTACCGACGTTCGTCTAGTTGCACCCTAGTAATGAGAGAACGGGGAATCTCTACTACCCGACCTTTTTGATTTAAATAAATGTTGGTTTCATCCCGGCGAATCAACTGACCATTCCACTCTGGTTGTCCGTCGTGGGGTGGCGAAGTGGTGACAATCACAGGAAATCCTTTGAAGGAAATAAATTCTCTATCTGTCACCAATTGCCGCGAAATACCTGGACTAGACACTTCCAAGACATAAGCATCTGGAATGATCTCCGCCGCATCTAAGCAGGGTTCTAAAGCGCGGCTCATCCTTTCGCAATCCTCCAAACCAGTATCTTGCTGGGGATTGCGAATGTCTATCCGCAATACGGGTGGACGTTGGTTAGTGTGAAAAACTGCGCCAACGACTTCTAATCCCAGTTCTGTTGCTACTGGTGCTGCCAAATCTATAATTTGTGGGACTAACGGATGAGTCATGCGAAATTTCAATAAAAAAAGTGGGCTTCGACCCACTTCCTGCGATAGGGATATCTTCCAAGAAGTCTTGTAACGAACTGATGATAGTTCGCCCTAAATTGAGTGTAGCGCATTTCTCTAAGAGTCAATAGTTAAATGGTCAAAAGGCAGGAGGCAGAAGCTATGAACAATTTCACACTTCAGATTTTTTTGTCTCTGATCTCAACGATCGCAGAACTTTGCTCTACTATGGGCTGAATGTATGGTTGTGTTCTTAGCTGTCTGGTTTGCTCGACGATTGTCTCTATATCTTCTTGGGAGAGGCGCTGTACGTAGTTAAGCTTGACTTCTTCTAAGAAATCAAATAATAAGCTTTGAATTTCGGCAGTTACTTGTTTTTGCTGTACTTCTGTGCCTAAAGCGGTGGTAAAACTTTGTACAAGTTGATTTGTGAGTTTTGCACCTTCAGAATCTTGAATAGCACTGACTAAAGCACCATACAAGCTGGTGGTAATTTGAGTAGCGAGTTGTTCGCTGAGTTGGGTTTGAGCTTTTCCGATGCCTGGGAAGGCTTGGAGGTTGCGGTACATGGGAACTTGATTTAATACACCGTCGATGTTGTGGCGCAAAATCGCGATTAAATCAGGCTGAATTTTGGGTAGAACTTGGTAGACGACGGTTTGCACTAAAATGCCGGCGATCGCTTCTATTTCATTTACATTATTGATATCTACATAAGGGCGTAAGTTCTCTTGTTGTGATATCCAGCGGGTGAAATCACCTTGTTTAATCGAGATTTGAATTTGGTTGATTACCCTAACGACGACAATTTCTGTGAGTTCTTCGGCAAAATTTGCGACAACTGATTGATTAATTTGGTGCTGTAATGGCTGGAGATCTAATAGTTGGGATTGGTCAAGCCGGACGACTACAGGTATAACTCGCAACCAACGGCAAAATGGGATGAGCAAAAATAAGTCATACCAGCGGTAAGATATGGCATTTAACCAGCCGGAACCGGGATGACGACGTTTGATATAAAATATGCGTGCCAGAAATTCAATGGCAAATATCGTGATAAATGGTAAATCTAAGAGCCAAAAATCATCGAAATATTCGCTATTTTCCCCAATTTGGCGGTAGTAGTTGCTGGCGATTAACGGACTAATTTTTTGATTAAAAAAAGTAAATTCTTGATTCCAGCCTTTTTCGGAGAGATAAGCTTGACTCCAGAAAGTAGCAAAGGACTGCTTGGCGGAATCTTTACCGATGCGATCGCGCATTCGGTTTTTAATTTTTTCTAAAGTACCACTTTTGCCAACTCCGGCAAACGGGTTGCTATCAATCATTTCGACACTCAGGCGGCTGAGTTCGTCTAGCTTTGCTTTTGCCTGTGGGGATGTTAAACCTGTTTGACTTACCTGTTCTTTGAGTGCATCTAATGCTTTTAAATAACTTTGGGTTTCTCTATGGGCAGCGATGCCTTTAATTGGATCATATATTTGGGTAACTTTAGGTAATCTCCGCAGGTATAAATCACGCCATTGTATATAAGTCAAATCAAACACAACTAAGCCTAAGTTAACTGTGGCAAGCAGTGCCATCAATCTTTCAAACCAAAGATTTTTTTGTTTTGGCAATGTTTGATTAACCATTTTTTTGTTTTAGATTATACAAGTTTTAAGTATTTATTTATAACCTAACTAGAGGGTTGAAAGAAGGAAATAGGAAATCTAAATACTTCTCAAGAAAGATTGCCAAAAATTTATATCAATATTAATTAATTTTAATTAATCACAAATGATTAAACATTGAGAAAAAAGTCTTCAAGAAACGTAAAATGCACCTGTTAATCTCTAAATGATGCTAATTTAACTGCAAGGAGTTTGAGATATGTGGTGTGGGTTTAGTAAATCCAGCGCAATTATTGCTGCTACTTGCCTAGTAAGTACCAGTGTACTAATTTCTGATAGTTCCTTTGCTGCTCGTCAACGTAACTATACGCCCCAACAATTACGTGCTGTGTTGCACGGGCTAGGTTACAAAGTTAAAGTCTCGAATACACCTCTAACAGACGAGGAAACGAAAAAGGCCATCCGCGATTTTCAAAAAGGCTACAAGCTCGGTGTTGACGGTATAGCAGGCCCCAAAACCCAAGATTTAGCGGCCGATATTGTGCAGATCCTGCAAGCTAATTTAAATGTTGTACTTAAACCAAATCCCTCTCTCCCTCGTGATCAGTTTTTTGGCCCGCGCACAGAACAATTAATTAAGGAATATCAGAAAAAAAATCAGCTTCAAGAAACGGGAATTGCTAATTTAGCACTCCGTCAGAAGCTAAATGCAGATGCGAAGGAAGCTATAGGTACGCCTCAGTCTCCATCGTCACCCAAACCGACTGCGACACCAACAGCTAAACCGACTGCGACACCGACGGCTAAACCAACGGCGACACCAACAGCTAAACCGACTGCGACACCGACGGTTAAACCGACTGCAACTCCAACGGTTAAACCGACTGCAACTCCAACAGCGGCACCAGAGGCAACTCCAACAGCGACACCAACAGCAACTCCAACGACTACTCCCTAAGTTGTATCGGTAGTTTGATAGATAAAGAAATTGCTGATTGCTAAAGCTTTTTAGACCCAAAGCAGTTTCCTGTAGGATAAGTAACCAAGTACACTCAGCACTCAGCACTTGTCTACATTCTTTGATTAGGTTCTTCTAAAGGTCTACCTTTAGGTGTTGGTAAAATTGGACGACGGTCATCGTAAGGCATGGGAATGTACTGTACGCTTGGCCGTCCTCCCTGGGGTTGGGGATACAAATCCATCAAATCGTAAATGGAACGGGGTAGTCCGACTGTGACAGGCAACCCCATTTCTGTGGCTTCTTCAACGGTGATGGGATAATCGTGAGTCACGCGTCCGGTTGTTAAGGCATCGATAATTGGTTCAATATTTTCTGGTTCAACTTTTTGTTTAGGGATATTATCTTTCAATAAAGTCCGCACAAAGCGTTGTACTTGTTGAATGGCTTTCTCTGACAAGTCTGCCATGATCAAAGTCTGATCATCAATTTCACCGATGGGTTTATCTTTAACTACTTTTAAAATGCTGGCGGCGGGGAAGTTACCTAATTGGGGATCAACTGGCCCCAAAACAGCGTTAGCATCCATAACAATTTCATCGGCGGCTAAGGCCAGCATTGTCCCACCACTCATGGCATAGTGTGGGACGAAAACTGTGACTTTTGCAGGATGACGAATTAATGCCCTAGCTATTTGTTCGGTTGCGAGTACCAAACCGCCGGGAGTGTGCAGAATTAAATCAATAGGAACATCTGGAGGCGTGAGGCGAATTGCCCGCAGAATTTGTTCTGAGTCTTCAATGGTGATGTAGCGGGAGATGGGAATGCCTAGTAAGCTGATAGATTCTTGACGGTGGATGAGCAAAATCACCCGACTTTTGCGTTCTTGTTGGAATTCTTGCAAGCTGCGAATACGCCGATATTCTACTTGGCGTTTTTGCCAGAGGGGTTGTAGAGAAGAAAGCAGCAGAAAAATCCAGAATAAATCACCAATACCGAAGCCCATAGGTTTGATTGTCCAAAAATAACAGTTCTTGTGATTAATTGTGACAATCTTTGAGCGATCGCAAGTCTATCTAGGGGTTTATTCCATCTCGTCTGGATTTACACCCAATTGGCGTAACCGTTCTGCTAATTTTTCTGCTTTCTGTTCAGCAATTATCGCCCGTTCATTCGCCGCAGCAACTTCCTCCGTAGGTTCGGGTATCAATTCCCCTTCTAGGGTGAACCAGCGTAACCATAATCTTTCAATATCTCGAAATGCACCTTGCCATACACCTAAACTTAAACTTAACTCTGGCATAAGTATGCGTCCGTTAGTTAAATTTATGGGTTCATAATGACCACCAACTAACCCAAATGCTTGGAGTTCATTGGTATAACGACTAAACACAATATAGTAAGGAATCCGCAAAATTTTTTCATAAACTTCCCATTTACTCGGTGGTTTATCTTCTGCTTTTTCGCTGGTTCCTAAGTCTTCCGCTTCTGTACCGGGAGATAATAATTCCACAATCACAAAAGGATTTGCTGGCTCTTGCCAAGTGACATAACTTAATCGCAAATCTTCACCTTTGTAGAGTTTTTTAACTCCGACAACTCCAAACCAATCTGGGCGTTTGTACCATAAAGGATGCTGCAAATCATAATAAAGATTCAAGTCAGCAGCACTATAAACTAACTCTGGATTCCAGTTAATTGGTTGAAAAGTTAAATATAAAAGTAAAGGTTGTAAAAAATGAAAATCGTCTGGCAAACCTGGTTCCTCTGGATTATCGCTGGGTAAATCATACATTGTTGGTAGGGTTTCCCAAGGAGGACGCGGCGGATCAGATTGTGGGATGTATTTAGGGAATGTTGTCATAAGATGTAATTTGAGATGTTTAGATCCCCGACTTCTTCAAAAAGTCGGGGATCTTATTATTCATGAATAATTGAAGATGGCTATATTTTAATTCAACAATTCAATGTGCGTTAGTCTACGGCACAACAAACGCTACTGGACTAAAGCTTATAATTACCGAACATTACTTGAGTGATAGTATAAAAAAATTTTCTTAATTGCTTATAAGTAACTATAACTGCCTAACTAACTTGGGGAACACTGAAATTAAGTCCAATTTAGAGTGTATGAAAAATGCCAGAATCTAAAGTTAGTGCTAGACTTTCCCCAGCAGACCGGGAGGCGGTGATGCAAGCAATTACGACTATCAAAGAAAAGTTACCGTTTTTAGTAGATTTATCAACGGAGGAGCGTAAATCTTTACCGAAGCTGGGAGATAAGAGTCGCGCATTTGTGAGTAAGGCGTTGGAAATAGCTGCACAAAATCCCGACTTCTTACCGCGTTCTTTTGACTTAGATGAAATGCGCCGCGACATTGAATTATTTGAAGCTTTGTATCCGATTTTGCTGTCGTTGACACAACTGCAAGAACTGGTTGATGATACATCCGTGGCTGTGGGTAGTGAAGCTTATGCTGCGGGGTTGCTGGTATATAACTATGCCAAAGCTAGTGGTAAAGGCGCTGGTTTAGAGACAATGGTTGATGATTTAGGACGAAGATTTGCGCGGAAAACTAAAAAAGTCCAGCCACAAGCTTTGTAAGTTGAGTAATTAACTCGACATTTGAGCTTCTGAGCCTGGATGGTTTAGTTTAAAATGAAAAACTCCGAGTTCAAAGCTTAAATTTTGCTGTTGTAGGTGAGAACGTTCTTGTTTCAAACGAGAACGTTTTCGTTTTAAATGAGAATGTTTCTGTTTCAAGTGAGAATGTTCTTGGTTGAAACGAGAGCATTGCGGTTAAAAGTGAGAACGTTTTCGTTTTAAGTTAAAATTTTTGTGTTTGGAACTAGACTGTTGAGGGTTAACGAGCAATAAGTTTCAGTTCAGAATAACGCTAATGACTAGCTTGCTCTTGGATCTTCACTTAGACTGCGCGCACTTAGATTATATATTTACGCCGTGTGCAACTTTCTCTCAAACCTAACCCCCAACCCCTTCCCTACGAGGGAAGGGGAGCAAGAAAGGGAGCAAGATTTAAAGCCTCTGTTCTTGCAGCGGAGAGGTTTGGAGAAGGGTTTCAAATATAAGTCGCACATCGCGTTATATTTACTGCGTTATATTTACCGTTTTGATGCAGTTATTGCACAACTGGCTACATAGCCAAGAATTAAGTCTTTCTAAATCCGCAATGGGTAATGCTGACTGAGTAGTTATCTTGGATGTATTAGTTCTGACACCTGAATCTTTTAATGAACCCACCAAATAAGCCCAAGAGTTTACAGGATATTCTCAAACAACGTCAGCAGTCAGGGTTTGTTGGTCGTGAGGAACAAGTTAATCTATTTCGCAAAAATCTAGAATTACCCTTAGAAGACTCCCGTCGCCACTTTTTATTTAATATTTGGGGTCAAGGGGGAGTTGGTAAAACTACACTGCTGCGTCAGTTTCGCCAAATTGTAGAAGGGGCGAAAATTATCCCGGCTTACGTTGATGAGGGTGAAAAAAGTGTCCCGGAAGTTATGGGGCGTTTGGCGGAAGACTTAGAACAGCAAGGTCATAGGCTGGGACAATTTACGGAACGCTACAAAGTTTATCGTCAGAAGCGTCAAGAATTAGAAACTGACCCCGAAGCACCACAAGGTTTCTCGGCTTTTGTCGGGAAAACTGTCGCTAAAGCAGGAATGGGAATGGCTAAACAAGTTCCCGGTTCTGGTGCGGTGTTTGGCTTGATAAATGAAGATGCTGTGGCGACTCAAGCAGGGGAATGGACAGCTTATGTTGCGAAGAAATTAGCGAATAAAGACGAAGTTCGCTTAGTCCAAGAACCTGTGGAGGTTCTGACTCCGTTATTTTTAGAAGATATTTCTAAAATTGCTCAAAAGTCTGGTCTTGGGTTGTTCTTTGATACCTATGAACGCAGCGAGGAATTTCTCGATAGCTGGCTACGGGAAATTCTCGACGGTCGTCACGGTGAAGTACCTCTCAATATATTAATGATTATTGCTGGTCGGCAAGAATTAGATAAAAACCATTGGGCATTTTATGAGGGGTTAATGGTTCGTTTCCCTTTAGAACCATTTACAGAAGCAGAAGCCCAACAATATCTCACTCGCAAAGGCATTACTAACAGTCGGGTGATTGAAGTAATTTTACGACTTTCGGGAAATTTACCCTTGTTAGTCGCAACATTGGCAGCGGAAACTCCCAGTGATCCCAGTCAAGTGGGTGATCCTAGCGGTACAGCAGTAGAACGCTTTTTAAAATGGATTGATGACCCCAAGCGGCGACAATTAGCTGTAGATGCGGCGCTTCCCCTTTGTTTAAATCGAGATGTGTTGGCTAAATTGCGAGGAGAAGAAGAAGCGGACGGTTTATTTAGCTGGCTGAAAGAAATGCCATTTATTGACGAACGCACTGATGGTTGGGCTTATCATGATGTCGTCAAAACGCAAATGCTACGCCACAAGCGCCTTGTATCTCCGCAAAGCTGGGCTGATTTGCATGGCAAGTTAGCAGATTATTACGACACCTTGCGGAATAGTTTACACCTAGAGGAAGAGAAAAAATATCTCGATCCCGTTTGGCAAAATTACACCCTCAATGTTTTGTATCACGGTTTATGCCAGTCACCACAGAGAAGTTTACCTGCTGCTTTAAATGAATTCCTTGCTGCGCTGAAAAATCAATTTGCATTTGCTCAACACTGGGCAGAAAGAATGATACAAGCAGGAAAAGATACGAATGTAGCTGAAATTCAGCATTGGGGTGAACAGTTAGCCAATGGTTTAAAAGCATACGAGGAAAAACAGTATGAAATTGTTGCTGAAATGCTCACAGCATTGTTGAGCAATACTTTTATTGAAGTCAACTGGCGAGCAGTCGCTTTAGACTGGCGTGGTCATGTTTACACTAAATCGAATCAATACTCAAAAGCTTTAGAAGATTTGACTGAGGCTATAAAATTAGTCCCTGATGAAGCTGAGTATTTAGTAGATCGAGGTTGGACTTACCGCTTAATGGAGCGTCATCAGGAGGCACTGTCAGATTACAACCGCGCCATTGAAATTAATCCCAAATCTGATTGGGCGATCGCACAACGCGGTCAAACTTACCGCTTAATGAAGTGTTATCCCGAAGCACTGCAAGATTTTGACTGCGCCATTGAACTTAATCCTAAATACCATTGGGCGATCGCTCAACGCGGTAAAACTTACCTCTTAATGAAAAGTTATGAAGAAGCACTACAAGGTTTTAATCTCGCTATCAATTTAGATACAGATAATGATTGGGGTTTATATATGCGTGGTTTAACATATAAAGCACTTCAGCAAGAAGATAAAGCACAGGCTGATTTAGAACTTGCTATCAAGATTGCTAAACAAAGCTACGAAAAAGATGCTAAAAACTGGCGTAATACTTTTAATTTAGCTATCTACTATTTAGCAGCCGAAGACCCAAAATCAGCAGAAGATTTGTATCATTATGCGCTATCTCAAAGTGCTTCCCTGCATATTAAACTCGAAGCAATTCAAGACCTAAAAGACTTTTTAACAATTTTCCCTAATCATGTGCAAGCCCAATCTATGCGTGAATTATTACAATCTTCTTTGAAGGTTTAAAGTGATACAGTACTGGTGACATATTTGAGAGAACCTATGAGTAAATGCTTAATTAACTCTCTGCTAGGAAATTGCAGTTGGGTTGATTGGCTGTGGGTGGCTTTATCTAAATCTTCATCACGCAGATATTGTTCTTGCTTTCATCTCAACACCCAGACACTCATTCTCTACTCCTTACTTTCAACCTAGTTAACAGCCTTTTGCCGTATTCAGTCATCCAATTCATATTGACTTTTATTCCCAAAAGTTCTAGATTCATTTGTTGAGATAGTTGAAATTAATTGTCAAAAATACTGCAAATATTTCCTAATGGGGAGTTAGAAATGACTGTAAGTAAAAGGGGCGTATTGGGTGCTGGGGCTGCATTTGCGGCGCTGACAGGTTTGGTTGTTGGCAGTTTTGGGGTGATGCAGACAAAAAATGCTAATGCTAACTCCATTCCTAATCAACAAGCGCCACACTTACTTGCCCAAGCTAGAAGACTAAATAATTTAACAGTAATTTTTCCCAGTCGTTCTGACTCTACAGATTTGCAAACTAAAGCCAACGCTGTCGCTAGATTTCTGTCTAACGAGTTAAAGATTCCCGTTAAAGCGCAGATTGGTGATGATACTGCGGCGGTGGAAGCTTTGAGAGCGAATCGCGCTGATGTGGCTTTTCTTAGCAGTCGTCCGGCGTTGAAGGCTGAACAGTTGGCAAATGCTAAGTTGTATCTCGCAGAAGTCCGCGACAATTACTCTGGTAGATACACTTATAATTCCATATTTGTTGTTCCCAATAATAGCCCACTAAAAACCAGAAATACTGCTCAAGCAACCCTAGGACAACTGCGGGGTAAGCGGATGGCGTTTACTTCCCCAACTTCTGGTTCAGGGTTCGTTTTTCCGGTGAGTGAGTTGGTAAAACAGGGATTTGTCCCCAACCGCGATCGCCTTGATGGTTTCTTCGGTCAAGTTGCTTACGGTGGTAATTACAGCAAAGCTTTACAAGCTGTTGTGCGTGGTCAGGCTGATGTCGCGGTTGTTTCTGAGTATGCGATGTTCCCTCCGTACATCACCGCCCAAGAAAAAAGCCAGTTGCGCGTACTGTATAAAATCTCCGGTGTTCCCGCCCACGGTATCGCCATTGATGATGATGTCCCAGTTCAAGATAGAGAAAGATTAATCAACGCTCTACTCAAGTTAAATCAGTCACAAAATAATCAACTATTACGTAACTTATACAATTCCACCGAATTGGTGAGAGTTGATCATAACCGTCACTTGTCCCCAGTTCGCACCGCCCTTTCTCGCATTGGAATTGCACCATAAATTCAGTAAAACAAATCAAAAGATCCCCGACTTCTTTAAGAAGTCGGGGATATAAAGCCATTAGTAGGATTTCGAGGTATAGGATGGGTAATTTTGTAATTGAATGCCATAACCTAGAGACAGCTTATGCTGCTTCTTTGAACCGTCCTATCCTGAATGGTCTTAGTTGTCAGATTAAACAGGGCGAGTTTGTGGTTTTACTGGGACTCAATGGTGCGGGTAAATCTACATTACTGCGATCGCTTGTAGGATTAGTCCCCTTCACCAAGGGAGAAATTCACATCAACGGTTTGACAATGAATCCCCGCACATTACCCCAAATTCGCCGCAATGTGGGGATGTTATTCCAGGGCGGGGGATTAATTCGCCAGTTGTCAGCCATTGATAATGTATTGTGTGGCAGACTGGGCGTAAGGAAAACTTGGCAGACATTATTTGGTTTCCCCCAACGCGATCGCCTTTTAGCAATGGATTTACTTGCACAGTTGGGTTTAAAAGAACAAGCCTATCAAAAAACCAGTCAACTTAGTGGTGGACAGCAACAACGTGTAGCGATCGCCCGTGCATTAATTCAATCACCGCAGATACTTTTAGCCGATGAACCGATTACAGGTTTGGATGTTGTCGCCTGTCAACAGGTAATGGAAACCTTATCAGAATTGCACCAGCAAGGTATGACGATTGTGACAGTGTTGCACGATTTAGGTATAGCTGCACAATACGGACAACGTGCGATCGTTTTAGAAGCCGGACGCATTGTTTACGACGGACTTTGTGAAAACTTGCAAGCCCAATTTGTCAAATGTTAAACTCAAAAACTCTTCGCCGTTATCCTTGGATCAGTCCCTTACTCATCCTATTAATTATCGTTGTAGTTTATACTTGGGCTTTGCGAGGTATCAAAGTCGATTTTGAATTGCTGACATCTAGCTGGCCTTACATCACCGATTTTGTTTCTCGTTTATTTCCCCCAGATACCACGGTTATAGATATAGCAATTAAAGCACTTATAGAAACAGTGCAGATGTCTTTGTGGGGAACCACCGTTGGTGCAATTTTATCTTTACCCATTGCTGTCGCTAGTGCTAGTAATGTTGCACCTAGTTGGTTGCAATGGTTAGCCAACTTACTGCAAAACGCAGTCCGTTCCGTTCCTTCAATTATTTTAGGGTTAATTTTCGTCGCCGCCACTGGCTTAGGCGCACCCGCCGGAACTTTAGCCTTAGCAATTTACACTATCGGCTATTTAGCCAAGTTCTACCAACAAGCCATTGAAGCCGTCAACGCCAAGTCTTTAGAATCTTTGCAAGTGATGGGTGCATCAAGATTTCAGATTATGCAGTACGGCATTTTACCCCAAGTCTTACCCTTGGGTTTAGGCTACACCTTATGGATGTTTGAATATAATATCCGCGCCGCTTCCGTGTTGGGTGTAGTTGGTGCTGGTGGAATTGGCTTTCAATTGAAGAGTTACATTGATGGTTTTGAGTACAACAAAGCCACAACTATGATGTTAGTGCTGTTGGTAGTTGTAACTGTAATTGATACCTTTAGTAGTAAATTACGTCAGCGACTAGATTCCATGTAGTCGCACTTATCAAACTGTTGATTTACGATCAAGGTTAAAACCGAGGACTTAAGTGAATGCAAACCTTTACAGACATTGGTACATTGATTGTTCGCACACCAGGAACACTTGGTGGCCGTCCTCACATAGCAGAAACCAGAGTATCTGTACAAAGAGTTGCAGCTTGGTACAAAATGGGTCTAAATGCTGAGGAAATAGTTGAAAGAATGGGTAACTTGACTTTAGTGCAAGTATATGCAGCATTGACTTATTATCATGCTAATCGGTCAGAAATTGAAGCTTACCTCACGGTTGAAAAGTCCAACTATGAACAATTAGCAGCATTGATGAATCAGTCATTATGAGCAAAATACGGCTGTTAATAGATGAGGATGCAATGGATCATCGATTTGTTACATCATTAAGAGCCAGAGGCGTAGATGTGACAACAGTTGGAGAATTAAGTAGAACTGGTTTGAGCGATGAAGAACAGTTAGCTATCTCAACTGAACAGCAGCGTGTATTTTATACATTTAATGTTGGTGATTTCTACCAGTTGCATAGTCTTTACATGACAGAAAACAGAAATCATTCAGGAATTGTTATTTCCACACAAGATTATTCAATTGGTGAGCAGATGCGACGAGTTTTGAAGTTGATGACAACTAAATCTGCTAAAGATATGGAGAATCAGCTAGTTTTTCTGAGTGCTTATGCTGGAGAGTAAGTTTATCAGTGTGTGTATATTTATAATGTACTGATTAGTTACATACTTACATACAGATTAAAATTTAAAGGCTTCACAATTAAGGAGCTAATATGGCACTTAACGACTTTAGATCAGTATTTTTACCTTACTGTCTGGATAAACAATCTGATGGACGATACGTGGTGTTGAACAGAGAATATAAGCCTATCGGCTTTAAGACTACAGAAAATATTGAATATGAAGACTATCCTATTTGTGTTAAATTAAAAGGTATAACTTCAACAACAGCAGCAAAGCTCTCTTATGAGGGAGATCCAAATACAGACAGAATTTATCTATACAATGATGGCTGTGTCCCTACAAAAAGTGCTGAATATATGGAGAATTATCTTAAACGTTTAGAAATTCTGGCAAAGCTTAAAGTTGACTAGTTAAGTAATCGCAATTATTTTTACGTAAAAACTCTATTAAAAAACCCAGCTACAACTCTTGCATCTACCTTGCAAAAGTTGTAGCCAAGTTTTTAGGGAACACACTAATCTTCTAACTTTATAATTTTCTCATTAAATTACAGAAGTTTTTACAGAAACTTCATTGAAATTAGATATTTTTATTGGTAATAATTCTGAGTTATCAGTTTGCTTATCTTCCTGCTTTTCAGCAAAGTGCTTGTCCATTAGTGAAGCAACTTGCTCTGTTTGAATGCGGCTGTAGCGGGTTTTATCTGGCATAACTACATTAGGGCCTGCTTTGCAGTTTTTCATGCAGCCTGTACCTTTGATAGTAACTTGGTCTTCTAAACCGCGATCGCTCAATGCCGCCTCAAATGCCTGACAAACCTCTTTCCCGCCACGTTTCCAACAATCTGACTTTTGACACATTAAAATTGTCTGCTTCGTCTTAGCTGGTTTGACTTGAGTCACATTACTAGCTGGTGGTTCCTGTAATGCTGTGCTGGTTGCAACTCTTCCTAAATCAGAACGTGCAGCCATCACCCGTTCTGCTTTTAGGGTATACTCACTCTTTTTTTCGTCGTATTTTTTCGTACCAACAACTTGCAGCCAAGTACCTTTTGGTAAACGCAAATCAAAAGCAGCCCTTAAGGGTTTAGCCAGCTTTACATAGCATTCACCTTCAGAAGTTTCTAATTTCAAGCCTTTTAGCTTATAACCATCTTTAATAACAAAATCTATAAATCTGCCTTCCAAACAAAATTCCGTAATTTCTTGACTGTAGATTATACCCATCTTTTTTGTCCTATTTTTTACTGAATAATTTTGTTCTAATCACGTAATAACTTGCAGACATCTGTCCTTGGTTATTACTTTCAGTAGCGGCTTTGCCAGCTATTCTCAAGAATCTGAATTAGTTCTGGACGGCAGGCGAGAAATCGTTGCATCACACACCAAAATTGAACCATTGCCAAAGGATTAGCAATTTCAACTTGCAACGGCTGGTTAGTCTCACAGCAACAGGGAATATCTAGCTCATTTAAACGTTGATAGACTTGCCAGCGGTCTGCCCAATTAACTTCAACTACGTACTTATGGTCTATTTCTGAACCGGAACTAAACGATTTCAAGAGACGAACCCTCAAAAGTGCGACAAATTTGCAGTAACTAGTGTGCTTTCGCTCCTCGATTCTGACGAATCTTAGGATTACAGCTTCTTTAAATAAGGATAACCTAAGTGCGAACTATTCTCAGTTATTCTCTAATGGAAATATGAAAATTTCTCATTAATTTTGAGTTAAGCACAAGCTCAACCGCTTATGTCATCAAGCTTTGACCTGATTTTAATTTTGCAAAAATTTTTTAAATTTTTTTCAGCTTAATTTTTAGGTAACTAGTATTGTGGATGAGAATGACTGTCTGCACTTAGTTTCTATCACTTCATCGATACACCACTATCTTTCGGCTGGTATGAGTACTGGTAATGAAGAATAGTCTTATTTAACCTAGTTGTTCTACTGGAAATGTAAAGCAGAATTAGTCTCAAACCCTTTTGAATCCTACCTCCTAGCGCCTGACTTCTGTCTTTTTACTGATGTCTCCCTTGTTTTCGCTGATGCGCGATTTTTCTACTTGGTAATTTCTACTATTAGTAAATATTTCTACAATCTCAAGATATACGCCTAATGAAGTAGGCGCAGATTAACTCGATAAAAAGCAAAAATTTGCAATTATAGCCACAAAAAAATTTAGAAATTTATGATATTCTTTGAACTTGCTTTTATTTTTAGAATGTTAATATGTAAAAACTAAGCGGTTAAAAACTGTAACTGCAAAAAAGCGAGGAGAACTATGTCTGATACACAAACTTTGTTACAAAATTTCGGTCAGGTTTATGACAATCCTGTATTGTTAGACCGTAGTGTTACTGCTCCAGTTACAGAAGGACTCAACGTTTTATTAGCTAGTTTTCAGGCGTTATACTTGCAATACCAAAAACATCATTTTGTTGTAGAAGGTGCAGAATTTTACTCATTACATGAGTTTTTCAACAGCAGTTACAATGAAGTACAAGACCACGTTCATGAAATTGGCGAAAGACTTAATGGTTTAGGTGGCGTACCCGCTGCTTCTTTTAGCAAATTGGCAGAACTAACCTGTTTTGAGCAAGAGTCTGATGGTGTATATTCTTCGCGCAAAATGGTAGAAAATGACCTAGCCGCCGAACAAGCAATTATTAATGTAATTCGTCGTCAAGCTGCTCAGGCTGAGAGTTTGGGCGACCGTGGGACACGCTATTTATACGAAAAAATTCTGTTAAAGACTGAAGAACGAGCTTATCATTTAGCTCATTTCTTAGCCAAAGACAGTTTAACCTTGGGTTTTGTACAACCTGCTCAAAACTAGAAATCTCATTATCTAGTCTATTCTTGATACTGCTGCGGCAAAATCTGACAGCACGGAACATTAAGAAAAGGTAAAAAATGACAGAGAAGTAGTTAGTATCTCTGTCATTTTTTATTTAGATATGCCAAAAATTACCAGATGAAATTATTATTTAGTTATATATTAAAAATTATTAGCAATTAAGTAAATGATAAATATTTTTATTTAAGAAATATTTCATAACTTGTTGAAGAGTAATATAAGTTGGAAACTCATATTTAAATTATGAGATTTAGTAGCAACTTAAATAAAAATTATTGGCAGATAATTGAGAGTTTGGGTTTTGAGAATTAATTAAAACTGTAAACACAAAAAAATCTGGATACTGAGTTAGTAAAGACGAGTCAGGCACATGAGATAGTAAATAGAGATATATTCGTCAATAGTCATTCGTCGATAGTAATTTGTTGTTTGTTCATCTTTCACTACACATCTGCTACCCTACTACCTTTTCTCTGGCTGCGGCGATCGCACCCGGAAAACTTGATAATAAACAACATGACTGAGGGCAAAGACCCTTAAAATAATCAGGATTTGTATTTTCGTACTCCAACCCCAAGACTATGCCCCGCCGTCAAGACCTCAAAAAAATACTCCTATTAGGATCTGGCCCCATTGTAATTGGACAGGCCTGTGAGTTTGACTATTCTGGAACCCAAGCCTGTAAAGCGTTACGAGAAGAAGGCTATGAAGTGGTGTTAGTCAACTCCAATCCTGCCACAATTATGACTGACCCAGAAACGGCCGATCGCACTTACATTGAGCCGTTAACACCAGAATTAGTTGCTAAAGTCATCGCCAAAGAACGCCCAGATGCTTTACTCCCGACAATGGGAGGACAAACTGCCCTCAACCTCGCCGTTGCTTTAGCTAAAAACGGTGTTCTCGATCAATATAATGTGGAATTAATTGGCGCAAAGTTAGCCGCGATCGAAAAAGCGGAAGACCGCAAACTATTTAATGAAGCGATGGCCAAGATAGGCGTGCATGTCTGTCCTAGTGGTACAGCTTCATCTTTAGAAGAATCCAAAGCGATCGCCCGCAAAATTGGCAGTTATCCCCTCATTATCCGTCCTGCCTTTACAATGGGGGGGACTGGTGGTGGTATTGCCTACAACCAAGAAGAATTTGAAGAAATGGCGCAAGTGGGGATTGATGCAAGTCCTGTATCGCAAATTCTCATTGACCAATCTCTCCTCGGCTGGAAAGAATATGAATTAGAAGTGATGCGCGATTTAGCAGATAACGTGGTGATTATCTGTTCCATCGAAAATCTCGACCCGATGGGTATCCACACAGGGGACTCCATCACCGTTGCACCAGCCCAAACCCTCACCGACAAAGAATATCAGCGGCTGCGGGATATGTCGATTAAAATCATCCGCGAGATTGGGGTAGAAACAGGCGGTTCTAATATTCAGTTCGCGGTTAACCCTTTGACTGGGGATGTGGTAGTGATTGAAATGAACCCCCGCGTTTCTCGCAGTTCCGCACTGGCTTCTAAAGCTACAGGTTTCCCGATAGCCAAGATGGCGGCGAAGTTAGCCGTAGGTTACACCTTAGATGAAATTAACAACGACATCACCAAAAAAACCCCCGCCTCCTTTGAACCAACAATAGATTATGTAGTTACCAAAATTCCCCGCTTCGCCTTTGAAAAATTCCCCGGTTCCGAACCAGTGCTGACAACACAGATGAAGTCTGTTGGGGAAGCAATGGCTATTGGACGTACATTCAACGAATCCTTCCAAAAAGCGCTGCGTTCTTTAGAAACCGGACGCGCTGGCTGGGGTTGTGACAAAGCCGAAAAATTACCTAGTGGCGAACAAATTCGCGCCTTATTGCGGACACCGAATCCCGATCGCATTTTTGCTGTGCGTCATGCTATGCAACTAGGTCTCACCAATGAGGAAATCTATGAACTCACAGGGATTGACCCTTGGTTTTTAGATAAAATGCAGCAGTTGTTAGAGACGGAAAAATTTATCAAGCGCACCCCGTTAAAACAGTTGACGAAAGAGCAACTATATGCAGTAAAACGGGAAGGATTTAGCGATCGCCAAATTGCTTTCGCCACCAAAACCACAGAAGATGAAGTTAGGGCATATCGCCAAGAATTAGGAATTGTACCAGCTTACAAAACTGTTGATACCTGCGCGGCTGAGTTTGAGGCGTTTACTCCTTACTATTATTCCACCTACGAAGAAGAAAGCGAAGTTTTACCCTCAGATAAACCTAAAGTGATGATTTTGGGTGGTGGGCCGAACCGTATCGGTCAGGGAATTGAGTTTGACTATTGTTGCTGTCACGCCTCTTATGCTTTAAAAGGCGCAGGCTATGAAACTATCATGGTCAACTCCAACCCAGAGACAGTTTCTACTGACTACGATACTAGCGATCGCCTCTACTTTGAACCATTAACCAAAGAGGATGTTCTCAACATCATCGAAGCCGAAAACCCCGTGGGAATCATCGTCCAATTCGGCGGACAAACACCTCTGAAACTAGCACTTCCCCTACAACAAGCACTCAGTATTCATCCCTCAGCCAACAACACTAAAATCTGGGGTACATCCCCCGATTCCATCGACACCGCTGAAGACAGAGAACGGTTTGAGAAGATTCTCAAGCAATTAAATATTGCACAACCACCCAACGGAATTGCGCGGAGTTATGAAGATGCGTTGATTGTGGCTAGACGCATTGGTTATCCTGTGGTGGTGCGTCCTAGTTATGTCTTAGGTGGACGCGCAATGGAAATTGTCTACTCTGATACAGAACTGGAACGCTACATGACCTTTGCAGTGCAGGTAGAACCAGAACATCCGATTTTAATTGATAAGTTCTTAGAAAATGCGATCGAAGTTGATGTAGATGCGATCGCTGATCATACTGGACGGGTGGTGATTGGTGGCATCATGGAACACATCGAACAAGCCGGAATCCATTCAGGAGATTCTGCTTGTTCTTTACCCTCAATTTCTCTTCCCCCAGCGGTACTTAGTCAAATCAGAACTTGGACTGTCCAACTGGCGCAAGCGTTGTCAGTTATCGGGTTAATGAATATTCAGTTTGCGGTGGTAGGTGTCGGCTCATACTCTCCCCAAGTTTACATTCTCGAAGCTAACCCCCGCGCTTCCCGGACTGTACCTTTTGTTTCTAAAGCTACAGGTGTGCAATTGGCGAAGTTGGCATCTTTAATTATGTCGGGTAAAACTCTTGAGGAATTAGGCTTTACTGAGGAAGTCATACCCTCACATATTGCCGTGAAAGAAGCAGTTCTACCGTTTAATAAATTTCCCGGTACAGATACAATATTAGGCCCGGAGATGCGCTCAACAGGTGAGGTGATGGGCATAGATAGCGACTTTGGCCGCGCCTTTGCCAAGGCAGAATTAGCTGCCGGTGAGCGTTTACCCCTCAATGGTACTGTATTTGTCTCCATGAGCGATCGCGACAAAGCCGCAGCCGTTCCTGTAGTCAAGGAATTTATTGACTTAGGCTTTACCGTCATGGCGACCTTCGGTACACGCCAGGCACTTCAAGAAAATGGATTAAAGGTTGAATTGGTGCTGAAACTTCACGAAGGCCGTCCCCATGTCCTTGATGCGATTAAAAACCAGAAGATTCAACTAATTATCAACACCCCTTCTGGCGAAGAAGCGCAAACTGATGCCAGACTCATCCGTCGCACAGCCTTAGCCTACAAAATCCCCATCATCACTACTATTGCTGGGGCTAAGGCTACCGTTGCTGCTATCCGTTCTCTGCAAAATACTACTTTGGACGTAAAAGCCCTCCAAGATTATTCCATGAAGAGTTTGTCGTAACTCTGCCCGGCGTGGCACTGAATTTGACTGGAGTATGAAGGGTGTGGAGGAAGTTTAAAGATTTCGCTTGTCTCCTACCCTTTTTTTATGAATCTGCTTAAAGCAGTATTTACAAGGAAAATTAAGTAATTATTATAGAAGAAACATTATAGTTACTATTGCGATATTTTAACAAATATGAGTAAACTAATTTTTCTCTCTGCGAATATTTATTAACTAACCTAGAGCGATCGCTCTCAGCAACATGAAGTAATTATGCTTATGCCAAAAGGTTGATTTGTCGGAGTTTCAGCCCTCACACCAGAGCCAAAGCAAACAAATGACTTTTATCTACCCCTTAACCATAGTCTATAGTTCTCATTCTGGTTTGATGAGCAACAAAGGTTTATTCACTACTGTGGTTAACCTATCACAACCATTCTCAATTCCAATCATTTTTCGGCTGTGGGGCTTTTCAAGATTTCTCATAAATGTTACAATTTTTAATAAAGATTAAAGAGAAAAGGTGTTGTTCTAGCTACCTTTATCTATCCGTAGATACTTGTACAAACTCAGGAAAAACTGTAACCTCTAGCAGTTAAGAGCGTAATTTTTGATTAATAAAAGCAACCGATACCAACGGACGCGTAAATCGTAAACCTAATATGTGTTTCCAGTCAAACTGGGCAGCACCCAAACAAACATCTATTTATTAGTTATCTACTAGTTGAATGACTCAAGCAATCAACCCAACACCACCAATGAGTAGCGCCATGAAGACCGCTCCGACAGCTACAGACCTCGTGCGGACTTACCTGCGTGAGATCGGCCGTGTACCACTGTTAACTCATGAAGAAGAGATTCGTTATGGCAAACAAGTGCAGCGTTCAACCGCTTTACAAGAAGTCAGAGAATCCTTAGCTAGTCAGTTGGGGCGTGAACCGACTTTAGAAGAGTGGGCAAAAGAGTCGAAACTAGACATAGCCGATTTGAACGAAGCGATCGCCTATGGTGAAATTGCGAAACGGAGAATGGTTGAAGCCAATTTGCGCTTAGTAGTATCTGTAGCTAAGAAGTATATCAAGCGTAACGTTGATTTACTTGACCTGATCCAAGAAGGCAGTATTGGAATGCAGCGCGGCGTAGAAAAATTCGACCCCACCAAAGGTTATCGATTTTCTACTTATGCTTACTGGTGGATTCGCCAAGCAATTACGCGAGCGATCGCCGAAAAAGCCCGCACTATTCGCCTACCCATTCATATCACAGAAAAACTCAATAAAATCAAAAAAGCCCAGCGTCAATTATCGCAAAAACTCGGACGCGCCCCCTCCGTCGGTGAATTGGCGCAAGAACTAGACCTAACCCCCAAGCAAGTCAGAGAGTATCTCGAAAAAGCCCGTTTACCCCTATCCTTAGATCTGCGATTGGGAGATAACTACGACACCGAACTCGGAGAAATGCTAGAAGACCCAGGCGCTTCTCCCGAAGAGTTTGTGATGCAAACCTCTCTTTCATCTGATTTAGAGAGAGTCATGGAAGAACTCACCCCCCAGCAGCGAGAAGTCATCACCTTACGCTTTGGGTTAATTGATGGTCAAGCTTTAACCCTGGCCAGAATCGGTGAAATCTTAAATATCAGCCGTGAACGAGTTCGCCAAATTGAACGCGAAGCTTTAAACAAACTCCGCAAATCCAAAGCTGCTATGAATGAGTATTTGGCGAGTTAGTCATTTGTCTTTTGTCCTTTGTCATTAGTAGTTCACAAATGACTAATGACCAATGACAAATGACCATTAGGCGAGAAAATACTCTGGTTTTGGTACGGTTACACCGACTTCCAAGTGAGAATGTGCTTGTTAAATTATTTAACAGGAACACCAAAACGGCAGCTACGTTAAATAAACGACAGGCACTTATTATCTCAGTTGTAAACATAGCAGCCAGCAACGGTACTACAGGAGGTAAAACGTGAGTAACCAATCCAATCGAGTGTCAGAATTTTTTAATAGCGACGCATCGGAAACCAGCAACTTTCTGTGGCAGTATGTTAAATCTTTAAGTCCTGAAACAGTTAGCCAGTTATCTCAACCAACATCTCCCGAAGTTTTCCAAGTGATGGAACGCAACATTGTGGGTTTGTTAGGCAACTTACCACCCGAACACTTCAATATGACTATTACCACTAGTAGGGAGAGCCTTGGCCGTTTGCTGGCTTCCGCAATGATTAGTGGTTATTTCCTACGTAACGCTGAACAACGTATGGACTTTGAAATAGCATTACAAGGTACGGAAACCAATCATCAAGAAATTGAAGAGTAATGGCAAGTTGTTGAGTTTATTTCAGCCGATGTGCAGAACTCAGATTCGTTTCCTGCGGAATCCTGACAACCTACCTTACCTAAATTCTAAATCCCTGTAATGCGTTAGCGACATCTTCAATACAGCCACTAATCGCTAACGCAATGAGGATTTTATCAATGTTAATCTAAATTGGATTTCTCATAGTAGATTAATCAAAAAGCAATCAAATCATAACTTGTTACTTTGTACGGCATCTGCGACAATATTGAATAAATTAAAGTAATTTCGACTATTCATCTAAAAAACTCGGCAGACACTAAATTAGTCTGCCGAGTTTTTTGATCAGTCACCTATCATTCTCATAAACTATGACTGAAATTAGTTCTATTCCCCATAAAATTATTGGTGTCGCTGTTATTTGGAACGACCAGCAGCAAATTTTAATTGATCGCCGTCGTCCACAAGGTGCAATGGGTGGCTTGTGGGAATTCCCTGGTGGCAAAATTGAACCAGGAGAAACAATTGAAGAGTGTATCCGGCGGGAAATAGCCGAAGAACTGGGTATAGAAATTGCAGTGAAAGACCATCTCATCACCATTGACCATACTTATACTCATTTGCGCGTGACTTTAACCGTGCATCACTGTCACTTCCTCGCAGGTATTCCCCAACCCTTAGAATGTGATGAAATTCGCTGGGTAAGCTTAGATGAATTAGAAGATTATGCTTTTCCCCAAGCTAACGGTCAAATTATCGCTGCCCTGAAAACTTCTGCGTAGGTTAAATTCAGACGAAAATAAGAAATGACCAATGACCAATGACCATTGTTCACAAGTAACAATGTATTAACTCAATTCAGTTCATGGCGGCAATTTTCTACAATAATGCCAGGGACTATAAAAAATGGTGTCTGCAAGCAAATGTCTAAAACTGTTGCCGACGTAATGAGCCGTGACCCGATTGTTGTGCGGGCGGAAACTCCTCTGAAGGAAGCCATTCAAATTTTGGCAGAGAAACGCATCAGCGGGCTACCTGTGGTGGATGATGTCGGTCAATTGGTGGGGATTATCTCCGAAACAGATTTGATGTGGCAAGAAACTGGTGTAACTCCACCTGCTTACATCATGTTTTTGGATAGTGTCATCTATTTAAAAAATCCTGCTACTTACGATCGCGATTTACATAAAGCATTAGGGCAAACCGTTGGAGAAGTTATGAGCAAAAATGCTGTAACAATTTCTCCCAACAAAACATTAAAAGAAGCAGCACAAATGATGCACGATCGCAATGTGCATCGCTTACCTGTATTAGATACTGAAGGTCAAGTAGTTGGCATTCTTACCCGTGGTGATGTGATTCGGGCAATGGCAGCAAGTTGATAGTCATTAGTCATTAGTCCTTTGTCATTAGTTAGGAGTTTCTTGACTATTGACTATGGACATTTGACTATTAACTATGGACTATTTTTTAAAACATCTTTGAAATTAGGATTATTAAATGAGTATTACTCCTGAGTCGGTAAGACAAATGCTCAGTTCTGAGGATTTGGGCGATCGCTTACGTGCTGTTAATCATATCCGCGAACTAGAACCCGTAGTTGGTTTAGAACTGGTGCAAATTGCTATAGGTGATAGCAACTCTAGAGTTCGGTACTCTGCTGTGAGCCAAATGGATACACTCGGTACACAAGATTTGCAATTATCTTTGGATATTTTACGCGATCGCTTGCTCAATGACCCTGAAGCTGATGTGCAAGCCGCCGCTGCTGACTGTTTAGGGGCGCTGAAACTACACGATGCGTTTGCAGATTTAGAGCAGCTTTACCACTCTACTGGTGAGTGGTTAGTCCAATTCAGCATTATTGCCACATTAGGCGAGTTAGGTGATCCGCGTTCTTTTGAATTACTCAAAGAAGCACTTTCATCCGAGAACGAATTAGTGCAAACTGCTGCTATCAGTTCCTTTGGAGACTTAGGAAATATCGAAGCAATTCCTTTATTAGCTCCATATTCTACCAATCCCGACTGGCAAATGCGCTACAGAGTTGTCCAAGCTTTAGCACGGTTAGGTGGCGCAGAAGCAAAATCGATATTAGAAACTTTGGTAAATGATGAAGTTGAAGCAGTCGCCATAGAAGCGCAGAAATCGTTACAGACTGTTTAGTTATTGGTAAATATCGTAGATCGCATCTGGAATTTAAAATGGTGCGATCGCTTTCCCTATCCGAAAAGACTAAAGATTATTTGTGTCACAATTGAGGAAAAGAATATATATCCTACAACCAGGCAAGCACTTATGTGTGTTATTCCTTAGTTATTATCTGAATATATTCATTCACAGCATCATATTGGTCAGTCATTCGCGCATATTTTGCTAATAAATCTAAATTTAAATCAGGCAACAAATTGCTTTTAGTAGCTTTTATATAGCTGTCACCTTGCAAACAATAAAGTGATAATAAACCATCTTCCCAAAACCAAACTTCAGGTACTCCTAAACGCTGATAAATTTTTAGCTTATTAATTCCACCACTTGTAACAGTTATTTCCAAAATTAAATCGGGAATTGGTTTTTTTGTTCCTAAATTATAAGACTCATCAGGTTCTCGTCGTGTATTATCTTCCTTATTACCTATAGTTGCACTTCCACGTCCATAAAACCGAATGTTCTTCATCCGCATAGAGACTTCTAGTAACATCGCCAGAGTTTTTTTATTATCCTCGTGATCATCAGACAGGGGTGACATAATTTCTAGAAGACCGTCTAAATAAGTTAGCCTTGCGCTTGTCCCAGCAAGGGCAACATCAAGCTGTTCTAACTTTTCCCAACTGACATTGTACAGAAGAACGTAGGAAGTCTCAGCATTACTAGGTTGTTCCAAGACAAGGGAAGACATAAGCTAGACCATAGCGTGGATTTTTTCTATGATAAAACCTAATATTAGTCTTTAATGAGGTGACGTTGAGCGTGGGCGGTGTTGACTAAACGCTGATATAGTATTTCTGGAATTTGCAGAGTAATTGTTTCTTTTGTCATTGTTCAATTCCCGCGTAGGTCAATCATCGCTACGGTAGCCGCCAAACTTTGACGGTTTTGTCCATACTCCCACGGGCAAGGGTTTTGCCATCTGGACTAATAGCAACAGAACTAAACCCGTCAGAATAAGATGTGAGGGTGCGGATTTCTCTCCCTGTTGCGAGATTCCAAACTTTGATAGTTTGGTCGCCACTGGTACTGGCTAGGGTTTTGCCATCTGGACTAATGGCAACAGAACTAACAGAGCCTAAATGACCTATAAAGGTGCGGATTACTTTTCCTGTTGCAAAATTCCAAACTTTGATGGTTCTGTCAGCACTAGCACTGACAAGGGTTTTGCCATCTGGACTAATGGCAACAGAATTCACTGAGTCGGAATGCCCTTCAAGGGTGCCAATTAGCTGTCCTGTTGTGAGATTCCAAACTTTGATGGTTCTGTCAGCACTAGCACTGACAAAAGTGTTGCCATCTGGGCTGATAGCAACAGAATTCACTGAGTCGGAATGCCCTTCCAGAGTGCGGATTTCTTTTCCCGTTTCAGTATTCCACAATGTGATATTGGGGTTTTTGTTACGACTAGCACTGATAAGAGTTTTGCCATCTGGGCTGATGGCAATAGAATTCACTGAGTCGGAATGCCCTTCCAGAGTGCGGATTTCCTTTCCTGTTGTAATATTCCACACTTTGATGGTGTTGTCACGACTAGCACTGAAAAGAGTTTTGCTATCAGGGCTGATGGCAATAGTACTAACCGACTTGGAATGCCCTTGCAGAGTACGAATTTCCTTTCCTGTTGCAAGATTCCAAACTTTGATGGTGTTGTCACGACTAGCACTGAAAAGAGTTTTGCTATCTGGGCTAAACACGACGGAACGAACTGACTTCACATGACCTGTGAGAGTTCCTGTTAAGAACATTTCGCTAGTTTTACCCGTTAATTCACGGGTAATTAGAGATACTGGATTAGTCGGAAATAAACCATAACGAACATAACTATATATTTGAGTTCCTACTAAGGTAATAGCAACACCCAGCAGCAAGTGTTTTGCCAACTTAGTATATTGTCTCGACGGCTGTGGCGATACTTCTGGATTTACTGGTGAATCTACTAATCTTTCTTTTGTGAGTACTTGATCCTGAGAAGATACTATGGCTGGTGACGATGATGGTGAAAATGAAATTAGTTGTTGATGTATTGGTAGTTGTGTTGGTGGGAAGTTGGCAAATTCTTGCTGGATATGAGTTACAGAAGGCTGTGGTGATGGATTTAAATCCTTTAATAATTCTTCTACTGACTCATAACGGTGATGAGATTCTTCTTGCAACAGTTTATCTAGCATCCGCCCAAATTCTTGACTCACCCCTTGTCGCAAATGATCTCTCCAACTAAAAACCCAGCCATAACCTTGTCGTTTCCACAACTCCCAAGGGTGAGTTCCACTCAACAGGTGAAAGCAAGTTGCACCAACACTATATAAATCACTGGAGGGTAAAGCTTCGCCACCTTGCATTTGTTCCATAGGTGCATAACCAAAAGAACCAATTTGAGTTCCCGCTTGCGTCACCGCTGTTGCGGTCAGTTGCTTGGATGCACCGAAGTCAATGAGTACTAACTTGCCATTACTATGGCGAATAATATTCTCTGGCTTAATATCGCGGTGAATAACTTTTTGTTGATGAACTGTTTTGAGAATATCTAATAAATCCAGCAATAATTCCCTAACTTTATCTTCAGTGAAATGTCCTTGCTGTTGTAATTCTTTTAATAAATTCTGTCCTTCAATAAATTCCTGTACCAAGTACAGGCGTTTATCTTCATTAAAATACGCTAACAGTGTTGGTATTTGCGGATGTTTGCCTAACTGTTGCAGTCGCTTTGCTTCTTGTTCAAATAGTTCTGTGGCTTTTTTGAGTGCGCCTGTTCCCTGGACTTGCGGTGCAAATTGCTTGATGACGCAAGATTCATTAAGTTTGTCGATATCTTCTGCTAGATAAGTTTTACCAAATCCCCCGCCACCGATTGATTGAATTGGACGGTAGCGGTTTCTCAAAGCGATTAATGGCGCACCACAGCTAGAGCAGTACTCTACGCCATCAAAATGGGGTGGGTTGTGGCAAGCTGGATCTAGGCAGCAGGTCATAACTGTGCATCTGTCTGGAGGTGTAGTTATTATCGCTTAAGCATGGACTAATCTGAGTAGTTACCGCAAAATAATTAATATATTGAGTGTTAAGTTGGGATAAGTCACAATTGGGGGACAGACAATAAACCCAACGGACGAACAAGTACAAGCCTGTGTCCGTGTCTGCCAAATGTTATCAAATACCTACTTAGTCATCCACTAAATACTTGTGGCCAGGTTGTGACTATAAAAACTGCAACCGCTGCAACTGCTAACAAACCCTGAATCAAATTCCCTACTAATGTACCAACGACAATTCCAATACCTGCTTTGACTGCTGGCCATAATTCTCGGCGGTAAATAAATTCACCAATAATTGCACCTATTAGCGGCCCAAATAACATTCCTAGCAATGGCCCGCCAAAGGGTAAAGCTGGTAATAATCCCAAGATTCCTAAAACTAAGCCAACAACTGCGCCAATTTGTCCCCATTTACTAGCGCCAGCTTGTTTTGCTCCTATGTAACTGGCTAAAAAATCAACTCCGACACTTAAAAGCAAAACCAGAATTGTGACGATTAAAGGTATCTTAATTGCTGCGAAAGAACCACTAACAAGTCCCCAAATAATAATAGCAGCTAAAATTAAACTACTTCCAGGAATCGCTGGGACTACAGCACCAATAATTCCGACAATCATTAAGGCAATTAGTAACCAATAAATAATTTGCATAAGCATTTAAATTTTTCAAAGATACGAGGAAAATATAGTAAATAATTAGCTGTCAGCATACTCTGAGTTACTTTGCGTTTTCCTCCATCTACCTCTGCGTTTAAAAATTAAACTATTAGATACAAGAACTAATTGTGACAGCTAATTTATCAGCAATGCCAGCAATCCAATTTTCATCTTGTTTGGTGTAACTTCTAGGTGAATTTGCTCCTAAAATTATCACGCCTTTATCCCCAATGGGTTGACAAATTACCCCTTGAGTATTTTCGGGTAAGTAATCAAATTCAATTTTGCCAGGGTAGATATTTAAATTAACTAAATAAACTGGCTGTTGTTTTTCCAGTACTCGTTTTAAGATTGCCCCTGGTACTACTTCAGATTTAAGTCCCAGAATACCGCGACGTAACAAAACTTTACCTTGATATACAACTACCAGCGATCGCGTAACTGTGTTAGTTAATATCATCCGAGATGCCCAGGCTAGTTCTGTTTTCACGGCTTCTGGTAAGTCATCTGCAAGCACAAAACCTTCTTCCCCAATCAGTTCAACAGCATCAGGCGATCGCGGCTGTACTTGCTGCCAAATTAAACCCGTTAAAATTAATACGGCACTCAAAATTACGCCCAAAACATCGCCACGAGATTGGGATTCTGTAAGTTCTGGTGTCAATAACCGATTAATTAGCAAAAGTATAGCGCCTAACCCACCGACAACTATGGGTAAACGGCGCAACACTCGATTGGGATCAGGTTTGGTCATTGGTCAATGGTCATTTGTCATTGGTCAATGGTTATTTGTCTTTTGCTCATAGCCAAAAGTTATTCTCCCTTGCTCCTCTGCTCCCCTGCTCCTCTGACTGTTTACTCTTCTCCAGGTTCAATTATGCGTTGAAACAAATAACCCGTACCTCTTGCAGTCAAGATTAATTCTGGGTTACTGGGATCGTCTTCTAGTTTTGCGCGTAGGCGAGATATATGCACATCTACCACCCGCGTATCTACATGGCGTTCTGGTGTATATCCCCAAACTTCTTGCAAAATCTCGGAACGGGAAAAAGCTTCTCCAGAACGGCTAACCAGCAATTCTAGTAAGCTGAATTCCATTCCCGTCAAGCGAATGCGCTCATCACCTTTATAAACTTGTCGCTTGTTGGTATCGATTTTGATATTGCCTACGTGAATTACCCCAGAACTGGGAATTCCCGATGCACCTGTTTTATCTACGCGGCGTAAAACTGAGCGAATCCGTGCTTCTAGCTCTTTGGGGGAGAATGGCTTAACTACGTAGTCATCAGCACCTAATTCTAACCCGGTGATGCGATCGGCAACGTCCCCCAAGGCTGTTAGCATAATAATAGGGACATCTGATTCTTTACGTAATTCTTGACACACGCCGTAGCCATCTAGCTTTGGCATCATCACATCCAAAACCACTAAATCAGGATCGGATTTGCGAAAAGTTTCTAACGCTTCCTCGCCGTCGCCAGCAGTTACAACATCGTAGCCAATCATAGAAAGGCGCGTTTCTAAAATCCGGCGAATGCTGGCTTCATCGTCTACCACCAGGATTTTTTCTTTATGACTTTCCAAGTTGCTCAACGCTCCTTAACTAAAATTTTTCATGATTAATTTTTAATACCATAATATTAAGATATCATTCCCACAATTGATTTGAAAAATGCTGGAAAAACCAGTTTTCTTTGACTTTAGTTTTTTGTAAGAATTAAGAAAAAATTAAGATTAATTAACTTAATTAAGATTTAAGAATGCCTAAGCCTAAAACCTTTTACATTTGTAACGAATGTGGTGCAGAATCTCCCCAGTGGTTTGGTAAGTGTCCTAATTGCGGAACCTTCAATTCTTTAGAAGAACAAATTGCCATACAATCTTCCGTTGATGTACCCACAAGAGGAGGGGTCGGCAGTTGGCATAAGGAGCAAAATAATGGGAAATCTCATGCTAAACCAGCAAAACCACGGGCTTCGCTGACATTTGATCAAATTAGCGATCGCCAAGTCACGCGCTGGGAATCTGGCTATGGAGAATTAGATCGAGTCTTGGGTGGTGGTGTTGTTCCTGGTTCAATGGTATTAATCGGTGGCGATCCGGGGATTGGTAAATCTACATTATTATTGCAAGTATCAAATCAATTGGCGCAGAGATACCGGATTCTCTATGTTTCGGGAGAAGAATCAGGACAACAAGTAAAATTGCGGGCGTTGCGTTTGGGTGTTTCTAAATCGGTGAGTGTGGTTGGTAATGGTAATGGCACAGCAACAGAAGCAGCGTTAGATATAGAAGAATCAGCAGTCACAGTAAATACCGAAGTATTAGAAGTAGAAACAGTAACAGACTCTTCTGAGCGTATAGGTGCAGATTTGTATGTCTTACCAGAAACTGATTTAGAAGAAATTTTACGGGAAATAGATTCTCTCAGACCAAATGTGGCGGTGATTGATAGTATTCAAACCGTATTTTTTCCCGCACTGACATCTGCACCTGGTTCTGTCGCCCAGGTGAGAGAATGTACCGCAGCCTTGATGAAAGTGGCGAAACACGAAGACATCACGATGTTAATTGTGGGACACGTCACCAAAGAAGGTGCGATCGCCGGGCCGAAAGTCTTAGAACACTTAGTAGATACAGTACTGTATTTTGAAGGCGATCGCTTTGCTTCCCACCGATTATTAAGAACCGTGAAAAACCGTTTCGGCGCTACCCACGAAATCGGCATATTTGAAATGGTGGAACATGGACTGCGAGAAGTTTCTAACCCTTCAGAGTTATTTTTAGGTAATCGTGATGATCCCGCGCCAGGTACAGCCATTGTCGTCGCCTGCGAAGGTACACGCCCGATTGTGGTGGAATTACAAGCCCTTGTTAGTCCGACAAGTTACCCCTCACCCCGACGCGCCGGGACTGGTGTAGACTACAACCGCTTAGTCCAAATTCTCGCGGTTTTAGAAAAACGCGTGGGAATTCCTATGTCAAAGCTAGATTCTTATGTCGCTTCGGCGGGTGGATTGAGTGTAGTCGAACCAGCCGTAGATTTAGGAGTAGCGATCGCCATTGTTGCCAGTTTCCGCGATCGCATCGTTGATCCAGGTACAGTTTTGATTGGGGAAGTCGGGTTAGGGGGACAAGTCCGCGCCGTTTCCCAGATGGAATTGCGGTTAAAAGAAGCAGCCAAATTGGGATTTAAACGCGCGATCGTCCCCAAAGGCACAAAATTTCCCGACCTTAATCTGGAAATCTTACCAGTATCCAAAGTAATTGATGCGATTATTGCTGCCATTCCCCATCAAACACTAGAAGATAGCGATTTCGATCCAGACGACGACGAATAGGTAATAGGTGATAGGGGACAAATTATAGAATCTCCCCTACACCCTCACACTCTTATTCACCCAAACCCCTACCCCTACTCAACATGACAGCCATCATCACCCAAAACTACCAAGTCACTTGGGAAAAACTACCCGATGATTACGTTCTTCCAGATGAGCCAGTGGATAACATCAACCAACCAGCCATAGCAGCAGCCCTCACCGAAAGCTTACAAATCGCCAGAAAAATCCCTGAAAATGCCTTTACATCCACAAATTATGGTATTTGTGCAACTTTAGATGGAAAAATGGTCATTAAAGCCCCTGATTGGGCATATATTCCCAAAATTACCGTTGATAAAGCAGAAGTAATCCGCAGTTACACTCCCCAACTCCAAGGCGACATCCCTGTAATTGTGATGGAATTTATTTCGGATACAGAAGGAACAGAGTATTCAGCCAAACCGACCTATCCTCCTGGGAAATGGTTTTTTTATGAACGCATCTTAAAAGTGCCAAACTATGCCATCTTTGAACCTGATAGCGGTAACTTAGAAGTTTATCGCCTAGATAACAATACAGGTAGATACACCATCCAAACCTCTAACGAGAGCCAACATTACTGGATTAGCGAAATGAATCTTTCCCTTAGCGTTTGGCAAGGTACTCGTGAAAACCGCACAGGCCATTGGTTACGGTGGTGGGATGAACAAGGAAACCTGTTATTCTGGGGTTTTGAGTTAGCAGAACAAGAACGACAACGTGCTGAACAAGAACATCAACGTGCTGAACGACTAGCAGCACAATTGCGAGCAGCAGGTATTGAACCTCAAGATTAGAGTTATGATGAATACCTCTCTCCTAAATATATTACCCCACCCATCCAATAGGAAGGGCAGGGTGTACTTGCGATTTTAATATTATTAAAACTGTAAGCGATCGCTAATCTTCAAGGGAATACTAAAAATAATCTTTCAAAAAACCCATGAAACAAATTAGCCATAAAATTACAAATAAATTAGAGCGCATATTACTATCTTTTATCCCTCACATTGTCAAGTGGGAAGAATACTTGCAAACTAAAATCAAGAAATATAAACATCAACAACTAAAGCAACAATTAAAATCTGTCGGTTCTCGTGTGCGATTTAGAGATGATATTCGGATTGATCATCCGCAAAATGTTTCCTTTGGCAATAAAATTTACATCGGTACGAACGTTGTATTAGATGGTCGTGGGGGAATTACAATTGGTGACAACACGACAATCGGATTTAACGTTGTCATCTTATCAGCAAATCACGATTATCAAAGTAACGCTCTACCTTATGAACATGATATTTACATTCATAAACCTGTAGTAATTGGTAAGAATGTTTGGATTGGAGCTAATGTCTTAATTATTCCTGGTATTGTGATTGGAGACGGAGCAATTATCGCCGCAGGTACAGTTGTAACTTCTAATGTGGAACCTTTAGCAATTGTAGGTGGTCAACCTAGCAGAATCATTAAATATAGAGATAAAGAACACTATGACCGCCTTGCGCTTGAGCAAGCCAATCAAGCTGAAGTTTTATCTACAAACCCTCACTGTGAAGGATAATACAAACATCAATTCCTGAAACTGCTTGATTAATATTGGATCAATATCCATCCTAGATAATTTGCTAAAACTCATAAACTAGATTTTTAAAGTTTGACGGCTGACAAATTGAATTGAACAGCTAAATTTAGTGTGGATTTATCAATATCAATTGACATTCAATTCGGTTAATTAATTGCTAATATTTTTAGATTCAATTTATAAAGTAAATATTAATCTTTGTTTAGCTCCATTTATGATAGCTACGACTTGTAATTTGATAAGGGTGAAAAATTTCTAGATAATTAGTTTGCAAAGTTTTGAAGAATTTGTTTATCATCTCTGTGTCATCTAAATGGAAAGGATGTTCTTGATTAAAACCTTTGAAAAAGCACCAGTTAAGTATGATTTTACCTTCATCTTTGAGAATTTTATGAAACTGTAACAGTTGGTGGTTAGGGTCTGGTAAATGTTCTAAAACATCAAAGCAAAGAATCGTATCAAAATTTATGTTTGGTGGTATTTCGAGGTAGAAAGTTATTTTATCGTTCAAACCTAATTCCTTTGCTCGGTACTCAACAAAATTACGATTAATGGGATTGATATCACAATAGATTACTTGTTCAACTTGAGGAGAAAGAGCAGCGGCTATGGTGTGAGTACCAATACCTCCACCAAAATCTAATACTCGACCTTGGCTATGGTCTGCAATTAAACGCAGAGTATCTCCTATGTAGTTTTGGCTACCTAAGTGCCATGCGCCTAGTTCAAACAAATAGAGTTCATTTACTTTTTTACTATAAAAAGTGGTTGCTTTTTCCCAATCAAAGTCTTTATGGCCTAACTCAGCCATGTGTTGCTGACTACATTTTAACTTTGTTTCTAGCGACACTGGATCTAGGTTCAGAAATCCTTGTATATGTTGTTTCAAATTAAATGAGTTTTCCCAAAAAGTTTTAAGGAATGATGGTGTATGTAATGTTTGCATAATTTTGGTAATATAATGTGTGTAACTTCAGTATGATACTATACAATAAAATTAAAAGCAGAGATTTCTGGTCAGTAATGAGAAATTCTGTTGTAAAAAGACTAAATAACCTAAATTTGATTGTGTAGTAAAACTGAGGAGTTAGTTTTTAATGTTAGGTTCTGACGGACAATTAGAAGAGCAAGATTCAAGTTTGGCTTAGGGTGTATCCAAGTTTTTATTTAGCAAAGACAGAATAACTGTCATTGTGAGGAGGAACGAAGTTCGCACAGCGTAAGTGTCGCAAATAATATGCAGTTATCTAGAAACAATGCAAATGGATATTTAGCAGCAATTATAGGTAGTTTAATTGGGGCTGTAGCACTTTTATATTTAGGTGGTTATTTAGGCAGGATTTATGTGATTAAATTTATGCCTAATGCCGAATTAGAAGGATTAATACCACCTGTAATTGGTCAGTTTATTGGTTGGTGGATTGGAGAAGTAATTGGATGTTGGCTGGCTTTACGTTGGCAAAATCACAGGAAGGTCAACAAAACCGTTAAATTATTAGCAATCCTAACTCCTATTGGCATCATCCTCTGGTTAGTAGCTTTTATCTTTATTTCCCAACTGCTCAACAGTTATTTTAGTGATTTAGAAATGCTGCTATTGCAAAACCAAATACGACCAATATCTGTTGGTTTATTAATCATGGTTTTAGCATGGCTGGCAAGATTTTTAACAAAACCTCAGCCTCCTCATCCACACACTTATGAGTAAGCAAATATCCGTGAGAAACAAGATCCCCGACTTCTCAAAGAAGTCGGGGATCTGAATAAGCGCAATTCTCACAAACACAATAGGATTGCTATTGCCGATCAACTAGTTTTAAATCACGGCTATACAATCAATTTCTATCATGACATCTTTTGGCAAACGCGACACTTGAACACAAGCACGCGCTGGGGCTGTATCTTCAGGGAAGTATTTAGCATAAACTGCATTCACAGCCGCAAAATCATTCATATCAGCTAAAAATACAGTTGTTTTAACAACATTAGCAAAAGTCGCTCCCGCAGCTTTTAAAATTGCTTCTAGATTTGCTAATACTTGCTCAGTTTGCTTTTTTACATCATCTGTGTAAACAACATCACCCAACCGGGGATTGATCGCAATTTGTCCAGCCACAAATATCATTTGACCAGAAGCCGCGATCGCTTGATTATATGGCCCCACTGGTGCAGGTGCTTGATCAGTATTAATAACTTGCCGTGTCATAGATATTACTTTTTCTAACGATACTACCTGTTTACCGACTTCCACCTCAGAGGCAATCGGTTTGTAAATTTCTCCATCAGGCATTATCGCACCAGTTAGGTCAGCATCAATAAAGCTGGCTCCATAAATATCAGCACCAGTTAAGTCAGCCCTTCTCAAATTTGCTTTATCTAGATTTGCGTTGATCAGATTTGCCCATCGCAAATTTACTTTTTCTAAGTTTGCCCCTTGGAGCAGTGCTTTTTTCAGATTCGTACTTTGAAGAGATGCTGCTTTAAAGTCTACATCAGCTAAGTTCATTCCTGATAAATTAACTTGATATAGATTTGCTCTGTGAAATTTAACATTTTGGAGTTTAGCGCCTCCTAGTGTCGCCTCAGCCAAATTTGCAAGGGTGAAGTCAGATCCCATTAAATAAGCATCACCTAAATCTGCCTTACTTAAGTTAGCTTTACTTAAATTAGCTCCAACTAATGAAGCTACACTTAGGTCTGCATTACTAAGATTAGCTCCACTCAAGTTTGCTGTATCTAGATTTGCAAAAATTAATTTAGCACTACTAAGATTTGTACCTGTGAGATTTGCTTGTTCTAAGTTTGCATAGTTCAAATTAGCACTACTTAGATTTGACCAACTTAAATCAGCACCATTAAGATCTGTCCAATGAAATGTAGCTGAAGAAGCTTTGACTGAATTTAAGCTTGTATTCCTTAGAGAGGCTTTAGTGAGATTTGCATTATTAAAATTAGCCTCTGTTAAATTTGCCTCACTTAAATTGGCACCATTCAAACTTGCATTGTATAGATCTATCTCACTAAGGTCTGCGCTTTGAAGATTTTCTTCACTCAAATTTACTGAATGAAATTTTCGTTCCCCTGCGGCATATTTTTCTAACAGTTCCTCAGCATCCATAATGCACCATTGAATACAACTGACACAGTATAATCGCCATGATTCTGTGTCACCAGTATTCTTTATTCTCTTCCTTCGCGCTCTTTGCGTCCTTTGCGGTTCGTTTCTAAATCCCTAACCGTGGACGTATACCATAATGCCGATAACGCCAATAATCTTGCAGAATACGGTCATGATCAAAACATAAATTACTTGGTACACGCCAAGACTCAAAAATGCCTATACCCTTAGCATCATCTCCCGCCTTTGGCTCTCCCGTTGCTGTCGCCAAAAATACAATGCTAATCGTATGCTGACGGGGATCGCGATTGGGGTCAGAATATACCAAAAATTGCTCAATCAATTCCACCTGCAAACTTGTTTCTTCCTCAGCTTCCCGCTTTGCGGCGACTTCCACTGGTTCGCCATAGTCAACAAAACCACCGGGAATTGCCCAACCAAATGGGGAATTAAGCCTTTCAATTAACACTATTGGCCGATGTGGTTGGTCAATTAATTCGATGATGATATCAACCGTCGGAGCAGGATTACGGTAATTCATAGTCAAGAGTCATTAGTCAATGGTCAAGAGTCAATGGTCAACGGTCAACGGTCAAGAGTCAATGGTCAAAATGAACTACTTTAGACTTTGGACTATTGACCCTTGACTCTGCTAAAAAGAACCTCCTGTTCTGTGGTAGATTCAATGCGATCGCCCAGCGTGTCCTTCAGACTTATACTTGAAATTAAATAAATATGCCTTTTCCCAGATCCAGCGGCATTTTGCTGCATCCTACCTCATTCCCCAGCCGATTTGGTATTGGTGATTTAGGCTTAGAAGCCTATAAGTTTATTGATTTTCTCAGAGAAAGTTACCAGCAATATTGGCAAGTTTTGCCTTTGGGGCCAACTGGTTATGGTAATTCTCCTTACGCTGCTTATTCCGCAATGGCGGGTAATCCCTTCATCATTAGTCCCGAAAAGCTCCAAGAACAAGGTTTACTCTCTGACGAAGACTTTGCTAACCTGCCAGAATTTAACAATTCTCAGGTAGACTACGACAAAGTTATAGCAATTAAAACTCAACTGCTCAAAAAAGCCTGCAAAAATTTTCAAAACCAAGCAACACCTCTACAACAAACTGAATTTGCAGGTTTTTGTAACAGCAAAGCTTATTGGTTAGATGATTATGCCTTATTTATGGCACTGAAAGATGCCAATGACGGGGCAAGCTGGCATACTTGGGAACCAGAACTAGTCAAGCGCGCACCAGCCGCAATTGAGCAAGCAAAGCAGCAGTTAAATGCGGAAATTTTTTATTACAAATTCATCCAATTTGAATTTTTCCGTGAGTGGTCGGAACTCAAAGCTTATGCCAATATGAGCGGTATTCAAATTATTGGCGATATTCCTATTTATGTAGCGCAAGATAGTTCTGACGTGTGGTCGCATCCCGATATTTTTTGTCTGGATGAAGAAACCAGAGAACCGAAACTGATGGCGGGAGTTCCACCAGATTATTTTAGTGCTACTGGTCAATTGTGGGGCAACCCGGTGTACAACTGGGAAGAATTGCAAAAACAGAACTTTAAGTGGTGGATAGGTCGCTTTGAAGCGATGCTGGATTATTTAGATGTGATTCGCATTGACCACTTTAGAGGATTTGAAGCTTATTGGGCTGTTCCCCAAGGTGAAGAGACTGCGATTAATGGCGAGTGGGTGAAAGCGCCTGGGGAAGAATTGTTTGATGCAATTAAAGAAGCGCTAGGTAAACTACCTGTATTAGCTGAAGATTTAGGAGTAATTACGCCAGAGGTAGAAGCGCTACGGGACAAGTATGAATTTCCGGGGATGAAAGTGTTACAGTTCGCCTTTGGTTCTGATCCCGGTAATCCATTTTTACCATTTAACTACTCGCAGAATTTTGTAGTTTATACGGGAACCCATGATAATGACACAACAGTGGGCTGGTTTGACAAAGCTAATGATTACGAAAAACGCAACTTTCTGCTGTATTTAGGTTGTATTAGTCCTGAAGGTGTGCATTGGGATTTAATTCGCCTGGCTTTAAGTTCCGTTGCTAATCAAGCAATTATTCCGTTGCAGGATGTTTTAGGCTTAGGAACTGATGCGCGGATGAATTTCCCCAGTGTGGCTGAAGGTAATTGGGGCTGGCGCTATCACTCAGACGTATTGACTAAAGAAGTAGGCGATCGCTTAAAAACTCTCACCCAATTATACGGCCGCGCTCCTAAACAAAAATGAGGGAAATAGGGCAGGGGGCAGGGAGCAAGGGAGAGAATATTTCCCCCTTGCTCTCTGCACCTCATCTCCCCAGCCTCTTCGCTCCCTCATCGTGATTAAGATTGAGGCTTGGCCGCAGCAATCTTCACTTCTTCTGGTTTCCCAGGTTCTCCCATTTGCTTGGCTTCTTCTTGATTAACGCTCATCATCACGCTACCAGCATTATCAGTTTTTACTGTTAGTTGCTCTTGCGCTTTCCAAACACGATGGCTTCCCTCTGGTAAAACCCCCTCAAACTCGGTTTTACCATCAGCAATTACACGAATCCAAGATGCTGCCTTCAAGGTGACACCAATCTGTACAGTTTGATTGTCTTGATTATCGCTCACAGACTGGGCTGTTGTATTCTCCTTGTCTGAATTAGGTGCAGGCTGTGAAACAGCTTCTGGTTGCGACTGATTATTATCAGCACTAAATTCAGCGCTGTTTAATACTTTAGACAAACTGCTAACAGAGCAAATAATTACAAAGATGTACAGCAAGTAAAGATGAACTGGTCGTAGTAGTTTCATCGACCGATTCACAGCAACAGGCGCTGTCGTAGCAACCGCCATAGCAGTCACAGGAAAAGCCTTCGCAAATTCTGCACCGTTAAAACCTAACGCATCAGCATATTGCCGAATAAAGCCTTGAATATAAACTGGTTCTGGCAAATCTTCGAGATTACCTTCTTCAATCGCCTGCAATAATCGCCGCGAGATTTTAGTAATCACCATCATTTCTTCTAGAGACAAACTCCTCTCTTGACGCGCCGCCCAAAGTTGAGCGCCCAATTCTTTCAGCTTTTCGGCTCGTTGTTCTTCTAGAGTGAGTGTTGGCTGCTGATCATTTTTTCTTTTTACCTTAAACCACTTCATGCTTTTGCTACGCTCCTTACCTCAGCTGAGTCTTTAATAGTTTTGTGCTTAATGCTCTTTAGCAAAAAGCGAATTTCTTCATCTTTTAGAGAACGATATTGACCTTCACGTAAAAAGGTTTCTTGGGGGTTTTTTAATTTAATCGCGCCTATAGCAGTTCTATGTAATTTAATAACTGGATGTCCCAAAATCTCGGCTACGCGACGAATTTGGCGATTTCTACCCTCCTTTAAAACTATTTCTAAACAGCTATTTGTCGCAAAACTTTCTATAAGATTTACTTGAGCAGGCAGCGTTTTTCTTCCATCTAACATCACACCCTGAGACCACTTTTCGATTACTGCTTGTGAAGGATGGCCTTTGACCAAAACACGATAAGTTTTTGCAATACTATGACTTGGATGGGTGAGTCCAAATGTGAGTTCTCCGTCGTTTGTGAGAATTATTGCGCCTGTAGACTCTGCATCTAGACGACCAACAGGATGAATTCCTAAACCTGTACGTAACTCCTTGGGTAGTAAATCTAAAACAGTTTTTCTGCCTTGAGGATCATCGCAAGTCGAAACTACTCCTGGTGGTTTGTGTAGCAGCAAATATATTAAAGGCGGACGTTCTGCGGCAGAAATTAATTTGCCATCAATAGCGATCGCATCTTTTTGTGGGTCAACTTTTTGACCTAAATTTGCTGATACCCCATTTACCTGCACACGCGATTGCCGAATCATTTCTTCCGCTTCTCGCCGTGAGGCAATACCTAACTGAGACAGAGCCTTTTGTAACCTAACCTCCATGTTGAAATTACTTATTCTTTATTCAACCTTTAAATAATAATAATATTTGCATTTTGTACTGAATCGCCATAAATGTTACATTTAAAGCTTGTTTCAGTTTAGTTAGTTGATGTGCTATAACTCATCAACAAAATATTTCCATGCCTGAAAAAAATTCCCAAGCAAAAGGTGCAAATAAAATACGAATTATCACAAATGTCCTCACAACCGCAGTCAAACTCTGGTTAAGAGCGCAAGTGAGTCATGTATCCCAGTTAGAGGTGGATATTAAAGCGAGCGATCGCCAACTTCTCTCTGGTCGTATTCCTTGGGTTTCTATTTCTGCAAACGATGCAGTCTATCAAGGCCTCCATATTACACGAATTCAACTCGTAGCGGAGAATATTCAGGTCAACATAGGCGCAGTACTTAAAGGCCAGCCCTTACGACTGTTGGCAACAGTACCAGTGGTTGGCGAACTAATCGTGGATGAGAAAGATCTCAACAGTTCCGTCTCATCCGAACTATTATCGACTGCTTTAAATGAAGTACTGGTTAAACTTTTACCAGAACACTGCCTAAAATCCAAGCAAATAGCTTGGGAAAAAATTATTTTGGAGAATCATCGAATAATTCTGGCTGCTATACTAACATGTCCCAGTGACAATACACCTCTGGAAATATCTTTAAATTTAAATTTAGTGAGTAACCAAAAATTACGGTTATCACAGATTCAAGTTTTAGAAAATGGTGCGCCATTAGTTGCAGGTAACGAAGATTACCATCTAGATTTAGGTTCTGATGTGGAAATCCAAGAACTCAGTGTGATCCCGGCTCAATTAATTTGTCGTGGCAAGATTAATGTGAATCCGTAGGAAGTGTGAAGTATGAAATTCTTCATACCTCCTGCCTTCTGCCTCCTACCTTCACTTAATCAACGGCAATAACAATGTGACGAAGTAGTAAACTAATGGGGCTGTAAAAATGTAACTGTCGGTGCGGTCTAAAATTCCGCCATGACCGGGGATCAGTTGTCCCGAATCTTTTACCCCAGCATCGCGCTTCAGCATCGATTCAGTTAAATCGCCTAACAAACTAGCAATACCAATCAGTAAACCCAACGCTGCGCCTGTGAAGAGAAATTTGGGTAACTGAAGATAATAAGCTCCTGCTACAGCAACAGCAACGCTGGCTGCAATGCCAAAGGCTGCGCCTTCCACAGTTTTTTTCGGGCTAATGTCTGACAAGCGAGTTTTACCGAAGAATTTGCCAACTACATAAGCGCCGATATCTGCTGCCCAAATACATAAGAACGCCAGTATTGTGAGTGTGAACCCTGGTGGTAAAGCAAATAAATTTTTTGGGTCTAAAATCTCAGTCCAAGAATTAGGCCAGTAACCTTGTAAGGGAATATTGCTAACTGCTGCACTGCCAATCCCGCGGAGTCTTACCCAGTAGCTTGACAGATAAGCTACATAAAATAGTCCCATAATTGAAGCGGAAATGTCAGCGATTGTCGCCATTTTTGGCTGAAATAGCAGATAAAAACAAATGAAAGTTCCACCCAGAGGTAACACAGCATCAGCTAAACTGCCGTCCATTGTACAGATGATCAGCAAGGCTTGGCTGACAAATAAAGTAGTTTTCGCAGCAGGGACAATGCCTCTAGCCTGTACTAAATTAAAATATTCCAGTTGACCCAAAAAGATGCTGACCGCAATCACAATGGTGAAATACCAACCGCCTAACAGGGTGGCTACCAAAGCAAGAGCGATCGCAATAATTCCACTAATAATTCGAGACCAAGGCATAGAAAGTATTTTGGATTTTGGATTTTGGATTTTAGATTAGAAATTATGTATTAAAGATTAGGTATGGAAAATTGGTAATTACCCATCACATCATCCCCAATCTAAAATTTAAAATCTAAAATCTAAAATCTATTAGATTTAGTCTAGTTTCTCACCACTGAGGATAAAAATGGGATCAACTGCTGTAAAAGTCTGAGAAAAACCTCGCGTCTCCAGGCGATTGACAGCAGACTGAACAACTTCGATATTTACTGCTCGTAACTGCGAAAAGCTTTGAGAAATAGCATACAGGCTCTCTAGATTACTAGCTGTAGCGACAACTCGCCCTGATGGTGGCAAATAATCCCACACTGCTTGTAAAATCTCCTGGATGGCTCGTCCACCTTCAATGCAAACGCGATGAGGTACAGTTTTAATATTATGTAAACATTCTGGGGCGCTACCTTCCAGAACTTCCACATTTTTGACATCAAAGCGATCGCAGTTACGCTTGATTAGGTTAGCTACTTCTTCATCTCGTTCTACAGCAATAATCTTGCCTTGGGGACACAATAAGCCAACTTCTACCGGGATAGTACCAGTTCCCGCACCAATATCCCAAAATACGGAATCAGGTTTGAGTCGGAGTTGAGCAATTAACAACAGCCGCACTTCTCGCTGGCTGAAGGGAATTCCTGGTAATTGCTCGAATAAATCGTCGGGTATACCAGGGGTAACATAAGGCCAATGTTGGGAAGGCATAGAGACACACATTTATACTAAAGATATTGGTTTGTCTGATTGGATAAACCATAAACTATAAAAATTTTTGCGATGTAGCGTCATAATTAATCATGATCCCTGAGCAAATATTAGGCGATCGCTACGAAATTCAACAGCAGTTAGGAAAAAAGGCAGGGCGGCGGACTTTTGTTGCTCGTGATTTAACAACTCAAGCATTAGTCATCATTAAGTTACTCTCTTTTAGCAGTGACTTTGAATGGGATGATCTCAAGTTATTTGAGCGTGAAGCCGAAACTTTAAAATCTTTGTCGCATCCTGCTATTCCTCGTTATTTAGACTATTTTGAGGTAAATTCACCTACCATTAAAGGATTTGCTTTAGTACAAACTTATATCCCAGCCCAAACTTTAGAGCAATATTTAAAATCTGGGCGGAGTTTTACAGAAGTTGAAGTTAAACAGATAGCAACAGCAGTTTTAGAAATTTTGACTTATCTACACGGTTTAAATCCACCTGTGATTCATCGTGATCTTAAGCCTAGCAATATTTTATTGGGAGAGCGCTCTGGTAATAGTGTCGGTCAAGTGTATTTAGTCGATTTTGGTTCGGTGCAAACTGTTCTGACTGCTGAAGGCGGAACACGAACGGTAGTAGGTACTTACGGTTATATGCCACCAGAACAATTTGGTGGACGTACTGTACCTGCATCTGACATTTATAGCTTAGGTGCAACTTTAATTTATTTAGTTACGGGAACTCACCCGGCTGATTTACCCCAAAAAGATTTTCGGATTCAGTTTGAGTCAGGAGTTAATCTTGATTCGAGTTTGACTCGGTGGTTAAAGTGGATGACTGAACCCAGTTTAGACAAACGCTTGATTTCGGCAAATGCAGCACTTGCAGCTTTGGAACATCCAAAACTTTTACAAAAACCCCAACCAGCACAAATTAACCTGTCAGACTGGATTAGGGGTTATTGGTATTGGGATGGAAATAACTGGGTTTCTAATAATCTAACCATTGATGTTTCCAAACCTGCTGGGAGCAAAATTCAATTAATTAAGAATTGGGATGTGTTAGAAATTACTATTCCAGTCAGTGGTTTTAAACCATCAATGCTATTTACAGCGGCATTTGCGATCGCTTGGAATTCATTTATTTTATTTTGGACGATAAATGCGATCGCCGTACCTTTTCCAATCAATGTTCCCTTTGTTCTGTTCTCACTGCCTTTTTGGAGTGCTGGCTTTGTGATGATTTGGGGCGTAGTCTTTGGGTTATTTGGCAGTCTGCGATTACGTATAGATCATGAGCAAGTTAGCTTCCACCAAAATTTGTTAGGTTTGACATTTCATCGGACTAAACCATCACTAAGAGAAAATATCACTAAGTTAGTTTATATTCCCCAGCATTTTATTAAAGACGCAGAAGGTAATCGAACTACTGTGCCAGCACAATTAGATATCTGGGTTGGAGTAAAAAAATATCCGCTTACTGGTAACACAGATATAGTTTTATCAGAAGTTGAACTATTATGGTTAGCCAATGAATTAAGTGATTGGTTAAATATACCAATTCAGCACCAATAAATAAACTGGCTCATATTGAGAGATTTGGAACATGGAAAATTCAAATAAAAGACAATCTTTACTGGAACTGATTCAAACACATTTAAACATGACTCCTGAAAGTACTCTAGAAAAAGTTTTAGAACTGCTAGAAGATGAAGAAGATAGGAGATATGCTTGTGCTGAAATTGTAGACTCAAAAATTAACGATAATATATCTTGGGATGAATATAAGCAAGAAAGAGCGAGAATGTTAGATACCCAACTTCTGCGATAAGTCAGAAATATTTTTATTCACCTATGATTTAAGAATGCTATATATTTAGTGTTAATTGTAATTTAAAATGCAATATCCTCAAGAAGTTGATCAAGACTCTTAATCTAGAATAGCCAATTAAAAAATAAAAATAACATAGAGGATCTGTATATGTTTGGACTAGGATGGCCAGAAGTTGGTGTAATTGCTATAGTCGCCCTGCTCATTTTTGGCCCTAAAAAAATTCCTGAACTAGGAAATGCACTAGGCAAGACGCTAAGGGGTTTTAAGGAAGAACTGAACACTCCTAATGATGAAAAGAGTTCGGAAAAAGAACAGGACTAGTCAATACAAATTCGTAATTCGTAATTCATGAGTGAACGACAAGATCCCCGACTTCTCCAAGAAGTCGGGGAGATGAAACAGTGCGATTTTCATAAACCAATAAATTCGGTAAAAATATAAAGGCGCGAGAATTCTCACGCCTTTATTGCAGAAAAATGAATTATTGTCTTTTGGTTACAACAACGTGTTGATCACCGAGGAAGGTGACACCCCATTTTGATTTTGATTTTCTGTGGTTGTAGGAGTATTTTGTAGAGGAACTTCCTCCTTAACTAAACCACGTACTTTAATTAACTTAATCGCGCGGCTCACGCTCTCTGGCAAAATTACCACTAGGCCGTTTTCAGGAGCCATATCCAAACCTTTGTTAATGGCTTGGGTTTCGTCCATGATGACTTCGCAACGGGCATCGGGTTTAACTTGAGTAATCCCCTTCATAATCAATTGCGAAGCTGATCCCCGTGGTCTACCGCGTGTGTCATCATCTTCTTTGACGATGATGTAGTCGAAAATATCTGCGGCTAGTTTACCCAAGGTAACAAAGTCTTCGTCACGGCGATCGCCAGGGCCACCAACTACACCAATCCGCTGTCCGGTGTTCCAGTTACGCACAAATGCACCTACGGCTTCGTAACTGGCTGGGTTGTGGGCGTAGTCTACTAAGGCGTGGAAGGTGCCTAAGTTGAATAGGTTCATCCTTCCTGGTGTTTGACTCACAGAAGCGCGGAATGTCCTTAAACCAGCGCGAATTTGTTCAATGGTGACGTTCTGCACAAAGGCTGCCAAGCTGGCGGCTAAGGCATTGGCAATCATAAATGGTGCGCGTCCACCCATTGTCAATGGTATTTGTTCTGCCCTTTCGATGCGGTGTGTCCAATCGCCTTTGACAATTGACAGATAACCGTTTTCGTAAACTGCGGCTACTCCACCCTGTTGAATGTGCTTGCGGACTAATTCTGAGTCTGGGTTCATGGTGAAGTAGGCAATGTTTGCCTTGGTTTTTTCTGCCATTGCGGCCACGCGGCGATCGTCAGCATTGAGTACGGCATAGCCATCAGGATATATGGCTTCGGCAACTACACTCTTGAGGTTGGCTAATTGATCGATGGTATCAATATCACCTATACCTAAATGGTCGGCCGCTACATTCAGCACTATACCGACATTTGCTGCTTCAAACCCTAAGCCGGAACGTAAGATGCCACCACGAGCGCTTTCTAATACAGCTACTTCTACAGTTGGGTCTTGCAGGATGAGATGAGCGCTTTGCGGGCCTGTGTTGTCTCCTGCTTCTACTAAGTAATCACCGATATAAGTTCCATCTGTAGTTGTATAGCCGACTACTTTACCCGTTTGTTTATAAATATGTGCCAGCAATCGGGTTGTGGTAGTTTTACCATTTGTACCTGTGATGCTGAGAAGGGGAATCCGGCTAGACTGTTCATTGGGGAACAGCATATCCATCACTGCACCAGCAACGTTGCGAGGAATCCCAGAACTGGGGGCAACGTGCATCCGAAAACCAGGCGCAGCGTTGACTTCCACGATTACCCCATCGACTTCGCGCAAGGGACGGCTAATATCTGTGGTGACGATATCTAAGCCAGCAATATCTAACCCAATAGTCCTAACTACCCTTTGAGCAATCCAAAGGTTTTCTGGATGGATTTCGTCAGTTCGGTCTACAGCGATGCCACCTGTACTTAGATTAGCGGTAGCTCGAAGGTAACAAATAGTTCCCTTCTGTAGCACACTATTGAGGGTGTGACCTTGCCTTTCTAGTAATTGGTAACTAGTGCGGTCTAGTTCAATTTTGGTGAGAACCTTATCGTGTCCTTCGCCACGATTGGGGTCTTTGTTGGTTTCTTCAATTAATTCGGCGATCGTGGATCTACCATCACCAACGACATGAGCAGGCACACGTTCGGCTACGGCCACTACTTTGCCATCTACCACGAGTACTCGATGATCGCGCCCAACATAATACCGCTCAACAATTATTGATCGGGAAACTTGTCTAGCAGCTTCATAGGCTGCTTCTGCTTCTTCCCAATTTCTAATATCAATGGTGATGCCACGTCCATGATTACCGTCCAGTGGCTTAATCACGATGGGATAGCCACCAACGTATTCAATCGCTTCTTCCAAATCATCCAAAAAGTTAATGACAGTACCTCTAGGTACTGGGACACCAGCTGCGGCTAAGATGCGCTTTGTCGCTTCTTTATCACAAGCTAGTTCCACTCCCAGAATGCCGGTTTTATCCGTCATGGTTGCCTGCATCCGTTTTTGGTTCACGCCGTAGCCCAGCTGAATCAAAAAACGCGCTCCCAGCTGCATCCAGGGAATGCCTCTTTTTTCTGCTTCTTTGATAATTGCTTCTGTAGAAGGGCCTAAAGAAGCGTCACGCCAAAAGTCTTTCAGGTCTTGGATATCTTGTTCTAGTTCTGCCTTGGGATAGCGGCCGCGATCGACAATGCTTTGACACAGCCTAACAGCTGCTCTGCCAGCATAGCGTCCTGCTTCCTCGTTCAGGTACTCAATGACTACCTGATAAACGCCGGGGGTGGAAGTTTCACGGGTGCGACCGAAGCCTACGTGCATTCCAGCTAGTTCCTGGAGTTCTAAGGCTACGTGTTCTACAATATGACCCATCATGGTACCTTCTCGTACCCGCATTAGAAAACCACCATGACAGCCAGGCGAACAATAGTGACCCTCCAGACTTGGCAAAGCCTCAACTAATCCTTCATAAAATCCAGGGATTTCATTTGAGGGTGTCTCGGCAAGGTTCTCTAAATCGAGGCGCATGACGATCAGTTTGTGGCGTCGAATGCTCCAGTAGTTTGGGCCGCGTAAGGTCTGGATCTTGAGGATTCTCATGGGAATAGGTAGATGGAGATTCGGAACCAAAATTCTAGTTTCTTACTGGATTTGATCGCTAAACTGTTCATGGTAAACAGTTTTTTCTGTTTACATGGTATTCCGTTAATTTTTTCTATCGCTAGAAATATACGCGATCAACTCAGTGTAACCTCGGATACTCTATCCCGTCAGCTGGAGATCCTGTGTACCGCAGGCAATACAGTCCGCTGGTACAGGTGAAAACGATCGCCATAGCTGAGGATATGCAGACGTAAGTTATGCAATGTCAATGGTTCATTAGCACCAACATGGGGTTCATTGGTGTGGGTCAGTTCAGTGGGATCGACAATGGTGACACTGCCTTTGCCCATGACTTGTAGCCAACCATCGCGTTCAAATACAGCACAGGTATCTTCATCGATACCGATTCCCAGTCTGTCTGGATGAGAGGCGATCGCACTCAGCAGACGACCCATCCGATTACGGTTGTGGAAGTGTTGATCGACAATGACTTCAGGAATAAATCCTAAACCTGTCGCCATGTCGACTAAAGAGCGATTTGGTGTTTCGCCACTACCGCCACCAGCAATCATGTGATGCCCCATTACTGCCGCACCAGCACTAGTACCTGCTAAGGTTAACTGTCCGCCCCTTACCCGCTGACGAATAATTTCCATCGCTGGTGTGTCTGCCAATACGCCACAAAGGCGTAGTTGGTCTCCTCCTGTCAGAAATACCCCGCTACACGCCTCTAGAGATGCCTTGATCTGGGAGGATTCGCATTGTTCCCGCTCACGAATATCTAAAATTTCAACTTTTTCAGCACCCATCTCCTCAAAAATGCGAATATACCGACCACCGATGATAGCGGGTTCGCGGGAGGCTGATGGAACAATTGTAATATAAGCCTTACTAGCACCAGCACGACCGAAAAAAGTTCTTAGGATTTCGCGCCCATGAACTTTATCTTCAGCGCCTCCGATGACCATAACAGCGGTTTTAGTTGCTTGGGGTGTCCTCATTTCCAGCGATTTAGCTTTTAATTGCTGCATTTTGTCTCTCCTGTCAACAACTTCAGGAGCCATTGCGTTGGTGTTAGCGTAGCGTTAGCGACGCAGGAGCGTCGGCAGCGCGGTCTTGGGGGTTTTCCCCATGAGCGACTGCCGAAAGGGTTTCCCGGCACATAGCAAATGGCGTGTGAATTTAACAAGGTTCAGTATCCTAATGCTTTGGGCATTTTGCTTTCTTAAGAGGACACTTTTTGGAAGTTGCAAGGGGCAATTTCTGCCAACTTGGCTTCTCGCTTGAGGCACATGAAGTTTTGATTTTTCATGTGTCTATTGCCTTTCCTCAAAGCCAGCGCCTTGTTGTTCACCTGTTCACGGTTCCAGACTGGCAGAAGATTGTTTGGGAGCTAGGGTTCCTGGGAGAATTTGGGAACTAAGTTTCCTTTCTGGGATTGGGTGTGAGCAGGTCTTAACACGCTGTTTTTAGGTCTGGCTCAATACATCCTGGAAGTTGTTAACTTTCGTCAGATTATTAATTTAAATGTAGTTGTCACAATATTTAAACATAAATTAAGTAATTAGAAAAACTTTGGTTGCCACTAAAAATCAATAGTTCTAGTACTTTTAGATACTATTGATTAAGCTTATCTGTAGTTGTAACCTACATTTGCTTCTTGTGTTTACTAGACATTCAATTTTAAGATTAGTGTTCTCGAATACGAATTACTGTGCGCTTTGATATAGTTACGCTTTTTCCTGATTGTTTTACCTCAGTTCTCAGTTCTGGGCTGTTGGGTAAAGCTTTAGCCAAACAAATTGCCCAAGTGAATTTAGTCAATCCCAGAGACTTTACCAATGACAAACACCGCAAGGTAGATGATGAACCCTACGGGGGTGGCGTGGGAATGCTGATGAAGCCAGAACCAATTTTTGGTGCGGTGGAGTCGCTACCCTGTTTACCTCGCAGAGAGATAATTTTGATGAGTCCCCAAGGTCAAACCATCGACCAACCTCTGTTGCGGGAATTGGCAGGTAATTATGACCAACTAGTAGTTATCTGTGGACATTATGAAGGGGTAGATGAGCGAGTGCAACATTTGGTGACGCGGGAAGTCTCTTTGGGAGATTTTATTCTCACGGGTGGCGAAATTCCAGCAATGGCTTTAATTAATGGTGTGGTGCGCTTGTTACCGGGAACTGTGGGTAAGGTAGAGTCTCTGAAAGCTGAAAGTTTTGAAGAGGGTTTACTAGATTATCCTCAATATACTCGTCCAGCAAATTTTCGCGGTTGGAAAGTACCAGATGTTTTACTTTCTGGGAATCACGCCGCGATCGCCCATTGGCGTTATGAACAACAAATTAAACGCACGGGCGATCGCCGTCCCGATTTACTCAAAAAATGGCAAGAGGAGAAGAGGCTGGGGGGCTGGGGAGCAGGGGAGCCGGGAGAGCAGGGGAAGGAAAAAACAAATGACCATTAACAAATGACTATTGACCAAGGACAAATGACTAATATCAGAATTGGTAACGGCTACGATATTCACAGATTAGTAAGCGATCGCGCTTTAATTTTAGGTGGAATTCAAATTCCCCACGAATTGGGTTTACTCGGACACAGTGATGCTGATGTCTTAACCCACGCCATTATGGATGCTATGTTGGGGGCTTTATCCTTGGGTGACATTGGCCATTATTTTCCCCCCAGTGATCCCCAATGGGCTGGCGCAGATAGTTTGATACTTTTAACTCAAGTACATCAGCTAATTAAGGAACAAGGTTGGCAGATAGGCAACATTGACTCCGTAGTAGTTGCTGAACGCCCAAAATTAAAACCGCATATCGAAAAAATGCGTAGTAAGCTGGCCACAGTTTTAGAATTACAACCCAATCAAATTGGCATCAAAGCTACCACCAATGAAAAACTCGGCCCAGTCGGCAGAGAAGAAGGCATTTGTGCTTATGCTGTAGTCTTACTCGTAACTGCTGATTAATCCAGCATTTGAATATGGCGACTATAGAAGTAAACCAGATATTATTCAGTGCAACAGTAAATCTTTTTGCATTTCAAAACTATGCAACTTTTTAAATATAACTTGCCTAAAATTAAACATTCTTGGATACTCATAATTTTATCTGCATTGACAGCAATGACTGTTGCTGCTTGTAACCCTAGTAACTTTAAAAGTTCTGCGGCACAAATACCTCAAGTAGTAAGTAGTATTCTGAGTGATCCCAAAACATTTAATTTTCCTTTGAGTCAAGAATCACCCAACATTTTTGGCTTGACTTATGAAGGCTTAGTTGACCAAAACCCGCTGACTGGCAAAGTTGAACCAAGATTAGCGGAATCTTGGCAAATTTCTGAAGATAAATTGAAGTTTACTTTTACTTTGCGTGATGGGTTGAAATGGTCTGATGGTCAGCCACTTACAGCAGATGATGTTGTATTTACTTACAATGATGTTTATTTCAATGAAGCCATTCCCACAGATGTCAGAGATGCTTTTAGAATTGGCGTTAGTCGAAAACTACCTACTGTTCGCAAAATAGATGAACGACGAATAGAATTTACTTTGCCAGAACCCTTTAGACCTTTTCTGTTAAATACAGGTACTCCCATATTACCTGCCCACGCTTTGCAAAAATATGTGCAACAAAAAGACAGTGAAGGAAAGCCGATATTTTTGGCAAAGTGGGGTGTTGATAGTCCTGCTGAAGAAATTATCGTTAATGGCCCTTACAAACTTGAGCGTTATGACACTAGTCAGCGTGTGGTTTTTCGTCGTAATCCTTATTATTGGCGTAAAGATAATCAAGGTAACTCCCAGCCTTATATTGAACGCTTAGTTTGGCAAATTGTCGAAAATACTGATACGTCTTTGCTGCAATTTCGGTCTGGTGGTTTAGATACGATAGGTATTTCACCTGATTACTTTTCTCTACTCAAGGTACAAGAAAAACAGGGAAATTTCAAAATTTATGGTAATGAACCTTCAACTGGTACTAGCTTTATTCTGTTTAATTTAAATAAGGGTAAAAGGAACGGCAAACCACTAGTAGATCCAATCAAATCACGTTGGTTTAATACAGTAGAATTTCGTCAGGCGGTGGCTTATGCTATTGACCGCCAAACAATGATTAATAATACTTTTCGCGGTTTGGGTAAACCACAAAACTCACCTGTTACAGTGCAGAGTCCCTATTATCTTTCACCGGAAGAAGGGCTAAAAACTTATAATTTTGAGCCAGAAAAAGCCAAGCAATTACTCATCAAAGCGGGATTTAAATATAATCAACAAGGGCAATTACTAGATGCTGAAGGTAATCGTGTACGCTTTACTTTACTGACTAATTCTGGTAACAAAATACGGGAAGCAATGGGAGCGCAGATTAAACAAGATTTGGCTAAAATTGGGATGCAGGTTGATTTTACTCCCATTGCCTGGAATACCTATACAGATAAATTATCTAATACTTTAGACTGGGAAGCTTCTTTACTTGGTTTGACAGGTGGTTTAGAACCAAATGATGGAGCAAATGTTTGGTCTCCTGAAGGCGGATTACACATGTTTAATCAAAAACCTCAACCTGGTCAAAAACCAATTGAGGGTTGGGAAGTGTCTCCTTGGGAAACAGAAATCGCTAAACTTTACATCCAAGCTACTCAAGAATTTGATGAGGCCAAAGTTAAACAAATTTATGGCAAAACTCAACAAATTACCCAAGAAAATCTGCCTTTTATTTATTTGGTGAATCCCTTAGCGATGACAGCAGTACGTAATCGCTTTGAAGGCATTAACTATTCTGCTTTGAATGGTGCATTCTGGAACATTTACGAAATTAAAATTACAAAATAGTCAAAGCTGAAAATGATCGTCTTGACTATGTACTATGGACTATGGACAAATGACAAATGACCAATGACAAATGATCAGAATTTGCGATCGCTCCTGGAAGCCGTTGCCAATGGTAAAGTTACCCCAGATATAGCCTTAAACTCTCTCAAAAACTTAGCCTATGAACCTGTGGGTGAGTTTGCTAAAATCGACAACCATCGCGCCCTGAGAACTGGTTTCCCCGAAGTAATTTGGGGGCCAGGTAAAACTCCTGAACAAATTGCCCAAATTATTGAGGTGATGCGCCAACGTAACCCAGTAGTCATGGCAACTCGCATTGAACCATCAGTTTATGCGGTACTGCAATCAAAAGTGCGCGGTTTGCAATACTACGAATTGGCAAGAATTTGCGCTATTACTCCCGAAACTATCGAACCACAGTTCCCAGGCGAAATTGGTATTCTCTCTGCTGGGACTGCTGATTTACCTGTAGCAGAAGAAGCCGCAATCACAGCGGAACTTTCAGGTTTTCGTGTGCAGCGACTTTGGGATGTGGGGGTGGCTGGTATTCACCGTTTGCTGAGTAATCGTCACTTGATTGAATCAGCATCGGTGTTAATTGTTGTGGCTGGGATGGAAGGTGCTTTACCCAGTGTGGTTGCAGGTTTAGCAAATTGTCCGGTGATTGCTGTTCCTACTAGTATTGGCTACGGTGCAAGTTTTGGTGGTTTAGCACCTCTATTGACAATGCTTAACTCTTGTGCTGCTGGTGTTGGCGTAGTAAATATTGATAACGGTTTTGGTGCAGCGGTATTGGCGGGGCAAATTTTGCGGACAGCTATGAAATTGAGTGAGGAGTAGAAGTTAGAGTATTGAGAATGGGACAAAATATCAGGTAGAGCGATCGCTGATCTCCCCCGGATCAAATTAACCAAATACTGGACATCTTATACATATAGAGGTTATGACATAGAGGACTTTACGAGGATTCGGTATGCACTACCTCAACGATTTAACTTTTCAGCTATTTTGGCATTTGCCGATGAATGCTATGGTGCTGGCACAACAAGTTAGTGATCCTAATTTGATTGGTCAGGTGCAGAAAGCTTGGAATCATTTTGTCCAAACAGGTCAAATTTGGGCGTTGCTGATTGGTTTGGTGATTGGTTGGCTATTTCGTAACCTTACCAGCTACGGTTGACACCGATAGGGAGTTGGTAGTACGGATTAGAGTATTTGCCTACTTCCCATTCCCGTTTTTTTATGACGCAACCACAAACTTGGAGCCAGCGATTTGAATCAGCGCTACATCCGGCGATCGCTCTGTTTAATGCCAGCATTAATTTTGATATTGAATTAATTGAATACGACCTGACTGGTTCCCAAGCTCATGCCAAAATGTTGGCGCATACGGGGATAATTTCTGCTGAAGAAGGCGAACAACTCGTTTCAGGTTTAGAACAAATTCGCCAAGAATATCGCCAAGGACAATTTCAGCCGGGAGTTGATGCTGAAGATGTACATTTTGCTGTGGAACGGCGATTGACGGAAATTGTCGGCGATGTTGGTAAAAAGTTACATACGGCGCGATCGCGCAATGACCAAGTAGGTACAGATACTCGGCTTTATCTGCGCGAGCAAATTCAGCAAATTCGCAATTACTTGCGGGAATTTCAACGAGTTATCCTAGATATCGCTGAACAAAACGTTGAAACCCTGATTCCTGGTTACACCCATTTACAACGCGCTCAACCCTTGAGTTTAGCCCATCACCTTTTGGCTTACTTTGAAATGGCACAGCGCGATTGGGAACGCTTAGGAGATGTTTCGCGCCGAGTGAATATTTCACCTTTGGGTTGCGGTGCGTTGGCGGGAACGACTTTCCCTATTGACCGCCATTACACAGCCGAGTTGTTAAATTTTGATAGTGTTTATGCTAACAGCCTGGATGGAGTGAGCGATCGCGATTTTGCGATCGAATTTTTGTGTGCGGCTAGTTTGATTATGGTTCACCTCAGCCGCCTTTCAGAAGAAATTATTCTCTGGGCTTCGGAAGAATTTCGCTTCATCACCCTCAAAGATAGCTGTGCAACTGGTTCTAGCATTATGCCCCAAAAGAAGAACCCCGACGTGCCAGAATTAGTGCGCGGCAAAACTGGGCGGGTTTTTGGTCATCTTCAGGCAATGTTAGTTATTATGAAAGGCTTGCCTTTGGCATATAACAAAGATTTACAAGAAGACAAAGAAGGTTTATTTGATGGCGTTAACACAGTCAAAGCTTGTTTAGAAGCAATGACAATTTTGCTGCGGGAAGGCTTAGAATTTCGTAGCCAGCGTTTAGGCGAAGCTGTTGCAGAAGACTTTTCTAATGCTACAGATGTGGCAGATTATCTCGCCGCCAGAGGTGTTCCCTTCCGTGAAGCTTATAATTTGGTGGGTAAAGTCGTCAAAACTAGTATTGCTGCGGGCAAACTTCTCAAAGACTTAACATTAGAAGAATGGCAACAAATACATCCTGCATTCGCCGCAGATATTTATGATGCGATCGCACCACGAACAGTTGTCGCCGCCCGTAATAGTTACGGTGGTACAGGTTTTGCCCAAGTTAACAAGGCATTAGTTACTGCACGCAATCAAATAAAGTCTGAAGAGTGAAGTCTGACAGTGCTTTCAATCTGTAAGTCCTAATACGGCAAAAAATTAAGGGCGTATAAATATACGCCCTCAAAATTAGAATCATTTTAAAGAATCAGAAATTAACTAGGCGGCTTATTCAGCATCAATTGCTGCTGCGCCCTCATCTTCCTCACTCTTAGGTGGTCGTTGCTGGAACCTTCTTTGCATTCTTCCCGTTGTAGTCCGTTTACGAAACTTTCTGGCGTATGCCTGGTTCCGTAGCGCCTTTTCTTTTTTCGGGTTACGGCGCTTTGCCATGTTCACCTCATTAATAAACAACAAAAAAAGATAAACTAGGCATCTCTTAGGCATTATCAGCTATGAGGCTGATGCTATTGATATGATTTTCCCCTAGTTTAACAGTCTAACTACTTTATTTGAACAACGTACAATTGTATCGTATTAATTGAAATCATGTCAATATAAATTTTTGAGGATTTCTTTAACGCCAGGAAGTTCAAAACATCAAATAATTGGGAAAAGTAAAAATATTCATCAATTTATCTATATGTACTATCAGGATAAACCTAGAGAAATTTTTATGGAAGATTTCTAGAATAACTTTATGTAAAAATAGCTGGCGATCGCTCGTAAAAAATTAGTAATATTCATGAGCTATTTTAGGCTTTTACTTTAATAAGTAAATCAACTATTTTCTATAATTTAAATATCTATTCCGGGAATTTTTAAGATAAAATCTATCTTTATTTACTGAAATAAATAATGTATATAGAAATACAAAAACTTTCTTTTAACTAAATGCTAAAATTAAGCTATCATACAAAAACTCTTAGATAATATTTGCAAATTATCTAGTATTTTGCTTGATGTTCTGAGTTTACCTCGGTGATAAGTCAATAGTTTTCAGTTAGCCAAGCCTTACGGCAATTCCTATGGGAAAAGACTTAACTGAAGGATTGTAGATTGAAGTACTTCCTCATAAGTTGCAGGAAAGTTAGTCTAAATATAGACGTATATTCAATTACTAAGTAAATCAGCTAATACTTTTCAAATATTCTCTGAGCATAAAATCCCAAAGCACAAGCATCTTTGTGTGAAACAAATCTCAATAATTAGCTAGTTGAGTGAATGCGAGTGCAGGAAATAAAAACACATAACACCAAGATTTTCAGCTTGAACGTTCTGGCTTTTTTTGCAGCAGTTGTCCAGTCTACACGCGGTTTATGGCGTTATGGACAAACAGTATTAGGTATTATCTTCCGTCATCCTATTACTGGTACAAGTATTATTCCGATATTACCTGATGGTCGAATTGTCTTAATTCGACGGCGAGATAATGGTCTTTGGTCATTACCCGGCGGGATGGTGGACTGGGGAGAAGATATTCCCACTACAGTTCGCCGAGAATTGATAGAGGAAACTGGACTGGAGTTATTAGAGATTAAACGTTTAGTCGGTGTTTATTCTGCACCAGACAGAGACCCTCGCATTCATTCGATTTGCGTTGTGGTGGAAGCAGAAGTACAAGGGAAAATGGAAATTCAAGATGGGTTAGAAGTCATGGAAATCCAAGCTTTTTCACCTAGTGCTTTACCGAGTGAACCAATGTCCCATGACCATTCCCGACAGATAAAAGACTACTTAAACGGCTTGACAACACTGGCGTAACAATACTTTAGATTTTCGCTGGGAGATTTAATTGCAAAATCCAATATAGAAACTACAATCAACTATGATGTAATTTTTATATACAAGATGGATACACTATTACGTAACTCCCGCAGAAAGCTGTCCCAAGGATTGTTATTCTGGAGCGAAGCTGGTCAAGGTATTCCGGTCGTTTTGTTACATGGTGCTTGGAACGATAGCAGCCAGTGGTCATCGGTAATGGAAAAATTGGCAAAAAATTTCCATTGTTTTGCACCAGACTTGTTAGGCTTTGGTGAGTCTGATAAGCCCAATATCCATCATTCGATAGATTTACAAGTAGATTCTATAGCTGAACTTTTGCAAGCTTTAAGACTGGAAAGAGTATATTTAGTTGGTCATTCTTTAGGTGGTTGGATAGCAGCTAGTTATGCTTTGAAATATCCAGAACAAGTGGAAGGTTTAGTATTATTAGCACCAGAAGGTGTAGAAGTAGAAAAACAAGAAAAACGTTGGCAACAACGACGCAAATTATTAGAATTTTCTCCGTTATTAGTGAAATTTTTAAAATTTATCAGACCCATCATTAAAATATTCGGTTGGCACGAAAAAATCGAGCAAGACTTACAGCAACGTCAACATTTACTCAAATATCCCGCAGCTTGTCAGTTATTATTTCAAAGACAGACAGCAGAAATTAAAGCCGAGTTACTGCAAGATAAATTGCATTTAATTGAAGTGCCAGTTTTAATTTTGCAAGGTGGTCAAGATACTTCTGATGCTGTATTTCAAAGCCAAACTTATAAACAATTAATTCCCCAAGTAGATTTTAAATTAGTGGCTCATGCTGGCAATGATTTACCGGAATCTTGTACGGGAATTGTGGCTGAAGAAATCCGAGATTTTATTAATAAAGTTAAACTGACTTAATTATATAAAGTGGATGAAGTTCAATTTGCACCCTCTATCGAGATTCTTTTCTTTTTTGGAAATAGAAACACATAAAAAAGCGTGATTTTTATTTAGCTTTATATATCCCTTTTCCTGCTGAGGATATTTATTGTTTTTATCCACTAGTTGAGTCGTCATCCAGTTGAGGTAATTTTTATAGTCAAACTTCATTAATTGCAGCTATTCCCCAAAAAATTAAATTAGGTTCAACAATCAAACGTGCTGTAAGTTCTGGATATAAAGTTTGTAGATAGTTAAATAATAAAGTGCGATCGCCTCCTTTAATTGCAACTTTACTATTAGGATATAAATCCCACCACGCTGTCATAAAATCTTTGATTCCGGCTAACAAGGTGTAGATAACACCACTTTGAATAGCCTCTGGTGTATTAAGTGCAAAACGTGGTGGTAATGAGGTGAAGTTTTGCGTTTCTAACTGTGGTAATTGGCTGGTTTTTTCACCTAAAGTCGCAAACTGTAAACCCAAACCAGGTAAAATTGCACCGCCAACTAAATTCTGTTGACTATCTGCACCTGTAAAAGTGAGTGCGGTTCCAGCATCAATTACTAATATGGGAAATCCCAACTTTATCCCCGCACCCCACAAAGCCAAGGCGCGGTCAATTCCTAATGTGGGATAGGTATTTTTTAGAGGTACATTCTCTAAGGTAATTACTTTGACATTGGGGTAACTTTGCCAAAGTGCGGTTTGACTGGGAACAACAGAAGCAATTACCAGAGTAAGGGGACAAGGAAGGGTAAAAATCTTGGCGGGGAAATCATCTAAGGTTCGACCGTTACCTAACTGCTGTATAACTGAATCAGGTAGATAGTCTGTATTCCATGTACAGTCAAGGGTTTCGCCTACGAATAACCCCCAATGCAGTCGGGAATTACCTATCTCCAAAGCCAGCCAAGGTTTCTGTATACGCGGTTTCACTCTTTTGATTTTTTTAAGCTAATTATAGATTTTTTAATAAAAATTTACATTTAAACCGTGTCAAAATAGAACAAGCGGAATAAATACTCATTGTGTTTGAGAGGGGATTTATGGTATCGCTCACCGAGAAAACGGAAAAACGGCTGACTATACAGACTGAGGACATTGCTCAAGATACGACGGCAATTCGCTCTCTCGATTGGGATCGCGATCGCTTTGATATTGAGTTTGGTTTACAAAATGGTACTACCTACAACTCATTTTTGATTCGCGGTGAGCAAATTGCCTTAGTTGATACCTCCCATGAGAAGTTCCGTCAGCTGTATTTTGATACCCTGACAGGACTGATAAATCCTCAAGATATCAATTATTTGATTATCAGCCACACCGAGCCTGACCATAGTGGCTTGGTGAAAGATTTGTTACAAATGGCTCCAGAAATTACAGTTGTCGCCTCAAAAGTAGCAATTCAATTTCTAGAAGATTTAGTGCATCAGCCATTCAAGCGGCAAATTGTGAAAAATGGCGATCGCTTAGATTTAGGTAATGGTCACGAGATAGAATTCGTGATTGCACCTAACTTACATTGGCCTGACACAATATTTAGCTTCGACCACAAAGACCAAATTCTTTTCACCTGCGATGCTTTCGGGATGCACTATTGCTCCGATGCGACCTTTGACGAAGACTTAAAAACTATTGAAGCTGATTTTAAATATTACTATGAATGCTTGATGGGGCCAAATTCGCGCTCGGTATTGTCTGCAATGAAGCGGATGGGGGAATTACCTGAGATTAAAATGATTGCTACAGGTCACGGGCCGTTACTCTATCACAACGTTGAGGAACTAACCGCGCGTTACCGCAAATGGAGCCAGAACCAAGCAAAACCAGAAACCACAGTTGGTATATTCTACGTTTCAGAATACGGTTATAGCGATCGCCTGGCGCAAGCCGTAATCAACGGTATCAACAAAACCGATGTCGCTGTAGAAGTAGTAGATTTGGGTTCAGCCACAGATTTACAAGAATTGCGCGAACTGGTGGGGCGTTGTTCGGGGATAGTCATTGGTGTGCCGCCTGCGGCTGGTGATAACATTGCTCAAGCTGCACTTAGTACCGTGTTAGGCTCTGCTAAAGATAAACAAGCCATTGGTATATTTGAAACTGGTGGCGGTAATGATGAACCGACTTATCCCCTATTAACAAAATTCCGGGCGTTGGGACTGCACGTAGCCTTTCCGGTAATTCAACTTAGCGAAAACCCTAGTGAAATCACTTACAAGCAATGTGAAGAAGCTGGTACAGACTTGGGGCAATGGGTAACACGCGATCGCAGCATCAAAGCCATGAAATCTCTAAGTGCAGACTTAGATAAAGCCCTCGGTAGACTCAGTGGCGGACTGTATATTATCACTGCCAAAAAAGGCGACGTATCCAGCGCGATGTTAGCTTCTTGGGTAGCGCAAGCCAGCTTCAAACCCTTGGGCTTCTCCATTGCAGTCGCTAAAGATCGGGCGATTGAATCATTAATGCAAGTAGGCGATCGCTTTGTGTTAAACGTCTTAGAAGAAGGCAATTATCAAACACTCATGCGCCACTTCCTCAAACGGTTCGCCCCCGGTGCTGACCGTTTTGCAGGTGTGCGAACCCAATCCGCTGAAGATGGTACACCCATCCTCGCCGACGCTTTAGCATACATGGAATGCGAAGTCGTCAGCCGGATGGACTGCGGCGACCACTGGGCGGTATACAGCACCGTCAACGGCGGCCGAGTTTCCAACCCTGACGCATTGACAGCTGTGCATCATCGCAAAGTGGGAAATCACTACTAAAACTTTTTGCGACTCATCAGAGGACTTGTAAAAGATGAATAGCGATCGCACTTTTGAGAATTAGGGGAAGTGCGATCGCTATCATGCTTTAGGGTATGGCATGAAATAGCTAATATTTATTCACTGTATAATGTAATCAATATTCTGTTGAGTCAGGAGAAATTTTTATGTTTACCTCTGAGACTAACAAAACATTATATGAACAAGATTTTTACTTATGGATACAAACTACAGTTAAACTTTTGCAAGAAGGTAAACTGGAACAATTAGATATTGCGAATTTAATTGAAGAAATTGATAGTATGGGGCGGAGTGAAAAGAAAGAACTTAAAAACCGTCTAATAATATTAATTGAACATTTATTAAAACTGCAATACTGGATAGAAGAAAAAGAGTGTAATGCCAGAGGATGGCGTAATACTATTGTTGAGCAAAGACGACAAATAATTTATCTTCTAGAAGATAGTCCCAGTTTAAAATCTGTTTTAGATAATGTATTTCTAGACTGTTATACAGATGCTAGAAATGATACCATCAGAAAATATCGACTTCCATCAGAACTATTCCCACAAGAATCACCTTTTTCTGTAGCTCAGATTCTTGACGCAGATTTTATACCTTAATTCTAGAGCGATGGCTTTGTTGTTAGATATGCAGATAAAGACTGATAAAATTAATCCCGAATAATCAAAATATTTTGATATTTTTGTGAAACGTGACTCCATTTATTATCAAATTTTCAAGCGATTTCCAGCGTTAATCTTTGAACTCGTTGATAACCGTCCTGCACAGGCGCAAAACTATCGATTTGAGTCAGTAGAGGTGAAAGAAACCGCTTTTCGCATTGATGGTGTCGTCTTGAAAAGTTTTGTGGAAGGAAACATTCCCCACAAACTTTTCGCTTACTACCACCAGAAGACGCAACCTCTAGAGTTATCTTTTTTGCCGAAGTGCAATTTCAGAAAGACGAAAGTCTTGATCATCGGTTTTTTACCGAGTCGCTCACCTATTTGTACCGCAATCAATCTCAATACGATGATTGGTACTGTGTGGTAATATTTCCATCACGCTCTTTAGAACCAAACGATAAAAGAACCCATCGTATATTTTTAAACAGCGACCAAGTTCAGCGCATTTATTTGCATGAGTTAGGTACTTCTGATACTCTGCCAATAGGCATCAATTTAATGCAGTTGACAACTGCATCCTCGGAAACAATGGCAGAGCAAGCCAAGCAACTAATTCAACGGGTAAAATTAGAAGAAATAGGCACACTGCCGCAAAACGAAATCATCGAAATTATTACGACAATTGCCGTTTACAAGTTTTCGTCGTTGAGTCGAGAGGAAGTAGAAGCTATGCTAGGAATAACTTTAGAGGAAACAAGAGTATATCAGGAAGCAAAAGCTGAAGGTCTAGAACAAGGTCGAGAACAACGGGAAGCTGAACTGTTGAAAGTTGCTGTCCCACTGCTACTGAAAACTGGGATGAGTGTAGAACAGATTGCTCAACAATTTAATGTGGCTGTGGAATCTGTGGAGAAATACAGGTAAGATTACCTTTGATAAGTTATGGCGATCGCACTTCATCTTACCTAAATTTAGAGGTAAAGATTCGTTCTGTACAATTGACTAAACAGCCGCTAAGAGCGATCGCCTTCAGGTTTAGCGTATCAGTAGTTTTACCAGTAGAATAGACACATAAAATTTTGCCGCTATTTGGCTTATTGATAGTGGATTTATGATAACTGTGAGCTTAACTGCTGTAGCTACTGCGATCGCAACTACCCTGTGGACTAAAGCACAGGAGAAAATTGGCGAAAATCTTGGTGATGTTTTATGGACTGCTCCTGGTAAGTTGATAGAATTACTGCGCCAAAAGAATAAAGCACCATCTCTTACCAGTAATGAACCGCAGTGTTTAGATTATGGTCAAGCAGTGCTAGAACTGACACAAGCAGCACAAGATCCCGAAATTGCTCAAGCTGTTGTGGATGTGGAAGCAGCAGTTAACAATGACAAGTCTGAGGCTGCTAAGGAAATTAAAAATAAAGCAGCAGAAATCCAGTCTCAGCCATCAGTTGTTAACAAATTTGCGAAGTTAGCAGAAGAGATTAAAGCAGAAAAAGGTGCGATGGTTGCTCAACAAATCAACATTGAGCAACAGACTAATACTTACAACTGACTACAGTCGTCTCCAGGGGAGGATGGGACAAAGTTAACTCCCGATGACTGGCGTGAAGTTTGCACCACCATGCTAAAAAGTCAGCAAGAAGCAGCAAGACTCAGACGCAAAGCGACAGAACAAGGTTTTGAAATTAACGTTTATGTTCCCTTGGGGTTGGTGGAACGCAAACAACAGCAACGCCGACAACTAAATGAACAGCGAGACAGAGCAAATGTCTATGAGTTAACGCAAGAAGTCATAGTCAAAACATACGAACATGAAGCATTTCTACGAGAAGTAATTACACAACAGCCAAGCGGAAATAATAAACATATTGCCGTCATTGGTGAACCAGGAGCAGGTAAAACTACTTTATTGAGTACAATAGCTGCCTTTATTCAAGACAACACTCAAGATTTACCCATCTGTATTTCTCTCGCCAACTTACAGGGAAGAACAATTGAGGAATATTTACTCAAGCAATGGCTGACTGACGCAATGAAATTAGTTAAATCTGATGTTGTCGTCACGCCAGAAATTGAACGTCAATTAATTGAGTGTTTTGCTAAAGAGAGAGTTTGGCTACTGTTAGATGGTGTGGATGAAATGGGTGAAAATTCACCCGTGCAAGCCTTAGCCAAAATTAATCGAGAACTGACAGCATCTTTGAGACAGGCGCGGGTGGTTTTAACTTGTCGGTTAAATGTTTGGGATGCCCAGGTTAATAATACACTCGCAGGATTTGATACTTATAAAACTCAAGATTTTAAACCAGAACAAATTGATGAATTTATTCAACAGTGGTTTGAGCGTGCTGGTGATTTAGCAAAAGGAAAGACACTACAGGATAAGTTAAAAGCAACTCAACATGAAAATATTCGTAAATTGGTGACGAATCCTCTGCGGTTGTCGCTGTTGTGTCAGACATTCTATTTGGATAAGCAAGGAGAACTACCAGAAACGAAAGCCGCGCTTTATCAGAGATTTACCCGTTATTTCTATGAATGGAAATCAGAGTTATTTCCTAACTTGTGTGCCTCTGATGATTTAAAGGATGAATTGCACCAAGCTTTAAGCAAATTAGCTTTTGCAGGGATTAACAGTAGTGCAAGGTTTCGCTTGCGGCGGAGTTTAGCACGTCAAGAAATGAGAGAAGAATTATTTAAATTAGCTTGTGATGTTGGTTGGTTGAATTTAGTAGACAGAGTAGCTGGAACTGAGGAGGAAGTTTATGCTTTCTTTCATCCTAATTTTCAAGAATATTTTGCTGCGTTAAATGTTAATGATTGGCATGAATTTCTGAATCATGTTCCTAATAATCCAACAAAAGGAACTTACCGCATTTTTCAACCGCAATGGAAAGAGGTGATATTGCTATGGTTAGGACGAAGACAAAAAAATCTAAGACAGCAGCAGCAAGATTTTATTAATGCTTTGGTAAATTTTAAAGATGGATGTGGTGAGTGGAATAGGGAAGATGTAGACAAAGGTTTTTATGAATATCAAGCTTACTTTTTAGCGGCTGTGGGAATTCCTGAGTTTAAAGATTGTTCTCAAGCAGATGAGATAGTAAAGCAAATTGTCAAATGGGGTTGTGGTTATTCATCAGAAAAACGAAAGTGGATGAAATTTTGTTTTCCCATTAAATATGAAGCTAGATCAACACTACAACAGACAGAAAAAATAAAAGCGATCGCCGCATTGGTGCAACTGCTGCAATCCTCTGATGTGGATGATGACACTCGTTGGCAGGCAGCATTAAGCTTAGGGAATATCGACCCAGGCAATCAAAATGCGATCGCCGCATTGGTGCAACTGCTGCAATCAAAAGATGTGGATGACTTCCGCCGTTGGCAGGTAGCACAAAGTTTAGAGAAAATCGACCCAGGCAATCCAAATGTGATCGCGGCATTGGCGGCATTGGTGCAACTGCTGCAATCACAAGATGTTAAATTAGCCCCTAGGCAGGCAGCCACCCTTAAACTGGCAGCAGAAAGCTTAGGGAAAATCGGCACAGGAAATCCAGATGCGATCGCCGCTTTGGTGCAACTGCTGCAATCAAAAAATGTGTCTCACTCCACCCGTATATCCGCAGCAGAAAGCTTAGGGAAAATCGGCACAGGAAATCCAGATGATATCACCGCTTTGATGCAACTGCAAGTAAAATATAGTTTAGAAAACTTTATCACTTTTGTGGTAAAACCTAGCTTGAGGGGAATCGACCCAGGAAGTCCAGATGCGATCGCCGCGTTGGTGCAACTGCTGCAATCACAAGATGTAGATGAGAACACCCGTAAGCAGGCAGCAGAAAGCTTAGGGAAAATTCTACAAGACAATCAGCATCGGTCTTTAGTTATCGCAGGTTTAAAGGATTATTTGCAATTTGATGAAAACTACAATGTCATCTGGAAATGTTCTCAGAATATGCCTTACCCCGATTTCTACCAAGCTTGGCATCAAGGAAACGCTGGAACAATCCTTATTAATCATCTTGACTTACTCCAAAACTTGCAAACTGCAATTAACAATGACACTCAACTTAGCCAAAACATTCACTTAATCTGTATCGACACGAGTAAATTCATCGCACCAGATAACCCAGCCAGCAAAATTTACACAGCACTTGTCAAAGCTGGCTGTCCTAAATGTGCAGATGGTACGCCGAAAACAATGGCGGAACTGCAAACCTATTGGGAATTGCTAGAAGCTGATAAGCAAGTGGTTTTATTGTTTCACCCAGGCGCAACTCAAACTACAGGCGAGGCAACATACAGCAATGTGTTTCTCAACGCCATCAGCAAATTTGAAGGTACAATTTGTTTGATTAGCGACCCCATACCAAACTACAACACCCTCAAAGTCTTTACACCCCACCAATCAGTTAATGAAATTTTAGAATGGTTGCGGCGTAGTTGTTGATTATGTAGTCGATACATTGGCAATGTCAGACGATACAATCTCGATGTTAGTCGGTAAAATCACAACGTTACGCAATACATTGGCAATGTTAGGCGATACATTCACAATGTTACGCAATACATTGACAATGTCAGGCGATACGTTCACAATGGTGATGCAACATAAGCAAGTGCCTCATAAATATCAGCTTCTTCCAGATAGGGATACGCTTTGAGGATATCACTATTACTGTGTCCAGATGCCATTAAACCGACTATAGTACCAACAGTAACGCGCATTCCCCGAATGCAAGGTTTACCGCCCATCACCTCTGGATTACGGGTAATTCTGGTGAGATTTTGCATATTTGCTACCTAAAATACTCATATTGTATCCAGAACAATATTTAACTCCCGCAGTTTTAATGAGTGTGGCATAGAGTATGGCTTTATTGTAACAGCGTTGTTTGAGGCGATCGCTTTCGCAAATTCCAATTACGGCAGATAAATGCGTAAAATTTAATCAAACAAATTAAGCTTTAGAATTTATTCAACAGTTATGCCAGATACTAAACCGCGTGATGTGCAGATACTACCAATTGCTACCGATACAACTGTAATGCGATCGCGCAGTTGGGCAAGGTTAAGATTTGAAATAGAATATGCCCTAGCTAAAGGGACTACAGCCAACTCTTATTTAATTCAAGCTGACAAAATTGCTTTGATTGACCCGCCTGGGGAAACTTTCACGCAAATTTACCTGGATGCGTTGCAAAAGCGTATTGATGTCCAAGCAATTGATTATGTAATTCTCGGTCACATCAACCCTAACCGCGCCGCCACTTTAAAAGCTTTATTAGAAATTGCACCGCAAATCACCTTTGTTTGTTCTAACCCAGGGGCGATAAATTTACGCGGAGCTTTAGAAAATCCAGACTTACCAATTATCATCATGCGGGGGGAAGAAACCCTAGATTTGGGCAAGGGACATCACTTGCAATTTATTCCCACACCCAACCCCCGCTATGCTGATGAACTCTGCACCTACGACCCCCAAACCGAAATTCTCTACACAGATAAGTTATTTGGAGCGCATATCTGCGGCGACCAAGTATTAGATGAAGGCTGGGAAATTATCAACGAAGACCGCCGTTATTATTATGACTGCCTCATGGCTCCCCATGCGCGGCAAGTAGAAACAGCGTTAGATAAACTTGCTGATTTTCCAGCGCGCTTGTATGCGACAGGACACGGGCCTTTAGTACGTTACGGCTTAATTGATCTAACTAAAGCTTATAGACAATGGAGTCAACAGCAAACATCTGCTGACTTGACAGTAGCCTTAATTTATGCATCAGCTTATGGGAATACCGCAACCTTAGCCCAAGCGATCGCTCGTGGCATTACAAAAGCTGGTGTGGCGGTAGAATCAATTAACTGCGAATTTACTGAACCAGAAGAAATCCGCGCGGCGGTGGAAAAATCTGATGGTTTTGTTATGGGTTCGCCCACGTTAGGTGGTCATGCACCGACACCAGTGCAAACAGCTTTAGGGATTGTTTTATCAGCAGGAACAAACAATAAACTGGCGGGTGTGTTTGGTTCCTTTGGTTGGAGTGGTGAGGCGGTTGATTTAATTGAAAACCGACTCAAAGATGCTGGTTATCGCTTTGGGTTTGATGCCATCCGTGTGAAATTTAAACCCGATGATGCAACTCTGCAATTATGTGAAGAAGCCGGAACCGACTTTGCTCAAGCATTGAAGAAAGCCAAAAAAGTGCGATCGCAAAGTGTACCAGCCACAAATGTCGAACAAGCAGTTGGACGCATCGTTGGTTCTCTGTGCGTGCTGACAGCCAAACAAGAAGATAGAGCCAGTGCTATGTTAGCCTCATGGGTAGCCCAAGCCAGCTTTAATCCGCCTGGTTTAACTATTGCCGTTGCTAAAGAACGGGCAGTAGAACCACTGACCCACTCAGGTAACGAATTTGTTCTGAATATTCTCAAAGAAGGCAATCATATAGGCTTGATGAAACATTTCCTCAAACCCTTCGGCCCTGGACAAGACAGATTTGCTGATGTCGCTACCGAAGAAAGTACAAATGGCTCTCCTATATTGGCAGATGCTTTAGCATATTTGGAGTGTAAAGTCCAAAACCGGATGGAATCGGGAGACCACTGGTTAGTTTATGCCACTGTAGAAAACGGTAAGGTTTTAAATCAAGATGGTGTGACGGCTGTGCATCATCGTAAGTCGGCTACGCATTATTAATGTGTTTTAACGCAGAGGAGCGCTGAGGTTAACGCGGAGTTACGCGGAGAATTGCATATTCTTCCTTTGCGTCCTTTGTAGTTTGAGTGAGAATGACATGGGTAAACTTCATTACATCGAGTATAAAGAGTGATTACGATTTACTTTTGTGATGTAGGGGTCATCTGTGTTCAAATTTCTCACGAAGCTTGACTATTTACTTAAAGAAACTTTCTTAGGGTTGTTGCGTGGCGGCTGGATGAATTGGGCAGCCGTTAGCACTGTGGCGGTATTATTATTTTTGTTTGGCTTAAGTCTGCAAACTTCTTGGCAAGTTGAAAAACTCCTGAATCAATTTGGCAGCCAGTTAGAGGTTTCAGTATATTTAGAACCGGGAATAGAAGCTAAGAGCATCGAACATTTGGTCGTGAAAATGCCGGAAGTTGTGGCGATGCAAACGGTTACTAAAGAAGAAGCTTGGGCAAAATTAGTCAAGGATTTGAGAATTGCGGATATTGACGGTGCGACTCAGCAGCTAGGGGAAAATCCTTTAGTTGATGAGATGAAGGTAAAAGCGCGGAATTCTCAAGCTGTACCAGTTTTAGCCACAAGTCTGGCTAAATTACAGGGAGTTGAGACCGTTGAGTATGTCGATGAAGCTGTAAAACGCATCGCTCAGTTGCATCGAGGTTTAAACTGGTTTACTGTGACAATTACCAGTATTTTGACTTTAACTGCGATCGCTGTTACTACCACAACCATTCGCCTAATTGTGCTGGCGCGAAAGCGAGAAATTGAAATTATGCAACTAGTCGGCGCAACTTCCGCGTGGATTTATCTACCGTTTATTTTACAAGGAATTTCTTTTGGTTTAGTTGGTGGTGCGATCGCTTGGAGTTTCATTTCGGTAATTGAACAGTTTTTAGGCAAATTACTAGCTAATCAACCAGAATTTATCCAATTCCTTGCCAATGGTTTGCAACTTGCACCCACACAAATCTTATTATTACCCCTGATTCTCTTAAGTTTCGGCGCAACGGTAGGATTAATAGGCAGCTTATTTGCAGTACACCGATTTGCTAAGGCTTAGTCTATGCTCAAGAGTTCTCTATTATATTGATCAAATAACAAATGATATAGCAGTCGAAGTATAGGTGAGGACATTTAAAAAGCACTAATACTAGGCATAGTAAAACTTTTACCTCCTGCCTTCTGCCTCCTGCGATAAATGACCAAGGACAAATAACATGGCATCTCAATGGGAATCTTTATTAAAAAATCTCGGTGAATGGCAAGGTTCATTCACCCGATTTTCAACCCAAGGTCAACTCTTAGAAGATATTAAAAGTGTTGTTTCTTTTGAAGGATTAAACGAAAATAAAACTATGCGTCAAGTTGTCCACCGAGAAGGACAAGAAGATTTAGTTTTAGAATATAGTTCTTTAGCTAAGAGTATACTTTTCTTTGAAAATGGCGCATTTTCCCAAGGTTCGATTCAGTTAGCACCATTTACCGAATTTGGTGCAGAACTTGGTTTAATTTATGAAAACCGCCGCGTACGTTTAGTGCAGTTATTTGATAAAAACGGTCAGCTAGATAAACTAACTTTAATCCGAGAACATTTAGCCGGAACCGAACCAGTAGAAAATCCTCCCTTAACGGTAAATGATTTGTTGGGAGAATGGCACGGTGAGGCGATTACAATATATCCTGACTGGCGATCGCCTGATACTTTCTCTTCAACTTTAAAATTACATTTAGATGACACTGGAAGATTAGTGCAGAGTTTGGCTTTTGGCGAAAGAACCATCACTTCAACAGCAACTATCAAAGGTTCTCTCATTCACTTTGACCAAGACCCACAAAAGCAGGTGCAAGTTTTACTATTACCAAACGGTGCTTCTGCAACATCGCCATTGCAATTGAAGTTACGTCAACCCTTATTTTTAGAAGTTGGTTGGTTAATTCAGCCTAACTTACGCCAGCGTATGGTTCGCACCTACAGCGATAAAGGTGAATGGGTTAGTCTTACATTGGTAACTGAAAAAAAGGTCTAATAGTAGTTATGACTCCAGCCAAAAATCGCCAACAGATTTCTTAATCTGTAGAATAACAAATAGCAGTAGTACAACGTAGCTTTTGTAAGGAAGCATTAAATGGTACAAATCCCTGCTAAAACTCTGAGTCTTACAGAATTTCTCGCTTTACCAGAGACAGAACCTGCTAGTGAATATATTGATGGACGCATTATTCAAAAACCGATGCCACAAGGAGAACACAGCGCAATTCAGACAGAATTAGCACCTGCAATTAATTTAATTGTAAAACCCCAAAAAATTGCGCGGGCTTTCTGTGAACTTCGCTGTACATTTGGAAATCGCTCAATTGTTCCTGACATTTCTGTATTTACGTGGGACAGAATACCTCGTCAAGAGAATGGTGGGGTTGCTAATGTCTTCTTAATTGCCCCAGATTGGACAATTGAAATTTTATCTCCTGATCAAAGTCACACTAAAGTTATCAAGAATATTCTCCATTGTCTCAAGCATGGAACTCAGATGGGATGGCTGATTGATCCAAAAGAAAAAGCTGTGTTTGTTTACTTGCCAAATCAACCAACTAACGTTTATGAAGAACCGGAAACCAAGTTACCAGTTCCAGAATTTGCTAAAGATTTAATCTTAACAGTAGAAGATTTATTTAGCTGGTTGCTGGAGTGATTGTAATTATGCTTTTTCTTTCTTTACTATCGCCTTTCCTAATCTTCTGATACACAAAGTTAACTGCGTTCATCTGCGGTTAATTTTTCCTGTCTATAACCTCACTAGATTTAGGAAACTTATAAATTAATTTATCTAAGTTCTTGCTACGAAAAATAATTATGAATTGCCCTTTGCGCTCCCACTAAATGAGCGCCCCAATGAATTTCAAAATGAAAACGCCATTCCCATACTGCTTCCCTAAAATAACTCTGCTCGTAAAGTATAAAACCTCGTTTGAGGCCTTGATAAATATCATTTAAATCATCTATAAGACTGTTGACTATAGGTTGATTATCTTCTATATTTAGTGGTTCAAATACATCCCAATAATTATTAATAGGTAATATTTGAAACCGCTTATAAATACTACTTGATTTGTAAGACGAGCGAATATTTTCTACTTATTTGTCATAATTAATATCAGATAAATCAATTTCAAGTAAGTCAATTATACCTAAATGAAGTTCAGATAAAAGCTTTCGAGCCGTTACCATTTCTTGCTCTGGATTGCTGCTAGAAGCTTCTGCCCAATTACAATACTTAAGAACAGTTTCAGCAAATTTTTTAATTTTTGTTTCCAGTATTAAATCAGATAGTTCCATGTAGAAATAATTGCTTTTTTAAAAAGTAATCTGATTATTAAAATCGATAAAAATCTATCAATCAAAAGAATAACCAGAAAAGAAAATCTCACTTGGCTGGTGGTCTGCATAAACAATAATATATCTTGCTGAACCTCTATCAATACTGTCCCAAAATTGATTTCTGCCATTAGGATTTTTGCTACCAAAAAGGACAGAATGAATCATTTCATGAGTGGGTTGCTCAGTACCAAATAAAGTAATAAGTTCTGCTGGAGGTAGTAGAAAAGCAGTGTTCCAAACTTCGCCAAGTATTTGATAAAATTCTTCTCCTCCTCCTAACGCCTCTTCAAACTCATCTCTTGAAAGTGGACATGGCCTATCATCAACTCGAAGAATATCAAGAATTGAACGTGTGCCATCTGCATCAGAGGCTTCTAGTGCTGCTTCAATGGATATATGCTGCGCTCCAGGAGCAGGAGAATTTTCTGTAATCGGAAAATCAAGCAATGGTATTGCAGGATTATATCTACCTGCTTGAAACTCTTTTTGGCGGAGTGTCTGTAATGCTGCATTCAGATCAGGTTGATAATCTGTGTAGTACCAGTAAACTTCTGCACCCATAGAAATTAGTCACTAAATTTTAAGAATGAGCCACATCATGCCCTACATTCTTACACCAAAGAACAGCGACGCTGCAACGCTTTTTGGAGTAAAGTTTGATATTCTTCATCGCCAATCCCGTAAGCACCAAAGCGTTCTAAATGCGGGTTCATCATTTGAGCGTCAAACAGGACAAATTGTTTTTGGCGCAATCTTTCTACTAACTTGACCATCGCTACCTTTGAGCCTTCGGGAATGCGGTAAAACATTGATTCACCGATGAAAGCACCACCAATCACAATTCCTAAAATACCGCCTGCGAGTTCGTCACCTTGCCAAGTTTCAAAACTGTGAGCAAAACCCGTTTCATGTAGTAAAAAGTAAATTTCTTTTAATTCTTCCGAAATCCATGTTGTGTCTCGGTTTGCACAGCCATCAACAACAGCCGGAAAATCACGATTAATTGCCACTGTGAATCGCTCTTGATTCAAGACACGCTGCAAAGACTTAGGATAGCGGAATCGCTCATCTAGAGGAATCAAAGTGCGATCGCGGCTACCATACCAACCCAAGCCATGATCGTCATCAGCCATGAGAAAATAGCCTTGAGCATAGCCTTGAATAATAGCAGCGATATCATATTGCATAGATCAAACTAAAAATAAAAAATATCAGAGGAACGCAATTTGATGCGATCGCCATCCTCTGCGCTCCTCTGGGATATATTAAGCGTCCCTCTGCGTTTACCAAAATGACACAACCAATCCCATCCATTACCCTACCACCAGCTAACGACCCTCTCCTTGAAGGTGAGTGGTTACAAGAGCGTTTGTTGCGGTGGTTAGATGCAGAATTTATCCCGGAAGCAATCAACCAAACGATTGCCCAACGAGCCGCGCAAATCTTTGTGCGTCAACGTATGGAAGGAGAAAACGACTTAGGATCTCTGGTAATTGCCATTGTCACAGAGATGCAGGCGTTTGATTTTTCCAAAAGCTTTTATGGAGAGTTTGCGATCGCTAACGCCGTCAGCGATCTACTCTTAGAAAGTCTGGGTATAGACCGTTGCTGTGGTCAATAATTTTGTCATTTGTCATTTGTCTTTAGCAAATTACCAATGACTAATGACCAATGACTAATGACCAATAACTACCAACTAGACTTAACCACTCCAGGTAACAAACCTTCGTGCGCCCATTCCCGCAGAACGTTCCGAGACAGTCCAAAGTCACGGTACACACCTCTGGGGCGACCAGTTACCCAGCAGCGATTGCGGCGACGGTTGGGCGCACTGTTCCGGGGTAGTTGTTGAATTTTCCGATGAGCGTCCAGTTTCTCTTCTAAAGATTCAGCCTGTCTGAACTCTTCCAGCAGAGTTTCCCGCTTTTCGGCATACTTTGCGACTAACTTGGCGCGTTTTTTCTCGCGCTCAATCATACTCTTCTTCGCCATACATTCTAAATAAAGACAGCATTTTCCATTCTACAGTGTCCTAATCAATTCTAGGGATACTCCTTAATTTACCTAGCCTATTGTCATCACTTTATGAGCAGTAGGACACAAATCAGCTAACTCACAAGCCGCACAAGCTGGAGAACGGGCTTTACAAACAGCACGACCATGATAAATTAGCCGAATTGACCAATTTTCCCAATCTGCTTGGGGTAATAACTTCATTAAATCTTGTTCAATTTTGACTGGTTCAGAATACTTGGTTAAACCTAACCGCTGACTCAAACGCTTAACGTGAGTATCCACAGTCACCCCAGCATTTATCCCATAAGCATGAGCTAAAACAACATTTGCCGTTTTCCGCGCCACACCAGGTAATTTTAATAAATGCTCCATTTGGTTAGGAACCACCGAATCAAAATCAGTCACAATCATTCGACAGGCGGCTTGGATATTCTTAGACTTATTGCGATAAAACCCTGTCGAACGCACCAAGTTTTCTAACTCGTCTAAATCGGCATTGGCTAAACTGGCTGCATCTGGAAATCGACTAAATAAAGCTGGTGTAACTTGATTAACTCGCTCATCTGTACACTGAGCCGAGAGAATAGTAGCAACTAGTAATTGTACAGGTGTTGAGTAATTTAATGAACAAGTTGCATCTGGATAAAGATGTTTGAGACGATGGAGAATCTCTAACGCTCGTTGTTTTTTAGATGGAGATTTGCGGGTAGTTGTCATAAAAAAAGGCAAAAGTAAAAAGGCAAAAGTAAAAAAATAATTGCCTATTTAACGCGATGTGCAACTTATTTTTTGAAACCCCTCTCTACACCTCTCTTTGAAGTGGAGAGAGGCTTTGAATCTTGCTCCCTTTTGTCGGGAAGGGTTTGGTGGTTAGGTTTGAGAGAAAGTTGTACACGGCGTTATTTACTCAAAAATTAGTAAATAAAAAATAAATTAGCCTGCACAGGCAGGCTTGGTTTGATTAGCCTCAGACTTGAGTCTGAGTGCTTTAATTTTGCGCCGATCCTACTGAGTGGTTAACTGGATGGTTTCTTTAACTATTAAGAAAATGCCTAATCCTAAAAGTAGCACCAAGCCTGTTTGCATTACACCTTCTTGAATGCGGCTAGGTAAGGGTTTACCGCGTAAACCTTCAATTAATAGAAACGCTAGTTGTCCGCCGTCTAATGCGGGTAAAGGCAAGATATTGATAATGGCTAAGTTAATGCTGATAATTGCGGCAAAAGATAGTAAATTCGTGCTGTCATCAGCCGCTAATTTTGCACCAACTTTCACAATATTAACTGGCCCAGAAACTTGTCCGATGGTTTGTTGAAAGTTAGTAATTAACTGACCAAAACCGTTGAGTGTACCAATAAATAGTTGTTGAAAGCGGTTAGCTGCAATACCAAAAATCTCGAAAGGACTGTTAGGTTTACGAAAAACTGGTTTACCATTTGGCCCTAGTTGAATTCCTACCAAGCCTTTACCATCAGCGCCTAGGGCTGGGGTTAATTTTAGGGAAACTTGTTGATTTTTCTGTTGAACTTTGAGGGCGATTTCCTGATTGGGATGAGTTTGAATTTCTTTGGTCAAGATAGCGGTGGATTTGTCTGAAGCCGGGAGTTCTTGACCATTAACTGCTAAAACTATATCACCTTCTCTAATACCGGCTTGATAGGCAATGGATTGTTCATTAACTGGTTGAACAAGCACACCGGGTTGATAGTTGAACTTTTCTGGGATGCCAACAATACCCAATTGGAGAACTAGCACTAAATAGGCAAATATTAAATTTGCAATTACTCCTGCACTGATGACGATCGCCCGATCTAAAACTGGACGGTTACGCAGCAGATTCGGGTCGTTGGGTGGAATGTCACTATCTGGGTCATCATCGGGAAAGCCCACAAAGCCACCCAAGGGAAAAGCACGGACAGCATATTCGGTTTCCGTTCCTTGGTATTTCCACAAAACTGGGCCAAAACCCAAAGAAAAACGGTTAACGTGAATGCCTTGAGACCTTGCTGCTATAAAGTGTCCCAGTTCGTGTACCAAAATTAAAATAGCCAAGACTGCGATCGCTGCTAAAACTGACATAAAGCAAATTAGTCAAAATATGCGGATATATATGTTTATTGTAGTAGTTGGGGATGGAGTACACAGATAAATCCTGTAACTGCTGTTGAGCTTGATTAATTGCAAACATCTGCCAAACTTCTACAGATGTTTTTTGCCATGCTAAATATGTAAATACAATAGCTGCACCTATTGTATTAAAGGTGTATTCTAGTAAATTTTTATTCCTCTGTTACAATTCAATGTGCAATGCAGACGAACAAAATATTGAATTGCGATTAGTATACTAAAATACTCACGAATTGGTGCAATTACACAAACCATGCTGATGCATCAACTCAAACAGTAACTAATATTAAATTTTAAATACTCTTGACAGAAACTTTAAAAAGTCACTAAAAAATTGTAGTGAATAAACACAGTAAATCTAGATAGATATATTGAGACTAAATAAAATATTGCCAAATTGCTCACAATCTCATCGTCAAATAGTTCACTCTTATAGCAGAATTCAAGCTGCGCCGTGCGCTTCAACCGCACGGAGTGCGAAGTAAAACAGTTTATCTCTCTATCTAGAGACATAGATTGGCTACGTTAAGCGGAAATCGACAATATATCTAAAATAATTAGCTTGCGAGTATTAAGTTAAACTGAGCGCAAAATAAATGGGACAAGGTTTTTTACAAATCGGCTTGACACTGTGTCTTGTCATAGCGATCGCCCCTATATTGGGAAGATACATAGCGCGTGTGTTCATGGGAGCGAGAACGTTGCTTGATCCTCTAATGAACCCAATTGAACACAGCATTTATCTGGTAGCAGGCGTTAACAGAAAAGATGATATGACAGGCTGGCAGTATATCCGGGCGATTCTTGCCAGTAATCTTGTTATGGGTATTTTAGTTTTTGGTTTGATACATTATCAAAGATTTTTACCTTGGAATCCCAATAACTTCTTTTCCCCGCGTTGGCATACCTTACTACACACTGTTATTTCTTTTGTTACCAACACCGATCAGCAACACTATGTTCCAGAGACAACCCTGAGTTACTTCAGCCAAGTAGCAGCTTTAGGCTTTTTGATGTTCACCTCAGCAGGTACGGGGTTGGCGGTGGGAATCGCGTTTATTCGTGGGTTGACTAGCAAAAGGTTAGGTAACTTTTATGTTGACCTAATTCGTAGCATTACCAGGATATTACTGCCAATTTCGGTAGTTGGCGCGATCGCCCTTGTTTTATTAGGCGTACCGCAAACCATCGATAAACCATTGATTGTGGAAACGATAGAAGGAAGCACACAATACATTGCTAGAGGCCCTGTAGCTTCCTTTGAGATGATTAAAATGTTGGGTGAGAACGGTGGTGGTTTCTTTGCAGCAAATTCCGCCCATCCCTTTGAAAATCCCAATGGCGCATCTAACTTAATCGAACTCATCGCCATGATTTCCATTCCCGCAGCCTTGATATTCACCTACGGGATGTTTGCCAAAAATCTCAAACAAGCTTGGCTGTTATTTTGGATGGTATTTACCGCTTTTGTGATTTTAGTTTGGGTCACAGTCAGTGGTGAACTGCAAGGAAATCCCCTCATTAACGGCACATTGGGAGTAGAACTGCCAAATTTAGAAGGTAAAGAAGTCAGATTTGGAGTCATACAAACAGCACTGTGGGTAGTGACTACCACCGCCACAATGACTGGTGCAGTTAATGGAATGCTCGATTCCCTAATGCCTCAAGGATTATTTGCGACATTATTTAACTTATTTGTGCAGATTATTTGGGGAGGACAAGGTACAGGTATAGCTTACTTGCTAATTTACTTAATTCTCACCGTGTTCTTAACAGGGTTGATGGTGGGACGCACACCAGAATTTTTAGGACGCAAAATCGAAAAGCGCGAAATCATTCTCGCCAGCGTTGTGCTGTTAATTCACCCCATTATGATTTTAATTCCCAGCGCGATCGCCCTAGCTTATCCCTTTTCCCTCTCAGGCATTACAAACCCAGGCTTTCATGGAATCTCCCAAGTAGTTTATGAATATGCTTCAGCCGCAGCTAATAACGGTTCCGGCTTAGAGAAACTCAATGATAATACCCTGTGGTGGAATTTAAGCACAGGATTGAGTATGTTGGCTGGCCGTTATATCCCAATTATTGCCATCTTGCTATTAGCTGAGAATATGTCGCGTAAACCAGTCACACCAGAAACAGCAGGAACACTCAAAACCGATTCATTACTATTCACCACAGTGACAGCGGGCATAGTACTAATTTTAGGCGTATTGACATTTTTTCCCGTTTTAGCCCTAGGCCCCATCGCTGAAGGATTTAAACTAGCATCTGGCAGTTAAAAAAGTGCTGAGTTGAAAGTGCTGTTAGCGGTAGCGGGGCGTTTAGCCCGTGCTGAGTTGGGAATTGAGAACAAGAAATAATTCTTCCCCTGCCCCTCTGCTTCCTCTGCCCTCTGCCCCCCCTGTCCCCCTGCTCCCTGTCTCTATCCTCCCTTGCACTACTGAATATATGAATCCAGTTGCACCTACCCCCAAATCTAAAACACCAAGAGCGCGTCCGAGCGATCGCCGCCAAGTGCGAAAAAAAGCCAAAATAAATAATCAAGTAATTTACATCAGGGCTATCAGGGATGCTTTTATCAAACTGAATCCCATAGTAGCCATCAAAAATCCGGTGATGTTTGTGGTGTGGATTGGCACACTGATTACCCTCGCCGTCACCATTGATCCCAACTTATTCGGCCCTACGCAACAGCGAAATCCCCAATTATTTAATGGTATCCTCACCGGGATATTGTTTTTTACAGTCTGGTTTGCTAACTTTGCCGAAGCCGTAGCCGAAGGACGGGGTAAAGCCCAAGCCGATGCGTTGCGATCTACACAATCAGAAACCATCGCCAAAAAACTCGCCTCCGATGGCTCAATCTCTGAGGTTCCTTCCACAAGTCTTCAAAAAGGTGACAACGTATATATCGTGGCTGGCGATATCATCCCTGCTGATGGGGAAGTAATTATGGGTGTCGCCTCGGTGGATGAATCTGCAATTACGGGTGAATCTGCACCAGTTCTCAAAGAATCAGGTTCAGATGTCGCTAGTTCTGTTACAGGTGGAACACGCATCATCTCTGACGAGTTAATCATCCGCGTCACAGCTGATCCCGGCAAAGGTTTTATTGATCGGATGATTAATTTAGTAGAAGGTGCAGAACGCAGCAAAACACCCAACGAAATCGCCCTCACAGTATTATTAGCTGTATTAAGCCTCATATTTTTGTTTGTTGTCGCTACCTTGCCAGCATTTGCCTACTACGTTCAAAGTCCTGTCAGTATCCCAGTTTTAATTGCGTTATTAGTAGCATTGATCCCCACAACCATTGGTGGCTTACTCAGCGCGATCGGGATTGCAGGTATGGATCGAGTCGCCCAATATAACGTTATTGCTACCTCTGGACGAGCAGTGGAAGCCTGTGGCGATATCAACACTTTAATTTTAGATAAAACCGGTACAATTACCCTCGGCAACCGTTTAGCAGAAGAATTTATCCCGGTTAACGGTCATTCTATGCAGGAATTGGCTTATATTGCCCTGATAGCCAGCATATTTGACGATACACCAGAAGGCAAATCCATTGTGCGACTTGCAGAAAGATTAGGCGCTCGATTAGATTTTGATCCCCACCAAGCCGCAGCCGTGGAATTTTCAGCCAAAACCCGGATGAGTGGTACAAATTTAGTCAATGGACGAGAAGCCCGCAAAGGTGCAGTCGGAGCGATTAAAGGATTTGTTCTTTCCCGCAACGGCCGAGATACCCCAGAACTAGATGCTGCATACCAACGAGTTTCTCAACAAGGGGGTACACCTCTAGCAGTTTGCTTAGATCAAGAAATTTATGGTGTCATCTATCTCAAAGATATTGTCAAACCCGGCATTCGTGAGCGTTTTGCCCAGTTGCGTCGGATGGGTGTGCATACTGTCATGCTCACAGGAGACAACCACATTACTGCATCTGTAATTGCTCAAGAAGCCGGTGTGGATGATTTTATTGCCGAAGCCACACCTGAAGATAAAATCAGTGTCATTCAACAAGAACAGGCTGAAGGCAAACTAGTCGCCATGACAGGTGATGGAACTAACGATGCTCCCGCATTGGCACAGGCAAATGTTGGTGTGGCGATGAATACTGGTACTCAAGCTGCTAAAGAAGCAGCCAACATGGTAGATTTAGACTCTGACCCTACCAAACTCATCGATATTATCAGTATTGGTAAACAACTGTTAATTACCCGTGGGGCATTGACAACATTTTCTATTGCTAATGATATTGCTAAGTATTTTGCAATTATTCCGGTAATTTTTGCAGCTACTAACCTGCAAGGTCTGAATATTATGAATTTAACTAGCACAAATTCCGCTGTGCTATCGGCATTAATTTACAATGCTGTGATTATTCCTGCGTTAATTCCCTTAGCTTTGAAAGGTGTGAAATTTAGACCCCTGACAGCTAATCAATTACTCAAACGCAATCTTTTGATTTATGGCTTAGGTGGTGTGATTGCACCGTTTATTGCAATTAAGCTATTAGATTTGGTGATTACAGCAGTGGGGCTGGCTTAGAAAGGCAAAAAAAAGTAAAAAGGCAAAAGTAAAAAGGCAAAAGTAAAAAGGCAAAAAAAGTAAAAAGTCAAAAGTAAAAAGGCAAAAGTAAAAGAAGAAAAAAATTATTTTTTGCCCTGTTAGTAAGGAAAATTGGCAGATAAATATGAATAATGAGCCGAGAAATTTAATGCAGGCGATCGCCTATATTTGGTCACAACTGCCTAAACAAAAACTGGCGATCACAATTCTGATTGGACTTTGCCTAAATTTAGGAATTTCTCGCAGAGTTTATGCAGCTACTAATACCACATTACAAATTCAATTTACTTGGGCTTATGGTATTTTGGGAGCGATTATTTTCGGGCTAATAATTTACTTATTGATTGTAGTTTTTCAACCAGAACGCTTCTAAAAAATAAATTTAATCTTCTACACTCAGCACTTTTTATGATAATTATTCGAGAAACACTTAGAGCAATTCGTATAACTTTGATACTGTGGTTGCTAACGGCACTAATTTATCCTTTAGCAATCCTGGTTATCGGTCAAGGTTTATTTCCTTTTCAAGCTAATGGTAGCGTCATGCTGAATATAGATGACAAGCCTATTGGCTCGGCTTTGATTGGTCAAATATTCACTGACGATCGCTATTTTCAAGGTCGTCCTAGCACAATAAGATATAGCCAAGGCAGAAAGGCTAAACCAAATGGAATATCTGGTGGTAGTAATCTTGCTCCTAGTAACCCAGAGTTGCTCAACCGCGTGATTGAAAAAGCAAATGAATATCAAGAAGAAAGTATTCAACCAATTGAAGATTTAATTTATACCTCTGGCTCAGGTGTAGATCCACATATTTCTTTAAAAGCCGCCAGAGAACAAATAGCAAGAGTAGCTAATGCCCGTGGTATCAAAGAAGATGACATCATACCTTTACTGAATAAGTTTACTGATGGCAGATTTTTATGGATTTTTGGCGAACCAGGAATTAATATTTTGCGGTTGAATTATGCACTTGATTTACAAGATATCAATCGTAAGCTCAATCAATGAAATGAAGTATGAAGTTTGAAATTAAATTTTTGGCTTTCATAGTTTGATAATTGCTAATTTTTAGAAAATTAGCAATTATGTATGATACATACAGCAACTCTCAATCTAAAATCCAAAATGGTCTCAGGTGCAGCGATCAATTCTTCTTACCCAGTACGTCGAGGTAAACATAAAATCTTCATTGGGATGGCTCCGGGTGTGGGTAAAACCTACCGGATGTTAGAAGAAGGAACAGCGCTCAAACAAGAAGGAATTGATGTAGTTATTGGATTGTTGGAAACCCACGGACGTAAAGATACAGCAGAAAAAGCATTTGGGTTAGAAATTATACCGCGTAAGGAAATTTCTAGAGGTGGGTTAACGCTGACGGAAATGGATACAGAGGCAATTTTACAGCGATGTCTACCCACAAGCAGCTATGGCTATAAGTCTCAATTAGTTTTAGTTGATGAACTCGCTCATACCAATGTCCCTGGTTCCCCACGAGAGAAACGCTACCAAGATGTAGAAGTAATTTTGGCTGCGGGTATTGATGTCTACTCCACAATGAATGTGCAGCATTTAGAAAGTCTCAATGACTTAGTAGCGCGAATTACTGGGGTAGTTGTCAGGGAACGAGTTCCTGATAGGATTTTAGAAGCGGCTGACGAAGTGGTGGTGGTAGATGTTACGCCAGAAATGCTGCAAGAAAGGTTATTAGAAGGGAAAATTTACGCCCAGCCAAAAATTCAACAAGCTTTAGATAACTTTTTTCAGCGCCGTAACTTGATTGCTTTACGAGAATTGGCTTTGCGCGAGGTAGCAGACAACATCGAAGAAGATGCGATCGCCTCTACACCTAATGGACAATTTTGTAACATTCATGAACGAGTTTTAGTCTGTATATCCACTTATCCTAATTCCTTGCAATTACTGCGGCGTGGTGCGAGACTGGCTAATTACATGAATGCGCCACTCTATGTTGTGTTTGTCGCTGATCCTGAGCGCTTCTTAAGTAAGGAGGAAAGCTTACACATTCACAACTGTGAAAAGCTGTGTCAAGAATTTGGCGGGACTTTTCTGCGTGTCACCAATGGTAATATAGCCCAAGCGATCGCCGAAGTTGCTGAGAAATACCGTATTACTCAAATTGTCATCGGAGAAAGTCAGCGATCGCGCTGGCAAATCCTCCTCAAAGGTTCTTTAACCCAAAAACTCGTCCGCTTATTGAAAAATATCGATATTCATATTATCGCTAGTGATAAACAATCTTCAGTTAAAATCTGAATATTATTCATTCCACAGTATCTCATGAAAGTTGAGAATATCAGTATTAAAAATATCAAAGTTCAGCAAAATCATATTCTAAAAAATATTCTTCATTTAGCATCTACTCCTAACCAAAATACTGCCCAATATCAACAATTAACTGATACTTTAAACAAAATAGTTGCCACGATTGAACAGATTTGTGATAATCTGCAAATCACACCAGCGAATCTGACTAATTCATCTCGTAAAATCTATTCCTGGTTCAAGTTTCTCACAGAAGAACAAAACTTAAAGCTTCATCTGATTAGCACTTACCGTGTGCAACAAATAACTCAACAAATTCTCTCCCAAGCAGGACAAGATGTAGTTGAAGTTATGATTGAATTCACGAATTTAGCCGGATTGTATCAAGGTAAAAGGTCTAGTAAAGTTGCTTATCTCAAGATTAATGAAGGTTTTATTAATGCGTCTGAAGAAGTCTTGCAAGCATTAGTCAGATGTATGCTATTGGGCAAAACATCGGCAAGTACTAGACTGATTCGAGAATTTGCCAGTTCAGAAGAATATAGTTCTGTTCTCCTAGATTTGGATTTAATTGCTGACGTAATCGCCGAAAATCCTCAAGGTAATTTTTATAATTTAAATGACTTGTTTGACGAACTCAACCATGAATACTTTGCGGCTAATCTTGTCAAACCGCGGCTGACATGGAGTCAAATCAAAACCTACCGTAAATTTGGACACTATGAGCCAGCGAGAGATCGGGTAGTCATGAGTACAAGCCTTGATCACGTTAATGTACCCAAGTTTGTTGCTGAGTTTGTTTTATACCACGAATTACTCCATAAGTACCACGGCACAAAGTGGGTAAATGGTAAACGAATGGTTCATACCACCCAGTTTCGCACTGATGAGAGGAAGTTTAAATTCTACGCAGAAGCGGATAGTTGGTTAAAAAAGTTAGCTTCTCATCAGAGTTGATCAAACAACTTTCGCCGGAAAAATCCCACCCCATCAAGGTTCCACACCTTTACTCCAAATTTAAGTATGTTTGGGGTTTTTTATGGAGATTTTAGTAGTACAATTGTTCTAGTAGTAGACCTCTGAGCGATGCGTTGCCGACGCGAAGAAAAAATATATCAATAACTATGATGACACCATTACAGGGTATAGTTGCAACCCAAGTGAATTCTCAAACCATCACTCAATCGAAGTTTGAGCAATCTTCTGAACACAAAGCTAATCGCCTAAAGAGCGCTAAAATCGACAGTTTGGCTTTTCAAAGGCTCACTGATGTTACTAAGGCAATATTGCATCACGCCTTTTGGTTAGCAGAACAAAAACAACAGCTTTCTTTACGAGATTATAAACAACTACTTTTAGATCATGGTTGGCAAGGTGAAGAAAAGCGCTATCTCAAGATTGCAGCAGCATTTGCGAAGTTTTCACCTCAAGATGTGGCCCAAGTTGAACCGAGAACCATCTATCAGTTGGCAGAAAATAGCAAAAAGTACCAACAAGTCATCAATCGGTTACTGGACTTAAGCATTATTAATCAAGAGAGTGTGCGTTCTTTAATTCAAAAGCAGCGTACCCCCAAAATAACTAAGTCGGAAAAACCCAGTATTTGGCGACGGACAAAAAATGGTGGGAGATATTGTCAAATTCCGCCAATTCATGAACCTTCAGAACAGACTGGTGTGACTTTGCAACGTATGATGGATGAAGAAGGATTGAGCGCCCAGCATATTGTGGCAGAAGCGATCGCTCTCAGGCAAGCATATAAACAAGGGCAATTAGTCCGCGCCGAAGATAACAATTAAATTTTCCGCGACAATAGAGTTGTAATTGAGCATAAGTGCGTAGACGCACACCACTCAACTATGACTGATACCAAAATTAAGAAAAAAGGCAAATCTTTGCCGCCAAAGCTCATCATCGGTTTGGGTAAGTTTGTCTGGACAACTCTTTGGCATATTATGATGTCCCGACTCGCCCCGCGTAATAAGTCAGGAGAATACATTCGTCCCGACAGCCAATTTAGAAATGTTGTTAGTCAAGCCGAAGCTAATATTTATCAACCAGCCACGGGACGTTACAAACTTTATGTTGGACTAGGTTGTCCTTGGGCGCACCGCACACTAGTTGTCAGGGCGCTCAAAGGGTTAGAAGATGTCATCTCAGTCACTACTGTTGAACCTTCTGCGGAGTCTGGGGGTTGGGTATTCACCAGCGAAGACGAAGGTTGTCAAACTCTGGCTGAATTGTATCAGCTTGCTCAACCTGGCTACACTGGGCGCAGTACAGTTCCGGTGTTATGGGACAAACAAACCAAAACCATTGTCAATAACGAAAGTGCGGAAATTATTGTCATACTGAACTCAGAATTTAACGAGTTCGCTACAAATCCCACACTGAATCTCTACCCAGCAGAACTCAAAGAGAAAATTGACTTGTGGAACCAAAAGATTTACACAAGTGTTAACAATGGTGTGTATCGTTGTGGCTTTGCCCAAACTCAAGCAGCATACAACCAAGTTTGTGATGAACTGTTCGCCACCCTTGATGAAATTGACGCAGCCTTAAATACAAGCCGATATCTTTGCGGCAACAACGTTACCTTAGCAGATGTGCGTTTATTCACAACGCTGTTTCGGTTTGACATTGTGTATTATGGGTTGTTCAAGTGTAACCGTCACCGCATTCAAGAATATCCCAATTTGGGAGCCTATTTGCGCGACTTGTATCAGTTACCAAGTGTTGCAGGCACTTGCGATTTAGAGAGTGTCAAGCAAGACTATTATGGAAATCTTTTCCCGCTGAATCCTGGTGGGATTGTGCCGAGTGGCCCTGATATGGCATTTATGTTAAAACCACACAATCGTGAAACCATTGGAGTGCATTAGCCAGCACTTAAATTAGCAATGATTTCCAAGTATTTGCTTCAGAGGCGTTTATTATGGTGTTGATAACACCTCTATTGCCAATTTCTTGTGGTTTCAAAATACACAGAAGTAGATATGACTCAACCATTAGTAACGCTTGGTATCTGTACATACAACAGAGCCGCAAGTTTATGTCAGCACTCTCTTGCGGCATTAGAAAAGCTGACATATTCCAACTATGAAATTATTGTTATTGATGATTGCTCATCTGATAAAACTCAAGATGTATTGCTTGAGTACAAAAAAAATTAAATAGATTACAGTTTTTTCGTAATGACAAAAATCGAGGTCTTTGTTATTCACGAAATCGGATTTTAGAAAAATCTCAAGGAGAAATTATTGTATTTTTTGATGATGATGTTAGTATTTTTCCTAGCTGTTTAGATGAAATTGTTAAAGCATATCTGCAAGACCCCGCAGCTTTGTTTGCTTGGGGAGGAGTATATCAATGTCATGGTTCACACGATAGTAATAAACTAACATTTGGCAGTGGTAGTTTATTTTCTATGAGACGCATAGTTGCCAATCATTTTAGATTTGATACTAATATTCGATATTTTAAAACTTATTGTTGCGAGGAGCATGAATTTGCTCGAAGAGTGCAACGCCAACCAGGAAAAATTATCCAAATTCCCACCGCCAAGGCAAATCATTACCAAGCTCCTGCTACAAATAGAGCATGGCGAGGTTTAGGAGGAGACCTAAATTATCTTTATGAAAAAGCTAAACATGGCTCTATCTTGAAGTATTACCAGTCTTTGTTAATTGGTATTCAATATACTATTGACTGTATTATCTTCAAGCATCAGGTTGAAAAAGATTACTATCAGCACTATTACAGAGAAGCAGTTCATTCATTTCATCAAGTACTGCTCCTTCTTAGAGATGGCAAGTTTTTAATTGCCAGTAAATATTTATTTAATATAATAGTTGATGTGCCGATCAGGGCATTGATTAAGCGCAGGATAGAAGCAAAACAGGCTGATGAATTTAGGCAATCATTTGCAGGTGCTGATAATATAGATTTGCAGAGTGAATTTGTACAGTATAGCAATTTCAATACAAAAGACAGTCGAGAGCTATTTGTAGATACAGAAAGAACTTCAATAAAATAGCTTAAACCGTGCTAACTGAACTTCTAAGACTTTGATGAGAATTTTATTGAGTTCTGTACTATTTTTAAATGGCAAAATTTGTTGTGTAGGTAAGTCAAACGGAATTTTACCTTCTAACTCTGGGCGCTGCATGTGTGCTAACAAAATTTGTTCGGAGCGTTTACTTTGAATTGCATAACCAATTTCTATGCAAACATTGGGACTAGGAATTAATTGCTGATTTTCTTTACCGTCAATGCTGGCTATAGGTGTAGTATCTGCAATAAACAATAGACTCTTACGGATTTTTCGCATCATAGTCCGATTTAACCGCAGAGTTCCATCACTAGGTCTATAAGATTCTACTAATGTTAAAGGCAGACGCGATCGCATATTCAAAATTTCTAAGCTTTTTTGCAATCCCTCTCGCAGGGCATCGCTTGCTGCGCCATACTCAGTTTGGTAGCATAAAAAAATCGTTGGGTCTAATTGGGCTAATAATGCTTGTTTGGTGAAATAAATTTCATGACTGATCAAGTCAATATTAGCTACACAATAACCACCACTACCTTCAACATAAAATTCAATATTTTCCCCTTCCAGATAACGCTCAAACCAAACTGACTTTTTCACCTCATCGCTATCTTCTAAAAAGTCTGCACGTAATGCCGATCGCAATAGACTTTTTTTACTAAGGCGAATGTCTGGTGGACGTTTTTCTAATTCTGCGATCGGTTCATAATCCTGAACATACCATGCTCTGAGCGCAATAATTGACATAAGGCGCTATTTCACTATTTCTGATTATTTAACTGTTTATTTAACTTGATACAAGCTTACACTTATTTCCCTAAACACAACAACACCCAAGCATCTACTAACTTCGATTATTTCCTCCTCTTGTTTCTTCTAGCCAGGGATGTAATCTATTTCACCACTCAAAACAAGCAATGAAAACCAGTTTACAGCGCCCCCTGATTCTCAATATTTGAGGAAATATCAGCGTTCGCGTTGGGTGTTGTTGTTTTTGAACGAGACAGATATGAACTCAACAGCTTTTTACCTCTTCTTTTATTGCAATCTTGCTGTTTAATCTGCCAGGAAAGCTTGGTTGCTTCATTTATTAGATTATCACTTGTAGATTGGCATGGATTTTTCTGCAACTAAACTTTACTTTTAAATTTAAAATCAACAACTTAAAAATCAAAAATTAGAACTGATAAGCATTGGCTTTGATTAATCAAATCACTTGTGAAATTTTGGAAATATTTTGCCTACTCAATTGTTGCTGTTGTTTAATAAATGCCAGGATTACTTTAGTAATCACTCCCTTTTTATTAAGATTTATTGAATAATAAAAATCAATTCACTATTGTAAGTCTATGCCTAGAGTCTTTTCTACTTCCTGTTTTTCTTCCACATTAAATTTACGTAACAATTTAATAGGAATCTCAATCCAAAATTCTGTTCCCTTACCTAGTTCGGAGATACAGTCCATCATGCCACCATGTTTTTCTACAATAATCTGGTAACTAATTGCTAGTCCTAAACCTGTACCCTTACCTACAGATTTGGTGGTAAAAAACGGATCAAAAATGCGCTTCCTGACTTCTTCTGTCATTCCTAGTCCATTATCAGCGATGCGAATTAATACGCGTGATCTGTCTGTTGATAATCTAGTAGAAATCGAAATCTGAGGCTTAGAAAGCTGAGATTTTCCCTGTGCTAACTCCCCTTGATTCTCCAAGGCATCAATGGCGTTAGTGAGAATGTTCATAAAGACTTGATTGATTTGTCCTGCATAACATTCTATCAATGGTAAATCACCATAGTCTTTGATGATATCAATGCCAGTAAAATAAACACTTGATTTCAGGCGGTGTTGCAAAATTAAGAGCGTATTATCTATGCCTTCATGTAAATCAACGGGTTTATTTTCTGCCTCATCTAAGCGCGAAAAGTTACGTAAAGATAATACAATTGATCTAATGCGATCGGCTCCAACCTGCATGGAAGAAATCATTTTTGGTAAATCTTCAGATAAAAATTCTAAATCAATGGCTTTGGCTGTAGAGCTAATTTCATGATGCGGTTGGGGATAGTGTAATTGGTAAAGGTCGATTATTTTTAATAAGTCTTGAGTGTACTTACTTGCATAGTGTAAGTTACCGTAGATAAAATTAACTGGGTTGTTGATTTCGTGGGCGACACCTGCAACTAGTTGTCCCAAACTAGACATTTTTTCAGTTTGAATTAATTGGGTTTGTGCTGCTTGAAGTTCTAATAAAGCTTGTTCTAATTGTGTAGCTTTAGCTGTAGCTTCAGTTTCAGCGGCACAACTTTGTTGATAAAGTTGTGCTTGCTGAATAGCGATCGCAGCTTGATCTGCTAACTGTTGGATTAAATTAATTTCTGTATCTTGCCAATCTCTGGGAGTTGCACACTGATGCACAATTAGTAAACCCCAAAGTTGGGAACCTATATTGATGGGAACAGTTAAGTTGGCTTGTATTTGCAGACTCTGCAAAAATTCTTGGTGACAAGCACTTAAATGATATGCAGAGACATTATTAATTGCTTTAATTTTACCTTGAGAAAGAAAACGAGCAGATTCATCAGGGAGACAGCCGTCTGGTGTTGTAATGCCCAAAGTTGATAACCAAGTGCCATTGATTTCTTCAACAATGACTTCACCCACAGATTCACCAGTTTTTTGATAAATTATTACTCTATCTGAATTAAGCAGCGATCGCACTTCATAGACAATAGTTTGTAAGGTAGTTTTTAAGTCTAATGAACGGCGAATTTGCTCAGAAACTTGTTTGATTACTTTAGTAAACGATAATGATTTTTCTAGTTCTGCGGTTTTCTCTTTTACTCGCACTTCTAAGTTAGCGTTGAGCATTTGTACTTCTTGGTACATTTGTTGCTGCTGAATCGCAATAGAAAAGCTATAAGATAAAGCCTGTGCTAGAGAAATTTCATTATCTGTCCAGGCAATGGCCTGCCCGTTTCTTTCTTCTCGCCACACATCAAAGGAAATTTGTGGTAACTGTTGTTGAGGATGTTGCTCACGTCGCCCAGCCCATAATATTTCGGTGTTGAATTCTGGGCGAAAAATACTTAACACACCAATAAATTGCTGTCGGTATTGCAAAGGCATGACCAACATACCTCGAATTTGGGTTAACCGAAATGCAAATGCTAACACACGCAAATGTGCTTCATGATAAAGGTTATTCGTTACCCAAATTTGCCCTTGTTTGCATTCATCCATCCATTTTTGCCATACAGGATGTTGTTCGATGATGCTAGATTCTAACTCTAATGGCATTTTTGGTTGATTGCCATAGGTGTAAATTTCTGCTGTTGGCTCAATGTAAAGTCTGCCGCCTATGCCATCTAAGGCTGTGATAGTTGCTTCTAAAGCTGCTTGCAATTCAAGTTTTGGTAATTTATGCAGCAGGTTAGTTACGTGATTAATCGTCTCTTCCCGCTTTTGTCTTGCCAGACTTTGGGTATACAGATTACTTTGGGCAATAGCGATCGCAACTTGATCAACAACTTGCTGGATTAAGGTCAATTCTGCTGGCAAAATTTCTCGTGGTTGACTGTGATGCGATACTAATAATCCCCACAGTTTAGTTTTGAGTAGTTCTCCTTCCACTTCGCTATGTAAAATTGGCACCACTAGGGAAGACTGTACTCCCATTGCTGTGAGATATTGAATGTGGCATGGATCTACTTGTCGATAGTAGATATTTTCACTTTCTAAGAGTTCCTCTGTGTCGTTCGACTGTAGCGACGATAACCCGACTTTGCCACTAGATACATCCACAATTACACGTTGCCGTTCTAACAGCAGCCTGTTTCTGCTTTCTGTGGGAATATCTGTCACTGGAAAGTGCAACCCAAGCAGGGATGGTAAAATCTGGTCATGAATAGATTCAGCAATAACCTCACCACTACCATCAGCCTCAAACCGATAGACCATAACTCGGTCTGTAGATAAAAACAAACGAATTTCGGCAACGGTGGCTGTTAAAATATCTGGCAGTTCCAGCGATCGCCTGATCCGGTTAGTTATCCGGTGTAATAAGCCTTCTTGCTGAAAAGCAGGCTGCGAACCGCTTGGGTCATCAGTATATTCCATTGCCTAGTAAACCTAATAAAAAAATAATTAAACTATGTTAAAAAACCCAGCCAAACCTGAGTCGCCATTTCTATCTTTAACGTTTAATAACTAAAGAGAAAATATTAATTGTCAACTAATTTTATACTTACTGCCGAATGCTGTATTCGGTGATATTATGCAAATCACCAAATTCCAAAATTTTTTCTATAATTTTCAGAGATTTTTATAATTTTTTTATTTTTGAGCAAACAAATTAAGTAAATATAATGAAATAATTGCTAAATTTTTTGAGTTTAGGGAATGTCAGCATTCCCGTATCAGTATCGCTATTTTTTTATATGTAGCTATTCTGTGAGACAATCACTAGTAATTACTGAGTAAAGGCGTAATCGGCGAATTTCTTCGCGTACATTCATCAAAATTTTACCAAGATGGTTGTTACCAGTTTTATCTGTACCACAACCCCAAAAATAATCAGTGGGAGAATTCTCAACAATCATCTCATCACCTGTGGCTAGTAAAATTTCTCGAATATCGGTATGGGTGAGAAATTTTTTGAGTACAGCCTCGCGCATAACTTGAGTTTTGACTACATCCCAATCTAAACGGAGTGTACGTGAATTACAGCGCCCTAAAGCAGCGGCCTCTTCTGGTGTAGCAGCAGCATGAATCACAGGTATAATTGCGGCATCTTTGCTACCGACAAACTTTTGGGCTTGATAATAATGCTCAACTGTTGACCAATAAGTACCGTGGATTTGGATGGGATGGGAAGAAAAGTTAGAAAAACAACCGTAAGGCTGCCAAACTTTGTAAAAGTAAATGGTCATTTGAAAACTTGTATTTATATATATTCACTCTAGCGGAGTCTCTACAGCCTTCACCAATTCCCGCAGAAGTAATACAAAGGACTGACGCACACAAGTTAATTTTTGAGATTGGGTATAGGGGTGTAAGGATGTTTTACACCTACACCCTTCTCTAAAACCTAAATTTTTCGGTTTCTTACATAAGTCCCAACTATACCCGTCGAAAAAGCCTTTCAACCCTGTTCCCTGCAATATTAAATAGTAGTTAAAAAAACAGGTTGACCACCCTGATTAAGAGATGTGGTTAAAGCAGCCAAAATTTTGACTAACTCTGCACCTACCCAACCCGATGAGACAACTGGAGGTTGATTCTGGAGTATAGATTGAATAAAGCGATCGCACACTTGTTGTAAAGGTTCTCCTGGCTGTAATTCCACTACCTCTCGGCTTTGATTCACAGGGAGAAAATAATTTTCCTGACGTTCAAACTCACCATGTAATAAAGTTAACGGTGCAGCAGGAGACATTTCATCAAAGATTAAACTACCAAGACTACCCACAACGGCTAATCGTCTTTGTTTATCTGGGTTGAGCCAGCATAGGTGAATGTATGCTTGAAAGTTATTTGGGTATGTCAGCGTCACCCAAACTAAATCTGCTAAACCAGATGGGGAGTTTTCTTTAGTTTGCAACCAAACTGTTCCCGTTGCTTGCACCTTTACAGGTATTTGACCCAACCAGTTATTAAAAATTGCAATATCATGAATCGCTAAGTCCCATAGTGCATCAACATCTTGGCGGACTGGCCCTAAATGAGTGCGAGAAGCATAGCCATAACGTAATTCACCTAATTTACCAGCGGTTACTACTGCTTTTCCGGCTGTAACCGCTGGGTGAAATAAATAGGTATGATCAACCATCAAGATTAACTGCTGTAACTCTGCTAAATAGCAAAGTTCCTCACATTCTTTGGGGTCTAAAGTTAAAGGCTTTTCGGCTAAAACATGATATCCCTGCTGGAGAGCATCTTTGATTAAATGATAATGAGTTGTAGCTGGGGTGGCGATCGCTACTGCTGTCAAATCTGGGATTTCTTTTAAGGCTGTCCACTGAGTTGTTAATAATACGCTCTCATCCAAGTTAAATTGCTGCTTGACGGCTGTTAATCTTTCTGTATGAGGATCTACGACTGCGACTACATTAACTTGGGGATGCGCTAAAAAATTCCGCAGTAAATGTACGCCCCAACGCCCAACCCCAATAACTGCGATTTTAATCATTGGTTAATCGTCAAAAGTCAATAGTCAATAGTCAGCGGTAAAACTGCGATCGTCAACAGTGAAGATGCCAAGTTTGTCATTACTATTGAGTTCACCTATTTATACATCAGTTTTCAGTACTTTTTAGTGAGTGTAAACTCTGAGGTTGATTTTGGGAACACTGATATTTAGCTGACTATTGAATGCTAGGTCTTATTAAATTCCTGGAACAAGCTCGTACGTAAAAATTTATCAGTTTTGGTAAATCTCAAACCAAGGCACTATCATCAATATGAAATGGATTAAGTCATCCGTACATTTTGCAGTCTTTTCAATACTGTGCTTAGATGTTCTGCCAATTTCTAGTCTCACAGTACAGGTCAAAGCTGAATCTTTATCGAAAGCAAAAGCATGGGAAATTAGCCAAGCATTTAAGCCACCAAAACGAGGAGATCCACCTCCAAGCGCAGGTGGTTCCACTCGTGGTTCTGCTTGTTTGAAAGGTAATAAAAAAATAGTTCCTTTTCTACCTCCAAATAAATTAGGTTTAACATTAGCTGAACGTCCAACATTTTTCTGGTTTGTCCCCCAATCTTCAGTCAAAACAGCCAAGTTTATTGTCTTAACTGACAAAGATGAAAACTCTATATATGAAACAACGTTAACCCTACCAAATAAACCTGGAATTATTAGTTTTACACTCCCTAATACTGCCCCAGAACTAACAGTTGGTAAAACTTATCATTGGTATTTGACAGTTGTTTGCAACTCTCAAGATTCCAGTACAAATCCTTGGGTAGATGGTTGGGTAGAACGAACTGAAGCAGAAGCTTCATTGTCAGCCGCATTAGCTAAGGCGCAACCTCGGAAGTTACCTAGTATTTATGCAGATGCTGGGATTTGGTATGAAGCACTAGCTACTTCAGCACAATTACGCCGCACTGATCCGAAAAATTGGCGAGTCAGAATGGATTGGTGGACATTATTGAAATCAGTCAAGTTAACTGCACTGGCCTCTGAGCAATTTATTGATTGTTGTACAAGTGAAAAATGAGTAGCAAATAGAATTAAAAATACAAAAGGCAAAAGTAAAAACATTAACATCTTTTGCCTTTTTATTTTTTATTTTTTACTTTGAAAATCTATGATGTGGTCAAAACTTAAGTCGCAAATTTGGCAATGGCGGGGTGTTTTATTTGCTGTTCCTAGCGTGACAGCCTTAGTAATTGGATTGCGGTTAATGGGATGGTTGCAACTGTTGGAATTAGTTACATTAGATCATTTTTTTCAGATGCGTCTATCAGAACCAGTTGATAGCCGCATTGTAATAGTTGAAATTAATGAAGCAGATATTCGCCAGCAAACGCAGTGGCCGATGACAGATGCAGCTTTGGCTAGTGTATTAGAGCAAATTAAGCAACAAAAACCAAGGGCGATCGGTTTAGATATTTATCGTGATTTACCTGTTAATCCTGGGCATCAAGCTTTAGTTAAAGTCTTGGCTTCTACGCCTAACATTATTGGAGTACAGAAAGTCTCTGATACTATTGATAGTTCTGCTGTGAATGCGTCTCCAGTATTGAAGCAACGCAATCAAATTGGCTCAAATGATTTGCCTATAGATGGGGATGGCAGAATTAGAAGAGGATTACTCTACGTTAATTTAAAAAATGACGAAGTTCTCGAAAGCTTTGCTTTGAAATTGGCTTTACTGTATTTAAAATCAGAAGGGGTTACAGAGAAACCATCGGCAAATAACCCTAATTATTTGCAGCTAGGTAAAGGTATTTTCCCAATTTTTGAAGGTAATGATGGCGGCTATGTCAACGCTAACGCTGGTAGTTATCAAATATTGATCAATTACCGAGGACGAATACAACAGTTTACAAAAATCTCTTTGAAACAACTCCAAGAAAATCGCATTCCGCCAGACTTGATGCGCGACAAGGTGGTACTAATTGGGGCAACGGCGGAAAGTTTAAAAGATTTATTTTATACGCCTTATACTAGTTTCTTTGCTGGCTCCGAACGTATGGCTGGTGTAACTATTCATGCAAATTTGGTTAGTCAAATTTTGAGTGCAGCTATAGATAATCGTCAACAGATCCACAGTTTACCTGACTATTTAGAATATCTGTGGATTTTGAGTTGGTCGATCGCCGGCGCAACTTTATGCTGGATACAACGCCACAGCATTCATCAAAAAATCCGCTTGCCGATTAATGTGGTGTTAACGAGTGGTACTTTAGTTGGCAGTAGTTTTGTCGCTTTTTTAGCTGGTTGGTGGATTCCAGTTGTCCCGTCATTTTTGGCTTTAGCAGGTTCAGCGATCGCAGTTACCCAATACATTGCGGAAAGCGCGACAGGTATGCGGAAAACTTTTGGCCGCTATCTCACAGATGAGGTAGTTGCTAATTTACTTGAAAATCCTACTGGTTTAAAAATCGGTGGCGATCGCCGCAAAGTCACGCTGCTATTTTCTGATTTACGTGGTTTCTCGGCGATGTCGGAACAATTGTCACCAGAACAAGTTGTGACAATTCTTAATTTTTACCTAGGAACGATGACTGAGGTAATTAATCAGTACAAAGGTACGATTAATGAGTTTATGGGTGACGGTATCTTTGTCATCTTCGGTGCGCCGATTCATCGTCCTGATGATTCCGAAAGAGCGATCGCTTGTGCTGTGGCTATGCAATTAGCGATGCAGCAAGTTAATGAACACAATAAAAAAATTAATCTTCCTATCCTAGAAATGGGAATTGGAATTAATACAGGTGAGGTGGTTGCGGGAAATATTGGTTCCCAAAAACGCGCTCAATATACAGTGATTGGTAGCCATGTTAACTTGGCTTCCCGTGTAGAAACTTATACAGTCGGTGGACAAGTGTTAATTTCGGAAAATACCCTCCAAGATGCTCACATCAAACTGCATATTGGCAGTCAAATGCAAATCCAGCCAAAAGGCATCAGAGAACCGATTACTATTTACGAAGTTTGCGGCGTTGGTGGTCAATATAACTTGTTCTTACCTAATGATGATGTCGGAATGGTGACACCCAATCAGCCGATTTTAATAGAGTATACAGTTTTACAGGGTAAACAAGCAGTTGGCACAGTCTTTCAAGGTGAATTGATTAGCCTTTCGGAAAAAGTTGCCCAAATGCGATCGCTAAATTCCTTAGAAATTTTAAACAACCTCAAACTTAAATTACTCAATACCGAACTCAGCACTGAAGAATTTATTTACGCTAAGGTGATGAAAAAATCTGATGTTGACGAACACACTGTAACGATTCGGTTTACATCTGTACCACCAAAGGCGATCGCCATTTTGGAGTCAATAGTCAATAGTCAAAAGTTTCATAATTCATAATTCAGACTTCAGACTTTCTCGATATTATAGAAAAGTAGACAAAACTTAAAAAATATTCATCAAATGCTCATTGACTCCTCTGGCTTGTCCAAGGTCAAAGACTCAGTAAAAGAAAAAATCTTCTTCGGCCATGAACCCAGTGCCGAGTTAATTGCTATTCTTAGCGTCTACTTTGTCCAAGGAATTTTAGGGTTGGCGCGTTTAGCTGTTAGCTTTTTCTTAAAAGATGAATTATTGCTGAGTCCGGCTGAGGTATCGGCAATGTTGGGAGTTGTCGCTATACCTTGGATGATTAAGCCGCTATTTGGCTTTATGTCTGATGGCTTACCCATTTTTGGTTATCGTCGCCGTCCCTACCTGATATTGTCAGGGATACTTGGAGCTATTGCTTGGGTGAGTATGGCCACAATAGTTCATAGTAGCTGGGCAGCAACAATGGCGATCGCCCTCAGTTCTCTAGCTATAGCTGTTAGCGATGTCATCGTTGATTCCCTAGTCGTAGAACGAGCCAGAGTAGAATCTCAAGCCGATGCAGGCTCACTACAATCTCTCTGCTGGGGTGCAACTGCATTTGGAGGTTTAGTCACAGCATATTTTAGCGGGTTGCTGCTTGAGCATTTCACTACCCGCACAATATTTTTAATTACCGCTACCTTTCCCCTCATTGTTTCAGGAGTCGCTTGGTTAATTGCTGAGTCTCCTGTTAATAAAGATACTAACGATCCTCATAACGCCAACTCCCTGAGTATTAAGCATCAACTCACCCAGCTACGCCAAGCAGTCAGCCAAAAAACAATATGGCTACCAGCCGCCTTCGTCTTCATTTTGCAAGCTACCCCAACTGCTGAATCAGCCTTTTTCTACTTCAGCACCAACGAACTCCACTTTGAACCAGAATTTTTAGGGCGAGTCCGCCTAGTAACCAGTCTCGCCTCTTTATGTGGCATTTGGATTTTTCAACGTTTTTTGAAAAGCGTGCCATTCCGCGTCATTTTTGGCTGGAGTACTGTTATTTCCGCAGTGTTAGGCATGACAATGCTGCTTTTGGTAACTCACACTAACCGTACTTTGGGTATAGATGACCGCTGGTTTAGTTTAGGAGACAGCCTCATCCTCACCGTCATGGGACAAATCGCCTATATGCCAGTATTGGTATTAGCCGCTAGACTTTGCCCCCCTGGAGTAGAAGCAACTTTATTCGCCTTATTAATGTCAGTCTTCAATTTAGCAGGTATGGTTTCTTATGAAGTTGGAGCCATCATCATGCACTGGCTAGGAATCACCGAGAGTAACTTTGACTCACTGTGGATTTTGGTAATTATCACGAACCTCAGCACCTTATTACCCCTAGCATTTCTCCAATGGCTACCAAAAGACGACACGCAAACCGAAGCATTACCAACTCACAGCGAACCATTCATCCAAAATTTAATACTCCAAGAACAAGAATCACAAGTTGTTGAATAAAAATCTCTTTGCGTCTTTGCGCGACATCAATCCTAGACTATGCAGAATTTAACAAACCAACAGACATCAACCATTAATAAATCCTACAGTTCTGAAGATTGGCAGGGAGCCTATCAATCTATCACCCAAGAATATGACTATTGGATTGATGACATAGAAGGACAAATCCCGCCTGAACTGCAAGGTACCCTCTTGAGAAATGGCCCTGGACTGTTGGATGTGAATGGACAACGCATTCATCACCCCATTGATGGCGATGGAATGATTAGCCGCATCACCTTTACTGATGGTCGCGCTCATTTCCGCAATCGTTTTGTTCAGACTGAAGACTATTTAGCGGAACAAAAAGCGGGAAAAATTCTTTATCGCGGTGCTTTTGGCACTCAAAAGCCAGGTGGTTGGTTAGCTAATATCTTCGATTTAAAAATCAAAAATCCTGCTAACACCAGCGTTATTTATTGGGGAGAAAAACTTTTAGCACTGTGGGAAGGGAAAGAACCTTATCTTCTTGACCCCTACACACTAGAAACCTTGGGGAAAGAATATTTTCACGGTTTTTTGTCAGAGGGTCAACCTTTTAGTGCCCATCCCCGAATTGACCCCAGTAGCTATCAAGATGGCGGCGCACCTTGTCTGGTGAATTTTTCCAGCAACCCAGGATTATCTACCAAAATTAGTATTTTTGAACTTGACCAAACAGGTAAGGCGCTCAGAAATCATGACTATATTATTCCTGGTTTCTGCTTTATCCACGATTTTGTCATTACCCCTAATTACTACATCTTCTTTCAAAATCCTGTCACCTTTAATCCCATATTGTTCAGCTTGGGAATCAGCAGTGCAGCAGAAAGTATCAAGTTTCAGCCCAACAAGCCTACGCGCATTTTAGTCATACCCCGCGCTTCCCAAGAAGGACAACAAAATATCCAAATTTTAGAAACTCAGGCGGGCTTTATTTTCCATCATGCAAATGCTTTTGAGGTGGGAAATGAAGTGTTTATTGATACGATTTGCTATGATAATTTTCCTGAATTAGAGCCTGCAAGCGATTTTCGCCAGATTGATTTTGATCAGTTTCCATCGGGTAATATTTGGCGGTTTCACCTGAATCTCGATCATCAAACGGTGCAACGGAAATTGATCACACAAAAAAGTTGTGAGTTTCCTAGCGTCAATCCCAACCAAGTTGGACGTTATTATCGGTATTTATATGTAGCTGCGGCTCATGCAGAGACGGGAAATGCTCCAGCACAAGCCATTCTCAAACTTGATTTAGAAACGGGAGAACAACAACTTTGGAGCGACGCACCCCGTGGTTTTGTAGGTGAGCCAATTTTTGTTCCACGCCCTGGTGCTGAAAAAGAAGACGATGGCTGGATACTAACTTTAGTTTACGATGCAGCCTATCACCGTTCAGATGTGGTGATTTTAGATGCCAGTAATTTAGCCAAAGGTGCGATCGCTCGCCTACACCTAAAACATCATATCCCTTATGGATTTCATGGTACTTTCACTTCCGAGATATTTTGTCCAATTGATCCCTAATGTATAGATATTGATTTTTCACTGTTTATCAACCACAGTTCATCTCAACTGTGGTTTTTTTAAATAAAATACAAAATTGTAACAAAAACTACAGAAATTAATTATTTTTTGAGCATAGAGGATAAGCTAGGCATATATGTATCCGGTTCGCAAAGATACCGCGATTAGGAGAAACTTTTATGATTGCCACACCAACAATGCCGCTGGAAGCTGCTACCCCAGCCCATATATGCCCTTTTGATCAAGCTTGTAGCTACTTAGAAGCTGCGGCCAAAGAATTAAGGTTAGACCAAGGTGTATTGGAAATTCTCAGCCACCCGCGCAAGGTGGTGACAGTTTCCATTCCCGTGAAGTTAGATAATGGTGAAATACGCGTATTAGCCGGACATCGGGTACAACACTCGGATATTTTAGGCCCCTACAAAGGCGGAATTCGTTATCATCCGGCGGTCACACTGCGAGAAGTTTCCGCACTCGCAATGTTGATGACTTGGAAATGTGCGTTGTTGGGTATTCCTTATGGTGGTGCAAAGGGAGGGATTGCGATCGCCCCGGAAAATTATAGTGTGGGAGAATTAGAACGCATTACCCGTCGTTACACCAGCGAATTAATTAAAGATATCGGCCCTTCCGTAGACATCCCTGCGCCAGATATGGGTACTTCTGCCCGTGAAATGGCTTGGATGATGGATACTTATTCAGTCAATATGGGTCATGCTGTACCAGGAGTTGTGACTGGTAAACCGCTTTCCGTTGGTGGTTCTCTCGGTAGGGAAAAAGCCACCGGACGCGGGACGATGATTATTGTACGGGAAGCTTTAGCCGACCAAGGCAGAACTTTAGCAGGAATACGAGTTGTTATTCAAGGTTTTGGTAATGTTGGTGGTGCAGCAGCGGAATTACTATACGCAGCAGGAGCGAAAGTCATAGCTGTTTCCACAGCTACAGGCGGAGTATATGCTGCTGATGGGTTGGATATTCCCGCATTAAAAGCTTACGCCGCCGAAAATCATCACAATCTGCTTAATTTCCCCCACACTAGAGCCATTAGCAATGCCGAATTACTGACTTTGCCTTGCGATGTCTTGATTCCGGCTGCTTTAGAAAACCAAATTACGGCAGAGAATGTTGATCAAGTACAGGCGCAAATTATTGCCGAAGCCGCTAACGGCCCTGTAACCTTGGAAGCCAACAGAGTGCTTGAAGCGCGGGGTGTCACGGTACTACCTGACATTTTGGCAAATGCTGGGGGTGTGGTGGTGAGTTATCTCGAATGGGTGCAAGGTTTATCTTACTTATTCTGGGATGAAGAACGAGTCAACCGCGAAATGGAACATTTGATGGTGCAAGCTTACCGTCAAGTTATTCAGCAGTCTCAAATGCGACAAGTTCCCCTGCGGTTAGCAGCTTACACCTTGGGTGTAGGAAGAGTAGCACAGGCATTAAGCGATCGCGGTCTTTATCCTTGATAATCTGACAAAGTAGAGATGTTGCCATGCAACGTCTCTACAAAATCTATTTTTATTTGCATCGGCAATCCACAACTGTGCAAATTTGCTCTTTGACAGATTTTTCCAGTTTCAGCCAGCCAAAAATCATATATGCTGAATTTTTGTATGTTAACTGTATTGATCAAGAAGATTCTAGGCTAAAAACTGAGAAAAATCTGTGCTGGATATCAAGCAAATACGGGAAAATCCGCAATTAGTACAAGAACGGTTGAACAGTCGTAGCGGTAATTATGACATTCAGCCGATATTAGGGTTAGACAAGCAACAACGAGAATTGGAAGTGAACCGCAGTCAACTCCAAGCTCGGAGTAACGAAATTGGTAAACTTGTTGGGCAGAAGATGAAATCTGGTGTTAATCCCCAAGACCCAGAAATTCAAGCTTTGCGTGATGAAGGTAATTCCATTAAAGCTCAGTTGAGTGAACTGGAACCAAAAGAAAAAGAATTGAAGGCTCAAATTACCCAGCTTGTACTAGCTTTACCCAACTTACCAAGTGACTCCACACCTGTAGGTAAAGGTGAACAAGAGAATGTAGAAGTACGACGTTGGGGTGATGAGTACTTACCCCAGAACCCGAACATTCTACCGCACTGGGAAATTGGCGAAAACCTGGGTATGCTCAATTTTGAGCGTGCTGTCAAAATTGCCCAAAGTCGCTTTGTCAACTTAATTGGGGCTGGTGCAGCGTTAGAAAGAGCATTAATTAACTTTATGCTGACAACGCAAACCGCAGCAGGCTATGTAGAAGTTAGTCCACCCTTATTGGTAAATACTGATTCTTTAACAGGAACAGGTCAATTACCAAAGTTTGCCGAAGAAAGTTTTAAGTGTGCCGATGATGAATTGTGGTTGATTCCTACAGCCGAAGTTCCTGTTACCAATCTTTACCGTGGGGAAATTTTAGCAGCGGAAGATTTACCTATTTACCACTGTGCTTATACTCCTTGTTTCCGGCGAGAAGCTGGCAGTTATGGGCGAGATATGCGCGGTTTAATTCGTCTGCATCAATTTAATAAAGTTGAATTGGTGAAAATTGTAAATCCTAGTTCTTCTTTTGATGAATTAGAAAAATTAGTAGGAAATGCGGAAGCAATTTTACAGGCTTTAAAATTGCCTTACCGTGTGATTAATCTCTGTACTGGTGATTTAGGTTTTGGGGCAACTAAAACTTATGATTTAGAAGTATGGCTACCATCTTCTGGCAAGTATCGAGAAATTTCTAGTTGTTCTAATTGTTTTGATTTCCAAGCGCGACGGGCTGATATTCGCTTTAAGGAAGCAGGTAAAAAGGGTACGCAGTTTGTCCATACCCTCAACGGTTCTGGGTTGGCTGTGGGAAGAACAATGGCAGCAATTTTAGAAAATTATCAACAACCAGATGGGACTATTTTGATACCGGAGGTTTTGCAACCTTTCTTAGGGCGTGAGATGTTGTAATTAAAAATTGGTGAATAAGTAGAGACGTTTTAATTAGCGTCTCTACAATTTTTTATGAGGCTGCATAGAATTTGATTTTTTAACTTTAGCTATCCAATTTTGATATAAATTAAAAATTTCTGAGTAAGAAAGTTTGCCTTCAGCAACAAGTTCAAATAATGAAGGTAAGAAAAATTTAGGAAAGATTGGAGACAAATATTTACTTAGACTATTCCTGAATAACAACTCAAGAAATAACTTTTTCGAGTCAGGAAAAGCATAATCACTTAATTCCACTACTGCAATGCCATCTGCTTGACGTTGAAGCGTAAACTGTTCCACCGCAACAGCTAAATTATCAGAATATTTATCCAAAATTTGATTAAAAATAGTTGCGTCTTCTAACGCTGCATTGCAGCCTTGACCGAGAGAGGGGGATACTCCATGCGCCGCATCTCCAATTAACAGCACGCTATCGCCTTGATGGTAGCGGTTACAGCGTACTGTTAGCACTCTGGATACAGGTCTATTGGCAAAATCTTCGGCTTCTGATTCTGGGAGTATCTGCCCAATTTCTGGAAAATTATGGCGAAAATAGCTCAAAACTTCTTGCTTATTAGCTAGTTCAGGAATTGTTTTATCTTTGTGAGGAAACAGTACAACCCCACTCCAGCTACTGTCTGTCTGATACACCAATAAAACGGTTGTACCGTTATCTAACCGCCAAGAGTGGACTTTGCCTTTTTGCCAGTTGATGCCTAATTTGGGATCTAAGGGTGGTAAAAAAATAGATTTGTAGTCGTTTACAACATAATTTTGTTTACACTGAAAGTTCTCTGTTTTGAGAAAACTTTCTCTGACTACTGAACGCGCCCCATCTGCCCCAATTAATAAGTCATAATCAACTGTGATTTCTGCTTCAGAATCAAGTTTTTTAAACTTTACTTGCTTGGCGGCAAAATCTACTTGTGTACATTGATGGTTAAAGTGAAGATTGACTTGATTGCCGCCTTTGATAGTTAACTGTTCTAATAATTTAATCACCAAGCTGGTGCGGTCAAGGCTCAACTGTGAGTATTTTCTACTAAATACCCGTGTTTTACCATTCTTTTGGTGCAGCACTGCTCCGTTGGTCTCTAAGCTGACGGCTTTAACTGCTTCCTCCAGTCCTTCAATTTGCCGTAAAGCATTTATTCCCCTTTGACTAAGAACGATAGAAAAGGTGCGAGATTTGGAGAATGGAACTGTTTCCGGATCACTGCGAAAATCAAAAATATCGATTTGATACTTTTCCTGACGGTGTAGCAAGTAGTGAGCGAGTAGAACTCCGCTAGGGCCAGCACCAACGATCGCTACTTTTTTCACCATAATTCAACAACCTCATAATATATTCACTGGGTCAACATCTAGGGTGTTGACTTTGAGAGCTTGATGATGGTAGCTTCTCATGCAAGAACTATGTAACGAACTCAAAGTCAATGCAAGAGTTTAAAAGCCCAAGTAGTCGGTTGGCAAGGCTATTTCACAAGGGTCGAGACAATTGGAAACAGAGAGCCTTGGAAAAGCAAAAAAAACTGAGAGCATTAGAAATAAAAGTGAGAGATTTATCCGCATCAAGAGATTATTGGAAGAATCGAGCCAAAATTGCTGAAGAAAAACTACAAAAAGCAAACATAGAAACAGTCCAGGAAAAAAAAAGAGATTGACTCAAAAGAAGAATTAGTCGCCAAGGGGCATCATTATTCAGTCGAAACTATTCAGATTTCAGTGCAACAGGTTATAGAGTGTGGCAATAGTTATAGAGGAGTCGAGAAGACCTTTGATTTGTACAAAGAATTGTTTACACAGGAGACTCCCAGCTTTAGTAGTATTAGGAAATGGTTAGGGAGAATTGGTTTTTTTGAACTAACCAGAAAGAAAGAAATAAGAGATGACTGGATTTTTATTGTTGATTTAACTGTAGAATTAGGAACTGAAAAAGGACTGGTAATTTTAGGAGTTTCACAACAAAAGCTAGAAGAAGAAATCTTGCCGCTAAGAAGAGGATTACAGCATCAGGATGTTCAAATTCTGGCATTAGAAATTATGCATTCAACCAGAGGTGAACTCATCCAAGAGAAATTGACGGAAGTTAGCCTCAAATGTGGTTGTCCTCGACAAATAATTGCTGACCACGGAAGTGATATTCAAAAAGGAATTAAACTATATCAACAAAATCATCCTGATGTAATTTATACCTATGATGTAACTCATGCAATGGCTTTATTACTCAAGCATGAATTACATAGGTCGGATAAATACCAGTCTTTTATACAGCAATGTAGTCAATGTCGAAAACAACTGCAACAAACTGAACTATCTTTCTTATCTCCGCCCTCTCAACGCTCACAATGCCGTTACTTTAACTTAGAAAAACTCGTAAATTGGGCTTTATATCTGCTAAATTCACCATTAGATATTTTAAGAGATTTAGTACCAAATACAGAACCAGATATTTTATATAGTAAATTGAAAGAGAAATTTACATGGTTGGCTGCTTACCAAGACTCACTAATAAATTGGAAGCAAATGGTTCAAATAACACGCTTTGTAGAAACTCAAATTAAATTGTGTGGGCTAAATCAAGAAACTTTCAGCATAATACAACAACACTTAACAACGCTTGTGAATTATTCAGAAGAGTTTGCACAAAAAATTCTGAGCTATTTAACACAGGAACTTTCTTTTATTCAACCAGGACAAACATTATTAGCTACAACGGATGTCTTGGAATCGCTATTTGGAAAATACAAGCAATTTTCTTCTCGTTCTCCTTTTAAACAAATAGGTCAAATGTTTTTGAGTATTTGTTTATCAACTATGAATTTAACAACTACTCTTGTGAAAGAAGCATTAGAAACAGTCCGTTTTTTAGATGTTGAAGACTGGGCGGCTCAAGTTTTTGGTCAATCCATGCTCTCGAAAAGAAGAATTTTGTTTTCTGTCTCAACTGGCGACACAGAAATTGCATGATAAATTTTGAGGGTTTCTCCAACAAAATCAACACCCTAGTCAACATCTATAGTCAAGCTAACGCGATCGCCGCATAAGTCTCTGATTTCTTCCCAATTGGGTAACTGGGGTAATTCATCAGGACTAAATTTCAACAAGATTTGCCACCGATAACGGTTCGCTACCCGCATTACACCCGCAGGTGCTGGGCCAAGGATTTCAAATCCTGCATTACTACCCAAGTGTGTAGTAATGATTTGGGCGGTATTCTGCACTTGTATAGGATCAAGGCTGCTGAGACGCAATAAAATTAACCTGCCGTAAGGAGGATAATCTAGGTCTTGGCGTTGTTCTAATTCGGCTTGGCAAAAAGATTCATAATCATGGGTGCGGACTGCTTCGATTACCTGATGTTCTGGGGTGTAAGTTTGCACTATCACTCTCCCTGCATCATCGCCTCTCCCGGCGCGTCCGGCTACTTGGGTGAGGGTTTGAAATGCTCGTTCACTGGCGCGATAGTCTGATAAATGCAGCAGTCCATCAGCAGCAACAACACCCACTAGTGTTACTTGGGGTAAGTCTAAACCTTTGGTAAGCATTTGCGTCCCGACTAATAAATCGGCTTCACCGTTAGCAAACTGAGTCAGTAAGGTGCGGTGTGCGCCTTTGTTACGGGTGGTATCACTATCAAAGCGGATGCAACGCAATTGGGGAAACTCTTTGGCTAATTCCTGGGTAATGCGTTGCGTTCCGCTACCAAAGAATTTTAAGTAAGGCGAACTGCAATCGGGGCAGAATTTGGGATGCGATCGCCCATAATTACAGTAATGACACCGCAATAATTGGGGCGCTCCCTCTTCTGTATGGTGATAGGCTAAGGACACATCACAGTGGGGACATTCCATCACATAGCCACAACTGCGACAAGACACAAAGGTACTATGTCCCCGGCGATGAATAAATAAAATTCCCTGTTGTTTTTTTTCTTGCAGTTCTCCTAAAGCTGCTTGCAAACTGCGACTAAAAATTGACCGATTCCCCTGCTGTAATTCCAGCCGCATATCTACTACCTCAACCGGTGGTAATGGGCGCGAGTTGATGCGTTCTGGTAGTGATAAGTAGTGAGTGCTTGCTGAGTGCTGAGTCGAAGAATTTTCCTCTACCTCCTGCCCCCTGCCCCCTAACTCCTGCCCCCTGCCCCCTGCCCCCTGCCTCCTCACACTCACCCAACTCTCCAGCGACGGAGTAGCCGAACCTAAAACTAGAGGACAATTTTCTAACTCAGCCCGCCACTGGGCGACGGTGCGGGCGTGGTAGGTGGGGATGGGAGAATCTTGTTTGAAGCTACTGTCGTGTTCTTCATCTAAGATAATTAAACCAAGGTTGGGTAAGGGGGCGAAAATTGCACTACGTGTGCCGATGACAACTTGCGGTTCACCTGTGAGCATTTGTCGCCAAGTGTCGTAACGTTCGCCTTCGGAAAGGGCGCTGTGATAAACGGCGACTTTGTTACCAAAACGAGCGCGAAACCTATCGGTGAGTTGGGGTGTGAGTCCAATTTCTGGGACTAAAACTAAAGCTGATTTGCCTTGATGCAGTAGTGGAGCGATCGCTTGTAAATATACTTCGGTTTTGCCGGAACCTGTGATTCCATGTAACAAGACTTGAGCAAATCCATTGATACTATTGATAGTTGCTAAGGCGTTAGCTTGGGCAACATTTAAGGTTTTTGGCTGATCTTGGGGTAATGTCGGACTTTGTTCTGCCCGTAAAACTTCCCGTTCTTCAATGACGATGTAACCTTTTTGTGCCAAGGTTTTGAGGATAGAAGAACTGGCGCTACAAATTTGGAGTAGTTCGCTGTGCCATAATTCCCCACCGCGACGGCGCAAGACTTCGATAATTTCTCGTTGACGCTGAGTTAAATCGCGATCGCTGGCATCAATTAGTGTGACAGCTTTTTGTAATTTGGGGCGAGTTAGTCGTGGCGCTTCTAAATAACTTTCTACCAAACCCAAGCGCAACAACTCCCGTACTCCCCGATAGGTAAATTTAACTTTTTGTTGCAAATAGGCAAAGCTGTAATCTCCCGATGGTTGAGTCTGTAAAAGTTGGAGAATTTGCTGGGCGGCGGGACTCAGAAAATTGACAGTTGATAATTTTGTGGTTGTTTGCTCTTGACTCAGTTGAGTTAATTTGATGCGACGTTGCGATCGCCCTAATAATCCCGGCGGTAAAGCGACACGAATCACTTGAATCAAGGGCGTATAGTAATATGTCGCCACTCGATTTAATAATTCCCAATAATGGCTGGGAAAAAACCCCACACTTACAACATCTTCTACTTCCCGAATTTTGTCTGCCGCTAAATTAGGCGTTGCTAATAAGCGAATGGCGATCGCTCCTAATTGTTGTGCGCCAAATGGCACAGTTAATATATCCCCTGGTGTTACTTCTAACTGCGGTGGCAATCGGTATGTAAATAATCCTGTAGCTCCTGGGCAGTCTACCAAAACTTCAATGTAGCGATTACCCAAATTTTGGGCTTGGTACGATTCTCCTGGCTCCGCAACTACTAAATTTTGTAAATTTAAGTCATTAATATACATATTTTTTGTTTTTTATTGACAGGAATTTATTATCCCTTCACTTAGCTCTCAAAAATCAAAGTTTTTTCTCTATAAAAGGTAAAATGTATTTCGCACTACTTTTATCCCTAATGATACTTGATAAGTTTCCTGTTATGTAACGTACTAGACAAATCAAACTTAGCTATACGTGCAATAAATATTTGAAGTCCACCCACGATAAAAACACAAATATATCTCTGACTATTTATGAAATCATTTGCCTATTTACGAAATATGGCATAGCCTTTTTCCGCCCATTGATAGATATTCAATTATTGGTGTATATGAGATGCTTTTATACAAATAATTGATTTCAGTTAATTAAATTATTGAAATTTTGACCTTTAGAAAATTTTATGAAATTCTCATAACCCCAAAATCAAGACTTTAAATTTCGCCATTAATTCCTACCCCTAACACTGAAAAACTTTATAAAAATATAGGAAATTTTAAGAAATGGTACTAATTACTTTGTTTCTTTTATATTTTTTAAGGTTGAGGATGGTTGAGGGAGTTTGACAGATTTAGGGATTAATCAAAAAATAAGAAGTATATCTGTTAGAACCTGAGACAATTAATTTTTAGGTGCAATAACCAGTATTGGTGAGAGGGTTCTATCTAGCAGGAACCAAAAAATGACAGCTAGAAAAGAATTTTTGGTTTTGCTAAGTAATTAGTAGAAACTTGTACTTTGCTATAGAGAGGGTGCATTTGTTTCTAAGGGGAAACTACCAAATTGCAAGCGAGTAGCTGTCAAGGAATTATGTACCAAACAAAGCAACCATCCCTAAAGGAAACTATGAATATTGCTGAATTGGGAACAATGGAAATACTGGAAAACGCTGTCGAGACAGAAGAGCAACTACTCGAAAGTTTAGAAATATTGGTAGAAGAAGAATCCCCAATTCCAGAAAATCTCGACTCAGAGGAACGTGATGGGGATGAGATGGCAGCGGCTCGACCTTCAGGATATAACAAAACCGAGCATGATGATGCTGTAGGTGCATTTTTTAAAGAAATGGCACGTTATCCGCTGCTGAAACCAGATGAAGAAGTAGAATTAGCGCGGCGAGTTCGATTTTTAGAAGAAGTCAGAGAAATTCAAGCCGCCTTACAAGAGCAACTGGGACAACAACCAACTAAAGTCCAAGTAGCTGCTCAATTAGATTTAACAGAAAAGCAATTAGAAAGCCGCTTATATCAAGGTCGAGTAGCGAAACGCAAAATGATTCGCTCGAACCTGAGATTAGTTGTATCAATTGCCAAAAGATATTTAAATCGCGGAGTGCCTTTTCTAGATTTAATTCAAGAAGGGGCGATGGGTTTAAATCGCGCTACAGAAAAATTTGATCCCGATAAAGGTTATAAGTTTTCGACTTATGCTTACTGGTGGATTAGACAAGCAATTACCAGAGCGATCGCTAACGATGCTCGCACAATTCGCCTACCAATTCATATTGTTGAAAAACTTAACAAACTCAAAAAAGCTCAACGCGAACTTAAACAAAAACTTGGTCACAACCCCTCAGAAGCAGAAATGGCCGCTTCTTTGGAAATGACCGTTCAACAATTACGCCAACTACAACAACTACGCCGCCAAGCACTTTCTCTCAACCACCGTGTCGGTAAAGAAGAAGACACCGAATTGATGGACTTATTAGAAGACGAGGACAACCTCTCTCCCGAAGCAAAAATGAATGAAAACATGATGCGCCAGGAGATTTGGGAAGTCTTAGGTGATGTGCTAACTCCTAGAGAGAAAGACGTAATATCTTTACGCTATGGACTCACAACCAGTGAACCATGCACTCTAGAAGAAGTTGGCAATATGTTCAACTTGTCGCGTGAACGAGTACGCCAAATTCAAAGCAAAGCCATGCGAAAATTACGCCGTCCGCACATTGCTAAACGTCTGAAAGGTTGGCTAATTTAAAAGTCAAAAGTCAAAAGTGATAGCTATAGTTATAGTGCTTAAGACATCTATAGATATTAACTCTCCCTGCTTTTAGAAGCAGGGATGCAAATTGATGCTAAAAATTGGGCTAAAGCCGCAAATCTGGTGCTTTTTACGTTATCTTTCTAGAGAAAAAATCTCTGTAGGACAGTCAAAAGTCCCATATAAGTCTTAGCTAAATCTAGATTTATACCATGTCATCAAAATTTTGATACACATACAAGAACCTGTAGGGGCATTCGCTCTTAGTATTTCCGCAGAGTACTTCCGTTCGCCCTTATACCTGTATTTGTATTATCCATAAAGTGAAATAGTATTAGTACTTATTTCTCTGTGGATTGGTTTTTCTAGATGGAAATTGGGAACGAAGCTTTTTAACTACTCTGAGACTCAATAGGATTTGATTAACTCACATCATTGCATTGCTGTCTTTGGCAATGACTAAATTACTTATTATTTTTTAAAAAAAATTAATTATTAACTTCCTGATCTACTCAATTATTCTTTTAAATATCTTAACTGTCTTAACTGTCTGTTTAATTATTTTCTTAAATGTCTTAACTATCCCATTCATCATAAATAAAGTTTTTAACTCCTATTGCATTTTATTTATAAAGCTGAGATTATTTGACGGAAAGATATTTATAGCAAGTTTTAGAGATGAAGCAAAAATAATAGTTAATTAAACAGGAATGTCACCATTTTTTTTGGTAAGTTCGAGTTGCTGTGGACAGTAGAACTAGTTTTTCAAAGCAGCAATTGATGGTTGTTTTTGTATACATTTATTCAGGCTATTGCATAATCAAATTTTCCGAAAAAGCCACTTAATTGATTTGGTTGGATACAGTAACAAGTGGCTGAAATTAAACAGTTTCAATACATTTTAGTGAAAGGAACTTATGGAATTTCTGATTAAAAGGAGAAGCCTCATAGTTATTAAATAGTAACCGCAAATATGAAATTGACAAGATTTCAATCAAAACAATGAGCTTAAACTCATAGGTATAAACGGACAATGACTTCAAAGAAGCAACCTTTTAAGTTGCCAAGTTTTTATGTACCTTGGCCAGCACGGTTGAACCCAAACCTGGAAGCAGCACGGGTACATTCTAAAGCTTGGGCTTATGAAATGGGAATTTTGGGAGGAGCAGAAGGCTCAGAAGATTATAGAATTTGGGATGAGCGCAAGTTTGATGCCCATGACTACGCACTATTGTGTTCCTATACCCATCCAGATGCCGATGAACAGATGCTCAATCTGGTAACTGACTGGTATGTTTGGGTATTTTTCTTCGACGATCACTTCCTTGAGCTTTATAAGCGTACCCAAGATATGGTGGGTGCCAAGAAGTACCTCAATAGACTACCAGCGTTTATGCCTGTGCATCCCCAAAAAACGCCGCCAGAACCGACCAATGCCGTAGAAAGAGGTTTAGTCGACCTTTGGAATCGCACCATTCCCAATGCCTCCCAAGACTGGGTAATTCGATTTTCGGAAAGTACAATCAATCTTCTGAAAGAATCTCAGTGGGAACTCGCCAATATCAGCCAGGATCGAGTTGCTAACCCCATTGAGTACATTGAGATGCGCCGTAAGGTAGGGGGAGCGCCCTGGTCAGCTAACCTAGTGGAACACGCGGTTGGGGCAGAAATTCCGGCTGTGATCGCGCGCACTCGACCCTTGCGTGTTCTCAAAGACACTTTTTCTGATGGGGTACATCTGCGAAATGACATCCTCTCTTACCAAAGAGAAGTAGAAGAAGAAGGGGAAAATGCTAACTGTATCTTGGTTTTAGAACGATTCCTTGATGTGAGTACCCAAGAGGCGGCCAACCTCACTAACGACTTACTCACATCTAGAGTGCAACAGTTCGAGAACACCTTTGTCACAGAGCTTCCTTCCTTGTTTGAGGAATATAGTCTGACTCCTGATGAGCGTCTGAAAGTCGTTCTATATGCCAAAGGACTTCAGGACTGGCAATCAGGAGGTCATGAGTGGCACATGCGATCGAGCCGCTACATGAACCAGACATCAGACAAATCTTCCACAGCAAGCTGGTTTTTAGGCGGCCCTATTGGACTAGGCACATCGGCCGCCCGTCTGGGAGACTTACACGATAGTTTGGGACTAAAACGCTTTAAAAGCTTCACTCATGTTCCCTATCAACCTGTAGGGCCAGTCACCCTACCACAGTTTTATATGCCCTTTTCCACCAGTTTGAATACCCATCTAGAAGAGGCTAGGCGGCATTCTAAAGAATGGGCGCGTCAAATGGGGATGCTGGACGTACTGCCAGGAATGCCAGGCATTTTCATCTGGGATGACCACAAATTTGATGTGGCTGACGTAGCCTTATGTGGTGCTTATATTCATCCCAATGGCTCTAGTGCTGAGTTAAATATCACAGCCTGCTGGTTAGTTTGGGGAACTTATGCTGATGACTACTTCCCTGCACTGTATGGCTATAGCCGCAACATGGCTGGGGCGAAAATCTTCAACTCTCGGTTATCTGCCTTTATGCCTCTTGATGGAGATGCCATTCCCGAAGCCACCAACCCAGTCGAACGGGGTTTAGCGGATATTTGGATGCGAACGGCTGGCCCCATGACCCCTAATGCTCGTCGTCAGTTTCGTCGAGCGATTGAAGATATGACAGAAAGTTGGTTATGGGAATTGGCTAACCAAATCCAAAATCGCATTCCCGACCCGATAGACTATGTGGAAATGCGTCGAAAGACCTTTGGCTCCGATCTAACCATGAGTCTGTCTCGACTTTCTCAAGGAGATGAGATCCCACCGGAAATCTTTCACACTCGAACTATGCAGAATATCGATAATTCGGCAGCTGATTTCGCCTGTCTGACGAACGATATTTTTTCTTATCAAAAAGAAATTGAATTCGAGGGCGAGATTAATAACGGTGTGCTGGCGGTTCAGAATTTCCTTAACTGCGATATCCCCCACGCTGTAGCAATTGTTAACGACCTGATGACCTCTCGTGCCATTCAGTTTGAACATATTGTTGCTACTGAACTCCCTGCCTTATGTGATGATTTCGGACTAGATACAAATACCCGCAAGAAACTGTACGGCTACGTCAAGAAATTAGAACAGTGGATGTGTGGGGTACTCAAATGGCATAGAGCAGTAGACCGCTATCAGGAATTTGAATTGCGGAATAACTCAACCCAAAAGCGTTTACTTCAAAGCCCTACAGGCTTAGGCACTGCGGCGACTCAGATTAAACCAAGTATTGGTCAGCAAACAACTCAAACCCATGTTCAGCCAGTGGTGCATAACTTACTGAGTAGTCCAACAGGGTTAGGGACTTCAGCGACCAAAATCGGAACCCTGTTAGGAAGGAAAGGTTAGCTCAATCTGAGTCTTGATTCCGGTCAATCAAATAGTTTGTCAATAAACACTATCAATGGAGATTCATCATGACTAATACAGCAAATACTCCCTTAGAAAATCAAATTGAGCAATTGCCAATGAGTTTGCAGACCGAAGCGGCGCGTAATTTGGCAACAACCACCAAAACCCAACCCCAGATGCAGGGCATTACCTCACGGTGGCTCTTAAAACTGCTGCCTTGGGTAGAAACAGTGGGTGGTAGCTATCGGGTCAACCGCCGCTTAACCTATACAGTTGGGGATGGACGAGTCAGCTTTACTAATACAGGCGCTCAAATACAGGTTATTCCGCAAGAACTCACTGAGTTACCTTTGTTGCGGGGATTTGAAGATGCCGGGGTATTAAATGCTTTAGCTAGTCAATTTGTGCAACAGGAATTTGCTGCCGGAGATGTGATCATACAGGCAGGTCAAGCAGCTGATCAAGTATTGTTGATTGCTCATGGTAAGGTCAATAAAATTGGCCCAGGCAAATATGACGATCAAGTTGTTTTGGCTGTATTAGCTGATGGCGACCATTTTGGTGACTACGCTTTAGTGGAATCCCAAGATATTTGGGATGTGACTCTCACAGCCATTACCCGTTGCACCATTTTGTCTCTGCCTCAAGCAGCCTTTCAAAACCTGGTTAACCAGTCTGAAGCTTTACAAACGCAAGTAGATCAATTCCGGGCAAAATTGCGCCAACCCAAAAACCAATACGGGGAAGCCTCGATTGATATTACCTCCAGCCACCTTGCAGAGGCAGTATTACCTGGGACTTTTGCAGATTATGAAATCAATCCACGAGAATATGAGTTAAGTGTTGCTCAAACCATTTTGCAAATCAACACACGGGTTGCTGACCTCTACAACGAACCCATGAATCAGACTGAGGAACAATTGCGCCTCACCATTGAAGCATTACGGGAACGCCAAGAACACGAAATGATTAATAATCGTGACTTCGGACTGTTACACAATGCTGATCTCCAACAACGCATCTTTACCCGCAGTGGCCCTCCAACTCCTGACGATCTTGATGAGTTGATCTCTATTGTTTGGAAAGAACCGAGCTTTTTCTTAGCTCATCCCCGCACTATTGCTGCTTTTGGTCGGGAATGCAACCGCCTAGGACTCTATCCCGATCCTATCCCTATGGGTAATAGTGCAATTCCAGCTTGGCGTGGTATTCCCATCTATCCTTGCAATAAGATTCCCGTTACCAAAGAGCGTACTAGCTCCATCATGTTAATGCGTGTGGGAGCAACTAACCAGGGTGTCATTGGTCTGCATAAAACTGGTATTCCTGATGAATATCAGCCTAGTTTGTCTGTCCGCTTCATGGGTATTAACGAAAAGGCCGTTATTTCTTACTTAGTTAGTGCTTACTACTCTACAGCCGTTCTTGTTCCTGATGCTCTAGGCATTCTTGAAGATGTAGAAGTTGGTCTCTAAGTAGTTGGACATCCTCTCCAAAGTAGGGGCTAATGAAAGTTTGCTCCTACTCTCCAATGCTCTCTTTTATGAATGTCAATTTAGTCGGATGAAACGTTGACTGTATGACAGATGCTTTGATTAGGCCTGATTTAGACCAAGAAAACAGGCAACTCCAGATGAGCTTAAGCACCAAAGGGGCGCGGAATTTAGCCAAAACCACGAAAACCCAGCCCCAGATGCAGGGCATTACTCCTAGGTGGTTGTTACAGATGTTGCCTTGGGTGCAAGTTACGGGTGGGGCTTATCGGGTTAACCGTCGCTTGACATATCCTGTTGGCAATGGACGGGTTAGCTTTAGCAATATAGGGAATCAAGTAAGAGTCATTCCCCAAACACTTTGTGAACTATCTTTACTGCGCGGGTTTGAGGATATTGAGGTACTCAACGCTTTAGCAGACCGCTTTGTGCAACAAGAATTTGCCCCTGGTGAGGTAATTGTACAGGAAGGTCAAGCAGCCGATCGCGTGTTATTAATTGCTCATGGTAAAGTTAATCAGCTGAAGGCAGGCAGATATGAGGCGGAAGCTTTACGGGATATTCTAGCTGATGGCGATTGTTTTGGGGGCGAAGCTATAGTTCTATCTCAGGAAACTTGGGAGGTTAGCCTAAAAGCTGTTACCCGCTGCATAGTTTTGTCTTTGCCAGTACAAGCGTTTCGGGAGTTGCTCAACCAGTCTGAAGCCTTGCAGACCCAGGTCGATCGCTTGAGAGCAATATTGAGCAAACCCCAGGATAGGTATAATCAAGCGGCGATCGCTATGTCTGCGGGTCACAGTCCGGAAACTGAGTTGCCCACAACATTTGCTGATTACGACTTGAATCCACGGGAGTATGAGTTAAGCGTCGCGCAAACCATTCTACGGATGAATACGCGAGTTGCTGACCTCTACAATGAACCGATGAACCAGACAGAGCAGCAATTACGGCTGACTATTGAAGCGTTGCGGGAACGGCAAGAATACGAAATGCTGAATAACCCTAATTTCGGGTTGTTGCACAATGCTGATCTCAAGCAACGCATTTATACCCGCACCGGGCCACCAACTCCAGATGATTTTGATGAATTGCTGTCTCGACGGCGCAAATCCCATTTTTTCCTAGCTCATCCTCGTGCGATCGCTGCTTTTGGCCGGGAGTGTAACCGTCGTGGAATCTATTCCCCCAGCAGAGAGGTAAATGGCAAGATTGTACCTGCTTGGCGCAACTATCCGATTTTTCCTTCTAACAAAATTCCGATCACCAAGGAGGGTACTAGCTCTATTTTGGTATTCCGTGTCGGAGAAGAAAACCAAGGGGTAGTAGGTCTACACAAAATGGGTATCCCTGATGAATACCAACCCAGTTTATCTGTGCGGTTTTTGGGTATCAACGAGAAAGCGATTATTTCTTATCTTGTCACTGCCTACTACTCCACTGCCATTCTCATACCCGATGCACTTGGTATCCTAGAAAATGTCGAAATTGGCTGCTAATAATTAACAGCAGGGTAAACTTTAGCAACCGTATTGAACTAATGACCGATTTAATTTTGCGTTTTGCTGAACCTGCTGATAGCAACGTACTATTTCAATTAATTAAACAGTTGGCGGAGTATGAGAAATTATCTCATGCCGTCACAGGAGATGTTGCGGCACTCCAAGAGCATCTATTTGGTTCGCCAAAATATATCGAGGCTATCTTGGCAGAATACCAAGGACAGGCTGTAGGCTTTGCCTTATTCTTTCACAACTATTCTACTTTTCTTACCAAGCCAGTAATTTATCTGGAAGACTTGTTTGTTTTACCAGATTATCGCCGTCAAGGTATTGGTAAAGCGTTGTTAACTAAACTCGCGCAAATTGCTGTAGAGCGAAATTGTGGACGCTTAGAGTGGAGTGTCTTAGATTGGAACGAGCCAGCCCAAGCATTCTACCGTAGTATGGGAGCCAGCATTTTAGATGATTGGCGAATTTGTCGCGTCACAGGAGAAAACCTGACAATTTTAGCAGCAAAGTAATAAAAAATAGGCTAGTAAAACAAGGCAAAAGTCAAAAGGAAAAAGAAAGAATAGTGATACCACAAGCCTTTTAGCAATTCCAAATGGTCTGTTTATTTCCGCCGACCTATGCTGTGGCAATCCTATTTGATTTATGAACGTTGAGAGGCTCAGATCCCCGACTTCTTAAAGAAGTCGGGGATCTTTAGTTTACAAATAATTTAGGACTGCTATAGTGGCGTGACAAGGCTAAAAAGGGTATGAAATTAGAACAAATTAACCGCCGATGAACGCGGATAAAACTAATTTATATTGCAACATTTAAGGCTTAACACGCCATTACTAGTTTTTTTCATTTCATACTTTAATATTCAGCTACCAATTACATACTGATTGTGAGTATAGCAAGAGTGCGATCGCCGATTCTGATATGAGCTTTTCTTAACTCATTAGATATGGCTATTCAAAATTATTACAGCGAAGTTTGACAGCCTGTCTTTTGACGCAGGTAATTTAATCAACTGACAATTGTGAATGATATCGTCCGCAATTAAAGTTGGTTTCAGAGAGAACACTCCATGAAAAAAATCATTTCAGTTATGCTGTTAGGCATTGCTATTTTCACATTTGCCTTCAGCAGCCCAGCATTAGCAGCAGATACCGCCAATGGAGCTAAAGTATTTAGTGCTAATTGTGCTTCTTGTCACGCAGGTGGTAAAAATTTAGTTAATGCTCAAAAGACCTTGAAAAAAGAAGATTTAGAAAAGTATGGCATGAACTCAGCAGAGGCCATTATTGCTCAAGTAACAAATGGTAAAAATGCTATGCCTGCTTTTAAAGGCCGTCTAAAACCTGACCAAATTGAAGATGTAGCTGCTTACGTACTAGAACAAGCAGACAAATCTTGGAAGTAGAGTTAGTATAGATCTCTACAAACTGCGGGGCTAATTGTCCCGCCGATTTTATTGTTGCCGAAATTGTCGCTAGTACTTATGACTAATTTTGGGCGGTTTTTATTCAGTTTGCTAGTTGTGTTTCCTCTAACTTTTGCTATTCAGTTTTTACCTGCATCACCTACATTGCTTACCCAAAAAATAGCAAGTGATTCGTTTCATTTAGGTGTAATACAGATGCAGCAAGGTAACTATGAGGAAGCGATAGAGCATTTTGACCAAGTAATTGAACAGCAAGGAAAAACCACTTCTGCTTACAGTAATCGCTGTCTTGCTTATCTCTATTTACAAGATTACCATCAAGCGATCGCTGATTGTACCGCAGCTATAAATTATTCCCCAAATAATCTGGAAGCGTATCTAAATCGGGGTTTAGCACATTACCGGCAAGGTAATTATATCAGTGCTATTGACGATGATAATTTAGCGATCGCTCACAAACCTCATGATTTTCGTGCCTACTATAATCGAGGCGTAGCTCATAATACCCTGGGTGATCACACATCGGCCATTAATGATTTTAATCTGGCATTAACGCAAATTCCTCAAGTAGCCAATGTATTATTTGCAGATATTTACAACGATAGGGGTTTAGCTCATTTTCATCTGCATAATTTACCCGCAGCAATGCACGACTTTAATTTAGCGATTCGTTTCAACGCTAAGGATTATCGAGCCTATTTTAACCTTGGTTGTGTGTGTGGTCGTAATGGCGACAACACAGGCGCAGTCAATCATTTTTCGGAAGTTATTCGGCTAGATCCCAGTAATGGCCAAGCTTACCTGAATCGAGGTATTGCTCAGTATTATCTAGGGTACCATCAAAGAGCGATCGCTGATTTGAACAAGGCATCTGAGTACTTTGAACACAAAAACCAAAAAGTTGCCTACGAGACAACTATAGATCTACTCCAGCGCTTGCAATACGAAATTCAACTTGCAGTTGAAGTAGCTTGAAGAATAATTCACAAATAGGGGCGAACGACTGTTCGTCCCTACAGAAATGAGAATCATGACTCTATTTTTATAGCTTTTTATACCATAATATTTGCTTCTTTTCTCAACAATTACTTCCTGTAAATATGACAGGTTGTCGTTTGACAAGATTTTGCAATAACCGTAACAATACCCATTGGTGATAGTTTTTACTGGGTGTGAGACAAAACGTGAGAAAGAATTATTGGCTGCTAGTTGCTTTACCAAATTTGTTCATAACTTTGCCTGCTGAAGCCATTGAAATTGAAATTCAACAAACTGGCAATGAAGTAACGCCAATAACAACAAGTATTCCTGACTTAAAAGAAATTGAGTTACCTATTATTAATGCTGAATTATTAACTCAAGAAACGAGTAATGATATAGAATTTAATCCAGAAAATCAGCCAGAAGTAGAAACACAAACTGTTGAAGATGCAGATATTTCTACAGAGGTAATTGGAGAACAAGATACTTTCTCTGGTTCCACACCTGTTTATGTAATCGAAAAAGAAGAAATTCAAAAGCAGGGTGCTACTAGTGTTGCTGATGTATTAAAAAGATTACCTGGTTTTACGATTAATGATGTTGGTCGTGGCGCAGATATTCACACAGGTACATATTATCGAGGCGCTTCAATTAATCAGTCTGTATTTTTGATTAATGGCAGACAGATTAATAATAATGTCAACACTTATCATGGCACAACTGATTTAAATAGTATTCCTGTGGAATCAATCGAGCGAGTAGAATTATCTAGTGGTGTCGCTTCTACTTTGTATGGTTCCTCAGCTTTTGGTGGCGTTGTGAATATCATCACCAAAGAAGGTTATGGCAAACCAAAGCTAACGGGTAGTGTGGAATATGGCTCATTCAGCTTAAATAATCAACAGACTAGTTTTGGTGGTTCAGTTGGTGCGGCTAGATATAATTTCAGTTTTGAAAGATTTTTTACCGATAACCGTTATCGTGTTCCTGTAGGCGCAGCTAACCGTGATTCTCAAGGTTTTTTATCTAATGCAGATACAGCCACAAGCAGTTATTTTGGCAACATTGGTTTAGATTTAAATTCTCGAAATACTTTGAATTTAGATGTTACCGCCCTGAGTAGCCGTCGAGGTTTAATCTTTTTTGGTTTCCCTTTACAAAGAGACCGTTTAGACCATGATGGCTTGAATATTGGTTTATCTTGGAAAACTCGTTTAGGTAATGGCGATCGCTCTAATCTCACAACTACAATTGGTTACAATCAAGACTATTTCAGTACTTATGGCCCGACAGGTAACTTTTATCGTACAGGTGCTTTAGATACACAACAGTTATCAGCCAGAGTAGACCATGAGTGGCAATTAAGCCAGAGCAATAAATTACGTTGGGGATTGGATTTAAAAAATACTAACTTAAATGGTGATGTATTAAGTAGCGACCCAAATCGCATTACTAATAATGAAACTGAAAACAGAGATTTATTAAACACAGCTTTATTTGCTGTCAATAGTTGGAATATCAGCAAAAATTTTCAACTCGATTTAGGACTCAGACAAAGCTTTGATACAGAGTTTGGTAATTATCTCAATCCTAGCGTGGGCTTACGTTATGCTCTGACACCAACACTAGCCATGCGTGGAAGTTGGGCTGGCGGACAACGCAACCCCGGACTAGACCAGTTATATGTTTATGACACAGTGCATGGTTGGGAACCAAACCCTGATTTAGACCCAGAAACAGGCTCTAGTTGGACTGCGGGATTAGATGTCAAATTTGCAGAAAATTTGACTGGACAGTTTACTTATTTCGGCAGCAGCATAGATAATCGTCTGGGCGTGATAGCCGGACGATGGACAAATATTGGGCTAGTAGATACCAATGGTTTAGAGGCAGCCTTACAACTAAAACTAAATTCTGGCTGGTCAACTTTTCTCAACTATACCTATACAGATGCTCAAATTAAAACAGGTACAGAAAGAGGCTTACAGTTAGGTTTGATTCCCTATTCTTTACTGCAAGGTGGTATTGGGTATCAAAATTCTGGTTGGCAAGCTAACTTGTATATGACATACAACAGTGGTGCGCGTCGAGCCTTATTTAATAGAGCCGGAGACCAAAATACAGATTTTGTCCCATCCTATTTCAACTTAGATTTTAGTGGTCGCATTCCTGTAGCGGGCAATTTAGGACTGACAGTTTATTTAGAAAACTTACTGGGTGAGCAATACGAGCGAGTGAATCGCATTTATAGTCCTGGATTTACTTTCCGTTTAGGCTTAAGTTCCAGTTTGTAGATATGAGATATTCCGTCTCAATCAATTAAAATGGCTGGTATGAAAGCCAGAATCGACAATCAAGTATTATTTCTTCACCATCAAGACTTGCCAGAGTTTAAGAAAGGCGGTTCGGTGGTGAGAAATTCTTATTTTTGGGCGCTACGTTCCATTGCGGGTCGGGCTTCGCGCTATAGTGATTGGGAATATGAGTCAGAAGTTTGGTTTGCACTCAAGCGAATGCTGTTGTCATTTGCTGAGTCTGGGTATTTAGGTTACAGAGAAACTTTGTTGGAATTTCCCCTAGAGATGGGAGAAATCCCTGATGTGCTAAGAGATGTATCAACTTGGGAGTAATGCTAGAGTCTTCCCCAGCCTTAACAAGTAACCTTTTGCATTGCTTCAGTTTAATTTTCTCATCATTTTTTCTGGACGAATGGATGATAGTATTTTTGCTAACTACATTAGCAACATCTAATTTGTGCTAGTGAATACAAATGGCAGTTTCTCAACTTGCTGTTTCATTGTTAGGTCTGGGAAACTCTAGATTGAGAAAAGTTCTAGAATACCAAGCTTTTGTATGTCTAAATCTGCAATTACAGTCACGGTAAAATTATTCGCTGCTTATCAAGAAGCCTTTGGAATTTCAGAATTGGTCTTGGAATTTCCTGAAGCTACACCTGTAAAAGCTGTATGCGATCGCCTGATTGCAGAACGCCCAGAACTCTCTAAATGGCGTGACATCACTCGCTTTGGGATCAATTTAATCTTTGTTGAACCAGATACATTACTGCAAAATGGTGATGAAGTGGTACTGATTCCACCTGTGAGTGGCGGCTAATAAAAAAGTTAAAAAGTAAAAGGCAAAAGGCAAAAGTATGTTACTGAATACATACGTCAGTCGTCAGAATGAACGTATGTATTTTGTTTAAACAAACCCTATCATTTGCCGAGATACTTACTAACCAAGCGAATCGCATCAGTAATGTCCACATCGCCATCCCCATCTGCATCCAAAAAGCTACTCAATACAGAATTACTACCAGATTGGGGATTTTGAGCGTTAGCACCTGATTGTAAAAAATTCAGAACTACTGGCACTATTGAAGGTAGTAATTGTTGAATAGTTCCAGTATCTAACCCAGTGCGCTGAGAAACTGTTTCAGCCACTTGTTGCTGCATCTCCCCAGAAAACAGCGAATCTACAGCTTGCGGATTAGGAGAAGTACCAGCATATTGATTTACTAAAGCTTGAGCTTCATCTGCGCCGCTGGTAGCTTGCTTTTCTTGTAAAGAAGAGCGTACATAATTGCCCACAATCCCCAAAACCGTTTGGATAGTCGAGGAATCTGCACCAGTGCGATCGCTCAGTTGTTGTAAGGTGTTGATAATATCGCCTAGTTGACCCAAGCCACCTTGTTGATTGAGATTAGTAACAGCACCGAGAATTTGGTCAAACAGTCCCATAAATTTTTCTTCCTGATGAATATTTGTGCAGGGCGTTGCATAATAGAGGGATGAATTGAGGTAATCTACTGTGCAATGTCCATACTGTGAGTCTACGGAAATTAGAAAGAATGGAAAACGGAGAGGTAAACAAAATCACATCTGTACTAACTGCGATCGCCAATTTATTGATGTGTACGATCCGCCAAAAGGATACTCAGAGGAACTTAAACAAGAATGTTTAAAAATGTATCTTAATGGGATGGGTTTTCGTGGGATTGAACGTGTTAAAGGTGTACATCATACTACTATAATCTCTTGGGTAAAACAAAGAGGAGAAAAGCTGCCAGACGTACCCCAAGAAGATGCTGTACCAGAAGTTGGAGAACTAGATGAATTAGAGACATTCATAGGTTCAAAAAAAACAAAATCTGGTTGTGGACAGCAGTAAATCACTTTACTCAAGGTATTTTAGCCTGGGTCTTAGGAGACCATAGTGCGGAAACATTCGAGCCATTATGGGAAATTGTGAAACAGTGGGAAAGCTATTTTTATGTGACCGATGGCTGGAAAGTTTACCCCAGTTTTATACCAGATGGAGACCAAATTGTGAGTAAAACATATATGACGCGAGTAGAAAATGAAAATACCCGATTACGTCATTATCTTGCACGCCTTCACAGAAAAACTTTATGCTATTCCAAATCAGAACAAATGCTGAGACACTCAATTAAATTATTACTTCATTATTTGAAGTATCAAATTGTACCTATATAAATTAATTCATCCCTTTATTCAGCAACGCCTTGTGCAGATTAGCTGAACTTTATCCTATTAACAACCTATCTGAAGAATTACAGTTGTTTGTTGCTAGTTTAACCCCAGGTAGAAGAATTTAACGCCTGAAATCGGTAATATCAGCCTAAAAGGTAAGTATAGATTTTATCTTACTTACTGCAAACTTGGCTTTGTTGGTGATTTGGACAAGTAGTAATTATGCGTTGGCAATTAGGTCGTCGGAGTACAAACGTCGAAGATCAGCGGGGAATGCGAGTTTCGGCTCCCGTGGTTGGTGGTGGGATTGGCGCACTACTGCTATCGCTGGTGGTGGCGCTATTAGGTGGTGATCCTAGAGTAATTTTAGAACAGAATAACGCACCTAGCGAGCGCCCAGTCACGGAGTCACCGCAGACACCAGCCCAAGACCAAATGGCTGATTTTGTTTCCGTAGTGCTGGCTGATACAGAAGATACTTGGAGTGAAATATTTCAACAAAGTGGTGAAAAATACGTTGATCCGAAGTTAGTGCTGTATTCTAATGCGGTGGAATCGGCTTGTGGTTTTGCACGTTCGGCAGTGGGGCCATTTTACTGTCCGCAAGATCAAAAAGTGTATATTGACTTGAGCTTTTACCGTGATTTAAAGAACCGCTACCAAGCACCAGGAGATTTTGCTCAAGCTTATGTTATCGCCCATGAAGTTGGACATCATGTCCAGAATTTGTTGGGAATTTCCGATCAAGTGCGATCGCTACAACAACGAGCCGATCAGGTAGAAGCAAATCAGTTGTCTGTGCGCCAAGAACTCCAAGCAGATTGTTATGCGGGAGTTTGGGCAAATCACGCCGAGCGATCGCGCCAAATTCTGGAAACTGGTGATGTCGAAGAAGCCTTAAATGCGGCTAGTAGTATTGGTGATGATCGCTTACAAGAGCAAGCTAGGGGTTATGTAGTTCCAGAATCTTTTACCCACGGCAGTTCCGCCCAAAGGGTAAGCTGGTTTAAGCGAGGTATTCAAACAGGTGATCCGCAGCAATGTAATACCTTTAAAGCCGCTAATCCTTAGAGATACAAAGCCTTACTTACCACTCTCTTTTTCAATCTAGAACATAATCAAATTAACAGAAATCAAATAAAGTCAAGTGTTGGAATCAAGATGAAAAACCGTACTTTAACCGAAGTTGGTTTTTTATATGAATCCCCTAGACTAGAATAAAAACATAAGCATCACTATAAGCTGCTGAGTGTCAGTACTCAGTTAAATATAAGCAACATGGGATTCTTTGATTCTGAAATAGTTCAGCAAGAAGCAAAAGAGCTTTTTGAAGATTACCAAGCCCTAATCAAACTTGGTAATAATTATGGCAAATTTGACCGCGAAGGCAAAAAGCTGTTTATTGACCAAATGGAAACCATGATGGATCGCTATCGCATCTTTATGAAGCGTTTCGAGCTATCAGAAGATTTTATGGCGCAAATGACAGTAGAACAGTTAAAAACCCAGTTAGGTCAGTTTGGCATAACTCCACAACAGATGTTTGATCAAATGAACTTCACCCTAGAACGGATGAAAGCCGAACTGGAAAAACAGCCCTAGAGATAATTAAGTATTTGGTATCAAAGACTTTCGTGCAGAAAGGCAAAGGCGCAGAGAAGAAACTTCCCCTCCGCGCCTGTCTACACCTGTCGTTGGCTTTTGAAAAAATGCTTTTAATTTGATTTAGGGCGAGGAAACTGAGAAGGCGATTTGAATTTTTCTACTGGTACACCTTTGAGAGCCTTAGTCATAAAATCTTTCCAAATAGGTGCTACCATACCGCCACCAGTTGCACTGCTGGCTAATTGTCTGTTGTCATCTCTACCCACCCAGACAGCAGTTGTTAATTGTGGCACAGTACCAACAAACCAAATATCTTTTTCTGATGAAGTTGTACCGGTTTTACCCGCCACTGGACGGTCAAGAGCCGCCGCTTTACCAGTTCCTGAGTTAACTACTGTTTGCATCGTATCAATAATTGCAGCAGCAGCCCAAGGATCAAGAACCAACTGAGGTTTAGGAGTATTATCTAGTAAGACATTACCACTGCTATCCGTCACACGGGCAATAATTGTTGGTGATGACTGCCACCCATAATTAGCAAAAGTAGCATAAGCACTTGCCATTTCTAATGGTGTCACACCGATCGCACCTAATGGCAACGAAGTTACAGGTTCCATCGGACTCATAATGCCTAAAGTCCGACAAGTTTCTATAACTTTAGACATCCCAACAGCTTTACCTATTTTAATTACAGGGATGTTGCGAGACTGCGCTAAGGCAGTCCGAATCGGCATCGGCCCGCGGAATGAACCATCGTAATTTCTGGGATAGTACCAACCATTACCATCTCGATAGCTCACAGGAGAGTCATCTACTGTTGAATCTGGTGTGTATTTACCAGTAGCAAAAGCTGTATAGTAAACGAATGGTTTAAAGGAAGAACCAGGCTGACGTTGAGCTTGTGTAGCTCGGTTAAACTCGCTAACTTTAGAGTCTACACCACCTACCAAGGCTTTGACAAAATGGGTGCGCGGATCAATGGCTACCAGAGCAATTTGATTTTTGTATAACCCTTGTTCAAGTAAACTGTTATGCCATTTTTTCACCGTATCTTCAGCCATAATTTGGAATTTAGCATCAACTGTAGTTTGAACTCGCATCCCACCTTTGAGTAATGCGTCACGTCCAAACTTCTTCGCTAATTCCTGAGACACAGTGTTAGAAACGTAAGGTAAAGCACTACCTTGAAAAGACCTAATTCTGCCTAGTTTAATCTCTTGCTTTAAGGCATCATCATATTCCTGCTGGGTAATCCACTTCAATTCCAGCATCCGCCCCAATACTTCTTTTTGCTTTTGTTTGGCCAGCTTCATACTCGCAAAGGGGCTAAATTCCTCTGGCGCTTGAATTAAACCTGCCATCATAGCAGATTCAGCAATAGTTAAATTTTCGGCTGACTTATCAAAGTAACTACGTGCAGCTGTTTGTACACCGTAATTATTGTGACCCCAATACACTTGATTGAGGTACATTTCTAAAATTTGGTCTTTAGTTAAAATTTGCTCTAGCCGAATTGCCAAAACAGCCTCGGCTAATTTTCGAGTAATGGCGCGTTTTTGCGACAAAAACAAATTTTTGACCAACTGCATGGTGATGGTAGAACCACCTTCTTTCACACCACCTGCTACGGCGTTAACTACAATGGCACGTCCTACACCTGTAGGATTAATCCCGTGGTGAGAGTAAAAATGTCCATCTTCACTGGCTAGTACCGCCCGTTTTAAATTGGGCGAAATTCTATCTAAAGGTACAACCTCACGGTTAGCTTCCCCGTGAACACTAGCAAGCAATTTACCTTTAATGTCATAAATATAAGTCGTTTCTGATGGCAAGAAGTTACGCAGTTGTCTGACATCTGGCAAATTGCGGAAACTAATTGCTAAACCAACTAGCCCTCCAGCTACAATAGAGCTTGTCAGCATGGTTATAGATAACAAAGTACCGCCAGTTATCTGACCTACGCCTTTCAAAAACTCAAAACCAGATGAAGGCCGACGTTGTGGCTGCTTATTTTCAAGAGTCCTAGACGACACGGTGATATCACTTCCTCACTTGTAAATTTAACTGTAATTCATCGAAATGCAGCAAGGTGGTTAATTTTTTGCAATTATATTAATTTGGCAGATGAAAAAACGGACAAATTGCCAGTGAATGTAACCAACCTAACTTCTCAAATAAAAAGTGTAGTTAATAGCGAATCTCCTATTATGGCGCAAGATTTTTCTTGGCTGCATCGTGGGATAGTAGAAGTATTCCCCCAACCGACTGATATTAATAGCGAAATTGAAAGTTTAGAGAAACGTCTAGCAAATAGTAACAGACCTCTGAGGGTAAAATTGGGAATTGACCCTACGGGTGCTGATATTCACTTTGGTCATAGCATACCAGTACGAAAACTGCGAGCGTTTCAAGATGCTGGTCATACGGCAGTTCTGATTATCGGTGATTTTACGGCTCGCATTGGTGATCCTACAGGTAAATCTGAGGTGCGTCGCCAACTGACCCAAGCCGATGTGGCACAAAATGCTCAAACTTACTTAGACCAAGTGCGTCCTATTTTGGATTTTGACACACCAGGACGGTTAGAGGTGCGTTATAACTCCGAATGGCTTTCCCAGCTTAATTTAGGGAAAATTTTGGAGTTACTTTCTACCATGACGGTGGGGCAAATGTTAGCTAAGGAAGGATTTGCTGAACGTTATAAAAAAGAGAATCCGATTTTCTTGCATGAGTTCCTTTATCCGTTAATGCAGGGCTATGATTCTGTGGCCGTTGAAGCAGATGTAGAACTAGGGGGAACTGACCAAAAGTTTAACATTGCTGTGGGACGGGATTTACAACGTCATTTTGGGCAAACACCACAATTTGGTTTACTGCTACCAATTTTAATTGGTACAGATGGCGTGCAGAAAATGTCGAAGTCTCTGGGTAATTATGTCGGCTTGTCGGAACATCCAGGACAAAAATATCAGAAGTTACAAGGGGTTCCCGATAATTTATTGGCGCAGTATTTTGAACTTCTGACTGATTTACCTTTAGATAATTTGCCAGAAAATCCGCGCGATCGCCAGATGCTTTTAGCTTGGGAAGTGGTGAAACAATACCACGGCGAACAAGCCGCAAATGAAGCTAAAGAAGCAGCGAAAAGTGGTGGTAAAGAAGGTGCTGTTCCTGAATTTTCCCTGACAGAAGTACCGCAGTTTCCAGCAAAGTTGGCTTTTATACTCAATGCCAGTGGCTTGTGTAAAAGTACAGGTGAAGGTCGGCGGAAAATTCAAGAAGGTGGTGTACGCTTAGATGGCGATCGCATCACCGATGTTGATATCACTTACCAGGAGCCTAGTGAGTTGTACGGACGAGTACTGCAAGTTGGTAAAAATAAGTTTGTGCGTTTAGTACCGTAAATTGGGGAGTAGGGAGTGGGGAGTAGGGAATAAAAAACTCATGACAAATGACAAAATAATCGTGGCTTTGGATGTGCCTGATTTGGAAAGTGCGATCGCTTTGGTAGACAAGTTAGAATCAGTCAGTTTTTGGAAGGTTGGTTTAGAGTTGTTTACTAGCACTGGGCCGAGAATTTTAGAAATATTAAAGTCTCGGCAAAAGCGCATCTTTCTAGATTTAAAATTTCACGATATTCCCAATACGGTGGCTGGGGCTTGTCGCAGTGCGGCTCGTTATGGCGTAGATTTATTGACAATTCATGCTACATCTGGTGTAGATGCCCTCAAAGCAGCCACAGAAGCAGCCCAGACTGGTGCAGCCCAAGCTGGTGTTCAACCGCCGAAATTAATTGCTATTACGCTACTGACGAGTATTTCTGCCCGACAGTTGGCATTTGATTTAAAAATTCCCCTAGAGTTGCCAGAATTTGCTTTAGAAATGGCACTGATGGCGAAAGATTCAGGGTTAGATGGGGCGGTGTGTTCACCCCAAGAAGTGGCACAGTTGCGACAAACCTGTGGGGATGACTTTTTGCTAGTGTGTCCGGGGGTGCGTCCAACTTGGGCAGAAAAAGGTGATCAGATGCGATCGCTCACTCCTTCCCAAGCCATTCAAGCTGGTGCAAACTATTTAGTAATTGGTCGTCCAATCACAGCGGCGGCTGAACCTGAGTTAGCCTGGAAGCGAATTTCTGAGGAGTTAACTACAAAATAAGCAGGGGTGCAGAGTGCAGGGGGAAAATAACCGCTAACAAATGATCAATGACATTTCAAGTCAATCACCCACGAAAAAATCCCACAACCAAGCATGAAAATAGTTGCTTCCTTACTCCCCCTCATAGTTTCTACCTTCTGCCTAGTAATTGCCAATAGTCTTGACAACTCAGCATTCTCACAACAACTTACTCGTTCTCTACAAGCAGACAGCGGTGTAAAGTCTGCTTGTAGAGAAAAAAATCTGGAAACATTAACTAATGAACTTCTGCGAGATTTACCGGGCTATGCCAATCGCGCCAGTCAACGCGCTCGTCTTCGTAAAAGAAGTAGTGATGCTTACAGCTATATGGTGTTAGCAGGTAGACCTGAGTTTCAACCTCTACCCTTAAATCCTGCTGGTGATGATTTAGGTGAGCAAAAAAGTTCTACAACGGGAGTTGAGCAAGTTTTTTTTACTACTTTAGAACGGCAATATATAGACAGAAAAGCAATTGAATTAGAAGAATTTCATTGGTTGTTTTTGACAAAAACTCAAAATGGTTGGCAATTGGTAATGATGTTGACTCAAACTGGTTCCTTGGCTAACAAACAACCACCAACACCACCACGAGATAGTAGCAATGGTACAGTTGCCCAAGGAATAAAAGCTTGGCTGCGAGATTGTCAGGCGGAGCGTGTGCGCGGGACAGTAAGAAATTGAGTGAAAATTCTTAGGTTTAATGTTGACTCCTAACGGGTTAGTTTTCCTGGGGTAATCCGGCTAATCTGCGTTTATTCCAGATTGAGTAGGGAACACCTACAAAAGCTCCCAAAATTAGATAAGCCACCAGCGTCGGAATCACCTGCTGTTGTACATGATTCAAAATAGCAATAAACAAAGCTAAACCAAAATTGCGAGCAATACAGAAAATCGCCAAGGTAGATTGGGTATCATCATCGAATCTGCCTAAAGCGTGTCCAATTCCTAGAGAGGTAATCACCATAATTGCGATCGCTACCAGTGGTAATTCCCCAACTTTGGAAAACATTGGCAGCCCTAAGATGCACAATAAAACAACCAGCACCAAAAAGAGACTGTTAGCAATAAAAGTCAAGGGTTTAGCAATCTGTTGGGTAAATGTAGGCGCGAACTTTTGCATCAAAATACCGACACTGACGGGTAATAACTGCACCATAATCACTTGTCGGGCAACTTCTAAAATTGCCACCTTTTGTGAAATACTCGCAAATAAGGTAGCGAAAATTGCCAAGGTAATAGGAGTAACAAAAACCGCCAGTATTGCCAGAGTTAGCTGAAGACTTGCTGAGTAGTGGAAGCTGCCTCCAGCCTGTTGCGATCGCTTTGTAGTCAGAGGCGCACCCGGAGAAGCTGCCAGTAAAGCCAATCCGATCATCACTGCCGGTGGTAAGTTAAACAGTTTCAGCAGAAGAATAACTACTAAAGGAACCAGCACAACAACCGCTAAAAGCGCACGGAATACTAAGGCAGGTTTTCGCCAGAAAGAGCGCATCTTTTCAAAAGAGAGGTTGCACCCTATGGCTAACATCAGAGAAAAAATAGTGACTTTAACGAGAACCAGTAATAAGGGATGGTGCATGGCTCTACTGATAGCGTAGCGTTAGCGAGTCCGCGAGTGTCTTGCAATTTTTAATTAATAATTTTTAATTGGAGCGTTCGCGCAGCGTCTCGTAGAGAAGCGACTTGACTCTCTACTGTCGTGCCAGAAGGGTACGCATTTCAGCTTCCTTATCGTGAATCAAATCTCCACTAACATCCACTATCACACTATAAATCTTGCCCGTAAACTTGAAAGGCGGTTCATAATCGGGTGTTACAGGCGCACCAGGGGCAATGCCACAAGTCACACCACTGGTCAGACCTAGTGCTAAGGGAGTCGTCACAGGCACATCGGCTTGGCCAACCAATTTCTCATTGATATACAGTTGGACATGACCCGGCGTTCCTTTCCCCTTGGCTAAATCTGGTTGACCCGTGACTTTAAACTCAAAGCGTAACTGGTGACGACCTTCCGGCACAGATGACCCAGACTCGACATGATAGAGCGATCGCGCTACATAATTATGAACCCAGTGCAGTTTGCCATCTTTGACATAGAAGGAGTAGCCACTATCATTACCTCCGTGAGCCAGTAATACTCCTTCTGCGCCACCTGTGGGAATTTCCACATCAGCCGTAATACTGTGAGAACGATTGAGCAACTTGACGGCACTATTGGCTGGGATTGCCTGAGTATCAGGATAGTAAGTATAGCGGCTACGATTGACGGCAATCTGAGGACGTTCTTCTGCAAATCGTTGTACGCCTCTGCCATCCACAGGCAACACATTATACTTACCTGCCTCTACGTACCAAGTGGCAATCATTTCAATTAATTTAGGGCGATTATCAGCCGCAATATTATGATTTTCTGAAAAATCTGAGGCGACGTGATACAGTTCCCAATGATGGGTATCCAAATCCGTAAGAGTTTCCGCCGAAATGGCCGCACCAAAAAACTGACCTGCTTCTGCAAATGAGGGACCAGGCCAAGGACAAACCGCCCGCCAACCATCATAGTAAAGAGAACGATGTCCCATCATCTCGAAATATTGGGTCAGGTGCTTAGTAGGTACAGTACTATGATTAAAAGTATGGGCAAAACTGACACCTTCAATGGGAGATTGAGTAACACCCTTAATCGTTGTTGGTGGTTCAATTTCCAGTAATTCCAGCACAGTCGGCACTAGGTCAATAGCATGAGCGTACTGAGTACGGATTTCACCTTTTGCCTCAATGCCTTGATTCCAATGGACAATCAAGGGATCGCTGATTCCACCCCGATAAGTTTCCCGTTTCCAACGGCGGAAAGGCGTATTACCTGCCCAAGTCCAACCCCAAGCATAATGGTTGAAAGTTTCTGGACTGCCTAGCTTATCTAGTGCCTTGAGATTTTCCTCTAGGGATTCTGGCACATTGTTAAAAAAGAGGTTCTCATTAACTGAACCAGTTGGCCCCCCTTCAGAACTTGCCCCATTGTCCGAAATCACCATAATTACGGTATTCTCGAACTCAGCGATCGCTTTGAGGAAGTCGAGTAAGCGACCGATATGGTGGTCAGTGTGGGTTAAAAAGCCAGCATATACTTCCATCATCCGGGCATAAAGCCGTTTTTCTGCGGCTGAGAGGGAATCCCAGTGCGGGACATCGGGATCATGGCGGGAGAGTTCAGCATCTGCGGGGACAATCCCCATTTCCTGCTGACGGGCAAAAACCTTTTCCCTGTATGCTTCCCAGCCATCATCAAACTGTCCGGCGTAGGCATCAGCCCATTCTTTCGGTACATGATGGGGGGCGTGCATCGCACCAGGACAGAAATACATGAAAAAGGGTTTATCGGGGGCAACCTGCTTGGCATCAGCGATAAAGCTAATTGCCTTGTCTGCCAAGTCTGCGGTTAAATGGTAGCCTTCTGCGGGGGTCTTTTCTGGCTTAACGGTGTGGTTGTCATAAACCAAATCTGGATAATACTGGTGGGTTTCTCCGCCCAGAAAACCATAAAAACGTTCAAAACCGCGACCGAGAGGCCAACGGTCATAGGGGCCAGCCGCAGATAGCTGGTTTGAGGGGGTTAAATGCCATTTCCCGATCGCATAGGTGTTATAACCCTTCTGTAATAATATCTCCGAGAGAAACCCATTCTCAAAGGGAATATTCCCATTACTACCTGGATAACCGGTAGAACCTTCTGTGATGCAGGACATGGCGTTGGAATGGTGATTGCGCCCAGTGAGAAGGCAAGAACGGGTGGGTGAACACAACGCCGTCGTGTGTAGATTGTTGTAGCGCAAACCATTGGCGGCTAGTACGTCTAGGTTGGGTGTTTTGATGGGACTTCCGTAACATCCAAATTGCCCAAAGCCTGTATCATCGAAAACGATAAATAGGACGTTGGGTGTACCTTCTTTAGATCGCAACGGTTCTGGCCAAGCTGGACTAGATTTATCAACTGTCCGACCGATGACACCGGGGAAAGTATTTCCTGGTTTGTATTCACGCAGAGACATAAATCAGACCTCTTGAGAATATGTAATTTTTAACAAAAGCCCCGAAATTCTATCTCCTCTTTAGGAGAGGTTAATTTATAAATTCATTGCCCTAATTAGCACACCAATAAAACTAACTAAGCCAATTATGAGTAAAGCCACTCCGATAATTTCCGCACTGTGAGAAGTTTCATAGGTATAGTGATTATTTTGGATTTGTTTAAGTAACCGATGGTGTTCTCTCAACCCTAAAACCATTGCCAACATTCCCGTACCAATGAAAGACAACCCCACAATCACCGAAAATCTGACTGGGTTAAGATGATGACTAAGACGAGTATTTTCAATCGCTCTGACAATGGTAGGGATACCAAAACCAAAACCAATCAACGAAAGACAGGTGCGTATCCACGCCATTAATGTGCGGTCTGCTGCCGCCCGACTGCGGTATTTAGCTAGTTCTGTCCGATCTGCTGCTAAGTCATTGGTAGATAACTTTTCAGGTGTTTCTGAGTTTATGGGTAGCTGACTCATTAGAACCGCACAGGTAAAGCATCAAATCCCTTAAAAACTAAGGTACTACGACGGGGAACGGGGGGTCTTGTCGAATCAAACTGAAGATTTGGGAACCGCTTCAGCAAAGTAGAGAAGCAAATATTTAATTCCATCCGAGCCAAAACTGCACCTAGACAGAAATGGATACCAGGGCCAAACCCTAAATGTTCATTAGGCGATCGCTCAATGTCAAAATTGTCTGGTAGAGGAAATTTTGCTGGGTCGTGATTAGCTGCTGCTAATCCCAACGCAATCACACTACCTGCGGGAATTTTTTGACCACCAATTTCTATATTTTCTTTGGCAATGCGAAATACAAAGGACACCGAACTGTCATAGCGGATGATTTCTTCAATCGCTGATGAAATGAGGGCGGGATTATCCTTGAGTTTCTGTAGCTGTTGGGGATGATTGAGCAAAGCTGATACCCCATTGGGGATTAAATCAGTAGTAGTTGAACGGCCAGCATTGAGAATGAGAATGCACAGGGAAGGTAATTCTGCAAAATCCAGGTTTTGCTCTATGTAAGCCATTGTCAGCAAGCTAATCATATCTGTTCCTGGTTTTTGACGGCGTTCAGCTACGAGTTGGTTAATGAAAGCCGTGAATTGAGCAGCACTAGTATCAGCTTTCCGCGCCAATTCTTCTATGTTCTTAGATGGAGCACCCCAGAAAGAACTGGTATCCGTTGCCCACTGAATTAGGTTAGCGCGATCACTTTCTGGTACACCAAAAATCTTGGCGATAATTAAGCTAGGTAAGGGTACAGATAGGTCAGAGACAATATCCATATAACCCTGATGTTGCACTTGATCTAATAAGGTATCAGTCGTTTTTTGAATAATGCTCCGCCAGCTTTCTAAAGCACGGGTTGTAAAGCCTTGATTCGCTAGTTTTCGCATCCGCGAGTGATCAGGTGGATCTTTTTCAATCATCGAGTTACCCGTCAGTTGCAAAAAGTTTTGAATCAAACTGACATCTAGATTACCCAATTGCTGAATAAACAAAGTCCGTCGGTCAGAACTAAGCCGTTCATCTCGCAAGGCAGCTTCTACATCTTGATATCGAGTTAAAATCCAGTAGCCCAAAGATGCTTCATAGTGAACTGGATCTTCTTCGCGGATACGTTTGTACAATGGATAGGGATTAGCAATTATTTCTGGTGCAAATAAGTCATAAGTTAAGGACTGATTGCGTTTTGCTAAACTACTTTGATTATCTTCTCCATTTAATCCTAAATGCTCTGGGGGAATTAATAGGGTAATAGGTGTATGCATAATTAGTAGGAGATGACTATGTTTGCGGAGTAGGATTTATAGCGTTGCATAAGTATGGGATGAATTGGTCGTTGAAACCGTTGGAAATACGTTCAAAATTGGGCGAAATCATCCCATGATATGGCTAACGCCAAGCTGCGCTAACAGTAACGCCGTGATTTATTTAAGCATTTTGAATTTTTTCCATGCCCAAAAGTCTTTCAACGAAACTATGAATGGTTTTCTCCTAAATTTAGAGTTGGTGATCCCCCCAGAGTAAAAGTTTGATAAATAATTTATCTCTGCCGAACAAAAGATATATTTGCTATACAATTTCTACTTATGGAATGATTTGGGCAAAACTTTTTTATAGTAGTCTTTACTCGATGTGCGACTTATGAGTAAAGAACGCCTGCAAAAGCTCCCAGAATTACATAAGCCACCAGCGTTAATATCACCTGCTGTTGTACATGATTCAAAATAGCGATAAACAAAGCTAAACCAAAATTGCGAGCAGTACAGAAAATCGCCAAGCTAGAACGCGTATCATCATCGAGTCTGCCTAAAGCTTGTCTAATTCCTAGAGAGGCAATCACCATAATTGCGATCGCATTTTCTATAAATGGAGTTGCAGAAATAGATTTTTATCTAATATTTGCTATTTTTGCGATCGCATTTTCTATAAATGGAGTTGCAGAAATAGATTTTGCTTTCGCATTTATTATTTTGGCGATCGCGTTTTCTATTAATGAATCAATTTTTCCTAAGTCAGTTTCTCTATTAAATTTTCACTTCCAATTACTTTGTATTTTAGGGCAGGCAAAATGCCTACCCTAAAAGAATCATCGCTTATCTGTCTACAGATCCCATGATTACGTCAATACTACCGAGAATCACCACAACATCTGCAACTTTCATACCCCGCAATAAATGAGGCAGAATTTGTAAGTTGTTGAAATCTGCTGGGCGAATTTTCCAGCGCCAAGGGAAGACATTATCATCACCAACGAGATAAATGCCTAATTCACCTTTACCGCTTTCGACACGGGCATAAATTTCACCTGCGGGCATTTTAAAAGTGGGGGAAACTTTCTTGCCAATAAACTGGTAATCAAAAGCATCCCACTCGGATTTTTTGCCAGCAGCTAGGCGTTTAGCTTCTAGGTTTTCGTAGGGGCCGCCGGGTAGTCCTTTGATGGCTTGCTTGATAATTTTCACGGATTCGCGCATTTCTCGCATCCGCACCATGTAACGGGCTAAACAATCACCAGTAGTTTCCCACTGAACGTCCCAGTCAAAATCGTCATAGCACTCGTAATGGTCAACTTTACGCAAATCCCACTTCACGCCAGAAGCGCGTAACATAGGGCCAGACAGCCCCCAGTTAATTGCTTCTTCGCGGGTAATTGTGCCAATACCTTCAATACGACGGCGGAAGATGGGGTTATTGGTAACTAACTTTTCGTATTCATCAACTACAGGTAAAAAGTAGTCACAAAATTCGAGACACTTATCTACCCAACCATAAGGCAAATCAGCAGCTACACCACCAACGCGGAAGTAGTTGTTATTTACCATCCGGTAGCCTGTAGCCGCTTCCCACAAATCGTAAATCATCTCCCGTTCTCGGAACTGATAGAAGAAGGGAGTTTGTGCGCCCACGTCAGCCAGGAACGGGCCGAACCACAGCAAATGGTTGGCGATGCGATTTAGTTCTAGCATAATGACGCGGATGTAGCTGGCGCGTTTTGGTACAGCCACACCAGCTAACTTTTCTGGGGCGTTAACAGTGACAGCTTCGTTAAACATTCCCGCTGCATAGTCCCATCGACTAACGTAGGGGACGTACATAACAGTGGTGCGGTTCTCGGCAATTTTTTCCATACCTCGGTGTAGGTAGCCGATGACCGGTTCACAATCAATGACATCCTCGCCATCCAATGTGACAATTAGCCTCAGAACCCCGTGCATTGAGGGGTGGTGTGGCCCCATATTCAGCACCATTGGTTCAGTACGGGTTTCTAGTCTTGCCATAAATTCCGTGTTCTCCCATGATCAAAAGTTGAATGGAACCGCGTAGATGCCAACCAGACCGATAAAATCGTGTCTGCCAAAATTAAGTTTGTAGGGGCAATAACTTGAGGGTAAACCCTACATCCATTGCCAATACAGAAGTTTGTTGGAGAAGAGGTGGCAGCAGAGGGATTTTATGATGTTTCTTTTTGTTTCACTTCTTCAACTATTATATGGAGCTTGAGATGCCGGAAATTCAGGCATCGGAATTTTTTCAACTCTGTGTTAGCAAATCGAAAAATTTTTCTCCTCAAGTGCGATCGCAAAGCTTCATCTATTTTAAGTACAAGCACAGTAGCTTTTAAAGCAATGTTGTACTTAGAATAATCCTAGGGGTCATCTTATAGGAGAGCTTGGTAATTTACTGAATTTAACTAATTTTTCATAATCCAAAATGTTCTGTTGTAAATCTGTCTCTGTATATTTCTATCAGTTTTAACTGCAAGTTGATACTCAAAAAACTGATATGAGGCATTAAGAAGATACATGATTGTGATAATTGCTGGAGCAATGGGAATAATTAAATAAGAAGCTCTTCCATAACTAGCGAAGATTTTATTAAAAATTTTGTCCCTTTAAAATTAAAAATCAATGGCACACCTTACAGAATATCCAATTAAAGCCACGCTCCATGAAGGAATTCAAACTATTATCTATCGCACTCAAATACCAGAAACTCAACAACAAGTTATTCTCAAGTTACTAAAAAATGAATATCCTAAATTGGAAGCTTTTACTCGCTTAAAAAATGAGTATTTAATTCAGCAAAATCTAGATTCTCCTTATATTATTAAGGCTATCTGTTTAGAGAATTTTGAGCATCGTGTAGGACTAATATTAGAGGATTTTGGTGGGCAGTCTCTAGCACAAATTCTTAAAAATAAAGAACTTGAATTAACTCAATCTTTAAAAATCAGTATTCAATTAACTAAAGCTTTAGATTATCTTCATCAACACCAAATTATTCATAAAGATATTAAACCTAGTAATATCATTATTAACTCGCAAACAAATTTAGTTAAACTTGCTGACTTTGGTATAGCCTCGCGTTTAAATAAAGAAACTCCCCAATTTACTAATCCTAACTGTGTTGAAGGGACACTCGCCTATATGTCCCCTGAACAAACAGGGAGAATGAATCGCATTCTTGACTATCGGAGTGATTTTTATTCTCTGGGTGTAACTTTATATGAAATGCTCACTCAGCAAATACCTTTTTTCAGCCCAGATCCCCTGGAAGTTGTTTACCGACATATTGCAGTTACAGCAATCAATCCTCAGTCTTTAAATCCCAACATTCCCACCGCAGTTTCAGAAATCGTCATGAAACTGATGTCCAAAAATGCTGAAGATCGGTATCAAAGTGCAACAGGATTATTAGTTGATTTAGAAACTTGTCTGGAAGAATTAGAAAGTAGAGGAGAAATTACTAACTTTATTCCAGGTCGTTTAGATGTTTTAAGTCAGTTATTAATCCCGCAAAAGTTATATGGACGAGAAGTACAAGTCAATGAGCTATTAACTGCGTTTGAACGAGTTAATTCTGGAACTAGCGAAATTATGCTAGTTTCTGGATATTCTGGTATTGGCAAATCTGCGTTAGTTAATGAAGTTAATAAACCAATTACCCAACGTCAAGGTTACTTTATTTCCGGGAAATTCGACCAATTAAAGCGGAATGTTCCCTACGCTTCATTAATTCAGGCTTTTACTTATTTAGTGCGCTGTTTATTGACTGAAAATCAGGAAAAAATAGCAACATGGAAAACCAAAATATTAGCAGCATTAGGTAGTAATGGAAAGGTTATTACTGATGTTATTCCTGAAGTTGAATTAATTATTGGCAAACAACCAGAAGTTCCAGAACTAGGAGCAACAGAATCTCAAAATCGCTTTCATCGTGTTTTTGAAGATTTCATCCAAGTTTTTACGCAAAAAGAACATCCCTTAGTTATCTTTTTAGATGATTTACAATGGGCAGATTCTGCCACTTTAAACTTAATTAAACTGCTCACGACTAACTCTAAGAGCCAATATTTGTTATTTATCGGTGCATATAGAGATAATGAAGTCAGCCCCACTCATCCTTTAATTCAAACAATTGAAGAAATTCAGCTTACTGGCACAATTGTTAATAATCTTATCCTACAGCCTTTAGATTTAAATCATGTTAATCAACTGATTGCTGAGACTTTGCAAGCAAGTCGCTATACCCAAGAGAGAGATGTAAAGTCTACAGCTTTTGAACAGCAAATTAGCCAATTAGCCGAATTAATTTTTAATAAAACAGGCGGTAATCCCTTCTTTTTAACCCAATTACTACAAGTACTTTATCAAGAATACTTGTTGAGCTTTGATTTTAATAGTCAACAATGGCAGTGGAATTTAAAAAAAATCCAATCAATTGGCATCACTGATAAAAATGTAGTGGAACTGGTTGCCAGTCGTCTAGAAAAACTACCTCAAGTCACCCAAGAAGTTTTGAAATTAGCAGCTTGTGTAGGCGATAGATTTAGTCTAGATGTACTGACAATCATCAATGAAAAATCCCCATCAACGACAGCCAATGAATTATATCCTGCTTTACAAGCAGGATTAATTCTGCCTTTAAATGAAAACTATCGGATTCCTTTAGTTTTTAATCAAGAAGAAGCGGTCAAGTTAAAATTTGAGACTGCCAAAATCAGTTATAAATTTTTACACGATAGAGTACAACAAGCTGCCTATTCATTAATTCCCGAATCGCAAAAGCAAGCGACTCATTTAAAAATAGGTCAGTTGCTTGTCCAAAATACTCCCAAAGAGGAAATAGAAGCGAATATTTTTGATATTGTCAACCAATTAAATGTAGGCGTTAATTCGTTAATTGAGCAATCGCCAAAAACGGAATTGGCAAACTTGAATTTAATTGCTGGACGTAAGGCAAAAGCATCGACAGCTTATGAGGCTGCTTTAAAATATTACAAAATTGGCATAGAACTTTTAAGTGTAGATGCTTGGCATACTGAATATAACTTAGCGCTAGGTTTATATGAAGGCGGTGCTGAAGTCGCTTATCTTGGTGGCAATTTTGCCCAGATGCAGCAATGGGCGAATGTAGTGCTACTAGAGGCTCAAACCTTACTAGAGAAAGTGAAGGTATATGAAGTACAAATTATTGCCTCGATTATCCAAGGTCAACAATTAAAAGCCATTCAGACAGCATTATCAGTGCTGCAATTACTAGGAATTAAAATTCCCGATAAACCAACAGCAGTTGAGTATGAACAAAGGATAGAGGAAATTACAGCTAATTTACAAGAAAGAGCGATCGCAGATTTAATCAACTTACCATTAATGACCGATCTGCAAAAGATAGCAGCAATGAGAATTCTAATGGGAGTTCTCCCTGCGGCTTTCCAAACTGCGCCTGAGTTAATGCCTCTCATTGCCTATGAAATGGTGATTTTATCTTTAAAATATGGCAATACATCTGTTTCTGCATACGGTTATAGCTTATATGGATTACTGCTTTGCGGAGTCCAAGGGAAAATTGATGTTGGCTATGGATTTGGAAAACTGGCATTAAATTTAGTCTCACAATTTAATTCTGAAGAACTAAAAGCGAAAATCCTCACAGTTGTTAGCGCTCATGTTATGCACTGGCAAGAGCATATTCAAGAGACATTCATCACCGCTAAACAAGGATATGCTAGTGGTTTAGAAACCGGGGATTTAGAATATGCTGGGTATTGTGGATATATCTATCCTTATCATTCATTTTGGTTAGGTAAAGAACTCTGGATTTTAGAAAAAGAACTGGCAGCTTATTGTGAATCACTGAAAAAAATCCAGCAACAAGTTGCCTTAACTTGGAACTCAATATATTTGCAAACAGTATTAAATTTGAAGGGCAGTCCAGAGAATGTTTGCTGTTTAATGGGTGAAGCTTACGATGAACGAGTGATGTTACCAGTGCATCAGCAGGTGAATGACTTGTACACGATGAACCACCTGTTTATTAATAAGTTGATGCTTGCTTATATGTTCGGTGAACATCAGCAAGCTGTAGAATATGCAGCAATGACAGAAAAATCTTTAGGCGGCGTTACGGGGCTATTTGTTGTTCCCTTATTTTATTTTTATGATTCTTTAGCACAACTGGCCAATTATCATACAGTTTTAGAATCTACGCAGCCAGAAATTTTAGAAAAAGTCCGAAATAATCAGCGAAAAATGGAACTTTGGGCGAATCATGCACCCATGAATCACCTGCATAAATTTTATTTAGTTGAGGCAGAAATATCTAGAGTTTTGCAGCGCCATCTAGAGGCGATGGATTACTATGAACTTGCAATTCAAAACTCACAAGCAAATAGTTATCTCTTAGATGAAGCTTTAGCATACCAGTTAGCTGGAGAATTTTATCAGTCTTTAGGGAAAGAATTAATCCAGCAAGCTTATATCACTAAAGCTTATTATGCCTGTATTCGTTGGGGTGCGATCGCCAAAGTTAAATACTTAGAAGTAAAATATCCTTTTTTAGTTAAACAAACCACTAATACCGAAACTTTTACGTTCAAACCAGATATCACTCACATGACAACTACCACTACTACCAGTAGTGGTTTAAGTGATTTCTTGGACTTAAATACTTTTGTTAAAGTTTCTCAAGCAATCACCAATGAAATTGTTTTAGAAAATTTGTTGGGTAAGTTAATCAAAATTTTGTTAGAAAATGCTGCTGCCCAAAAAGCCATATTACTACTAGTAAAAGAAAATCAGCTATATATCGAAGCTGCGGGTAATGCTGTAGATGAGATAGCCACAGTTTTACACTCAATGCCTGTTGAGGATTATCAAGGTTTACCTGTGTCTGTGATTAATTATGTTTTCCGCACTCAGGAAAACTTGATATTAAATGATGCGATCGCTACTGAGCCTTTTAACCTAGATAGATATATCCAAGCATCAAAATCTAAATCATTACTTTGTTTGCCAATTATCTATCAATCAAAACTCACTGGGATTATTTATTTAGAAAATCAACTGTCAACTGGGGCATTTATTCCCGAAAGAGTCCAAGTATTAAAAGTCTTGATTTCTCAAATGGCGATCGCTATTGAAAATGCTCGGTTATATGCTAACGAACAAGATAAGTCTCGACAATTATCCCACTCTTTACAAGACTTACAGGCGGCACAATTACAAATTATCCAAAGTGAAAAGATGTCATCTTTAGGCAATTTAGTTGCCGGAGTAGCACACGAAATTAACAATCCATTGAGCTTTATTTCCGGTAATCTTGACTTAGCCAAAGATGCTGTAAATGATTTAATTGACTACCTGCAACTTTATCAGGCAACCTTTCCTAGCACTGGAGATGAAATTGCTGATAAAGCTGAAGAAATAGATATAGATATCCTGTTGGATGAATTACCCAAAATGATTGATGGGATGAAAACAGGTACAAAACGAATTAGGGAAATTAGTACTTCACTGCGTACTTTTTCACGCGCCGATACTAAATCTAAAGTATCAGCGAATATCCATGATGGGATTAACAGTACCTTGATGATTTTACAACATCGCTTAAAAGCTAATTCTGATCATCCTGGTGTCCAAGTTATTAAAGAGTATGGCAATATTCCCTTAGTAGAATGTTACCTAGGACAGCTTAATCAAGTCTTTATGAATATCTTGGCTAATGCCATTGATGCTTTAGAAGAAGCTTACTCTGCCCATAAAATGTCTGATAATTCAGCAGATATTAATAACATAATTACTATTAAAACAGAAGTAGATCATCTTAATCAATATGTAGTAATTAAAATTAAAGATAATGCACAAGGTATGTCAGAAGAAGTTAAAGCATGTATTTTTGACCATTTATTTACTACTAAAACTGTTGGTAAAGGCACAGGATTAGGTCTATCTATAAGTCGGCAAATCATTGTTGATAATCATGGTGGTAGTTTAAATTGTGAGTCTGTTTTAGGAGCAGGTACAGAATTTATAATTTCTATTCCTATCTCTTGTTGAGCATTAACTATTGATAATTATTTAATCTATATACCCGTTTTCTTCAAGGAGACGGGTATTATATTTTCATATTTAGTTTATAAATTTTTTATAAACTAAAAGTAGTTATACCGAAACATTTTCAAATAAAAATAATAGCCTTGAGACTATTTTTATCACTACAAATTAGTTGGAATCCTCAGTTACATCTAATATATAAACTGTTATTAATATTTATATGCCCAAAAGTTATTAAATAAATCTTGAGGCATAAGTTTTCACTGGTGAAATAAAAAAAGTTTAGCTAGTTGTAATTTCAATTAGTTAAATAGTTCCCTGTCTCCAGTAATAAATCATAACGAAATTCCAGACATAAACTTTAGATATCAAAAGTTAATTCCATGAAAAAAAGCAGAGAAATTAAGCAAGTAGCATCAAATCTATTTTCATTACTTGTAAAGCGGTTAAGCTTGATTTTACTGGCTGGTGTGATGGTTCTGCTAGTGGGAAGTAAGTTTGATGCAGTAAGTGCATCACAACCGAATGCAGAATCTGAAATTGAAAGTTTGGCAGTTTGTTACGCATTAGGAACTGATGCTATTGGTCGCGGAAATTTGCAAGAAGGTATAAATACTTACCAAAAATGTTTTACTTCAGATGCTAAAATAACAGCAATTTTTCCCAATGGCGCTCAGGCAACATTTATTGGTGCAGTTAATTGGGCTAATTTTGTCTCTTCAGTATTTCAAGGTAATGGATATACGGCTACTCAACATTTGTTGGGTAGTTTCGATATAAATGTCAACAATAATACAGCAACCATGTCCTCTTACCTTCATGCAACCCATAAGCTTTCCGATACCAGCATTGACGTTGCAAATGGTACCTATGTAGATAAAGTTGTCATTCAAAATGGTAAATGGAAAATTAAGGAACGTGTTCTGACACTGATTGATTTCTTAAATCTTTCTTCTCCTGGTTCTTCTGAAGCGGAGGTTTCTTCAGCCGCTAGAAGTAGTAATTCTGTTTCTAATACTTCCTCTGATGATTCTGATTCTAATAATTCCAAAAAACCACATAAACCACATGTTGCTGGTTATATGTAAGAAGGTTACACAGAGTTTAATTTGGGCTTAGTCAAAAGTTAGGACAGGTAAAATACCTGTCCTAAAAAGTATCAACTCAGAGCATTATATATTTACGTAGAATGGCACAAAGAATAAATGACTTCAGACTTCTGCATTTTTACGTAAGTCAAGCAGATATTATGTCAGCTATATTGCAAATTGAACGAGCTAGTAAACATCTATGGCTTTCGATCAACAGCGTTTTGATAAGCTAATTCAGAGATTAGAAATTTTTGCTAGTCAACAGCCGCCTATTTATAGATTGCAAGTTGCGTTTTTGGCTGTGTTGGGCTACGCCTATATATTTCTTATTTTAGCAGTAACAGTAGGATTGCTGGTAGGTATTATTTGGTTAATGCTTACTACTAAATCATCATTTGGCACTTCAGCACTGAAAGCTGTGATTGTTTTGGTAGCGATCGCTATTATACTGGTGCGAGCGCTTTGGGTATCATTTCCCCCACCCACAGGGTTAGCATTACGTCGCAAAGATGTACCTAGCCTATTTTGCTTAGTTGATGATATCTCCTCAAAACTCAAGGCTCCACGATTTCATCACATCTTACTGACAACAGATTTTAACGCCAGCGTCGTCCAAAGACCACGTTTAGGTTTATTTGGCTGGTATCAAAATTATCTGATTGTAGGCTTGCCATTGATGTTAGCATTGCCTCCTGAACAATTTCGGGCGGTTTTAGCCCATGAGATGGGGCATATTTCGGGAAATCACAGTCGTTTTGCAGCTTGGATTTATCGTCAACGTCTAACTTGGTATCGTATTGAAGAAGGACTAGGAAAAGGTGGCAATGAATCATCATGGTTCATATTTAAACAATTTTTGCAGTGGTACATTCCATTTTTTTATGCGTATTCTTTTGTGTTAGCACGGTTGAATGAATACGAAGCTGATAAATGTGCTGTTGAAATAGCAGGAATAGAACACTCTGCTAAAACTCTGATGAACGTGGAAGTAAAAGCTAGATTTTTAGAAAATTATTTTTGGTCTGATATTTATCAGCAAGTACAGACAGATATTGAACCACCAAAAACCAGTTATACAGCGATGCAAACAGCTTTGGCTCAGGGAGTACCGCTGAAAGAAGCAAGTATTTATTTAACTCAAGCACTTGCTAAAAAAACTAATAATGCAGATACTCATCCTTGCCTAACAGATAGATTAAAAGCTTTGGGTTGTATCCCTAGCATTCAGGAAGAATTAGCGGTATCTGCACCAGTCAGACTCAGTGCGGCTCATGAATTTCTAGGGACTTCCTTAGAAAAATTTAGAGCTGATTTTAGTCAAACTTGGTATGAGAAAGTAGCAACACCTTGGCGACAAAAATATGCAGAAGTTCAGCAATCATTAGCTTTATTAGAAAAGTTGAATGCTAAAGCTGAGAGACAACAGCTATCTTTGGGAGAAGCGACTACAAGAGCTTTGCTCACATTTGAGTTAGACGGTGAAGAAGCTGTTATACCGTTATTACGAGAAGTTATTAATTTAGATCATAACCATGCTTCCGCTAATTATTTACTAGGACAAATATTATTAAAACAAGAAGATGCCAGCGGCATCGAACATATTGAAAGAGCGATCGCTCAAGATATAGACATAGGAATTGACGGTTATCAGATAATTTTTTCGTTTCTGAAAAAACAAAGACAAGATGATCGGGCTGAACTATATCAAGAGCGTGCCGAAAAGCATTATGATTTAATATTGCGAGGTCAAAAAGAACGTTCTAGTCTACAGACAAATGATGAGTTTAAAGCTCATGATATTTCAGATGCAGAGATAAATAAGCTGCGTCAGCAATTATCTCGTTATCCACATATCACAACTGCTTACTTAACGCAAAAAGTTGTGCAGTATTTCCCAGAAAAACCACTTTATGTTTTGGCTGTAATGCGAAGTTTTAGCTTTTGGGAAAATAATCATGATGCTGATAACGCACAGCTGGTTGATGCTCTGTTAAAAGAAGTTGAATTACCAGGGGGAGTATTTTGCTTTATTTTGAACAATAATCTCAATTTTGAGAAGAAATTCAAACAAATACCAGATGCAACTATTTACCAACAGAAAATAAAAAAATGATAGCTTTGATTATTCATATCTCTGCGTGCAGTCAATTTCTATCCAGATTCAAATAGATAATAAATCTGTGTGGTAATATTGTAGGGAAATTCTATTTTATTTGTGAGAATATTTTTAACGAACTGCAACGAGCGCAGAGGGCGCTAAGATAAAGTTTCACAAATTATTTAGAACTACTACAGATTTTTTTCTAAGTCTAATGAATTCTGACTCTTCCCCATCGCTAATTATTGACGAACAGATATTTTCTCATCTACCTGTGTTACCACAAGAAGTAATTGCAGGTTTAGCGGTGTCTGGGGGAGGTCATTATCTGGATACAACTGTAGGTGGTGGTGGTCACAGTCGCTTGATTTTGCAAACTGCGCCGGATATACAGTTAACGGCTATTGACCAAGATGAGGATGCTTTAGCCGCAGCTAAAAAAGAATTAGCTGAGTTTGGCGATCGCGTAAAATTTATTCAAAGTAATTTTGCTGCTTATCCGTTTCCCGCAGGGACTTTTAACGGTATTCTCGCCGATTTAGGAGTGAGTTCTTATCAGTTAGATACTCCAGAACGGGGTTTTAGCTTTCGCCATACTGCAAGTTTAGATATGCGGATGGATAAGCAGGGTTTACTAAGTGCGGCTGATGTGATTAATGAGTGGGATGAAAGGGAACTTGCAGATATTTTCTTTAAATACGGTGAAGAACGATTATCTCGACGCATTGCTAGACGCATTGTTGAACGTCGTCCCTTTTCCACAACGACACAGTTAGCGGAAGCGATCGCCTCTGCTGTTCCCCCCAAATACCGTTATGGTAGAATTCACCCAGCGACCCGCGCCTTTCAAGCTTTGCGAATTGTCGTCAATGATGAGTTAAAGTCTTTAGAAACTTTTTTAGAAAAAGCACCAAACGCCCTAGTTCCTGGTGGGAGAATTGCTGTGATTAGTTTTCATAGTTTAGAAGACCGCTTAGTTAAGCATGGTTTACGCAATTCTCCCTTACTGCGAGTGCTTACGAAAAAGCCAATCACAGCCCAAGAATCGGAAATTGCTCATAACCCGCGATCGCGTTCTGCCAAACTGAGAATAGCCGAAAGAGTCAACTGAAGATTCAAGCATAATTAAACTAAAAAACCGAGTTAGGAACAATGCACACCCTCTCCCTACAATATCCTGAGGACTTACTTATTACCTCTGGTAAATCACCCCAAGCTTTAGAAGCGGAACTCACGTTTTTGCTTGCTGTTAAATTATTTGAGTTACGAAGACTCTCACTCGGTAAAGCTGCTGCTTTTTGCAATATGAACAAACCCCAGTTTATGTACGAACTAGGACGTTTACAAGTTCCTGTGATTAACCTTGATGATGATCAAATCGCTGATGAATTGAGTGATGACTAACTCTGCCATTGTTGCTGATAGCAGTCCCCTGATCTCTTTATCAATTATCGAGCAACTCGAACTTTTACCTCAACTGTATCAGCGAATATTGCTTCCCCCTGCTGTATGGGATGAAGTAACTGTTCAAGGATTAGGCTTACCTGGTTCCCTAGCAGTTAGACAATTAACTTGGATTGAAATTCAAACCCCTGATACGTTGATATTAGAACCATTATCAATCTTAGTTGATCGAGGAGAAGCTGAAGCCATTGCCTTAGCTCAGTCCATCCCACATAGTACTATACTTTTGGATGATGCTCAAGCCCGAAGGGTTGCAGAACGTCTAGGAATTCGCCGAATTGGTACACTGGGAATTTTGCGTAAAGCAAAAAAAGCAGGCTTAATTGTTGAGGTTAAAGTATATATTGAGCAGTTACGCACCAATGGAATTTATATCCGGCTTAGCCTCATTGATGTAGTTCTAAAAGATGTTGGAGAACTCGAATAATCTTTAGCTAATAATTAAAATTTATCTCTCCTTTCATAACGGCGACGATAGAGTAATTCTAACTGTCCGCCATACTCTTGAATGCGTGCAAGTTGGCGCTGGTAGAGTCCTCGGAAGGTGTTTGCAAACAACAGTGTAAAAATAGCCACGACTAATCCTGATGCGGTGGATACCAAGGCTTCACTAATCCCAGCAGTTACCCCGACTGTTGTTGTACCACCCACATCACCAATATTTAGCGAAGCAAAGGACGCAATTAATCCTAAAACTGTACCCAGCAAACCTAATAATGGTGCAAGACCGATAATCGTATCAAAAATGTTTTGAAAGCGTTTGAGTAAGGGTATTTCGGCTTGTGCTTCACTTTCTAGCGCCAAACGAAATTCTTCTGGTGTTGGTTCTTCTAATTCTAAAGCGGCGAGAAAAATTCGGGCGATGGGTAAGTCTGTATTTTGCTGTAATTTGTCTAAAGCACCAACCACATTATCTGAGCGATATAGCTTGAGTACTTCTTTGACAACACTATTTTGGCGATTGGTAATTCTGATCCAAAATAGAACACGTTCAATAATCAAAGCCACTGCTAACACAGAGAAACCCAGCAGCGGCCACATAACCACGCCACCAGCGACGAATAAATTGCTAATTTGCATTTTAGTCAAGAGTCAATTGTCATTGGTCATTTGTCATTAGTTATTCTCCTCTGTACCTCTTGCTTGTATTCAGTGCATTTTGGTTACTACATCTACACCATCACTTTTGAGTATTCCATCTTCCATATAAATGATGCGATCGGCAATATCTAAAATCCGGTTGTCATGGGTAACTAGCAAAATTGTACAGCCTTGTTCTTTGGCGAGTTTCTGCATTAATTCCACAACATCACGTCCAGATTTTTTATCGAGGGCGGCTGTGGGTTCGTCTGCTAAGACAATTTTAGGATGGCTGACTAAAGCACGGGCGATCGCAACTCGTTGTTTTTGTCCCCCAGAAAGTTTCTCTGGGTAATAATTTACACGTTCGCCTAAACCAACTGTTTCGAGCATGGCGATCGCTTTGGCATCCATATTTTCATTAAGATATTCATCATGCAATTCTAAAGACATCCGCACATTTTCTTTTACCGTCAGAAATGTCATCAAATTATGCGCCTGAAAAATATAGCCAATCTGACGACGTAGTACAGTTAATTTTCTTTTACTAGCGCCGCAAATTTCTTGTCCTAAAATTTTTAAACTACCTTCTTGGGCAGAACGTAGTCCACCTAATAAGGTCAATAAGGTGGTTTTACCTGAACCAGAAGGGCCGGTCATAATTACAATTTCACCAGCATTAATCTCTAAATTAATATCAAATAAAACTTGTTTTTTTAGTCCCCCTTCCCCAAAGTAGTGATTCAATTTATGAACGGTAATCACAGGTTCTAAATTAGCAGATAAGTTAGAAGAGTTGACTGGCAGAGATTCTTGTAACATAAAATTTTAATGGTTAGAAAATATCCGCAGGATCAGCAGAACTGAGTTTACGCATAGCGATCGCCCCAGACCCTGTACACATGATGACTGTTAAAATAAACACAGTGATTGCCCGTTGTGAATTCATAAAGATGGGCAACATAGTGGCAGTGTAGGCGAGTTGATACAAACCTATAGAAAAGAAAAATGCCGGAATAAAACCTAAGAAAGCGAGAAATAATGCTTCTTGAAATAAGACTACCAACAGATAGCGATCAGTGTAACCCATTGCTTTCAGCGTTGCATATTCGGGTAAATGGTCAGAAACGTCGGAATAAAGAATTTGGTAAACAATAACGATACCAACAATAAAACCCACTCCCACACCTAAACCAAAAATAAAGCCAATACCTGTACCGTTAGACCAGTAGGATTTTTCAATTTGCGCGAATTCTTCTGGGGTTAAAACTACAACATCTTTGGGTAATCCAGCAGCTAGTTGCGCTTGTATTTTCAACGGTTCAGCATCTGGTTTGAGAGTAATTAACCCAACCTCAATGCGGTCTGGTTTCCGTTCGGGAAAGATTTGTAAAAAAGTAGAGTCACTGGTGATGACATTACCATCAGCCGCAAAAGATGCACCATTACTAAAAACGCCTTTGACGCGGATATTTTTATTGTTCAATTCCGTGTCAAACTGACCTGTTTTTTGAAAAATCTCGCCCACAGCGCCATATTCTGGACGACCTGCTTGGTCAAACAGAACTTGATTTAATTGTTTGATGGGGTCTAGATTTTGTTGAATTTCGGGAAAATTAAACGCAGATTTTGCTGGGTCGATACCCCAAACTAAAATGGCACGTTCTAAACGTGTTTCGGGATTGCGCCATTGTCCAGTGCTGATATAAACCGGATTCACTGACTGTACACCCTCATAACCTAATGTTTGGTACAGTCGCTCTCTCGAAAAACTTTTAACAGAAAACAGGGTTTGAAATTGGGGATTAATTAATACCAAATCTGCCTGTAAACTGCGATGTGGTTTAATAGCCGCATCAAACAATGCCCCTTCAAATCCCATCTGAATAAATATCAGCATATCGGCAAAGGTAATACCTGCGACTGCTATTAATAAACGAGTTCTTTCTTTTAATAATTGCCGCCATGCTAATGGCGTTTTGAGGAATAGTTTCATATTTGCTCAATGTCCCAAGAATGATGCTTCATACTTCATACTTCAGACTTTTTTTAAATTTCAATTGCTGCTTGCACTTGTAAGTTGGTGAAACCTGCAACTTTTTTACTATCTTCATAGTTGAGGCGAATTTTCACTTCTACAACTCGGCTATCTAAGTTTTCTCCGGGTTGGTTACTAAAGACGTTTTGACGGTTGACTTGTAAACCAACGTAGAAAACTTCACCGCGCAGTTCGCCGTTAAATGCTTGGCTAGTCACCACTGCTGATTGTCCAAGTTTGACTTTGCCGATATCTGTTTGATAGACTTCTGCAACTGCAATCATCTGTTGGGTTTGAGCTAAGTCTGCAATGCCGTTATCACTCATTTTTTCGCCAACTCTGGTGTGAATCTTGAGTATTTGTCCGGTCATTGGCGCTCTGATATAAGCTGCTTGTAAGTCAGTTTGGGCGCGTTTGAGTGCAGCGATCGCATTTTCAACTTCCATTCTGGCGGCTTGCACATCCACGGGGCGGACTTCGGCAATGCTGGTGAGTGTGGCTTTAGCTTCGCTGACTTGCTTGTTACCAGTGGCGTTAATTCGCGCTAGGGAAACTCTAGCTTCTGCTAGTTGTCTGCTGGCTGTGGAGTTAATACGCGCTAATACAGCGTTAGCTTCGTCTAGTTGTTGTTTTGCTGTCTCAACCAGCAGGCGTTTACTGTCAAAGGCTGAGTTAGAAATTGCGCCTTCGGTATATAGTTTTTGATAACGTTGATATTCGGCTTGGGCGTTGTTTAATTCTGCTTCTAGCCTTCTAATTGCGGCGGCTTGGGCGATTCTATCACCTTCCCATTGGGCTTCGATGCGGGCGATCGCTTCTCGTTGTCCAATTGAATCTCCTACAGATTGAGCTTGTAGGCGTTCAATGCTGGCTTGTTGTGCCAGAATTTCTCCAGTTTTTGCACCAGCTTTGACTTGATCAAGTTTGGCTTGAGCCACGCGTACTTGTTTTTCGGCTTGGAGTACAGCAGTTTCTAAGCGATCGCGTGAATCTAAAATTGCGACTATCTGCCCAGCTTGAACAATATCGCCTTCTTGGACACGAATTTCTTGGACGCGATCGCCATCCAAAACCAATGGTGCAGATAAGCTAATTACTTCTGCTTCTGGTTCTAGTCTGCCTAAAGCTGTGACTTTCGGTAATGATGTTGTGACAGCCGGTTCCTGAGAAGCAGTTCTTCCCATTTGCCCAAACTGGGAAATGCCATAAATTACAATTCCACCAGTAATGGCGGTAGCTGCAATTATTAAACCCAGTAATTTTTTATTGGCAGGTTTCAATAGTAAATTTTGTCCCATATTCCCCTCTAAAAATGAAATCTCTAATTAACAGAACTATTAACGTTCTGTTGCAAATAAACAGTCAACATTTTTCCTAATAAAGCGCATTGTTCAACAAAATCAATTGTTTCATTACCACATAATTTCTCCAGAATTAACCCATTAATAAAGCTCAAGACAAAAGAGGCTAAAACTTTATCTTGAACTCCCAGAAACTTACAAGCAGCTTGCTGATAACGCTGATTAGCACCTTGAAAAACACTGCTCTGATGCCGCATTTTTTTTGCATCTTGGTGCTGACAAAAATCCACCCAGACAAACGTCCATTTAATAAAATAATCTTCATTTTTTACTAAATATCTTCCTAACGCTGCCATTGCTTCTGACAGAGTTTCCTTGCCCTCTAATTCCGCCAAAGCTGCACTTACATCCTGTTGCGAAATCTCTTCTACTAGTTGTTCAAATAACGCTTCTTTACTAGAAAAGTAGTGATACAACGTCCCCGTGGAAACCCCCATTCCTTGAGCAATCTGCCGCATAGTAACGGAGCCATAACCTTTTTGGGCAAATAAATCAAAGCATTTGCACAGAAGTTCTTTGCGGTATTGGTCATGGTCAACAATCTTGGGCATGGGTCAATTTTTATTTATATCGAACGCTCGTTATTTATAATTTACTAGCAAAGGTCTGCTTAGGCAAGACATTTATAAAAACAAGCACTACTCCAACAAAAGTTACGTTTTTCGATTTTATGTAGTGTTGTTTAACGATGAATAAGATCTTAATGCAGGCAATTTGCTGAGTTGAAGAAGACTATTAGCTGTAACTGCTTAATTTATACTTGTATACACTTCTTAATTTATTCCTAAATATCAGCCCTGTCAAGGAGAAATCAAGGTGCAGTTAGACAAAAGTAATAGCCTTATCAGACTCAACGGTTGTAAAAATATAGTATGTTAGGTCATTGAATGAGGCCCAACATACTGATGATTTTTAGGCTGCGTTCCTTAACGGTTAACAGTACTCATATCAGAATAGCGTTCCCCTGCGGTTACGCCTTTGGGTGCAGCAGCTTCAAGGCGATTTAAATCTTCTGTTGTCAAAGTAATCTCAGTAGCAGCAATATTTTCCTCTAAATAAACACGGCGTTTTGTACCAGGGATAGGAACAATATCTTCACCTTGGGCTAAAAGCCAGGCTAGGGCAAGTTGGCTGGGTGTTACGCCTTTTTCTGTGGCGATCGCTTTTACTTGGTCAACTAATTGCAGATTTTTGTAAAAATTATCACCTTGAAAGCGCGGAGCATTTCTGCGATAGTCATCAGCGGCTAAATCATCAGGGCTAGTGATTGCGCCTGATAAAAATCCCCGCCCTAGGGGACTGTAAGCCACAAATCCAATTCCCAGTTCCCGGACAGTCGGGAGAATTTCGTCCTCTGGGTCTCGGCTCCAGAGGGAGTACTCTGTTTGTAGTGCGCTAATTGGATGGACTACCTGCGCCCGTCGGATTGTCGCAGGTGCTGCTTCCGAAAGTCCTAAATAGCGGACTTTACCTTGCTGGACTAACTCGGCCATTGCGCCTACGGTGTCTTCAATTGGCACATTAGGGTCAACCCGATGTTGATAGTATAAATCAATTACCTCAACTCCCAAGCGTTGCAGAGAAGCATCACAACATTGATGCACATATTCTGGTCTACCACTAACACCTTTCCAACCGCCATCTTCAGTCCGGACATTACCAAATTTGGTTGCTAACACTACTTGATCTCGGTGTTCTTTAATGGCTTTGCCGACTAATTTTTCATTGGTAAACGGCCCGTACATATCAGCAGTATCAAGGAAATTCAACCCAAGTTCTAAGGCTCGATGAATAGTGGCGATCGCTTCTTGTTCATCACGACCACTATAAAATTCAGACATCCCCATACAACCAAGTCCGAGTTCAGACACTGCTAATCCTTGCTTGCCGAGTTTTCTAGTTTTCACAAAAACATATCCTTCTGATTGAACAAAACACCGCTATTTAGCAGTATTTTAATCATCCAGTCATCTAGCCAAAGAAATACTTAGCCATCAATATAGGACTCATATTTGATAGTTGAAAAAATCAGTACATTTCTATCTACCTTATTTGCTTTTTTCTCTCTACACAAGTATTTTAAGTACTCACGCTAGATTGCTATATTATCTAATTTATCGAAATGATCTAAAAATAATTCATTCAATTGCAAATAATAAATATTGCAATCATGAGACACTAAATTTAAGATGACTTGTAATAGTTTTTGCAACCTGCATTTACTATTCGAGTGGACTTTAACTACTCAATTAGTCAATCTTCATTCTAGTAGATTACCTAATTAAAAAAACAATTATGTTTGATGCAAAAATCAACTGGCTGCTGCCTGTAGCTTTAACTATAGTTAGTTTAGGGTCTAATTTACAAAGTGTAAAAGCACAGAGTCCATATAATTATTATACATTTAGTGCAGATTACACTACTTCAGTTACCATAGATCCCAGCTTTAGACCAGATTTAGGTATTGTGAGAGCAACCATTACAGGTGAAAGTGTAGAACCTGTTCCTTATGGTTTGAATTTCTTTATTAGTAATACCTACGGTAAGCTTAATCCTATTGAAAACCCAGCAATTAACCGATATACTTTTAATTCTGATCCTAGGGTATTTGGTTTAGATGAAGAACCAATACTTGCTGATAGGTATTATGGCGGTACTAATGAATTATTTGGAACAGCCAGTGACAGCGCGGAAATTAACTTTGCGGAAGGTACTATCAGGGGTGGTGGTAGTATAACTATTGCTGGTGGTAAAGGCTTATTCAAGAATGCTACAGGTACTATAACTTTTACTGAGGAAGACAGGCTGAATCCACCGGGAACACCTTCTCAAGGGTTGGCTAAATTGAACTTTAATTTGCAAACTTCTCAGCCAGTTCCCGAACCAAAAGCCAGTATAACCTTCATTGGTATGGCTGTAATTGGAATTGGTTTACGAATTAAAGGCCATATTCGTCGCAAAGGTAATAGTTCACTTTTTTAAAGTTGATAGACAGTCAAACAATTTTAGATTGACTACATCCACAAAAGCAAAATAATAATTCAAAATTCGGAGGGTCAAAAGTTCTGGAATATTACCGTAAATACTAGGGGTGCGACTCTTCTCTATATAAAAATATATTACGGTAATATTACTGGATAAGCAAAAAAAGTATGTTATACTATCTAAGCAGGATTACACAAAATAAAAAACCTGCATAAGCAGGCTCTCGGATTGATTTGCGCTAAATAAAGTATAGCGCTCTGTTACCATGACTAAATTAGAGTAGAACATAAAGTTAATCTACTCTTGATATATATGAGCATTTTAGTCAGCTTTTAATTGTGATATTTTTAGCCAACGAGCTTGCCTTTATCAGCCAAAGCGATCGCTAACTACAACTTTTGCCCTGTATAAATAGAGCGAACTTCACCGTTACGACGGATAATCGCTTCTCCGTTGTTGACCTCTACTAATGTCCAGCCACTAGTACCAATACTTTCTCCGATATTGATGCGGCGAGTCACACCGTCAACTTGAAATAAAGCCGCAGATTTATTACCTAACTCCAATACACCCTCTAAAGTATGACTGGGAGCAGCTTGAGCGCTGGATGCTAAGTATACTTGTTGAGTAGTTCTTGGTGACGCAGCTAAACTAGCCACTGAAGGTTGTGCAGCCCGTAGTGGTGCCACTGGTAGGGACGGAATTGGACTTGCTGATTGGCGCACTGTAATTGGTGTAGTACGCACAGCCACAGGTTTGAGATCTGTCCGCACAGCAGCCGCTAACATGTTGACACTGACAGGTTTACCTGGTTGCTTAACAGTATTTAAGGCAGTTTTGACAGCATTAGGTTGGGTTGTTTGTCTAGCATTGGCTATGGGCGGTAAAGCGATGGGAGTTCCCGGAAGCCTTGGTAGCCCGTAGCGCATAGGTGACGGCGCTTGATAAACAGGAATATAGATGCGTTCAACAACGTTGCTTGCAGAACGGTTAGGTGTAGGTGCTGTGTTGTTAGAAGTTAGGGGAGATGGCAAATTACCGATTGGTAAACTACTAACAGATGCAACGGATGTAGGACTAGAAGTTATCCTGTTGCTGATTCCGCTACGGAAAGAGGTTTGGTTTTGCTGATCGATGATGGCTAAAGAACCTAGGAGATAATCAGCTAAATCCGCCTCAACATCTGCGCGTGTAGGTAATTGCGCTCCTGACACTAAGATGTTTTGCTGGGTATATTTGCCAGTCAGAACAGAGAGAAATTCAGCGCGGAGTAAATAAATCGTACCAGCGATCGCTATCCCTACGGCAGTTCCTAAAATTACCAGTTTGCGAAAAGCAAGTCTGATTTTTTTAGGTCTTCTGATCCCGGAAGCCGTTGCTGGGGTATCAACTACAACTGTACTAGCGTGCTGGTGTCTAACTTGGGGAACGCTTTGGACGGTGCGGTTAAGAGTATTTGGTAAGACAATCTGCGGTATATTCAGTGTTTGCAGAGGCTCATAGTCTGAGTAATACCAATCGTTTACAGATGTTTCTTCTCTAGAACGCTGTGGTATGCGACCTCCATACCTAACAGTATGGGAAGATAAAGTGCCACTGCCATCTAAAATATCGTCAATATCGGCAAACAGATCATCCATCAAGCCATCAGCATAAATGTCGATTGACCAAGGCTCGTTGGTAATTAATTCTTCTGATGGCTCCGGAAAGATGAGATGGGTGTTGAATTCTTGTAACATAGGCATGATTTTGGGTTTTATTTGCCAGGATTAAGTAATGCTCTTAACACCTGGAAATCAGGGTTTTGCAAAGATATCAAACTGCCAGCCTAAACTTGACGAGTTTATTTTTATGTGGTATTAAATTCAACTGTAGTCTGGAGATGGCTAGTGATGCCAGTTTTGAATTCATGTCATCGATCATACCAATCTCCTTCCTTCTACTATACTCACGTTTGTTAAAACTTTAAGTTACGTTAACGCCGGAAAGTCTGTCTAGTGCTTTGTTTTACGCAATTCCAAATATATTAACAGTGCGTTAATATCCGCAGGATTTACACCCCCTATACGGGTAGCTTGGCCGATAGTCAGTGGTTTTACCTGATTTAATTTTTCCCGTGCTTCTTTAGAGAGGGTATCAATTTTGGCATAATCTAAATCCGCAGGTAGCTGGCGGTGTGCTTGACGGGCGGTTTGTTCAATTTGGTTTTGTTGTCTAGCGAGATAGCCAGAATATTTGATGTCAATTTCTGCGCCTTCTCTCTCAGCAGTGGTAAGGCTGGGGTTGCTTAAGCCATATCTATCTAGGTCAACATAATGAAATCCTGGTCGCCGCAGTAAGTCAGCGAGAGTAATAGAACCTTTGATTGCTTGTTGAGTATTAGTGGCGATCGCTTGGCCAATTTCCTCATGTTCTTTGATGCGGGTGGCGTATAACCGTTCTTTCTCCGCAGTAATTTGGGCTTGTTTGTTGGTGAATAATTCCCAACGGCGATCGTCAATTAAGCCAATTTCTCTACCCAAAGGCGTTAAGCGTTGGTCAGCGTTATCAGAACGCAACAGCAAGCGATACTCAGAACGACTAGTCAGCATTCGGTAAGGTTCGCGCAAGTCTTTTGTACATAAGTCATCCATCAGCGTGCCGAGATAACTTTGCTCACGCGGAAACACAATCATTTCTTGACCACGCACAAATCGTGCCGCGTTAATTCCCGCCACAATTCCTTGGGCTGCGGCTTCTTCATAGCCTGTTGTCCCGTTAATCTGCCCAGCACAAAATAACCCGGCAATCTTCTTCGTCATCATTGTGGGATAACACTGTGTAGCTGGTAAATAATCGTACTCCACAGCATAGGCTGGACGCAGCATCACACAATTTTCCAAACCAGGGAGACTCCGCAGCATAAGTAATTGTAGATTTTCTGGCAACCCAGTGGAAAAACCTTGAATATATAATTCGGGAATATCTCGTCCTTCCGGTTCAATAAAAATTTGGTGGCTTTCCTTATCCACAAACCGTACAATCTTATCTTCAATGCTGGGGCAATAACGAGGGCCTTTCGCTTCTACCCAACCACCATAAACAGGGGATAAATGTAAATTTTCTCTGATTAAACGATGGGTTTCGGCTGTGGTACGGGTCATATAACAAGGCATTTGTTCCCGTTCTACCCACGCCTGGGGGTCAAAACTAAACCAGCGAACTTCCACATCTCCCGGCTGGATTTCCATTTTACTGTAGTCCACTGATCGCTTATCTACCCGTGCAGGTGTTCCAGTTTTCAGCCTTCCAGTTTCAAAACCCAAGCGATTTAAAGTTTCTGTCAAACCCTCAGCGGCAAATTCTCCCGCGCGTCCCGCCGCCATTGATTTGTTACCCACCCAAATCTTGCCACCTAAAAAAGTCCCAGTCGTCAAAATTACTGTTTTACATTCAAACGCCACGCCAAAATAAGTTTCCACACCAACGACTTCATCGTTAGCACCCAAAACTAAATCTGTCACCATCCCTTCACGGATAGTCAAATTCTCTTGATTCTCGACAATAGCTTTCATCACAGCAGCATATTCGCGTTTGTCTGTTTGGGCGCGTAATGCCCATACTGCTGGCCCCCGTGAAGAATTGAGGATACGCTTTTGCAAGTATGTGCGATCTGCAACTTTCCCAATTTCCCCCCCAAGTGCATCTATCTCATGGGTTAACTGAGATTTAGCCGGGCCACCCACCGCTGGGTTACAAGGTTGCCAAGCAATTTTATCTAAATTTAGGGTCAATAGCAGAGTCCGACAACCAAGACGAGCAGCGGCCAAAGCGGCTTCGCAACCGGAGTGACCTGCACCGACGACAATGACATCATAAGCGTCTTGGAATTCAATGGAATTGTGCATGGTCATACTTATACAACAGAGAGCTAAAAGCAAAAAAATTTTGGATTTTAGATTTGCAATTTTGGATTGACTGCGCCTATACAGGTAAGCATCTTGGGGATTTTAGGTTGATTCTATCCAGACGGGACAGGCACTTTACCGCAAAACTAATCCAAAATTCAAAACCCAAAATCTAAAATTCAGTATGGTCATTGATATTTTAGCTGATCCAGTGCTTTCAAGGATGCGCCTTGTTAATAAAAAAGCTATCAAAAGAACTAGTCATCTAGTATTAGTGAATTTCTAAAATTTAGAACTTATAATTATTAACTAAGTTGAGATAAACAAATTTAGTTTATTTCAGCCTGAATGTCTCAAATGTGACTAATTTTCTAGTATTTACACATATCATAAGTAGAAAATATATTTATAATTTTCAGAATTTCATGAAATATCTAATTAAAAAAGCGAAATTTATCTTTATTGCTATTTTTATTTGTTTGTCATTGGTAGCTAGTAATAGTATTCAACGTTCTCAAATTGCTACAAATTCTTCATCAACAAATCAATGCTTGGTTTCCGCAGTAACTGGCTGTACTGCTAATGCCCAAGAACCAAGTATTCCTAGCCAGCCCGTAACTGAGGAAGAGCGTTTTGTTGCTGGAATTATGCCAAAGTTAAAAGTAATGCCTATACCTGGAACGTTTGAATATACTTTATTACGTTCTTATGGTGCTGCATTTATTAATCCAGCAAATGATGTGAAATTGCCGCCAAAATTGATTTTTGATAATGAAGAAGATACGCAAGCATTCCAATCGCAACTGACATTAGAAAAAGTTGTTGGCACAAATGAATGTTATTTGCAAAAATCAGCAGCAGATGCTTTAAATAAAGCCAGATTACAATTTAATATTCCCTTAAAATCAGGTTATGGCGCTAGTGATTGTATGCGTAGCTTTGCCACAAATTTAAGGTTTTGGCATAAATATGCTAATAATAAAACTTTAGAAAAAGTCAAAGAAGGTAAAGAAACTGCAATTTTGGGGTTAGTTGCACCGCCAGGAACATCACAGCATCTTTGGGGATTAGCGATTGATTTAGGTGTATCGAATCCAAAACAAAGACAAATTCTGAATCAACATGGTTGGTTTCAAACCGTGGTCAAAGATGTACCACACTGGACTTATCTTGGTGTATCAGCAGAAGATTTACCTAAATTAGGTTTTAAAAATCAAGTGATTCAAGGAATTACTTATTGGCTAACACCTCTGGCGTAAATCTCGGACTTATGGGAGAAGTCGGGGAACTGAGCAAGCGCGATTTTGACTTAATATCAATAAGTTTTTCGTAATACTGCTTCTATTGAACCTAACTTATGAAACATTTCAATTAATTGATGTGATTTGCTTTGACGCTGCTCTAGCATGATTTTTAATGGTATTAATAATTGAGCATCTGAGTCATTATGGAGAGAGACTTCAGCAGCTTTTAAAACTTTTTTGGCATTAGCAAAAATATCTTCGTTATCAAAGCCTTCTTTAGCGGAAAGCTGGTGTAAAGCTGCATCGGGTGTAGTAACTCTACCGTGTAAAGTTTCATCTAATATCAAACCTTTTAATAATGCTAATAACGCCGCATAAATATTAAAATCATCGCAACTATCAAAAGCTTTAAATTCAATGCGTCCGATTTCTGCGGGAATGCGGGCGACTTTGGTTAATGAAGGGATACTTGTAATTAATTCTTCTGGCTTCTCGACAAAAACTAAAGTCGCTGAACGTTTACCTGTTCTAATAAAAGTTCTCACAGAAAGTCCTTCCCATAAACTCCCATTGTAAAAAGGAGAGCTATAAGTAAACGGGACAATATAGGGACTGTAATAAGTTAACTTTTTGCCAATATCAATTAAACGGTCAGTAGACATATTTGCTACAGATATATTCAAATCTGGCCCGTAGCTAACCATATAAATATTAGCTGTTTGTTCATCAGGATAAGCTTGTAGTTGTTTGATTTCAAAATCGTTTAATGGAGGTTGCGGTTCAAAAACAGTTTTATAGGGGTTATAACTCGCTAAAACTGGCATGTATCCAAAACTCTTGGCTACTTCCCGCAGTAAATGAAAACTTTGTGATAATTCATTAACTGCATCTTGAATATTAGTATGTATGGTTGTTCTAATTTCGATACCTTTAGCTGAACAATCAATTGGTTGCTCAGAGTCAGCAAATCTTTCAAACCCTTCAATATACCATCTTTTCTTTTTAATCCCAGCATCACCTACACGCAGTTGAGGATAGTCGTTGGGATAGATAGGCAATTTTTCTACAATTTGAGCAAAATCTGCAAATTTAGTGTGGCTAAAATCTGCAAACTTTCCTTCTTGGTTCAAAAATGCAACTTCATGTTCAATACCAAAATAAAACATAGCTTACACCTGGAAGAAGTTTAATTAGAAAAAATTCTCAATATTTTTTAATAGTATTTTAACTTGCAGCGTGATCGGGAAGCGATCGCTTATAGCTTGTAGTTAGGAAAATAGCAAATCTTAAAAGCCTGTTAGTTAAAGGCACAATCAGTTACCTTCAAGGGTAGCCTAGTATTCACCAAGAGATGTTTGAGGCATAAGTGTATGACTAGTTTTGTGAAATCCCCATACAGTAGCGAACAAATTGCTGCTTGGTTAAGTGGACTGCTAACAATTGCTTGGGCAGATGGTAACTTTGATGACCATGAACAGCAATTTATTGCCAGTTTCACTAAAGAAGAATTAGCACCTAGCCTGAAATGGGAGTCTTTAGAAGTCATTACCCCAGAAGACTTAGCCGCAGTTTTAGGCAAAGGTACACAAGCAGCCGAAAATTTTTTACGTACAGCTGTGATGGTAGCGATCGCTGATGGTACATATTCTTCTAGCGAAGATCAAGTTCTCCACCAATTTTGCCAAGCTTTAGAACAACCAGAAGAAATTATCGAAGCCCTGCGTCATACCCTAGAGGTACAAGACCATCTGGTTTCTGCACCAGGCCTATCTCAAGTACCACCCCATTTACCACTCAACTCTCTGCGCGACTGGTTAGATGGGTTAGATGTACAAGACCCCAGAGTTGCTCGATTCTTATGCAAAATGATTCCCTCTCAGTGTCCATTTGAGCGCGATGTCACTCTATTTGGACGCAAAATTGTTCATATACCACCTTTGTGTAAGATTAATCCACTTTATGAGCAACTTGTCGGTTTACGTTTTCGCGCCCTCTCCTATTTGGCAGATGATTGCGGCGAGGATGTCACGCCCTATATTTGAGTGTTGTTAGCGTAACGGAAGTTGAGCAGCGTGCTGAGTGTTGAGGAATGAGTTAAAAGTAGAGAATAAAGATAAAGCATTGATTAAAAAACTTATAATTTAAAACTCACTCCTCAGCGCTTTGAGAATATGAAATTCATTGATCAAGTAGAAATTCAAGTTGAAGCAGGTAAAGGTGGCGATGGGATTGTCGCCTTCCGCAGAGAAAAGTATGTACCTGCTGGCGGCCCCTCTGGCGGAAATGGCGGGCGGGGTGGTTCAGTTATTTTCAAGGCTGTAGAAAGCCTGCAAACCCTATTGGACTTTAAATATAATCATCTTTTTAAGGCAGAAAACGGTGGTCGAGGTGGCCCGAATAACTGCACTGGTGCATCTGGCAAAGATTTAATCATCGAAGTTCCCTGTGGAACAGCGATTTATGATGCCGAAACTGATGAAATTATCGGCGATTTAATTGAACCTGAACAAATTCTAGTAATTGCTAAAGGCGGTAAAGGTGGACTAGGAAATCAATATTTTTTAAGCAACCGCAACCGCGCCCCAGAATACGCCCTCCCTGGTTTAGAAGGCGAAAGAAAAATGCTTCGTTTGGAGTTAAAACTATTAGCAGAAGTGGGAATTATTGGTTTACCAAATGCTGGTAAATCTACATTGATTTCATCTTTATCAGCAGCGCGACCAAAAATTGCCGATTATCCTTTTACTACCCTTGTGCCGAATTTGGGTGTAGTGCGGAAACCTACTGGTGATGGTACAGTTTTTGCCGACATTCCCGGCTTAATTGAAGGCGCAGCCGACGGTGCAGGTTTGGGACATGATTTTTTACGTCATATTGAGCGCACACGAGTGCTATTACACTTGATTGATGCGACTAGTGATGATGTCATCAGAGATTACAATACAATTCAACAAGAATTGCAAGCTTATGGACGAGGGTTAGCAAATCGTCCGCAAATTTTAGCACTGAATAAAATTGACGCAGTTGATAGAGAAACAGTTGATTTAGAAGCATTAGCTACTCAATTAAATCATCTTGCTTATGCTCCGGTTTTTGTAATTTCTGCTGTAACGCGTAACGGTTTAGAGCCATTGTTACAGTCAGTTTGGAATATTCTTGACCAAATGAATGCTGTTGAAATAGAGCAGGTTTTGAGTTGAGTTAATTTAAAATAAAACAACAGATATTCCCAGATAAATTATCTGTGTCTATCTGCCTCTATCTGCGGTTAATTACTCATTATTTAGGCTTTTGTTAAAAGTCTAATAGTTATGCAGTTACAATAACAACGCTATTATTCGCCTGAAGAATATCTAGAATTATAGGTGAATGCTGAGGAAAAACATGAATATATTGATGGGCAAATAATTCTTCAGGCAAGCGAAACACCAAAGCATAATACTGTTGTTGGTAACTTTGCTACTGATTTACTGATGGCTTTTAAACGCCAGCCTTATCAAGTTTTTATGTTGAGATAACCTCTTTGGATTCCTCAAAAAAGAATGTATGTATATCCTGATGTAATAGCGATCGCAGGCAACTTAGAATATGCAGAAGGAAGACGAGACACTCTAATTAACCCAGTATTTATTGCTGAAGTGTTGTCAAAATCTACTAAAAGTTTTGACCGCGATGAAAAGTTTGCTGCTTATCGTACGATTCCTAGCTTTCAAGAATATGTTCTGATTGATCAGTCTAAAATGCACGTTGAGCAGTATTGCAAAACTGAGAATAATAAGTGGATATTTTCTGAATATGACGATGCAGATGTGGTGTTAAGTTTAGCGGCTGTTCCTTGTCAGGTTTTGCTGGGGGATATTTACGATAAGGTGGATTTTAGTGTGGAGGAGTGACAACCTAACGCAGAGGGGCAAAGTTAAACTTTGAGAAACCAGCGTTGGCGATACATGAGAACGGCTACAGCCCACCATAATAAGACTGTGACTAGGGCGAATAGTAGTGAACCGTTAAAAGTGCCTGCCCAAGATGCGAAGATGTTTTGATAAATCCAGTTGTAGGTACTGGGGGCGGTTTCGCCTGTACCGATTTTGGTTTTGGCTAGGATTTTAATTAATAATACAGATGCGACGAAAAGAGCGATCGCATTTAAGCCCATAATTTCAAATGGTTTACTCCAGCGTTTGATTAATCGCACTTCGATAAGTTCATAACAAGCAGCTAGTAATAGTAATGCCCAACCACTGGTAAAAATAACGTAAGAACTTGTCCACAGTTTTTTGTTAATGGGGAACACCCAACCCCACGCCCAACCAATAATTAAGCAGCCAATACCAAATAAGGCTAACCCTACACTTGTCCGTGTTTGCACTGGCTGTTTACGTATCCATTGCCCTGTGAAGTAACCAGCGAGGACACTAACAACAGCAGGTATGGTGCTAAAAAGTCCCTCTGGATCTCCCATATTTTTGAAACCATCACCAGCATACAGATGCGCTTGCGGTATAATCAGGCGGTCAATATATGCGCCAAAGTTACCTTCCCGTGTCAGCGCACCAGCACCATATTCGGGAACTGTTACATACATCATTGTTAGCCAATAGCCGATGAGTAAGACTGCGGCTAGTATCCATTGTCCTTTGCGTGGGAGGTTGAGAACTGCCAAGGAAGCTAACAGATAAGTGAGGCTGATACGCTGTAACACTCCCATAATGCGGATGCTGCTGAAATCAAAAGTCCAAACGCCTTTGTTCCAAAAGCCATTTAATAATAAACCTAAAGCAAATAAAATGGCTGCACGGCGAACTATTCGCCAATATACAGCAGCAGTGGGTTTATTTTCTGCGGTGTATTTTGACAAAGAAAATGTCATGGATACACCAACAATAAATAAAAAGAAAGGAAATACTAAATCCGTTGGTGTGCAACCATGCCAGTCAGCATGAGCCAGGGGAGGGTAAACATCATCGGCTACTCCTGCCATGTTGACAAGAATCATACCAGCAATGGTGATGCCACGAAAAACATCCAGTGAGGTCAGGCGCATAGATGGAATGTTGTGTTCAGAGTCTAAACGGTTGCTTGTTATGATACTTCAGTGGCAATGAAGACTTGACAATATTTACTCAATACTTTGCTATGTTACAAAACAGCACTTAAGGATTTTCCTCACTTAAGTGCTTTTTCGCATAAAAATACACCAGTTCACTTTATGGCTACAATCTTGAGAAAACACAAACTATCTATATTAAAGACGGATTGTGGAAATTAATTGCAACTAATGTATTGTGAAATGGTATCACTCCTTGCAATAGGTAACAATACCTCTGATGTGGCACAATTGAATATATAGTTAGTGACAGTTGAGCAACTGACACTATGACAAAATGTCATATTCATCAAGTTAAATTAAGCAAAGCAAAGCCATCGTAAGTTGGTAAATTTATTAGAAAAAGTTAGTGAGGATGAGCGATCGCTCTTTTAACAAAATCTCAAGAGCTAATTGTCAAAAGTGCTGAACTATGCCACACAATAAAGTTAGAAAAGCTGTAATTCCGGCAGCTGGTTTCGGCACTCGCTTGTTTCCAGCTACTAAAGTTGTCAAAAAAGAACTGTTCCCCATTATTGATCGAGATGGTAGAGCTAAACCTGTAATTCTGGCAATTGTCGAAGAGGCTATGAGTGCAGGAATTACAGAAATTGGCATTGTTGTACAACCAGATGATATAGAAATTTTTACAGATTTATTTAAAAATCCACCACAATCAGAACTGTTACAAAAGCTTTCGCCTGAAAATCAAAAATATAGTCGATACCTGCAAGATATTGGTGATAAAATCACGATTCTTACCCAAGAACAGCCAGAAGGCTATGGTCATGCGGTCTTCTGTGCTAAAAATTGGGTACAAGATGAGCCATTTTTGTTAATGTTAGGTGATCATGTTTACGCATCCGATACTCATAAATCTTGTGCTAGTCAAGTTTTAGATATTTATGCACAAGTACATCAAAGTGTAGTGAGTTTAACAACTATGCCAGCAGCAATTATTCATAAAGCTGGCTGTGTCACCGGAGTATGGCAAGAAACTAATTCTATTTTGCAGGTGACACAACTTGTAGAGAAGCCAACTGTTGATTATGCGCGTCAAAATCTGCGGGTAGTTGGTATCAAGGATGATGAGTTTTTATGTGTATTTGGTTTGTATGTACTAACACCAAGGATTTTTGATTGTTTAGCCGAACATATCGAGAAAAATTTACGCGATCGCGGCGAATTTCAGTTAACATCCTCTCTAGATAGTCTATGCCAAGCCGAGGGAATGACTGGTTACATTGTGCAAGGAAAATGTTTCGATACAGGCTTACCAGATGCTTATCGGCAAACAATGATTGATTTTAGAAATATCTCAAAAGAGTAAATACGCAGTATTGTGTCAGCAAACTCTAGTTTTTGGTGAGATGCAGCCATAAACCGACGCGCACAGCATTAGTGAGATTTGAGCCTGAGTTTGAAGTGGTATAGCTCATTTAACAAAGCCAAGTTTAGTATTGAGGTAAATGCAAATTATTTACTACTTGTTTATGAATGAGATGATTTTTCAGATGATCTTTCAGAAGATTTTTCCTGCTTGCCTTTTTTGATTAATTCCATATAAATATTAACCTCACTCACTTCTACATCATGTTCAATTCGAGTTACCTTCCAATTTTCTTTATTGATGTAAATTTCTTCGCCTATTCTGGGAATAAATTGTAAATCATAGAGTTTTTTCAGATAATCTTTTTGTTTTTCTTCCCATAATATTACTTTAACTATATCTCTACTCATAGTTAGCTTATCCTGTTTTGCGAGTAAACGAAAGTCACTGTTTAATGACATTCATTTCGCAAGTTTATCTTACTTATCCAATCTAATAGCGTAGTTTAAACCACATTATTTATAAGATTGCAGTTAAATTGTTGAGGATTTTTTTGGTGTTACTTTATGTTTACGCTTTAGCGATCGCATCGGCTACCTTCGTACCATAGTACTGTTGCTGAAAATTGAGCGATCTCATCTTTTAATTTATTTGCAAAATAGGTTTTTACTTCACGCACAAGAGAGATTAAACTCAATGACATACATTGTCTCCAAAATCATCAGTGTGCAGAGATTTAGATTTAGGAGAAATGTTTGTCATCTTTAGCGCACTAAATTTAAAGTGAAATATTCAATCTTGAATAATTAGAATTTTCTGCTTCAAATAATGCTGAAGTAATCTATCATTCTTAATAAAGTCCCGAATTTCCGTTAGCTGTTCGCTGCTAACTTCAGTTTCTCCAGGCACAAAACATATCCCTAAAATCAGTATATGAGGTGGAAGATATTTGCCTGTTTGTTTATATTTTACTATTGCCACACATTCACCATTTTTTATCTTTTATCAGGGCATTGCTATACACAAGTAGACTATGCTAAGTTATGTAACTAATGCCCAAGAGCAAGATACGCATTAGATAGTCTTGTGATCAAACCAAGTTACTTTTGTAGCACCATCCCTTTTAAGAGATTCTGAGGTTTAGTTATTGTCACAGGCTGACAATTTTAGGGAAAAATTGCAGTTTTAACTAAAGAAACAGAAAAAGTGCTAAGTGTAGTCGATCACATAGCCGAAAATAATTCTCGCCCATCTAATCATAACATCCTCTAAAAGAAAGCTATGTGTAAATATTGTTTCATTAGACTCTACAATCCTGATGCAGAGTGAGTTTTAGTTGAAAATCACCCACAGTTATGAATTAACTGTTAAGTCTTAATTCTTGAGCCAGGAACTTTTGTTGACTCTTTGAACAGCTAATATCTTGATTTTTGTACACTTTTGCCAATTGATTAATTTTTAGACACAAATTAGGCACAAACAAGGAAACTGTGCAAATATAAAGAAAAGCTTAAGAGGTTAGAGACTCATGATCACCACTAAAATGATGCAACAGCTTTGGGCTGTAATCGAGTCTACTAATGTCAGCACCTTGCTCCAGTTTGATGATGTGGCTTTAGTACAACTGCTCTTCCAGCAATTAAACACCCAGCAGGAAGAAGATTTACAGGCAGATAGTAGCCTTAATGCTTACATACAATCTAAACTGCCTTTAATTCGAGACACTGCTGAAGGCAGATTATCCTTTAGCACAGAGAATCACTAATACAAAAGTTTACCAATCAAATATGATGAGTCACTGGCTCGGTATTGCGCTTGTAGCTTATCTAATTGGCGCGGTGATTGAAGGGATAAGTACAGCCAGTCAGCTATCTCATTCATTGCCGGAAATAACCAAAGATATGCAATCCCAGCCATCAGAATCTGCTAATCAACTTGAAGAGAAGTGGCGTGTTTTTGCGGCTATTTTCTCTGTAAGTGTTTGTGGAGCTTGTATTTGGCCTTGCCGTCTGCTTCACCGTTTAATTAAAAAGAAAGTTCCGTCTGAGAATTCATCTGATTGAAGCATCTTGATATCATACTGGGTATAGTGACAAATTTCCCAATATTAAACTTGAAAATATTTATGGTATTCCCGCTTGTTGAAAAATTTGTGCGGGTGTAATTCGTAGGCCTTCAAATAAAGAATCTTCTAAACTATCTTCACCAGCTTTTGTTTGTGGGTGTGCATCAGGATAAAAAACAGTAACGGTTTTAGCTTTTGCATCTACAACCCAAACTCTCATCACACCTGCTTCTAGATAATCTGTTGCTTTCGCACTCATTTCACCAAAAGTTTGGTCAGGCGAGATAATTTCAATGGCTAAATCTGGCGGTATGGAACAAGCTTCATCTTCAATTACATCGCTGTGAAGGCGAGAGTATGAAACATAAAGTAAATCTGGTACAGGAACCCAGTCTCGACCTCTGCGTTTTAACGTAACTGCCCATTCAACACCAACCTCACCGCGATTTTTTGCCCACGGCGTTAAAAGTTGAGTCAAAGCCAAGGTTAAACGTGAATGAAATCTTTTTGGTGCCATTTTGGGTTTTGCTTCTCCATCAACTAATTCGTAGGTAATATCGCCTTGTGGTAAGGCGAGGAATTCTTTGAGTGTCAGTTGAGATTTGATTTGAGTCATAAATATCGCATCTTCTTGGCGGTTAAGTTTATTATCTGCGATCGCCTAACGGTAGGCATTGCTGAAAAAATCAAGATACTTTTGATGCTGAGATAATTGAAATAAAACCGCTAAACCAAGAGTTTACACTGAGAAATATCAAAAAATAGAGAAGTTTTGGCACAATAGCAGCTAAATCAGCAAAAGAGAAAATAAAGTATTATGGGATACATTTAGAAGATCGCGATCGCGTCATTCTAACAAAACAGTGTGAGGAAGAAAAAACATGTCTCATTTATTGTGGAAAACACTGGTGTTATCTCCAGTATGCTTAGGCGTAGCTGTTTTATTTTCCGCGAAGGTAGTTGCAGCTGAGATTGAAACTGAGTCACCAACACCTCAACAACAGTTAATTTCTCAAGCCAAAACTGAAGAAAATCAAGTTTTAGAACAAGTCAATCAATATAGTCTTGACGGTAAAAACCAAAATTCCCTATCTCAAGTCACATCAGTTTCGCAGTTTTCTGACGTACAGCCAACTGATTGGGCATTTCAAGCATTACAATCTTTAGTTGAGCGCTACGGATGTATTGCTGGTTATCCTAACGGTACTTATCGCGGTAATCGTGCTTTGACACGTTATGAATTTGCCGCCGGTTTAAATGCTTGTTTAGATAGAGTTAATGAACTGATTGCGACTGCAACTGCTGACTTAGTAAAAAAAGAAGACTTAGCCACACTTCAGCGTTTGCAAGAAGAATTTTCCGCAGAATTGGCAACTTTACGTGGCAGAGTAGATGCACTAGAAGCACGCACCGCCGAGTTGGAAGCCAATCAATTTTCCACCACTACCAAACTTGTTGGTGAAGCTGTTTTTGCTGTTACCGATAGCTTTGGCGACAACGATACTAACAACACCGTTTTCCAAGATAGGGTGCGTCTCGATTTTCAAACCAGCTTTACTGGTAAAGATATCCTACATACCCGGATTGCTGCTGGAAATGCCAGTGTTTTACCTTTAGCAAACAACACTTACGAGGGAACGCAAACATTTAACGTGTTCCTGGGTGGTAACAATAGCGCGTTTATCGATTGGTTAGCTTATTACTTTCCTGTCGGTAACTCGCAAGTTTATGTTGCCGCTACTGGCGGTATTCATAGCGATTACGTTCCTACCGTTAACCCCTACTTTGAAGATTTTGACGGTGGTAATGGTGCTTTATCTACCTTTGCTGGCGAAAGCCCAATTTATCGTATCGGCGGCGGTGCTGGTGCAGCGCTAAACTTAGCCTTTGGTGGTGGCGGAACTTTTAAACCTTCATTAACCTTGGGTTACTTGGCTGCGGAAGCAAATAGCCCCAATTCAGGTTCAGGTTTATTTGCAGGTAACTATGCAGCCTTAGCACAATTGAACTTGAATGTGGGCGATCGCCTGACCTTAGCTGCCACCTACGTTAACGGCTATCATGGTGCAGGTAGCGCCTTATTCGATTTTGGTTCAGTTACTACTGGTGTTGTTGGTACTCGACAAGCTAACCGCCAAAACTTGCCCGGTGTCGCTATTGACAGCGCCTACGCTAGTAATTCCTATGGTTTTGAAGCAGCTTTCAAACCTAGCGATAAACTTTCCATTAGTGGTTTTGTTCTGTACAGCCAAGTTACAGGCTTTGGCGCTAATGATGATGATGATATTTGGAGTTATGGATTGGGCGTAGCTTTACCAGATTTAGGTAAAAAAGGCAACGTTTTAGGTATTTTTGGCGGCGCTCAACCTTATGCTGGCAGTGGTAATAACAACACTCCATACCACATTGAAGGTTTCTATAAATACCGCGTCAGCGATAACATTTCCATTACGCCTGGTGTGATTTGGTTAACCAATCCTGGTCAAACTTCTGATGATGCAATCATTGGTACTTTAAGAACAACCTTTGTTTTCTAAAAGTTTTTATTAGTTAAAGATGCCTCTTGTTTAGAGATCAAGATACCCGACTTCTTAAAGAAGTCGGGTATCTGAGCAAATGCGATTTTCACAAATTCAATAGAATGGCCGGATTAATATTAAGAATTATTCGTCGGGAATATAGCTAAATCTGTTTCTGGGTCGAAAAAGTGAATTTTTTCAGGATTTATTGATAACCATAATTGTTCTCCAACACTTAGCTGTCTATCTGTTGGAACTCTCACTTGCAAGTAAGGTGCATCAGAAGATATTGGCGAGTCTGGTTCAGTTAGTCTGACACTCAAGAAAGCATCATTACCCAAATTTTCTACCAAATCTACTTTGACTGGTAGATTTTTCGTAGCAGGTAAACTCAGGTTTAAGTGTTCGGGACGAATGCCCAAAATTAAAGTTTGTTTATCATATTTTTGCAGTGCTTTTCCCCAAGTTTCTGGGAGTGTGAAACGAAATAGGGAATGGCTAATTAACAATGGTGCATGAAACTCTACCGGAATAAAATTCATCGGTGGTGAGCCAATGAATTCAGCCACAAAGCGGTTAGCAGGACGGTTATAGAGTTCTAATGGAGAAGCAAGCTGTTGAATTTGGCCTTGATTCATGATGGCGATGCGATCGCCCATTGTCATTGCTTCTGTTTGGTCGTGGGTAACATAAATCGTTGTTGTGCCTAATTGTCGCTGCAATTTGACAATTTGAGCGCGAGTTTCTGCCCGCAATTTGGCATCTAAATTAGATAATGGCTCATCCATTAAAAATACTTGGGGATTACGAGCGATCGCTCTTCCTAATGCTACCCGTTGTCTTTGTCCCCCAGATAGTTGTTTGGGTAAGCGATTCAGCAGCATTTCAATTTGTAACAACTGCGCCACAGACCGCACCTGCGTCTCAATTAATTTTTCTTTTGGCGAAATATAACGCAACCCTTTGGGTAAATTCTTCGTTCCCCCCACCAGAAGATTTTCCGCCCAATTAGGCATTTTATCTCCCCTGCTCACGCCAGTCGCCTCAACGGGGGGAACCCCCGCACGGCGCTGGCTCCCCTGCTCTCCTGCTCCCTGTCTTCCCCGACGGCGTAACCCAAAAGCAATGTTGTCATACACCGTCATGTGAGGATAGAGGGCGTAATTTTGAAACACCATTGCAATGTCTCGTTCTTTGGGCGGTAAATCATTGATTAAGCGATCGCCTACTAAAATATTGCCACCAGTCAGCGTTTCTAAGCCAGCAATTAACCGCAATAGGGTGCTTTTACCACAGCCAGAAGGCCCCACCAGTACCATAAATTCACCATCGGCGATGGTCAGGTTAATGCGGCGCAACACATTAAGATTATCTGCACGCTCTTGTGCTGCATTACTTTCGCCCTTACGGGGGGGGAAACTTTTATAAACGTTTTCTAAAATTACTTGTGCCACAGGTATTAGTTATTGTCATAGGTCATTCATCATAAGTCATTGGTCATTAACTAAAAACAAACGACCAATGACAAAGGACATTTTAGCGATAATACATCTTCCCTATGACTACAAAAAGTTAAAAAAATCGCTGGCATGATCAAAAGCCAACTACCCTTGATTTAGGGCTACCTAGAGGTGTTGTGATGACTAACCATCTACCGACAAATCCTATCCCCGACTCAAGTGTTAACCCAGCCCATGAGATTGTAGACTTACAAACCACCGATTGTTGCATTGTGGGTGGTGGCCCAGCCGGGGCTATTTTAGCGTTGTTATTGGCGCGTCAAGGCATATCTGTGATGTTGCTAGAGGCGCATAAAGATTTTGACCGCGACTTTCGGGGAGACACAATTCATCCATCAGTCATGCAAATTATGGATGAATTGGGTTTAAGCGATCGCTTATTACAATTACCCCATACCAAAATGCGCCAAATTAATGTCAAAACCCCAGAAGGTAGTTTTACTTTGGCAGATTTTAGCCACCTCAAAACACCTTATCCTTACATCACAATGTTGCCACAAGTGAAATTTCTGGAGTTTATCACCCAAGAAGCGCAAAAATATCCTCATTTTCAATTAGTTATGGGTGCGAATGTTCAAGAATTAATTGAGGAAAATGGCACAGTTAAAGGAGTGCGTTATCGCGGTGGTGGTGGTTGGCACGAAGTCCGCGCTATGCTCACAGTTGGTGCAGATGGTCGCCACTCACGGCTAAGACAAATAGGCGGATTTGAATCCATTGAAACTTCCCCACCGATGGATATTCTTTGGTTTCGCTTACCCCGCCATCCCGAAGATTTTGAGGGCGGAATGGGGCGTTTTGCGCCTGGTCATATCGTGGCGATGCTTGACCGTGGTGATGAGTGGCAAATTGCTTATGTGATTCCCAAAGGAGGATATCACAAATTGCGGGCGGCGGGTTTGGACGAGTTAAAAACATCTGTTGTTGAAGTTGTGCCAGAATTAAGCGATCGCCTATCTAGCCTTCAAGATTGGTCACAAGTCGCCTTTTTGTCTGTAGAATCGAGCCGCGTTAAACGCTGGTATCGTTCGGGACTATTACTCATTGGTGATGCGGCTCATATTATGTCTCCAGTTGGGGGAGTGGGGATTAATTACGCCATTCAAGATGCAGTTGTATCCGCCAATGTTCTTAGCAAACCTCTGCATAATAAATACTTAGAACTCCGAGACTTGGCAAAAGTACAGCGTCAACGAGAGTTACCTACACGCATTATCCAAGCATTTCAGACATTTATTCAAAAGCGAGTATTTGCTCCAGTACTCTCTGCTAATCGTACTTTTCAACCTCCATCATTTTTACGCTTGCCATTTTTGCGCGACTTCCCCGCCAGATTGATTGCTTTGGGGGTGTTTCCAGTTCATGTGAAATATTCAATCAACTCCTAATCCTCTCTGCGCCTCTGCGTGAGATATATCATCCCGCAATATACAAGGTTGGGTGGAACGAAGTGCAACCCAACAATATCAAAATATTTGAATTTTGGAAAAGAAGAATTTTAAGTCTCACGCAAAGGCGCAAAGAATTAAATCATAATAGAGTTTAGTGCAAGCTAAAACTCTTTTTTTAAAACGAACCACAAAGGACACAAAGAGAATAACCAATGCTTCACTGAATTGTATTGAATCCCTAATAGGGATTAGTTGAAATTGCAATACTTCTTTATTAACTTAGTTCCACCCCAAGCGCAGGTTTCAATCCCTAATAGGGATTAGTTGAAATTGCAATTTCATACCTGATGCCTTTCCGTTAGGCTATCCGGGCAGTTTCAATCCCTAATAGGGATTAGTTGAAATTGCAATTTTTGTATAAAATGTTATAATGCTTAAATATCGAGATTATTGTTTCAATCCCTAATAGGGATTAGTTGAAATTGCAATTGGCGATCGCGTCTATCGAGCAAGATGAAAATTTAACCCGTTTCAATCCCTAATAGGGATTAGTTGAAATTGCAATTCTCCAAGGAGTAATTAGGGGATTATCTTTATGTTTCAATCCCTAATAGGGATTAGTTGAAATTGCAATCCCTCGCGCATTCTGTCTGCCACTTCACCAATAAAATCTTGTTTCAATCCCTAATAGGGATTAGTTGAAATTGCAATACTTCTCCAACTGATGTTAGTGTGTTATCCACTCCTGCTGGTTTCAATCCCTAATAGGGATTAGTTGAAATTGCAATGCAATGGTGGACAGCTAGTGATCAACTAGAAGAGGTTTCAATCCCTAATAGGGATTAGTTGAAATTGCAATAGTCCAAACATCCGTTCAAGCAGCACTCAACGCCGGGTTTCAATCCCTAATAGGGATTAGTTGAAATTGCAATCCTGTACCCAGTCAGTAGACTCATCCTCACTTAAACGTTTCAATCCCTAATAGGGATTAGTTGAAATTGCAATCCATACACTGTCTATCTTGTAGGTTGGGACATGAGTTTGTTTCAATCCCTAATAGGGATTAGTTGAAATTGCAATTATCTCAGCTACTTAAAGAATCATTTGATTGAGGTTTCAATCCCTAATAGGGATTAGTTGAAATTGCAATAGCGGGAGCCGGAAAAGCGCTCTGTATTTGGTTTTCAAGGTTCGATTTCGCGGATGGGCTAATTATAACACTAGATAATGTCAATTGATTTATATGAAATCTCTGAAACCCAGGCAGAATAATGTGCGCGGACGATTTTAATTTATTTTTTCTGCAAAACCCTGCACTGAGAGGAATACAGCCGTTTTTGCGGAATGCTAATTTTCTACACCTACCCATCCGCGCTTGTGGTCAAAATAAACAACAAATTAACTAATCAAATTCTCCAAAGCTGTCTGCAAATCTTGTGTCAAGGTACTTGCTGCTTGTCTGGCTGCGTGACGGTTATTTTGCGCTTTTTCCCAGCGTTCGGTGACAGAAATTGGTTCACCTACAGTAATTTGCACTTGTCGCAAACCTAAGCTTGGTCTTCCTGGTAATGTTGAGTCTTGAATTCGAATTAGCATATCATACATAAGTAAGGCTGTCTCGGCAAACCGTTCGGATGTAGGTTGTTCTTGGAGATATGTTTCGGTGATGGCGACAAAACTTTCTACTATTCTCATGTGCTGCATTCGCAAATCTGCTTCTTCGGCAATCCAATCTGCCAATCCGCGTTTCAAGGGTGGTAATTTATGAATATCGGCAATGTCTTCTCGGTAAATATAATTCCAACCAGCATCTTCTAAACGCCGACAGCGGTCAATAAAGTTTCCCTGTGCTTGGATATTAAAATATTGTTCAGTAACTTTTAAGCTTGTATCTAATAAACGATGCAGTCGGGGAATTAATGTTTGATTAGGTATTTGTGGTAAGTCTTGATGATAAAAGCGGCGATAAAATTCTTCCATCTCAGTAATGAGATGTTCACCCAGCAGACAAATGCGTTGATGATAAATTTCTGTTGAGTTGTTAATTGCAGACTGAGAAATAGACTGTATTGCTAAACCGCTATCTGCTTCTAATTTACTTAACAACCAATTTAGTTTTGTCCAAGGTGGCTGAACATAACGATACTGAATAGCGACTGGTACTATAAATACTGTTTCAGTGCGATCGCTTTTTTGCAAGTCTTCTACACACCAAAAACCTAATTGCGCTACACCTGGTTCTAAGGGGCTAACTATGCCACTATGACCATTAGTACCACCTTCTGGAGCAACGGCGATCGGCATTTTCCCATTAGCAAATAAATCTCGTGCTGTTTGAATAGCCAACCTGTCAACTCGTCTCCCCCGCCGTACAGGAACACCGCCAACACGGGAAAATAACCAACCCAGCCAGTTTCCCGCCCATATTGTCATCCCTCGTTCATAAATAAAGTGACTATGAATTGGTTCTTGTAACTTGATACCATGCTGACGCGCGGCTTTGGGAACAAGGCGCGATAGCAGATACAGCATACACAGGGGGTCTTCTACTTCTGGGTGGCGAAATGCTATCAAAAAGCGGATTTTGCCTGCTTGGAATTTTTGATATAGTTCGGCTAATATCTCTGCGTTCTCGGCTTCTATTTTGACCACACCAGCCGTTAACCAAGGTCGTGTGCGAAACCGGAGGATAAATGGCAAGAACCACCGCATCATCTGGAGCGCCAGAGGGTTAAAATTTTGGGGAATAAATTTTAATGGTGGTTGAGTGGAGTGTATCGTTTTAGGCAAGCGTCTCTCCAGATGATGTTTCTTGCGATTGTACAATATGAGCTTTAGGTTGTAGCGTGGGCGTTGACGCGTTCGCGCACCATCTCGAAGAGAAACGTCTTGTCGTGAGACATCGCACAAATCTTTTCTCGCCAACTACAGTTTATAATCAACCATCAACAGCAGAAAATCAGCTTATGTCTAAGCAGTCTCCTAGTTTTCCGTTTAACTCTAATAATCCTCACTCCGATAAATGGCAGGAAAGAACATCACAAGTAGCTTATCGCTTCAACCGTCAATATCAAAACCAAACTTTTGAACTGCCGCCAGAAGTTCAATCCATGCCAATATATCAAGAATGGAAAGCGGGTATATTGGCTGGGAGGGCTGTTTCTCCGTTCTGGGAAATTGCTCAACCGCAGAAAAATCAACATTGTTTAGATATTGGTTGCGGTGTCAGCTTTTTGATTTATCCTTGGCGTGATTGGCAAGCATTTTTCTATGGACAAGAAATTAGTAATATAGCGCGAGACACCCTTAATTCCCGTGGTTCTCAGTTAAACTCCAAGCTATTCAAAGGTGTAGAGTTAGGCGGGGCGCATCATTTAAATTATGGTTTAGATCAGTTTGATTTGGCGATCGCTACCGGATTTAGTTGCTATTTTCCCTTGGAATACTGGAACACTGTTTTGGGAGAAGTCCAACGAGTCCTCAAATCTGGGGGACATTTCGTCTTTGATATCCTCAACCCAGAACAACCTCTATCAGAAGATTGGGCGGTGTTAGAAACTTATTTAGGTGCAGAAGTTTTTTTAGAACCTCTAGCTGAGTGGGAAAAAATGATTAAAGCTGCTGGTGCTAAAGTCATTACACAGCAATCAGGCGAATTATTTGAATTGTATAAAGTACGGTTTTAGTTCAGAACATTTCCATCTCAATTATCATTTCTGATTCGATAATCATCTTCTCTCAAGCCAATATTTAATATCCAATACAATGAATTATTTATCCCCCAATGACTGCGAACAGAATTGGCAAATTTTTGAGCATTCTTCTGAATATTGATGTATTAATTGTTTATTACTTAGTCTTTGTTATCTTCATTGCCTAACATTTTTAATAATTTCCTCCCAACTAAAACACCAATAACACTTGCACCAACTAACTCCACTGCCTGGACAACTTTTTTACCTACATCACGAGGATCGAGATGGTGATGAAATACCTCTTCATCTAGCCATTCTGTAGTGGCTTTAAAGTCATGAATTGGGGTTGGCAATAGTGTTAAATAAGTCCCTTGACGGATTAAATGCGCGGGTTCGCCTGTAACTTCAAAAATATTGAATAAGTTAGCAGCAGCATCATTTAATCCCAACTTCAATAGAGTTCCCCGAATATTAACCTTAAATGGTTTGAGGTCTTCTCCGAGAGCAAGTGCTTTTAAATTCCCAGCAATATTAGCTCCTTGTTGATAGGCGACTTGCGCTGTAGGGGGTAATGAATTATCTTGAACTGCTGCACAATCACCACCAGCAAACACTTCTGGAAAATCAAGCAATTGCATCGTGGAAGTAACTAGGGGACGGTGATGATGATCCCGATGTTCTTGAGGAATTGCTAACTCTTGAATCAGGGGATTAAGAGAAGTGCCAGCAGTCCAGATTGTGGTATGTGTTGGCAGTGTCTTAATTTCATCATTGCTTTTATATTCAATAGCATTGGGATAAACAGCAGTGGCTTCTGCCTCTTTAAAAATTTCTATTGCTACACTACGTTTTTGTAATTCTTTCTCAGCAATTGGACGCAACGGATCATTAATATCGCCATCAAGAATTTTTTCACCATGATTTAGGAGAATCACTCTGATTTCAGTAGAATTTCCGCCTAAAGCTCTATACCAATGTGGCAGAAAATCAGCTAAAGTTGCTGCCATTTCCACACCTGAAGCACCACCACCAACTACAACTACTGTTAATAGTTTGCGGCGTTGTTCTATATTTTCTGTTTGAACGGCTTTTTGTAAACATTCACGTAAATGTTTGTCAAGGGCGATCGCATCTGCTTGCGTCCAAAAAGGAAAGGCATTAACATTCGCACCCTCAACCTGATGATAACCAGTAACGCTACCTAAAGCTAATACTAAGTTGCTGTAATTGTAAGAGTTGCCAGAAACTAATTTAACCTCCCGTTGATGCAAGTCTATGGACTGTACAGTATCTTGCACAAAGATGACTCCACTACCTTTAAGTAATTCCGAAAAACGCGGTACTACTTGAATAGCATCCATCTCGCCATCAAAATATTCATAAAGCAACGGCTTAAAGCAAAAACGCTCATTTTTATCAATCAAAATCACAGAACGAGGATAATGTTCATGAGCTAGGTGTAAAGCTGTAAATAGTCCGGTAAAACCACCACCAACAATTACAGTTTGATAAACTTGGCTGTTCATAAAAGCTGAGTAATTTCTTGCTATATGAATAAAAAGAAAGCAATGAGAATAGCACTAAGAGCAATGGCAAATATGAGAGCGTATTCAAATCTCCGGCTAAAAAATCCTACAGCAGCAATTAGAGCGATCGCTAGTCCAATGATGCCGACATACTGCTCTTTTTGTAACCCATGTGCAATCAATGGGTCTTGCTTTGCACCAGGAACTGGAGTTTCTTGAATTGCTCTTGGAGATGGTAATTCTTGTGCTAATAACTTCATGAAATTCCTCCTAAAAATACTACTAATTTTTGAATATTTTTTTATGCCTACCAAAGATAGAGAAGAGAGAATAAAAATACCCAAATTATATCAACAAAATGCCAAAACAAAGTGGTTGCACTCACACCAAAGTGACCTTTTTCGTAGTTACCTTGTCTGAAAGAACGGACAAGCATAGTTATTTGTAGAATCACGCCAGTCAGAACGTGTAAACCGTGAAAACCAGTTAATACATAAAATGTTGAACCTACCAATCCTGTACTTAACCCGAAATCAAGGTTTTTCCACTCAATTCCTTGACTTATTAAGAAATAAGTTCCCATGCAAATTGTTATCAGCCATAACCAACGGAATTTATTTAGCTGATGATGCTTGAGAGCATTTTCTGCTGGTTGAATGACAAAGCTGCTGGAGAGTAAAATTACCGTGTTAATAATTACAAAAATAGACAATTCCGGCCCCGAAATTCCAGGTGGTAGCCAATTTTTTGAGTGGGTTAAGCGCAATCCAACGTATGTAAAAATAAAGCTCAAAAAAACTATACTTTCTGACAGCAAAAACACGGTAAACCCAAAAATTGCTTTACCATGATGGTCTTCAGCACGTCCACCACGAACTGGTAAAAAACGCTTGAGCCAATTTGGTAAATATTGCCGCCACCGTTCTAAAGGGATAGGACTTTCATCTACATGAATAACACCACGATTCATAGATTCATAACTTTTGTTGTTTGCCATTAGTTCTTAGTTTTCTTGCTGATGATAGTCATGAGGTTCTATGACTGAGTATTTGGGGTCTCCATAGTCATAAGGTGGTCTTTTGACAACGGGAATCTCTTCAAAGTTATCTCGCGGTGGTGGTGAAGTCGTTGTCCATTCCAATCCTGTAGCCAGCCAGGGATTATTACTTGCTCTCTGTCCGTATAGCAAAGAACCCACGATATTAGCAATAAAAGGCAGTACAGAAACTCCTAACAAAAATCCTCCTAAACTAGCGAGGATATTCCATCCTTGATAACGTGGGTCGTAAGAGGAAATTCGGCGTACCATTCCCTGTAAACCTAATGGCAGCATAGGAAAAAAAGTGAGGTTAGCACCAATAAAAGTTAACCAGAAATGCACCTTACCCCAGCCTTCAGCGTACATCCGTCCGGTAATCTTCGGAAACCAAAAGTAAATGGCAGCAAAAATTGCCATCGTGATGGTGTTAAAAACGATGTAGTGGAAGTGTCCCACTATAAAGTAAGTATTGTGGACATGAATATCAAACGGTACTGCTGCCAACATCACCCCAGTGACACCACCAAGCAGAAACATGGCCGCACCTCCCATAGCAAATAGCATGGGTGTTTCTAAGTGCAGCTTACTTTTCCAAATTGTGGCAGTCCAACCAAATGCTTTTACACCAGTTGGTACAGCAACTAACATTGATGTCACCATGAATAACATCCGCATCCAGCCAGGGGTAGCACTGGTGAACATGTGATGTACCCAAACAAAGATGCTAACTACAGCAATACCTAAAGAAGCAACAGCTAATGACCGATAGCCAAATAGGGGGTTCCGGGAAAAGGCTGGCAGCACCTCGGCAAAAATACCAAAGGCTGGTAATGCCATGATGTAAACTGCGGGGTGGGAATAAAACCAAAATAAATGCTGGTAAATAATTGGGTCGCCATTTTCCAAGGGCTTAAAAAATTGCGTGCCAAAATTAAGATCAAATAACAGTAGTATCAATGCACCTGTGAGGGAAGGCAAATTAACTAGCTGCAACAACTGGGCGCTGAGAACTGACCAAACAAACACAGGCATTCGGAAAAATGTCATTCCGGGAGCGCGCATCCAAAAAATTGTCGTGACAAAGTTCACAGCCCCCATAATTGAAGAGATGCCAATCAGGACGATACTCACAATCCAAATAAATTCACCGTTAATCGGCTGACCTGGGGGAATTTGCAAACTTATTGGTGGATAAGACCACCAGCCAGACTGCGCCGTACCATTGGGTAGCAAGAAACTGGAGATTAATAAAAGTCCGCTGGGTGGCAGAATCCAAAAAGAGATGGCGTTGAGCAGGGGAAAAGCCATATCCCGCGCGCCAATCATCAGTGGGACTAGGTAGTTAGAGATACCTGCATTAAACGGGATAATCCAGAGGAAAATCATGATTGTCCCGTGCAAGGTGAACAAGCCGTTGTACAAAGGACGATCAACTACATTTGATGCTGGCGTAATCAGTTCAGCACGGATGAGCATCGCCAACAGTCCGCCAATCAAAAAGAAAATGAAAGTCATCACCATATACTGAACGCCGATTACCTTATGGTCAGTGCTGAAACTGAAGTAATGTCGCCAGTTATTTTCAGGATCGTTTTGAGGCGTTGTATCTATAGAATCATGTGTCGTCATTCATTACTTTCCTTTCATTTGCGGTTAGCCTTTTGGGCGGTGCGCTCTGTGCTATCGCTGGCGGCTCAGGTGCTACAGTGTACCAGCCAGTTTTCAATAATGTTTTTGGTGGTTGGGTATACTCAGCAACAGCCTGATTTTTGATAGCTAGTGGTTGTTGTTCTGCTGTGGTCAGCCACTGGTTATACTCTTCAAGAGATTCAATGTGTACATTGGCATCCATCAAAGCAAAGTATGTACCGCTAAATAAAGCATCTTTAAGCTTGTATTCACCCATGCGAGTGGGTGTAACTACAAGGTCAATGTCGCGTCCGGGGACAATATACTGCTGTAAGCGGAACTCAGGGACGTAAAAACTGTGAAGTACGTCTTTAGCGTGCATATTTAGGCGAGTCCGACGATTTACAGGTAAGTGTAATTCATTACTAGTAACATTATTGGGATAGCGAAACGACCAATCCCACTGCTTCACGAACACCTCAATAGTTTCATCAGCCGGTTTAGGGATATCGCTGATTGATGCGGCAGAGGCTGGTTCTTCTAGAGGTGTATGTAAATGTACAACTTGTTGCAAACCTAGAATATCTAATTGCTGATAAATATTGAAGCCTTGCCAAGCCACCCACAAAACTAGTAATGTTGGAGCGGCTGTCCATAAAACTTCTAGTTTTATATCGCCTCTGGATGGATGTCCCTCGCTATAGTCATTTTTAGGTGCGCGAAAGAAAAGTACCGAGTACACCATCATGCCTACAAGCCCAAGAATAATAAACGCGCCAATAGCAGTTAAGAAGCTAAACAAACTATCTACCTTTTGTGCTTCTGCTGTAGCTTCCACAGGCAGCCAAGAATAAGCTTGCGCCCCAATCCAATGGCTGATAACGAGCAACACTGCAATATAACTAGCTATTAGGAAATATTCTAAAAATCTAGACATAAATTCAGAGTGTTTCTCGTTTATTTGGGTAGTAAGTTTGGGTTTGCGCCCTCTTGGAGTAACTTTGCAGCAGTGATGTGAACCCCGAATTCTGAGCCTAATTGCCCTCCTAAAGTTCCGTGAAGATACAAGAGACCCATGATGGAAATGCCTACTAACAAGTAAAACCACTGCACTTGTCTGGAAGCATTTTTCAGCCAGTAGTAGCGTTGTAAGCCTCTCCAGACAGTCATCGCAACGATGATTCCTAACAACAAAACACCTCCCAAACCATGTAAAAGCATCGTCCAAGAGGCGTTTAATCCCCAATCACTTTTTTGATTAATTGGTGGGTTTGCCAGCATTAGCTCAAAAAAACCAAATGCGACAGTGAAAAATGTCACGACAGCAGCCCCTAGCAGGTTGTACCAACCAACATCGAATAAACCAGAACGGATGGCGGGAATACCCAAAAATTTGAAGATTGGTCTTTCGATGGGAAAAATAGCTCCTGCTATGTCAAAAAAGATGGCGATGATGAACAAACCCAGTGTCAGGTGTACTAACTGTGGATGGAGGGGAACTTCGTAAGGTAGTCCGTTAGCACCGAACCGCAAGCCTAAAGAGTCAATTAGTGGCGAGTTCATGGTGAAACTCCCTGCTTCATTGCTTCAACCACAGGCTCAACATGCAACCCATATACCCAAAATAATTTGCTGCCGAGATATATTTGCAAGAATACTAGGCAAATTAAAAACGTGGCGACACCAAGGTAAGCAGGGGGTAATTTTAGGGGGTGGCGATCGCGAATTACAAACCGCCAAGCTGTAATAATCGCAATGATCGCCCCCAATGACCAACCCATAAGGGTATGAAAATTAAGTGTAGGCTGGACTGCTGGATAAATTTGTGCCAGCCCTGCTTCAAACTGTCCGAAAATTATGGCGACAAAAATGGCGATCACCGCAACAAACATATTCCAAAAACCAACCTCAAACAAACGTGTATTGCGGGTGAAATAACCAATGACATCGCAAATGAATGAGAAAAACACCATCGCAATGACAAAATGGACAACGATTGGGTGTACTGGGTCGGGGTACGGGAGATTTTGGCTATTCAAATTCAGAGCGAACATCGCTTTCTCCTGGCGATCGCTAGATGCTGGAATACAAATTAATCCTAAAACAAAGTCAAATTTATTTTTGAGTTTTCAACTTTAAATTTCTCTCCACAAAAGTATTCTTAGTAACTCTTATCTAACAAATAGAATAAAGAATACTATCCCAAGAGTGATTTATTATCAAAATGATTTGTTGATTTTTGTTAATTACACTTGAAAATTTTAAAAGGAATAAATCTAAATTTGAAAAAATCTATTTTTACTTAAGGAATTAAGTGCTGCTATCTTGATGATTTAAGAATTTCATAAAATTGTGAAAATAAAATGAAATTCTTCTAGCTCTTTGGCAAGAGTTTTTGATTCCTCCACTAGCTGGAGGCGATCGCCGCGGCAAACATCTAAAGTAATCCCAGAGTTAAAGCAATATATGTAGAAAATTAAATACATACTTGTGTGATTTTTATCACATTTTTAGCAATAGTTAAATTAGGAATTACATTCAATATTGTTAAATATTTTCATAGAAAGCACATTTTTTGGGATTAGCAACAATAAAAACCTAAATTTTAATAAATTAAGGAAACATTATGAGCTATTCTTCTTACCTGCTCAAAGGTCAAAAAGCACTGGTAACAGGTGCTAGTTCTGGCATTGGTGAAGCGATAGCTCGTTATTTGGCTTCCTCCGGTGCAGCTGTCGCGATTAACTATCATTCTGAAGCCGAAGAAGCCGAAAAAATAGTTGATGATATTAAAGCAAATAATGGTGAAGCTTTTGCCATTCAAGCTGATGTCAGCCAGGAAGACCAAGTTAAGGCGATGTTTCAACAAACACTCCAGAACTTTGGAACTATTGACATCTTAGTAAATAATGCAGGTTTGCAAAAAGATTCACCTTTTGTAGATATGACCCTTGATCACTGGAATCAAGTAATTGGGGTAAACTTAACAGGACAATTTTTATGTGCTAGAGAAGCAGCCAAAGAATTCTTACGTCGAGGAGTGCGACCGCAGATTTCATCTGCCGCAGGTAAGATTATCTGCATTAGTTCAGTGCATGAGGTGATTCCTTGGGCTGGTCATGTTAATTATGCTGCTAGTAAAGGCGGTATTCATCTAATGATGCAAAGTATTGCTCAAGAACTAGCCCCCCATAAAATACGTGTTAATAGTATTGCCCCTGGTGCAATCAAAACACCCATCAATAAATCAGCTTGGGATACCCCACAAGCTGAGGCGAAGTTACTCCAACTAATTCCGGCAAAACGAATCGGAGATGTAGAAGACGTTGCCAAAGCCGCAGTTTGGTTAGCTTCTGATGATTCTGATTATGTCAACGGTACAACTTTGTTTGTAGATGGTGGCATGACTTTGTATCCAGGTTTTACAGAGAATGGCTAAAAAGTGCTGAGTATTGAGTAAACATCTTAATTTCCAATCCCTCATGGCATCAGATTCATCTAAGAAAACTATTTTTGCGGCGATGGGTGCTAATTTAGCGATCGCTATTACTAAATTCATCGCTGCTTTCATGACCAATAGTTCAGCGATGATATCTGAGGGTATTCATTCACTAGTAGATACTGCCGATCAATTATTACTGCTGCTGGGAATTCGTATGAGTCAAAAGCCAGCAGATGATAGCCATCCCTTTGGTTATGGGCAAGAACTTTACTTTTGGACTTTAATTGTTGCTATCTTCATCTTTGCCATTGGTGGAGGAATGTCTATTTATGAAGGCATAACTCATTTAATTAACCCCAGCCCCTTAGAAGACCCAATGTGGAATTATATTGTGCTAGGTTTAGCAATCATATTTGAGGGTTTTTCTTGGACTGTGGCTTTAAAGGAATTTCTGCCCACTAAGGGTAATCAAACTTTTTGGCAAGCAATTAAAAACAGTAAAGACCCTACAGTATTTACTGTATTATTTGAAGACTCTGCGGCAATTTTAGGTTTGATTGTGGCTTTAATAGGAATTTTTTTAGGGCATTTATTTAACAATGTTTATTTTGATGGTATCGCCTCAATCATTATTGGCATTATCTTAGCTGTAGTTGCAGTATTACTAGCAAGAGAAAGTAAAGGATTATTAGTTGGTGAAAGTGCCAATCCTCAAACTGTTGCCAATATTCGCTCTTTATCGAAAATAGAACCAGGTGTACAAGAAGTGATTCGGGTGCTAACCATGCAGCTTGCGCCACAAGAAGTATTGCTCAACTTAGAAATCCAGTTTGCTAAAAATCTCACAGGTGAGGAAATAGCATTAACTGTTGAGAGACTAGAAACCAAGATTTGCCAAAAACATCCAGAAATAAAACAAATTTTTATTGAAGCTAAATCCTTAAGTGCAACTCGCAAATCTTCGGCAATTTCTCAATAAACACAAAATCTCTAAATAACTAAAAAGCCACTCAAAGCTAAATCATGAAAATTCTTAGTCAAGACAAGGCGTTTGGCTCACCAGGCATTGAGCCGCGCTGGACTCATGCGAATAAAGATGCAGTTGGAACAGCTTACTCTACCTCCAGTCATGTTTGGTTTACTATCTGGAACGGTGTTGTGACTGAAATATACCATCCAACAGTAGACAGACCCCAAATTCGAGATTTACAATATCTCATTTCTGATGGCAAAAGCTTTTTTCACGAGGAGAATCGCCATCTGCAATCAAAAGTAGAACACTTGTGGACGCATGGTTTAGGATACCGCATCACTAATTCTGATCCACAAGGGCGTTATACCATTATCAAAGAAGTGATTGCTGACCCGCATTTATCCTGTATTTTACAGCACACAAAAATCACAGGAGAACGCGAGTTTATTGACCAACTTCATTTATACGCTTTGTGTGCGCCACATTTAGAAGTGAGTGGTAAAAATAATAATGGCTACACAGTAGAAGTAGCTGGACAAAATATTCTTGTAGCAGAAAAAGGCGGAACTTGGCTGGCGCTAGGTGCAACAGTCCCGTTTACTCGTCTTTCCTGCGGCTATGTAGGTCAAAGTGATGGCTGGACAGATTTGGCTGATGATTTCCAAATGGATTGGGAATTTGATAGTGCGGTAGATGGTAACTTAGCTCTCACTGGAAAATTAAATCTAGATAGAAGTGATGAGTTTACTTTAGGGTTGGCATTTGGCACAACCCTGCATAATGCAATTTCTACACTGTTTCAGTCCCTTAATCTGCCTTTTGAACAGCAGAAACAGCAATATAACGAACAGTGGAAGCGATCGCGCAACGATATCAAACCATTAGAAAATGTTTCTTATGATGATGGGAAGTTATATCACAACAGCGTTAGTTTGTTGTTGGCACATGAAGACAAAACTTATCCCGGTGCTTTAATTGCATCTCTGGCTATCCCTTGGGGTGAAGCCAAAGATGACCAAGAGCAAGGGGGATATCATCTTGTCTGGACAAGGGACATGGTGAGCAGTGTAGCAGGTTTAGTAGCGGCTGGGGAAACAGATACAGCAGTGCGATCGCTCATTTATCTTGCCACCAGCCAGCAAGAAGACGGCGGATTTGCTCAAAACTTCTGGGTTAATGGCGAACCCTACTGGACAGGTATCCAACTAGATGAAGTCGCATTTCCCATTCTTCTAGCATGGCTTTTACACAAAGAAAAGGTAGCACTAAACTTTGATATTTATCCCATGATTTTGCGGGCAGCGGGTTATTTAATTCGTCACGGCCCAGTTACCCAACAAGAACGATGGGAAGAATGTAGCGGCTATTCACCTTCTACACTCGCTTGTAATATTGCTGGCTTAATCTGTGCAGCTAACTTTGCTCGTGAGCGTGGCGACAAAGCAACAGCACAATTTATCGAAGAGTACGCCGATTTTTTAGAATCTCATATTGAAGACTGGACAGTAACTACTGAAGGAACCTTAGTTCCTGGCATCAAACGGCATTACATTCGGATTACTCCATCAGATATCAATAATCCTCAACCTAACGAAAATCCCAATCAGGGAACTATTTTGATCAGCAGTCAACCACCTAGTAAACGAGCAGAATTTCCAGCCAAAGAAATTGTCGATGGCGGGTTTTTACAACTGGTACGTTATGGAATTCGTAAACCTGATGACCCAATTATTGTTGATTCTGTCAAAGTAATAGATGCAATCTTAAAAGTAGATACACCTGTTGGGTCTTGTTGGCATCGTTATAATTACGACGGCTATGGACAGCAAGAAGATGGCAGTGCTTATACAAGATGGGGTAAAGGACGTGCTTGGCCTCTCTTAACAGGAGAAAGAGGACATTATGAATTAGCTGCTGGTGGTGATGTCAAAACATATATCAAAGCAATGGAAGGATTTGCTTCAAACTCTTGTTTGCTTCCAGAACAAATTTGGGATGAAGCAGATAAACCTGATGTGCATCTGTATTTAGGCAAACCAACAGGTTCCGCAATGCCTTTAATGTGGGCGCACGCTGAATATATCAAACTGTTGCGGTCAACTCATGAAGGTCAGGTATTTGATTTAATTCCAGAGGTAGCAAATCGATATTTAGGCGCAAGAAAGCAATGTAAATCATTAGAAATTTGGAAATTTAATCGTCAAATAGGCAAAGTTAAAAGAGGTTATACATTGCGAATTCAAGCTTTAGTATCTTTTCAATTACACTGGTCGCAGGATAATTGGCAAACTACACAAGATACGCCTTCTACTTCTACAAAGTTAGGAGTTGATTTTGTCGATATTTCTGTGTCTGACAATCAAAAACAGTCAATCAGCTTTACTTTTTTTTGGATTGATAGCAACAAATGGGAAGAGCAGAATTATAGCGTTGCAATTGATTAGCTATAGCTGTAGTCAGATATGTTAGGACAATTTGAAAGCTTGAATGCCAGGAATAATCAGACTTTTCCTCCTGCCTTTTGCCTCCTGCCTTCTGCTATATTTTTGAGCGCAGGAGAATAGCAATATGTCCTTGAACAAGCCTCATTCGATATTAGACCTCTTGTATGAATAAGATTATGCCTACTAAACAAGTTAATTTTCCTTTGCGCGGCAGTCGCTTCAAGTCGGCAGAGCCGCCTAACGCGCTGCCTCGCCTATCACAAATTCCTCTACACCTTAAACTTCTCCGTAATTCGCTTCATCGCTTCTTCGACATTTTCCCGGCTATTGAATGCAGAAATACGGAAGTAACCTTCACCCGCTGCACCAAAACCAGAACCAGGTGTACCAACTACATTGCAAGTATGCAGCAATTTATCAAAGAAATCCCAACTAGAAAGACTATTGGGAGTTTGCACCCACACGTAAGGCGCATTGACACCGCCATAAACAGCCAGTCCCGCGGCTGTGAGTTTTTCTCGAATAATTTTGGCGTTTTCTAAATAGAAACTCACCAAAGCCTTTGTTTGTGCTTGTCCATCTTCAAAGTAAACTGCTTCTGCACCTCGTTGAACAATGTAGGACACGCCGTTGAACTTGGTGGACTGGCGGCGGTTCCACAGTTTCCACAATTCTACATCGGAACCATCTGCGGCTTTGGCTTTTAAAGTTTTGGGTACAACAGTTAAAGCGCAACGAGTTCCGGTAAAACCTGCATTCTTAGAAAAGGAACGAAATTCGATCGCACAATCTCTCGCACCCTCAATTTCATAAATAGAATGAGGTAACGACGGATCTGTAATATACGCTTCGTAAGCTGCATCAAAGAAAATAATTGAGCCGTTGGCTTTGGCGTAGTCTACCCAAGCTTGAAGATGTTCTTTAGTTGCAGTTGCACCAGTTGGGTTATTGGGAAAACAGAGATAAATTAAATCGACTTTTTGGCTAGGAATTTCCGCCGTAAAGTTATTTTCTGCGGTCACAGGCAGATATACTAAGCCCTCAAATTCGCCTTTATCATTGGCTGATCCTGTGTGTCCTGCCATCACATTGGTGTCTACATATACAGGGTATACAGGGTCAGTAACAGCAATGATGTTGTTTTTACCAAAGATATCAAGAATATTACCTGTATCGCACTTGGAACCATCAGAAATAAATATTTCGTCAGCGTCTATAGCTGCGCCGCGTGCGTGGAAGTCTTGAGCCGCAATTTTTTCCCTTAACCAAGCATAACCTTGTTCTGGGCCGTAACCTTTAAAAGTTCCGCGATCGCCCATTTCTTCCACAGCTTTAATCATCGCTGTGCGGCACGCTTCTGGTAAAGGTTCAGTTACATCGCCAATTCCCAAACGAATGACTTTAGCATCAGGGTTGGCTTCTACAAAGGCATTTACCCGCCGCGCAATTTCCGGGAACAGATAACCAGCTTTTAGCTTCAGGTAGTTGTCGTTAATCGTTGCCATAGTCAATAGTGAAATACGCACTACAACAGCTTACAGCTATTTGCTCTTAGGGATGTCGCTTTTTCATCACCCGATCACCTGCTCATTCAGAGTAGCTTCACTCGGTTAAAATAGCCTCTGTTCTATGACGCGAGAAGAACATACATTTCAATCTACTAATAGCGTATCCAGTTGCGACTTAAACAAACTGACCTTCTAAAAATTTTCTCGTGAATTTTTCCTTCAAGTTAAAATAGTACTTTAAAACATTACTCATCTTCTGCATAATTAAACATTAAAACAAATTTCTGTTTAGGCAAAACTAACATAGGTAAATATATAGGATGGTCATCCCATCCTTTAATTTTTTCTCCTTTTTGATAGCAAATGATCAAAGTTGGAACATCAGGATAGTGCTTTTTAGCATATATTGACCAATTACCTGAACCAAAGCCAAATCCGCCCCATTTAAAAGGCTCTTTTCTTGGCATATCTAATCCTTCTTTATTATTTCTTTTACCTCTACGAACATTTAAACGACCTTTTGTCATACCATTTGATTTCATATCTGTTAACCCTTTAATGATACGTTTATTTTCCCATTCCTCAGTTGTAATATAATGACTTTTTGTGTAACTGATAATTTTAATTATAAAATCTATATCCACTTCATAATATTGATCGTCTTTGTCATAATCAATTAAAAGGGGTTCAATTTGTTGGAAACTTTCTTCTATTTCTTCTTTTTTATATGCTGGAATTTGAGGAAAAATCATTTTTCCTGGTGCTAATACACCAATAAGAGATGGATCTAGAACATTAGCTCTAGTAGGTATATCTCCTCCTACCCAAACAGGCTGAATTTGAATATTATCTATATCATCTCCTATCGCTTGACGCATCGCTTCATCCGCTTCGTGGATAGAGCGAAAAGCATCTAGTATATGCTCAGGCAAAAAGAGACGAGTAACATATTTTAATTGTGAACGATAACCATACATTCGAGCGTGTTGATGAACTGTATCCATTACTTTTTGTTTCGCGTCACGCCCATAATAAGTTACCATTAAACCCTCAATTGTCACTCCTCTACCTAACCTATTACCACCGATTAGTATATTCATCCCAGGATTATAGTTAGGCTCTTTATCAGGGTTGTTTGCATTAATTATTTTAGGTATTGCACGTCTTAGCTGAATTTTTAATTCATCTATTAGTTCATTACATGGTGGTAAATTATCAGCAGTTTTATTTAACTCGTTATAAGCTTGCTCTAACCATTTTATGGCTTGTTTATTTTTCGTTGCTGAACTCTTATCTCGAATTGCTTGATCTAAATTAATTACAAATTGACTAATGACTTTCTCTAAGACATTATGAATATCTTGTTTATAACAAATATGAGCAAGAAAAGAATATGTTGCATCTTCTTTATCCGAAGATAGCATTTTATAAGTTGAACCTAGAAAGAAGCAACAAAGTGCAAACCTCAATCCATCAGGAATTATCCATTGATTACCAGGGTTTTCACCTTTTTGTTTCTTCAGTTCGTTGATTTCTTCAGCATCTACAATACAACAGTACTTACTTTCTTCAGTAAAAAATAATTCACCTCCCATATAACTCTCTCCTGGTTCTGGTAGTGCTGCACAAAATTGTGGACTACAAGGATGGGATAGTTTTTGCAATAACAAACTTTGAGGAGTTGCAGTAACTTGAATATAAATATGATTGGCAACTTCTTGACGTATCTCACCTATGTGTACAAAAGTTGAACTGTCAGGAACCACATCTTTTCCGTATTTAGCCTGTTTAGACTCATTCGTATTTAAACTAGCGTTGTCTGCTTCATCATCAAAAATTAATGTGGGAAAATTTTTAACTTTAGCGGTTTTTAAAACTATCAATAATCTCTTCAAGTGAGAGATATTTTTTGTTGTAACTAAAACCACACCTGTATCACTGATATAGGGTGTAATTTTAGTTTTTGCAAAATTAACTGGGTCTTCTTTCCATGCTTCCCAATCAAAAATAACAGGGCTACCTTCGATTTGATTATTAAAACGGTTTGCAGTTTGTTCTCCTAACCATGTATTGTTAGAGGTTAAGACAATAAAACAACGAAAATTATTTTCATGAGCCAGTGCTAAAGTTGCAATAGTTGTATTAGTTTTACCACTTTGAACTCGACCATAAATAAGTCCAGTTGTACCATTTGGAATAGGGTCTTGTCCTTTATAAAGTTGACCGACTATCCCTTTGCTATTTTTTCCAACATCACCAACACCAAAGTTTTCTGAATAAACATTGACACAATTTTGAACAACTTCAATAGCAGTCTCTTTAAGCTTATTTGCTTCTTTCAGCCCAATTTTTTTCTCTAATCTTTTAATTAATCTATCAATACAGTCGCCATTGATTTCAATAGGAGTATGTGTCATAAGTTATTTATGCTGATAAAATTGCATCCGGCCAATTATTTTGAGGGATTGTCCGCTCTAAAGGAACTCTCCCAGTGCCTTTAACATAATAGCTTCCTCTTATTTCTCTTTTTACAGAGATACGCTGATTTGCTAAACCTTCGTTCTGATCAATAATTGTCCATAATTGTTCTTCGGATAGGCAACAAATACCATCCCGATGACAAATTAATGCTATAAAAACTGTAATATCAGGATAGCTTTTATGAAAGCTTATCAGCGCAAATTCTTCCTGTGAACTGAAGCTAAATGACCAAGAAGAATTGGGCTTTTTCGATATTTTAAATAAAATGGCTGATTGTTTATTTTGACTTTCAGTGAGATAAAGAGAGGGATGAATGCAAGATAAATAACTTATGGATACATGAGATGTTCCTTTAAGGAGTCGTAGAAAAGCCGCACCATGCAAAAATTCTAGATCATTAATGCTCATGAAACTATTGGCATTAGTCATACACTATGTATTATACTATACTTTATAAGTATAGTATTTTTGTTCAAAAGATACCTGCTGCCAACAATGCTTGAACGACTGCGACATGATAGATATTTCTGACAGGCATCGGTTGAAGATTACTCCTTAAGTACAATAGCTGTAAAAAAAGCGATCGCTCCTTCTCAAAAACAAGAGGCGATCGCTTTACAAAAATTTAGATAAAAGACATTCACAGCAGCAATAAAAATACAGATTACTAGTTACTAGTCTCTAGTCCCTAGTCTCTGTTTCATGCTTGACTTCTAAACATCCTGCTCACTTAACTCGCGGGTGATGTGATCAAAAGGTTCATCTACAAAAGCAGTATTAACTACCCCTGCTGCTGCTACTTGTTCCTTAACCATATCCTTCATTAACTGGACACCGCGAACTGTCGGCCCAATAGGTACACCTAGAGAATTGTAAGTTTCTCTCAACCCTTGGAGTACACGCTCATCCAACACATTTGTGTTACCAGCAACCAGCGCATAAGTAGCGTAGCGGAGATAATAGTCCATATCCCGCAGACAAGCCGCATAACGACGAGTTGTATAGGCGTTTCCACCAGGACGAATCAATTCTGGTAGTTCTTCAAATAATTTAGAACCAGCCTGCTTGACAATTGCAGCTGCATTTGAATTGATAGCAGCCGCAGCTTGTACCCGTGCTGTACCACTGTCAAAATAAGATTTCAGACTGTCGATCGCATTCCGGTCAAAATAACGTCCAGCTACGTCATAATTCTTAATTAAACTTGTGACTGCATCGCGCATTCCTTTTTCTCCCAATCGTTGCTTTCTATGGTTTGATATTTATTTGGCTGCACTTACGCACCAGTAAATTTTTGTGCTATTTAAAATAAGTTCTGCACAAAAACAATCTATCCGCTATTTAAGGATTCTATGCCAAAGTTGTCCCCGATGAAATGAACTTTCCAGTTTTGTACAGATGACGTGCGAAAGGTTAATATAACCTGTAATCCAGAGAATCTGTAACAAAAACTACATAATTCTCTAATCTCAAATCTTTACGATAATCCAGGTGTGTCACAACTTGGTGCGGATCAGTAGGGTTAGAATGCTTTGGCAGATTCTGGTTTTACAATAGGAAATTGGCAGAGAAGGAGTAACAATGACAACCCCACAAGAAGTCTTGAAGTTGATCCAAGACCAAAACATTCAGATGATTGATCTGAAATTCATCGATACACCAGGAACATGGCAGCACTTGACCGTGTACCATAACCAAATCGATGAAAGTTCTTTCTCTGATGGCGTACCTTTCGACGGTTCCAGCATTCGGGGTTGGAAAGGTATCGAAGAATCAGACATGACAATGGTGTTAGATCCCAACACAGCTTGGATTGACCCATTCATGGCAGAGCCAACCCTAAGCATAATTTGTAGCATTAAGGAACCCCGCACAGGGGAATGGTACAACCGTTGCCCACGCGTTATTGCCCAAAAAGCTGTTGATTATCTAGTTTCTACTGGTATTGGTGATACTACTTTCTTTGGGCCAGAAGCTGAATTCTTCATTTTTGATGATGTCCGCTTTGACCAAACTGCCAACTCCGGCTACTACTACGTAGACTCTGTAGAAGGTCGTTGGAACTCTGGTAGACAAGAAGGCCCCAACCTAGGTTACAAACCACGCTTCAAAGAAGGTTACTTCCCAGTATCGCCAACCGACAGTTTCCAAGACATTCGGACAGAAATGTTGCTGACAATGGCACAGTGCGGTGTCCCCATTGAAAAGCAACACCACGAAGTTGCAACTGGTGGTCAGTGTGAACTCGGCTTCCGCTTTGGTAAGTTAATTGAAGCGGCTGACTGGCTAATGACCTACAAATACGTCATCAAGAACGTCGCCAAGAAATACGGCAAAACTGTTACCTTTATGCCAAAACCAATTTTTGGCGATAACGGTTCCGGTATGCACTGTCACCAGTCCATTTGGAAAGATGGCAAGCCTTTATTTGCAGGCGATAAGTATGCTGGTTTGAGTGAAATGGCACTACATTACATTGGTGGCATTCTTAAACACGCACCAGCACTATTAGGCATCACCAACCCCACAACCAACTCCTACAAGCGTCTCGTACCAGGTTATGAAGCACCTGTTAACTTGGCTTACTCCCAAGGAAACCGTTCTGCTTCTGTGCGTATTCCTCTCTCTGGCACAAACCCCAAAGCAAAACGCCTAGAGTTCCGTTGTCCAGACGCTACTTCTAACCCTTACTTGGCATTTGCAGCCATGCTTTGTGCTGGCTTGGATGGTATCAAGAACAAAATTGATCCAGGTGAGCCTTTAGATAAGAATATTTATGAACTGTCTCCAGCAGAACTGGCGAAGGTTCCTTCTACTCCTGGTTCTCTGGATAAAGCATTGGCAGCCTTAGAGAATGATCACGCTTTCTTAACCGAAACAGGCGTGTTCACAGAAGACTTCATCCAAAATTGGATTGACTACAAACTGGCTAATGAAGTTGAGCAGTTGCAGTTACGTCCTCATCCTTATGAGTTTTATCTCTATTACGACTGCTAATTATATTCAGTAGTGATTTTTCATAGCCACCTCTCAAGGTGGCTTTTTTTATGAGTTAACGCTATTGACAACTTTTTTAACCTAGCTCATCGAAGCGTTACTACTGCCATAAATCGTCCGTGCAGTTTGGTCTATCTTGCCTTGAATGGGATTCCAGTAATTGGATGCTTCTTCAGGAAGACCGAGTTCTTGTGCAGCCCGCATCAGCATTGATTGTTGACGGTTTTTAACTTGTTGATGTTGGCGCACCATCAATGCACGAGATTTTTCTTGAATAGACATACTTCAGTCCCCCTTAAGGTTTTAGTTATATATTTTTAGCTGATAGTCCTTTCATTTATGAATATAGCAAAAAAACTGTAGCTTAAGTTACCGTTTTGTTTTTTATAGGCTAAATAAAACAAATCTTAATATTTGCGGGACTGTAATGAGTATTATTGTGTGACTCAGATTCGTAAAAGTCAGGAATTGCTGATATTCTGGCTCATGGTAACTTTTACAAAAAATCATCATTCTGGTTTCCGGCAAGGAAGAAAAAACTGAGATAGCATCAAAAATGACAGTTAATAAAACTTCATACCATGACAGTTACTTACCCACGGAAATTCCAGAATAGTCTAGGTGCAAGAGATATCTTAAAACGGGTAGTTTGCGATCGCGAACTACATCTAATGACCCTCAACCGCTACCGCTACAGCGAACAACGGAGCTGCAAAGACCTAACTGAGGTAATTGAAAAACTAAACGGACAGCCACGAGAACTAGTGCGAGATTTATCACATCACATTGCTGATGAAGCGCGTCACGCTATGTGGCTAACTGATTTATTAGTAGAACTGGGAGCCGATGTTGGAAATCCCCCTGGAATGCCTTATATCGATGAATTTGAATGGCTGCTAGATAAAAGTAATCACGACCCAAAAACTAACTTGGATGACACCATAATTGCTGGTATGGCAGCAATCAACATCACCGAAAAACGCGGCTGTGAGTATTTCTCTGCCCACATTTATGCGTTAAAGCAAGCACCACAAACCGAAGAAAATATCAAAATCCGCGAAACCATCGAAAAAATCCTGCCAGAAGAAGCCGGACACGTCCGTTGGGGAAACCGTTGGTTAGCCCAAATAGCCGATAAAAGTCCAGAACATCGGCAAAAAGTTGAGCAAGCCAAGCGTAAATATGCCGCCATTGAACAAGCCGCCTACGAATCAGGTATGGATATCACCCTAGGTGCAGAACTGCGCCGCGTTACAAGGCTGGTAGAAGTGGCAAACACTATGCCATTGTGGGAACGTCCCCAGTACCTAATGGAACGCCTACCACAAGCTTTACTTGCCCCTGAATTGCAATTTACCAGAATTCAAGCAGCGCAAAAAGCTTGGCAGCGTAACCCACAAGAGTTTATGGATAAGTTTGTGCCAATGTTCATCAACGGTATTAAAAAGAACGAGATAGAAAAAGAGAAAACTAGCGTTTAAATAAGTAAGGGCGAACATCTGTTCGTCCTTAATGGCTATTACAAAGGTGGCAAATTATTGGGGTCGATACCCTGAGATGCTAGTTTGTTCTTATGTTATCGCTCTCTGTACAGGGATGAAGCGATCGCACTTATGCTCTGGCTAGATGCAGATTTCTCCGCCAGGTTAAAAAATATTTGAATGAGATGCCCTTGATTTTGAAGTGTAAAATCTCAAAAAATTATCTGATTCAAGGAATAGGTGATGTTATAAATTCAGCACGGTTGCTTGGTGTTGCTAATGAAAAGAGGCAAACACATTATAGAAAAAGACTTTAAGGATGAAATGTTGAGAAAATATTAAATTTGTTTTGGGATTGATTGCATTTTAGCCTGAACAACTTCTACGCAGCAGGAAAAGCATTATTGAGAGATTCAATTAAATCTCTGCGTCCACTACCGCGATGAGGAGTGGGATTTTCTGGCTCATTAGATTTGGGTTTAGGTTTAGGCTTGGCCGATAACAATATTTTTCCTTCTGCATCACCAATCAGTTTATGTGAGCTATTTAACTGGTCTGAACCGTTAAAAACCAAAGAACCAAACACCAAACTAGAAACTAAAAGTGAAAATGTAACACGCATAGCAGATATTTATTGTGAACTCTAATATTTACTGCTACTTAGTTTCTGAATGTGTATCCGGAAAGTTTGGCAAATAGTATTCTGTTTTACAGAAAGAAATTTAGTTTAAGGTTAGGTTCCCATTCTACAGATGAGACAACAGCACAAATTCAAAGTAGATGGTACTTTTCATACCATTTCACTAAATAAATGATACGAATAATTTCTCCTCCGCCCCTCTGCTCCTCTGCGGTCTATTTGTATCAAACTTAAAGTGAAACGGTATCAGTCTGTTCCAAAGCCTAGTACAATCGATGTTATGTTCGTTGCTAACATCACAGGTGCAGCAAGACTGAAAAGAAAAAATAATTTTCCCAGAGCAACCTAAATTTTCATCAAAAGTCAGATTTATCTGTATAAATTTTTGAGTGCTGTTGCCAAATACTGATACTGCTCTAAAGTATTGTAAATTTGGGCTGAAATCCTAATGAGCATTCCCGGTGATTCCTGCCAAGGGACTACTTGTACTTGAATGCCAAATTGATCAAATAATTCATCATGTAGCCAGACATGACTACAATTTTCCAAACTAACAGGTATGGGTACAACAGCCATAGAACCAATCATCTCTTCTGGACAAGGTGGTTGTACTTCTAATTCTTTACAAAGTAGCTGTCTTGCTTGTAAAACTAACTGATGGTTTCGCTGCATTAATTCTAGCCAACCACCAGGTAACAGAGAACTCATAAAAGCGATCGCTTCTGGTACGCACATATAACCTGTAGGATCATCTGTACCTGTCCAATCAAATTCCAACTGAAAGCGGCTTTTATCAGTGCGCGGTGAATTAGCACCGTGACTAATTGTTAGCGGATGAATTTCTGGTTGTTTATCCCGCTGCACATACAAAAATGCTGCTCCTTTAGGTGCAGAAAGCCATTTATGACAATTCCCGCTATAGTAAGTTGCACCAATCTCCTGCATATTCAGAGAAATCATTCCTGGTGCATGAGCGCCATCTATCAATGTCTCGACATCCCGCGCCTGCAACTCTTTCACTAGCTGCTGCATAGGAAAGATGACCCCTGTCTGGCTAGTTATATGATCTAATAGTGCTAGTCGGGTTTTGGCTGAAACTTTCTCTAATACTGCTGCAATTATCTGCTCTGGAGACTCTAAGGGGAAAGGAATCTTGGCTACAACTACCCTTGCACCAGTGCGACTAGCAATAAAGTTTAAAGCATTGCGGCAAGCGTTGTACTCATGGTTAGTTGTCAGAATTTCGTCATCAGGTGAAAAAGTCAGAGAACGCAACACTGAATTCACACCTGTTGTAGCATTCGGGACAAATACTAAATCTTGAACATCAGCATTAATAAAAGCTGCTAACTTGCTCCTGGCGTTGTCTAACAGCGGTTCCCACTGTCTCCCAAAAAAATTTACTGGGTCTTGTTCCAACTGCGATCGCAAACTCTGCTGCATCCTTAACACAGCTTTCGGACAAGCACCATAAGAACCATGATTAAGAAAAACTACATTGTCATCGAGTGACCATAACTCTTGGTAATATGAAGTACGAAGTTTGAAATCTGGTTTTTCATACTTCATACTTCATCCTTCATACTTTCAAAAACTCCCCAGGCTGGATTCGAACCAGCGACCAATCGATTAACAGTCGATCGCTCTACCACTGAGCTACTGAGGAATGCTGTCGCTCACAGTTTCTAATGTTAGCGTAGTCACTCAGAAATAGCAAGTACTTTCGCCAACTTTTTTCCCCACCCTAATTTTTCCGATGATTTTCCCCAACGACCCCTTCTAGAGGCAGATTAGAGACTTTTGGATAGCAATAATTACTGCAATCCCATTCGTAACGCTGCCAACTTTTGCCGCGCTTTATCATCAATAGCACTAGCTAAAAATCTACTATTGGATTTTTTGCGCGTTTGATATTTTTGACGTACTCGACAAACTGTCGTTTCCACAGCATTACACAGTTGTTGTGCTGATAACCATTCTGCCCCGTAACCTTGTACCACCAATTGTTGCGCTCTGTCTGAAGTAGCCACAATCATGCGTGAAACACGAGAAGCAGCAATTTGTGAACGCAAAGAGGCACAAAACTTTTCGATGTATGTATCTGCTGTTTGCCCAAAATCAGTGTAATAAACTGAAACAAGTTCTGTAATAACTTCCCTATTACTAGAAGCGTTATGATATTGAGCATCGAAAACTATTTGCGTTTCATAACCTTGAAAAGCACTGTAACCGATCATCGCTTCGACCAGTTCTCCTCGTGCTGCCTCTAAGCCAGCACTATCACGGGTGTTTTTCAGACAAGGCCAAGCGCCAATTATATTGTAGCCGTCCACTAACAGAACGGCTGGGGCTGAGGAACGGGGCATGGTTTTTAATCACAATTTAAGAGAGTTAACACAATCCATTCATAACTTTTATAGTAATTGAAGCATTACCTGTAACACTATGTTACAAATTACAAAATAATGCGAAGAGATTGCAAAATTAAACTAGAAAAAGCTGTCCATTTCAGAAGACGAGTAGCAGAGAGGATAATTTCATCAATCAATTGAGAGGCTGAAAACCCTTTTGGTACTAGCGTTTTTACTCCTTCCCTGTAACCTATTCTCTTGGATAAAAAATATAAACGCGCCTTTAATAAGACGCGTTGTATATGTTAATAATTATTGATGAATTAGCTTCAGCATTTAGGGTAATTCATCATTTACTGTCATCAGTCGTTGTTTGAGGCGTTGAGGTTCACCCCAATCAACTAAAGAACCTTTATCTAGTAAGAAAGCACCGTCGCAGTAATTCAACTCATCTAGGCGATGAGTCACCCATAAAGCTGTAATACCCCGACTTTTGACTAGGCGGTGGACACCAACCACTAAATCTAGTTGGCTATCAGGATCGAGTAAAGCTGTGGGTTCATCTAATAATAAGATTTCACAGTGACGAGCGATCGCACCAGCAATAGCCACACGCTGTTTCTGTCCCCCACTCAAAGCATATATAGGGCGTAATTGCAGTTGCAGCAAATTCACAGCCCCTAAAGCTTCCGCAACCCTTGCTCTCACTGTTGCAGGCGGCAGTTTTTCTTCCACTAGACCAAAAGCCACATCCGCACCAACAGTTGGCATTACCAACTGATGATCGGGATTTTGGAACACAAAACCGACAGGGGGTAAAATACCAATTTCACCAGACTGAGGTTGCAACAGCCCCGCCAGTAGTCGGAGGAGAGTTGATTTGCCACTACCATTAGTACCCAAAAGCATCCAAAATTCACCTTTGGGAACTTCTAGAGAGCAAGACTTAACGGCTATCTCACCATTAGGCCAACTGAAATTTAAGTCTTTGACTTGAATGCCCACTTCTGCCATTGCTACACCTTACTCACCAGCCAAGGCAAAAAAGCCGGGTGGTCTGCCACTGCTAGTACTGACACCATCTTTCTGAATAACCTGTACCCCAGAAATTTCACTAGCGCGAACAGCGATTTTTTTCTCTGTCTTACCTTCACACTTGAGTTCCACAATATCAGGATTGCCAGAACGCATTGCTGCCAAAATTAGCTGATAGACAGCCTCAGCATCCTCTGTCGACTTACGCTGTATAGATATAGGGAAAGCGGTGTTTCTTACACTTATGTCAATGGTAAACATTTAGGATTAATCAAACATAGCTGTAGCACTCATTTTAGCGTTCGAGGATTCAGGATTGGGGGTTAAAGCCTAGAACATAACATTTAAATTAGAGAATTCTGGAACTAAGAAAATTTCCTCAAACCCCACTCCCAACTCCCGACACTCCACTTCCTGACTTTCCCAAGATTAAATTTGATTCAGAATCCACTGGAAAAATTAACGATTTTCACCTAGAATTATTAGAGTCAGTAAAAAATTGTAAACTGGATTGACAAACCAGTTAAAAATCTGCATAGAAGAGGCTGCTACAAAAGAGCCTACAAGCAGAACTGTACTTATAAGAAAATATTTGGAGATTCACTCTCATGACCATCGCAGTAGGACGGGCCCCCAGTAGAAGAGGGTGGTTTGACGTACTAGACGACTGGTTAAAGCGCGATCGCTTCGTATTCGTAGGTTGGTCAGGAATATTATTATTCCCCTGCGCCTTCCTAGCACTAGGCGGTTGGCTAACCGGTACAACCTTCGTCACCTCGTGGTACACCCACGGATTAGCATCATCATACCTAGAAGGCTGCAACTTCCTGACAGTAGCAGTATCAACACCAGCAGACAGCATGGGACACTCCCTATTGCTGTTGTGGGGGCCAGAAGCGCAAGGCGACTTCACCCGTTGGTGTCAATTAGGAGGATTATGGCCATTCGTAGCGCTACACGGAGCCTTTGGACTAATCGGCTTCATGTTGCGGCAATTTGAAATTGCGCGGTTAGTCGGCATCCGACCATACAACGCCCTAGCATTCTCAGCACCAATCGCGGTATTCGTCAGCGTCTTCCTGATGTACCCCTTGGGACAATCGTCTTGGTTCTTTGCACCCAGCTTTGGCGTAGCCGCAATCTTCCGGTTCTTGTTATTCTTGCAAGGGTTCCACAACTGGACACTCAACCCCTTCCACATGATGGGAGTAGCAGGTGTACTCGGTGGAGCGCTGTTGTGCGCCATTCACGGTGCCACAGTCGAAAACACCTTGTTTGAAGACGGTGAAGCCGCCAACACCTTCCGCGCCTTCAACCCCACCCAATCAGAAGAAACCTACTCAATGGTGACAGCAAACCGATTCTGGTCACAGATATTCGGGATTGCCTTCTCCAACAAACGCTGGTTGCACTTCTTCATGTTGTTTGTACCAGTGACAGGTTTGTGGATGAGCGCCGTTGGCATTGTCGGTTTAGCACTCAACCTGCGGGCTTATGACTTCGTCTCCCAAGAATTGCGGGCAGCCGAAGACCCAGAATTTGAAACTTTCTATACCAAAAACATTTTGCTGAACGAGGGTATCCGCGCTTGGATGGCTCCTCAAGATCAGCCCCACGAACAATTTATATTCCCTGAAGAGGTATTACCTCGTGGTAATGCTCTCTAAGATTTGATGAAATTCATCATGATCTGATTTTTCATAAATCCCCCGCCGAAAGGCGGGGGATTTTTTATTTGGCTCACATTTTTCTAAAATTAATGTGTTATATTGATTCAAGGTTAAAGCCCAGAGTAATTACTCTGCCTTATTAGAACTAAGTCCGCTTAGGCAACAAGGAGGTGATGCCCATGATAGAAAGTAGTAAACGCATGGGTCATCAGGTTGCAGTTAGCCGGCTGTGCGCCGGGGCTGTTCTCTAAAGTTAGCCTTAGTTAAATTGAGAAACTCAGTTATCTCAATTAACTAGGTAAGCCTGGGAGTTCCTCCCGGCAGTCTGGTTGCAACCTGAAGACCCGCTAGACCGCTCTGATATTAGATCAACAGATCTAAATCAGAGCGGATAGTTTTTTATGGGTAATTTTGATCACAAAGGCTTATAAAATTATTTTGAATATGTAAACTCTAGCTCTGAAGCTTTAAATAAAGTCACGATTGGTTAAAAAGTAGCAACGTATGACTACCACTACTACACCCAACGTCCAAATAGCAATCAATGCAATTTTTGAGGTTCTAGGTGAACCGAGTGATGAGTGCCAGTGTCAGGCATTAGAGCAATATAAAAATGGTAATGCGCGGGAAGCGAAAAAAACGTCCGCCAGTCATCTAAGAGATTTTTACTGTAAATGCTTAGGATTTTTAGTCAGTGCTACAGACATAAATCCTAACCTGAATAAGATTTTGTCAGCCGCAGCAAATGCAGCCGCTGATCACGCACAGATGAGAGCTTTAGATCAAATTAGTGATGGTAATGCGATCGCTTTTGAATCCACCGATATAGTTGGGAGTGTCACAGAAAATATTCTCAGATTCCTCACGCCCACAAATGAACACCACGAATTAGCTCTAGCTGCCAGAAATAATTATGATGTACTCAAAGAGCTTGAGCAGAAAAATTCAGAAGATTATTTAATCAAAGCTTTGCTCTATTTAACAAAAGCTCATCCAGATTCCCCTGCACTGTTCACAATCATTGCTGAAGCTAGTACAACCGCAGCACTACATACCAGAAACTTAGCGCATCAAAAAATTACAGATGCGATCGCTTCTGCACTCACATCAGGCGCATAACGGCTTTTTAATTACCAACACTCACTGAAAAATAAAGCAGAGTTGTTTTAAGCCAGATATTTCAAATTGTGCTAACAAAAAATATAGATGAGGATTCTGAGGTATGACACAACTACTGACCAAAGCAGAAATTCACAAACTGGCAAATAGTCTGTCGGGTTGGACTGTAGAGAGTAACAAGTTACAGACTCTACGTAAATTTAAAGATTTTGTTGCAGCAATTGAATTCGTGAATAAATTAGTGGAACCTGCTGAATCAGCGGCACATCATCCAGACATAGAAATTTCTTATAACAAAGTCAAAGTTACACTCACCACTCATGATGCAGGTGGGTTAACCCAAAAAGACTTTGACCTAGCAGCTATAATTTCTCAAATCGTTTAAAATGATTGCTTTGCCTAGCTACAACTGGGTAATCGAAACTGCTGTAGTGGCGATGAATGGGAAATTTAAATACTCTCAACCCTACTCTTGCCCAGGAAAGACAGAAATTTGATTGTGACAGTTTAGGAGGCGATCGCACATAGCTTGTCATTTGCGCCTAATGCTCTATAATAATAAGCTATAAAGGTATGTTTTTGCATAAGTTAATTACATCAATTTTTAACATTAAGTTAAGCAGATGTTGCCTTTGCAAAAACTAAAATTGTAATAGTCGCACTGTAGCTCATTAACGAAATTTCAAAAAATATCGTATTTTTGAGAAGAGGTGTTACGAAACAATTGTCTATACAAGGTGTGAGGAGAAAAGTAAAAATGTCTAATCTCTTGTGGAAATCACTCGTGGTTAGCCCGGCAGTTTTAGGAGCAACCCTACTCGTTTCAGCAACAGCGATTGCAGCTCCTAATGCTAGTGCAGAAGTTTCAACAAATGAAAAAACCGTTGCCATAGAAGTTGCCCAGCCAGAAGTTTTGGCACAAGCGGCTCCTGCTAACAACGACAGCAAAGTTTTAGACCAAGTTAACCGTTACAGCAACGAAGGCAAAACTAGCAATTCGCTGTCTCAAGTAACTTCAGTCTCCCAGTTTTCTGATGTACAACCAACAGACTGGGCATTCCAAGCATTACAGTCCTTGGTAGAGCGTTACGGTTGTATTGCTGGTTATCCCAACGGTACTTACCGTGGTAATCGCGCTCTTACCCGTTATGAATTCGCTGCTGGTTTGAACGCTTGTTTGGATCGAGTAAACGAATTGATTGCCACAGCAACAGCTGACTTAGTAACCAAACAAGATTTAGCAACTTTACAGCGGTTACAAGAAGAATTTTCCGCTGAATTAGCAACCTTGCGTGGTCGTGTAGATGCTTTAGAAGCACGCACTGCTGAATTAGAAGCTAATCAATTCTCGACCACAACCAAACTCGTTGGTGAAGCAATTTTTGCTGTTAGCGATGTATTTGGTGATCGCAGCGGTAATAACAATAACACTGTCTTCCAAGACAGAGTACGTTTAGGCTTGCAAACCAGCTTCACTGGTAGAGACGTATTGACCACTCGTTTGACAGCAAGCAACTCAAGTGCTTTTAACTTAACAGACCGTAATAATGCTGCTATCGGTAGCTCAGAAGCTACCCAAACCTTTAATGTAGGCGGTAACGATGCACGTAATAACGGCGTTGAAATAGACCGCTTAACATACGAAGCTCCTCTTGGCCCAGTTCAAGTTTACTTAGCTGCTGCTGGTGGTAAACACAGCCACTACGCTGCTGTTAATAACCCTTACTTCTTTGACAAAACCGACGGTGGTAACGGTGCATTGTCCACCTTCTCCTCCGAAAACCCAATTTACCGCATAGGTGGTGGTGCGGGTATCGCGTTCAACATACCTTTTGGCCAAGGTGGCAGCATTATCAAGCCCAGTTCTATCACCGTAGGTTACTTAGCATCGGAAGCTGATAGTCCAACTTCTGGTGAAGGTCTGTTTAACGGTAACTACTCTGCTTTAGGACAATTGAACTTTGGCATCGGCGATCGCGTAGCTGTCGCTGCTACCTACGTTCACAGTTATAATGGCGCAGGTAGTGCGTTATTTGATAACGGAGAAGGTCTGACACTAGCTGGTGGAACAACCGGTGCAGGTGTTGTAGGCACTAGCTTCGCCAATAATCTGCCAAACGCATCTTCAACAAATTCCTTCGGTCTGTCAGCAGCATTTAGACCCAGCGAAAAACTATCCATCAGTGGCTTCATCTCTTACAGCGATGTCACAGGTTTTGGTGTAGGTGATGACAAAGAAGTTTGGAGCTATGGTGCTGGTATAGCACTACCTGACTTTGGTAAGAGAGGAAACGTTCTGGGTATTTTTGGTGGTGTTCAACCTTATGCTATTGGTCGAACCTCAGTATCAGGCGGTAACAACGATCTGCCATTCCAAGTAGAAGGCTTCTACAAATATCGCGTATCTGATAACATTTCCATCACTCCTGGTGTAATCTGGTTGTCTTCTCCTGGCCAGAACGACAGTAATGACGACGCGTTCATCGGTACTCTCAGAACAACCTTCACATTCTAAGAAGTTGAAAATCTTGAGATAACTTTCAAATAAAAAACCCCGCCCTTGGCGGGGTTTTTTGTTGGCGACTTATCAAGTTTTAACTTTCTTGACTATCAAAACCAGTTAAAATATCTCTAATTTCATTTGTACCAATATCTTCTCGGTCAGATTTGGCATAAATCGTGAGTAACAAAATACTTGTAGGTGACTCAAGTTGATAAATTAAGCGATATCCAGCACTTTTACCTTTTTGAATATTACTATTGCGAAGTCTCTTTGAGAGGTCACGCAAATTTTGCTTATATTCAGGAGTTAAATCAATGAAGACTAATGGCTGTTCATTCGGCATCAATTCCCTCCCACATTTCGGATAGTAGTGGTAGGCGTTGACCCATTTTTGCTTGCTGTAAGGCTCTCCTTAAGCTGGCTTTAATTTCCTCAACAGGTGTATAATCAGGATTAAATTCTGCTGCTGTTTGTACTGGAACTAACACAATCACCCGCGCTTGATGAGGATAAGTGATTTGAGTTAGGGAATAGGAAGCGATCGCAATAATCTTTCTACAATAGTTCTAGCATTACGTCCTCCTCTGGGAATGAGGCGATGGCAGAGAACGTAAGGCACAAGAAATTTTACATCATCGGGAATTGCATAATCACGCCCGGAAATAAATGCTAGAGCTTGAGTAGCTTTTTGTAGAGCTACAGTACCGCGAGGACTAACACCTAATGTAATTTCTTCATCATGTCGGGTTGCTCGTACCAATTCTAAGATGTACTCTTGCAAAGAAGATTCTACCTTTACTTGGGAGCAGATTTGACGTAGTTGTTGCAATTCTGCCAAGCTAATACAAGGCTGCAATTGAGTCGCATTTGCCCTTTGTTGGAGATTTTGCAGCATTTGTAATTCTTCTTGTGCAGAAGGATAACCCAAACTCAAAGACAACATAAATCTATCCATTTGCGCTTCAGGTAACGGGAAAGTACCTTGATACTCAATTGGATTCTGGGTAGCAATCACAAAAAATGGCTGAGGAACTGTACGAGAAACACCATCGACTGTCACCTGATTTTCTTCCATTACTTCCAGTAAAGCTGACTGGGTACGGGGTGTAGCGCGGTTAATTTCATCAGCTAGAAGTACGTTGGCAAACACTGGCCCAGGAAGAAAGGTAAATTCACCAGTTTTTGGGTTCCAAATATTAGTACCAGTAATATCTGTGGGTAATAAATCCGGAGTACATTGCAGCCGTTGAAACTTACCATCTAGGGAACGCGCCAAAGATTTAGCCAGCAGCGTCTTACCAACTCCAGGTACATCTTCTAATAACGCATGACCACCACTTAATAAGGCTACTAATACCAAACGAATTGCCTCAGTTTTACCGACAATGGTATGAGCTAGATTTTGGGTTAAAGCTTCAATTTGTTCTCTCATACACCACAGAATAGTTGAGGAATGGGCGATTAGGAACTGGAATGGAGAATAACCTATGCCTTATTCCCCACTCCCTGATTTTCAGTATTCCCAATTCACTATTGGAAGTTAGCATTCTCCACTCAAAATTTTTCGAGCAATCGTAGAATCTTGCTGAATTTGGGTTTTCAGAGCTTCTAAAGACGCAAATTTCTGTTCTGGGCGTAAAAATTCGATGATTTGTACAGCCAGTTGCTGACCGTATAAATCACCAGACCAATCAAATAGATGTACTTCCACAGATGAATTCGTACCGTTGACTGTGGGGCGATTACCAATATTCATAACTCCCAAAATCAACTGTGGTGTAGTTGCATCTGGTATATCACTCAAAATAGATACCCTGACAGCGTAAACACCTTGGCGTGGTAAAAATTTATCGCTGGGTATTTGGAGATTAGCAGTAGGAAAACCAATTGTTCTACCTAGTTGTTGACCTTGAATAACAATACCGAAGAGAGTGTAAGGTCGTCCTAGACATAAATTGGCGCTTTTAATATCGCCGCTTTCGAGACATTGGCGAATCAGGGAAGTGCTAATGGGAGGAAGGCTGACAAATCCACTGTCTGAAAGGTTATCTGTATGAGTTTGTAGGGGAACAATGGTAACGGGAATATTGTAATTGGCCGCAAGTAATTGCAAATCCTTGGCAGTACCTTGGCGTTGTTTGCCAAAGCAAAAATCTTGCCCAACACTAATTCGCTGACATTGTAATTGTTGCACGAGAATTTTATCGACAAAATCTTCAGGAGATAAAGCTGATAATTCTTTATCGAAGGGTAATAGTACTAGCTGTTCAACCCCAAGTGATCGCAATTGTTGAACTTTTTCATCCAGTGGTGTCAACCAAGTACGGGGTGTTCCTGTAAAAAATTCCTGTGGATGGGGACGAAAAGTGACAACTGTTGAGTATGTCAGTTCTTGTGCTTGGGGAGTTACCGACTTCTGGGGTGAATTAGCCTCATCTCCCCATTTTTCCATTTCCCCAGCTTTGTTCGGTGCTGGCTGTAGAATCGGCTGAATTACCCTTTGATGGCCAAGATGTACGCCATCAAATTTGCCCAGCGCAACAGTAGTTGGCCTGAGAACCGATGCGGTTGAAGACGCAACCCACACAGAACATCCATTTTGAGACAAATTTAGCACGTAGATTCTGGAATTTGAGGTTTATTTAGCCATGAGTCACAAGCAACCTGATGAAACACCAATGAAAGAAAGACAAGCTGTATGAAGGTGTAGGTATGATCAGGGTATAGGGGTGGTGAACACCTAGTACTCCTGAACTCCCCAAACCTTTGATTTTGCGTTTTTATGGGTAAGTTCTTGATGTACAAGTTGTAACTTTAATGAACCCACACCTTTGTCCTCCAGTTTTATCAGTGTCCTCATAGGGTACAATCTCGCGCTTATAGCTCTTGATCACCAATCTAATCTAAAATCTACAATTGCTTGACAGGCAACTTTACCCAGACAATTTACTAACAGGAAAAGATTCTGATAATGGAACAGATGTAGGAACTTGCAGCACCATTCTTTCTCGTGCCATAATCGCACCAGGGAATTCCTTAGCTGCTTCTTCTCCTACAGCATCCAAAAAATCATCATTGTGAGCAGGATCGTGGTGGAAGATTACCAACGTTTTGACATTAGCCGCTTTAGCAATTTTCACCGCTTCTTGCCAGGTGGAATGTCCCCAGCCAATTTTCGGCGATTTTGGTGAATAATATTCTTCGTCAGTGTATGTACAATCGTAGATGAGAATGTCCGCATTGCGAGATAGCCAAAGAACGTTTTCATCCAGCCTATCCGGAAAATGTTCCGTATCGGTGATATATACAGCAGCACCACCACGCCAGTTAACTCGATAGCCTACTGCTTCACCTGGATGATTCAGCGATGCCGTTTCTATGGTAATGTCATTAATATGAATGGGTTGCCCTGGTTTGACATCATGAAAATGCAAGTTGGCCTGCATAATCTGCAACGGCACAGGGAAATTAGGGTGAAGCATCTGGTCGTTGAGGCGTTGCTCGATAGTTGAACCATCAGGAGCGATCGCACCATAAATATGAAAATTATTCCCTCTGACAAACCCAGGCACAAAAAAGGGAAACCCCTGCATGTGATCCCAGTGGGAATGAGTAAACAACAGATGAGCTTCTATTGGCATTTGGCGCAATAAAGATTGTCCCAAAACATGCAGCCCTGTACCACCATCGAAAATTAAGCGTTTACCGCCCGCTTGCATCTCAATGCAAGGGGTATTACCGCCATAACGGACGGTGTGTGGCCCTGGACTGGGGATGCTGCCACGAACACCCCAAAATTGTACGGTAAATTGGTTCTCTATCCTAGACATGGGTGTTGCTTGCTGGACTGAGCGGGCGATCAAGAACAGAAATGTTACTTGTTTGGTTAAGTCTATGCTGTTTTACCACATTTGGTAGAGAATGTTTTTCTTGGTAAAACAGCATACCTTGTTTGGAGTAGATTTTGTAAATGTACAAGAAATACTGCAAAAGAGTTACCTTAATTTTTCCCACATTATATGTATCAGTAATATCAAAGCGCTCCTACTTTATAACCTAAATTTTTCTGTGACGCATTTAACTGGTAAGAAAAATGCTAAAGGCAGGAAACTGGAGGTAGTAGGCAGTAAGTTAAAATGCTCATACTTATTTTTCCCAGTTTTTGGATAAATCTCATTATGTAGTTGCCTAGAGTCTAGTCGTATATAATAATACTTATTTTAAAGGGATTTCCCAGTGGGATAATTTATCCAATCCTGTTGCGTAGGTAAGATTGTATTGCAACGGCGTAATACTGATCTGGTTTTTCTTGATTACATGCACATCAATGGGGATATTTTGCGGTAAGTTTAAACCGATTGGGGGTTCTACATCTTCTAAAACTTCTCCGGTTAACCAGTAGTAGGTTTTACCACGGGGATCGATGCGCTGATCAAATACATCAACATATCGCCTGACTCCTTGTCTGGTAAAAGTGACCCCAGCAATTTCTGACCACTTTACCGCAGGCACATTAACATTCAGTAACATTAAATCTGGCAGAGGTTTGGCTGCTAGTTGCTCAACCAAAATTTTGGCAAACTTAGCAGCAGGTTGAAAGTCTTTGTAGAGATGACTAGTTAGGCTGAAAGCAATGCTGGAAATACCTTCTATCACACCTTCCATCGCGGCTGAAACAGTACCAGAATAGAGAATTTCCGTACCTAAATTGGCACCTTGGTTAATGCCAGAAAGCACTAAGTCTGGAGGCGACTCTAATAAAGCCCAGAGTGCTAATTTTACACAATCGGAAGGTGTGCCATCACAAGCCCAAGCTTTGATTGTAGGATGAAACATGGATTCAACAATTTCAGCGCGAATTGGCTGGTGTAAAGTAAGTCCATGTCCGGTAGCCGAGCGCTCTCGATCAGGACAAACTACAGTTACATCATGGCCGGCTTCTGCCAAGCAATTAGCTAGGGTACGAACACCCAAGGCAAAGATACCGTCATCATTACTAATGAGTAATCTCATGGGTCATTAGTTAATAGTCAATAGTCAATAGTCAACAGTTAAGAGTCAATTGTCAATGTTTGACATCACAAATACAAAAGAAAAAAATCCTCCTAAGCGCGATCGCCTCTAAACTGGTAGAAAGAAATCAATTTATTTGTCCTTTGTTCAAGCTGCTTGCGATTGACCATTGACTATTGACCATTGACTATTGACTATTAACTAATGACTAGCAATTTAGAGACTCAACTTTTAGCATTACAGCAGGAAGGAGAAAATGCGATCGCTGCTGCTGATACCCTAGAACGTCTAGAGGAACTCAGAGTGAATTATCTGGGTAAAAAAGGGCAATTAGGGGCGTTGTTACGCAGTATGGGGCAGATGAGTGCAGAGGAGCGTCCTAAAATTGGAGCGATCGCCAATACAGTTAAAGAGTCCCTGCAAACTAGTCTAGATAAGCAACGTGCTGCTTTAGAAGCCGCACAAATTCAAGCGCAACTAGAAGCAGAAACCTTAGATGTGACGATGCCAGGAATTTTTCGCCCCCAAGGTCGCATCCATCCCCTCAACGGCATTATTGACCGCGCGTTGGATATTTTTGTCGGTATGGGCTACACCGTAGCTCAAGGGCCAGAAATGGAAACCGACTATTACAATTTTGAAGCCCTGAATACTCCACCTGACCATCCTGCCCGTGATATGCAGGATACTTTTTACCTGCCAGATGGTAATTTACTGCGGACTCACACTTCCTCAGTGCAAATCCGCTATATGGAAAAAGAAGAACCACCAATTCGCGTGGTCGCACCAGGGCGAGTTTATCGGCGCGATAATGTAGACGCGACGCATTCTGCCGTTTTCCATCAAATAGAACTTTTAGCCATTGATGAGGGACTGACTTTTACAGACCTCAAAGGCACAGTCAAGATGTTTTTACAAGCGATGTTTGGTGACTTGCCAATTCGCTTCCGTGCTAGTTACTTCCCGTTTACCGAACCTTCGGCTGAGGTAGATTTGCAGTGGAATGGGCGCTGGCTGGAAGTAATGGGTTGCGGGATGGTTGATCCAAATGTGCTTAAATCTGTAGGCTACGACCCAGAAATTTACACTGGGTTTGCTGCTGGTTTTGGTGTAGAACGCTTTGCAATGGTGTTACACCAAATTGATGATATTCGCCGTTTGTATGCCAGTGATTTAAGATTTTTACGGCAGTTTTAAGATAGTCAATAGTCAATAGTTACTTTATTTTGACTATTGACTACATTTTATATTATTGGTTATGCAATTCTAAATGTGTTAGTTACCTGGCAACAATTTTACAAGGTGCAACAAGATCCACCCAACGGAGTGGCTCCCCGTTGTAGTGACTGCCGTTATTCTGAGGTTAGCGCATTCGCCATCAGGCTTTCCCGCAGGGTAGGTGCGCGGAGATTTATCAACGGCAATTATCGCAATGTCCACAACGCCAATTAGCTGCATCTTGAGAAAAACCAAAGGCATTTAATAAAAACTGCCAACGACATTGTTTTGTTGTTAAATATTGCTGCATTTGTTTGACAGCTTGCAGTTGTGTGGTTGGCTGTTTCTGCACATTTGATTCAATTTTGTAATTGAAAGGATCGAGCCATTTTAGTTGTCCGCTGCTGTGGAGTAATGCAAGTGCGACAGCTGCATCAGGAAATTGTCGCGTTACTGTATTAATATCGCCTTGTTTTGGCAGTTTTTTGACTAGTTGTTGTGCTGTTTGCAGTTGCGATCGCATTTTATCAGCAAAAAACTGTTGTCTTTGTTTATCCCCGGAATCTAACCATCCTGTAGGTTCACTCACTAATGTTAGTGCTTCGGCTGGTTTACCATCTCGGCCAGCACGGCCAATTTCTTGCACATATTCAGATAGCAAATGTGGGGCGTGATAGTGAATAACCCAACGCACATCTGGCTTATTTATCCCCATTCCAAAGGCACAGGTGCAAACCACAAAGGGAATTTTACCACCTAACCAGCTGGCTTCAACTGCACGGCGTTCGGCTGCACCTAAGCCAGCATGATAACTAGCTGTAGCGTAACCCATCTGAGTTAACCATGCGGCTAAATCTTCGCTATCTCGACGGGTGCGAACATAAATTAAGCCTGCTTGTGGCGATCGCTTTTCGATAAACTGGAGTAACTGTTGTTTTCTGCCTCGTGGTGTCCAAGCGATACTAACACTAGGATGCAGATTAGCACGATAAGGATTAAGGCGAAAAATTTCAGGTTTTTGTAATTGTAAAACTGTTTGAATAATATTTTGGGCTAAAGGGTTTGCGGTAGCAGTAAAAGCCGCAATACTAATTTTCGTTCCTGGTGGTTTTGATTTGAGTAATGCAGGCCGCACGGCCCCTAATCTGCTGTAAGCTGGTCGAAATGTTTCCCCCCACTGCACTAAACAATGTGCCTCATCAAGAATTAAGGCGTTGATTTGCAATTGTGGCTGAGATAATCTTTCCCAAACTGGCGGACTTAATAAAGTCTCTGGTGATAAATAAAGTAATCGTAATTTTTGTTTTTCTAATGCTTGCAGCGTTGCACGGCGTTGAGATGAAGGTAATTCACTATGCAAAAGTGCTGCACTTAGATGGCGTTGACGCAGTTCTTCTACTTGGTTTTCCATCAGTGCTACCAAGGGAGAAACTACCAACGTTAAGCCTGTTTGTAGTAATGCTGGTAATTGAAAACAAATTGATTTACCTCCGCCTGTTGGCATAATAATCAGTGCATCTTTTTGTGTTAATAAAGTACTGATTATTTCTCCCTGTGGTGGGCGGAAATCTTCGTAACCCCAAATTTTTTGGAAGGCTGCACGAACATCCTGCCAAGTTTTTGTTACAGGTTGATTCATACTGAGAAATAGTAGATGCGCCCTTGGTTTTCCACATTGAATATGAGGTTAGTATGAATATACCTGCTGTTATTTAACATCAGCTTCAGTAATTTCACTATGATTTAATTTTAATTGTCTGCTACTGATTAACTCATTATTTCTGCGGATAATTCTCCTTGGGCAACTTTCATGACTGAACCTGTCATTTAGATATTAAAGTCGTCGTTAATTTGAATTAAAATTTCTCCGCCAGGCATTTGTACGGTAATTGTAGAATCACATAAACCAAGTTTATGGGCAACAGCCGCAGCCGCACTGCTACTACTACCTGAAGCTAAAGTGTAGCCAGCACCTCTTTCCCAAATTTCAATTTTGATGGTGTTGCGATTTAGAACCTGCATGAATTGAACATTAGTACGATTTGGGAAAAGGGGATTAATTTCTAATATTGGCCCGTACTTTTTGGCGATCGCAGAATTAACCTCAGTTAAAGGAATAACACAGTGGGGATTGCCAATTGTTGCTGCACAGAAGGTAAAAATTTCACCGTCAAAGTTGATTTGTGATTGAATAACTTCTCGGCGATCGCCATTTTCCAAGTGAGGAACTGTCAAACGTGGAATCATCGCAGCAAAAGTTTACCTTTATCCTACAACAGGGTAGGGGTGTAGAGGTTTTGCTCACTTACACCTCACACCCCTTGATTAAATCTCTTCACCTTTTATGCCGTAACTTCTTCTTGCTTTTCTTTAGTTTGCAAGGATGCGTAAAGACGATTTAACGCATTAACATAAGCTTGCGCGGATGCAACTATGATGTCTGTGTTGGCTGCATGACCCGAAAACACTCTTGATTCATAGCGCAGACGAATCGTGACTTCCCCAATTGCATCAATCCCAGCGGTTACTGACTGCACAGAAAATTCAATTAATTGGTTGGGTACATTCACAACGCGGTTAATTGCTTTGTAAACTGCATCTACTGGCCCAGTACCAATAGCTGCATCAGTTAACTCTTCACCATTGGGGGTGCGGAGGGTAACTGTAGCGGTGGGACAGGCGTTGCTACCGCAGGAAACCTGCACTAATTCTACACGGAATAAATCGGGAGCTTGTTGAATTTCATCATTGACAATTGCTTCCAAATCCCAATCAGAAATTTCTTTCTTTTTGTCAGCAACTTCTTTAAATCTAACGAAGGCTTTGTTTAATTCGGTTTCTGATAATTCAAAACCCAATTCTTTTAAGCGGGTGCGGAAAGCATTTCTACCGGAATGTTTGCCCAGAACAATTTGATTGTCTGTTAACCCAATTAATTGGGCATCCATAATTTCGTAGGTCAGCTTATTTTTTAATACCCCATCTTGGTGGATACCAGATTCATGAGCAAAGGCATTTGCGCCGACAATGGCTTTATTTGGTTGTACGAGCATTCCTGTCAAACTCGAAACTTGACGGGAGGTTTTATAAATTTGTCGGGTGTCAATATTAGTTAATGGTTCTTCAGATTCAACTGGTCTTCCGAGGAAAGGATTGAAATATTGACGACGGACATGCAAGGCCATAACTAATTCTTCTAAGGCCGCATTTCCGGCACGTTCGCCAATACCATTGATGGTGCATTCTAATTGGCGTGCGCCATTTTTAACGGCTTCTAAAAAGTTAGCAACTGCTAAACCTAAATCGTTATGTCCGTGAACCGAGATAATTGCTTGATCAATATTCGGTACATTTTCTTTAATGCCCTTAATTAATGCACCAAATTCGCTGGGAGTTGTGTAACCAACGGTATCAGGAATATTAACAGTAGTTGCACCAGCGGCGATCGCCCTTTCTAATACTTGATACAAAAATTCTGGATCAGAACGTCCCGCATCTTCCGGAGAAAATTCGACATCATTTGTAAAAGTCTTAGCATAAGCGACCATTTCTTCTGCGATCGCTATTACTTCTGATTTTGTTTTTTTCAGTTTGTATTGCAGGTGAATATCAGATGTAGCAATAAATGTATGAATTCTGCCCCGTGCTGCCCCTTTAATTGCTTCTGCGGCTGTTTTAATATCGTCGTGTCTAGCTCTAGCCAAACTACAAATTACTGGGCCTTCTTCTGTACCTACAGTTTGGGCTATTTTGCTAACTGCTTCAAAATCTCCTGGACTTGCAAAAGCAAAACCTGCTTCAATTATATCCACACCTAAGCGGGCTAATTGTTTGGCGATCGCCAGCTTTTCATCTATATTCAACGTTGCGCCTGGACACTGTTCGCCATCTCGGAGTGTAGTATCAAAAATGATAATTCGCTCTGGTTTATTCATCTTTTTGGTTTTTGGTTTAGGTGTAGTTCTTTTATTTTAAATATTTGCAACCTTAGTTGTTTTACTCTTATTTTTGTAAATAATTATTGCTAAGGCACTTGACCATCTACTTTTTCTATTTGGTCTCTAATATCGTTTAAATCTATATATCTATCCGTAGCATTACGCAGTTCTCTGGCGATCATCCCTTCTGTAGACACTACCGTAATATGTGTATTTTTAGATCGTAATAATTCAATAGCTCTTTCAAAATCCCCATCACCACTAAATAAAACTACCCGGTCGTACTGGTCTACAGTATTAAACATATCTACGACGATTTCTATATCTAAATTAGCTTTTTGTGAATAGCGACCGGAAGTGTCATCATAATATTCTTTAAGAATTTTCGTTCGGACTGTATATCCTAGACTGATGAGAGCATCTCGGAAACCTCGTTGATCTTGTGGGTCTTTTAAGCCAGTGTACCAGAAGGCATTTATCAAAGTTGTTTCTGATTGCTCATGTTTGAAATATTCTAATACTCGTCGTGGGTCAAAAAACCAGCCATTTTTTTGTTGAGCATAGAACATATTATTTCCGTCTACAAAAATAGACAGACGATTCATAGGGGAACCCATAAAAATTTACACCTAATATATAGCAATGAATTTAGATTGAACAATAGATTATAGCAACTCTTAAATCATAAATTAGCTAATAGCGGGGAACTAGTTCCTCATGTATAACCTTTATCTTACCTCTTTCAAAGCATAAATTTGACGCAAACATAAACCCAAGCTGCTGGGTGTTCGATAGTTTAACCTCTAGCACTATATAAATAGGTCAGATGATCAAAATCTACCAATAAAGTTGACTGAGTAACAGCATTCTTAGTTATATAACTGTCAATTTTACTCCTAAAGAGGTAAGGTATATGTCTGAAAGGAGGATATTGGCTGATGCTCATATATGAATACAGTTGAGTTAAGTAAAGTTATCTGTTAGGGCAAATGTAAAAAGTAGAGGAAACAGCGAAGTGAAGGGGAGATTTTAAGTATATTAATCCACATATAGGTTTTACTGTTAACAACATGGTAGCCTTTTTCGCACATGAGACCTGGACACAACAGGCTGAAGTCTTTTTCAACAAAGCTTCCTGGATAATAATTTTTAGGAGGCTCACATTGTGTCTTCAGACGTGAAAATATCGCTGCAATCCAATGCAGAATGGGTATATCCTGACAACAGTAGATTTTTAACTCAGGAGTGGAAAGCAAGAAACAAAGGCAAAATTTTCTATTTTCTCCACCTTTATACTCTTACACTCTCAAATCAAGTTTCAGCGAGATATTAAAAAAAATTGCACCTGTGAGATGAGAATTTCCTCTGTTTCACTCTAGAGAAGAAACAATCGCTGCTAAAACTCACTCAGCAAATAAGTCAGTCTGTGCCAGGTTGAAAGCCTGCCAAATTCAGGTTCGTTCAGTAAACTGTGCAGAGTCATAAAACATAGATTACAAATGTATAAGATTTTCATTTAAGTTTTATTTCAATATTTTTTACTAGAAAGGAGACTAAATCCAACAGATTGCCAGTGAGTGAAGTACACAATTTAGTTTTCAAAGCTAGATAGAGAGCCTATTTTTATTCAGAATTCTGAATTCAGACTTCTGAATTCTGCTGTAAATAAAGTTGTACGTAAACCAATTATTAACACGATATGGCAGAAGAACCTACATCTACCGTCAGCAAAAAACATCTATCTACTGCCAATACAGCATCTGGCAAACCCACAAAAGTAACTCTAACAGCATCACAGTCTAAGCTGGTAGCTCGTGTGAGTTATTTTTTGGCGGCTGCGTCCACAATTGGGGCAACATTGCTGACTGCTTCTGGTGTGGGCTGGGTTAATTTGATGGAGAGTCAGATATTTTCGGCGTTTTTTCAACTGCGGGGCGCGATACCTTTGGCAACGTCTTCTCTTCGAGACGCTACGCGAACGACGAACGCACTACCAGCAGATATCGTGATTTTGGCAATCGATGACCAGTCAATCTCACTTCCCGAACAGTACTATAAATCAGATCCACACCAGTATGCCTACCTAGAACCACTGAAATCTTTTCCGTTTAAACGTGCTACATACGCCCAGATTATCGAAAAGTTAATGCAAGCGGGAGCAAAGTCTGTTGCGTTAGATGTAGTTTTCGACACACCCAGCAGTTATGGTAGTGAGGACGATCGCCAGCTGCAAGCTGTATTAAAAAAATACGGCAGTAAAGTTACCTTAGCCGCACTTTATGAAAATTTTGCCACCCATCAAGGTACGTTCACCCAACTGACTTTACCTCAAGATATGTTTCAAGTCGGCGGGGTGTCCATTGGTTCAGTCAATTTCCCTTTAGAAGCAGACGGTAAAGTTCACAAATTAGCCAGTGAATTTCCCAAGCTATTAGCTGCTAATGGGATGTTAATAGAGAAAGCGCCTTCCTTTGATGAAGCTGTTTTAGGTGCAGCGCAAATCAAATATTCTCAGCCAAAAGGCGATCGCATTTATTTTTGGGGGACAGCGGGGACTTTTGAGCAGATTTCTTTGTGGTATGTCCTTGATGCACAAAACTGGAATAACTATTTGCAGCAAGGCAGAGTTTTTCAAGACAAAATAGTTTTGATTGGCTCTACAGACAAACTAAACAATGATTATCACCCAGTAGCGGCTGCCAATATGTCGGAACGTATGGCTGGTGTAGAAATTCACGCCAATGCGATCGCCACTTTAATGCAGAATAAAGCGATCGCCCCGGCAATTTCTAGTTCAGTTTTGCAAGGGTTGTTTGTGCTGATTTTAGTTGGCGCTACAGTCTACATCGTCAATAGAACCAAGAACAATCTCCAACGATTTTTGGTCAGTTTTGCCGTAGCCAGCATTTGGGGAGGAACTAGCTATATCTGCTTTATATATGGTCAGTTAATTTTCCCAACGGCTATACCAATGATGGCGATCGCTTTTAACGGACTATCTTATCTGGGAATAGAAGTGGCTAGAGAAAAGTTGAGAACACGCCAATTAGTTACAATTTTTCAAAAATATAAAACCTCTCCAGTTGTCCAAGAAATTATCAGCCAACAAAACGACTTACAAGACTTACTTCAGAAAAGGGATTTAGCCGTATCAGGCAAAATCCTCGCCGGACGCTACAAAATTGTCAAAGTTCTCGGTTCAGGTGGATTTAGCGAAACTTATATTGCTGAAGATATGCACCGTCCTGGTTATCCAAATTGCGTTGTCAAGCAACTAAAACCAGCCAACCCCCAATCCAAAGGTTTAGAACTTGCTAGGCGTTTATTTAACTCAGAAGCAGCAACTCTAGAAAGATTAGGAACTCATCAGCAAATTCCGCAATTACTGGCTTATTTTGAACAAGAGGATGAGTTTTATTTAGTTCAAGAATATGTAGTGGGTCATTCCTTGATTAAAGAACTACCATCAGGTCAAGGTTTAAGAGAAACTATAGTCATTGCCATTATCAAAGAACTATTACAAATCTTAGTCTTTGTTCACGAGAATGGTGTGATTCACCGAGATATTAAACCAAGCAATATCATCCGCCGACATACAGATAACAAGCTAGTATTGATTGACTTTGGTGCGGTAAAAGAAGTTTCAATACCACAAATAGAAAATTCCGAACAAGCCCCGTTTACAATTGGCATTGGTACAAGAGGTTACGCACCCAATGAACAATGTTTTGGTCGTCCACAATACAGTAGTGATATCTATGCGATCGGTATGATTGGCATTCGCGCCTTAACCGGGATTCCACCCCATGAAATGGATAGAAATGAAGATGGCGAATGGCAATGGAAAAATCAGGCAGTTGTCAGTGATGCTCTAGCTGAAATATTGTGCAGAATGGTACTTGATGATTTAAAACAGCGCTATCAATCAGCATTGGAAGTGTTAGCAATACTTGAGAAATTAGCAATTTCTCAAGATATTAACACCTGGCAGCAAAATGATAATTCAGACTTACCTACTACGCCTTGGTCGGTAGGTTCAGCGGAAAATTTGTAATATTAAAACTTGAATTAATACTAGCGATCGCACTTCTAAGCAGCAATTGTATTGTAGAAAAACTTTAGCCGATTCAGCCAATTATTCCAATTATCAATTAGCATTGTGCGGTTAAACCGAAAAATTTGGGCTTCTCTATCTGGCAAAGCTACGACAATAAGGCCGTAGTGTATCTTGGATTGAAAGAGGCGATCTCTATAATATCGATTTACTGCACCAGTATAAGCAGCTAACTGCAAAGGCTTATCATAAAGCCTATCAATTTTACCTTTTGGTTCCCCGGCTGTAGTCCATTCAATTGTGTGTGGAACACCTTGGTAACGCGCTACTAAATCAACCTTTGCCGCGTAACGTTCAATATAATTAGGTATAAGTTGCTCAACTAATTGAATATCATCAATTTCCTCTAGCACAGATTGAACACTATCCCAGTAAGGCTGAATAAAACTGTTATCAGGTTGAGGTGAGTAGCCTGGCATATATTCTTTAATCAACTTGTGCAAAGCATTTCCTCGACGACGACTGTTTGCAGCAATTTTATTTGCTTCTGCTTCGCCAACTTTTTTACGCCAATGAGAGAGTGCTTTGAGAGACTCTGGTGACTGGGTAGCTTTTAAAACTGTGGTGACAGCAGGAAGAAGAATACCGTTATTACCTTGATAGTAGCATTGCCCGTTGGTGTAGATGGATTTCATAAGTTGTGTGTTGTGAATTACTACATCAACTAGCTTCGAGGGTTAATGTATAAGATTGAGTAAGAATAATGTTCTTAGAATGCGTGATTTAAGGTATTAGTTAGGTATTATTTTGCTTTCTATGTATTGAGACAGATAAAAACTTTAGAATATGGCTAGGAAATCGCTGCGAGTATCTCCAGAAAATATAGAAAAGGTAAAAAGAGCTTTTAAACGTACAGGGTTGACACAGAACGAATTTGCTAGTGAAGTGGATATAAGTACTCGTCAACCAATTGGTAAATTCCTTTCAGGTAAGACTGTTGATCATCAACTTTTTAAAGAAATTTGCTTCAAGCTGGATTTAGATTGGCAAGAAGTAGCCGATTTGTATAGAGATAGCAACTTTGAATTGGATTCAGAAAAACCTGAATTGGCAGTAATTTCTGAATCAGACAACAGTCATCATGTTGACTTACTCATACAGGAAATACGACAAAAAATATCCTCTCTAGTTCAAGAACGCTGTGGCAAGATGAGAGTTCTTGATATGTGCCAGCCAATTCAATTAGATACAATTTATACAGATGTAAATATTCTAGAAAAGATCACAGGACGTAGACGTTTAAAAATTTCTCAACTATTGGATGGATTTGATTTAGAATCACATGATTTTAATCGATTGGGACTGAGTAAAAAAATTGAAGAGCGTGTTTCTGGACTAATAGCGGTTGAGCGTTATTCTAAATTGATGATTTTAGGTAAACCAGGAGCAGGAAAAACCACCTTTTTAAAGTATTTAGCCATTCAGTCTATTTATGGTCAATATCATACTGATCGAGTACCCATTTTTGTAACTCTCAAGGAATTTGCTGAAACTCAAGAACAACTAGATTTAATTTCTTTTATAAATTATTTGTTCAATAATTACAATGTAGATATTGAAGAATTAAAAAATGTATTAAAATCTGGTAAAGCATTCATTCTTCTTGATGGGTTAGATGAAGTTATAGAAGAAGATATCCATCGAGTTTTAAAGCAAATTCAGGATTTATTTAAACAATATAATAAGAACATTTTTGTGATTACCTGCCGTATTGCGGCCAAAGAATATACTCTAGAAAATTTTACCGAAGTTGAATTAGCTGACTTTGATGATGAACAAATTAAAATTTTCGTAGAAAAGTGGTTTCAGAGTAAGAATCAAGATTTTACAAAAACTTTTATTGAACAGCTAAAACACAATAAAGCTATTAAAGAACTCGCTACTAACCCTTTACTGCTTACAATGCTGTGTTTGGAATTTGAAGATTCAGGTGATTTTCCTGATGACCGTTCAGAATTATATAAAAGAGCTACACATACTCTTTTAAGGAAATGGGATTCTACACGTATGATTCGGCGCGATAATGTTTACAAAAAGCTGACTGTTCAGCGAAAAGAAGACTTACTTAGTCAAATTGCTATGACTACTTTTGAACGCAGAGATTACTTTTTTAAACAGAGAGATATTGAGAGATATATTGCTGATTATATTAGGAATTTACCTGACGCTCAACCTGATCCAGAAGCACTACAGATAGATAGTGAGCCAGTTCTGAAATCTATTGAAGCGCAGCATGGGCTTTTAGTAGAAAGAGCAAGAGGAATTTACTCTTTCTCCCATTTGACATTTCACGAGTATTTCACAGCTAGGAAAATAGTAGCTAGTTGTAATCCATATTCACTAAATGATGAAATTTTAAAAAATTTAGTTACTCACATAAATGATTATAGATGGTTAGAGGTCTTATCACTTACAATAGAAATGTTACCAGATGCAAACAGTTTATTACTTTTAGCTAAAAGACACGTTGATAGTATTTTAGCTAATGATGAAAAATTACAGGGTTTTTTATATTCTATTTACAAGTCAAGTCTTTCTGTGGATGTTCCCTATAAATCAGCAGCTATTCGTGCATTCTACTTTACCCAAACAATTCCTTCACTCGGAATTAGTGCCGACTTCACCTTGGCTTGTGATATTGATAATTCATTGGATAAGGATATTGATAATTATTTTAATTATCTTGTTGAACAAATTGACAAATATTTTAGGATTGAGATAGAAACAGATTTTTCCAGTTTAAAAGTGTGTCTTGCACTTTTCCGCAATCCAGTGTTTATGGTTAACATTGTGAATAATTCAGATATTGGCTACAATATCAATATTCTTTTTGATAACGCCATTAACTATAAATTGAAACAAGAATTACAGAGACTTAAAAATCAATTACCTAGGATGAGTGATATCAATAGGTACGAAGATATTTTTACTCAATGGGTTCAAAAGATAGGAAAAACCTGGCTTCAAAAATTCAAAGGATTAATAAAATATTATTATATGACAGATAAAAACTGGCAATTTAGTAAAGAACAAAAAGAACGATTAAATCAATATTATGGTGCAAATATGGCGTTAGTAGATTGCTTGAAAAGCAATTGTTACCTAAATCCTGAAGTGCGATCGCACATCGAAGACACATTACTGTTACCCATTGCTGAAATTGAGAAAAGACAAATAAGAGAATAATTTAAATTGATAAAGGCGGGTGCGGGGGTTGAACCCGCTAGTCCCCGGAGATGGTGGAGACGTTAACCGATAACCCTACATTCTTCGTCCCCAAAGGGCAAGTTGCGAACAAGGGAAACCCGCCATAAAGTATGAAGTGTGAAGTATGAAGGATGAAATTTCATCCTTCAACTCTTTTATAACTCGCCTGTCGCTAACATTTGGATGATGCGAGGTGTTCCAGGGTCAAATCCTGCCAAATCCCAAGACAGTGGATCTTTGGGATCTACCAAGGTGATGCGGTATGGTGTCAAGGTGACGTATACAGCCTTCACATCTGGATTCACTTTTTTGCGGTACTCCTGCAAGGCTTGGCTAGGATGCTTGTAACCAGCCCAGCTTTCTGAGTCAGTCCAGAAGCAGACTACATCTGCTTTAAACTTGTTTTGAATCATCCAGTCATAAGCAACGGAAGCATCTGTACCACCGAAGTTTTGATTGCTGGCTTTACGTACCGCCGAACTAAAACTATCTTTAGCGGTGATATCTAAGTCGCGGAACTCGTTAGCAAAACCGCGAATCATGTAGTTTTTCTCGGCTTTGGCTGTGACGAGTGCCATTGTAGTGGCAATTTCACAGCAGCTTAGTCCCATGTCTGCAACTAAGCTACCCATCGAACCGGAAACGTCTACGGCGTGCATGAAAACTTTGCCTGTAGGTTCTACCACATCAAAAGACAACTCAACTGCTTTTTCTAAGATGTCTACGATGCGAGGAATTGGAATCCAAGTTTTCTTGCTGCGTCCAAGTCTTCCCCCAGACTCGTAAGTTTTGAGGGCTTTCAAAACATCGATTGGGTGAATGCGACCTTTACGCAGATGTTCTTTGTTATTGAGAACTCCTTCTACACGCAGCAAGTTGGCACTTTCATCAGCACGTAACACACCCAGTTCCGTGAGTGAACCCAGGTTACGCAGCATTGCACCGATAGGCATTTCTTGAAATAGCAACTGCCAAGCTTGCTTATCCATATTGCCCACGGGCGCAGCCATTTCGTGAGTTAAGCGTCCTTGCAAAATGGCTTCGTGGGTTTGTCCTGGGTTGCGCTTCAGCCATTCATACCACCAAATCTGCGCCAAAGCTTGTGAGGGGATCTCTGTAGGCAAGTCTGACCAACCTCTGACTACCCATTCAAACAATTGACGGTGATTTTCTGTAGGTGGTTTGACGTGGAATAACCGCAAAGCATCGCGGTGGGTGAAGCCTTGGCGTTGTTGATATTTCAAGAGTTGATAAGCTAAACCCTTGACATCTTCTCGTGATAGCCAGGTTTTACCTGCTTCCCGCACAACTTTACCGAAGCCCCGCAGAGATTTGGTGTAGTTCAGCCATTCGTAAAAGTGGCTACCTGTGCGAACAACTTGAGGGAAGATTTCACCAAAAGCTTGTTTTGCTTCCCCTGTTTCACCCATCGACAGCAACACTAAAGCCAGAATAGGTGCGCTGTTATTGATAGCCCGTCCATCGCTGGCATAGAGAATTTCTTCTGCAACACGGCTGGGATTTTCGGCAACAGCTTGGTTGACAACCGCTACAAAATCTTCAGTTAATTCTTGTTTACCAGCATAGTAGGTGCTTTGGGCTGTCCCAACTAACAGACAACGCCTTAGCATTTGCCAAATACCAGCGTCAAACATCCAACCACCGGAACGGCCTTTGATCATCTCGGCTTCCCGTCCGGGGATGGGCTGATTTTGTGGGGTGGTTGTCTTGTTTTTAGTAAAGAACTTATAGTTCATGGCTTCATCTCCCAGCCCTTGCGGGCAAAAATGAAAGGTGGCAGGGCAGGACTCGAACCTGCGACATCCCGCGTGGAAGGCGATAACCCTCATTCGTCGGCCTTTGCAGGCAAGGGGTGAATAAGGATGTTTAGGCACTCTACCAACTGAGCTACCTGCCACATGAAAGTAGGTGAATTAACTGACCTTTTTTGTCTCACGCAAAGGCAAGGCAGCGCGTTGGGCGGGTTTCCCGACTTGAAGCGACTGCCGCGCAGAGGCGCAAAGAAGGAAAGTGAGAGTTTAGTTTTAATGTTTGGGTGGCGGAGCAGGATTTGAACCTGCGACCTCTCGAACCCTAATCGATAACCCTCAATTCTTCGGCCTTTGCAGGCAAGGAGTGAATAAGGGTAAAGCGCTCTACCTCTGAGCTACCCACCACATAAAAATTTTGGATTTTGGATTAAATTTAAAATGAAAATTGGTGTGGCAGGATAGGAATTGAACCTACAACCCTCCCGATTATGAGTCGATAACCCTCATTCTTCGGCCTTTGCAGGCAAGGAGTGAACAAAGATGTTTTTGGCGCTCTACCATTGAGCTACCTGCCACATAAGAATTATTTTTAACTCAGCACTTTGTTAGGGTGTAGCGGAGCAGGATTTACACCTGCACCTCCAGAAATTTTGCTCAAGGATGTTTTAAGTTATTTGCGATAACCCTCGATGTGTCGGCCTTTGCAGGCAAGGGGGGCGCTCTGGATATTTGAGCTATCCGCTACGGTTTTGATGCTCACTCCTTTGGGAAAATCAGCTTGTAACATCAATGTAGTATATGTAACTTTGAATGTCAAGGGGAAGAGGAGGTATATATTTTTAAACGCAGAGGGGCGCGAAGGTTTACGCGGAGTGGCGCGGAGTTTTAGGAAATTTGAGTAGGGAAATGTTTCTTAATGTTTATGTAAAAATTTTGTTTTTGTTGGGGAGAGTTTGGGAGGGAAAATATTTTTGCCTGTTTTTGCCGAAAATCTAGATTGTTTGGGTGTTAAGTGGTTCAGATGAGCGATCGCACACCTGCTTTTTTCCGTGATTTTGCCAAAAGATACAAAAACCAGTCCCAATTTTTGCCAATATAATATATTATTTCCCAAAAAATTCGCTTGGCAAAAATCGGCATGAGTGAAAAAACAATGGAAAGTGGCGGGAAGGGTTTTCTCGTTCTACTTTTGCCAATATCGTTTTTAATAATTTTCCTGGTTTCTACCTGGAGATTTTTGCTGGCACTGGTTGTTTTGATTATTGGGTTCAATATCTGGCAACAATATCAATGGCAACAGTGGTGTCAGCGAGTTAACCCGGTTTTCCATCAGTTAGTTCGGGAAAACCAGGGAAAAATTACACCAATGGACTTGGCAATGCGGGGTAGTTTTCCTGGCCCAACAGCAAAACGCTACCTGGATGGCAAAGCTTCAGAGTTTGGTGCAAGTATAGTCAATGCTGGTTCAGGCAATGAAGTTTATTACTTTATTACTGCCAGTATTTTGGGTAATATTCTTGACAGTAGCGAGCCTATCAAAACTTTGTCTGCTCAACCTGTAACAACGGCTCCGCGATCGCTTTTAGCACCGCCAGCACCTCAAGCAGTAGTAGCAGAATTAGAATCAGAGGTTGAATTAGCAGCGCCAGCAACTCATACAGAAGTTAAACCAAATTTAGCAAAACAGTTAGTTTTTGGTTCGCTGATTCAATCGGAATTAGCAAAACGCTTGAATGTTTATTCCAGCACTGTCTACAAACGGCGCAATGATCCAGAGTTTCCCGAATGGTCTCGCAGCCGTGATCCTGATGGTATAGCTTGGAGTTTCTCGGAAAAAACAAAAGAGTTCTTTCCCTTAGAAGAGTCATGAATGAAGTATGAAGTGGGAAGTATGAAGTATGAAATATAAATTTCATTTTTTGGACTAGCCTATCGCAAGCTACTACGCATCTATACTTTTCAGACTTCATACTTTCAAACCAACTGCTTCGGTGATGGAATTTAATTTGTTTTGTTCTAACTTGGATAGCAAACCATTCAGGATTCGACGCACCATCATTGGGCCTTCATAAATCCAGCCTGTATAGACTTGAATTAGGCTGGCTCCCGCAGTGATTTTTTCCCAAGCATCTTCTGGGGAAAATATGCCACCAACCCCGATAATGGGAATTTGTCCTTGGGTTTGCTGCCAAATAAACTTAATTACTTCTGTGGAGCGATCGCGCAATGGCGCACCACTGATTCCGCCAGCTTCATCTTGCGGAGGTTTCCCAGTTGGATGAATTAGCTGGGTTTTCAAGCCATCACGGTTGATTGTGGTGTTTGTGGCAATAATTCCTGCTAGTTGGTAGGTTTTAGCCAAGCCAATAATATCGGCGATCGCTTCCCATTCTAAATCAGGGGCTATCTTGACAAATATTGGTTTTTGTGTATTGTTATCTGTTTGTAGTACGTCCAAGATAGAACTGAGCATAGCGGCATCTTGGAGAGATCGCAATCCTGGTGTGTTGGGTGAAGATACATTCACCACAAAATAATCGCCCAACTCTTTCAGCAGCCGAAAACTATTGAGATAATCTTCGGCGGCGGCTTCTAACGGGGTAATTTTCGATTTGCCTAGATTTATACCGATGGGTATTGTATGAGTAAAATCTTTTTGTGCTGCTAACCGAGCAGCCATAACTGCTGCACCTTGATTATTAAAACCCATCCGGTTAAGAACAGCTTGATCTAAAGGCAAACGAAATAATCGGGGTTGAGGATTCCCTGGTTGGGGGTGAAAAGTCACAGTCCCCAACTCAGCGAAGCCAAAACCAAAGTTAGACCAAATTTTTGCCCCTACCCCATCCTTATCAAAACCAGCTGCCAAACCCAGCGGGTTAGGGAAATTTAGTCCAAACAAATTTTGTTCCAGACGGCGATCGCACACACATAAAGACTGCTGTAAGCTGTGATTGATCAAGTCAGCAGGAGTATTATTTGCTTGTGATAACCAACTTAAACTGTGAATAGCTTGATGATGTAGCCACTCTGCATCCGTTTTCAGCACGTTGAACAGTAGTGGACGAAGCGCAGCTTGATAAATATCCATGTGAAGAAGGGAAATGGCGATTAGGGATAAGAGATTACAAAATTACCATTGAGCATTGACTCTTGACCATTGACTCTTGACCCATAACTTTAATTTTGGCTAAACATATATAACTCAGGCGGCTTTTCTGGGCATCTTATATATAAAAAGCGATGTTAACGAAAAATACAATGGGGCAGCCACAAAAACCAATAGCCGCCGAACAAACAATCATTGCTTTGGGACGCGTTCTCCAAACGCTCAGGGAAGAGGATAATGTTGATGTTTTGATTGATACTACTATTTCTTATATTAGAGAACAGTTTGACTATAATCTGGTTTGGATTGCTTTATATGATCTGCCAAAACATACATTAATTGGTAAAGGTGGTGTTGCACCTGATGGTGATACCAAATTTTTACGCAAACAGGTAACATTAAATCCTGGCGGCCTTTTAGAACAGGTAGTAATTGAACAGCGCCCCTTGGGTGTTGCCGATTTGCGCCTGGAACCTCGTGCAGCAGAATGGCAAGAAATTGGCAAAAAATTTAATATTCAGGGAACGATTGTTTTACCTATTCGCTATAGAGACCGTTTTTTAGGTTTATTATTATTTGGTTCGGAACGTTGGGGATATTTGTTACCAGGTGATGCCAAAGCTCGTTTATTAATGGTATTAGGCGAACTGGGAGCAGTGCTTTATCAAAATGAACTGAATTTGCAGCAACAGCAAACAAAGCATCTCGATGAGCCAATATTACACTTATTAGAAAATTTACGTACTCTCAATAATTTAGACCAAAAGCTGAAAGCAGTTGTCCAAACAACACATCAATTTGTCTCCCCTAGTAAGACAAATATTTATTGGTTTGAGCGCCAAGGGCGTTATTTTTGGTGTCGGATGAGCAATCAACTAGCCAACATCAATCGCCAAGACAACAAACAGCAAATAGCTGCGGGGATGACGGTACAGGATTTAAGCGAGTTTTATTATGCTTTGTCAGTTAACCAAATTGTCTGGATTGGCGATGAGCGTAGTTCTTTGAAAAGTCATTTTACTGCTAAAGTGTTGCAACGTTTACAAGTGCGATCGCTATTAGCAGCACCTATCCTCTGGCAAAAAGAACTCTTGGGGTTTCTGGCGGTGGAGGCCAATGAACCGCGAATCTGGACAGAAGCAGACAAAAATTTTGTCCAAAGTGCAGCAGGGCTAATTTCTTTAGTTGCACCTACCGAAACTATGGACACCACCATCAAGCAAATTCAAGATGATGCTCAATTAACTAGCCAAGTTGCTCAAGCTATTTATCACGAAGATGACCTGCAAGCAACTTTACGCAACTGTGCGACTAAAGTTTTAAACCGCTTCGCTGCCACGCGCTTTTTCCTCTTACAGTACAACCCTGATTTGCATAGTTATCAAATTATTTTTCAAAGCCAAGTACAAAATCGTCGTCCGTTGACAGTTACCTTCAATGCGCTCAAAGATATGGATGAGCAGATGTTGAAGTCAGCCAAAACGGCAGTAGAAGTACAGAATATAGAAGAAGATTTGCGGTTTTTTAATTGGCGACCTCTGTTATTAGAACATGGAACGCGATCGCTGTTGGTTTGTAACTGCACTCAAGGTCATACACCCAGCGCACTTTTAGTAATTACCCATGAAACTAATCGTAGTTGGGCCAGCTTAGAAAAGGAATTGTTATGGGCTGTCGGTCAACAGATTGGTGTAATTATCCGCCAGTGGCAACTACAAACAGATACTAAACAACAGCAGCAAATTCTCTCTAGTATTCAAAAATGCTTACGTATTCTTGAAAAAGCCCAAAGTGACACAACGGAGTCGGGGGCAAAATATCTAGAACGCACAGCCATAGAACAAATCGCGACTGTTCTCAATTCTCCTTTAGCTGTGCTGTTATCATGGTCGCCTGGAGATAATTTTGCGGAAATTATTCCTAGTGTCATTCACGATAGCCGATTTGGGCTTGTGGCAGATCATCCCATCCCCATCCAGACTGAAGCTATAATTCAGTGGGCATTAACCAAAAATGATTATGTGTGTGTATATGCCGATGATTTACCACCAGAGACCAAAAAATGGTTAAATGGTCAAGGCATTGGTCAAGTTTTAGCGATCGCACTCCGCACTAGCGCTGATTATGCACCCACAGGTGTAGTATTAGTTGCAGATCGTCGAGAACGATATTGGACAGAACAAAGCCTGAATGCAACAGAAACACTAGTCACTCAATTAGCTTGGTCGCGTCGTCAACAACAAATCACCAAACTATTAGAGTCCACAAATCAAGAATTGCAACAACTCAATTGGTATAAACATCGTCGCCTAGAGGAAATTCAAAGAACAGCAACACAGTTATTAAGCCAGATTGAAGATTTGGGTATTCCCAGCAATGAACTGACACAAACGCGCTATAAACTATTGCTGCGACAATTAGACCATGCAACAGCGGCCATGACCGCCCTAGTTAAACTTGAGCAATGGCAATTGCATCATAGTTCTGAAACTATGCCCATAGCCACTTTAATGAAGCGATCGCTAGAAAGAGTCGAACATCTACTCAAACAACGCCAACTGTGGGCAGGGGTACATGGTTTAGGACAATCGGCTACAGATACAGATTCTGGTAACAGTGGAATTTTTCTCAAAGGATTGCAACCTTCGAGCTATCCATCATCGTTGGCGATCGCTGGCGATATCGTCAAATTTGAATTAGTTTTGTATGAATTATTAGTTGTAGCTTGTAACCGTTCTCTCAGTGGTGGCAGAATTGACATCTGGTGTCGCCGCCTAGAGGAAAGATTGCTAGAACTGTCAATTACAGATCATGGCATGATTGAACCGCATCTGTTGGCAGCACTGCAAAATCAGATACCCAAAGATGTATTAGCCACTTCCTACCTCAACCAACCACCAGTTTTACACCTGCTGATTTGTCAACAACTCATGCAGCAGTTGGGTGGCGAGCTACATTTTTATCAGTTACCAGATCATCGGGTTGTTAGTCGCTTGGTGTTACCTTTAGCTGAGTGAAGAAGGTAGGAGTTGAATTTTCCCAACCCTTACACCCATTCTTCACCAACAACCTTTGTGCGTCAGTCTTGTCTTATTCCAGCTACATTAAATTCAAATGGATTCAATTGTGGATGGATCAAGATGAAAACGAAGCATCAATTTTCATTTGAGTGGAATCAAAAGCGTTATGCGATCGCTTACGATACGATAGGTCAGGGTAAACCCGTCTTGCTCCTACCCGCATTTAGTACTGTTTCCAGCCGTTCCGAAATGAACGGGATTGCCGAGGGAATTGCCAATCGCTACCAAGCCATTACACTCGATTGGTTAGGATTTGGTGAATCCGATCGCCCGGCTGTAAACTATCAACCTGCACTATTGCAGCAGATGCTTGAGGCCTTTGTCCAACAGACTTTCTCAGAACCTGTGGCGGTAATTGCAGCTGGTCATACGGCCGGTTATGTCTTGCAACTGGCTCAACAACAACCCCAGGCTTGCTCTGGCATTGTTTTAGTTGCTCCCACCTGGCGCGGCCCTTTACCCACAATGGGCGTACCCAAACCACTAGCAGCAGCCGTCAGACAATTAGTCAGATTCCCGATTGCGGGTCAAGCGCTTTATCAAGCAAATACAACCAAGGGCTTTCTGCGTCTCATGTATGGAAGGCATGTTTATGCAGATCAGTCACGCCTAACTCCAGAGTTTATTGAGCAGAAACAGCAGATTACTCGACAGTCTGGGGCGCGATTTGCTCCGGCGGCGTTTGTCACCGGTGGACTTGATCCAGTGAGCGATCGCCAGGAATTCATCACACTACTGCGATCGTCTCCTGTGCCTGTGCTAGTCATCTTAGCAGAACAAGCTCCGCCCTATTCCAAACAAGAAATGGCAGCGATGGCAGCACTACCTGACATTCAATCACTGACACTTCCTGGCACATTGGGAATGTATGAAGAGTATGCCACTGAAGTTACAGAAGCCGTATTGCCCTTTTTAAATGCCAAGACAATTACGACAGTTGTTTCTTAGACTTAGTACTAGTTGATAGGACTTACGCAAAAAACGAAAAATTCAGGTAGGTTTTAGAGCAGGGTGTAAGTATTCAAAAGCTTTACACCCCTATACCCAATCTCTGGTACTAAGTTTGTCAAGACTTAGTACCAGAGAAAAAGTTTTGCTGTTAACAATACTTAAACCACGGGAATAATAGATGTATTAATTTCGCACTAAAAATTCTGTTCTGAGGTATGTACAATGATTATTCCTGTGGATGCAATGGCAGTCATTCCCGGTTACAACCTGACAGAACAACTCTATGCAGGGTCTAGAACTGTAGTCTACCGAGGTATTCGAGCCGCAGATCAAAAACCTGTCGTCATCAAATTACTCAACCGCGAATATCCCACCTTTAGCGAACTCTTACAATTTCACAATCAATACACGATTACTAAAAACTTAGATTTTTCTGGGATTGTTAATGCTTTAGGTTTAGAAGTAGACCGCAATGGCTATGCCTTAGTCATGGAAGATTTCGGTGGTCTCTCATTGCGAGAATATTTGAGAAATCAAAAGTTAGGCTTGCAGGAGTTTTTGATCATTGCGCTGCAAATGTGCGATATCCTGCACTATCTTTATCAAAACCGGGTCATTCACAAAGATATCAAACCCGCCAATATTTTAATTAACCCAAAAACTCACGAAATTAAGCTCATAGATTTTAGTATTGCTTCGCTTCTGCCTAAAGAAACTCAAACTCTGATTAGCCCCAACATTTTAGAAGGAACCCTAGCTTATTTATCCCCCGAACAAACTGGACGGATGAACCGCGGGATTGATTATCGCAGTGATTTTTATTCTTTAGGGGTGACATTTTTTGAACTGTTAACAGGAGAATTACCTTTCAACTGTGAAGACTCGATGGAGTTGGTGTATTGTCACATTGCGAAAATGCCTCCTTCAGTTAACAGTGAGCAGATTCCTCAAGTGTTGGATAATATTATCCAGAAACTGACGGCGAAAAATCCTGAAGACCGTTATCAGAGTGCGTTAGGGTTAAAACATGATTTAGAAATCTGCCTTTCGCAGCTAAAAGAAACCGGACAGATTGTCAACTTTGAGATTGGTGAGTGGGATATTTGCGATCGCTTTATTATCCCCGAAACATTATACGGTAGAGAAACTGAAGTACAGCAAATCCTAGCAGCATTTGAGCGCATCGCTAGTGTTCAAGAATCATCTCACTCCTGTAGCGAACTCGTTCTGGTTGCTGGTTTTTCGGGAATTGGCAAAACTGCTGTTGTTAACGAAGTCCATAAACCGATTGTCAGACAACGCAGTTATTTTATTAAAGGTAAATTTGACCAATTCAACCGGAATATTCCCTTTTCGGCTTTTGTCCAAGTCCTCAGCGATTTAATTGGGCAGTTATTAACAGAAACTGATCAGCAATTAAAACAATGGCAATATAAAATTCTCCAAGCTTTAGGAGACAATGCCCAGCTAATTATTGATATTATTCCAGACTTAGAAAAAATTATCGGTCAACAATCACCCGTACAAGAATTATCAGGGACGGCGGCTCAAAATCGTTTTAATTTATTATTACATAAATTCATTCAAATATTTGCCACGCCAGAACATCCCTTAGTAATATTTTTAGATGATTTGCAATGGGCTGATTCGGCTTCCCTACAATTAATTAAATTATTAATGAGTGAGGTTAATAGTACTTATCTGCTATTAATTGGAGCTTATCGAGATAATGAAGTATTTCCTGGATATCCTTTAATGTTGACATTAGAGGAAATTAATCAGATGAGTGCCAGAGTTAATCCAATTAACTTACAACCTCTGAGTGAATTAAATTTAAATCAGTTAGTTGCTGATACTTTGGGTTGTAGAACAGAAGCATCTTTGCCCCTGGCTCGTCTGGTATATCAAAAAACTCAAGGTAATCCATTTTTTAGCACACAATTTATCAAATCATTACACCAAGATGGGCTGATTAACTTCAACTTTGCCCAAGGGTTTTGGGAATGTGATATTGCTCAAATCAATCAGCGATCGCTCACTGATGATGTGGTAGAATTTATGGCTTTACAGTTACAAAAGTTGCCATTATCTACTCAAAATGTATTGCAATTAGCTGCTTGTATAGGTAATCAATTTAATTTAAAAACTTTAGGGGTTGTTAATCAACAATCAGTTAAAGCAACTGCGGCGGACTTGTGGCAAGCATTACAAGCAGGATTAATCTTACCACAAAGTGAAATTTACAAATTTTATGTAGGACAAGAAAATCAAAATTTCCCTGATAAAAATGCTGAATTTGTCACATACAAGTTTCTCCATGACCGTGTTCAGCAAGCGGCATATTCACTTATACCCGATGAGGCAAAGCAAGCCACTCATCTCCAAATTGGTAGACTCTTGCTCCAAGACAGTTCTGATGAGCAAAAAGAAGAACACATCTTTGAAATTGTCAGTCAACTTAACTTAGGGCAAAGCTTAATTACCGACACAGCCGAAAAACTTTTACTCGCTGAGTGTAACCTCAAAGCCAGTCAAAAAGCACTAGTCGCCACTGCCTATACTAGTGCTTTTGACTATGCCACTGGTGGATTAGAGTTATTAGGTGAATCTGCATGGGATGAGTACTATTCGCTCACACTGCATCTGCACAACTTAGCGGCGGAAGCGGCTTATTTATCAGGCAATCTTGATGTGATGGAGCGATATGCACTAGTGATTCAGCAACAAGCTCAAACCCTGACGGATACTGTCAAGATTGCCGAGGTCAAACTAGAAGCTTACACTAACCAAGGTCAATTTATTTTCGCCATTGAAATGGCATTAGATTTACTGAATCAGTTAGGCATTCATCTACCGAAACAGCCTGTACCCGAAGAAATTCCAGCAGCATTTCAAGCGATCGCACTGCAACTAAATGGGCGATCGGCGGCTGAGTTACTCCATCTCCCGCCAATGACTGATCCAACGGTTTTGGCTGCTATGCGGATTTTAGTTAAGGTTGGGGTTGCTGCTTACGCTTGCAATCCAGTATTGTTTCCGCTGGTGGCTTTGAAAAAAGTAGAACTATCACTCCAGTATGGTAATGCCAATACTTCTGTGATTGGTTATGTTTATTATGGGCTGTTGCTATGTGCCGTACTCGAAGATTTTTCTACAGGTTATGAGTTTGGACAACTAGCACTCAACCTCTGCGAACAATTGCATGAAAAAGAGTTTTACGGACGTACCCTAGTCCTGGTCTATTTTTACATTACATTCTGCACACATCATACTCAAGAAACTCTAGCGCCCTTGCAGCAAGCCTACAGCTGTGGTTTAGAAGTTGGCGACTTAGTATTTGCAGGCTTTGGTGGGTTTACTTATTGCTTACATTCATATTTGACTGGACAGCCTTTAAATGAACTGATGAAAACCATTAATACATACAGTCACGGTATCCAGCAAATTGGTCAGCAAACAGCTTTGAACTTTATAAAATCCTATCAACAAACAGTTCTAAATTTACTGGGACAGGCAAACAATCCCATTGTCTTGACTGGCGCAGTAATGGACGAAGCCGTTATGTTGGAAACGCTGCATCAAAGTGGCGATCAATCAGGACTGTGGTTTTTGTTAACTAACAAAGTTGGTTTGTGTTTCTTGTTTGGGGAATATTCCCAGACTTTAGACGTAGCACAACAGGCTAAACAATACTTGGGAAGTGGCGCTGGTACATTAAATGTACCTCTGTTGTATTTTTATGAATCATTGGCACTGTTGGCAACATCAGGTGATGCAGAAATCATTGCAGCCAATCAGGAAATGCTTCAGAAAAGGGCGCTGGCTGCACCAATGAATTTTCAACACAAGTATGACCTAATTAAAGCCGAACAGCATCGAGTTTTAGATCAAAAACTGGAGGCGATGGAATTATACGATCGCGCTATTGCTGGCGCGAAAGCAAATGGCTATATTCAAGAAGAAGCCCTCGCCAACGAATTGGCGGCGAAGTTTTATCTTGAGTGGGGTAAAGAAACAGTCGCTCAAGCATATATGCAGCAAGCATACTACTGCTATGCTCATTGGGGTGCAAAAGCCAAAACAGATGATTTAGAAAAGAAATATCCCCAGATTCTGCAACACATTCTCCAACAACGAAGATTTAACCTGAATCTGCAAGAAACCATCAGCAACGCTACTATTGTTACCTACACCAGTCAAACTTCTACTTCTCATAGCACCAGCTTTTCTCACAATCTGGACTTCGGCGCTATTTTAAAAGCTTCAAGGGCGTTATTGAGTGCAATTCAATTGGATGAGTTGATAACAAATTTAATGCAAGTGCTATTACAAAATTCCGGGGCGCAGAAAATAGCACTTGTCTTACCAGATCAGGCGAATTGGGTTGTAGTATCTGTGACTACTATCGAGGATTTGGAACAGTTGGTCTTTTCACCCCATCCGCTTGATAGTAGTCATGATGTCCCTATTAAAATGATTTATGCAGTGAAACACACCTTGCAACCAATCATTATTCACAACATCACAAAAGAAACTACCTGGTTAGCAGATAGTTACATCCAGCAATATTTACCCAAGAGTGTTGTTTGTACTCCCATTGTCAATCAAGGTCAACTGATTGGGCTGTTGTATTTAGAAAATAGTTTAACAAGCGAAGTCTTTACTAGCGATCGCCTCGAAATTCTGGAATTAATATGCGCTCAAGCGGCGATTTCTCTAGAAAATGCCCGTCTGTATCGAGATGCTCAAAACTATGCTCAACAGTTAGAAGCATCTTTGGCGCAACAGCAAGCCAGCCAAGTTCAGTTCCGCAATCTCGCAGATAATATTCCTGGTGTAGTTTATCAGTTCCGGCTTGCGTCTGATGGGGCAATTTCTGTGCCTTATATTAGCTCTGGTTGTTATGAACTGTATGGAGTAGATCCAGAAGATGTTATGACAGGTAGACAAGCCCTATATACTCTACACCATCCAGAAGATGACCCAGTTGTTGCCCAAGCAATTGCTGAATCTGCCCAAAATATGACTCCGTTTGAGCAAGAATGGCGAATTCTCTTGCCTTCTGGAACTGTAAAATGGATTCAATCTAAAGCCCGACCAGAACTGCAAGCAGATGGTGCAATTATCTGGGATGGGGTAGTGATTGATGTAAGCGATGTCTACGACGAGCTACGCTTACGCAAACTTGCTGAAATTGCACTCAAACAAAAATCTCAAGAATTAGAACAAGCACTCTCTAATTTGCAACAAGCTCAATTACAAATGGTGCAAAATGAAAAAATGTCTGCATTGGGTAATTTAGTAGCAGGGGTAGCCCATGAAATGAATAACCCTCTGGGTTTTATTGTTGCCAGCCTCAAACAAGTTAAACCAACCCTTGCAGATATATTTGCACACTTAAAGCTATATCAAGATATTTTTCCTGAAGCTCATACAGAAATTCTTGACCATGCCGCAGAAATAGACTTGGAATATACTTTAGAAGACTTACCCAAGGTAATTGATGCAATGGTAATAGCCTGCGAAAGATTAAAGAATATTAGCACTAGTCTTCGCACCTTCTCCCGTGCCGATAAAGATTACAAAGTGCCATTTAATATTCATCAAGGTATCGACAGCACAATTTTAATTCTCAAGCATCGCCTGAAAGCTAACGAACAACGTCCAGCCATAGAAGTAATTACAAATTACGGTGAAATACCGCCAATAGATTGTTTTCCTGGACAATTAAATCAGGTATTTATGAATATTTTAGCGAATGCCATTGATGCTTTAGATGATTCTAATGGCGGGCGTAAATTTGCAGAAATCCAGTTAAATCCAAATAAAATTACTATTAAAACTTTTATAGAAAACCGCCAGTTAAAAATATCAATTACCGATAATGGTAAAGGAATGACCGCAGAAATTAAATACAAGATTTTTGACCATTTATTTACTACCAAAGAAGTAGGTAAAGGTACGGGATTAGGATTAGCGATCGCCAGACAAATTATCGAAGAAAAACATGGCGGTAAAATCACCGTTAATTCTGTTGTGGGTGAAGGAACTGAATTTATAATTTATCTACCAATAGCCTAATACCGTTTCACTTTAAGTTTGGTACAAATAGACTGTAGGGGAGCCAGCACGTTGGGGAGACACTGCGTTGCGGAGGTTCCCTCCGTTGTAGCAAGTGTCGGCGGGTTTCCCGACTTGTAGCGACTGGCGTGGGCAGAGGAGCAGAGGGGCGGAGGAGAAATTATTCGTATCATTTATTTAGTGAAATGGTATGAGCATTTTTACTTTTGCCTTTTTCTGTCAAGCTCACGCTGGAATTTCAATCACAAATTCTGTACCTTGTCCTAAAACAGAGTGGCAACTTAACTTACCACTGTGGGTTTCTTCAACAATTTGTCGAGCAATTGCTAATCCTAATCCTGTACCTTTACCTACTTCTTTAGTGGTAAATAAATGGTCAAATATTTTTTCTTTAACTGATTCTTTCATCCCTTTACCATTATCAGAAATTGATATTTTGACGGATTTATCTAAGAGCAATGTTGTAATTTTAATTTGGTTGGGATGAGCTTTTATTTCTGTAAAGCTTCTACCTATACTTGCTTCTTCTAAGGCATCAATTGCATTAGCAATAATATTCATAAATACCTGATTTAACTGTCCAGGAAAACATTCTATTTGAGGTAAATCTCCGTATTCGGTGATGACTTCTATGGCTGGACGTTGTTCATTTGCTTTCAGGCGATGTTTGAGAATTAAGATTGTACTATCAATACCATGATGAAGATTACAATGGACTTTGTAATCTTTATCAGCACGGGAAAAAGTACGCAGGCTTGTGCTAATATTTTTCAGGCGATCGCCAGCTATCATCATTGCATCTATCGTTTTTGGTAAGTCTTCTAAAAGATAAATTAAGTCAATTTCTTCGGCATGGTCTTGAATTTCATCACTGGGATTTTCTAGATTTGATTGATAAAGTTTTAAGTGTTCAATGATATCCTCCAAATTTGGTTTAGTTTGTTTGAGAGTTGCCGAAATAAAACCCAAAGGATTATTCATTTCATGAGCTACACCCGCAACTAAATTACCCAACGCAGACATTTTTTCACTTTGAATGATTTGCAATTGTGCTGTTTGTAAATCTTGGAGAGCTTGTTGCAAGTCTAGGGATTTTTGCTTTAACGCTAGTTCAACTTGTTTGCGCTCATTAATATCTCGCATCACCACTACCGCACCAACTTTGTTACCCCAAGCATCAAAGATTGCTTGACCACTGGCTAACAAAATTCTCTTTGTACCCTTTTTGGGAGCAATTACCATCTCGACGTTTTCAATTTTTTCCCCTTGCAAGGCACGAAATAAAGGAATTTCTGTGGTTAATAAAGGTGTTTGACCATCAGGCTGATAAAGGTCAAAATGTTCTGCCCATTGTTCCGGGGGTAATAATGCTATTGGTAAGCCATGAAATTCATAAGTTGCTTTGTTAAATAAGGTCAATTTGCCATTAGCATCACAAACAACAATGCCATCTGTAATATTGTCAATGATGACATTTAAAAATTCTCGTTCTTGCGCCAGAGATGCTTCAGTTTGTTGTAATTGTGCCAGGGATGTTTGTAAGGAATGGGATTTTTCTTGTTCTCGCTCATAAAGTCGGGCATTTGCTAGAGAAATCGCCGCTTGCGTACAGAGTAAATTCAACAGTTCGACGCGATCGCTAGTGAAGGCTCCTGTTGCTAAATTATTCTCTAGGTATAAAATACCCAGCAATTTACCTTGATGCAAAATTGGACTACACAAGATACTCTTGGGCTGTTGTCGGACAATATATGGGTCGTTGGCTAAGGTATAATCTGCTGCTGCATCTCGTAGCATAACAGTTTGGTGGCTATGCTTGACTTTATAAATTAACTTGTGGGGAATTTCTTGACTGTCTTCAACTGGAATCTTCTGCAATACAACTGGCGGTTTTCCTTCTGTCATCAAGCCTTTGATGAACAGGCCCTCATCTCGCAACAACATTAAGACACATTTATCAGCCCCAGAATTTTTCACAACAATCGCCAGCAATGTTGACAGCAGTTTTCCTAGTTCCATTTCACCAGTTAGAGTTTGATAAGCTGCATTGGTCACAAGTTAAGGTTGTGAGGCAGTTGTCAAGGGGATTTGAGAAGGTGGCTGAAAGAAAAATTCAGGTGTGCCTCGTTGTTGATCAGGGAAAGGAGCAACGATGAGCAACATGTTTGGTTTTCGTTGTCGTTTAACAATGCCTAAATCTTGATTTTCTGGTGCAGCAAAGTATTTGATAGGGTCAGTTGCCTTACCTTTTTGATGAGCAACATAAAAATGATAAAGACCGCGATAAATCATCTCTAGAGAAATGGAGTCAAAAGGTAGAGAAAGTTCGTCGGCGACAGCATCACCTAAATCAACTAACACAGCATAAAATAACCAAGTACCCCAAATCTGCAATTGAACACCATTAACAGAACCAGTCCATAAATAACTTAAACCTAAGAGCCGCTTTACAGTATTAAAAGCATCTTCAATTCTCCATCTTCGACGGTACAAATCAGCCACAACGTATGGTGGTAAAACTGTAGGTTCAAGCACACTTGTTAAATAAGAATGCCAGGTCTTAGCTGAACGAACTTCGACCAGACGTAAAGTAATAAACGGAGTTTTCTTAGTGCCAGAGCCAAGACGTATCAGACGGTCACGTAAAGAAAAGCTATCTGTAAATACCTGCTCGACATGAATTGCTGCTCCCTTTTTTAACCGAGTAATAAAATTCACTTTTTGTGCAATTAGTTGTAGCCAGAAGTTAAAATGATAAAATCCTCTATCTAATAAAAGTAAGGTATGGGGATCTGCTGACTTTAAAATATCTGATTCAAAATTTGTATCTGCACTTCTGGCATTCTCATTAAACCAAATTTCTACAGGTAAAAAATTGACTAAATCTATAACTGTACAAATTTTTCCAGCTAATTTACCAGGCGGAGCATCTTTTAAACTGTCAAGCTTCTGAAATAAAGCTTCCAAAATTGAACAATCTACTATCCAAATTTTTTCAAATTTTGACTTAGTGAATTGAACACTTTGGGGGACTTTTCGCCTACTTCTTCTTTGCCAAGAATCTTGTAATTTTGGGACTAAATCTTTAAAAACTCTTTCAAATAATTGCGCTGGGAATGTCAGAAATCTCTGCGATATTGCTTGTTGGCTCACCTCAAGAGGTTTACACCACAGAAACCCTTCTCGTGCTAACATTCTGGTTAATTCTGTGGCTCCCGCCACGTCTCGCCACAGTAGAGTTAGCACTGCCGCTACCATTAATGGTAAGTTGAGAATCCTGTCTCTTAATCCCAGTTGACGGTAGTAATTTTCTTGTGAAGTGATTGCTGGTGTAAGTAACTGCTCAAGTTGAGAAGCAATTACTTCGTCTTCCATCATTGGGCGTTGCTTCTTTTTAGCATGATCTCGATTGGTTTTACGACTGCTACTCATGGTTTTTTACAATCGCTCAATTACTTGTATTAATTGAGTTTGCCATGATTTTGAACAGAGCAAATCATTCTCTCAGACCCGTATGATAATGATAATCAAAAACAGGAGTAGTGGAGAGGGCGAGGGAAGCTCGCCCTCTCCACCTTCATTACAATTATCATTCTTATGCACCTATATTTATTCTCAAAGACTTATTGACAAAATTCTTTCTCTTCTAACTTGTTCCGAATGGATAAGCTGTGAGAATCGCTTTTAAATCGAGGGTATCGGAGATATTGTTGCTAGAAGTGGGGGAACTGGTAGATGTGAAAATTCCTGAAGCCAGGATAGTTTCGTTAGTTGTAATCGCCGCACGAGTTGATTGTAATATCGGTGCAAGTAATTGAGGATAGTGTTTTTCTAAGTCGGCAATTTTGGCTTTTGCACCCCAATGGGCATAAGCATAGTAGCCTTGAATCATGTATTCCTCGGCTATGCGCTGTTTATCCCATTGCAGATAAAACTTGGCTGCTAACTCTTGGGCGAGGGCTTCTTCGTTGATAAATTGATGGTCTTTAGCCAGATTTATCGCTTGGTCATAACACTCACTGGCGGCAAATTTTTCACCCAAAACTCGATGACGTTCAGCCTCGACTAAATACCATTTATGCAAGTGGTTCATCGGCGCATAACACGCCCATTGGTGCAGAACTGTTTGGTGGCTGGCTGCAACCGCCAGCAGTTCGGCTTGTTCTGGTTCTGGCTGGTTCGGCACAAGTCCTAGATAAGTTAGCGCCGCATAAAAATGGAAAATCGGCACAAAAATCGATCCTGATACTGCCATTAAACAGGGCTTGGCTTGGTCAATATAGTTGCGTGCATTTGTATAATTAGCAAAATAGCAAGCAAGTAGCAGTTTGTAGATATAAGCTTGAGCGATCGCAATCAAGTCATTATCCTGCTGGTGCTTCGTCAGCATCAATGTTTCATTGTAGGTATTACCAATCAAGTAATCTGGTTGGCTGACTGGTTCTATTAAGTTTTCTGCCGCCTGTTTACCCAAATTCAAATATACTTGAGCCGAATATTGTTTTACCTGAGCCAATGCCAGACTATAATCAGCCATAGCTTTAACAAAACGATGCAGTTCTTCACCAGTGAAAAATCTGCCATCACTGTGACCACCTAAAGCAAAACCAGCGTGTAAAAAATCTCCGGTTTCGATGCCAGTTTGGTAGGCGGTTAACAACAACGGAATTGTGGCATCTAATCGCTCTTGGTAATGTTGAATAAAGCAGCCAAACAAAGAAAGGACAACGGATTTATGCTTTTGGATCTGAAATTTTTCCAGTAAGTTGATAGCTAACTGACCAAAGGCATAGCCTGTGACTGCATCTTCTAAGAATGCACACAACACCATCCCGTGAATGCCATATCCAGTTGTGGATGCCACAGTATTACCTGATTGCAGAGATAAACTCACCATCATTGAACTTAACCAGGGTAATAAACCGGGCATTCCTTGGATGATGGGTGAAAACAGCATTCCCAACACTTCGATTGCTGCTTCTGTGGTGGGATCGGTCATTAATGGCAGATTGATCAAGTCGGCAATGTTTCTGCCTGCAAGTTGAGTATTTAGGTTTTGTAGGATTTGGCCAGTCAAGGCTGGATCAGGTGTTTGTGGCAGTTCAACCCCCAATTGAGCTAATGCTGTTCTGCCAACTGCGATCGCCTCCAACACATTACATTGTAAAACTTGGGCGGCAATTTGAATTTCATAAATTTTCACTTTATCTAAAATTGTGTGCGCCGATAGCAATACTATGGTTGCTATCTGTTCCATACTGGCAAAGTCACTATTCAAATAACTTGCTTCAGCCGCGGCAATATGGAGATGCAACGCCAATTCATACTGCTGAATCCAACAATGTTCCGATAATAGTTCTAGTCCAGTTTGGATATATATTCTGGCTGCGGAATATGCTGTAGAATTTCTCGCCTTAGTACCAGCTTTTAAGTTAAGTTGTGCTAATTTTTCCTGTGCTTTTGGTTCAGTAATTAACTGAATGCCTTTATTCAAATGTCCGACAATATCAAATATTTTTTCCTCTTTTTCGGTTTCAGATAGATTTTGTTGGAGTAATTGTCCGATTTGCAAATGAGTTGCTTGTTTTCGCTCTTGGGGAATCAGCGAATAGGCGGCTTGTTGTACTCTGTCATGTAAAAACTTATATTTTGCTAATTGTTTAGTAGTATTACCTGGTTCTAGGGTCAAGCGATCGCCTTCAATTCCCTGATAAAATTTATAAACTTCACTAATGGGTAAAATTAATCCTTCTTGCAACGCTTTCCACAAATCAGCAGCAGTTTCTATCTCTGACTGCTGAGAAACAATTGCCAAAGTTGCTAAATCAAAAGAGTTGCCAATACAAGCCGCTAACTGTAAGACATTTTGTGTAGATTGTGGCATTTTTTGTAATTGCCATGCCATAAAATCCACAACATCATCTGTAAGTGCCAGTTGATTGACTTGAGTAATATCACATTGCCAACAACCCAAGGCAAAATCAAATTGAATAAGATTTTCTTGATGTAATGATTTCAGAAATTGGTTGGCAAAAAATGGATTACCCTGAGTTTTTTGATAGATTAATACAGAAAGATTCCATACCAAATTTTCTGCACATTTCAGAGTGTTGGCTACTAACTGATTTAGTTGTAATTGATTTAGCGGTGCTAAAGTAATAGTATTAATTGTGGCTTGTGTTTTTTGAATTTCATTCAAAGTCAACATTACCAGATCTGCTGGTTTGACTTCATTATTACGATACGCCCCAATTAAGAATAGATAACCTGTATCAGCTATTAAAAGCTGGACTAAGTTTAATGATGCTGAATCTGCCCATTGCAAATCATCTAAAAATACCACTAAAGGATGTTCAGCACAGGTAAATACTTGTGTAAACTTTTGAAATAATAAATTAAATCTATTTTGTGCTGCTGTGCCTGATAATTCTATAGCAGGTGGCTGTTGACCAATGATGATTTCTAATTCGGGAATAACTTCCATAATTACCCCGCCATTTTCACCAACAGCCGCTAAAATTTTATTTTTCCATTGTTGAATTTGTGTATCACTTTCAGTTAAGATTTGACCTATCAAATCACGGAATGCTTGGACAAAAGCACCCAAGGGAATATTCCGTTGAAATTGGTCGTATTTACCTTTGATAAAATAACCACGTTGTCTAACAATTGGTTTATGAACTTCATTAACAATTGCTGTTTTCCCAATTCCAGATAACCCAGTAACAAGCATCATTTCTGTTGCACCTTGGCTGACTCTCTCAAATGCTTGCAGTAGAGTTAATACTTCCGCTTGTCTACCATAAAGTCTATCAGGAATAATGAAGCGATCGCATATATCCCGTTGTCCAATTTCAAAATGTTCAATCGTACCTGTTTCTTGAAGTTGAGATAGACATTTTTCTAAATCATATTTTATGCCCAAAGCACTTTGATATCTGTCTTCAGCATTTTTCGCCATCAACTTCATCACAATATCAGAAATTACTGGCGGAATTTCTTCCCTATTCCCTATTCCGTGTTTCCTGTTCCCTAATGCTGTAGGCATTTTTGCAATATGACAATGTACCAATTCCATCGCATCATTTGATTGAAAAGGTAATTCTCCAGTGAGTAATTCATAGAAAGTCACACCCAAAGAATAAAAATCAGTCCGGTAATCAATTGGGCGATTCATTCTTCCGGTTTGTTCTGGAGAAATGTAAGCAAGTGTCCCTTCTAAGACGTTAGGATTAACAATTGCTGGTGTTTCTCTCGGTAATAAAGAGGCGATGCTAAAATCAATTAATTTAACTTGTTTGGTTACAGGGTTAATTAAAATATTGCTGGGTTTAATATCTTTATGAATGATGCGCTCGTGATATAAAATATCTAAGGTTCTACACAGTGAAATTGCAATTTCTAAAAACTCCTCTAGAAATTCTTCCCTACTCTTAGCTTTCCATTCTGGAAGAGAAATTCCGCCAAAATCTTCCATTATTAACACATAGGCATTTTTATATGCTTCGAGGCTATAGGTTTGAATAATAAGAGGTGAGTTGAGATTTTTGGCAATGCTGTACTGATTGCAAAAAGATAAAAGTTCACTAAAACTAGGATAAGAGTTTTTTAGCAGTTTAATGACTACAGGTAAATTGTCAGTTTCTCGTACTGCTCGGTAAACTATAGTTCTGGAACCATCATAAATTTGTTCGCCGACTATATATCCGGGAATACTGACTGGAATACTAATCATAACTGCGTTCAGGCTGGAGAATTTCTAACTTTAGTATTCCCAAATTTCTCTAGAGGACTTCAAAAGCAAAAAAGTTGATCTGAATTGTTTTGAATAATGTGTGTATGGCAATAATTAGTCAGTATATTTAGTAACTTATTATTACAACAAGGCAAAAGTAAAAAGTGAGCTACTGCGTTGGGGAGGTTCCTTCCATTGTTGCAAGTGTCGGCGGTTTTCCCGACTTGTACCCCCAGGGGGAAGCAAGCTACGCGTAGCGTCTCCGATTAGGAGACGCTAGTGGCGTTAGACTCTGAAGGAGTCAAAAGGAAAAAGAAATAATAGTGATAACACAAGCCTTTTAGCAATTCCAGATGGTCTGTTTATTTACGCCGATCTGTCTAACTACAAACTTACCAAATAACTATACAATGGCGCTAGAACCATAGTTTATCGAGGATATTGAGAAACTGCTTAATTAAGCTTGAAACCCAATAAGTCAAATTAATCGACTTTAGTATTGCATCATTACTACTACGGGAAACCCAAACTTTAGTTAATCCTCATGTTTTAGAAGGAATCATCGCTCACATTTCCCCATAATAAACAGGAACGATGAACCGGGGTATTGACTACCGCACAGATTTTTATTCTTACAGAATACGGTGAAATACCACCAATAGATTATTTTGCTGGACAATTAAATCAGGTATTTATGAATATTTTAACGAATGCGATTGATGCTATAAATGATTTTAATAGCAGGTTTAAATTTGCAAAAATTAAGTTAAATCTAAATAAAGTTACTATTAAAAATTTTATAGAAAACTGCCAGCTAAAAATCTCAATTGCCGACCATGATAAAGGAATGAGCGAAGAAACTAAACACAAAATTTTTGACCATTTATTTACCACGAAATATGTAGGAAATGGTACAGGCTTAGGAATAGCGATCGCCCGACAAATTGTTGAATAAATCCACGCCGAAAAATTGAGTTGTAACTCGACTTTGGGTGTGGGAACAGAATTTGTGATTAAAATACCATTATAAATTTTTGCTCATATTTATAAAAAATTTAATAAACTGGGAAAACTAAAACTGTCAATCATCAGGATTTAGCCGTATGGTTAGCACAATACTCAGTATTCCTGGATATCACATCACTCAAGAACTCTACAACGGTTCTAGAACCCAGGTTTACCGAGGGTATCGACAAACTGACTCATTACCTGTAGTGATTAAACTGCTGAAAAATCCTTACCCCAGTTTTAGTGAACTGGTACAATTTCGCAACCAATATACCATTGCCAAAAATCTCAACTCTCCTTTAATTCTCCAAACTTATAGCTTGGAACCTTACCAAAATAGCTATGTGTTAGTGATGGAAGACTTTGGAGGGATTTCTCTTAAGGAATGGGGAATAGAGAATTGGAAGTCGGGAATGGGGGAAACCTTACAATCTCTACAGGAATTTTTAGAAATAGCGATCGCTTTATGCAACGCTTTAGAAATACTTTACCGCAATGCCTGCGACGGTCTACACCTAAGCATTATTCATAAAGATATTAAACCCAGCAATATTTTAATTAACCCCGAAACCAAACAAGTTAAATTAATTGACTTTAGTATTGCATCTTTACTACCACGAGAAACCCAAACCCTAGTTAATCCCAATGTTTTAGAAGGGACATTGGCTTATATTTCTCCAGAACAAACCGGGAGAATGAATCGGGGGATTGACTATCGGACTGACTTTTATTCTTTAGGGGTGACTTTTTATGAGTTACTCACAGGGGAATTACCCTTTAAATCAAATGATGCGATGGAGTTGGTACATTGTCATATTGCGAAAACACCTGCGGTATTGGGGAACAGAGAAGAAATTCCCCAGGTAATTTCTGATATCGTGATGAAATTGATGGCGAAAAATGCCGAAGACAGATATCAGAGTGCATTGGGATTGAAATATGATTTAGGAAAATGTTTGGTTCAACTCCAAGAAAATGGCAAAATTGAGAGTTTCCCCATTGCCCAGAGAGATGTGTGCGATCGCTTCATCATTCCTGATAAACTGTATGGACGAGAAGCCGAAGTAGAAAAACTACTACAAGCATTTGAGCGTGTTAGCATTGGCGCATCTGAAATAATATTAGTTGCTGGCTTTTCGGGGATTGGGAAAACAGCAGTTGTCAACGAAGTACATAAACCGATTGTTAGACAACATGGTTATTTTATTAAAGGCAAATTTGATCAGTTCAATCGAAATATTCCTTTTAGTGCATTTGTGCAAGCATTCCGAGATTTAATTGGTCAATTGTTAAGCGAAAGTGAGGCGCAAATCCAGCAATGGAAAAACAAGATATTAGATGCTGTTGGCGAAAATGGACAGGTAATTATTGATGTAATTCCCGAATTAGAACGGATTATTGGTAAGCAACAAACCATACCAGAATTATCAGGAACAACAGGCGAAAATAGATTTTATTTAATATTTCAAAAATTTACTAAAGTCTTTACTAGTGCAGCACATCCTTTAGTAATATTTCTAGATGATTTGCAATGGGCAGACTCAGCTTCATTAAAGTTAATGCAACTATTAATGACTGATACATCGCATCTTTTGTTAATTGGAGCTTATCGTGATCACGAAGTCACTCCCATACATCCATTAATGTTAATTTTGGGTGAAATTGCTAAAAAACAAACAACAATTAATACTATTAATTTATCACCACTAAGTCAAGAACAAGTTAATCTATTAGTTGCGGAAACACTTAGATGCCCAGAAAAGTTAGCTGGGAATCTTTCACAACTTGTATCTCAAAAAACTCAAGGTAATCCATTTTTTACCACTCAGTTTCTCAAAGCATTGCATCAAGATAAATTAATTAAATTTAACTTTGATTTAGGCTGCTGGGAATGCGACATTACACAAGTAAGTCAGCAAGCAGTGACAAATGATGTTGTGAATTTTATGGCATTTCAATTACAAAGGCTGCCTTTAGCAACTCAAAATGTATTACAGTTAGCAGCTTATATTGGTAATCAATTTGATTTGGCAACTTTAGCAATTGTTGCAGAAACATCAGAAATTGAGGCTGCGGCTGATTTATGGAGAGCCTTGCAGTCAGGGTTAATTTTACCAATTAATAACATTTATAAGTTTTATCAAAGAGATATTCATGATGAAGCAGTTCGAGAAGATGTCAATCATCAACCATTAGTCCAATACAGATTTTTACACGATCGCATCCAACAAGCGGCTTATTCATTAATTCCCGCAGCACTAAAACAAAAGACTCACTACCGCATCGGACAACTACTCTTACAAAAAATCTCTCCCGCCGCCAGAGAAGAACGCATTTTTGAACTGGTTAATCAATTAAATCACGGCACCAGTTTGATTACTCAAGCAACAGAACGAGAGGAACTTGCACAACTGAACCTGACAGCTTGTCGTAAAGCGAAAGCAGCCACCGCTTATTCAGCAGCGCGGGAATATGCCACAGTGGGATTGTTACTATTGGGAGAAAAAGCTTGGCAACAACAGTATGAAATCACCATCGCCTTGCATGAATTAGCCGCAGAATTGGCAATGCTGTGCGGTGATTTTGCGGTGATGGAACAACTGATTAATCTTGTCATCGAGCAAGCACAATCCTTACCTGAACAGGTGAATGTTTACCGGATTAAAATTCAATCTCTAGTTTCCCAGAATAAATTTAGCGAAGCCATTGCGATCGCCCAAACAATTTTGCAACAGCTTGGTGTTACCTTTCCTGCAAAACCCACACCAGCAGATATTCAACAAGAAATTCAGGCGATCGGGGAACTGATAGGCGACAGAAACATTGCAGATTTAGTTCATCTCAGCCTGATGACGGACACCACAAAAATAGCAATTTTGCAAATTGCTGGCAGCATCATGTCTGTAGCTTACCTTTCTGGCTCTCCCTTGTTTCCCTTACTAATTTCTTTATCAGTCAGAACATCCATTCAGTATGGCAACACGCCAGCTACAGGCTATATCTATTGCTCCTATAGTGTGCTGCTATGTAATTTTTTGCAAGATGTGGATACAGCAACAGAGTTTGGTCAATTAGCACTCCAAGTTGTCGCAAAACTAGATGCTAAGGCGGCTAAACCGCAAGTATGTCTCCTCCTGGGACTATACATTCGCCAACGCAAATCTCACATCAAAGAAACCCTCCCACTCTTGCAAGAAGGCTATAGCATTGGGCTAGAAGTCGGCGATATAGAGTTTGCTGGACACAACGCCCACAATTTTTGCTTTTATGCTTTTTGTTGCGGTCAGTCTCTAATGACATTAGAACAAGAGACTCGCGCTTACTGCAACGGGTTAATGCAGCTTAACCAATTAACCACAGCCAATTATTGCCGCATATATTGGCAAGCTGTGTTAAATCTGCTGAATTTGACAGAGAAACCTACCATTTTATCTGGGGAAGCCTTACAAGAAAATGAATTTGTTTCCCTACTGCAATCTGCCAATGATGGGTATGGGTTGTACATTTTCTCTTTGTATAAGCTGATGCTTTGTTTCTTGTTTGCAGAACTAGAAGCAGCCGAAAATTATGCAATTCAAGTCAGGCGCTATTTTATGGCTGGTGCAGGATTAGTCAGTGAACCTGCTTTTTATTTCTATGATTCTCTCCTGGCTTTGGCAAAGTTGCATCAACACCCAGATGAGACATCAGAAGTTTTACAGCGTGTAGCTGAAAACCAAAGCAAACTTCAGCATTGGGCGCACTATGCCCCAATGAATCACCAGCATAAAATTGATTTGGTGGAAGCAGAAAAATATCGGGTTTTAGGCAAATTCTATGAAGCAGGAGATTTTTATGATCGCGCCATCTCTGGAGCCAAAAAAAACGCATACATCCAAGAAGAAGCTTTAGCTAACGAACTTGCAGCTAAGTTTTACCTCAACTGGGGCAAAGAGAAAATTGCCGCAGGTTATATGCAGGAAGCCTACTACTGTTATGCTCATTGGGGAGCAAAAGCGAAAGTTAATCACCTAGAAAAAACCTATCCTCAATTACTCCAACCAATACTGCAACAACAACGCATCAATCTTAATCCCTTAGAAACTATAGCTTTTCGTGGGACTGTTTCATCGACTCACACGTCTACTAGCGACAGCACTAATTATTCAGAGATTCTCGATTTTACCTCTTTTCTCAAAGCGGCTCAAGCAATTTCTAGTTCTTTAAAATTAGACGAACTCATTGCTAATCTAATCCAGATTCTTATCGAAAACTCTGGGGCAAAAAAAGCTATATTGCTGCTGTCTCAAAATCAGACTTGGCAAGTTCAAGCAATTGGTTTAATGGAGCAGGGAAAATTACACACTATTCTGGAACCGCAATTAATCGATACTTGCCCAGATATCCCCAAAAAAATGATCAATTATGTCATAAATACCCAAGAAACACTGGTTATAGACAATTGCCAAACAGATATACCAGGGGTAATTGGGGAATATATGCTGCAACATCAACCCCCAAGTGTACTTTGCACACCAATAGTGAATCAAGGATATTTGGTAGGTATACTCTACCTAGAAAATAAGTTAACTTCCGGGGTATTTACTCGCGATCGCCTCAATATAATTCATCTTTTGTCTTCTCAAGCCGCCATCTCCTTAGAAAATGCTCGACTTTACCAACAAGCCGGACAAGCATTACAAGACTTACAACAAGCCCAATTACAAATTGTCCAAAGTGAGAAAATGTCTGCATTGGGTAATTTAGTTGCTGGAGTTGCCCATGAAATGAATAATCCCTTGGGCTTTATTTCTGCTAGTCTCAAACAGGCTAAACCGACGCTGGCTGATATTGTTGAACACTTAAAACTCTATCAAGAAACTTTACCCTTCCCCAGTGATGAAATTCTCCATCATGCTGAAGAAATTGATTTAGATTATAGCTTAGAAGATTTACCCAAAGTCATTGATGCAATGATGATAGCGTGCGATCGCCTGAAAAATATTAGCACCAGTCTCCGTACTTTTTCCCGTGCTGATAAAGATTATAAAGTACCATTCAAAATCCACGAAGGCATCGACAGCACAATTTTAATTCTCAAACATCGCCTCAAAGCCAATGAACAACGTCCGGCGATTGAAGTGATTACTGATTATGATAACCTACCGCAGCTTGAGTGTTTTCCTGGACAACTAAATCAAGTCTTTATGAATATTCTAGCTAATGCTATTGACGCTTTAGAAGAATCTAATAACCAACGCAGTTATGCCGAAATTCAAGCTAATATTAATCAGATAATCATTAAAACCTCATTAGAAAATCAACATATAAAAATATCAATTGCCGATAATGGTAATGGGATGCAGGAAGATGTAAAAAAACAGATATTTAACCATTTATTTACAACTAAAGCGGTGGGGAAAGGTACAGGATTAGGATTAGCGATCGCCAGACAAATTATCGTTGAAAAACACGGCGGTTCCATCCAATGCAAATCCTCTCCGGGAGAAGGTACAGAATTTGTCATCTTAATTCCCCTGCGATAATCAATAAGAGGAAAATTTATGAATAATGCAGTGCTTGAACAAGAAATTGCTTTGCTGCGTCAACAAAATGCTGAGTTGCAGCAACAGTTAGCACAATCTACAAGTGAATATAGCAAACGAATCATTCAATTAGAACAGGAATTGCAAGCAACTCAACAACTCTTACAAAGTAATTACCAAACAGAACTCGCCCTCAAAACTTCTGAAGCAGAATTACTCACATTGTTTAATGCAATCCAAGATGTAATTATCGTTGTTGATTCCGAGGGAAGATATCTAAAAATTGCTCCTAGTTGTGCGCCTTCACTATACAAACCGCCTACAGAACTTATAGGTAAAACCACCCATGAAGTTTTACCCACCGACCTTGCTGACTATTTTGTGGAATGTATTCAAAAGGTACTTAAAACTCAGAAAACTGCCAAAATCGAATATAGCTTGCCCATTGGCGATCAAGAGATTTGGTTTGAGGGTAATGTTTCTGTCATGGATGAGAACAAGGTAGTTTGGGTAGCGAGAGATATTAGCGATCGCAAACAGGTAGAAGCAGCTTTACGTCAACAAGAAGTTCAGTATCGTAGTATTTTTGAGACTGTTAGTGATGGCATCAGTGTTGTGGATCTAAATACTGGTAAGATTGTTGCTGCCAATCCGGCTTTTTGTCAGATGCACGGCTACTCTCAAGCAGAATTATTTCAATTAAGTCCTCCAGATTTTGTCCATCCAGATTCTTTGCATAAATTTGGAGAATTTATTAATTCCATCAAGATGGGGGATGAATTTCACACTCAAGGTGTAGACATTCGCAAAGATGGTACTTGCTTTGATATCGAAGTCACAGGCAAACTCTTAAACTACAATGGCAAACCCTATGCACTTTCGGTAGTGCGCGATATTAGCCAGCGTAAACAAGTAGAACAAGAACAACGCAGATTACTAGCGATTCTCGAAGCAACCACAGATATTATTGGTATAGCTGATGTGAATGGAAATAATCGCTATCTTAACCAAGCAGGTCAGAAGATTTTAGGCATTTCTCCCTCAGAAACCGATAAGTTTCATATCAGCGAGCTTGTAGAACCCTCAATGTTAGAAACATTGCAGACACAGAGCCTACCTACTTTACTTGAGAAGGGTGTCTGGTCTGGAGAATCTAGATTACGCAGTCGTAGTGGAGAAGAATTTCCAGTTTCTCAGGTGATGATTGCCCATAAAAATGAACAGGGAGAAATAGAATTTTTATCAATGATCGCTCGTGATATCCGCGATCGCCAACAAATCGAAGCTCAACTTCGACAACAAGCAAAAGATTTAGCCCAAACTCTAGAAGAACTGCAACGTACCCAAGCACAAATGATTCAAGCTGAAAAAATGTCAAGTTTAGGTCAACTAGTTGCAGGAGTTGCTCATGAAATCAACAACCCTGTCAATTTTATTCATGGTAATCTCACTCATCTGGAAGAACATACCCAAGATTTATTGCAGGTAATTAACTTATGTCAACCTATGAACCTGCCAGAATTTCAAAATTTGTCGGAGGAAATTGACTTAGATTACATTCAGCAAGATTTACCTAAAATCTTGCATTCTATGAAAATAGGGACTCAACGCATCCGCCAAATTGTGTTATCACTGCGTACCTTCTCACGTATGGATGAAGCTGAATTTAAAGAAGTAGATATTCACGAAGGTATAGATAGTACTTTAATGATTTTGCAACATCGTCTCAAACAAAAGCCCGAATTTCCCGAAATCCAAGTTATTAGAGACTATGCTTCTTTACCTTTGGTAGAATGCTACGCCGGACAACTCAATCAGGTATTGATGAATATTCTCACCAATGCAATTGATGCTTTAGAAATGGGAATGGGGAAAGATGAACTACCAACAATTACAATTCATACTTCCGTAATTAATTCTGGTTGGGTAAAAATTGCGATCGCTGACAACGGGATGGGAATGTCAGAACAAATTAAAACACAAATTTTCAATCCCTTCTTTACCACCAAGCCTGTTGGTAAGGGAACAGGTATGGGAATGTCCATTAGTTATCAAATCATTACTGAAAAACATGGTGGCAAGTTGGAGTGTTACTCCCAACCAGGAAAGGGAACGGAGTTTGTCATTACAATTCCCATTCGGCAGTGATTAGTCTTTCAGCGGATAACAAACAACGACTAAATTAATTTTTTGTATCAAAAATAACTATATTATTTGGCGATTTGTGGACACATCAATTTAAAAATCAATCGAATTGCTATTTATGAGCTAAAGTCTCCCGCCTTTGTAGCAAACTGGTTATAATTATTTTCCGTCTCTCTCAAAACTTAACATTATATCTTCACAGTATTTATATGGGGCGCTATCGTTCTAAATCTGACCTGCCCACAAAAATCTGCCCGGTATGTCAACGTCCCTTCGCTTGGCGAAAGAAGTGGCAAGATTGCTGGGATGAGGTGAAATACTGCTCAGAACGTTGCCGCCGTCGCCGTTCTGACGCGAAAACAGACTAAGGGGTGAAATATGAAGTATGAACTATGAAGTATGAAGTGTAAAATCAACTTGAATTCAGACGCAAATAGCGCAAACAATTATAGATGCAGGTAAAGGTGCAACCCAAATTAATTATTCATGGAGGAGCAGGTAGTTCTCTCCACGGCAAAGGAGGATTAGAGGCAGTACGCCGATCGCTCCATGCAGTTATCGAAGAAGTTTATGCTTTGTTATTATCAGGGGCAAACGCTTCCGCAGCAGTGCTGCGGGGTTGCCAACTGTTGGAAGATGACCCCAGATTTAATGCTGGTACTGGTTCGGTACTGCAATCTGATGGTCAAATTCGTATGAGTGCGGCCTTAATGGATGGCATCTCAGGACGTTTTAGTGGTGTGATTAATGTCTCGCGGGTAAAAAATCCGATTGAATTAGCATATTTCTTACAAAATTCCCCTGACCGCGTATTATCAGATTACGGTTCAGCTGAATTAGCGCGAGAGTTACAAGTACCCAGCTACAATGCTTTAACTGATTTGCGATTACAAGAGTGGATTCAGGAACGTCAAGATAATTTTAAAAGCACAATGGCTGGCGTAGTAGCCGAGCCAGAATTATTAGAAACCACCAGCAATGCTGGACGTGGCACGATTGGCGTAGTAGCTTTAGATGCTCATGGTGGCATCGCCGCAGGTACATCCACTGGCGGTAAAGGCTTTGAGAGGATTGGTCGGGTAAGTGATTCGGCAATGCCAGCTGGTAATTACGCCACTAGTTATGCGGCTGTTAGCTGTACTGGAATTGGTGAAGATATTATCGATGAGTGTTTAGCACCAAGGATTGTCGTGCGGGTTACTGATGGGATGACTCTCAAAGATGCTATACAACGCTCGTTTACTGAAGCCCACGAACATCAAAGAGATTTAGGCGCGATCGCCCTAGATGCCAGTGGGGCGATCGCTTGGGGTAAAACTAGCCAAGTCTTACTCGCCGCCTATCACGACGGTGAAAAAGTTGGCGACACTTTAGAAATGGCTGTTGGTACGCAGGTCGGCTGTATATCCTAGTGCTGAGTGCTGAGTGTAAAGTGCTGAGTATCAATCCGTTTGCTGAATGTCTAAACATATCTGAACTACATCTGTAAAACTTACTCAGCACTCAGCACTCAGCACTTTTCCTCCGCCATCCTTGCTTGACTACCTGACGACTACGGGCAATGACTAAACTATCGTTAGGCACATCTTCGGTGATTGTGGAACCTGCTGCCACATAGACATCATCACCTAAATTAACTGGTGCTACTAACACACTATTAGAACCAGTTTTGGTGCGATCGCCAATTTTAGTCCGGTGTTTTTTTACACCATCATAATTAGCTGTAATTGTGCCTGCTCCAATATTTACTTGAGTCCCCGCTGTGGCATCACCCAAATAAGATAGATGAGCTACGTTGGTTTTATCACCTAACTGAGTATTTTTTAACTCCACAAAATTTCCGATACGGCAATTCCTTCCTACTTCAGTATGACCACGTAAATGCGCGTAAGGGCCAATCCGCGTTCCGGCTTGCACAATACTATCTGTAACTACAGAATATTGCACAGCAACGTTTTCGCCCAATTGGCTATTTTCAATCAAACTTCCTGGCCCGATGCGGCTACCAGTTTTAATAATGGTATTTCCCCGCAGGTGAGTTTGCGGCTCGATAATTACATCCGGTTGTAACTCTACAGTGTCGTCAATTGTAATGCTATGGGGATCGATGAGGGTGACACCTGCAAGCATCCATTTTTCTTTGATGCGCCTTTGCAAAATTTCGTAGGCTGTGGCTAATTGTAGGCGATCGTTAATGCCTAAAATTTCTTGATAATCTGCTACATCCACAGCCATCACTTTTCCAACTTGGGTGACAGCATCTGTAAGGTAATATTCTTTTTGGGCATTGTTAGCTTCTAAATGTGGTAAGACTTTGGCTAAGTCCGGCCAACGAAAGCAATAAATCCCGGCGTTAATCTGCCGATTTTCTCTTTGAGCAGGGGTACAATCTTTATCTTCAACCATTTGTTGGACTATATTTGCACCATCGCAGAAAACTCGCCCATAGCCTTTGGGGTCAGATAACTGAGCAGTCAGAATGGTTGCAGCGTTTTGATTTTGTTGGTGAGTAAGCAATAACTGTTTCAGGGTTTCGGTGCGTAACAGTGGTACATCACCATTCAGCACTAATAAATCTCCAGTGTAGCCCTCAAGATAAGGCAGTAATTGCTGGATGGCGTGGCCTGTTCCCAGTTGCACTGTCTGTTCTACAAACTCTAAGTTGAAGCTTGATTGTATGGCTGCTTTTACTTCTTGGGCTTGATACCCGACAATCACCATTCGTCGTGAGGGTGAAAGCGGTTCTACGCTGTCTAAAACTTTTTCTACTAGCGATCGCCCACCCAAAGAATGTAAAACTTTGGGTAAGCTGGATTTCATCCTTGTGCCGCGCCCTGCCGCTAGAATTGCTACAACTACCATAATCAAAAGTATGAAGTATCTTCGCCCGTGAAGTTCCCAAAAGGTAGTATAGCAGGAGGCAGAAGACAGGAGGTGAGACCGTGTGTCTTGAGCATTGGCAGAGCCGCCCAACGAGTGACCGAATTTTAGATTTTAAATTTTAAATTTTGGATGAAGATTCAAAATTCAAAAAAGTGACAGGTTCGCCTGACTTTAGGTATGGGGTCAATCTAAAATCTAAAATCTAGAATCCAAAATCGTGTGACTACACCCAAAGAAAAAACATTACTTCAAGTTGTAAGTATGAATAAAATCAGTAAATCGCTGCATGAGTTCAGGATTTCGCCACCCTGCTTGAGTTTCTTCCCACATCACAGATAAAGCTTCTGCTGGGCTAAAAGCTCTTTTATAAGGTCGCTCGCTAGTCAGCGCATCATAAATATCAATTAATTGGAAAACTTGCGCTAAAAACGGAATTTCATTACTCTTCAGTCCATCAGGATAGCCTGAACCATTCCAGCGCTCGTGGTGATGGCGAATAATGGGAATTACACCCCGCATACTACGTAAGGGCTGGCAAATTTTTTCCCCAATTAAAACATGCTGCTGCATCATCTCCCAATCTTCCAAGGTAAGTTGCTCATTTTTGAGTAGCACTGCATCTGGAATGCCAACTTTACCAATGTCGTGAAGATAACCACCCCACATCAAGTCTCGCAGTTGAGAGCGAGAAAGATTCAGGTATTCTCCAAAATTTTGTCCTAGTGTGACTAAACGTTCACAGTGATCTCCCGTATTCGGATCTCGACTTTCAATCGCTCTCGCAATGGAAAATAACACTTGTTCTGCGTGGTCTAAGTCTTCGTTTAATCGCTTTTGCCTGACTAAGGACTTCACACGCGCTGCTAGTTCCACACGATCAAAGGGTTTGGTCAGAAAATCATCGGCTCCAACTTCTATTCCGCGAATGCGCGATCGCCTATCATTTAATGCTGTAATAAAAATTACTGGAATTAACCTCGTATGTTCATCCTGCTTGAGTAAGTGACATACCTCAAACCCATCCATACCAGGCATCATCACATCCAGCAAAATTAAATCTGGGTGTTTTTGTGTCACTAACACCACAGCAGCCGCACCACTGTCTGCTTCAATCACTTCATAACCTTCCATTGCCAACAATGCAGCAGCTGTCATCCGACTAGCAGCATGGTCGTCAACTACTAAAATTTTTGGTGCTTCAGTATCAAAGAAGCAATTCACTTTGGAGCCTTTGACTTGTAGAGTTCTAGATAATAATGAATTGTAGCCAGAATTAATCTCTGATTTACCCCAAGAAGACCCGGCTTTTCCCTCTTCAATCATTACTTCCTGCTGGGATAAGTTTAGTGGATAGTCCTCTAAGTCCCGCCATTCTAGCTCATTATTTGCATTTCCACTATGCACTTTCTTTTTGGGATTTGACCCACTCAGACTTTGTTGATTAGAGTTTGTGGAATTAGCACTCCAGTAAATCACAAAGGCACCCCATTCTTTTTAAATTAACAGTGTCTGTCTGCAAAAATCAAGTTTAGCTCTGCAACCATACTCCACTTTGCATTTTTACAAGCTTGCTGTCTTATTCTTAGCCTGCTTGTTTTTATCATGCCGAGGATATTTTTCTTTATAAAAATATAATTTTACTAAGAGAAATTTGCCGCAAACATCGTAAATATCCATTCTAGTATCATAAATTCACCCAAATGTTAAATCAGGTTTTTTACGGATATTTTTAATCTTTCAGTATAGCAAGAGTGTTTTGTTCTTGTTATTTAGCTGAAAAATTATATTTTTATTTTAAGTTTTTATATAATTTTCCAAAAAAACTGTACTTATTGCCAAACTATTTTGACAATTATCATATTTGGTAGATATTTTATTTGATGTGAACTTTCCTAGTTTATACCTCGAAAACCAGAATAATTTTAAGATCATATTTCATTGCTCACTGTAGATTTGGATATCCATTAACTTACCATTTAGCGTTTAAATAGCTTAAGTTTTTATGAATCACTAGATGGAATTGAAACGTTTATATACATATTTTTAATTGTTACTTTGCCCATTGGGTATGATTTGAATTCTCAATATATTAGGACTTAAGCACTGTATATTAGGACTCATGCACTGTACAAAATGGCTATTTTGTGCATAACGAAAATCTGTCATTTCAGATTATTGCCTAAAAGTGCTGGATCAATTGCGATCGCTGACTAATGGAGATAAAAAGAAATCTCAATACCAAAAAATCTATCCGCATATTTCATTGCTGCTATCTGTACTTTCTTCCTATTAATGTCTGATGTGAATTAAACATACCCAAGCTATAACAAGGGTTTTAGGCTGTGGTTTAGTCAATATGTTTAACAATTTTGACGTATTTACACCTTTCCCAACTCTCAATCACATCAGCCTTTGAAAAAAAAGATTAAACATTAAGTCTATATTTATAGCAGAATTACCCAGTCTAAATTCCACTATGGGTAAGTTTTATAGCGCATATCTACAGGTTGATATCATGTCAGATTAATCAGTTATGGTTCGGGGTATGTGTAAAGAAACAGCACAATTTTCTCTTCTGATCCTTCTGTGTTCTTCATCAGCAGTCTTTCACCGAAAACGATATTATTCCTAGTTGGAAATCTAGTCTATGTGTTCCAGGAAATGATGGGAAATATTTGCTTCAATTACAAGAGAAAATCTAGTGGTGTTTTCGCTGTATTTTGCCAACACAATTGTCAAACCAAGTCAGAATTAACTTCAATAGAGTCATCTGTTTTGTTTTGCAGTAACCAACGTTTTCGCCAACGGGAAGTAGGTTCTAATAAACAAGCTTGTTGTTCTTGTTGTCGTCGCATTATGATCACATCAGGCGGATCATTTAATTGTGGATCGCGGTAAGGAATTGCAGCACGAGTTAACAAATGTTCTTGTTCTTCTAGAGAGAGGTGAGGAAGTGGTAAGTCACTGAAACACTCTGTGCTTGGAGAATAAACTGCAACTGTACCAGGCGATCGCCTTCCAACTGGCGGGGTAGAACCTATCTTTAATCCAGCCAATATCAGTGCTGTACGTACAGAGGCGGCACAAGAATAAGTTGCCAGTCGGCCTTGTTTACGTAAACAAACTGAGACTTGTTGAAGAAATTCCACAGTCCATAAGTGAGGACACTGAGGGGGTGAAAAGGGATCTAGAAAAATCGCATCTGCACTAAAACCAGATTGATTTACCTCTTGAATCGAGACTCTAGCATCACCAATGAGTAACTTTGCTTGCAGGCGTTCGGTTTTTGCTTGCTGTTCAAAAGCGAGTTGAGTCAAAATTGGCGTGTATTCGTAATTCCATTGATCAAATAAATGATTAGCGATCGCAGCTTGCGGTACAGTCGGATTCAGTTCTAAACCAATTAACTCCACATCACAATTAGGGTTTACTGCCCAGATTGTCTGTAAAGCTGCTGCTGTGTTGTATCCTAGACCATAACAAATATCTAATAGCCGCACAACTGGTTTAAGCGCCGCTTGAGCTAGTTGAGTCGGTTCAACAAACTTAAAATAACTTTCTTGTTTTGCACCAAAATGACTATGAAATGATTCATTAAACTCTTGAGAGAAAAAGGTAAAAGAACCATCTGCGGTTGTTTGTGGTCGAAAGTGATCAAATTCTGGCATTAGACTTGGTTCACTGAGGTTCATGGTCAATATTTTAAAAAAGCTTGACTAGTTATCACTGACTAAGAGTCCAGTATTATTAGGAAATTGATTAGTCAAATATTATTCTGATTCTTTAATTATTTTGAATTTTTATATCTATGGTTAACACTCAACTTTTTGTTTCACCAGCATGGCTTGTCGATCACCTCAACGATTCCCAGGTTGTGATTGTAGATTGTCGTTTTTCTTTGGCTGATCCACAATTGGGGCAAACACAATATCAAATAAGCCACATTCCAGGGTCATATTATCTGGATTTAAATCAGGATCTTTCTAGTCCTGTGGGTAAGCATGGCGGTAGACATCCTTTACCTGATGCTAACAATCTAGCTAAGAAGTTATCAGCAATGGGGGTCAATTCCCAAAAAACTTTGGTTGTAGCTTATGATGATTCCCGCTTGGCTTTTGCATCTCGTTTATGGTGGTTACTCCGCTATCTGGGACATGAACAAGTAGTAGTTATGGATGGTGGCTATACTGCATGGCAACAAGCTGGATACCCAGTTACAGATATTATCCCAAAACCCCAGTCAGGTAATTTTATTCCTCAAATTCAACCCGAATTGGTAGTAGATATAGAAGTTGTTAAAAGTCGCAAAGATTTACCAGAGGTAGTTTTAGTAGATTCAAGAGAAGGCGATCGCTACCGTGGTGAAAGAGAACCAATTGATAAAATTGCTGGCCATATTCCCGGTGCAGTTAACTATCCTTGGCAAGAAGTTACAGATTCGTCAGGTTCTCTACTTGCCCAACTACAGCAACGTCAAAGGTGGGAAAAAATTGAACCAGCCCAAGAAGTTTTAGTCTATTGTGGTTCTGGTGTAACTGCTTGTGTCAATTTACTTTCTTTAGAATTAGCTGGCATTCATACAGGTAAGCTTTATGCAGGTAGTTGGAGTGATTGGATTAGTTATGGGTCAATGGTCAATGATCAATAGTCAAAAAAGTTAATTGTACTATAGACTTTGGACTAATTTTAAAATTCACCAATTTTCAAATTATAATAAACGCTCAAGAACCAGCTATCAAAATTAATATTTCTATCCGTAGAATCCCCAAAGCTAAAGCCACTCTGTAAATTAAAACTACTAGAGTCAGAGACTCGGTAAATAACATGGCCAAATAGACGGTGATACTGGTCGTCTCGTTGTCTTTGCGTAAAATCAGAAAGATTTAATTGATAGTTAATCCCAATTTGTAATGGTTCTTGTAAGTAATAATTTAAAGAAACCCAAAAAGAATTAATTAGCCGACTGCGGTTATTTGGTTCAGAAAAATTGGCACTAAATTCGTAGAAGCTATCTAGAAATAATCTAGAATTAAGCGGGTCTCGTCTTCCCACCGATAGCCGCACTGCATTTTCGTCTAAAAAGCGATCGCCTGCTTGAAAGCGACCAACACTATTAGCATAGAAAAACTGTTGATTATTAAAATCTAGTTCTGCATACATACGTGGCGAAAGTTGTTGATAAATCCCTACGTTAAAACTTATTTGGTTATAGTTAAATCTTGATTGCTCCATATAGCGAATCAAATTACCATTAATTGAACCATTAACATAAGTTTTAGAACCTATAGGAAAGTATGCAGAAGCAAGACTAAGACCATAAAAAATTAAGCCATCTTCTCTGGGAAAAAACTCAGAAGCAAAAATGTTATTTGTATGAAAGTAGCCCAAATTAGCCTGTAAGAAACCTATCGGTTTAAACTTAGATACTGGCAATGGTGGTTTTTTTTGTGGTAAAGGTCGTGGTCTCACCCTTAACTCAAGTTCCTGAACACCATTAGCCTCAGATGTTGGCTTTTTTTGGGGTAAAGGTCTTTGTCTGACTCTTAGTTCTAATTCCCGCAGAATATTGGTTTCAGAGTTTGGCTTTTTTCTTTGTTGCAATATCTGTCTGAGCCTCTCTAACTTCTCATTTCTATCCACTGAGGGTTTATCCAACAGTTCTTCTATAATCATGGGTGAAGGCTGAGGAAAATCTCTTGGCTGTACTTCTAGTTGTGGTGGATTATTTAAGAGTTGAGGATTGCTAGGAGAATTTGGCGGTTGGGGATTAGGCTCAGTATTAGGTTTTGTTTCAGGAGTGGTTTGGGCTATGATTATGTTTGACTCTGCTAAATTAAAATTAAATGGCTGAGGCAGCAGTAAATCAAAATTACTGACCTGAAACTGGCTCTTTTGGTCAAACTTATAACTTTCCAGGTTATATGCAAAATATTCTAGGTTTTCCTCATTTTGCTCACTAGATTCATTTAAGTTAGCAGCCCACGCTAAATCTACGCCAATGCAACATTTATTTGCACCAATCAAAGCTAATAAAGTTGCAAATAAAAATTTTGTCCAGCCTGTGGGTTGCATCAACATTGACGTTTTATCAACAAAAAAATATAACCATTCAGCCCAATCATTAAAAAACAAAGATGTTAACTTTTTGAAATTAATTATTTGATTTTAATATTTTTTGATAATTTTGATTACATTGATTTATACCAGAATTTCGCTAAAATTTTCAATAAATCCACCGAAAATTTAGTTAGAAAACTAAAAAACTGATAAGTAAACCTAATATTTCAGAATGTATCTTCACTTGGTGTGGTCTTAGTTAAACTATCCAGCGTTCAAGCTATGTCTTGGAAATTTATTCCTTTGTTGATGATCGGTGTATGGGGAGTGATAACAATGCCTTCACCAAAGGCGATCGCAGTCACTCCTTTGACTCGTGCAGAAATTCAAAATCTGCAAAATCTTGTGCAATTGCTTCCTCGGAATAACAAAAAGCGACCAGCACGCAAATTAGATCCGATAATTCCTGGTGATGGGTTGTCTACTGGCAGATCATCTTTGGCCGATTTGCGTTTTAACGATGGTTCTTTAGCACGGGTTGGAGAACGAGCAATATTTCAATTCCTACCCAAGACTCGGAATTTTCATCTGTCAAATGGGACAGTACTTTTATTGATTCCACCAGGTAAAGGACAGACACGTATACAAACACCGAGTGCAGCTGCGGCGATTCGTGGTTCAGCATTATTTGTCCGTTATGACAAGCAAACAGACACCACAATTGTTGGGGCGCTGACAAATAGCGGCATTGAGGTTTTGAATCAGGAAGCTTCCCAAAATCAGGTTTTACAAGCTGGACAACTGATGGTCATCGTCAAAGGTGAATTTCAGGGCTTATATGATTTTGATCTCAAAACTTTTTATGAAACGAGTGATTTAGTCCAGGGATTAGATTTAACCAAGCAAAATAATACATCTAATCCAGATCCGGCGATCGCCAGCGTTCAATCTGAAATTATTGCAGCTTTAGCAGCACAAACACCCGTAGTCGGTCAAGGAGTCATAGAAAACCCATCTTTTATGGAGTTATCTATTAATTCTTCTAACTCAGCTGACCAAGGTGGGGTGTTAGACAATTCTCCAGTAGATTCTTTCTTACAAACAGGAGAAGTAATCTCAGATACTACTCGTAACTCTATTAATAATGATAACCAAAACACTAACCCCATCAACATAAATCAGCCAATTAATGGTAGTAATCCTGCCAATTCAGGCGGGAATTCGGGTGGTAACGGCAACCCTGGCGGGAATCCAGGTGGTAACGGCAACCCTGGTGGCAATGGCAACCCTGGCGGGAATCCAGGTGGTAACGGCAACCCTGGTGATAATCACGGCGGGAATCCAGGCGGCAACGGTAACCCTGGGGACAATCACGGCGGGAATCCAGGCGGCAACGGCAACCCTGGGGACAATCACGGCGGTAATCCAGGTGGTAACGGCAACCCTGGTGATAATCACGGCGGTAATCCAGGTGGTAACGGCAACCCTGGGGACAATCACGGCGGTAATCCAGGTGGGAATCCGGGTGGCAATGGCAACCCTGGTGACAATCCAGGCGGGAATCCGGGTGACAATGGCAACCCTGGTGACAATCACAGCGGTGGTGGTAATTCTGGTGGGAAACCTTTAGAAGGGGACTACCCTGCTCCTTAAACCTCTTCAGGCGTAACAATATGAAGTTAAGAATTATCGACTTTCGTATCTAATTCTTAACTTGAGATTTTATCACCCTCAATAATTACAGCCTTGCAATACATTTATCTTCACGGGTTTGCTTCTAGCCCTAAATCTGCTAAAGCCCAAGCTATGGGCGATCGCTTTACTAAAATTCCGATACAACTAAACATTCCTGATCTCAATGCTGGTGATTTTTCTGGGTTGACAATCACGCGCCAACTAAATCAAATAGCAGCAGCATTTCCTCATGATTCTGAACCCGTTACATTAATAGGCTCTAGCTTAGGTGGTTTGGTATCTGCTCATTTGGCGCAGCAATATCAACAAGTGGAACGCTTAATTTTGTTAGCACCAGCTTTTGGGTTTTTATCTCATTGGTTGCCTAAGCTAGGAGATGAAGAGATGAAGCGCTGGCAACAAGAAAAATATCTCATGGTTTACCACTATGGGGAAGGGCGATCGCTCCCTCTAAGTTACGATTTCATCACAGATGCAGAGCAATACCAAGAGGATATATTGCAACGTCCGGTGCCAACGCTAATTTTACATGGCAGGCAAGATGAGGTCATTCCAATTACCGCTAGTCACCAATTTGCACGCTCTCGTCCTTGGGTAGAGTTAGTAGAACTCGATAGCGATCATGCTTTAGGCAATGTCACAGGAGAAATTTGGCAAGCAATTCACCTCTTCTGTCAGTTACCGTAAAGCGGTAAAATATGAGACCAACCTACAAGCAATTTTCTCAGTTATTTGTTTTATTGACCAATGACTATTAACTAAAAATTATGCTTCCTTTTATTCGGTCAGATTTAGCCCAATTTACGGCTTACAAACCTCACCCTAGCAGCAATACAGCAGAACCAGTCACCACAAAGTTTGATCGGCTGGATACAAATGAAAGTCCTGAAGATTTACCACCTGAACTAAAAGAAAAATTAGCCTGGACATATCAGCAAGTTATAGAAACAAATCGCTATCCTGATGGCGGACATGAGCTACTGAAAGATGCGATCGCTGAGTATGTAAATGAATCGGCTAATCTTTCTTCAGCCTTGTTTACTGCTACTAATATTTCTGTTGGTAATGGTTCCGATGAACTAATTCGCTCTTTATTAATTGCTACTTGTCTGGGAGGAGAAGGTTCAATTCTAGTAGCTAATCCCACTTTTTCGATGTATGGGATTTTAGCTCAAACCTTGGGTATTGGAGTGGTGACAGTTGGCAGAAATCAAACCAATTTTGAAATAGACATAAAAGCTGCACAAACAGCCATCACCCAAACTCAAAATCCACCGATTCGAGTAGTTTTTGTTGTACATCCGAATTCTCCCACTGCTAATCTACTGACTGCGGCAGAATTAGCATGGCTCAGAAGTTTACCAGAAGAAATTTTAGTAGTAATTGATGAAGCTTACTTTGAATTTAGCCAAAATACTTTAGTGGGTGAATTGGTACAGCGACCCAATTGGATCATTTTACGAACTTTTTCTAAGGCTTTCCGTTTAGCAGCATTGCGTGTGGGTTATTGTATTGCCCATCCAGAAGCGATCGCCATTTTAGAGAAAGTCCGCTTGCCTTACAATCTTCCTAGCTTTTCACTGGCAGCAGCATTAGTGGCTTTACAAAATCGTCAACTTTTGCTTAGTTCAATTCTACAAACACAGAATGAACGCGACAAACTTATAGCAACCTTGGCGCAACATCCAGCCTTACAAGTAGCCGAAAGTGCCGCTAACTTTGTTTATCTACGTCTCCAGTCAAATAATTCTGATTCACAGAATACTACTTTACAAAGTCTTCATCAACAACTCAGAAGTGCTGGAACTCTTGTCAGACTACTGAATGAAGGATTACGAATCACTATTGGGACTCCAGAAGAAAATTCCCGTACCTTGGAAAGACTACAAGCAGCTATGGCAAATTTTGAATACTTAGTATCTAGCAGTTTATGATAACTAGTAATTAAATCTACCATCAATTTCACTGCCCAAACGACGTACTATCCCTACAGTTTGGGGAAAAACACCCACTAAAAGTGCAAAGGCTTCATCAGGTAAATCAGCCACCATTTCTGATGGAAAATATTGGTCAAACTGATCTAAAATCTTCTGCACTCGCTGTTGCGGAACCGGATTTTCGGTAATTTGCTTAATCAACCGAATCCATTGTCGTCGAATCAAGTAGGCTTTCTGGCGTTCCTCATAAGATTCTGGACTTAATAAAGATAAATTGCCGATACGCAGAACCATCTGGCAATCACTGTCGTAATCTCCACCAACCGCTGCTCCCGGCCCAGCAAATTCTGCATGGTAGCGTTTAAAAAGTATTAACCCATTCCGCTTCCGACTATTGACAATAAAAACCTTTCCACTATGCAGAAGTGTCAAGATATCCGAGCCGTATGATTGCTCAGTTCCATCTGGCATAACAAGATGGTCAAGAAAACTGGTGTCGGGGTAATAAGTTGATACCATAGCGGTTTGATAGCGCATGTGCTTTTCGCTATCCATGTTTTTTATAACTTTTGAATAATTTGGTAGTGGGATGCACGTTAAGCAGTAACTTGGTGTTAAATCAAATTAGTTTTTTGCTTATCTTACTATCAAGAACTTTTTGTTCAATTTAATAATAGAGATGGATGAGATGTCACTCATTAATTATGTAATCATATTTTATGAGATATGGCTGAATTTGTCTTTAAACTAAACTATAAAAAAATTAAAGTTTCTATAAAGATGAATAAATTAAATACAAAGTTATTATGAGGGAATTTTTATTTAGGGTAATTTTACTGATGGCTTCATCATAGTAGATATTATATATTGAGGAGTTTTGATTATTTTATTATTAAATAAAGTATAAGTAATTATTTTATATTAAGTCTAGAATTCCAATACAAGTCTGTGCATTATTGACCAATAATTTTACGCTTTACTTTCTCTTTCCTTTCTCTACACCTAGTTTACAAATCCACTTGGATTATTACATTAAATATATTGTATGGCTATTTATGTAAAAATCCCTTGAACTAGAGTTGAAAAATCAGTCTAATTTGGCTCAATTTGTTTTGAGGCGATTTGGACAATAAAAAACTAACTTAGACTTAAAATATGGCCCAAATATCCTAAGTGTTTTATCCTAGGAATACTAGAATTTAGTTACATAAATTTGAATGAAAACTGCCTTCAGCATATTTACATCCCATCCCACAATATAAAATTTAGTCAGAAGAATCGAAATTTAAGTGTTTGTGTAAGAAGATTTGACGAGAACGTTGGAGAAAGAATAAATTCCAATTAGATTCTACTTTATACATTTTGTAACCTAATTTGAAATACAACTGTCGCGCTTGATGGTTATCTTCTAAAACATGGAGATATAAATCTTTAAAACCCCATTCTTGGCAAAGTGTTTCGCAACTCAGTAGTAACTTTGAAGCCACACCATTTCGACGATATTTTTGGTCAACAGCTAAATTAGATAGATAAAGGAAACTTTTGCCATTTTGTTTCCATGATTCATGGAAACGCAAGCCCAGTTCTACAGTTCCCACTAAATTATTAGCGCCAGTAATAGTAGTGTCAACAGCAACTAAACAAATATGGTGGGGTGCTGGTGATGATAAACGATTTCTGAAATCTTCGTAAATACCCAGACGTAACAATGGAAAAGCCCATCCCCAGAAACCAGTTTGAGAGTGAAAGCTTTCGGCAATAATCTGGGAAATAGCAGTCAAATCGGTAGGTGTAGCCGCACGAATTTGGAATTGTTGAGAAGCTTGATGCGCGGCTGATGTCAGTGGTTGTTCGTGAGATGAGTCAAAAAACCAGGATGTCAAGGTTAGTTTATTATTAATTACATTTTACAAAAATTTTCTCAAATATTCTAAAACACCGTTTGCTACTGTAAATACAATTGTTTTTTGTAGTTTAATGCCAATAAGTTATTTGGGTGTTCTAGGTTCTTCTGTAAGTTAATAACACACTCAGCATCCTTTTGGTGAATTCACAACATTAATTGTCACAACCAATAACATAATCTCAGCAATTATGATCTATCGCTGCTAAATGCTCAAGATTGGCTGTGGAGAATACTATCTGAATCTTGATTGAATTAGGTCTTTGACTGCTTCTAGGGGAAATTTAGTCCTGATCGCTGGCTGATGTCGCTGCTTAGTTATATAAATAAGTAAAGTTACAATAATCTACTTACCGTATTTATACTGAAAAAATCAGGCAAAATATTTTTGATATATATATTGTACTTATTTGGCGATCGCTTAGATAAACTAAGTACATGCTGTAATAGTTAAAGCAGCATTAATCTGTGACAGCCCCATGCCACTTGTCTAACTGCTGGTTATGATTGCTAAATTAGAATAAATAGTTAGTCTAATAGTATACTTTGCCTTTAATACTCATAGTTGTGACCTAGCTCACTCTTCCATGACCAACATAAATAAAATTTACCTGCAAATGTTATTACAACTGCAACAAAGGGCAAACTTAATATGCAGCTTCAGTTAGCTTTTCCGCCAGACCTGAATGCTGTGTGTATTCATCAAAAGTCTTCACGGGAGGTGAAACAACACTTGAAAAGCAAGCATCTACTCTTTAGTACCAAAATTGACCATTCCACTAAATCCGCTGTATCAGAGCAAGTGGCAAACATTACCAGCTATTGAGGCTAATTACTGTGAGTAGATACTCTTACACCCAGCATTTGTATAGCCATACAACCCAATTGGGCAAAATGCTCTGCTCTTACCTGATTCAGAAAAATTACCTCCTGAGCAGATTATTCTTTATTCAACTGCTGTTGCAGCAGGAAAGCGGTGCATGAAATCTCAAGTAAACAGTAAGCCGAAAATTTTGGTTGTTGATGACGAACCAGACAACCTAGATTTGCTTTACCGTACTTTCTATCGTGATTATAAGGTGTTGCGGGCAACCTCTGGCCCTGCGGCATTAGATCTGTTGGCAGAAGAAGGAGAGGTCGCAGTGATCATCTCTGATCAGCGAATGCCAATTATGAGTGGTACGGAATTTTTGAGCCTGACAGCAACTCAATATCCAGATATTATTCGGATTATTTTGACTGGCTACACTGATGTTGAAGACTTAGTGGAAGCAATCAACGCTGGTAAGGTATTTAAATATGTCACCAAACCGTGGGAAGCGGAAGAACTCAAAGCTGTGGTACGCCAAGCCTTGGATACCCACAATGTTCTGAAAGCTCGTACCCGTGAACTAACTCGTACCCTCCGACAAGAATCACTGCTGAATACTGTTACCAACACAATTCGCAGTGCTTTAGACTATCGGCAAATTTTGCAAGCAATTGTCGATACAGTTGGTCACATGTTAGAGGTAGATGTTTGCCTCTTACGTCCTTTTCAAGATGAACAATTAGTAGACGAAGGGTTTATTTACCAAAAACCGCCCCAAGCTGAAACAGAGCAAGTCTCAGGGATCTCAGGAGAAGATGTGTCAACCGCATCTTTCTTACCTTCGGCTGCTTTGTTAGCCCAAACTGTTTGGGAAACTCGTGAAGTTCAGGTAATTTACGATGTTGCTACCGATGAGCGAATTCAAGGAGAAAATTCCGAACTACAACAAAGAGGAACAGCTTTTGCTACTGCTAATATTTACTCCAGCTTAGTTGTACCGCTAATTTGTCAACAAGAATTGTTAGCCGTTTTAGCACTACATCAGTGCCACCAATCTCGTCTCTGGGGAACTGAAGAAATTCAGCTAGTGACAATGGTGGCAGATCAGGCCGCTTTAGCTTTATCTCAAGCTTATGCTTATGAACAAGTACGTGCTTTAGCGAAGCGAGAAGCGTTAATTAATACAATTACAACAGCAATTCGCTCTAGCTTAGACCCACAAGATATTTTTGCTGCTATTACCCACAAATTAGGCCAAGCATTACAAGTTGACGGCTGTGCGCTGTCTTTATGGACAGAAGAAGAAGAATCTGTCCAGTGTGTTGGTTTATATGATAGTTTTCAACATTCTGACCATTCGCTCAAGCCAAGCCAAAATTTTAATTTAAATACTAATCTTGACTTAATATCTCAAAATTTCCCTTACTCGACGCAAGCTCCTATTAAAGATAACCCTCTATTACAAGAAATTTTGCGGACACAGGAGCCGATAGTAATTTCTGATATGAGTGTCTGTCCCTTAGAACTGAAGGGATTTGATTTGCCTTTGAAAAAGCCAGCCCGATCGCTCATGGTTGTGCCTTTATTAGCTGATGGCAAATGTATTGGGAGTATTACCTTACGGGAAGGGCGAAAAGTCCGTGGATGGGTATCATCTGATATTGAACTCGCCAAAGCAGTGGCCGCACAAGCCGCGATCGCTGTCCAGCAGTCACGTCTCTATCAAAAAACCCGTGAACAAGCAGAGCGTTTATTGGAACTAGATAAACAAAAAACTGAATTTTTCCAAAATATTTCTCATGAATTCCGCACCCCAATTACCTTGATTCAAGGGCCATTAGAATCTGCGGTAGCTGCTGGGGAAGGTCTATCTCATGCTCAAAGTGCGATCGCGTTGCGTAACTCTCGCCGTCTGCTGCGATTAGTCAACCAATTACTCGACTTACAACGCCTAGATGCTGGCCGAATGCAGCCGAGCTTTCGTCCCTGTGATTTAGTGGAATTTGTCAGCCAAATTGTTGAGTCATTTCGTCCCTACTGTGAGAAAAAACAACTGCATCTAGCAACTGATTTTACTGCATGTCCCAAGGTTTACTTAGATATGGAAAAATTTGACAAAGTGGTTTACAACCTCTTATCAAATGCCATGAAGTTTACACCTGAAGATGGCACAATTAGCGTTACACTACAAAATCAAGACGAATACTGCATCCTCCAAGTAAAAGATACAGGAATTGGCATTATTCAAGAACAAATTCCCATGTTATTTGAGCGATTCCGCCAAGCTGAAGGCTCGGAAAACCGTTCCTATGAAGGTAGCGGACTGGGTTTGGCTTTAGTCAAAGAATTAGTAGAACTGCATGGCGGTAAAATCACTGTAGACTCAGTTTATGGTGAAGGAACGACTTTCACATTATGGCTGCTCACTGGCTATGATCACTTACCAATCAACCAAGTATTAGAAACACCTGCTGAATTAAATACTAGCCGTGCCACTGTTGAATTAGCTGATTTAGAACTCATCGAAGCCACTACTGAAAAGTTAGAACATATCTCCCCTAATCACAATTCAGCACTCAACAACACCAGGTCGCTCATTTCGGCAGAGCCATCAACGCCGCAAACTTCTAAACACTCTATCTTAGTTGTAGACGACAACCCAGATTTACGAACTTACGTATCCGATATCATCCGCCGCAATGGCTATCAAGTCCACACGGCTCGTAATGGTTATGAAGGGTTTGGTGTAGTTCAAGAAATTTTACCCAGCTTGATTGTTACAGATTTGATGATGCCTTTGGTAACTGGGCTGGAAATGATTCGGATGATTCGCTCTGATGAGAAATTAAAAGGAATTCCAATCATTTTGCTTACAGCCAAAGTTGATGAAGAAACCCGTATTGAAAGCACAGAACATGGTGCAGATGCCTATTTAGCCAAACCATTTAATGACAGAGAACTTTTAGCAGAGGTCAGGAATCTCTTAGCCTTGAAGGAAAATGAACGACGAGTTGTAGAATTAAATACTTATCTAACAGAATCAGTTCTCAAGCGTTTTTTACCAACTGTGTTAGTGCAGAAAGCCGCAGCAGGGGATTTAACTTTAGATTTACGTCCAGAACCACGGTTGATTACAGTTTTGTTTAGTGACATTGTAGGGTTTACTCAATTAGCCAATACTCTTAGATCTCGACGGGTGGCAGAATTGCTAAATGAGTATTTAGAATGTATGACCAAAGTTGTGTTTGATAACGGCGGTACTGTAGATAAATTTATGGGAGATGCGATTTTGGCTTTATATGGAGCGCCAGAAGAACTGACTCCTAATGAACAGGTACGTCGAGCTATTAATACAGCTAGAGCAATGCACCGCGCACTCTCGCAGTTAAACCAGCGCTGGCGAGAGCAAGGTGTATTTGAAAGTGATGGACGTTCTAGTGTACAGTTTCGCTGTGGTATTCACCAAGGTACAGCGGTTGTGGGTATGTTTGGTAGTGCAGAACGCGCCGACTATACGGCTATTGGGCCAAGTGTGAATATTGCTGCTCGATTGCAAGCTGCTGCTGTTCCCGGTACGATTTTAGTTTCGGCTGCTGTGGCAGATTATTTGCAGGATGAAGAAATTACCAAAGGTAGTCCACTGAAACTTAAAGGAGTTGATGAAACTGTCCTGACTTTTGCTGTTTCGCCAGATCTAGTAGTTAATCGCTAAGATCCAAACGGAGTCTTTAAGCTTTGCTAAAGACTCTGAATTATATTTGGCTTCGGTGATATGACAACGCCTGTTGCAGACAAAACTCCTGTTCCACCCAAGATTTGGAGACGACATAACGATCCTCCAAGTTTGTGGATTTTTGTCACTATTAGTTCAGTTTCCCTGCATTTGTTGATTTTCTGGCTGATGCGCTCTTCTAATGTGTTTGGATTATGGTTTCCACAGCAAAGTCAAGCTATTGTTCCCATCGAGTTGGTAGAAATTTCTCCCACAGCAAAATCAAAATTACCGACAACAACAGTCTCACCCAAACCAAATATCTCATCCCAGCAGAATGTAGCCAGAACTTTGCCAGAAACAGCCAAAAATATAGCTAGAAATCAGGATTCTGAAACCAGCATTCTGAATCGGAAGGAAGTTGTTTCTCCAAAAAACCCCAAACCATCAGTCAAAAAATCTGTTTCACAACCCAAACCCAAAGCACAAACGACACCAAAACCCAGTTTTACACCTGACTTGACTAAATCTACGCCAATTCCCAAAGCTACACCGACAATTCCTATTGCTAATCTTCCTTGGAATCGCCGACAAAGAATTATCCTCGGAAAAGGAAAACCATTACCAAGCGGCATTCCTTCAGAACAACCAACAAATTCGACCACAGGAACAGAGAATAATCCCCGCACCCCAATAGGAAGTCCTTCTCCAGGTTCCACCGATAATACTTCTAACACGCCTCTTCAAAGAAATCCTACTACTTCTCCAAGTCCTACTAATAAAACTTCACCCATTCCCACAAGAAATACTCCTCAAACTCCTACAGACAAAAATCCCACCACTTCTGAACAAGCTGGCTCGACAATCACAATAGTGCCTTTCGCTGATCAGGAAATGCGTCAACTAAGCAAAGATTTACCTGATGTTCTGGCTAAATACCAGGGAAGTGGTACGAAAACATTAGCAGCGAATTCCCTCGATGGCGAAAATGGACTTGCACCTGCACAACTTATAGCCAGCTTCGTAATTGATAAAAATGGTAACTTTCAACAGGCTGTAGTCATAGAAATACAACCTTCCAACCTTCAAAGCGAAAAAAATCTATACCAACAAGCAATCAACGAACTTTTTAGGAACGAGAAGTTTACCCCAGCCTACAATCAAGATGGCAGTAAACCAGATTTGAGTAATCTCTTTGTCAAAATTACAATTCAACCTGTCAATTCTAATTAGATGTTTGAATTTTCTGCAAAATAGTGTTATTATGTTTAAGTTGGAAATTTGCGGGCGTAGTTTAGTGGTAAAACTATAGCCTTCCAAGCTATTAATGCGGGTTCGATTCCCGCCGCCCGCTTAAAGAGTATTTAAAGCTTTAATATTTTAATGAAACCCAAGGTGATTTTAGAGCTTCACCACAGTAATTACAACTAATCCCATTTCACGAACATCCTCCTATGCTTGTGTAAATTTTGCGATCAAGCCTATATGCAGTAATCAATGGGAGAGTGCGATCGCCAGTAATACAGATGCTGCAAATGCTGCTACGGCTCGAATATGATTCCAGAACGTCCAATCCCTTAAGTAACTAGCCCATAGCTCCAAACCGTTAGTACTATCAGGTTTAACCAATGCTAGTGCTTCGTTTAGCGGAACATTAAAGACAATTGTCACGCCTAATGTACCGAAGAGATAGAGTAAACTGCCAACAAGCAAATAGATAGCACTCGTTCGCTGCCACCTAAACAACAAGGAAACTAAAATAAAAATGCAACCTGCTCCTGTTCCTAAAAATACTGTCATAAACAATGGATTAATTACCGTAATATTGATTGCCTGCATAGCGGTAATACCCTGTGTCGGTTGAAGTCGGGCAAGAGCGCTCATCACGAAGGTCGAAAAAGCAAAGAAAACTCCTGCGATCAACCCGCAACCAAGTACAGCAAACAACTTCAATAAGAAAAACGAGTGGTCAACAGTTGCCATAAAGCTACCTGTAAATTGTTTAACAACATTACTTTGTAGTGAATTGTGTGAGCAATTTAAACTACTGTATGAAAGAATTTCAATATTGTCCGTTTATGCCCATTGTGCCATGTTGGGCAATTAACCACGTTGCAATTCATCCCGCCTATCTAAAAATGGGCATCGTCACGTAAGCAGCGTTATATCTGCAAAGATTGTGGTAAACAGTTTTTGGAAAGGTTGAATTCGTAATGTTTTTCAACGCGGAGTATCGCTGAGGTAAACGCAAAATTACGCAGAGTTTTTATTTAAATTCTAAGGAGGCGGAATTTCCAAATCTTTACAAATTTTGACAGAAAAAATATCAATTCAACCAAAAAAACTTATTTTCTAAACTGTTACTCCTTCTAATTGTTCATCAGTCAATTCATATAACTGACGCAATTTATCTAACTTATCTTGATCCGCCTCCCAGAAACCGCGCCCAGAAGCTTCTAACATTCTGCTAATAATATTGCGGAAAGCTTCAGGGTTGGCTTTGCGTAATTTATCTGCCATTTCTGGGTCTAAAGCGTAGGTATCAGCAGCTTGGTCATAAACCCAATCATCTTGAAAATCAGCAGTACCACCCCAACCAATTAAGGCTGTCATGCGTTGAGAAATTTCATAAGCACCGCCAGAACCTTGATTTGCCATTGCTTGCGCCCATTTGGGATTTAGCAATTTCGTGCGATATTCCATCCGCAGCAAATCTTCTAGGTTGCGGGGGGTGGTGTCTTTCGAGAAACTTTCGACAAAGCTGGTAGTGACTTTTTTACCGCGTTGTTTTTCGGCTGCTTTTTTTAAACCGCCAGTGTTGGCGTAATATTCTTGAATATCGGTCAAACCATATTCTACCGAATCAATTTCTTGGACAATGCGATCGCTCGTTTTCAACAACTGATTCAACACCTCTGGTCTAGCTTGGCCTTTATCTTGTCTCCCATAGCTAAACACATTGCGGCTTTGCCAAGTATTACCTAACTCATCACCAGATTCCCAGTTCCCATCCACCACCTGATCATTTACCAAAGAACCAAAATCACCCGCAGGATTAGAAAATAACCTCGCTGATACATTTTCTACACCTTGCGCCTTTAAAGCCAAAGCGTGTTTCCGAATAAAATTCTGTTGTTCTGGTTCATCCGCCTCAGCCGCACGTAAAAATAAATCATCTAATAATTCGATGATATTCACAAAACTATCTCGAAAAATTCCCGACAAATTACCCAACACATCAATACGCGGATGTCCCACCTCAGCCAAGGGTTTTAATTCATAACGGACAATTCGGCCAGTCCCTTCCTTCACAGGTTCCGCACCAACTAATTCCAGCAGAATTCCTAACGACTCACCCTTAGTTTTAATCGCATCTAAACCCCACAACAACACCGCCACCGTCTCAGGATATTTCCCATGTTCTTGTAAATGCTGGGCGATAATTTTCTGGGCAATTTCCCTACCTCTTTCATACGCAGCAGGTGAAGGCATTCGATAAGGATCTAACGCATGAATATTTCTCCCCGTAGGTAAAACCCCAGCACCATCACGTAACAAATCACCACCAGGCGCAGGCGGAATATACTCCCCATTTAGACCCCGCAACAAATTTGTTAACTCATCCGTAGTTTGCATCAATAAATCTCTAATTTCTTTCTCTTCGCCCTGTCTTTGTGATTCACCAAAATAAGCCTCCAAATACGCCGCCATCTCCTCCTCATTTGGCGCGTCACCCAAAGTATGCAACCCAGAAGAAAACAGACGATTCTCCAAAACTTGCAAATATTCGTACAACTTCACCAGATAATCATCAAAAGCATGACCACTAAACATTCTGATATTTTCTGGTGTAAAAGGAATGCCCAACTTTTTCGCATCCTCAAACGGACAATCAACATCTAAACCCGTATCGACAATCTTTTTACAAATCGCTTCCTTTAGCACATAATTCTTTTTCGGGTCTTCTCGATACTCGGCAATTAAATCGCGCAACGCCACCAATTCCTTATACAAACCTGCACGACCATAAGGTGGTACATTGTGCGAAATTAACACCCCATAACCGCGACGCTTTGCCAAAATTGACTCCGAAGGATTATTCGCCGCATATATATATATATTAGGCAAATCACCTAACAAAATATCCGACCAAGAATAACCCGTATTTCCTAAAGGCGAACCAGGCAACCATTCCACTGTACCGTGCATCCCAAAGTGAACCACAGCATCAGCTTGCAATTCATTTTGTAACCATTTATAAAAAGCAGCGTATTGAGGATGCGGAGTTAAATCGCGTTCAAACATTAACCGCATCGGGTCGCCTTGAATGCCTAACGGTGGTTGTACACCTATCCAAACATTTCCTAATTGCACACCACCAATATGCAGTTCATCACCGTAAGTTTTTATCCCACTACCTGTTAAAGATTTCCATTGTTTCTCAACGCGAGATGTGCGGAGATATCCCAACCATTTTTCTAATTTTCTGGCATTAACAGTAATAGCCGAATCTGGGAAAGGTTTATTCATTTCCCATCTTTCCATCTCTTCATCAGCTTCTTTCACCTGGCGAATTAATTCTTCCCCATCTTCTGGAATGTCGCCAACGTTATAACCTTGGTCTTTGAGTGCGTGCAGAAATTTGATGAGACTACGAGGCACATTTAACAATGCAGCTGTGCCAACAGCACCGTAACCAGGCGGGAAACCATATAGAATAATGGCAATTTTTCGTTCTGATGCTGGTGTTTGTCGTAAAGCAACCCAGTTTTTAACTCTACCAATTAATCGTTGTACCCGTTCTGGAACGAGATAAATATTTTCGCCTACCAAACCACCCAGGGGAACAGTATCAATTGCCCCATCTAGTTCGGGTAAAGCATATAAAACTACACTTTGTAAGCCGCCGACACCTTGACGTGTCCAAGAATGTATATCTTGAATTAATAATGGTGCAGCGACAATGTAAGGGACATTTTTAGCAGTCAGGATGCGCTTTGCTACTTCTACTTGGCGGCCTGCTTCCATTGAACCAGCTGGGCCACCCACTAAAGGAAAGCCAATGGTGGAAACTATGGCATCAACTTTAGCTGCTTCTGGGGAAAGAGAAGGAGTTTCAATATTATTTAGTTGTCGTTGTTGCTGTTCGTAGTCAGTTGTCATCCAATCTCTTACCGCTACGTGTCCCTCTACTCCGTTGATGAATATAGGTAAGGGAATTAAGCCAGCTTCTTCAAAGCGTCGAATTAGTTGGGGAATGTATGGTTGTTTGGTGATGACGTGTTTACGGTAAAGGAGAATTCCGACGACGGGATTTTGAAGTTTAGATCCCCCCAACCCCCCTTGAAAAGGGGGGCTAACCTTCCCCCCTTTATAAGGGCTAGGGGGGATCTGCTGATACCATTCCAAGTATGCTTTTGGTGTTTCAAAAAATCCTTGATAGTCGGGATGCAATAATCCCATGTTAGGGGTTTCCACTGGTGGGGGAATGTCGCCAATTTTTAAGCTGAGGTATTTCTCAGCTAATGTCCAAAATAAAGAAGCGACGTTTTCTGATCCGCCTGCATTCCAGTAACCATAGATAATTAGCCAGTTGCGTAAGTCTTGAACTTTCTGCACTGGTACGAATTTTAAGAGTTTCGGGCCGATTTTTAAGAAGCTGATGTAACCTGCGAGTTTATCTTCTTCACGTCCGTTGCTGAATTTGTCGAGGATGAATTTAACTGGTTTGGGCATTCCTTTGGGTTTGTCACCAATGGCAAAGTCTCCCAGCTTGGTTAAACTCATCAATTCTAAAGCTGACTCAAACACAAGCCGGATAGGAACTTGAGTAAGGCGATCGCGCAACCACACAACTTGGTCATAATCAAATAATAAGCTGCCAAAAAATACGTCAGCGTCATGCAGCGCTGCTTCTACTTCCGCACGCTTACTGGTAATATCGCGATCGCTAAATACTCGAATGTCTAAATCAGGACAGCGAGATTCAGCTACAGTTGCCGCTTTTCTGTATAAGTCAGCGTTGAACGATTCAAACCCAGCAATTAAGACGATCCGTTTCATGCCCGTAAGCTACGCAATATTTCTTTACTTAAATTCTAATCGTGGTTGTAGGCTGATTGTTAAATATCTACCTCTAGTTCACCACGAAGAACCGAGAATTGCATAATTTGGCATTTTGGCAGATTTCCTCAAGTCTAAGTTGGTATGGTGATATCCGCGAATGTCTTTGTGCGACAATTACCGACTTGCAGAATCCCTCGGCTAACTACCGGGGGGCTTTTTTTTGTAAAGTGCAAAATTTTTTGGCAACTGCTACTAAAAAATGTACGTATTATGGTTTTTTTCTTTTAATCTAAAACTTCAAACTGATTCAGCTTTAGATGTAAATATAGAATTAGATGTGTATCTAACTAGGTTAATTATTTCTCAAAATTTAAGATTATTTTTATATATAAAAGGGCAGTTTACTGTTAAAATACCTCAAATAGTTCAATGTTTTTATACGAGTTGTTTAATCAGAATGAAGAGCGATCGCTTGAATATTTATTTGGGCGATCGCTTGAAAATCTAGAGGAAATTATGTTGACTATTTATCATCAAATCATTTGATGTCACCAGTGAATGTAAAAAATGATAACTAACCATTAACGTGATTTAATCTTTTGATAACGAAGTTCACTGCTTACCAAGCAAATATATTTTTATTCTCTCGCTTCACCACTATTTGAGAAATCCAATTAAAATTTCTAGATTGTAATTAGATAATATAAATAACTTTGCCAAATCAATTTCTTGAATAAATTAGTAAGTAGATAATTTTTGATGATTAACTAAATTTATTAACTTAATTAGCTCAATTAATTACTATTTAGTGGCTATGGCAAACTGTAGAGGTAACGCCTAAATTCTCGCGAACAGAATTAGCAACCTGAGCAACAAGTGTAACTTCGCCTTTATTGTTAAAGACCCAACCAGATGCAGGAACTAGAGAGAGGCTATTAAGTGTCTTAGATGGTTTGACAGCGGGAGTTCGTGATTGATGCTGTGGCTTTGCGGCTACAGTGCGGCGTGTATCTGACCATACTGCATCGCTATTGAGATTGTCATTGGGACTGGGAGGTAAGCCACCACGCCCAGCTACGGTGAATTGGTTGGCTACTTGTTCTGCTTGTGTACCACAACCTTGAGCGATTAGTTGGGAAACATCTACTACAGTTTGAGGTAAAGTAGTTAAACCTTGAGTTGGGTCAACATCGGGGTTGTTGATGTTCACAACTCCATTCACACCAAAAGTTGAACTGGCAGTAATATCACTTTCGGGTGTTTCAAATTGTCGTGGTTGAATACCAAAAATACTTCTTGCAGTAATATTAACTTGACCGCCATTACCTGTAAAAGCATTGGCTTTGATGTTGCTATCTTCTGAGGGGATAGCCACAATAAATGGAGCTTTGATATTAATGATGCCACCATTACCACCAGCAACATTATTACCTGCTGTGGTGGAGATTAAACTCTGGCGGCGTAGAAGTAGCACCTCATTTAATGTGAGTGTGATATTACCACCATCACCAGAGGCTGTTTCAGCAATTAACTTGGCTTGATTATCTAATTGGACAATACGCGCCTTGATATCTAAATTGCCGGCTTGTCCAGAGCCTTCACTACTTACTGATAATTCTGCGCCATCTCGTACCGACAAGCGATCGCTATTAATAATTAAATTACCAGCTTTCCCAGAAGCTTGAGCGTCGGTAAACAAAGTACTTATGACACTTTCACCACCAATATTAGCTGCACCCACAACGTCTATCGAATCAGTAGCTTTGATATTCAAGATTCCCCCCGCCCCTTCCCCAAAAGAAGCAGAACGAATTTCTCCGCCATTCTGCACTACCAACTGTCTCAGAGTGAAAGTAGCATTACCACCAACTTGACTAGAACCAAAATTAGCAGCCGAGATTCTGGCTCCATTTTCCACAGTCAG